>NZ_JBIAID010000001.1:3371785-3832996 GCF_042871115.1 Nocardia sp. NPDC006044
CTACGACCGCTGGACGCGCTACGACCGCTGGACGCGCTACGACCGCTGGACGCGCTACGACCGCTGGACGCGCTACGACCGCTGGACGCGCTACGACCGCTGGACGCGCTACGACCGCTGGACGCGCTACGACCGCTGGACGCGCTACGACGGCTGGACGCGCTACGACGGCTGGACGCGCTACGACGGCTGGACGCGCTACGACAGGGGATCGAGCATGCTCGCATCGGCCTTCGGATTCGGGCGATTTCAGGAGGGCTTGGGAACTCTCGTCACTCCGACGGCGGATTCGGTGAGACTGCCGAGGTACAGCATGCCGTCGTGCTCCACCACTCCGGTGACCATCGCAAAGTTCGTCCCCTCGGTCTGCAGGTCGTGCACCACATTGCCCGCGAAGTCCACGCCCAGCACCCAGACCGTCCGCGCCGGCTTCGGGCGCATCCACTCGGGGAGCGCCCACACCACGCGCCGCAGAATGCCGGGGAGCGGAAGTAGCCGGTCCAGCAACGGGTTTCGTGACGTCGGCAGGGTGATCCAGACCAGACCGTCGCTGCCGAGGCTCATGTTGTCCGGAAAGCCGGGGAGGTTCTCGATGAGGTAGTCGCGGGTGCCTGCCTTCGGCCCCGACAGCCAATAGCGCGAAACCCGATAGCCGCCGGTCTCGGCGACGACCACGCACGAGCGGTCCGGGGCAAGCACCACCCCATTCGCGAAATCCAGTCCGGTGAGCAGCGTTTCGACATTGCCGGCCGGATCGCGCCGGAACAGCCGTCCGGTGCCGGAATGCTCGAGTATGTCGCCCATGTACTCGGCCAGCGAGTAACGGCTCGACGACGACGAGAAGTAGATGGTTCCGTCGGCATCGCGAACAACGTTGCTGGCGAACGGAAGCCGCTCACCGTCGACCTCGTCGACCAGCACCTCCAGCGTCCCGTCCGGGCTCAGCTGCAACAGTCCGCGCTCGAAATCGCAGATCAAGAGGGCGCCGTCCAGATCGGCATGCAGGCCCAGCGGGCGGCCGCCGGTATGCGCGAGTTGACGGACGTCGCCGTTGGATGGATCAATGCTCAGCACCGATCCATCGGCGATCCCGGCGACCAATCGTCCATCCGGTCCGAGCACGACATCCTCGGGGCCGACGCCCGGCAGCTCGAGCCGGGTGAGGGTGGGAAGCGGTGGTGTGCTTCGGGTTTGGCGTGCTCGCGGAGGAGCGGGCGGCGGTGTCCAGCGCCGCGGGTTCATCGTCGTTGTGGGCACGACCAAGCGTAGCGCCGGGATGGTGAACGTCTCGGGGTAACGACGGGGCAGGGGAGTACCGGCGATGCGAGGACTGGTGGAAAGGGTAGGGGTGGGGAGGGGCTGCCGATCGGCGCTCTGATGTGTGGTTCCAGGGCTCGTGTCTGGTCCGAGCAGCCAGGGGTAATCCGGGGGGCAGTCAGCCACAACCGAAGTAAAGACATTGTGTTACGTAGATATGCGCATCTAATTATGCAATTCATCACCACCCGAATCTCCCGAAATACTGTCGTCCCGACCAAAGATTGCATAGAGCAGGGGAGCAATACCGTGGCTCACCGAGCACCGACCAGGTCCTGTTCGCTTGCAATCTTCGGGTGAAGGATGGTGCCGTGCGTGCTACGCAGAGGATGGCACCGTCCTCCACGCGGGGAGACGGCTCAGGAGGCGGCTCGCCGACGCAGCGAGCCCGCCCGCCAAACGTGGCGCCGGTCCGCGCCGCACAAGCCGCCTCCGCCGTCGGAAACCTACGGCTGATGCGTGATCGAGTACCACAGCACCGCGAGGGTGCCGAGCACGAACAGCGGTGACAGGATCCAGGTTTCGAGCTTGTTCCCCGTCCGATCGATGATCGGCACCCGGGTGCGGAGTTTGAACGGCCAGAACAGCCGGCAGCCGCGGTCGGTGAGGCAGTCGCCGATCAAATGCACGAGTGCGCCGAGGCCGACGGAGAACGGCAACCAGACGGGCTTGTCCGAGATCCAGTGGTCCATGGCGAAGGTTCCGGCGACGGCCAGGACCACGATGGTGCCCCACGCCTCGATCCCGTCGCCCGGCGGGCACAGGTGCAGCGCCCGCACCGCGAGCGCCAGGAGGAAGAAGACCAGGCCGAGGGTGAACCAGCGGCCGATCCAGTGCTCACCCGCCCACGTGCCGTAGGAGACGGCGGCGACGAAGGCGAAGGAGTGGGTGGCGTGCCGGTGGCCGCCGGAGATCCAGGAGATCAGTTTGCAGAGGTAGTACGAGACCGGACCGAGCACATGTGCGATCGTTCCTTCCGGATGGTCGGCGTCCGGCAACAATGCCGCACCGGCCGTGAGGAATGTTCCGAGAAGTAGGTCGACGGGGCCGAGATGTCCTGATACACCTTGGATTGTCGGGTAGGTCAAGATCGCGACGGGCAGCGCCGTTGCTGCCCCCGACCAGGCCAAAGCGCCACTGGTCGCATGAGAATGTCCTAGCACCGGTTGAAGGTTAGTTCACCGCAGCATCGTTCAGCGAATGCGTGTTCAGTGATCATGTGCGGCGGGCGAATTGGGGGACAGGCAATCCGTGGCGATCGGGATCGGCTGCGGCGCATACGCGGTGGACACGGTCGGCCGGGGTAGGGGAGCCGCCCGGACGGATTGTGTAGGGTGCGTTGGTGTCTGGCCGGGGAGTGGGAGCAGTAGAGCCTCCGCCGAAGCGATGCTTATCGAGATTTCGAGTACTTACGAGGCGTGGTACTGAGGAACACTGCAATAGAACATTGTGGTACCTAGACGTGCGTATATATGCATATAAAACGCTATTGGTCCGTCACCAACCAAAGATGCCGACGGTAAACAACAAGCAGTAGAGGGGAGGGGGCCAGCCGAACCGGCGCGGATAACCGATAGCGCTCGACCAGCTGCTGGCGGATCACTCGCCGGCCGAGCCGAAGACGATCACCGATCAGTTCTAGGCACCCCGGCATACCCGCCCGGAGCCCAGCTCCTCACCGCACCAACCGGAAGAACGCCCGGACATCCCCGACGAACAACCCGGGCTGCTCGAACGCCGCGAAGTGCCCACCTCGCTCCGGCTCACTCCAGTACCGAATGTCGGTGAACCGCCGCGCCGCCCACCTCCTGGACGGCCGCTGCAACTCCTTCGGAAACACCGAGCACCCGGTCGGCACATCCACGGTGTCGCGCACCGCTCCGGAGATCCACTCATCGACCTGTTCGATGCTCTCCCAGTACAGCCGAGCGGCGGACGCACCCGTACCGGGCAGCCAGTAGAGCATCAGATTGTCGAGGAGCTCGTCCCGGGTGAGCGCGTTCTCCGGATGCCCGTCGCAGTCGGTCCACGCCCGGAACTTCTCGATGATCCACGCGCACAACGCGACAGGGGAGTCGACCAGCCCGTACCCGGCTGTCTGCGGCCGCGTGGCATGCATCCTGGAGTAGCCGGACTCCCACCGTCCCGCCTCGTCGAGCGTGCGCAGCGCCGCTCGTTCCGGCTGGGTGAGGTCATCGAAGGTGTCCGGATCGGGCGGCGCGAGCGGTGGCACGAGGTGGATCCCGACCACATGCCGCGGATCGAGTTGAGCGAGCCGGGTGGACACACTGGTACCCCAATCGCTGCCGGCCGCGCCGTACCGCTCGTACCCGAGCCGCCGCATCAGCACCGCCCACGCCCCAGCGATCCGATCGATACCCCAACCGGGCTCGCTCGGCCGGTCACTGAAGCCGTAACCGGGCAGGGACGGGCACACGAGATGGAACGCGTCGGCGGGATCGCCGCCATGCGCGGCGGGATCGGTCAGCGGCCCGATCACCTTGCCGAACTCGATGATCGATCCCGGCCATCCGTGCGTGAGCACGAGCGGCAGCGCATCGGGTTCCGGCGATCGCACATGCAGGAAGTGGATTCCGAGCCCGTCGATCTCGGTCCGTAGGTTGCCCAGTGCGTTCAACCGTGCCTCGGTCGCTCGCCAGTCGTACTCGTCCGCCCAGTACGCGCAGAGTTCCCGCATATACGTCAGCGGCACTCCCTGCGACCAGTCCTCGACCGTCTCCGGCTCAGCCCACCTGGTGGCCCGCAACCGGGCCCGTAAATCCTCGAGTTCCTGCTCCGGCACCTGAATCCGGAACGGCCGCAACGACTGTCCCGTCACGGCCGAGCGTGCGGATTGACGATGCGATCCAGCGCGTGCAGATCGGATTCGAGCGTATAGAACACCCGCAACGCTCCGAGGAACGCGAACAACCCGCAGACACACAGCGCCACGATCGACGCGATTACTGTCTGCTGCTGATCGGGATTCAGGAACGCCACACCCGCGGCCACCCCGAACAGCGGCACCGAGGCGGCGATCCCGAGGTAGATCCGGCTCCGCCGCGCCAGCCGACGCAGCTGCGCCGACTCGGCGGGGGAGTTGCGCCCCGCGGCCAACAATCCGGGGTAGTACCAGCGAAGCACGAAGAACGTCACCGGGAAGTAGGTGTACACCACCGCGACCGCGGCGGCGACCAGGTGCGAGGAGATCAGGTTGAACAACAGTCCCGCAGACAGGTCCGCGATGTCGTTGAGCTTGATCAGGAACACCACCAACGCCAGCAGCCATCCGGTGAACGCCACCGCCGCGATGCGATCGCTACACGCGAGGGTGTCCGCCCGCGCTTTGGTCAACGTCTCCTCGCTGTACTGCTTGCCCTGCCGCAGTCCGTGTGGAACGAGGAACACCAGCCGGCACCAGTACAGCAGAATCGCGATGCCGACCGGGTATCCGACGGCCGCGGCGATCAACCCCAGCTTGGTCAGCTGCGCCTGTCCGTCGGGCCCGAGTTCGAGGTCGAGCAGTTTGGTGTTGTGTCCCGCGAGATACAGCCCGCCGAGCATCTGCCCGAGCGCGCTGGACAAGGTCACCACCGGCATCGGCCGCATCCGGAGTCGTCCGCGCAGACTGCGTTTCGGCGGGTCGACGAGGTCGCGGGCGGTTCGGTCCAGGGTGAGTTCGAGGTGCTGGGCGAGGTCGGCGCCGGTGGCGTATCGGTCGTCGCGGTCGGGGGACAGGCAGGTCAGCAGCGCGTGCCGCAGAATCTGCGGGCAGTCCGCCGGGGTGCTCGCCTGCACGCGCTCGTCGATCGGTTGGCGGCGCAGTTCGATCATTCTGGTGAGCGAGGTATCGGACTCTCCGATGCCGAGTTCGTCGCTGAAGGGCAGCCGCCCGGTGAGTAACTCCCACAGGACGACCGCGAGCGCGTAGAGATCGCTGCGTGTGTCGAGGTCGGCGGCGGTCGTGGCCATGTTGGGGTGGCAGGCTTCGAGCTGTTCGGGGGACATGTAGGCCAGTGAGCCGCCGAAGTAGGCGACCGGGCTCGCGCCCGGAATGTGCGTGCTGAAGCTGATATTGAAGTCGGCGAGCTTGGGTTGCCCGTCCGCGGTGAGCAGCACGTTGGCCGGTTTGATGTCGCGGTGCAGCACGCCGGCGCGGTTCGCGTAGTCCAGTGCGGTGGCGAGCCGGCTGCCGAGCCAGGCGACGGCCTCGGACCAGCTCAGGCGCGCGAGCTCGGCTCGGGTGGCGGATGGTTGGGGTGTCAGCACTCCGCCGGAGGTGACCGAGGCGTCGACCGCGTCGAGCAGCAACTGCCCGGTCCGGCGCGCGACGGGGGTGCTGCGTACGAGTCGCAGCACGCCGAGCAGCGTGCCTCCCGGGACGTACTGCATGTACATCAGCTTGAGATGCTGCTCCTCGATCTGGCGCTGATCGAAGACTCGCACGATGTGGTCGTGATCGAGCTGGGCCAGTGTCTGCGGTTCGCTTCCGCGGTCTCGCGAGATCTTCACCGCCACAAGGCGTTGCATGGAGCGCTGCCGGGCGAGGAACACCCGCGCGAACGCTCCTTGCCCGAGTGCGATGAGCAGGTCGAAGTCGTCGATGGTGGCGCCGGCGGCGATGGTGTCGAGTGCGTTGACGGCCGTCGGGTCCGAGAGCAGCGTGGTGCGGAAGTTCTCGGCGGCGAGGATGTCGGTGTCGAGCTGGGTGGCCAGCTGGGCCATCTGCGCGGCGAAGTCCTGTTCGTACTCGCTGAGGTCGAGGGCGGGGTCGCCGCCGCGGGTGCGTGCGGTGATTTCCTCGTAGATGAGGTCGGGCGGGAGTGGGGCGGCGTCGAGTTCGGGGAATTGGGCGCGATAGTCGGCGAGGCGTTTGCCGTGGTGGGTCTGCTGCCAGCGATGGTGCAGGTCTACCTTGATCAACTCGATCAGCGCGGTGCGGCGCAGCCCGCCCTCGACCGGCAGGTGCGCGGCCAGGTCCGGTGGCTCAGCCGCGTCCTCCCAAGCACTGTCGAATCCAACAACCAGTCGCGTCAACGCAGTCTGCGTCGCCGCCACCCGGTCCATCTCCATGTGGCCCACCCGATCAAAAATGGCTTCCCGAGCCCCCTCCCGAGAATAAACGATCATCACGGCCGTAGCCGTCGAATTACCTGCTACCGCTAGTTCCGCGGTCGGACATCTGCGCTAGGCGCCACCGACATGATGTGCAACAAAGTGTTGCGTGTATCGGATTGGTCGGTTAGCGTCATGCGCAACAAGTTGTTGCGAATCGGAGGAGCAAGCATGGAACACGGCCAGATCGAACGCACGATGTACGTCGAAGCCACCCCCGAGGTGGTCTACGAGGTGATCAGTAGCCCTGCCCACCTCAAGGAGTGGTGGCCCGACGACGCCGACCTCGAACCGGTCGCCGGCGCCAGCGGCACCCTCACCTTCGGCACCGGGGACGAGCGAGACGTCGTCCCGATCACCGTGGTCGAGGCCGAGCCACACCGGCTGTTCTCCTTTCGCTGGACGCATCCGGCCGACGAAGCCGCGTCCGTCGGCAACTCACTGTTCGTCACCTTCGAACTCGCCCCCTCCGGAGCCGGCACCACGGTCCGGATGATCGAGACCGGATTCCGCGAAAGGGGCTGGGAGATCGCCGTTCTGGAGCAACAGTACAACGACCACGTCTCCGGCTGGGACGCCTATCTGCCGCGCCTGGGCGAGTACGCCGTGCGCCTGGTCGCCAGCCGATGAACGGCGCCGTCGACGACGACCTGTGGTCCGCGATCGGCGACCCGACCCGGCGTCGGATGCTCGACCTGCTCCTGGCCGACGGTGAGGGCACCGCGACCAGCCTCAGCGAGCGGCTACCCGTCACGCGGCAGGCCGTGGCCCGCCATCTCAACGTCCTCGATCGGGTCGGACTGGTACACGGATCGCCGGAGGGCCGGGAGCGGCGCTACCGCGTCGACGACGTCCAACTCGCCCGCGCGGTAGCGCAACTCAACGCGGTCGGCTCGACCTGGGACGCCAGGCTCCAGCGCATCAAGCGGATCGCCGAAGCCATTCAACGCAGCAAACAGCAGTAGGAAGAGAATCGAAAATGGTAGATATTCTGCACCGCGTCGGGGTCAAATCGCAGTCCACCGACGACGTGTACGCGGCGCTCACCTCGGTCGACAAGCTGGCCGGCTGGTAGGCCAGCGACACCAAGGGTGACGCCGGCGCCGGGGGAGTCATCGAGTTCCGTTTCACCGCAGGCGGATTCGACATGAAGGTGGTCGACTTGCAGCCCGGCAAACGGGTGCTGTGGGAGGTCATCGGCGGCCCCGAGGAATGGATCGGCACCCAAGTCGTCTGGGACCTGAAGCGCGAGGACGGCTACACGATCATCCTGTTCAAACACCAGGGCTGGCCGGAGGCCGGCGAGTTCATGCACCATTGCAGCACCAAATGGGCGACCTATCTGCTGAGCCTGAAGCAGCTGGTCGAAACCGGAACGGGTGCACCGGATCCGCACGAGGTCCGGATCGGCAACTGGCTGTGATCGGCCGGTATTTCGCTGGATAACCGTGGGCGACGCCGCCTATGGTGCGCACCATGGAGATTCGGCAGGCCGAGGAGTCCGACTGGCCGCAGATGTGGACGATCATCCACGAGGTGGTGCGCGGGCAGGAGACCTTCACCTACGACCCGGATATGAGTGAGGGGGAGGCGCGAGGTATATGGGTCGAGCGGCCGCCCGGGGTCACGGTGGTTGCCGTCGAAGGCGAACGGGTGCTCGGGACCGCGAAGATGGGTCCCAATCGGGCCGGGCCCGGAGCACATGTGGCGACGGCGAGCTTCATGGTCGCCGTCGACGCGCGGGGAAACGGCGTCGGGACGAAGCTGTGCACCTACGCACTGGACTGGGCGGAGCATCGAGGGTTCGCCGGGATGCAGTTCAATGCGGTAGCGGAAAGTAACAGCACGGCTGTCGAACTGTATCGCCGCCTGGGATTCTCGGTAATCGGTACTGTCCCTGGGGCATTCGAGCATCCGGAGTTGGGTCGCGTGGGTCTGCACGTGATGTATCGACAGTTCTGAGGCCGCCGTTCCGCATCCTGGTCAAGCAATTACGACCGTCGATCAACGTTCGCCCGTGCCACCCGGCTGAGGGGGATCTAGTCTGACGCAGACGGATACGCCGGGGGTCGGGGGGGCGGCCGGTGGAGATCCCTAGATCTCCTTGGATTGACATAATGTTGATTATCGGCGTAGAAACGGGCGTGGAGAATCGGGTCGGTATCGGGCGATTACGTCGGTGTTTGTGGCGTTGCGTGGTGACCCCTCGGCTCTCTCGAGCCGCCGCCTCGTGGGGTTCATGGAGTGCTGGTGTTTGCACGGCGCTGTTGGTTGTCGATCTCCCCTTGGCCGGATTATCTCCGATGTAAATATTCCTGCCGGAGCCTGATTTGAGTGGAAAGTCTTGAGCGGGTTCCAGATTGAGGTTTCGGAGCTTCTCCCCTAGGTCCACCGGCCCTACGTTCAAAACGTCACAGTGACGTTTTGAACGTAGGGCGGTGGACACCCAATTGTGTTGGGTGGCAGCCGCTCTGGCTACATTCCGCCGTTTCCGTAGTAGCCGCCGAGGAGTCTGCGGCGGAGCTTCCGATTTTTCTTTGCGTCCGCGGCGTTCTTGTCGGTCGAGCCGGCGGGTTGCTCATCACGCTTGGTCGTTTTGCGGAAGATGCCCATGATGATCCTTACCCTCGTTGTCGGCCGGTGCTTCTTGCTTGCCAGTGTGGTTCGGGCGCGGGCGGCGTCGCATCGGTCGCGGGAATGGCGGTGGGCTGATTTCGGCGGTGTGAATCTCAGGGTCGAGTCCACCTTCGGGACCAGTTGCAGGGCCAGGCGTTGTTGACTGGCTCTGTTTCCAGATGCCAGTTGTCGGCCATGCTGGGCGGGTGTTGATACGTCGGCTGGTTGCGCTGTATGTCGGGTTGTGGTTCTACGGGTTCTCGATGGCCGTGATGGTGCGGGCCGGGCTCGGGTTGGATCCGTGGGACGTGTTCCATCAGGGTGTGGCGCGGCATGTGCCGCTCAGCTTCGGCACGGTGACGGCGCTGACCGGGATCGCGGTGCTGCTGGCGTGGATTCCGTTGCGGCAGCGGCCCGGTCTGGGCACGGTGAGCAATGTGGTGGTCATCGCGGTGGCGGTCGATGCCGGGCTGTGGTTGTTGCCGGCGTGGGACATGATGGCGGCGCGGATCGGCGCGATGGGTGCGGCCGTGCTGCTCAATGCGATCGCCACGGTGCTCTACATCGGCGCCGGGATGGGTCCGGGTCCGCGTGATGGACTGATGACTGGCCTGGTGCGCCGGACGGGCGTTTCGGTGTGGGTGATAAGGACGTCGATCGAGGTGACGGTGCTGGCGATCGGCTGGGTGCTCGGCGGCAGCGTCGGGATCGGGACGCTGGTCTACGCGTTCGGCATCGGTCCGCTGATTCAGCTCTTCATCCCGCTGGCGAATCGTCATCTGCCCGGCTTCCAAGACAAGGCAGCTGAGCCGGTCGCGGTGGTCGCCGCACCGGTAACGGCCGCACGAGATGACAGCTTGCTCGCACGTGAGTGAGCTTGCCTGAGATCAACGGGACATGGTTGCGGTATTCGTCGAGTAGCGCCACTGCCATGTCCCGTTGATCTTGTATCTACGTGCCCCTTGGCGCGGTGGGCTGCTCCCCCGGCGGTCTAACGGCAAACGGGAACCCTTCCGCAAAACGTCACTGTGACGTTAATGGGTGGTTTGACCCCCGCGTCAGGTTGGGACTTTCTCGTCTTCCAATGATTGTCGGACTTGCTCCCGCAGCTCTGGCCCGTCTTCGTGCTTGTGCACCGAGACGGCGTGCTCGCTGGCGGCCTGTACGACTTCATCCTCTTCGCCGGAGATGGTGAGTGTGCAGTTCGTTTCGCTGGGGAACTTGCGGCAGTCGGCTACTTTCCTCGTCATCGGACGAGCCTCCTGAGAGAGATCAATGGTGGTACTCCTACGGTAGCCCCGTCGGTGATCAGCCATGCCGGATCGCGTCGACAAATCAGGCGGCCCAGCAAATACCTAGAGTTCCCTAGATTCGGCAAGTCGCTCCGGTTCGCCGGCTCGCGGGCGCTTCCGCCACAGCCCGCCCATGATCACCAAGGCGATCACGATCGCACTGTGCAGCACCCACAGCGCCAGCCACGGTCGCAGGAATCCGACTTCGGTGTACTGCCCGCGGTCGCCGACACAGTACATCGAGAAGTTGGTGCTTTGGCCGTCGGAGTCGTGGAAGGTGTCGGAGACGACGATCGGCTCGGTGTAGGGCGCGGCGCAGATCAACGGCGCGGTCAGTTTCGCTTCGCCAGGCCAGATGGCGACGGGCAGCACGGTTCCCAGCATCGCGGTGCCGAACAGGATCGTGCCCAGCATGACGAGGATCTTGCGGGTCCGGCGTGGTGGTTGGTCGTCGGCTTGGTCTGCCGGGTGCGCGTCGGACCGATACTCTTCGCTCATACTCGGTCCATTCGCAGAAATGTTCCGGCACGGTCGAATTCGGCGACCATCGTGGTGCGCGGTGAGGTGACGCTGACGGAGATGCGGACCTCGTCGCCCGTGCGGCTGACGATGGCCGCCGAGACGTGCCCGTCCGTCACGGCGGTGCGGGCGAGCGCGGTGTCGAGGACTTGCTCGAGCCGGAGCAGGCCGGAAACCTCGCCGACGTCGAACATTTCGGAGTCGGGGTGCACGGCGGCTGAGACGTGGACCGGTCTGGGGCCGTGCAGGGTGCGGTTGGCGTAGGTGTAGTCGTCTTGTTGTTCTGGGCGGTTGGGCACCTGGATGCGCAGGTGTACCGCGGAATCCTGGGAGAAGAGATCGTGGTTCTCGCTGCTGAAGCGGGTGACCTGTGGTGGTTGCGCGAGCATGCCCCAGTTGGTGGTGCCGGTTTCGGGCGCAGTGAGCATGATGACGCCGGCGCGGAGGCCGGGTACGCCGAGGCGTTGCCGGAGGGTGTCGAGGGCGGCGGCCGGCAGGGCGGAGACGAGTCCGCCGCCGCGGGCTTGTAGGACCTTTTCGAAGTCGGCGCGGTCGACGGCGCCGATGCAGGCGGTGGTGGTGAGGAGAAGCGCTCCGAGTACGGCCACCAGGCGGGAGCGGCGGTGTGGCATGGGCTGCATCGTATAGCGCCGTGGTGACCGTGGTTGCTCGCGTGAGTGGCGGGGGGATGTTAGGTTTCATCGGCGCTGGTCGTACGTCCAGCTTGGTTCGCTGGTGGAGGCATTGTGAAGACGTCCCGAGCTGTGATCGCGTGCGCGGCATTGAGTGTGCTGCCGTTGACGGCCGCGCCGTCGGCCTTGGCCGCGCCCGGGTTCGGTGAGTATGTGGCGCTGGGTGATTCGTGGGCCGCGGACGCGTCGTTGATTCAGGCGACCGGCGACTTCGTGCCGTTGGGCTGCGCGCAGAGCCAGGGCAGTTACGCCAAGCAGGTGGCGGCCGCGTTGGCAATTCCGGTGTTCCGGGACGCGACGTGTGGTGGCGCCATGACGAAGAATCTGGCCGGGCCGCAGCGCACCCCGTTGGGGGTCAATCCCCCGCAGTTCGACCGTCTCACCGCGTCGACGGATCTGGTGACGCTGGAGATCGGCGGCAACGACGCGGGGCTGGCGGCGGTCGTGCAGCGATGCCTGACCGCGGACGCGTCGGCTGCGCCGTGTGTCGACGGGCTGGTGGTCGGCGGGGTGGATCAGATGTCGCTGAACATCGCCGCCGCCGAACCGAACGTCATCGCGTCGGTTCGTGGAATTCGGGACCGGTCGCCGCACGCCCGGATTCTGCTGCTGGACTACTTCGAGGGAGTCGGCACCGGCCGCGGCTGCTTCCCGACGGTGCCGATCTCCGATGCCGACGCGGATTGGCTCGGCCGCAAGCTGATCGAGCTCAACGCGATGCTGGCGCGCGTTGCCGAGGCGACCGGCGTGGAGTTGGTCGACACGTACTCCACCAGCAGCGGGCACGACGGTTGCCAGCCACCCGGCACCCGCTGGGTCGAGGGCCTGATCCCGTGGTCGAGCAATCCGCCCGGCCCGGCGGTTCCGTTCCACCCCAACCAACTCGGTGCCGACCATCAAGCGCGCAGCGTATTGGCGGCGCTGGACCGGTAACTGGGGCACAGCGATCCTTCGCGTCGGTCTGTACCGCCATGTCGATCGCGAATGGCACTTCGCGCGGGCTTCTGTCGCCACGGAGCGGGTCCCGGATGTCATGGGCCGGCATCACCGATGTCAGGTGCTCGCCGCTGTGATGATGCGGCCAGGCGGGTTGTCGCGCACACCGGCACACGCCGCAGCGGCACTCGAGTCACTGGATTGCCAGTGTGCCCACCGGTGCCCTGTGCGCGAATCGCCCTTCCGCACAGAGGTTTCGGCACCGGGAAAGAATCGGCAGCGCGGGCAGGTTGGCACGCCATGCAATCCGCTTGTCGCCAGGAACGGATGCTCCCCCCGGCCGGCTGTTCCGATGCCGGTTTTATCGAGGCGAGTCATATGGTCGCTATCGGAGATCAACTGGCGACCATATGACTCGCCTCGATGACGCCGCACTCCGCGAACATAGTGGTACCTACGGTTTGCTTGGTAGCCTGTGGCAAGCGAACCGGCAGAAGGTGAAAACCGATGAGTGCTACCACCATTGCCCGGCAGTGCACGCTGTGTGAGGCGCATTGCGGAATTCTGGTCACCGTCGAGGACGCGCAGGTCACGCGGATCGAAGGCAATCCGGATGACGTGCTGTCGCGGGGTTATATCTGCCCGAAGGCGACCGCGATGGGTGGGTTGCATCATGATCCGGACAGGTTGCGCACGCCGATGCGGCGGGTCGGTGACGGGTTCGAGCCGATCGGATGGGACGAGGCGTTCCGGGAGATCGGGCAGCGGTTGCGTGCGGTGCGCGGTGCGTACGGGCCGAGTGCGATCGGCATGTACCTGGGGAACCCGGCGGCGCACAGTTCGTCGGTGATCTACGGGGCGCTGCTGCGCGCGGTGCTGCTGACCCGGAACTTCTTCTCGGCGTCGTCGATCGATCAGTTCCCGCAGGAGTTCGTGGCGTGGCGGATGTTCGGGTCGAATGTGCTGATGCCGGTCATCGATATCGATCGCACCGACCGGCTGGTGATCCTCGGCGCGAATCCCGCGGTGTCGAACGGGTCGATCACCACCATGCCCAATGCCAAGCAGCGCATCAAGGATGTGCGCGGCCGCGGCGGGCAGGTGGTGGTGATCGATCCGCGCCGGACCGAGACGGCGCGGCTGGCCGATCAGCATGTGGCGGTGAGCCCGGGCGGTGACGTCTATCTGCTGCTGGCGATGCTCCACGTCCTGGTGGCCGAAAGCCTCTGTGACGAGAGGGCGATTCGCGCGCAGTGCACCGGGTGGGAGCAGCTGCGTGAGCTGGTCGCCGAGGCGACACCGGAGCAGATGGCGCCGCATGCCGGAGTCGACGCCGACGTCATTCGCGGGCTGGCTCGCGATCATGCCGCTGCGTCGTCGGCGGTGCTGTACGCGCGGATCGGGGTGTGTCAGCAGGTGACGGGCACGCTCACGCATTGGCTGGTGAACACGATCAACGCGGTCACCGGGAATCTGGACCGGGCCGGTGGGCAGATGTTCGCGACGCCGCCGATCGATGCGGCGCGGTTCGCGAAGTATCTGCCGATGGGTTACGGGGCGTGGACCGACCGCTCCGGCGCCTACAAATCGTTTCGCACCGAGCTGCCGGTCGCGGTCCTGGCCGATGAGATCCTGACCGAGGGCGAGGGGCGGATCCGGGCGATGATCACCTACGCCGGCAACCCGGTGCTGTCCACGCCGCAGCGCGGGCGGCTCGGTGCGGCACTAGAGTCGCTGGATTGCTATGTGGCGGTCGACATGTACATCACCGAGACGACGCGGCACGCGGATTTCATCCTGCCGCCGATCTCGCCGCTGGAACGTGAGGACGTCAACATCCTGTTCCCGGTGTTCAGTGTGCGCAACAACCTGCGGTACGACGCGCGGGTGTTCGATCCGCCGGCCGACGGGCTCGAGGATTGGCAGATCATGGCGCGGTTGATCACCGAGATGGTGCCGATGCCGGCTCGCCGGTTCACCGGGCGGGCGCTCAATGCGGTGTTCGGGCAGTTCGGTCCGGTCCGGTTGGCGACGGCGGGGGTGGCTACCGGTCCGTACGGGATGCTGCGGCGTGGGCGTAAGGGGCTCTCGGTCGCGAAGGCGCGTGCGTCGGCCGGTGGTATCGATCTGGGTCCGCTGCGGCCTAGGTTGCGTGCGCTGATCGGGACGAGAGACCGCAAGGTGCACCTGGCGCCCGCGGATTTCCTCGCCGCCGCCCGCACCGTGCTCGGCGACGCCCGCGCGGGCAGCGCGCTCACTACCCCGGCCGACGGCTACGACCTCAAACTCATCGGCCGACGCCACCTGCGCAGCAACAACTCCTGGCTGCACAACGTCCCCGCGATGGTGAAGGGCCGCGACCGCTGCACCGCGCTCATGCACCCCGACGACGCCACCAGCCGCGGGCTCACCCACGGCGAACCGGTCACGGTCACCTCACCCACCGGCTCGATCGTGGTACCCCTGGAAGTCAGTGACGAGATCCGCGCGGGCACGGTCGCCATCCCGCACGGGTGGGGCCATCGCGAACCCGGTGTCGGCTGGACGGTGGCCGCCGCGTTGCCCGGCGCGAATGTCAACCTGTTGCACGACCCGTCACTCACCGACACGTTTTCCGGCAACTCCGCGGTCAACAACACCTGGGTGACGGTCACCCGCGTGCCCGCCGATGCCGGTTCGGCGACAACCGATCACGCGAACGTCGAGGCCCTCCGCTCGCACGGCGCTGACTGACCCGGGGGCCCGGCGGCGTATGCGCCGAACCCTTTCGCGGACCGGATAGATGACCGCCACATCGCAAGCTGATTCGAAATCACCGCGATCATCGAAGCCGCGAAACCACCACGGGCGGCCAGCGCCGAGGATGCCGGCGTGTCACCCCCTCCGCTCGCCGAGCGCTCCTCCCGCCGCCGGGCGGTTACAAAGCCCTACGCCGTCACGACGGTCACTCGATAGCCGATGCGGATCTCGCGGCCGATGTGCGCCGCGCCGCTCAGGTAGAGCCAGCGATCGGTGCCGCCGCGTGGGTCCGGCAGAAACATGGCCTGCACGTGTTCGACCCCGAAGGGGAAGTTGCCCGAGATCGAGGTGGCGATTCCGGTCATCAGCGACGCCTCGGCCAGTAGTTGCGGCTCGGGTGTCGCCGCGGGCAGCGGTGTCGCGGTGGGGATGAAGAACCCGAACTGCTCGGGTGGGGCGCCGGAACCCTGGACCAGCATGCCGGTGACGAACAATCGCGCGATTCCGGTGTGCACCAAGCATTCCGGCGTCAACTGCAACGGTGGAGTCGGCCGCAGCTCGAGTTGGAACGCCATGCGCCGAACTTTACGGTCACCGCACACCCCTGTCCTCACGACGATGCCCCTGCGCCATCAGCGCCGCGTCATCACCGTGGGGGCGCGCCTCGCGCAGCGTCCGATGCGCGTGACCGTGATCGAACGGCGCGGTGGGATGGTGACTACGTGCGACCCTGATCGCCATCGCTCAACACCTGGTTGTCGGCCGAGAATTCGGTTCAGACAGGTTCGGCACACACGACGGCGTACTCGATCGGGCCTGCGTGGTTGCACGCGCAGTGCGACCGCCGCACTCGCGGACCGGGTGAACGAGATGCGCTCGAGCCCTCCGGCCCTCAGATCGCCCATCCAAGCGATCCATATGATCGGCAGCGGCAATTCCGTTTTCA
This sequence comes from Nocardia sp. NPDC006044, assembly GCF_042871115.1. Taxonomy (NCBI): domain Bacteria; kingdom Bacillati; phylum Actinomycetota; class Actinomycetes; order Mycobacteriales; family Nocardiaceae; genus Nocardia; species Nocardia sp. NPDC006044. Next base: position 3,387,958 of record NZ_JBIAID010000001.1, read on the forward strand.
CGATCGATCGCAGTCCTCGACGGCCGAGGATGCCATGTTGCGTGTGCGGAAGTTTCGTTCGGTTGACCGATCCGATCCGCCGCATCTGACGGAGAAACCCACCGTCGCAGCTGTATTCGACTCCAGTGTTGCGGTCGGTGCAGACATGCAGCGACTGCCGAATGCTTCTCGAACGATGTTGACGCGCTTGATAATTCACCGTCTGCACCGGCGGTTCCACGTGAATCAGACTCGCCGGGCAAACTGTTCACGTACCCACCGGGCTCCATCCGGTGACCGCTCTCAGCCGCCCGTCCTCTCGCGGTAGCCGGTTTCGATCTTCTCGCGCAGCTGCTTTTCGGTGTGCCGGATCGCCGGTCCGATGAACGCCTGGATCACCCGGTCGAGGGCGCGCCCGGCCAGACCGCCGGGGACTCGGTAGTCGGCGGTGGCGCTGACCTTCGTCCGTTCCGCGCCGACGGCTTCGAAGTCCCAGCGAACAGTGCCTTCGATGCCTTTGATCGCACGCATCGTCACCCGGGAGCCGTCGATCCATTCGATCGTGTCCGCGCGCAGGTTCAGGGTGGTCGGGCCGAGGTGCAGGGCGGTGTCGAAGACCGCGCCGACGCCGGAGGTCTGCTCCCCCACCGGGGTGAAGTGCCGGATGCCGAACATCCACTGCGGCACGTTCCGGTAGTCCGCGACGTAGGCGAACGCGAAGTCCACCGGCGCCGCACACGTCGCACTGTGCTCGACATGCCCCATGAGTACCCCTCTGCAGTCCCTCCCTCGACCCTAGGCCACCGCCGCGATCTTCGCCCCGTCGAATCTGCTGCCGGCCAACCACTTACTTGCACCCAGGCTTCGCGCACGCAGCCGAGTGCGGGAGCCGCGCACGCGATCAGACAGTGAGCACGACCTTGCCCCACAGGTGACCGGCGTCGAGCAGCCGATGCGCATCGGCGACGCGTTCGAAGGGGAACGTCTCCTGCACGTGAACCCGAAGCTTGCCCTGCTCGACGAGCCCGACCAGTCCGCTCAAACCCGCCGGATCCGGGTCGACCGCGACGCCACTGAACCGCATGCCGGCCGCCGCGAACCGGGCGGCGAGCGCCGAATCCTCCTCGGCGACCGCCGTGATCAGATGTCCTCCTGGACGGAGCACCCCGAGTGATCGCTCGGCGGTGCCGCCACCGATCGTGTCCAGCACGACATCGATATCGCGGACCACCTCGGCGAAGTCGACCGCCGTGTAGTCGATCACCTCATCGGCGCCGAACCCCTCGACGAACTCCCGTTTACTCCCGCCGGCGGTCACGATCACGTGCGCGCCCAGCGCTTTCGCGATCTGGATCGCCACATGGCCGACCCCGCCGCCACCGCCATGGATCAGCACACGATCACCCTCGGTCACGCCGCCGAGATCGACCAGGCCCTGCCATGCCGTCAGTCCGACGATCGGCAACGCCGCCGCTTCGACATGCGACAGCGAGGCCGGCTTGCGCACCAGATGCAGGGCAGGCGCCGACACGACCTCGGCATACGCGTTGGCCGCACGGGGGAACAGCGGCATGCCGAACACTTCGTCGCCGGGCCGCAATCGCCAGGTCTGCGGCGCATCGCCGACCACACCGCTGAGGTCCCAGCCGAGGACGAACGGCGGCCGGCCGAGTAACGGGAATTCGCCGGCGCGCAGCCGTGCCTCCAACGGGTTCAGCCCGATCGCCTTGACTCGGACCAGGACTTCGGTCGGAAGAGGTTGAGGCTCAGGGGTGTCCACAATGGTCAGTACTTCGGGATCGCCGAATTCCTGCTGGGTGATGATTCGCATGTCACCGACGCTAGGGATCCGACAGGAACCGGTGGGTACCTTAGGCGGCATGAGCGGTTTCGTTCCCGGCGAGTCCTTCCTCGCCGACTGCCCGGCCCGGCTGGCGGTCGAGCTGATCGCCGACAAGTGGACGGTGGTCGTGCTGGCCGGACTCAGCAAGGGACCGGTCCGCCACGGCGAGCTGATCGAGCTGATCGGCGGCATCTCCCGCAAGGTGCTCACCCAGACCCTGCGGCGGCTCGTATCGCACGGGCTCGTCCGCCGGCACGCCTATGCCGAGGTGCCGCCACGGGTCGAGTACGAGCTCACCACGTTGGGCGCGACACTGATCGAGCCGATCCACGTACTCACCGAGTGGTCCAGGGCACACGCCGACGCGGTCCTCGACGCTCATTCGGCGCTGCTCGCCCAGCACGACTGAACCGATCACGAACCGCGAAGACCCGGCCGATAGGGTCGGGTGGTGACGTGGACGGTGGGTTTCGACCTGGATATGACGCTGATCGACTCGCGACCGGGCGTCAGCCGGGCCATCGACCTGCTGGCCGCGGAGTTCGAGGTGCCGGTGCGTGGCGTGGATTTCGCCGCCCGGCTCGGGCCGCCGCTGGCCACGATGCTGGCCGAGGCGGGGGCGCCGCAGGAGTTGGTGCCGGCGATGGTCCTGCGATATCGGCAGCTGTATCCGGGCATCGTGTCGAGCATTCCCGCGATGCCGGGTGCGGACGACGCGCTGGCCGCGATCGAGGAACGCGGTGGGCGGGTGCTGGTGGTGACCGGTAAGCACGAGCCGCTCGCGCAGTTGCACATCGATGAACTCGGTTGGCGGATAGACCGTCTCGCCGGTGATCTGTGGTCCGCGGACAAGGCCACGGTGCTGAAACAGGAGCGGGCCGGCATCTACGTCGGCGATCATGTCGGTGACATGCGTGGCGCGCGAGCGGCGGGTGTCCTGGCGGTCGGAGTCGTGACCGGGCCTTGCGATGCCGAGGAACTGCGCGCCGCGGGTGCCGACGTGATCCTCGCCGACCTCACCGAGTTCCCGCAGTGGCTCGGCGCCGAACTCGGCCCGGTCGCGGACGCGGGCTGAGCGGCACAGCGGGCTGAGCGGCACATCCGCGCCCCCGATGACCGGCATCGACGGCAAGGGGCACATCGGCGCCTCCGCCCCGAATCCTCCCGTGGTCGAACCACTTTCGCCGCGCCACGACCTCGAAGACTTGCACCGTGAGTTTCCGCGTCGCTAGCCTGCACACCAGCCGGTCGCGCCCGCCGCGCGTTCTGAGAGGAGAACGAATCCATGGACCGTTTCACCGACAAGGTTGCCGTGGTAACCGGGGCGGCGCAGGGCATCGGCGCGGCCACCGCACTGAAGTTCGCGGTCGAGGGAGCCCGGGTCGCGGTGCTCGACCGCAACACCCCCGACGCCACCCTCGAACAGATCAGCCGCGCCGGCGGCACCGCGCGCGGTTACGTCTGCGACGTCACCGACCGTGACTCGGTGCAGTCGGTCTTCGAGCAGCTCGCCGCCGAACTCGGCGACCCGCAGATCCTGGTCAACAACGCCGGCATCACCCGCGACAACCTGTTCTTCAAACTGTCCGACGACGACTGGAACGCCGTGCTGTCGGTCAACCTGACCGGCGTCTATCACTGCTCGCAGGCCGCGCAGAAGTACATGGTCGCCCAGCGCTACGGCAAGATCGTGTCCCTGTCGAGCCGGTCGGCTCTCGGCAACCGCGGCCAAGCCAACTACGCCGCCGCCAAAGCCGGCATCCAAGGCCTGACCGCCACCCTCGCCATCGAACTCGGTCAATACAACATCAACGTCAACGCCGTCGCCCCCGGCTACATCGCCACCGCCATGACCGACGCCACCGCCGAACGCGTCGGCATGTCCCCCGAAGACCTGCAACACTCCGTCGCCGAACGCACCCCCCTCGGCCGCGTCGGCCAACCCGACGAGGTCGCCGCCGTCATCGCCTTCCTCGCCAGCGACGAAGCCTCCTACGTCAGCGGCCAAACCCTCTACGTCAACGGCGGCGCCCGCTGAATCGAAGGCGAACTCGCCCAGCTCGGCCCGACCGGCTACCGGCCACTGCGAGTACGAGACACCCTGTGCTGACCGATCTGCCTGCCCGACCGTCCACATAGAAGAGTTGCGTACTGAGAACCGACACGGCTCGAGTTCCCAGCCGGGGACGGCTTGTGTCATTTCGGTCTCGTGGGGTTCGTGCCTAGTGCGATAATGATTTCCTTCGGGCCGGATCTGTTACGGCTCATCGGTCGCCTAGGCGGCGGTTCTCTGTGAAATACGGTCTTTCGGTGTCACCAGTTTGTCCCTGACAGTGGCTGAACTCGGAGGTATCGGTGATGGCGGCGCAGTACACCATGGTGTCCGGTGTCGGTCGTAGCGATCGTGATCGGGCGATCATCGACTCGGGGGAGTCGATCATATTCGGTTTATCGACCTTCAACGGCTGGTTCACCGCCCCGGTCATCCGGGGCTGTATCTATTGGGCGGTCAAGCATTTCGAGCACGTCTACGCGCTGCTTCCCGGTCCGGAGGCGGCGCTGCGTTTCACCTCGGCCGGTATGCCCGCACGCCGGGCTGTCGGCAAGGTGATCAAAGCGGTGCACGAGCATCGTCGAGTCGCGCGCAGCGCGCTCATGGATGCCGGCTATCGCGATCCGGACCAGAATGTGCTGGTGTGGACCCGGTTCGCGGGCAATGCCAGGTACACCGAACTGCGCTCGGGGTTCGACCGGGCCCTCACCGAAACTCCGGCGTTGCGCACGGTGACCCGGCAGGTGCTCGCCCAGGTGCTGGCGAACGAATTCCCCCATGGCGCACCGGATTACGCCATCGACGCCAACACCCCCTACATCAGTGCCGAGGCTCCCTTGTTCATCGACGGCGCGGCAGTGCTGGGCCACTCCAGTCTCACCTTCGCCTACCCGCGCCCGTTCCCGGTCTACGACCTGCTCGAATCCGGAGCGGTGCCGAGCCTTGCGCTGTCGTCGCATCAGGGCTTCGCATTGCTGAGCGTCCAAGACGGAGAAGGGAATCCGCGATGACATCACTGACCGAGGTGGTACCGCTGCCCGATGTCGTGTCGATGCCGCAGCCTTTGGGCCCGAATGGGCAGGAGCCGCCACTGTACGCCCGGCTCCGTAGGGAGAGACCGGTCGCCCGAGTCGCCTTTCCCAGTGGTGTGCAGGCCTGGATGCTGACCAAGCACGCCGACATCACCGCGATTGCCACCGACAAGCGGTTCTCCCGCAACTTCACCGACCCGTCGGTGCCCCGCTTCGCCGGGGAGAACTTCAACACCGTGGTCGGCGGCATTTTCAATCTCGATCCACCCGAGCACGGCCGCATCCGGCACGTGGTCGCGCCCTTCTTCGCACCGGCGGCCGCCGCCGCGCTGCAACCACGCATCGCCGCGCACGCCGAGCGGTTGATCACCCAGATGGAATCCGCGCGCGCCGCATCGGGCAGCCCGGTGATCGACCTGCTAGCTCATTACGGCATGCCCTTGGGATTGAACATGGCGTGCGAGCTGATGGGTGTGCCGATGCGGCAGCGGGTCCGGATCGTCCCGGATCTGCTCGTGCAAGCCAACTGGGGCGAGGAATCGATCATCATCAACGCCTCCACCGACCGCCTCATGGCCTTCACCGACGAGGTCATCACCGCGGTCCGGACCGAAGGCGGCGCTCCGGACGCCGACCCGATCCGCGCACTGATCCACGCACACACCGAGGGCAAGATCAGCGCCCAGGAACTGCGTGCAACCACCATGTACCTGTTCCTCACCTCGGCCGAGCCGGTCGCCGGCCCGACCGCGGTCGGCGTCTACACGCTGCTGGGGCATCGAAACATGCTGCAACAGTTGCTCGCCCGCGACACCGACGACGACTGGGATCGAGCAGTCTGGGAGTTACTGCGCCGCCACCACAACGGCACGATGTCGGTGCCCCGCCTGGCGCTCGAGGATGTCGAGTTGCATGGCGTAGTGATCCGCAAAGGCGAATCGGTCGTCACTCCCTGGATCGCCGCATCCTGTGACCCGGAGCGATTCAAAACACCGGCGGAATACCTGCTCAACCGCAGTGAACAGGAAGACCCCAGGGTGTCCTTCGGTCACGGACCGCACTTCTGCCTGGGCTCACATATCGCCCGCATGCACCTGCGCACCGCACTGCGGACCCTGTGGCGGCGAATCCCCACCCTGATGCTCGCGGTGCGCCCCGAGGACATCGCCTGGGAACCACCCGAGGTGCTCTTCGCACGACCCGTCGAACTCCCGGTCACCTGGTAGGAAAGCAGGAATCGTCATGACCGTCACCGACCCTCGCTTCAACCCACTGCAATTCGACCAGCAGGTCACCGGCTACGAAACCACGACCGAACAACCCCTTCGCCGACACCTCGAAGAACCGACCTTACGGACCGTCGCGGGCGACCTCACCGGAAACATCGTCATCGAACTCGGCTGCGGCCCCGGCATCTACACACGCCGGCTGCGTGACTGGGGAGCCGAACGCGTCATCGGCGCCGACATCTCCCCGGAGATGATCGCGCGCGCACAACAGATCGAAACCGCCGAACAACGCGGCGGACTCGACTACATCGTGCGCGACCTCACCCAACCCTGTGAATGCGAAGCACGCTTCGACCATCTCATCGGTCATGTCGATCTCGCGTTCTCGGTCTACGCACTGTGCTACGCGTCCACTCTAGATGGCCTGATCGCCATGTGCCGCAACGCCTCCGCCGACTTACGACCGGGCGGGCGGCTCATCGCCGCGGTCGCCAACCCCGGTTACGCCGACGAACGCGACAATCCTCGCTGGTACGCCCACTACGGCTTCCAACTCACCGCACCCGGGCCGGTCACCGACGGCACGCCGCTGCACATGACCGTCCTGTCCACCGAGACCACACCCGAGATCCACATGACCGCCTTCTGGTGGTCGGCCGAAACCTATGAATACGCCCTGAAACAGACTGGATTCACCGACATCACCTGGCAGGACTACACCGTCGACGCCGAGGGAATCAGCCGATACGGCACCGAGCACTGGAGCAACTACCTCGCGCGCCCACACGCCCGCATCATCCAAGCACGGCGATCAGCAACAGCGAAATAGCCTCCGCACGAGCAAACCGATGAACCTGCTCCAGCCCGGCGGTCAAGAACCGTGCGATCGACCAGCCAGCCGTCTCACCTCACCAGGGCAGCGGACCTTCGCGGTCGAAGTAGCCGCCGGTGGGGCCGTCGGCGCCGATCGTGGCGAGGTGGATGATCGCGTCGGTGCCTTCGGTGAGGTTTTGATAGCCGGTGTGGGCGTTGAAATCGGTTGCGGTGTAACCGGGGTCGGCGGCGTTGACCTTGATACCGGGCAGGGCGCGCGCGTACTGCGAGGTGATCATGTTCAGGGCCGACTTGGATGAGGTGTAGGGCAGGTTCACCAGGGTGGATTCGAGGCGGTCGGGGTCGGAGGTGATGGTCAGCGAACCCATTCCGCTCGACACCATCACGATGCGTGGCTGCTCGGCGGCGCGCAGCAGCGGCAGGAACGCGTGGGTCACCTGGACCGGCGCGAAGACGTTGGTCTCGTAGACCGCACGCAAGTGTGCTGCCTGGATCTGCTCCGGTGTCTCGGCGAACCCGCCGGAGATGCCGGCGTTGTTGATCAGCACATCCAACCGCCCCGCGGTCTGCCCGATCGTGCCGACCGCCGCGGTGATCGAGTCGAGGGAGGTGACGTCGAGGTGCACGAATTCGACGTTCAACCCCTGCTCGACGAACTCGGCCACCGCCTGCTTGCCCCGGTCGGCGTCGCGGGCGCCCAGAAAGACCTGCCAGCCGAGTTCGCCGAGCCTGCGCACCGTTTCGTGGCCGAGTCCCTTGTTGGCTCCGGTCACCAGAGCCGTTGTCGTTGCGTTCATGCCTTCCAGCCTCGGCGGTCTGCGGGGGCGCGGGAAGGGTCGGCATGTCCTGGGACCGGTGGTACCACCCCCGGCCCGCGCGGGTGCGCGATGATCGAGGGATGGACCGTTCGGAACTCGCGGCGCTGCTGCGTCAAGCACGCACCCGGATACAGCCGCGCGATGTCGGGCTGCCCGCCGGTCCGCGTCGGCAGGTGCCCGGACTGCGCCGCGAGGAAGTCGCCCAGTTGGCCGGGGTCAGCGTGGACTACATCGTTCGCCTCGAACAGGGACGCGGCCCGCATCCCTCGACCGCCGTGCTTTCCGCCCTGTCCCGCGCGCTGCGCCTCAACGACGACGACCGCGACCTGCTGTTCCGGCTCGCCGACGCCACGCCACCGCAAGCAGGCCGGATCGCGCTGACCGTGCGCCCGAGCGTGCTGCGCCTGCTCGACCGCATGTCCGACCTGCCCGCGCTGGTGATGTCGGCCAAAGGTGATGTGCTGGCCTGGAATTCGATGGCGACCGCCCTGCTCGGCGACTTCTCCGCCTGGCCGCCGACCCGCCGCAACATCATCTGGCAATGCTTCCTCGGCGAAGAAGCCGGCCGGGTGCGATTCAACCCCGAGGAGTTCCGGATGGTCGCCGCCTACGGTGTCGGCACCCTGCGCAGCGCCAAGGCGCGCTACCCCGCCGACCCCGACCTGGACCGGTTGATCGCCGAACTACGTTCCGGCAGTAGCGATTTCGAGCAACTATGGAACGAACGCCCGTCCGCGCAATGGCGCAGCGCCACCAAAACCATCGCACACCCCGAACTGGGCCTGCTCGTCCTGGAATGCGACACCCTGCTGGTGCCCGACGCCGACCAATCCGTCGTCGTCTACTCCGCGGCCCCCGACACCCCCGCGGCCTCCGCCCTGGACCTGCTCCGCGTCACCGGCACCCAGCAATTCAGCGACCACCCCTGACCACGAACACCACCCGGCCGCACCGCTCGCATGCGGGGCACCCGTCGGCCATCTGCGAGCGGGGGGCGCACACCGGCCATACCTTCGAGATCATTGCCTCGACCGGCGTAGTGGCCGCGGCGCTGGGCTAGTGATCAGTCCTTCGAGCGGACCGCGTACCGGCAGCCGCGACCATCCGAGCGCGAAAGCTGTCGCGAGGGGCGGGGGCTCTCCTTATTCGACCGCGTCGCACTTCAACCTCGCTGATCGCGCAGGGCGCCCGGCCTCGGATGCTCGTTGTGTTGTCGCGCACCCGGAGGTGCCGTGTTGGGCGCTCGGGCCGTACGCGGGGCGGCGGACGGTCCAAGGAGCGGTGCCGGCGGGATCTGGCCGAGCTGCTCAGGCAAGGGGGCTCTGGCAGTCCCTGTATCGGCAGGGTCTCCCGGACATCGGAAACGCCTGTCAACGTGGTCGAGTCGGCTCCCGGCCAGGTTGCGCAGAAGTGATGGATCTGGGGCGTGCCGGCGCATTCATCCATGACAGAAGGGACCGCGGACCGATGGCGGACAATCAATTCACCAGTCACACAAATCTTTTCGATCTCAGCGGGAAGCGCGCACTGGTCACCGGCGGCACCAGGGGCATCGGGATGATGATCGCGCGCGGCCTTCTCCAGGCGGGCGCCCACGTCATCATCAGCTCACGCACGGCGGAGGCGTGCGCGCGGGCACAGCGTCTACTGTCCGACTTCGGTGACGTTCGGGCGATCCCCGCCGACCTGTCCAGGCACGAGGAGTGTCAGCGTCTCGCCGGCCTGGTCGAGGCCGACTCCGAACGCCTGGACATCCTGGTCAACAACGCGGGAGCGATGTGGCGCGAGCCGTTGGAGACGTTCCCGGACGAGGCCTGGGACGCCGTGATCGACCTCAACCTCAAGTCGCCGTTCTGGCTGGTGCAGGCGCTGCTGCCCGCCCTTCGCCGGGCGGGCACCGCCGATGATCCCGCACGGATCATCAACATCGGCAGTATCGCCGCCATCCACGTCGCCGCGGCGCCCAACTACTCCTACGCCAGCAGCAAAGCGGCACTCCATCAACTCACCCGGGTGCTGGCCAGGGAACTGGGTCCACAGCACGTCACGGTGAACGCGGTAGCACCGGGAGTGTTCCCGTCGCAGATGATGGCATCCGCACTCGAGGCCATCGGCGACACCATCGCGGCGGCGGCCCCGCTGCGCCGGCTCGGCCGCGACGACGACATGGCCGGTACCGCCGTGTTCCTCGCCAGCCGGGCCGGGGCCTATCTCACCGGTGCCATCATCCCGGTCGACGGCGGCATCGCGACGACCGCAACAGGTACCCCGTAGACGTCGCCGCAAGGGGTTCCAGGACCGAGGCTTGCGTCAGTTCCCCGCGGAGTTCTCTCAGCCGAGCTCGGCGGCGTCCCTCCGTAGCAACCGCCGGGCCTTCGCGAACCGCCAAGGCGGGGTCTGCACGCAGTCGTCGGGGGTACCCGCAGTACCTGTCCCCGCGTGCCGGACGCGCATACGGTGAAGGGATGACCACGACCGATCTACGCGCCGACATCCGGGAGTTTCTCAGCTCGCGTCGCGCCCGCATCACACCCGAACAGGCGGGCTTACCTGCTTACGGCGGCAATCGCCGGGTCAAAGGTCTGCGTCGCGAAGAGGTGGCGCTGCTGGCGGGGGTCTCGGTCGACTACTACGTGCGCATGGAACGCGGCGGCCTCGCCGGCGCCTCCGAGGGCGTACTCGACGCGCTGGCCGCCGCCTTGCAACTCGACGAGGCCGAGCGCGACCACCTGTTCCACCTCGCACGCCGATCCGCGGCGCGCAACGGCCCACGCCGGCGCAGGGCCGCGGTGACAGTGCGCTCGACACTGCGGCAGGTGCTCGACGCGATCTCCGATGCGCCCGCCCTGATCGGTAACGGACGCTATGACGTGCTCGCCATGAATCACCTTGCCCGCGCGCTGTTCTCACCGGTGCCGGCCGACCCGCGACGGCCGGCGAACACTGCGCGGTTCGTCTACCTGGCTCCCGAGGCGGCCAGAGAATTCTTTGTCGACTACGACCGAATCGCCGGTGACATGGCCGCGAAGCTACGCATGGAAGCCGGTCGCGACCCGCACGACGAGGAGCTGATCGCGCTGGTCGGGGAACTGTCGACGCGCAGTGAGCTGTTCCGGCAGCGGTGGGCCTCCCAGGACGTTCGGCTGCACCGATCCGGGCGCAAGCGCATGCACCATCCGGTCGTGGGCCGACTCGACCTGGACGTCGAGTCCATGAACCTGCCCGCCGAACCCGGCCTATACCTCACCGTTTACACCGCCCCCGCGGGCACTCCGACCGCCGACAATCTAGCGCTGCTGGCCTCGTGGGCGGCCACCCAGCAGACGCTGGCGACCGAACTCGAAGCACACAACGGATAGTCCACTCATCAGGCGTAGCAGTCGGGGTACCCGGCCGACCCGGACACTCGGCAAATCGGGCGTAAGCGGTTGCCGGGCACAGGACTTCACGGCCGTGGCGGAAATGTGCGCGTCGACCAAGCAGGTGCGGTCCGGGTGGTGAACGAACTCACCTCGTGCGAGGCGATTCAGATCGCTCGAGCGGCGCGCCGCGCACGGCCGGTAAACCGGGCGGGACTGAAATCCGAGGCCGGACTCGGAAACGCCCGAACCACCTTCCGGCAGTACAGAATCCGAGCCGGTGCATCCCCAGGAGGCCCGGTCCACACGGACCGGGCCTCCACTGCGCGAATCTACTTCTTGTCCCCGACCAGTCCGTACTCCTCGAGCATGACCCCGATCTCGGTCGACTCCAGCTTCTTCATCAGCTTCTTGCGCACGATCTCCGGCCCGGGAATACGCAGCTCGTCCCCGTCGCGTAGTCGGCTCGTCGCGGCCAGCAGCTTGCGCACGTCGAAGGTCGAGTTGTACACCTCCGGCACTCCGCGCTCGATACCGAGCAGCTGATAGCTCGCCTCCATCGCGGTGCGCACCGAATACTCGGTGGTGAAGATGCAATCGCGGGTCGACTCGGCGAACTGGCCGATGAACGCGAAGTTCACCGCCCCCTCCGGCACCACGTCCGGGCGATCGCCGGCCTTGCGCGGCATGAAGAACGCCGTCACATACGGCATCATCACCGGCACGCATTTGGCCGAATTCGCGGCCAGCTCATCGATTTCGGTCTCCGGCACACCCAGGTGATACAGCCACTCCCTGGTGATTTCCTCGCCGGTGCACTCGCTCATCGGCTTCTTCACGTAATCGCCGGGCACATCGACGAACAGCGAATAGATCCAGACCACGATCTGATCTTCGGGCTGCTGCTTGAAATGCGGCTGCCGGTTCACCGTCCAGCTCATCAGCCAGCTCGAATCCCGCACGGTCACGATGCCGCCGGTGACCACCTTGCCGCTGAACGGATCCCGCTTACAGATCTTCTGGATATAGCCCGGGATCTTCTCATCGAGGGTGGTGACGGTCGCCGACTCCCATTTCGTCTGCTCGATATGCCCGCCGAACACATCGGGATGCCCGAACGACGGATCCTTGGCCGCGATCCGCCGCCACAGATCCCACGCCGGCGCCGGACCGTCGAGCAGTTTCGCCGGGGTGTGGTGATCGCCGTCGTCGGAGTTCTCGGTCAGCGAGCCGATCGTGGTGAACACCAGATCGTTCTCGCCCAGCTCCACCGCACCCTCGGCGCCTTCGGACACATAGTGAATCTTGGTGGCCTGCTTGCGATCACCGGTGAGGTCGAAGTCGATATCGGTGATCTCGGTATCGAACCGGAAACTCACCCCCTGATCGAGCAGCCACCGATACAGCGGCAGCACCAGCGACTCGTACTGGTTGTACTTGGTGAACTTCAGCGCCGAGAAGTCCGGCAGCCCGCCGATGTGATGGATGAACCGATGCAGATACAGCTTCATCTCCAGCGCGCTGTGCCATTCCTCGAACGCGAACATCGTGCGCCAGTACATCCAGAAATTGCTCTGCAAGAAGTCCGCGCCGAAGACCTCGTCGATGCGCTTGTTCTCCATCTCCTCCGGCGCCGCGAGGAACACCTTGACCATGTCCTTCTGCGCTTTGTTGCTCAGCGTGAACAGCCCGCCGGTGTGGGCGTCCTGACTGCGTTTCTCGGTGGCGCGCTGCAACGAGAAATTCGGGTCGTCCTTGTTCAGCCAATAGAACTCGTCGAGCACGCTGGCCCCGTCGATCTCGATCGAGGGCACCGAACGGAACAGATCCCACAGGCATTCGAAATGGTTCTCCATCTCGCGCCCGCCGCGGATCACGAAACCCTTCTTCGGTTCCTTGATGCCGTCGAGCGCGCCGCCGGGCAGCTTCAACCGCTCGAACACGGTGATCCGATCACCCGGCATCTGCCCGTCGCGGATCAGGAACGCCGCGGCCGACATCGAGGCCAGCCCCGCCCCGACGAACCACGCCGTCTTGTTCTCCACGCCCTCCGGTTTGCGTGGCCGGGCGAAGGCCTCGTAGTTGCCGCTGCTGTAGTACATGTGACTCCTCTCCTGGTGCTGGTTCGGAAGACGTTGCCGCGCTTGCGGTCAGGAGTACTTGTAGAAACCTTCACCGCTGGACGCGCCGAGCTTGCCCTGGTCGATGTAGTTGTCCTTGAGCCAGGCGGCGAGCTTCTTGGCCTCGGCGTCGCCGTTGGCCAGGATGTTGTAGGGGGTGTTGAGCCCGATCACGTCGATCATCTGGAACGGGCCGAACGGGGCGCCGGTGGCGATGCGCCAGGTCTTGTCCACCGACTCCGGGTCGGCGTAACCGCCCGCGCTCAGCCCCACCGCCGCGTTCAGCAGCGGCACCAGCAGCGAGTTGACCACGTAACCGGCCTTCTCCTTGTGCAATTCGATCGGGACCATGCCGATCGCGGCGGCGAACTCGGCGACCGCGTGGAAGACCTCCGGGTCGGTGTCCTTGGTGCCCATCACCTCGGCGGTGTTGTAACGCCACACGTCGTTGGCGAAATGCAGGGCCAGGAAACGGTCGGGGCGGCCGGTGGAATCCTTGAGGTCACTCGGCAGCAGGGTCGAGGAGTTGGTGGCGAAGATCGTGCGCTGCGGGGCCAGTTCGGCCAGCTTGCGGTAGGTCTCCTGCTTGATCTTCAGCACCTCGGGCACCGCCTCGATGATCAAGTCGGCGTACTGGACCGCCTCGGCCAGATCCGACGTCACCACGATGGAATCGGCGGCCTTCTCGGCCTTGCCGTCACCGGCGCCCTCGACCTCGTCGCGGTAGATCGCGACGAGTTTGGTGAACCGATCGTGCGCGGCCTTCACCGCGTCGTCGTCGATGTCGTAAGCGGTGACCTCGAAGCCGTGGAACGCGGTCTGGAACGCGATCTGTGACCCGAGTACACCGGTGCCCAGGACGGTCACCTTGCGGATGGTCATGATGATTTCCTTCCTGCCGGAGGCGAGGTTCGCCCCTTTCGGCGTCCACATCACTGGATCGAGGCGAAGAAACCCGCGACGATCTGGGCGATCTGGTCACGCAGGTCATCGGTCGCGTCGCGACCGGGATGCGCGCCCGTGGCTGGTTGAGCGAGGATGAGATGCAGCACAGCGAATACGCTGCGGCCGCTCAGCAATGCGCGGGCGAACAGATCCTGCTTGTCCGCATCGTCGGCCGGGACCGCGGCGGTGAGCCGTTCGGCGATCGTCGACTCCAGCCGCGCGACCAAGGCGAGCCCTTCGGCGCGGTACTGCTCGGTCGGTGCGCCGAACAGCAACTCGCGCTGGTAGGCCACCGTGTTCTCGACGCGGCCCGCCGCCGCCTCGACGATCGGGCGCACCATGGCCAGCACCGCCCGCGCCGGATCGGTCTCCGAGCGGGAATCTTGTTCGCCCTGTTCGAGGGCGGTACGGAATTCCTCGTTGTAGACCATCAGCAGCAACTCACCCTTGGACGACGCGTACCGGAACAACGTCCCGGCCGCCACATCCGCGCGATCGGAGATCTGCTGAGTGGTCACGCTGTCGAACCCGCGCTCGGCGAACAACGCCGCCGCTGCCTCGAAGATCCGATCCTGCTTGTCCCGCATATTGCGCAACCGACGGCCGTCCTGCGCCGCCTCGGGCGTGGTCACCATCTCCAGCACCTCCCAATAATGAGTGGACTCATTTCTGAGCGTACTCCTAGTTACTCAGGAGGCAACCCCTAGCCGCGCAATACCCACTCCACCTCGGATAACCGCCCGAACCGGACCCGTTCGCCACGAACTCGGCCCGCTCGATCGCGACGGCGGTTCGCCGCAGCCGCACACCTTCTGACATCTGACGCAAGCCCGCCGGCGGGCTCGAGCACATCCACTCCGGACAACCCCTCGCTGGCGAAACGCAGCCGCGATACAGTCTTCCTATGCCTTCGCGGGAGCAGAGAACACGGAAAGTCACCGTCACGCTGCCCGAAGAACTGCTCGCGACCCTGGAGGCCTGGCGCGGGAACGGCCGCATCGACTCGGTGTCGGCGTTCGTCGCCGAAGCCGTGCAGGCGCGCATCAATCGCACACAATCGCTGGCCAAGCTCGAGCAGGTCCTCGGCGGGCGTCCACCGCTGGACCTGATCAACCGGGCGCGCGCCGCACAGGGCTTACCGCCGTTATCCGAGGAAGAGGCAGGCGGACCACACGCCGGCGCCGCGTGATCACCGCGGCCCTGGGCGGTGTCGTGTTCGACACCGCCGCCGTCATCGGGTTCGCCAACCAAGCCAACTACGCCCAAGCCGTGGTCTGGGCGACGGTCAACGCGGGCAACACCATCGTCGTACCCGCCACCGTCCTCGGCGTCGCCCGCGCCCACATCCCCGCCGACCGCCTCGACATCCTCGAGGCGCTGCTGGAACTACCGCACACCATCGTCCCGATCCTGGATCGCGCCGCCGCCGAACGCCTCGGCACCGCCCTCACCGGCAGCGCCAACGCCGAAGCCCTCCTGCCGGCCAGCCAAGCGACCCACGAGGCCATCACCCGCGACTGGCCCTGCCTCACCGCCCGCCCGAAAAAACTCCGCCAACTCGACGCCCGAGTGATCATCGACCCCCTGCCCTGACTCGCCCCGGCAACATCTCCACCTCACGCCAATCTGCTTGCCACGCAACGATTGTCGGGCGATTCGACTGCCCCTGTCCGCTATCGTCCGATCCGCTCGCACTCATCGCGGACGGCTCGATCGGAAAGCGCTTATCCGACCCCAGCCGCACGCCTTCTGATTTCCCGCACCGAAAATCGGCTGCGATTTCCGGTGCGAGATCCACCATCTGCCGAACTCTGACCACCCTCCCCATCGAGGGCATCGACCCGATCCGTATCGTCGTCGCGACCCTCCCGCCGATACCGACCCACTGATCACCGATTTCCTGACCGCCTGGCCATCCGGCACAGTCGCGCCCCAAGCTCGCTGATTTGCCAGCCACCATGGCGACAATCGGGTCGCCCTGACGGCCGAGATGGTTGCCGCACGATGACCGACGTTGCGAGACGGCCCAGTCACCGCAGGGAACGCCACCGGCGCACCCCGCGCAGACCGGCCGAGGATGTGAACTTCGCACCCGGCGGCAGCTGGGCTCGGAACCCACATGGCCCATGCCGCGTCCTAGGGCGACCGCGCCGTCTCCACACCGTCGACGTCGATGTCGCGCAACCGCGCTGGAACATCGGCGGCGAGATCACCAACCGCCGCTGCGGCGGGGATCAGCGCAGCAGCTCGATCACCGGGGCGAACTGTTCCATCGAGTGTTCGAGCACGGTGATGTAGGTGAAGCCGTAGCGATCTCGGTGCGCGCGCACCCGATCGGCGATCTCCTCGGGCGTGCCGATCAGCAGGGTCGGCAGGTCTTCGGGGTTGTCGGCGACGTCGTCGGGCAGCGCGGGACCGAACAATTCCAGCACCGCGGTGCGTTCCTCCGGTGGGACCACCCGCTGGATCAGGATGTTGAATTCGACCTGGCCGGCCCGGGCGCCGAGCAGACCACGCACGTACTCGACCTTCTCGCCCATCTCGCCGACCCCGGCCAGATGCAGTGGCCCGCCGTTCTCGGTCGCCGACGCGCCGGGAAACGCGATGATGTCGGCGTGCTCGGCGGCCAGGCGCAGTATCCGGTTACCCCATCCCGCGATCAACAGCGGCGGCCCCGACGGCTGAGCGGGCCGCGGCTGATACTCCGGATCCGAGAACAGCGTGCGCAACGTGGTCACCGTGCGCTCGAGATGATCGACGCGCTTGCCGCCGCTCTCGAAAGGGATACCCGCGGCCTCGAATTCGGCCTGCACATACCCCGCGCCCAGCCCGATCTCCACCCGCCCGTCGGTCAGCTGATCGGCGCCGGCGATGTCGCGGGCCAGCAGCACCGGATTGTAGAACGGGGCATTGAGCACAAAGGTGTTCAACCGGACCCGCTCGGTCACCGCCGCGGCCAGGATCATCGACGGAAACGGCGCCGGGCAGCCCAGATGGTCGGCGACCCCGATGACGTCGAAACCCAGTTCCTCGGCCCTGCGGCATTTTTCGATCCAGTTGGCCCTGGAGTCGGGGGTCACCATGTTGACGCCGAACCGGAATGCACGCTGCGCGGTCACGCGCTCCTGTCTACCAGCAGGCGGCGCGCGGCAACAGCACAGCCATCCCGGCGCCGGTCCGCGTTCTGCCCTACAGTGGACGCCAGTGATTTGCTGAACTATCGCTCATGCTCCGCCACCTGATCCGAGAGGAATAACCAGATGACTGAGCTAGATCCCGTGGTGCAGGAATTCGTCGACGCGCTCAACGCCAACGACCAGGACCGGCTCTTCGCCGCGCTCACCGACGACGCCACCATGTCCGACGACGGCGTGGAACGCAATGTCGGGCAGTGGACCGACTCGGAGGTCTTCGGCAGCAACGGGCACATGAACGTCGAGTCCATCGACGACGGCGGCACCGCGCTGGTCGCCGACTACACCAACTCCCGCTGGGGTTCGATGCGCACCAGCTGGCGGTTCACCGTGCGCGACGGCAAGGTCGCCCGCTTCGAGACCGGGCAGGCGTAACCGACTTGCTTGCGCCGCACCGGACTTGACATTCTGAGCCTCGTGTTCGACGCGCCCCGTTACGGTACGGGTTCCCTGGCCGATGTGTTTCCCTCGCTGCTCGCCGGATTCGGGGTACCCGGCGAAACGGACCGGCTCGGTCTGGGCATCACCGCCGAGCGGGTCTGTGTGCTGCTCATCGACGGGCTCGGCGCGCACGCGCTGGCCGCCAACTCCGGTGCGGCGCCGTTCTTGTCGGGCCTGACCTCGGCCACGCTCACCGCCGGGTTCCCGAGCACCACCGCGACCAGTCTCAGCTCGCTCGGCGTCGGCGTCCCGCCCGGTGAGCACGGCATCGTCGGCTACCTGGTGCGCGTGCCGGGCCAGGATCGCCTGGTCAATACGCTGCGCTGGAGCCTGCACGGCGAAGGACCGAAGGTCGATCTGCTGCATGCGCTGGTTCCCGAGCAATTCCAGCCCACCCCAACGGTATTCGAGCGCGCCGCCGCCCACGGAATCACCGTCACCCAGGTGGCGCCCGGCTATCAGAACGGGTCCGGACTGACCCGCGCCGCCCTGCGCGGCTGCGAATTCCGCCCCAACTTCTCCGTCGGCGACCTCATCGACGGCATCGGCATCGCCCTGCGCACCGGCACCCGCTCACTCGTCTACGCCTACCACGCCGACCTCGACACCACCGGCCACGCCCGCGGCCCGTCCTCCGATGCCTGGCTGCTGGAACTGGCCCACGTCGACCGCATCGCCACCGAGATCGCCGAACGCCTGCCACCCGGCGCCGCGCTGCTCGTCACCGCCGACCACGGCATGGTCGAGCTCGACGAACGCATCGACTACGACCACCGCCCCGAATTGCGCGACGGCATCCGCCAACTCGGCGGCGAACCCCGGGTCCGCCACGTCTACACCGAACCCGGCGCCACCATCGACGTCGCCGCCGCCTGGAGTGAGATCCTCGGCGACGACTTCGCCGTCCTGCCCCGCGCCGAAGTGATCGAACGCGGCTGGTTCGGCCCCACCGTCACCTCGCCCGTCGCCGACCGCATCGGCGACCTGGTCGTCGCCGCGCGCGGCAACCGCGGCATCATCCGCAGCGGCGCCGAACCCATCCAATCGATCATGATCGGCCACCACGGCTCCCTCACCCCCGCCGAAGTCGACATCCCCCTGTGCACGTTCCGCTCCTGAACGTGCCGTCGACAGAGGGCCGAATAGCAGCCTGACGAGGGCGTGCGCACCTCGCACCGCCAGACCCCACGCGCGTTTCGCTGAAGCCAGGCAGACCGGCGATCACATGAGCGTCGCCGCACACCTTCTGATTTCCCGCACCGGAAATCGCATGCAAATCTCGGTGCGGGAAATCAGAAGGTGTGCGGCGCGACCCAAGCGGCGCGACCCAAGCGGCGCGGGTGTGCCGTCCTGGCGCCAGTGTGAAGTCGCCGAATTGCCCAGGGCATCACCTGAATTGCGGCCGATCGCTCGGGGCGGCGTGTGGATCGGGTGCATCCGAACTCGGGAGTCCGCATTACTTCTGGACGCTCGACGCGAGTGCGGATTCCGAGAAGGGGTGCGGATTTGCGGGTCACAGGTCGTGGTGGCGGCGTGGGAGGGCTCGGGGGCTTTAGGCTGGACGGCGATCGCGCGGATCGCCGGGCGACGAAGCATTCAGGAGGAGCACATGAACGCCACGTTGTCACGGACCGGGCGGACCGGCCTCGGGATCGCGGCGGTCGCGCTGATGCTCGCCGGGTGCACCGACGTGCAGCGCGCGCTCAATCGCGGCGGTGACACCCCGTGCAGCGAGTACGTCAAGCAGAACCAGGACGACAAGCGGATGACGATCACCAAGTTCGTCAAGCAGCAGACCAACGACGACCACGAACCCGCAGGCACCACCGTCGACGCCACCATGGTCTCGGTCGACATCCTCTGCGGCGGTCAGCGCAACGCCGAAACCCCCATCAAGAACGCCGACGTAGCAGGCATTTTCATCAACAAGTGACGGCGACGTGCAGTCGATGCATCATCGCATCGACTGCACTCCTCGCTGGACCGGTGCGGGTGAACGGACCACCGAGGCCGCATGCGCAGCGCCGCTACCTCCACCCGTGGGCCGGACGAGCTCGGTCACCACATCCGGCGTCTGTTCAGCTGAGACACGAGGTTCACCTGGCCGGCCGCACAGGTGCGGCCGTCGGCGTCGCGCAATGCGACCCCGGCGGCGCCGCCCGCGCGGCCCATCGCGCCAGCACCAACCAGAGGCCGTCGCCAGGCCCGCACATATGACGATGCTTCCCGCGTCGGGGGTAGGTGACGAAATCCGGTGCCGCACATCGCCCGCGTTTGCACCACAACAGGCCGAACGACGGCACCGCCTCAGGCGTTCGGCGGATGCGCGGCCAACCAGTCGGCGGCTCGTTTGCGGGAGGCGCGCGACAACCAAGCGTCCTGGACGACCTCGGACAGCTCGGCGAAACCGAGCTCACCGATCCGGCTGCCGCGCACCAGCACCGACGGGTGACCGTCGAAATGTGCGGTGGTGAAGAACGGCGATCCCGGATCCTGCACCAGCGCCTGCTTGTCCGAATCCGACGGCACCCAGAACATGATCACGTCGCGGTAGCGTTCACCGGTCTCGGCATCGAACGCATCGGGGCGCGGCGTGCGAAAGAACACGAACGACTTACCGCCGACCTGATACACCGGATTACCGGCGGGGCCGTCGACCCGCGTCACATGCGGCATGCCCGTCGCCAGTTCATGCACGTCAGCGACCTCGGCCCGCCGCGAAACGGTAGCCATACCAGCAGCATAACGGCGCACCCGCCAGAAGCCCGTGCACGCCAGCAGAGGTTGAAACACCCGGAACCGCTTCGCGCTCACCGGGACATGGCCGTGCCACTACTCGCGATTGCCTCGACCATGTCCGTCCAGCGACCAGCCGCGTCCGAAACAGACCGCGCGAGCCCGTAGCGAACACGCTGCGCGCCACGCCGCGAAACCCCGGACCATCACCATGGGGACCGTTCGGTTTGCCGACAAACCCGCCCACCGTGGTCGTGCGTACGCCAGAATGAGAGAGCGAATGTGACTTCACACGACGATGGGGTTCCCCGAAGTGGCACAGTTCCGCACCCTGACCCAGCAGCGGGCCGAACTGGAAAAGGAATGGGAGCGCTGGGCTACGGCCCCGAAGATCGCGACCCCGCCGGACCGACCGACGTTGCTGCGCACCGACGTCGCGCAATCCTGGCAACGCTCGCTGCACACCGTCGACCCGTCGGTCACCGTCGCGCCCGGCCTCGACGACATCGGCGACACCTGGGCCCAATCCCCGCTACGCACCCCGATCACCGAACTGTCGTCGGACCTGCGCGGCATCACCGAGGACGCCGGCTACCTCGCCGTGGTCACCGATGACGCGGGCACCATCCTGTGGTCGTGCGGCGACCGCACCCTGCGCAGGCAGGCCGAGGACGTGAACTTCGCCCCCGGCGGCTGCTGGGACGAAACCCACATGGGCACCAACGGATTGTCGCTGGCCCTGCACGACGACCGTCCGTGCTCGGTGTTCTCCGCCGAACACCTCGTCGCCGCCCTGCACGGCTGGGTCTGCTACTCCGCCCCGATCCACGCCCCCGACGGCAGGCAGGTCGGCGTGCTCGACCTGTCCAGCTCCTGGGATCGCTCCCATCCCGCGGTGATGACCTCGGTCCGCGCGCTGGTGACCGCCGTGGAAACCATGCTGCGCGTCGCCGAACCCGCGCCCACGCCGGGCGTGCGCCTCGAATGTCTGGGCACCGCACGGCTGTTGCGCGACGGCCGCCCGGTCCCGCTGCCGCCGCGCCAGCTCGAGATCCTCGCCCTGCTGGCCCTGGAACCCGACGGATTCACCCCCGAACAACTGCACGCCGCGGTCTACGGCGACCGCGCGGTCTCCACCAGCACCCTCAAAGCCGATGTCTCGCACCTGCGCCGGGCCACCGGCGGTGAGATCACCAACCGCCGCTACCTGCTCACCGGCCCGGTCGCCTGCGATGCGGTGGACTTGCTGGCCGCCATCGCCGCCGGCGACACCACCTCCGCGGTGTGGCTCTATCGCGGCCCGCTGCTGCCCGGCTCGGACACCCCGGGTGTGGTGCAGTGGCGGGCGTATCTCGATGTGGGCGTGCGCAATGCGGTCCTGGCCAGCGATCGCGCCGAACACGCGGTCGCGTTCGGGGAACGCGCGCCCGGCGATATCGAGGTGCACGAGCATGCCCTGCGCCTGCTGCCCCTCGACGACGTGCGCCGCGCCGTGGTCGCCGCCCGGTTGCACACCGCGCTGCGCAGCTGAGACCCGCGGGTGCGAAGGTTGAACCTTCCACACCAACCTCGCGCCAACCTTCACCGGCCATAGTGGCCCTCTCAGAGTAAATCTGTGAGGAGCGAAGCCATGATCTACGCCAGACCGGGGTCCGACGCCGGCATAGTCAGCTACGCCACCCGGTACGACAACTTCATCGACGGCGACTGGGCCGCACCCATCGAAGGCCGCTACTTCGACAACCCCTCGCCGGTCGACGGCGAAACGTTCTGCGCGATAGCCCGATCCAGCGCCGCCGACATCGACCTGGCCCTGGAGGCCGCGCACGCCGCCGCCCCGCGCTGGGCCGCCACCTCGCCCGCGCAGCGCGCCGCACTCCTGCACCGGATCGCCGACCGGATCGAAGGCAGCCTCGAACCGCTCGCGGTCGCCGAGACCTGGGACAACGGCAAACCCGTCCGCGAAACCCTGGCCGCGGACCTACCGCTGGCCGTCGATCACTTCCGCTACTTCGCCGCCGCGATCCGCGCCCAGGAGGGCAGCGTCGCCGAAATCGACGGCGACACCGTGGCGTATCACTTCCACGAGCCGCTCGGCGTGATCGGGCAGATCCTGCCGTGGAACTTCCCGATCCTGATGGCGGCGTGGAAGATCGCGCCCGCCCTGGCCGCGGGCAACTGCGTCGTGCTCAAGCCGGCCGAGCAGACCCCGGCCTCGATCATGCTCGTCGTCGAGCTGATCGCGGACCTGCTGCCGCCCGGAGTGCTCAACGTGGTCAACGGATTCGGCGTCGAAGCCGGGAAACCGCTGGCGTGCAGTGCGCGGGTGGCGCAGGTGGCGTTCACCGGCGAGACCACCACCGGGCGGCTGATCATGCAGTACGCCGGCGAGAACATCGTCCCGATCAGCCTGGCGCTGGGCGGCAAGAGTCCCAACATCTTCCTGCCCGATGTCATGGCCGCCGACGACGCGTTCCTGGACAAGGCGATCGAGGGTTTCGGCATGTTCGCGTTCAACCAGGGTGAGGTCTACGCCTGCCCGTCGCGCGCGCTGATCCACTCCTCGATCTACGACGAGTTCCTGTCTCGCTGCGTGGCCCGCACCGAGGCGATCACCGGCGGGGACCCGCTCGACGAAGCCACCATGATCGGCGCGCAGACCAGCAACGACCAGTACGAGAAGATCCTGTCCTACATGGACATCGGCAGACAGGAGGGCGCCCGCGTCCGCACCGGCGGCGAAGCGCGCAAGGTCGAGGGCCTGCCCGGCGGCTACTACATCCAGCCCACCATCTTCGAGGGCAACAACACCATGCGGGTGTTCCAGGAGGAGATCTTCGGGCCGGTGGTCGCGGTGACCAGGTTCGACACCGTCGAGGAAGCGGTGCGCATCGCCAACGACACCCTCTACGGCCTCGGCGCCGGGGTGTGGACCAGGGACGGCGGCACCGCCTACCGGATGGGCCGGGCGATCAAAGCCGGCCGGGTCTGGACCAACTGCTATCACGCCTTCCCCGCGCACGCCGCGTTCGGCGGCTACAAGAAATCCGGCATCGGCCGGGAGAGCCACAAGATGATGCTGAATCACTACCAGCAGACCAAGAACCTGCTGGTCAGTTATTCACCGACGAAGCTGGGGTTCTTCTGATGCAGCAATATCGCACCCACCGCGTCGCCGTCACCGAACGCGCCCGAACCATGCTGCGGCAGTTGATCGAATGCCACGGCGCGGTGCTGTTCCACCAGTCCGGCGGCCGCGCCGAGGGCAGCTCGCCGGTGTGCCTGCCGGTGCGTGAGTTCCGCATCGGCAGCGCGGACGTGCTGCTGGGCTATCTGCCCTGGCACACCGAATTCTGGATGAGCGCAGAGCAATACGAGCTGTGGAAGCACACCCACGTCACCGTCGACGTGGTCGACGGGCGTGGCAGCAGTTGCTCGCTGGAGGCGCCCGAGGGGGTGCGGTTCCTGTTGCGCTCGCGGCTGCTCTCCGATGAGGAGGTGGCGACCTTGCCGCCGCCGTATACCGGTGCCGATCGGCTGACCTAGACCACCGGTGGCCCCGAATCCGCGCGATCGGACCGGATGATCGCACGGTATGGGCGTGCTCCGCACCCGCCGCGACCATGTGCGGGGGCGGAGGGGTACGCGCGCCCGCCGGGGTCACCGGCCGGCGGCGTCCGCCAGGTGGTGCACGACCACCTGGCGGACGCTGGCTCAGCGGCCGGGCAGGAACCGCAGGCTGCGCGCGACCGTCATCAGGAACCGCTGCCACTTGTCCTGCGAAATCATCGGCGGCGCATCCAGATTCAGGAACCGGGTGACCACCACGGTCTGCGGCTCGGTGAACTTGAGCAACCCGTCCGGACCGTGCCTGCGCCCGACCCCGGAGATGCCCATGCCGCCCATCGGAGCCGCCGTGCTGCCCCACGCGGGCGCGTAACCCTCGTCGACGCACACGGTGCCCGCGTGCAGTTGCGCGGCGATGCGTTCACCCTCGGACTTGCTCGACGCCCACACGCTGGCGTTGAGGCCGTACTCGGTGTCGTTGGCCAGCCGGATCGCCTCGTCGACGGAGTCGACCGGGTAGATCGAGACCAGCGGGCCGAAGGTTTCGTCGCGTCCGCACTCCATCGCGTCGGTGACGTCGGCGAGCACCGTCGGCTCGAAGAACAGCGGGCCCAGATCCGGGCGCGCCTTGCCGCCGGCCAGCACCTTGGCGCCCTTGGAGGTGGCGTCGGCGACATGCTTGGTCACCGTCTCGAGCTGGGCCTCGGAGATCAGCGACCCGATATCGGCCGAATAGTCGTAGGCGGCGCCGAGTTTCGCGGCCTCGACCGCGGCGACGAACTTGTCGGTGAACTCCGCGGCGATCGAGCGTTCGACGTAGAGCCGTTCGATCGAGATGCACAGCTGGCCCGCGTTGGAGAAGCACGCGCGCACCGCGGCCTTGGCGACCTTGTCCAGGTTCGCGCCCTCGGCCACGATCATCGGGTTCTTGCCGCCGAGTTCGGCGGAGAAGCCGATCAGCCTGCGCCCGCACTGCTCGGCCAGGGTGCGCCCGGTCGCCGAGGAGCCGGTGAACATCAGGTAGTCGCACTGGTCGACGATGGCGGTGCCGACCACGGTGCCCGGACCCGGCACGACCGCGAGCAGATCGCGCGGAAGTCCTGCGCGGTAGAGCAATTCGGCGTTGGCCAGCGAGGAGAACGGCGTCTGACTGTCCGGCTTGACCACCACGGCATTGCCGGCGATCAATGCCGGAATCGAGTCACCGATCGAGAGCAGCATCGGATAGTTCCACGGCGCGACGACCCCGACGACGCCCTTGGGCTGGGTCCGCACCGAGGTTCGGTTGAGCACCGGGAACGCGCCCGGAACACTGTGCGGGGCAAGCAGTTTCGCGGCGTTCCTGGCGAAGTAGCGGGCGGCGAAGATCAGGCCCATGATCTCCTCCTGGGCCGCCCAGCGGGCCTTGCCGGTCTCGGCCTGCACCACGTCCATCAGGAACTCGCGGTGCTCCACGATCAGTCCCCGATACCGCTCCAGCACCGCCGCGCGATCGGCGACCGGCCGCGCCGCCCAGCGCGCCTGCGCGGCCCTGGCCTTCGCGAACGCCGCCGCCACATCCTCGGCCGTGCCCACCGGCACGCTGCCCAGCGGTGTGCCGGTGAACGTCTCGGCAATCGTCTTGCGCGAACGAGCGTCGGGATCGTCGATCGCGGCCAGCGCGCTCAGACGTTCGAAGACGGCGGCTTGCGGCGCGGGCATCGTTGCCTCCTACGTGTATGTCGATGCGATCTCGTGTAACCGCGAGATACACACAATCTACGCCGGAAGGGTCCTCGCCAGCAGCCGCGACCCGGCAATCCGGCGGTGATCGCCGCCCAATTGGCGGGATTTATCGCTCGAACCCGCCCTCAGCGCGGTCGTGGCGGCAAAGTCAATTCCAGTCCCACTCAGCGGGACACAACGGCCGTGCGGTTGGTTTTGTGGTTTAGGTTGTGCCGATGTTCAGAGCGAGGCTCGGGGTTCGTACGCGGATTCTGGCAATCGCGCTCATTCCGAGCTTGACTCTGCTTGTAGTCGGCGTGGGCGCAGCGGGGTATCTGGTAGCCGAGGGGACCACGGCCAAGGAATGGGCGGTCCAGAATCAGAACGCCATCCCGCACACCCGGGAGTTGATGGAGGCGGTCCAGCAGGAACGGCGCCTGACCCTGGCCCTGCTCGCCGGTGACGACACCGTGCCCCCGGCCCTGGCCGCCGCGCGGATCCGTCTCGACGGCGCCATGCGCGGACTGATCGAGGCCTCCAACGGACTGCGCAAGGTCGACGACTCCAAGATCGGCGACGACGTCGCGGGCTTCAACACCCTGCTCAGCCAGATGACCCAGGTCCGCATGGCCACCGACGCGGGCCAGCTGCCACCGTCGGACGCCTACATGTTCTACAACCGCATCCTCGACGTCATCTCCGTCGGCACCGAGATCGCCGAACAATCCGCCCCCGACACCGAGATCGGCGTCGCCATCGCCGACGGCATGCGCTTCCTCAACGCCGCCGAATCGATGTCGCGCAGCAACGCCCTCGGCGTCATGCTGGCCACCGCCAACGGACCCACCCCGATCCCGATCGAGGAGTTCCTGCGCCAGGTCGGCTTCTACCACAACGAAATCGGCAACCTGGCCGCCGAATTCCCCACCGGCCCCATGCACGACCGGCTCCAGCAGCTCACCGGCAGCACCAACTGGCAGCAGCTGTCGCTGATGGAAACCGCGCTCGCCCAACGCTATTTCGCCGCGCAGGCCAACGCCGCCACCAGCTCGTCGAGCGGATCGAACTCCTCGGGCAACTCCTCGAGCAGTTCGTCGAGCACCTCGACCGGCACCTCGAAACTGCCCGCGCTGCCGCTGTCGACGACGGACTGGCAGAACGCCGCCGCCGAGGTGAACCGCTCGATGATCGACGTGTGGATCTCGCAGAACCGCCGCTCCCAGGAACTGGCCGAGGACAAAGCCAACACCTCCGCCGCCAATTCCCTCTACGCCGGCGGCGGCGTGCTCGTGGTCAGCATCGCCGCCTTCCTGGTCGCGCTCGTGCTGGCCAACCGGATCATCCGCAGGCTCAAGCGACTACGCAAACAGACCTTCGCCCTCGCCGACGAGCGACTACCGGACACCATGCGCAGGCTCAACGCCGGCGAAACCATCGACCCCGCGGCCGAAACCCCGGTCCTGGACTTCGGCCACGACGAGATCGGCCAGGTGGCCAGGGCATTCCAGCACGCACACGCCGCCGCCATCGGCGCCGCGGTCGCCGAGGCCCGCACCCGCGAGGGGGTCAAGGCGGTGTTCCTCAACATCGCCCACCGCAGCCAGATCGTGGTGCACCGCCAGCTCGAGATCCTCGACGAAGCCGAACGGCGCCAAGAGGACCCGGCGCTGCTCGACACCCTGTTCCGGCTCGACCACCTGGCCACCCGCGAACGCCGCAACGCCGAGAACCTCACCATCCTCGGCGGCGGCCAGCCCGGCCGCCAGTGGCGCAACCCGGTGCCGCTGATGGATCTGGTGCGCAGCTCGGTCGGGGAAACCCTCGACTACGCCAGGGTCCGGGTGTCGCGGCTGCCGGAGGTGCACGTCGTCGGCACCGTCGTCGCCGACCTCATCCACCTGCTCGCCGAACTCGTCGACAACGCCACCGCGTTCTCCCCGCCGCAGTCGCGCGTCGAGGTCAGCGGCAACGTGGTCGGCAAGGGCGTGGTCACCGAGATCAGCGACCAGGGCATGGGCATGCCCGACAGCGAACTCACCCGGCTCAACGACATGCTGCGCACCCCACCGGATTTCGGTGTCGCGGCGCTGTCGGCGGACTCGCGGCTCGGCCTGTTCGTGGTCGCCCAGCTCGCGGTGCGGCACGGGATAACGGTGCGGCTCTCCGAATCCGACTACGGCGGCATCAAGGCCATCGTGCTCATCCCGTCCGCGCTGATCGTCGCCGATTCCATTCCGGCGCAGACCCCTTCGGAACTCACCGACCCCGGCCGGCGCCGGCGGCTGGCCGCGCCGATGACCAGCGAACCGGTCGAATCCGCCGAATCCGCCCAGCCGACAAGCGGTTCGGTCGCGACCCTGGCCATCGAATCCCCCGCGCCCTACAGCCCGCGACCGCACATCCCGCCCGCACCGCAG
The DNA here is from genome assembly GCF_042871115.1 of Nocardia sp. NPDC006044. Classification (NCBI taxonomy): domain Bacteria; kingdom Bacillati; phylum Actinomycetota; class Actinomycetes; order Mycobacteriales; family Nocardiaceae; genus Nocardia; species Nocardia sp. NPDC006044. The sequence goes on from NZ_JBIAID010000001.1 coordinate 3,416,228, forward strand.
CCCGACCGCGACGGCCGTCCCGCGCTGCCGCGGCGCAGCAGGCAGACCAACCTCGCACCGCAACTCGCCGAGCCCGCCCCCGAACCGCCCGCCCCCGCGGCGCCGGCCCGCTCGGCCGAACAAGCTCGTGATCTGATGTCCGCCATCGAGAACGGGACCAGGCAGGGCCGCCGCTCCGCCGCCGTCCCGGACGAACAGGAAGGTTAGGGGTGTCCTCTTCTCCCACAGGTGATCTCAATTGGCTGCTCGACGATCTCGTCGACCGGCTGGCCGGGGTGCGCCACGCGGTGGTGCTGTCCACCGACGGACTGTTACTGGGGCGCTCCAGCGCGATGACCCGTGAAGACGCCGAACACTTCGGCGCGATGTCCTCGGCGCTCTACGGTCTGGCGCGCAGCGCGGGCAACCGATTCGACGGCGGCGGCGTGCGCCAGGCCGTCATCGAGCTCGACCGGGCCGTGCTGTTCGTCACCTCCGCCGGTGACAACGCATGCCTTGCGCTGCAAGCGATCGAGTCCGCGAACCTGGGCATGGTCGCCTACGAAATGAACCTCACCGTCCAGCGCGTCGGCAACTACCTGTCCACCACGCCACGGCACGACCTCGTCGGACAGGGTGAATCGAATCTGTCATGACCCACCCGCGTGAGCCCTGGTTCGACGAAGCGGCAGGCCCGCTGGTCCGCCCGTACGCGGTGACGCGCGGGCGCACCAGCGGGGCAGGCCCCGAACTGGACATGCTCACGTCCGTGGTCGCCGACGACTCGGCGGGCGCCTCGCGCCGGATGGAACCCGAATACGCCGATATCCTTCGGCTGTGCCGAGTTTCGCAAACGGTGGCCGAAGTGTCGGCTCAGTTGCGTTTACCGCTCGCGGTGACGAAGATCCTCGTCGGCGACCTAATCGGCGACGGGCAACTCATATTCCGGGCTCCCGTCCCGACGGAAGCCGGGCCCGAAGACCTCAACATATTGCGAGCGGTACTGGATGGAATCCGAAAACTTTGACCCCAGCGGCACGCCGCACATGGCCGCCTCGGTCAAGATCCTCGTCGCCGGCGGGTTCGGCGTCGGTAAGACGACGATGGTGTCGGCGATCAGCGAGGTCGCGCCCCTGCGCACCGAGGAGCTGATCACCGAGGTCAGCACCGGCGTCGACGATCTGTCCGGCGTGGAACAGAAGACCACGACCACGGTCGCCCTGGACTTCGGCAGGCTCACCATCGACAAGGACCTGGTGCTGTATCTGTTCGGCACACCGGGACAGGACCGCTTCTGGTTCCTGTGGGACGAGCTGGCCCGCGGCGCGCTCGGCGCGGTCGTGCTGGCCGACACCCGCAGGCTCGGCAATTCCTTTGCCGCCGTTGACTTCTTCGAGCGGCGGCGGCTGCCGTTCATCGTCGGGGTGAACTGTTTCGACGGTGCGCCGGTCTACACCATCGAGGAGGTGCGCGACGCGCTCGACCTCGATCCCAACACCCCGGTGCTGCTGTGCGATGCCCGCGACCGGGGTTCGTGCAAGACGGTGCTGATGACGTTGGTGGAGCACCTCATCGAACGCGTGCAGCGTCCGATCGTCACCACCTGAGTCGCCGGTAGCCCCGACGCGTTCGGGGCTACCGGTGCACACCGTTCGAAGAGAGTCAGGCCTATGCGTATCGAACGAACCCTTGCCGCCGTGATGGTTTCCGGCGCCCTCGTGCTGCCCGCCGCGCCCGCCGTCGCGGCGCCGCCGGTGGTCGCGGCCGCACCGGAGTCCGGATCGGCCACCTACGCACGCGAATTCGCGTATTTCATCGTGTGCCTGATCAAGGGCCAGTTCGTCGGTTCGAAGTTCCCGCTCTGCTGAAACCTCACACCTGCCGCACCCAGGACACGAACAACAGCACACCCGCCGCGCACAGCAGCACCGTCAGCGCGATCGGCCAGCGTGGCCCCGCCCGCCCGAGGATCGCGCGGGTGAGCCGGACCTGCAGCGCGCCGATCCCGGCGACCAGCGCCAGCCACACCGGCAACGCCGCCACACCGATCAGCGCGTGCACCGACCAGGCACCGGCCAAACTCGGCCCGCCCCAGGCATTCCCGTAGCCGCCGGAGGTGAGCAGCGGATAGCACACGCCCCGCACCGCGCCGAGCACGGCCAGAAACGCCAGGAACCAGGTCACCAGGCCGAGCGCGCCGCTGAGCATCGAATGCCAGAACGCCCGCGCCGCCGAATACTTCCGCGGATTGACCCATTCGCCGAGCAACCGCCGCGGCACCCGCAGTCGCGGCGGGATCGGGCCTGCCGCCAGCGGCACCGCCCACAGGGCATAGGCCGCCGCGCGCAGCCATGCCAAGACCAAACTCATAGCGCCGACCGTAGCGCGTTGTGCCTGCGGCTCAACGCAATCGGCCCGCATCCACCAGATCGTCGAACAACAGCTGATCCACCGGCGGCACCAGGGCCCGATCGGCGTAGCTGAACCACGCCATCTCCTCGATCTCGCTGCTCGCGGCCAAGGTGCCGTGATAGTCGGCGGTATAGCAGCTCATCCGCACGACCTGCGCGGGTCCGTGCGTGGCCTCGTAGGTGCCGACGTGGGCGACCGTCTCGGGCAGCAGCGCGACGGTGAGTTCCTCTTCGATCTCGCGCAGCAGGGTCTGCAGATCGGTCTCCGCCCCCTCGCGTTTGCCGCCGGGGATATAGAAGACGTCCTTGCCGCGCGGTCGCGCGCACAGGATGCGCCCGCCCTCGATCCGCACCCACGCCACCGTGTCGATCAGCTGCCCGTCCACCCCCGCACCCTAACCACCCCTGCCTGAGTGCCGCGCACGCGACACCGGAAACTGACGGGTCAGATCGGTAGTGTGCCGCGACGTGGATAGTGCCGCAGGGCAGCAGGCACCGTCAGCAGCCCGGTGCCCTGGACCCGGGTGTGCGAACCCAGGTTTTCCAGGTTCACCGACAGGCACCGCTCGCGCACCGAATACCCGATCCTGCAGGGAACTTGACGGCTCGAGGTCCGCGTCATCGTCGGGTGTGTGCGGCCCGTCGGCGTGTTCGCGCAGCATAGGCCTCGACCGCAGCCGGCTCCGGTGGGTCGGGCTATCCCACCGTGCACGCCGGCGCGAGTCGAACGGCGAGCCGGCGCCTAGTGGACCGGGATCGGGAGCAGCGCCGGAGTGCGAGCGCCCGGACCCAGGACAGCGTGGAGGTCTGGGAGGGTGACGTGTTCGCCGCAGTGCGAGCACACCGGTTCGATTGCCGCGGTGTGCTCGCAGGTCTTGTGCACGAGTTCCAGTGGTGGGCCGGACGGGGCGGCCCACTCGTCGCCCCACTGCCGCATCGCGGTGACGACCAGCCACAGCGACCGGCCCTTGGGGGTGAGGCGGTAGTCGTGGCGAACCGGGTTGTCCTGGTAGGGCTCTCGCGCCAGGATGTCGTGCTCGACGAGGTGTTCCAGGCGCTGGGTGAGCACGTTGCGGGCGATGCCGAGGCGCTCGCGGAAGTCGTCGAAGCGGGTCACGCCGAGCAGCGCGTCGCGCACGATCAGCAGCGTCCACCACTCGCCGACCACCTCGAGGCACTGGGCCAGCGAGCAGTTCATGTCTTCGAAGCTCGTCCTGCGCATGACCACAGCATAGTCGGTTGCTTCATGGAACTCACTCCCCTATGGTTCGTTGCATGATGCAACTCACTGGGCGATCGGTCAGCGATGTGTTCGCGATCGCCGAGACCGACTATCGGATCTGGCAGGCATACGTGGACCGATCGTGGCGCGGGTGGACCGGGCCGCACGGCGGGGTGATCGGCGCGATGCTCGTCGAGGTGGCGCGCCGCGCGGGCGGGAGCGACCTGCCGGTGCGGGCGGTGGATCTGCGGTTTCTCGGGCGACCGCGCGAGGGGGCGTTCACTTTCCGGGCCACCACGCACACGGTCGGACGCAGCACCGTGGTGATCGACGTGCAGGCGTTTCAGGGTGCCGGGCTGATGGCTTCGGCGTCGGTGACCTTCGGCCGCACCAGGGTGACGGGCGTAGCCGGGCATGCCGGGCCGCCGGCGCCTGCGGTACCCGGCCCCGAGGACTGCTCGCTGTTCGCGTTGCCGCCCGAAATCACGCCGGTGGGAGCGCATTTCGAGATCCGGCCGGCGGCGGGTCCGTTGCCGTTGACCGGCGCGGCGGAATCGATGATGTGTGCCTGGATCTCGATCGTCCCCGAGCTTCCCGTCGACGCGGCGACGCTGGCGATCCTGGTCGACGCCTTGCCGCCGGCGGTCTTCCCGACGCTGCACGCGCCGGTCGCGGTCCCCACCGTGGCGCTGTCGATGCATCTGCACACCGATCTGCTCGAGGCCCCACCGCGACCGGTGCTGGTGCGTGCGACCAACGCTTCCACCGGGGGCGGCTGGTCCGTCGACGATGTCGACCTCTGGGACCGCGACGGCCGAATCCTGGCCTCCGCCAGGCAGACCCGCCGTGTACACGGCTGAATCGGAGAAATCGTCATGACTGTTCGTTCCGCACCGCGGGCCGATTCGCGGATCGTGTTCGCCATTGTCTCGATCGGCGTACTGCTGTCGAGCTTGGACCTGTTCATCGTCAATGTCGCGTTGCCCGACATGGCCGGCGATTTCGGCGGTGCCGATATCGCCGGATTGTCGTGGGTGCTCAACGCCTACGCGATCGTGTTCGCCGCGCTGCTCGTGCCCGCCGGACGACTCGGCGATCGCGGTAGCAACCGCAGCACCTTCCTGATCGGGCTGACCGTTTTCGTCATCGGATCCGCGCTGTGTGCCACCGCGTGGGATGTCGGATCCCTGGTCGCGTTCCGGGTGGTGCAGGCCGTCGGTGCCGCGATGCTCATTCCCACCTCGCTCGGTCTGGTGCTGGCCGCGACGGCACCCGAGCGCCGGCCGGTCGCGGTGCGGTTGTGGGTCGCCTTCGGCGGGCTCGGCGCCGCGCTCGGCCCGGTGCTGGGCGGCATCCTGGTCGAATTCGGTTGGCGCTGGGTGTTCTTGGTGAACGTCCCGCTGGGGATCATCGCCGTTGTCCTGGGCCTGCGACGGTTGCCCGATCCGCCCGGCGACGGCGGACGACTGCCTGACCTGTTCGGTGCGTTCCTGCTCGTCGGCACCATCGCCACGTTCGTGCTCGCCTTGGTCAAGGGCGAAGACTGGGGATGGTCCTCAGCCGGCGTCCTGCTCGCGTTCGCCGCCGCCGTGCTGCTCGCGATCGGCTTCGCCGTCTCCTCGGCCCGTCACCACAGCCCCGTCGTCGACCCGGCCCTGCTGCGCGCCCCCAATTTCGCGCTGATGGCCGGTAATTCGATCTTCTTCAACATGGCCTTCGGCGCCATGCTGCTCTCCTCGGTGCTGTGGGCACAGAACGTCTGGGGCTGGTCGGCGCTGCGCACCGGGCTCGCCATCGCTCCCGGACCACTCGTCGTCCCGATCGTCGCCATCCTGGCCGGCAAACTCATCGCCCGCGTCGGAGCGGGTCCGGTCATCGCCGCCGGCGGAATCGCCTTCGCCGCAGGCATGTTCTGGTGGACCCAATCGGTCACGCTGCAACCGGATTACGTCGGTGGCCTGCTCGGCGGTATGCTCGTCAGCGGCTTGGGCGTCGGCCTCAGCCTTCCCACCTCGTTCGCCGCGGGCACCGGCGCCCTGCCGCCCCAGCGCTTCGCCACCGGCTCCGCGGTCCTGAGCATGGCCCGCCAAATCGGCCTGGCCGTCGGCGTAGCCCTTTTCGTCGCGGTCCTGGGCACCCCCACCACCCCTGACGCCACCCTCGATGCCTTCCATCGGGGCTGGTACGTCACCGCCGCGGTAGCCATCCTCGCCGGCCTCATCGGCCTGGCCACCAAGACCCCGTCCCCAGCTGCCCCGCAACCGGATTCGAAAACCAGCGCCTCTCCCCAACCAACTCCCACAAGGGCCTGACACCCGCACGCCTTCTGATTTCCCGCACCGAAATTCGCATGCAAATCCAGGTGCGGGAAATCAGAAACCGTGCGGCTGCGTGCACGATCGCCTGGCGGCCCGGCCAAACGCCATCCAGGTCAACCAGACCGAGCCCCGCATCTCGCTCAGGGTCTGTTTCCGGAATATGGCCCGGTACGAATCCCGAGAAATCGCGCTGATTTCGACCTCATTCAGGGCCAGCATCTAGCCGTCCGCTGCTCGCCTAGCACGGACTGCCGATCCTCGGTCGACCGGCGCTCCCCCCCGTCGGCGAACGGTGGCCGGCAACTTCTGGCTTCCCGCACAGCGAATGGCATGCGACTTGGTGTGCGGGAAATCGGGGGGTGTGCGGCTACTGGGCTTGTACGAGAAGGGAGTTGCGGCCGAGGGTGGTGGCTAGGTGGGTTACGGCGGTGTCGAGGCCCTTCGGGAGGGGGGCGTTGTCGAACATCGAGATGAGTACTACGTCGTCGGTGAGGTCCCAGGTGCCGACGATGCGGCCCGCGGAGACGACGATCGGGGAGATCCAGCCTGCGGCGCGGCTGACTTTGGCGCGGTGGTCGCCGGGTAGCAGGACGGTGTCGTTGGTGCCGGGGCCGAGGACGTACTGGTCGAAGCCGCCGAGTAGGTGGACCGCGGTGCTGGGTTCGGTGGTGGCGAGGTCGTCGAGGTGCTCGGTCAGGACGTAGCCGGGGCGGCCTTCCACCTCGACCTGGGTGAGGGTGTCCCCCAATTCGGAGAACCAGCGGCGCAGGACGGTTTTGCGGAGGCTGCCGCGGCTGAGCCAGGCGTCGAAGGTCTCGGGGGTCGCGGGGCCGTAGGCGCCGAGGTAGGCGGTGATCGCGCGCGGGCCGGCGACGTCGGGTTCCGGGATGCCGGGCCAGCCCTTGATCGACTGGGCCGGGTTCGCGAACGTGATCTTGGTGCCCTGCGCGGGACCGTGGCAGATCGCGCCCTGCCAGGCAAGGGGTTTGAGCAGCGCGCCCCAGCCCGAACGCAGCTGCTCGCCGAGCCGGTGATAAGCCGGGTCGGCGACAATGGCGTCGACCAGTTCCTCGCGGGTCAGCACGGCTCCGTCGAGCACGCGGCGCACCTCCTCGGTCAACGCGGTGACCTCATCCGGCGACGCGCCGAAAGTGCGCTGCCACGAAGGCTTTTCCCAGGTGCGCGCCGACGCGAGCAGCGACAGGCAGTCGGCGGCGAGCCCGGGTTCGAGCGCGTGCAGGGTGCCCCGCATCGCCCAGGTCTTGATCAGGGTGCCGTTGTTGAGCTCATCGACCAGCGCGCCGGCCCGTGGTGCCGAACTGCGCAGCGCCACCGCCATTTCCGCGGCCGAGGTGACCTGCGCCTGCACCCCGCACAGTCGGCCGACGATCTCGGCGACGCCGTCCGCACGCGGCGCGACGAACTGTCGCCGCAACCGCCACGCGAAAACCTGATCCCAGGTCAAGCGCATGGGTACTCCTTCAGATCAACTCAGCAACGCACTGCAAAACGCTACCGTAGCCGCCGCCGACGCCAGCCCCGTCACCGTCGCGGCGATCACCCCGAGCAGCGCGGTGCGCGTGGTGGCCCGCCGGAACGGGCTCACGGGATCCACCAGGCGCTCGGCCCTGGCCAGCACCGCGGTCCCGGCCGCGGCGAGCGCACCTTCGGGCAGCGCCTCGCTCACCCCGAGGATCGCCAGCAATCCGCCGAGCAGCGGTTCCGAGCCGTGCTTGTCGGCGGCCTTGTCATCGGCACACATCTCGAGCAACCGGGCGATCTCGGCGGTCCCCACGGTGACCACCCGCAACCCCGGCAAGGTCGTGGCGATCGCCCGCAACACCGCGGTCAACGGCGCGTGCCTGCCGGACAGATGTGCCCGCTCGTGGGCCAGCACCGCGTCCAGCTGATCCGGCGCCAGCGCGTCGAGCGCGGCACTGGTGACGACAATCGTGTCCGGGCGCCCCGGCACGCAATAGGCTTGCCGCTCCGGCGAATCCAGCACCAGCGCGGCCACCCCGGGCACCCGACGCCCGACCAGCCGCAGCGCCTTCGCGTGCGCGTGCGTGCGCCTGCGCATCTCCCGCACCACCGACACCGCGCGCGCCACCACCGCCATCGTGCAGGTCGCGACCAGCGCGCCGATGGCGAAGGTGACCGCCTTGGTCGCGCCGCTGCCGTCGTCGTGGATCGGACTCCACAGAATGGTGAAGCAGGCGCGCAACGCCTCGTGCGGATGTCCCCAGTAGGTGGCGAATTCGACGGTGAGCATGGTGGCGGCCGCCGCCCACGCGCCGAGCGTCCCGATGATCGCGACGACCCAGGCGATGATGCCGAGCCGGGGCGCGTTGCCCCGCCGGGTCAGCCGGGTCAGCACCGGCGGGCCGAGCGTGGCCACGGTGGCGCCGTACAACATCAGTGCGATGGCCAGGGTCATGGCGCGGCGCCTTCGGCGCCCGGCGGTCCGTCCGGGGTCTTGCGGGCGGTGAGCCTGCGTAGCGCGGCCCGCAGGCCGGCCGATTCCTCGGCGCTGATCCGGTCGACGAAATGGCTCAGCACCAGATCGGAGCGGCCACCCGCGCCGAGCGCCTCGAGCATCAGCCGGGCACTGTGCTCCTCGCGGGTCAGCGTCGGCCAGTACTTGTACGCCTTACCGGAACGCTCCCGCGCCAGCCAGCCCTTGCGGTGCAAGTTGTCCATCGTGGACATGACGGTGGTGTAGGCGATGTCGCGCTGAGCGGACAGTTCGTCGAAGATTTCGCGCACCGTGGTGTCTTCCGCGTCCCGATCCCAGATGCGGTCCATGATCACCGCCTCCAGGTCTCCAAATCCGCGCACAGTACCGACTCCCTCATCCGAAAACGTGCCCTGCTATCGGGCCAGCGTACCGGTTCGTCCGAATTGCTACGTAGTCAAGCCGTAGATTCGCGGATTGCGCTCGATCCTGTCGGTCGCTCATGCGAACATATGTTCGTGTCTGACGCACCCGCTCCCCGCCCGCGGATCGTCGCGCGCGCCGAAGCGTCGATCCTGCACGCGGATCTGGATTCGTTCTACGCCTCGGTCGAGCAGCGCGACAATCCGCGGCTGCGCGGCAAGCCGGTGATCGTCGGCGGCGGTGTCGTGCTGGCGGCCAGCTACGAGGCGAAAGCGTTCGGGGTGCGCACGCCGATGAACGGCGGGCAAGCGCGGCGGCTGTGCCCGCACGCGATCGTCGTGCCGCCGCGGATGTCGGCGTACGCGGAGGCGAGCAAGGCGGTGTTCGAGGTCTTCCACGACACCACGCCGGTGGTCGAGGGCATCTCGATCGACGAGGCGTTCCTCGATGTGGGCGGGTTGCGCCGGATCGCGGGCGAGCCGATCGGCATCGCCGAGCGATTACGCGGCCGGGTACGCGAGCAGGTCGGGCTGCCGATCTCGGTGGGTATCGCCCGCACCAAGTTCCTGGCCAAGGTCGCCAGCGCGGTCGCCAAACCGGACGGATTACGGGTCGTGCCGCCGGACGCCGAACTCGACTTCCTGCACCCGCTGCCCATCGAAAGACTGTGGGGCGTAGGCGAAGTCACCGCTCGCACGTTGCACGAACACGGCATCACCCGGGTCGGCCAGCTCGCCGACCTCGGCGAGAGCCCGCTGCGCGCGATCCTCGGCGCCGGCGCGGCCCGCCACCTCTACGCCCTGTCCTGGGCGCGCGACCCGCGACGCGTCGAGACCGGTGTACGCCGACGATCCATCGGCGCCCAACGCGCCCTCGGCCGACAGGCGCATCCACCCGACGAGATCGAGGCCTACCTGCACGGGCTCACCGACCGGCTGGGCCGCCGGCTGCGCGCCGCCGAGCGCATCTGCCGAACGGTGGTGCTGCGCATGCGTTTCGACGATTTCACCCGTGCCACCCGCTCACACACCCTGCCCGAGGCGACCGATCACACCGAAACTCTGCTCGGCGCCGCGAGATCGCTGCTGGCCACCGCCATGCCGATGATCGAGGAACGCGGCCTGACCCTGATCGGGTTGGCGCTGACCAACCTTGCCGACGCCGACCCGTTCCAACTGTCGCTGCCCTTCGAGGCCCGCGCGACCAACACCCTCGACGCGACACTCGACGACCTGCGCCACCGCTTCGGCTCCGCCGCCGTCACTCGCGCCGCACTGCTCGGCCGCGGCGAGGGCCTGTCGGTGCCGTTGCTACCGGACTGACATCGCCCGCTCTGCGGTTATGGTCCGGCCGCCAAGGCATCTCGATGAAGCGGCGATTACGTAGAGGCGGACTGCGCCTGCGCGGCGGCCAGCGCCTCCTCCTGAATCCGCGGGAACTGCGCGGCCATCGCCTCGGCCAGCGCCTGCGCGGCCGAGAGCGGCCGGATCATCACGGTGAAGGTGTCGATCTTCCCCTCGTCGTCGTAATGCAGGAAGTCGCACCCGTTGACCGTCTTCCCGTTCACCGTCGCCTCGAAGATCAGCGCGTGATCGCGCCCGTCCGGGTTGGCGATCTCGCGCACATAGTGGAAGTCCTCGAACACCCGCAGCACACCGCGCAGGATCGCGGCGGTCAGCGCCTTGCCCGGGTAGGGCTTGAACGCGACCGGGCTGGTGAACACGACATTGTCGGCGAGCAGCGCCTCGACCGCATCGGTGTCTCGGGCTTCGACGGCCTGGCGGAACGTGGTCATGGAGGGCACCTCGCATATGCAACTCGTTGAATAGGGTCGGTTCGAGGGTAACCCAGGAACCGGCGATCAGCGAGAACGTTTCGGGCGCTTGTCCATGAGCCGCAGGATCAACGGCGTGAAGATCAGCTGCATGGCCAGCTCCATCTTGCCGCCGGGCACCACGATGCAGTTCGGGCGCGACATGAACGAGTCGTGCAGCATGGACAGCAGGTAGGGAAAGTCGATCACCTTCGGATCGGCGAAGCGGATGACGACGAAGCTTTCGTCGGCGGTAGGGATGCTGCGCGCGATGAACGGATTCGACGTGTCCACCGTCGGCACCCGCTGAAAGTTGACGTAGGTGTGGGAGAACTGCGGGCAGATGTATTTCACGTAGTCGGGCATCCGGCGCAGGATCGTGTCGATCACCGCCTCGCTGGAATACCCGCGCTCGGTCTTGTCCCGGATCACCTTCTGAATCCATTCCAGATTCACGATCGGCACCACACCGACCAGCAGATCGGCGTATTGCGCGACATTCACGCTGTCGGTGATCGCGGCACCGTGCAATCCCTCGTAGAACAGCAGATCGCTGCCGGGCGCGAGATCCGCCCACGGCGTGAACGTCCCCGCGGGCTGCCCGTGCGGCTTCGCCTCGAACTCGTCGTGCAGATACTTGCGCACCGAACCGACCCCGGTCTCGCCGTAGTCGCGGAACAACGTCTCCAGTTCCTTGAGCAGATTCGCCTCCTCGCCGAAATGCGAGAAGGTCGTGTTGCGATTCTGCTCCGCCTCGGCCATCGCCAGCTTCATCTCGTTGCGGTCGTAGCGATGAAACGAATCGCCCTCCACCACAACGGCATTGATACCCTCCCGGCGGAAGATCTCCTGGAATGTGCGGGTGACGCTGGTCGTTCCCGCACCGGATGATCCGGTGATCGCGACGACCGGATGTTTGACCGACATGACACCTCCTCGATTGCCGGACAACAGATTTCAGTGCGGCGCCGGTCGGAACAGCGACCGCGACCCGAACAGCGAGCTGTCGAAGACATGCCCGTCGTCGGGTTCGCTGTGATAGCGCTCGATCCGCTCGACCTCGTTGCGCGACCCGAAGATCAACGGCACCTGATGGTGCACCTGCTCCGGCGGCACCTCCAGCACCCGCTCGCCACCGGTGGTGGCCCACCCGCCGGCCTGCTCGACGATGAACGCGATCGGATTGGCCCCGTAGAGCAGCGACACCCGCCCCGGGCGCACCGGCGGCCGGTTGTCGTGCGGATACAGATAGACCCCGCCCCTGGTCAGAATGTGGAAGGTGTCCGCGACCAGCGACGCCACCCAGCGCATATTGAAATCGCGCCCGCGCGGCCCCTCCACACCGTCGAGGCACTCGTGCACGTAGCGGCGCACCGGCCGCTCCCAGAACCGCTCGTTGGCGGCGTTGATGGCGAACCCGGAGGTGTCCTCGGGGATCCGCATCCGCGGATGGGTCAGCACGAACGCGCCGATCTCGCGGTCGAGGGTGAACCCGTCGACGCCGCTGCCGGTGGTGATCACCAGCATGGTCGCCGGACCGTACAGGGTGAACCCGGCGCAGACCTGACGCACGCCAGGTTGCAGGAAGTCGTCGGCAGTGGGCGCGCCGTTCTCCCGCTCCGCAGCCCGCAGCACGCTGAAAATCGTTCCGACGGGCAGATTCACGTCGATATTGGAGGAACCGTCGAGCGGATCGAAGGCGAGCAGATACTTGCCGCGCCGATGCGCATCGGGCACCGGATGAATGGACGGCATCTGCTCGGACAATAGCGCGGCCAGATGCCCGGTCCACTGGGTCTCCGACACCATGACGTCGTTGGCGATGGCGTCGAGCCTGCGATGCACGGTCGACGGCAGATTGTCTGGCTCGGCTGCGCCGTGCCCACCCACCCCATCGTCTCCGGCCAACCCCCGGTGTCCGCCCACTTCCTCGGCCATCCCCCGGTGCGACCCGGCGATCACACCCCTGGTGACCTGATTGGCAATGATCTTCGTCGCGGTGGCAACGACATTCACCAGCGCGGAGAACTCCCCGGACGAGCCGGGATGGCGGTGCTCCTGCTCGATCGTGTACCGGGTGAGCGTCTTCAGTCCCTCTGGCATGGGCGCCTCGATCTCGTCACGCTGGGGCCCGCGCGGTCGGCCCGTCCTGCGGTTCGGTGCTGTCGGTGAACACGCTGCTGCCGTAGACATCCCGGTCGGTCAGCGTGATCAGATCGGTCTTCGTCAGTGGTTCGTGCAGCTCGACCAGCCGCTTGGCCTGCCGTAACCGGCAGCGGTCCAGCGCATTACGGACACTGCGCGCGTTGGAGAACCGGGGCTTTGTCATCCGCAAGGCCAGGTACTCGTCGAACGCGGCGTGTGCGGGATCGTCGAAGCGGAAGTTCTCCCGCGCCACCATGAGCTCGGCGATACCCATCAGCTCGGCCCGGGTGTAGTCCTCGAACTCCAGATGATGGGCCACCCGCGAGGACAAACCGGGGTTCGCGGAGAAGAACCGCTCCATCCGATCCGGATAGCCGGCGAAGATCACCACCAGGCTCGCGCGTTCGCTTTCCATCTCCTGCAACAGGATCTCGATGACCTCCTGCCCGTAGTCGCGCTCGTTCTCCGGACGGAACAGGTAGTAGGCCTCGTCGATGAACAGCACCCCGCCGGCCGCCTTGGCCAGCGCCTCCTTGGTCTTCGGCGCGGTGTGACCGATGAACTGGCCCACCAGGTCGTCGCGGGTGACGGTGTGCACCTTGGGTTTCCGGATGTAGCCCAGCGCGTGCAGCATCTCCGCCATCCGCAGCGCGACGGTCGTCTTTCCGGTGCCCGGCCCGCCGGTGAAGCTCATGTGCATGGTGGGCCGGGAAGAACTGAGGCCGAAACGCTGCCGGGCGCGGTCGATCAGCAGCAGCGCCGCGATCTCCCGCACCCGCCGTTTGACGTTGGCCAGCCCGACCAGTTCGGCGTCGAGCCTGCGCAACGTGTCCTCGACGTCGTTGCCCGCGATGTCGGTCGAAAGATCTAGCACCGCAGCGTCGTCCAGGATCTCGGGCTCGGCGGCACCGGCCTGGATCGGCCTGCCGTCGCCGGTCCCGGGCCGGTGCAGCCGAAAGCCGTTGGCCTCAGCCGTCATACCGCTGCCCTCTGCGGTTGTCGGTGGCGTAGGAGTGCAGGCCGTACTTCTGCTGCCGATCCGGGCCTTCCGAACGGGTCAGCACGAAACCGGGTTCGTCGGCCGGACGCTGCACGAGAAAGCTCAGCGCCGTGGTCTGCCTGCCGAAGCGGGCGTCATAGGCCAGCACCCGCACGTAGTGCCGCGGGAAAGTCGCACGGCAGGCGTTGATCTCGGCGAGCACGCCGTCGGGCTCGTCCAGATCGAACAGCGGCAGGCCCCACATCTCCCAGTAGGCGTTGCGCGGATGCGGGTCGTCGGTGTATTCGATCGACACCGGCCAGCTGTTCAGCAGGGCGTAGCGCACCTGAGCGGCGATCTCCGCGTCGGTGAATTCCGGCAGATACGAGAATGTTCCGTGACGCAGGTACATGGCTTGTCCTTCACGATATTTCAGCGAGTGGCCGTCGGCACCGCGTCCGGTGCGTCGGTGGAGGTGTAGTCGAAGGTGACGTCCCCCCAGGTCGCCAGCGCGACCTCGAGCGGACGGCAGATCTCGGCCGCCTTGCGCAACACATCCGGGCCCTCCTTGATCAGATCGCGACCCTCGTTGCGCGCCTTGACCACCGCCTCCAGGGCCACCCGGTTCGCCTCGGCGCCGGCCGCGATGCCCAGCGGATGCCCGATGGTGCCGCCGCCGAACTGCAGGATCACGTCATCGGCGAAAAGGTCGAGCAGCTGGTGCATCTGGCCCGCGTGGATGCCGCCGGAGGCCACCGGCATCACCCCGGGCAGGCTCGCCCAGTCCTGATCGAAGAAGATCCCGTTGCCCGCGTTGGCCGGAATGTGGTTCTCCCGCAACGTGTCATAGAAGCCGCGCGTGGTCGCCGGGTCGCCCTCCAGTTTGCCGACCACCGTGCCCGCGTGCAGATGATCGACCCCGATCAACCGGCACCACTTCGCCAGCACCCGGAAGCTCACCCCGTGGGTCTTCTGCCGGGTGAAGGTCGAATGCCCGGCGCGGTGCAGGTGCAGCAGCAGTCCGTTACGGCGCGCCCAGTGCGACATCGACTGCATCGCCGTGTAACCGACGGTCAGGTCGATCATGATCACGACGCTGCCCAGTTCCTTGGCGAACTCGGCCCGCTCGTACATGTCCTCCATCGAGGCCGCGGTGACGTTCAGATAGTGGCCCTTGATCTCACCGGTTTCGGCCATGGCGCGGTTCACGCCCTCCATCGCGAACAGATACCGGTCGCGCCAGCGCATGAACGGCTGGGAGTTGATGTTCTCGTCGTCCTTGGTGAAATCCAGACCGCCCTTGCAGGCCTCGTAGATCACCCGGCCGTAATTGCGCGCCGACAGGCCGAGTTTCGGCTTCACCGTCGCGCCGAGCAGCGGGCGGCCGTATTTGTTCAGATATTCGCGTTCCATCACCGTGCCGTGCGGCGGGCCCTGGAAGGTCTTCACATACGCCACCGGGATGCGCATGTCCTCCAGGCGCAGCGCCAGCAGCGGTTTGAAGCCGAACACATTGCCGATCACCGACGAGGTCAGGTTGGTGATCGAACCCTCCTCGAAAAGATCGAGATCGTAAGCGACATAGGCGAAGTACTCCCCCGGCCGGCCGGGCACCTCGTCGACGCGATAACACTTGGCCTGATACTTCGAGTGCGCGGTCAGCCGGTCGGTCCACACCACTGTCCAAGTGGCCGTTGATGATTCACCCGCGACCGCCGCGGCGGCCTCGATCGGATCCACCCCCGGCTGCGGGGTCACCCGGAAAACGGCGAGCACGTCGGTGTCCGACGGCTGATAGTCCGGCGCGTAATATCCCATCGACGCATACGATTGAACGCCCGGATCCCACCGGTCCCGCTCGGATTGTTCGGCCATCGTTCCTCCTGGCAGTCGTACCGCGGGGACACCCGTTACCGGTTGTGCGCCTGACGAATTCCAGGATGACGGCAGCGCGGACAACAAACAATTTGATTGTTCCTGCGAAAACTCAACGAAACAGTCAGGTTTCGGTCGACCCGAATAGGGTAAAGACTGCGCGGGCAACGGAAAACTTCCGGAAGCGCAGCGAACACCCCGGGTCGCGCACCGGCCCGGGGTGTTCGTGCGCGGCGCGGAAGGGGGATCACGCGCCGCTGTCGGGTTGACCTCGACACCATCGATGTTTCCACAGCCCACCGCCCGTGCGCCGCAACCGCGGAGCCGTCAATTCCGTTGGCACCAGAGTCACCGTCGACGGTTTGCTACCGTCACCGCATGGGAGCGGTCAGTGCGGCCAGAATGGAAACATTCCTGGTGGTCGCTCGCCTCGGCAGCATCCGCCGCGCCGCCACCCAGCTGCACATCACCGAGGCCGCCGTCTCCGCCGCCGTCGCACACATCGAAAAACAGCTCGGCGCCAAGCTCATCGCCAAATCCGGGCGCGGCATCGCGGTCACCGAGGCGGGCCGCGTCTACGCCGAATACTGCCGCAGCATCCTCGGCCTGATGAACGAGGCGCACGCCGCCGTCCAGCAGGCCGAAACCGGGCGACTACGCATCGGCGTGGTCGCCACCGCCGGCGAATTCGTCCTGCTGCGCCCGCTCGCCTCGTTCCGCAACCGCTACCCCGACATCGAACTCAGCCTCTCCGTGCACCCGCGCGACGTCCTGTTCCTCGAATTGCAGCACCACGAAACGGATCTCGTCATCGCCGGCCGCCCGCCCCGCAACACCGGCCTGGTCATCCGCGCCCGCCGCCCCAGCCGGCTCATCGTCGTCGGCGCCGCCGCCCACCGCGCCGACCCGCTGCACACCACCTGGCTGCTGCGCGGGCGCGGCTCCGGCACCCGCGACGCCACCCTCGCCCTGCTCGACCAGCTCGACATCGCCCCACCCACCCTCACCCTCGGCAGTCACGGCGCGGTCCTCGCCGCCGCCCGGGAAGGCCTGGGTGTCACCCTGATCCACAGCGACGCCGTCTCCAACGACCTGGAATCCGGTGCCCTCCAGATACTCCCGGTCGCCGGCACCCCGCTCGACCGCCCCTGGCACGCCATCACCACCCGCACCCCCACCCCCACCACCCGCCTGTTCCTCGCCCACCTCATGGACCCCGGCGAGGTCGGCCCCAACGCATTCCATCCCGCCTGACCCGAGCGGAAACAGCACCCGTACAACACATTTGAGCGAATACGGCGTGATGTGGGCCACAGTCCCAACCGGTCGGTGCTGTGCCACACTGAGCCGCATGACTGGCGGGCAAGCACCCATCTCGAACGTGTCCGATACCGCACGGTGGGTCGCCGCCTACCGTGCCCGCGAAACCGCTCGCCCCGACGCGTTGTTCCGTGACCCGCTCGCCGATCGCCTGGCCGGTTCCCAGGGCTACGCCATCGCCGACGCCGCACCCCGCCTCATCCGCAACGGCTGGCCGGTCATCGCCCGAACCGCGCTCATCGACGACCTCATCACCAGGTCCATCGCCGCGGGCTGCGACCGAATCCTCAACCTGGCGGCCGGATTGGACACCCGCCCCTACCGCCTGACGCTCCCCGACGATCTCGTCTGGGTCGAGGCCGACCTCCCCGAACTCTTGGCGGAGAAGGAAACCTTGCTCGCCGGCGAAACCCCGAACTGCACCCTCATCCGGCGCGCGGTAGACCTCTCCGACCACGAGTCCCGGGAAAAGTTCCTCGACGAAGCCCTCGGCGCCATCGGGCCCGTCACCACCCGTGCCGCCAAAGCGCTGGTCCTCACCGAAGGGCTGCTGATCTACCTGGAACTGGAGACCGTCACCGCCTTGCTGAACGCCCTCGCCCGGCCGGAAGTCGCCTGGTGGGTGTCCGACATTCTGCTGAGCCCGCTGAAGATGCGCTCCGATTCGTTACTCGACAACGCGCCGCTCAAATTCCAACCGCCCGGCGGCCTCGCCTACTTCGAATCCCTCGACTGGCATCCCGCCGAAATCGACGAACTCCTCCAAGCCGCCCGCACCCTCCGCCGCGCCCCGTGGTTCCTCCGCCCCCTCGGCCTCCTCCCCGCCCCAGATCTCCGCAAGCCCATGCGGCGGCCGTGGTCCGGAGTGGTCCGCTTCCAGCAGAAGTAGGCGGGCACCACCGGGCGGCGGCCGCCACCCATCGCATACATCGATCGGCACGAGCCTGGCAGCCGAGTCATATACCGGACTCCCACCATCTTAGGGGAATATAGGCATCACGAGTTTTGGCCTCCGAAGTCTCGGACGTCGCCCATAGTCGCGTGGCAAGCCGATCGGCCGCTGGCCGACCCGCTGCGTGTGGCGGAGATCCTGCGGACGCTTTTCTCTCGCGTGCCAGTTGCTCCTTTTCGCCTCCACTCCACCCACACCAACATCGACACTGTCCGCCCGCCCTCGCATCGCATCGCATAGAAGACGAAGTCTCGCCACCTGTACTTCGCCACCGCTAGGCATCCACCTATCCCCCGAACGGACATCCGGACAGCCCAATCGCACTTCGCCACTGCCGTGTCCCGTACGGCACACATCCATCCACCGAGCGGGACATGAAGGCAGACCCACTCGCACTTCGCCACCGCCAAGTCCCGGTCGGCACCCGTTCATCCACCGAACGGGACATGAAGGCAGGCCCACTCGCACTTCGCCACCGCCATGTCCCGGTCGGAGCCTCACGCCCGCCGAACGGAGTTAACCCAATCAACCCGAGTTACACCGTTATCTGGACAGACCCCACCGCCCCCGCTGCGGCCCGTTCGATGTCGACTTACACCGTTTTCTGCCTAGGGCAGCGAGTGTCGCGCTAGTCGGCGCGGGCGGAATCGACGGCGGTGCGGAAATCCTCGGCTTTGTCGACGCTGATCACGACTGATCGCGCGGTCACTCGGCGCCAGCCCTGGGTGCGGGCGGGGATCGGGTCGGTGAGGTCGATGCGGACCAGGGCGGAGGATGGGGAGCGGATCGCGGTCCACGTGGATGACTTCTCGTCGAAGTCGAGGCCGGTTTGAGCGGGGTGCTGGACGGGCGGGCGGTAGGCGGCGGCCGTGCCGACTCGGTTCAGCGGGATATCGATGGCTGCGAGCCAGCCGAAGCGGAGGTGGAGGCCGGTGCGGTCGAGGCGGTGGGTGCTCCACAGCGGGGAGGCGACCGCGACTATCAGTGCGGCGGTGGGGA
This sequence comes from Nocardia sp. NPDC006044, assembly GCF_042871115.1. Taxonomy (NCBI): domain Bacteria; kingdom Bacillati; phylum Actinomycetota; class Actinomycetes; order Mycobacteriales; family Nocardiaceae; genus Nocardia; species Nocardia sp. NPDC006044. Next base: position 3,435,119 of record NZ_JBIAID010000001.1, read on the forward strand.
TTCCGACAACGAGGTCGATGACGAGGGCGACGGTGGACGGTAGGAGCCCGTTGGCGAGCAGGTGCAGGACGGAGAATTCCACCACGCCCAGCGCGCCGACTCCGGCGAGAAGTGCGGCCCACGCGCCACGACGTCCCAAACCCATGCGCATTGGCTCGATATCCGTTGCCACACTACGCATTGTAGTAGTTCCGGTGACGTTCGCGGTCTGACGAATTCGACAAAGATGCTCGGGAGCCGGTCTGCGAGCCGGCGGGTCGACTTCGAGGGGAACCGGAGTGCCCCTCGAAGGCTGACCAATTCGACGAAGCTGCTCGGAAGCCGGAGTGGCGACATCGAGGGAGACCGGTGTGCCCTCGATCTGGTCGTCGACACTCCGGCTCCCGACCGTATCCATTCCGGCTAACGCCCCTGGAGCGACTTGACGTTGTTGCCGAAGGTCCAGTTACGCGAACCGTCCCAGTTGATCGACCACGTCATCAAGCCCTTGAGCGAGTTGGCGGAGCCGGTGCCGTAATGGTTCCAGGCCTGGGCGACCAGGTTCGGGGCCATGTAGCCGCCGCCCGCGCCCGGCTGGGCGGGAAGGCCGGGAGCCTGCTTGTCGTACGGAACGGTGATCGTGGTGCCCTGGACGGTGAGTCCCTTTGCCAGGCAATCGGTTTGGGCGATGAAACCTTGAACGGTTCCGGCCTGGTACGAGTCGCCGGCGCAGCCGTACATGCTGCCGTTGTAGTACTGCATGTTCAGCCACCAGAGGCGGCCGTTGTCGGCGTACTTCTTGATGATCGGCAGGTAAGCGCCCCAGATCGAACCGTAGGTGACGCTGCCGCCGGTGACGTAGGCGGTTTCGGGCGCCATGGTCAGGCCGAAGCCGGCGGGCATCTGGGCGAGCACGCCGTCGATGATGCGCACCAGGTTGGCCTGGGAGGCCGACAAGGTCTTGATGTTGCCGCTACCGGTGAGGCCGGTTTCCAGGTCGATATCGATGCCGTCGAAGTTGTACCGCTTCAGAATCGGCACGATCGTCGCGATGAACCGGTCGGCGACCGCGCTCGAATTGAGGTCGATACCCGCCGCGGCGCCGCCGATGGACATCAGGATGGTGGCCCCGGCGGCCTTGGCTTGGCACATCTCCTCCGGCGTCGCCACCTTCACTGTGGCGTCCATGCCGTCTTCCCAGCGCGCGGTTCCGTTGGACTCGATCACCGGGAACGCCGCGTTGATCACGTTGTGACCGTGCGCGGCGATGCGGGCGTCGGTGATCGGGATCCAGCCCATGCCCGGGTGTACCCCGTTGGACGCGCCGTTCCAGTTCTCCCAATACCCTTGCAGCACTTTGCCGGTCGGCTTCGGCTTGGTGGGGCAGGTGACGTCCGCCGGTGCCGCGGAAACGCCCGGAGCGACCGCGACCACCGCCGTGCCGATCGCCGCTGATAAAACCATTGCGAATCGGAGTAGTGCCGAGCGGCGGCCGACCCCACGCGAGCCATTTCTGGAATTCATAACCCAAGTAGAAACACACCCGGAATGATCAACTCCAATGGCGACAACTGGGGAGCCACCGCCCCGCGGAATTCCCCCGAAACTCGAATGCGCGCTGAATACCTACTCAGATACCCGCAAAGGGAGAATTCGCCGCGCTTGCCGATTAAGAGCAGCTCCCCCGAAATGGGTACGCCCGCCTCCGATTCGAGGAATTTCATGATCAGGGGGAACTGGTGCAGGTGTCCTCTCGGGCGATGCCTGCACCAGTTCCCCCTGATCATGGTATCGGAGCAGGCCCCGGTTCCATTCGGCAGCGCACGGAGTGTATTGCCGTGCCCAGACGCCGACTGTTCCGACGCGATGCCCAGTAAGCGTCGAAATCCGCACCCACTCGCGGGTTCCACGACCGATCTCGGCCTGATTCCAGACGCGGATCCTGGAGGCAGAGTTCGAGGTCGTGGTGCTCGCCGCGTCCAACCGCCTGCGGTCGTGCCCCGGTGCGGCAATGGGGCCCCGAGCCAGGGTCTCGACCGGCGATAATGGCCCGCGCTCGGTTACCGGTGCGTAGATCTCGTTCTCCAACCCCGTACGTCGTTGTGTCAGTGCGTTTCTGGACACCAAGTGGGCGATGCCGGGATGTCCGTTGACGATGGAGTCGCGTTCACAGCTGGCCGTGTTGGGAGTCGAAGGTGACTACTCGGCCGCCGAGTTGGACTTGGGCGCCGGGGGTGAGTTTGACGGGGTGGCCGGGGATGGCGCGGGTCCAGTCCTGGTGGGCGGGTTGGCGGACGTGGGTGCCGTTGGTGGAGCCGCCGTCGACCACGGTGACATCCCAGTCGATGAGGCGAATCTCGGCGTGGGCGCGCGACATTCCGCCGGACGCGTCTTCCAGGCGGACGGGGCGGGCGCCGCGGGAGACGGCGTCCGCGTGTTCGGGTTCGCGGCCGAGGACGCAGTCGTTGTCGAGGACGAAGGAGGTGCCGTCGTCGAGGAGCAGCAGACCCAGGGGCGGGCGCACACCGTCGGTCAGCACGCAGGTGAGCTGATCCATCCGGATGCCACAGACTGCGCAGAAGGACACCCGCGGGTCGTTGAGATGGTCACGGGCGCACTTGAATCCCTTGACCACCACCCCCGGCGACTCGGGCACACCGATGTGCTCGAGGACGCGCGACACCATCGTCTCATCGGGAACCAGGGTCTCTTCGAGATCGACGTTGCGGACAGGAGCCTCGACCGGCACCTGATCAGGTCGCGCGACCCCCGGCTGTTCGCCGCTGTGCGCGACGCCTTCCGACTCCCCCGCACCGCCCCCCTTACGCAGGTTCGGCGAGCTCACGCCCTGCGGTGAGCTCACCGCAGGCGACTCAGCGCTCTGCCACCCCATGCTCGCGCCGTGCGAACGCGGCGTGCCGCCGATCGATGCCGACCCCGCACTCGACTGCCCGGACCCCGCTCCATGAGAACGCGGCTGCGACCCGCCGAGCGCCGAATCCTCATCGAGCCGTTCATCATTCGCCGGCGTCGCCGAGTCGTGCGACCTAGATGGCAAGGCCACGTGCGGTGGCGTCACACGCATCGGCCCCGAAGCTTCCTCCGGCCACTCGCCATCGACGCCGGACGAATGCGGTGCGCTGCCCGCGCGCTGCGAGTCCCCGCTCTGCCAGGCATCTGCGCCGTAGGGACGCCGCGGCGTCCCATCGATGGCGGACGAATCATCGTGCGACTGCTCGGCAGGGCCATAGGAATGGTGCGGCGTCCCGCTGATGGCTGACGAGTCCTCGTCGGACAATTCGGCGCTCGCGCCGTAGGAGCGCCGGGGCGTCCCGCTGACGGCCGCTGAGTCCGCCGGTAAACCGGAGTCCCGGTGGAATGGTGTCGAAGCTTCGGTCGGCCAGTCGGCATTCGCGGGATCGTCGGAGTCCGGCGACTGTGATGGCGCGACACGCATTGGCCCCGAAGCGTCCTCGGACCAGCCGGCGCTCGCGCTGGACGAATGCGACGCCACGCCGAATGACGGTTCCTCGCTCGACGACTTGGTACCTGAGCCGGGTGAACGCTGCGGCAGGCCGCTGATGTGCGACGAATCGTCTTGCGACAACACGGAATTCGCTTGCGCGGCCGGGTCCTCGGTGTGCGGCAGGGCCGCCGAGCGTGGCGACGCGGAATGCATTGAGCCCACCACACCGGGGCGCTGTGGTGAATCCTCGTTAGACTGTTCGGCTTTCGCCGGGTGGTGGGGACGCGGCGGGGTGCCGCTCGTCGGTCCCGGCCCCTCGTTCGGTGGCTCGCCGGTCGGAGGTATGGCCGCGTCCGGGAAGCGCGGCGCGTTCGCGGGGCCGCCGGGGAGGTGGGTCGAGACGCTCGGGTAGCGCGAGGGCTCAGGCCCGAATGGGTCGAATGCTTCGGCGTCCCGGGACAGTGGGGAGGTGCGGTAGTTCTCGGTCGCCTGATCCATCGACTCGTCGCGCTTCCACAGGTCCGGGCCCCACTGGGGTTCCTCGGCAGCGTGCGGCTCGTATGCCCGTTGTGGTCCTGACGCGTAAGGGGATTCGTAGGGCTCCTGCGATTCCGGCGCGCGTTGCACCTCGTGCGGCCGATGTGGGTCCGGCGCATGCCGTGCGTCGTATCCCCGGTGCGGTTCCGGTGCGTACGGCGACTCGTATGCCTCAGCCGGCTCAGCGGTACGCCGTGATTCGAGCGGCTTGTGCGGCTCCGCGGTATCCGGCGACTCGAACATTTGCGGGGAGCCCGATGCCTGTTTCGCTTCATCCGCCCGGTGCGACTCCGGGGAGCGCGGCGCTGCGCTCGGACTGTGCGGCTCCGCGTACTGGGATTCCGACGGGTGTTCCGTTCCGTATCCCTGCTGTAGTTCTGCGGCTAGCTGCGATTCGTACGCCTGCGGCTGCTCCGCATGGTGCGCTTCGAATGCCCAAGACTCCGATGAACGGGGCACGGCGAACGGGTTCCGCGGCTCGTTGCCCGGCGACTCGAGCGCAGGCTGGGATTCGGATGAGTGTTGTGTTCCGTACGCTCGCGGCGCTTGCGATCCGTGCACCTGCTGCGACTCGGACGCCTGCCGCGACTCGAACACCGAGGGTGACTCCGGTGCTCGCGGCGCAACCCCGCGAAGCCCCTCTCCACCCCCGAACCACAACACCGCCCCGGCCCCCGGCGCGGTCCCCTCACCCAACGCGAAAACCCCACGCGCAGGAAGCGTCTCGCCCCATTCCCCCGCCTCGTCCACGAACAACCCGGCCCCCGCCGCCGGCGCGGGCGTCACCACCCGATCAACCGTGAACCCCGCCTCACGCCCCCGCAGCACCTCCGACCGCTCCCCGCTCAGCACAGCCGTCACCCCACCATGCAAGAACACCGCGATCCCACCGTCCCCCGGCGTGATCACCCCGAACTCGACCTCGTCCGCATCCCCGTTGGCCAACCCCATCAACCAGTTGGTCGCCAGCCGCGCCACCGTCCGCCCGCTGCGCCGCGGCTCATTGGACGTGGCCTGCCGCACGATCCCCAGCAACGCCGTCATCGCCCGCGCCGCCACCGAATCCGCGGTCACCACCCCGCCGCTCCGATGCGCGACGACCACAACCACCCCGCCGGCGCTCGCCACCAGGTGCGCACCGGGAAGAACCTCGATCTGCCTACTCACACGAACCTGCCACCTTGGAAACGCCACCTATGGAACACAACCCGCATGGGACCGTTGACGATGAGCCAGAACACGATCCAGGTGACGATGAACTGGATCAGGAACGCGGTCAGCGAGGGATGCAACGACTCGGGCAACACGACGGTCGTGTACCGGACGAGCACCCACATGAGCGCCCCCTCGTTGACCATGGTCAGGAAGCCGAACAGAGTCGGCCAATCCTTTTCCCAGCGGAACTGTTGTAAGAAATGGTAAAGCAACTCCCACAGCACCCCGACCAGAACTGTGCCGAGCAGGACCGACAGCGTCACCCGGTAGGCCTGCCCGAGACTCAGCGATCCGGTGGGCAGCAGCGGGGTGATGATCAGCGCGACGAAGCACCCGATCACGCCCAGCGCGAGCACACGGGTCTGGATTCGCCCGTTCAATGTTGGCAGCATCAGCTCAGATCTTCTTGTTCGTCATCCAGGACCACCACTGGCTCGTCGAGCGCAGCGGGCCCATCCGGCGGCAGAAACCCAGCGCGGCAAGGTCGTCGGCGATCTCCTGCGCGGCGATCTGCAACCCGAGGAAGGTGTCGACGCCGACGAACGGCCCGCCGAGCGTAGCGCTACCGGATGCGTAGATGCGTCCGGTGCCACTCCGGGTGCCGATCAGTTCGAAGGTGGTGTCGACATCGAGCCGGCCGACCGGATTACGCCCGGCCCCAGCGTGATCCAGCAGATCCGCGAGCAGCCGGTGCTCCCGGATGTCGGCCTCGAGACCGGTGCAGTCGATGATGTAATCCACGGTCGTGTCGAACGGCTGGGTGGGCGGCGGAGTCGGCAGTTCCGCACTGGTGTCCGGAATGATGGTGGCCACCACGCCTTGTCGCCCCGCGGCGGGCCGCGGCGCCCGCATCGTCCCGGCCATCACTTGATACCACCCCTGCTTGCGCCCGCGCCGCAGCTGCTCCTGCCAGGAGTACCGGATCGGCGTGTTGGTCCCGGAGATCTCCTTGTACGCCTCGGCCCGCTGCGCACCTTGCAGCGAACGCATCTTCTGCTTGAGCTGCCCGCCCCACACCGACTTCGGATAGTTGAAGCCTTGATACGCCCAGCCGTCGGCCCCCTTGCGCCGGTTGAACACATTCTTGCCGTGCGCCTTGGCGACATAGGTGCGGAACAGATGCAGGATCTGCGTGTTCAACCGCAACCGGTCCCGATCGTCGATGAGCCGCTGCAACACCCGGCTCGCCACGATCCCGCTCCCGCGGATCAGCACCGTCCCCGGCCGCCGCTGCAACGCCTGATAGACGTGCTCGTGCGGCTCGTACGCGTTCACCACCCGCGTCGGATCGCGATGGGTCTCCCGATACTCCTGCAGATCGGGCAGCAGCTTCAACCCCGGATATCCCACGGCCACATGCACATACGTGCTGCGGAACGCGACCCGCTTGGTCGGCGTCGACCCGGCGGCCGGCGTGAGGATGGTGAAGTACCCGCCGCCTTGGCGTTTGCGCACCATGCGTACCTGCCCGCGATGCAACGAACTCGCGTAGTCGATCCGCTTGAACTCGCGTTCCATCCCGACGAACGCCTGCCCGGCCCGCGGCGTGTAGTAGTTGGCGAAGATCGGCTCCACGAACACATTCCACAGCGGTTTGATCGACTTGTCCGCGAACGCTTCGCGCACCGCGTAGGAGGGAAAGCCCCACATGTTGTCCGGCTCGGACGCCGAGTCGCTGCGCAACCGCTCGCCGCGCGGAATCTGCGACACTCGGGTCAGGTACTCGTAGGACGACCACGGGTGTTCCTGGGGCCCGAGCACCGCCATCGACTGGGCGGGCACCCCGAAGATCCGTAGCGTGTCATAGGTGACGAACGACCCGATCCCGCTGCCGATCGTCACGAACGGCACATCGATCACCGGAATCCCGGTGCTGTTCAGCATGTCATCGGTCCACACGTCGGTATCGACGAGCGCCTGGGTTAGATCGCCCCGCATTTCCGGGACTCTACCGGCCCATTCTTACGGATAACTTGCGATCTTCCTTCGGCGCCAAGCACTCCCGGTGACGCGCGGTGCGCGACGCGCGGAGATCGATCTGGCCCAACCTGCCACGCGCCGGCCCCTCGCGGAAGTAGCATGCGCTGGTGGCCGACTCGATTCGTTCCACCCCTCTGCGGGTCCTCGTGTACAGCAACGACGCCGATACCCGGCGCCAGGTGATCCTGGCCCTGGGCAAACACCCGCACCCCGAACTACCCGAACTCGACTACCTCGAGGTGGCCACCGGCCCCGTGGTGATCGAGCGGATGGACGCGGGCGGCATCGACCTGGTCATCCTCGACGGGGAGTCGGCGCCGACCGGCGGGCTCGGCATCGCCAAGCAACTCAAGGACGAAATCGCGCACTGCCCACCGGTGCTCGTGCTCACCGGACGTCCCGACGACGCCTGGCTGGCCAACTGGTCGCGCGCGGAGGCGGCGGTGTCGCATCCGATCGATCCGATCCGGCTCACCGAGGCAGTCGTCGGGCTGCTGCGCAACCGTTCGGCAGCCTGAAAAGTCCGGTTTCACTCACTCGGTTATGCCGAGTGCGCATCAATCTGGTACGCCTGACCTGCACGTGCGGCACTGCCGCGAATCCGGACAAACCCACCGCACCGACCCGGGGTCGATCCGGGCGGAAGCCGTGAGTTAGCCGTTCGAAGTCCCGACCCGAGCCCGGCGAACGCCACGATGACGACCCGAAAAGCACAGCAAGGCCGGTATTTCCGCAGCACAGACTGACCGGTCAGCCAACGTCACGTGACAAGACCCCGGATTACCCCCGTTTCAGTCATGAATCGGCGTCGCGAATTCGATCAAACGCAGCAGCCAAACGTGTAGCACTCAGAGCGATCAGTTGTAGGCTGTGCCCTAGCTCACACCAGCGCGGGTAGCAGCCCTACTCGCGTCGAGCAGGCCATGGGGCGTGTCTGGCCGAGGCGGACAACGACGTCAGCCCGCCTCGGAAGCTGCTGTCCGGCAACGGACGACCCACCCGCAGGCTCCAGCTCGCAAGGAGGGGCTTGCGCAGATCAAAGGGAGAGCGCAGTCGTGAATATCGAGATGCCCACTCTGGTCTTAGGCGCGATCGCCGCGGCGTTCGCGGTGTTCTCCGTCATCATGGCGGCCCTGGTCGGGCCGAAACGCAACAACCGAGCCAAGCTCGAGGCATACGAATGCGGTATCGAACCGACACCGCACGCCATCGCCGGCGGCCCGGGAAACGTGACCGGCCAACGCTTTCCGGTGAAGTACTACCTCACCGCGATGCTGTTCATCATCTTCGACATCGAGATCGTGTTCCTCTACCCGTGGGCAGTCCACTTCGATGCGCTCGGTCTCTTCGGTCTCGCCGCGATGGCGCTGTTCATCTTCAACGTCTCCGTGGCCTACGCCTACGAATGGCGACGCGGTGGGCTCAGTTGGGACTGATTGCCGCGCAACGTGTTCGGGCGACGAGTGGAAGTGAAGGTTAGTCGGATATGGGGTTAGAGGAAAAACTGCCCAGCGGTTTCCTGCTGAGCACCGTCGAGGACTTCGCCGGGTTCATGCGCAAGGGTTCGTTGTGGCCCGCCACCTTCGGCCTCGCCTGCTGCGCCATCGAGATGATGGCAACGGGCGGTGGACGTTTCGACATCGCCCGGTTCGGCATGGAGGCGTTCCGCGCCTCGCCGCGACAGGCCGATCTGATGATCGTCGCGGGCCGGGTCAGCCAGAAGATGGCCCCGGTGCTGCGTCAGGTCTACGACCAGATGACCGAGCCGAAATGGGTGCTCGCCATGGGCGTGTGCGCGTCCTCGGGCGGCATGTTCAACAACTACGCCATCGTGCAGGGCGTCGACCACGTCGTGCCGGTCGACATCTACCTGCCCGGCTGCCCGCCGCGGCCGGAGATGCTGTTGAACGCGATTCTGGCACTGCACGCCAAGATTCAGGAGATGCCACTCGGCGTCAACCGGGAAGAGGCCATCCGGGCCGCGGAAGCGGCGGCGCTGGCCTCGACCCCGACCATCCGGATGGAGGGTCTGCTGCGATGACGTTCGATTCCTCCGACAACAGCACCGCCACCGCGCACGACGAAATCGACGCCGCCGCGACGGCCGGACCGGAAGGCACCCTGCCCGGCGCGGACGAGCCGCAGACCGCCGGCGCCGAGGTGATCGGCGTGCGGCACGGCATGTTCGGCGTCACCGGCTCCGGCGACACCTCCGGCTACGGCGGACTGGTCCGCCCGGTCAGCCTGCCCGGCAGCACGCCGGCACCCTACGGCGGCTACTTCGACGAGCTCGTCGACGCGCTGCGCACCGCGCTCGCCGAGACGGGCAGCCGGCTCGAGACCGTGCTGGAGAAGATCGTCGTGTTCCGCGGCGAACTCACCCTGCACGCGCACCGCGAGCACCTGGTCGCGCTCGCGCAGGTGTTGCGTGACCATCCCGCACTGCGTTTCGAGCTGTGCCTGGGCGTGAGCGGCGTGCACTACCCCGAGGACGCGGGTCGCGAACTGCACGCGGTGTACCCGCTCATGTCGATCACGCACAATCGCAGGCTGCGTGTCGAGGTGTCCGCGCCCGACGCCGACCCGCACATTCCGTCACTGTACGAGGTGTACCCGACCACCGACTGGCACGAGCGGGAAACCTACGACTTCTTCGGCATCATCTTCGACGGGCACCCCTCGCTCACTCGAATCCTGATGCCCGACGACTGGCGCGGCCACCCCCAGCGCAAGGACTACCCGCTCGGCGGGATCCCGGTCGAGTACAAGGGCGCGCGGATACCGCCGCCTGACGAGCGGAGGGCTTACAACTAATGACTACATCGCGAAGCGATTCCGTGAGGGGTGGCGGTCGGGCGACGGGTGGGCTGAACGAGACCGATACCCGGCCCGACGTCGAAGGCGACGCTGGGCCGGAACCCACTGTTGTCACCGTCGCAGGCCAGGACTGGGAAGAAGTCTCCGATTCGCTGCGCGGCGCCGGCGAGGAACGCATCGTCGTCAACATGGGTCCCCAGCACCCGTCCACGCACGGCGTGCTGCGGCTGATCCTGGAGATCGAGGGCGAGACGGTCACCGAGGCGCGCTGCGGAATCGGCTACCTGCACACCGGCATCGAGAAGAACCTGGAGTTCCGCAACTGGACCCAGGGCGTCACCTTCGTCACCCGGATGGACTACCTGTCGCCGTTCTTCAACGAGACGGCGTACTGCCTCGGCGTGGAGAAGCTGCTCGACATCACCGAGGCGATCCCGGAGCGGGCCAGCATCATCCGGGTCATGCTCATGGAGCTGAACCGGATCTCCTCGCACCTGGTGGCGCTGGCCACCGGCGGCATGGAACTCGGCGCGCTCACCCCGATGCTGTTCGGTTTCCGCGAACGCGAACTGATCCTGGACGTGTTCGAGACGATCACCGGCCTGCGGATGAACCACGCCTACATCCGCCCGGGCGGCCTGGCCCAGGACCTGCCCGACGACGGCGTCGCGAAAGTCCGTGAGCTGCTTGCCCTGATGCCCAAGCGGCTGCGGGACATGGAGCAGCTGCTCACCTCGAACCCGATCTGGAAGGCCCGCACCCAGGACATCGGCTACCTGAACCTGCAGGGCTGCATGGCCCTCGGGGTCACCGGTCCGGTGCTGCGCGCCACCGGCCTGCCGCACGACCTGCGCAAGGCCCAGCCGTACTGCGGTTACGAGACCTACGAATTCGACATCCCCACCACCACGGGCTGTGACTGCTACGGCCGCTACGTGATCCGGGTGGACGAGATGAAGGAATCGCTCAAGATCGTCGAGCAGTGCCTGGACAAACTGCGCCCCGGCCCGGTGATGGTCGACGACAAGAAGATCGCCTGGCCCGCCGACCTGCAGATCGGCCCGGACGGACTCGGCAACTCCCCCAAGCACATCGGCAAGATCATGGGCACGTCCATGGAGGGCCTCATCCACCACTTCAAGCTGGTCACCGAGGGCATTCGGGTGCCCGCGGGCCAGGTGTACTCCGCGGTCGAGTCGCCGCGCGGCGAGCTGGGCGTGCACATGGTCAGCGACGGCGGCACCCGCCCGTACCGGGTGCACTACCGCGACCCCTCGTTCACCAATCTGCAAGCGGTGGCGGCGACCTGCGAGGGCGGCATGGTCGCCGACGTCATCGCCGCGGTCGCCAGCATCGACCCGGTCATGGGCGGAGTGGACAGGTGAGCACGGATACCGATTGGGAGGCGCGCCGATGACCGAGATCATGCTGAAACTCAGCACCCGGCCCGAACCGTTCCAGCCGTTCGTGCGCGAGCGCCTCGAACTGGACGCCAAGGAGATCATCGGCCGTTACCCGGAACCGCGGTCGGCGTTGCTGCCGCTACTGCATCTGGTGCAGGCCGAAGAGGGCTGCGTCACCGGCACCGGCATCGACTTCTGCGCCGATCAGCTGGGTTTGACCGGTGCCGAGGTCACCGCGGTGGCCACGTTCTACTCCATGTACCGGCGCACCCCGACCGGCGACTACCACGTCGGCGTGTGCACCAACACGCTGTGCGCGGTGATGGGCGGCGACGCCATCCTCGCCACGCTGGAACGCCACCTCGGCATCGGCCACGGCGACACCACCGCCGACGGCAAGATCACCCTGGAACACGTCGAGTGCAACGCGGCCTGCGATTTCGCGCCGGTGGTGATGGTCAACTGGGAGTTCTTCGACAACCAGACCCCGGAATCGGCTCAGGCCCTGGTGGATTCGCTGCGCGCAGGTCAGCAGGTGACGCCGACCCGGGGCGCGCCGCTGTGCACGTTCAAGCAGACCGCGCGCATCCTGGCCGGTTTCCCCGACGAGCGCCCCGGCGTACTCGACCACCCGGCGGGCCCGGCCACCCTGGCCGGACTGCACGCCGCGCGCGAACAGAACATGAACGCGCCCGGGCCGCAACAGGATTCGGAGGCCGCCGAATGACGCTGACCCCCGTGCTCAGTACCTACTGGGACGACCCGCAGTCGTGGACGATGGACACCTACCGCCGCCACGACGGCTACCAGGCGCTGCGCAAGGCGCTGGCGATGGAGCCGGACCAGGTCATCCAGGCCGTCAAGGACGCGGGCCTGCGCGGCCGCGGCGGCGCGGGCTTCCCGACCGGCATGAAATGGAGCTTCATCCCGCAGGGCGCCGGACCAGACGGCGTGAGCAAGCCGCATTACCTGGTGGTCAACGCCGACGAGTCCGAACCCGGTACCTGCAAAGACATTCCGTTGATGCTGTCGAGCCCGCACGCGTTGATCGAGGGCATCATCATCGGCTCCTACGCCATCCGCGCCGCGCACGCGTTCATCTACGTGCGCGGCGAAGTGGTGCCGGTGCTGCGCCGGCTGCAAGCGGCGGTCGCGCAGGCCTACGCGGCGCGGTTCCTGGGCCGCGACATCCTCGGCTCCGGATACGACCTCGAACTCATCGTGCACGCCGGTGCGGGCGCCTACATCTGCGGCGAGGAAACCGCACTGCTCGATTCGCTTGAGGGCCGGCGCGGGCAGCCGCGGTTGCGCCCGCCGTTCCCGGCGGTCGCGGGTCTCTACGCGTGCCCGACCGTGGTGAACAACGTGGAATCCATTGCCAGCGTGCCGCCGATCATCCTCAACGGCACCGCCTGGTTCCGCTCGATGGGCAGCGAGAAGTCCCCCGGCTTCACCCTGTACTCGCTGTCGGGTCACGTGAACCGGCCCGGCCAGTACGAGGCGCCGCTCGGGGTCACCCTGCGCGAACTGCTCGGCTACGCCGGCGGCGTGCGCACCGGGCACACGGTGAAGTTCTGGACGCCCGGTGGTTCGTCCACCCCGCTGTTCACCGACAAGCACCTGGACGTGCCGCTGGACTACGAGGGCGTCGCGACGGCCGGATCCATGCTGGGCACCAAGGCCTTGCAGATCTTCGACGACACCACGTGTGTGGTGCGCGCGGTGCTGCGCTGGACCGAGTTCTACATGCACGAGTCCTGCGGCAAATGCACCCCGTGTCGCGAGGGCACGTACTGGCTCGTCCAGTTGCTGCAACGGCTCGAGTCCGGCCGGGGCACCGAGTCCGACCTGGACAAGCTGCTCGATATCAGCGACACGATCAACGGCAAGTCGTTCTGCGCGCTCGGCGACGGCGCGGCCAGCCCGATCATCTCCTCGCTGAAGTACTTCCGCGACGAGTACGTCGAACACATCACCGGCGGCCGGTGCCCGTTCGATCCGGCGCGGTCCACCGCGTGGGCGAACGGCGTTGGGGCAGAGCCGCATTCGCGCGATACGGAAGGAGTGCGATGACCGCCACCGTGAACGCCGACACCAGCGGGGTCGTGCCCGCGGATCTGGTGACCGTCACGATCGACGACACCACGGTCAGCGTGCCCGCGGGCACCCTGGTCATCCGGGCCGCCGAGCTCATCGGCATCCAGATCCCGCGCTTCTGCGATCACCCGCTGCTCGACCCGGTCGGCGCGTGCCGTCAGTGCATCGTCGAGGTCGAGGGACAGCGCAAGCCGGTCGCCTCCTGCACCATCACCGTCACCGACGGCATGGTCGTGCGCACCCAGCTCACCTCCCCGGTGGCGGACAAGGCGCAGGAGGGCGTGATGGAGCTGCTGCTCATCAATCACCCGCTCGACTGCCCCGTCTGTGACAAGGGCGGGGAATGCCCGTTGCAGAACCAGGCGATGTCCACCGGACGCGCCGAGTCCCGGTTCGAGGGCGAGAAGCGCACGTATCCCAAGCCGATTCCGCTGTCCACCGCGGTGCTGCTGGACCGGGAACGCTGCGTGCTGTGCGCGCGCTGCACCCGGTTCTCCCAGCAGGTCGCCGGCGACCCGTTCATCGAGCTGCTGGAACGCGGTGCGCTGCAACAGGTCGGTACGGCGCAGGCCGAACCGCTGGATTCCTACTTCTCCGGTAACACCGTGCAGGTCTGCCCGGTGGGCGCGCTGACCGGCACCAGCTACCGGTTCCGCGCGCGGCCGTTCGACCTGGTGTCGAGCCCGAATGTGTGTGAGCACTGCGCGTCCGGCTGTGCGCAGCGCACCGATCACCGCCGCGGCAAGGTGCTGCGCCGGTTGGCCGGTGACGACCCGCAGGTCAACGAGGAATGGAACTGCGACAAGGGGCGCTGGGCGTTCGCCTACGCCACCGAACGCGACCGGCTCAGCACGCCGCTGGTGCGCGGCTGGGACGGCAACCTCGCGCCCGCCTCCTGGTCGGAGGCACTCGCCGCGGCCGCGGAAGGGCTGGCCGCCGCGTTCGGCAGCGCGGGGGTTCTCGTCGGCGGCCGAGTCACCGAGGAGGACGCCTACACCTACGCCAAGTTCGCCCGGATCGCGTTGGGCACCAACGACGTCGACTTCCGCGCGCGGGTGCACTCGGCGGAGGAGGCGGACTTCCTCGCCGCGCGGGTCGCCGGGCAGGGCATGGCGGTCAGCTACGACAACCTGGAGGCCGCGCCGATCGTCCTGCTCGTCGGCTTCGAGCCGGAGGAAGAGTCGCCGATCGTCTACCTGCGGCTGCGCAAGGCCGCCCGCAAGCGCCGCCTGCCGATCTACTCGCTCGCGCCGTACTCCTCGCGCGGACTGGACCGGATGTCGGGCAAGCTGATGCAGACGATGCCCGGCACCGAACCACACCTGCTCGACGCGGTGCGCAACGGCGAAACCGCAACGCCGGGAGCCGATCCCACGCAGATCTCCGATGTGAGCCGGCTGCTGCGCGAACCCGGCGCGGTGATCATGGTCGGCGAGCGGATGGCCGGAATTCCCGGCGCGCTCTCGGCCGCGGTGCGGCTGGCCGACGAGACCGGGGCCGCGCTCGCGTGGGTGCCGCGGCGGGCCGGTGAGCGGGGCGCGGTCGAGGCCGGCGCGCTGCCGGGCCTGCTGCCCGGCGGTCGTCCGGTCGCGGATCCCGCTGCGCGCCAGCAGGTTCGGGAGGCCTGGAATGTGCCGGACCTGCCGGTCACCGCGGGCCGCGACACCGCGGCCATCCTGGATGCCGCGCCCGGTCTCGGTGCGCTGGTGATCGGCGGCGTCGACGTCGCCGACCTGCCGGACCCGAAGGGCGCGCTCGCCGCCATCGACGCCGCCCGGTTCGTGGTCAGCCTGGAACAGCGGCACAGCGCGGTCACCGAACGCGCCGACGTCGTCTTCCCGGTCGCCACCGCGATGGAGAAGTCCGGCACCTTCCGCAACTGGGAGGGCCGGGCGCGCCAGTTCGCGGCCGCGCTGGGCGACGACATGGTGCGCCGGCAGTCCGCCCCGCTGTCGGATCAGCGTGTGCTGCAAGCGATCGCGGACGAGATGAAGGTCCGGCTCGGCCTGCCGGACACCGACGCGGCGCGCGCCGAACTGGCCGAGCTCGGCGCCTGGGACGGTGCGCCCGTCGCCCCGCCCGCGCACCGGCCGCACCCGCCGACCCAGCCCGGACCCGGCACCGCGGTGCTGGCCAGCTGGCGGATGCTGCTCGACCTGGGCCGCCTGCAGGACGGCGAGCCCAACCTGGCCGGCATCGCCCGCCCGCCGGTCGTCCGGCTCTCCCCCGCGACCGCCGCCGAAATCGGCGCTGCCACCGACGATCTGGTGACCGTCGCCAGCGAACACGGCACCGTCACGTTGCCGCTGATGATCACCGACCTGCCCGACCGGGTGGTCTGGCTGCCGCAGCACTCGCCGGGCAGCTCGATCGCCGAACAGTTGGCCACCCACCCCGGCGGCATCGTGCAACTGCGGCGCGCCGACGAGCGGATGAAGGAGCACAGGCATGAGTGACCTCAGTTTGTTCGGCCACGATCCCCTGTGGCTGGTGATCGGGAAATCCCTCGCCATCTTCGTCTTCCTGCTGCTCATCCCGATGATCGCGGTGGTCGCGGAACGAAAGATCGTGGCCCGCATGCAGATGCGGATCGGCCCGAACCGGATCGGCCCGTTCGGCATGCTGCAGAGCATCGCCGACGGCGTCAAGATGGCGCTCAAGGAAGACATCGTCCCGGCCATCGTGGACAAGCCGATCTTCATCATGGCGCCGATCATCTCGCTGATCCCGGCCGTGATGGCGTTCGCGGTGATCCCGTTCGGCCCCGAGGTCTCGGTCTTCGGCCACCACACCGCGCTGCAACTGACCGACATGCCGGTCGCGGTGCTCTACATCCTCGCCATCACCTCGATCGGCGTGTACGGCATCGTGCTGGCCGGTTGGTCGTCCGGCTCGACCTACCCGCTGCTCGGCGGGCTGCGCTCGACCGCGCAGGTGATCTCCTACGAGATCGCGATGGCGCTGTGCTTCGCCACCGTGTTCCTGCTCGGCGGCACCATGTCCACCTCGGGCATCGTGTCCGCCCAGCACGACACCTGGTACGTCTTCCTGCTGCTGCCCTCGTTCCTCATCTACTGCGTGTCCATGGTCGGGGAGACCAACCGCGCGCCGTTCGACCTCCCCGAGGCCGAGGGCGAGCTGGTCGGCGGCTTCCACACCGAGTACTCCTCGCTCAAGTTCGCCATGTTCATGATGGCCGAATACATCAACATGGCAACGGTTTCCGCGCTGGCCACCACCCTGTTCCTGGGTGGCTGGCACGCGCCGTGGCCGTTGAGCCTGTGGGCGGGCGCCAACCAGAACTGGTGGCCGGTGCTGTGGTTCACCGCCAAGGTGTGCACGTTCCTGTTCGTGTTCATCTGGCTGCGCGGCACGCTGCCGCGCCTGCGCTACGACCAGTTCATGAACCTGGGCTGGAAGCTGCTGATCCCGACCTCGCTGCTGTGGGTCATGCTGGTCGGCGGCGCCAGGGTGCTGCAGGCCGAGGGCTATCACGTGCAGACCCCGCTGCTGGTCATCGGCGGGCTGGTGATCTCCGCGCTGATGATCGGGGTGTTCCTGCGGGCGGGCCGCCGAGGTGGCGCCGCACCGCCGGCCGAGCCGGAACCCGCGGCACCGAGTACGGACGGAGCGGTCTTCCTGGGCTTCCCGACCCCGCCACTGCCCGAACACGCTCGCCCGGTAGCCAAGTCGGGTCTGTTCGATCCGCTGGCCGGTTTCGCGGTCACCGCGGCGACCATGTTCAAGAAGCCGAACACCGAGTTCTATCCGGAGCAGAAGGTGCCGACCGCCCCGCGCTACCACGGGCGGCATCAGCTCAACCGCTACCCCGACGGCCTGGAGAAGTGCATCGGCTGCGAGCTGTGCGCCTGGGCCTGCCCCGCCGACGCCATCTATGTCGAAGGCGCGGACAACACCGAGACCCAACGCTTTTCGCCGGGTGAACGGTACGGGCAGGTCTATCAGATCAACTACCTGCGCTGCATCGGCTGCGGCCTGTGCATCGAGGCGTGCCCGACCCGGGCGCTGACCATGACCAATGACTACGAGATGACCGACGACAACCGCGCCGGTCTCATCTACGAGAAGGACCGGCTGCTCGCCCCGCTGCAGCCCGGCATGGTCGCACCGCCGCACGCCATGCAGCCCGGCACCGACGAGAGCGACTACTACCTCGGCAACGTGCTCGGCAGCATCCGGGAACCCGACGGCGGCACCGGAAACGGCGCGCCGGACAGTCCGAAAGAACCCGCGGTCGCGGGCGTGGAAGGAGGCGTGCGGTGAACGAACTTATCCTCGCCGCCGAACCGCTCACCCGGACCGGCACCGGCGAAGCGGTGAACTTCTGGGTGCTCGCGCCGGTAGCCACGGCGGGCGCGCTCGGCATGGTATTCGCCCGCAAGGCGGTGCATTCCGCGATCTGCCTGGCCGCCACCATGATCATCCTCGCGGTGTTCTACATGGCCCAGGACGCGCTGTTCCTCGGCGTCGTGCAGATCGTCGTCTACACCGGCGCGGTCATGATGCTGTTCCTGTTCGTACTCATGCTGGTCGGCGTCGATTCGGCCGAATCGCTGAAGGAGAACCTGCGCGGGCAACGGCTCGCCGCGGCGGCGGTCGGTCTCGGCTTCGGCCTGCTGCTGATCAGCGGCATCGCCCGCGGCATCCGGGAATCCGGAATCACATTCCCGGCCAAGGGTTTCGCCGGGCGCGACGTGATCGGCGAGCTCGCCGAGCTGATCTTCGTCCGCTACGTGTGGGCGTTCGAGCTCACCGGCGCGCTGCTCATCACCGCGACCATCGGCGCGATGGTGCTCGCGCACCGCGAGCAGTTCGGTCCGCGGATGGGCCAGCGGGAGATGTCGGTGCGGCGGTTCCGCGAGGCGGGCCACCGGGCCACCCCGCTGCCCACCCCCGGCGTCTACGCCAGGCACAACGCGGTCGACATTCCGGCCAGGCTGCCCGACGGCTCCTTCGAGGAACTCTCGGTCAGCACCATCCTGCGGCACCGCCGCACCCGGGCGCTCACGGAGGCGGCCGTCATCTCGGTAGCGGCACCGGATCCGGAGCCCGTCGGCGCGGCCGCGAACCAGAACCAGAGCGACGAGGAAGGCACGCGGTGAATCCCCAGAACTATCTGTTCCTGTCCGCCCTGCTGTTCACCATCGGCGCGGCCGGGGTGCTGCTGCGGCGCAACGCCATCGTGGTGTTCATGTGCATCGAGCTGATGCTCAACGCGGTGAACCTCGCGTTCGTCACCTTCGCCCGGCTGCACTCGAACCTGGACGGCCAGGTGTTCGCGTTCTTCACCATGGTGGTCGCCGCGGCCGAGGTCGTGGTCGGCCTGGCCATCATCATGACCATCTTCCGCGCCCGCCGCTCGACCTCGGTCGACGACGCCAACCTGCTGAAGTTCTGACATGGAGACGGCAACGCTCTGGCTGCTGCCCGCCCTGCCCCTCGCAGGCGCGATAATCCTGCTGCTCTCCGGTCGGTTCAGCGACAAGTGGGGACACCTGCTCGGCACCGTGATGGCGCTGGCCGCCTTCGTCGTCGCGGGCGTCGGCTTCTTCGACATGGTCGGCCGCGCCGACGCCCAGCGCGGCATCCACACCGACCTGTTCAGCTGGGTTCCGGTGGCCGGGCTGCAAGCCGACTTCAGCCTCCAATTGGACCAGCTGTCCATGTGTTTCGCGCTGCTGATCACCGGCGTCGGCTCGCTGATTCACATCTACTCCATCGGCTACATGAGTCACGACCCGGGTCGTCGTCGATTCTTCGCCTACCTCAACCTGTTCCTCGCGGCCATGCTGCTGCTGGTGCTGGCGAACAACTACCTGGTGCTCTATCTCGGCTGGGAGGGCGTCGGCCTCGCGTCCTACCTGCTGATCGGGTTTTGGTACCACAAGCCGACCGCGGCCACCGCCGCCAAGAAGGCGTTCGTGGTCAACCGGGTCGGCGACATGGGACTGGCGATCGCCATGTTCGTCATGTTCTCCACCTTCGGGTCGATCAACTTCACCGATGTGTTCGCGGGCGCGCCGCAGGCCGGGGAGGGAACGCTCACCGCGATCGGGTTGCTGCTGTTGCTCGCCGCGTGCGGTAAGTCCGCGCAGGTGCCGCTGCAATCCTGGCTCGGGGACGCGATGGAGGGCCCCACACCGGTGTCGGCGCTCATCCACGCGGCCACCATGGTCACCGCGGGTGTGTACCTGATCGCCCGCTCGGGTCCGATCTTCGACCTGGCGCCCGACGCGCGACTGGGTGTGGTGCTGGTCGGCGCGGTGACGCTGCTGTTCGGTGCGATCGTCGGTTGCGCGAAGGACGACATCAAGAAGGCCCTCGCGGCGTCCACCATGAGCCAGATCGGTTACATGGTGCTGGCCGCGGGCCTCGGCCCGGCCGGCTACGCCTTCGCCATCATGCATCTGCTCACCCACGGGTTCTTCAAGGCCGGACTGTTCCTCGGCGCGGGTTCGGTGATGCACGCGATGGACGACGAGACCGACATGCGCCGCTACGGCGGACTGCGCAAGCTGCTGCCCATCACCTACGTCACCTTCGGGCTCGGTTACCTGGCGATCATCGGGGTGCCGCCGTTCGCCGGGTTCTTCTCCAAGGACAAGATCATCGAGGTGGCGTTCAACCAGGGCGGCGCAAGCGGTTTGACGCTCGGCACGGTGACGCTGCTCGGTGCCGGACTCACCGGCTTCTACATGACCCGGGTCATGATGATGACGTTCTTCGGCGAGAAGCGCTGGAAGCCTGATACCCATCCGCACGAATCCCCCGCGGTGATGACCGGGCCGATGATCCTGCTGGCCATCGGATCGGTCGCGGCGGGTGCGCTGTTCGCTTTCGGTTCCTCGTTGCAGAACTGGCTGGAACCGGTGGTCGGCGCGCATCACGGCGAGGAAACCGTCCCGGCGGGTGTGGTCACCGCGCTCGCGCTGGTGGTCGTCGCGATCGGCGTCGGCTTCGCCTACTACCAGTACGCACAGCGCGAAATCCCGGAGACCGCACCGGAATCGGCGTCCGCGCTGACCCTCGCGGCCCGCAGGGACCTCTACGGTGACGCGCTCAACGAGGCGGCGTTCATGCGGCCGGGCAGCTATCTGACCCGCGCGCTGGTATTCCTCGACAACCGCGGCATCGACGGAATCGTCAACGGGACGGCCGCGCTGATCGGTGGCCTGTCCGGCCGAATCCGGCGCGTCCAAACCGGATTCGTGCGGTCTTATGCCCTGTCCATGTTCACCGGCGCCGCTCTGGTCGCCGCCGCGCTGCTGGCGGTGCGGCTGTGGTGAGCGTGTATCCCTGGTTGCCCGCGTGGTCGCGCCCCTTGCCGTTCCAGCGCGCGCCCCGCATGTCCATGTTCACCGGCGCGACCCTGGTGGCCGCTGCCCTGCTGGCGGTGAGGTTCAGGTGACCGACTTTCCCTGGTTGACCACAGTGTGGTTGGCACCAGTGATCGGCGCGATCGTGGTGCTGCTGCTGCCCGCGGGGCAGCGACTCCTGGCGCGGATACTCGCGCTGGTGGTGTCGGTGGCGGTGCTCGCGGTCGCCATCGTGCTCGCGGTGCAGTTCGAACCCGATGGGGCGCAATATCAATTCGTCGAGGACCACGAGTGGATCCCGGCGTTCGGCGCCGGGTACACCGTCGGGGTCGACGGGATCGCGCTGGTGCTGGTGCTGCTCACCACGGTGCTGGTGCCGTTGCTGATCCTGGCCGGCTGGCACGACGAGCGGGAGGTCGGCAGCGGGCGGCGAGTGTCGCACACCTACGTCGCGCTGACCCTGCTGGTCGAGGCGATGGTGCTGATCTCCTTCGTCTCGCTCGACATCCTGCTGTTCTACGTGTTCTTCGAAGCCATGCTGATCCCGATGTACTTCCTCATCGGCGGATTCGGGCCGCGGTCGGCGAATCCGGAGATGCGTCAGCAGCGGTCCAGGGCCGCGGTGAAGTTCCTGCTGTACAACCTGTTCGGCGGGCTGATCATGCTGGCCGCGGTGATCGGGTTGTACGTGGTCACCGCGCGCGACGGACTCGGCGCGGACTCGGCGGGCACCTTCGATTTCCGCGCGGTGGTCGCCGCGGCCAACTCCGGACAGCTGACGGCGGCGCCCGCGGTGCTCAACGCGCTGTTCCTCGGGTTCATGTTCGCGTTCGCGGTGAAGGCGCCGCTGTGGCCGTTGCACACCTGGTTGCCCGACGCTGCGGTGGCCGCGACGCCGTCGAGCGCGGTGCTGATGATGGCGGTGGTCGACAAGGTCGGCACGTTCGGCATGCTGCGCTACTGCCTGATGCTGTTCCCGGACGCGTCGAGTACCTATGCGCCGCTGGTGATCACGCTGGCCGTGATCGGCATCATCTACGGTGCGCTGCTGGCCATCGGGCAGACCGATGTGATGCGGCTGATCGCCTACACCTCGATCTCGCACTTCGGGTTCATCATCCTGGGCATCTTCGCGATGACCAGCCAGGGACAGACCGGCGCCACGCTGTACATGGTCAACCACGGCATCTCCACCGCCGCGCTGTTCCTGGTCGCCGGATTCCTGGTGTCACGGCGCGGGACCCGGCTCATCGCCGACTTCGGCGGCGTGCAGAAGGTGGCGCCGATCCTGGCCGGCACGTTCTTCATCTCCGGTCTGGCCACCCTCTCGCTGCCCGGCCTCGCGCCGTTCATCAGCGAATTCCTGGTGCTGGTCGGCACATTCGCCCGCTACCAGGTGGCCGCGGTGATCGCGACCGGGGCACTGGTGCTCGCGGCACTGTACGTGCTGTGGATGTATCAGCGGATGATGACCGGGCCGGTCAAGGAGGGCAACGAACGCATCTACGACCTGGTGCCCCGCGAGCTCGCGGTGGTGGTGCCGTTGATCGCGGCGCTGCTGTTCCTCGGCGTCTACCCGAAACCGATCCTGGACTTCATCAATCCCGCGGTGAGCCAGACGTTGACGACCATCGGCAAGCACGACCCGGCACCGGCGGCGCCCGCGCTGCCCGAGGCCGGTAAAGCCGAACATTCCGGAGGAGCTAAGTGACTTCCTTGGACTACGGAAACACTCTCGCCGCGGCGATTCCGGCGCCGGGCGTCGAATACGGGCAGCTTTCACCGATGCTCATCGTGCTCGGCGCCGGCGTGGTCAGCGTGCTGGTCGAGGCGTTCATGGGGCGGCGGTTCCGGTTCGGCGCGCAGCTGCTGCTGAGCCTGGCCGGGTTGATCGCCGCGCTGGTCGCGGTGATTCTGCTGGCGGGGACCGAGGCCACCGCGATGAGCGGTGCGGTCGCCGTCGACGGGGTGACGCTGTTCCTGCAGGGCACCATTCTGGTGGTCGCGATCCTCGGCGTGCTGTTCATGGGCGAGCGCGGGGCCGAGCCCCGGGTCGAGGCGCGCAGCGGGCCGGGCACCTGGAGTGCGGCCGCGGCGACGCTCGGGCGCGGGGTGGATGCGTTTACGCCGCAGGCTTCCTCGGTGCCGGGCAGTGCGATGGAGCGGGCGGCGGTGAAAGCGGGGATCGCCACGACCGAGGTGTTCCCGTTGACGTTGATCGCGGTCGGCGGGTTGCTGCTGTTCCCGGCGTCGAATGATCTGCTCACCATGTTCGTCGCGCTCGAGGTGTTGTCGCTGCCGCTGTATCTGCTGTGCGGGCTGGCCCGGCGCAAGCGGTTGCTGTCGCAGGAAGCGGCGCTGAAGTACTTCCTGCTCGGGGCGTTCTCGTCGGCGTTCTTCCTCTACGGTGTGGCGCTGCTGTACGGGCAGGCCGGGACGGTCCGGTTGACCGGGATCGCCGACGCCATCGCGCTGCATCCGGACAACGCGATGCTCGCGTTGCTGGGGGTGGCGTTGCTGGCGGTGGGGTTGCTGTTCAAGATCGGTACGGTGCCGTTCCAGTCCTGGGTGCCGGACGTGTATCAGGGTGCGCCGACGCCGGTTACGGCGTTCATGGCGGCGGCGACGAAGATCGCGGCAGTCGGTGCGCTGTTGCGCGTGCTGCAAGTCGCGGTGCCGGGGTTGAAGGACGACTGGCGGCCGGTGCTCGCCGCGATCGCCATCGCCACGATGGCGGTGGGCGCGGTCATGGCCATCACGCAGACCGACGTGAAGCGGATGCTCGCGTATTCGTCTGTGGCGCATGCCGGTTTCATTCTGACCGGCTTGGTCGCGGCGAACGACAAGGGTGTTTCGGCGATCCTGTTCTACCTGGTGGCTTACGGGCTGGGGACGGTGGGTGCGTTCGCCGTCGTCAGCCTCGTGCGCGACGCCTCCGGTGAAGAGGCCGGGGCGTTGTCCCAGTGGGCCGGGCTCGGTCGCCGGTCTCCCTGGCTCGCCAGCGTTTTCGCCCTGTTCCTGCTGTCGTTCGCCGGGCTTCCGCTGACGAGTGGATTCGTCAGCAAGTTCGCGGTGTTCGAGGCAGCGGCCTCGGGCGACGCGACCTTCCTGGTGATCGTCGGCGTGATCTGCAGTGCGATCGCCGCGTTCTTCTACATCCGGGTCATCGTCCTGATGTTCTTCACCGACCCGCCCGCCGACGCCCCGATCGTGGTCTCCCCCTTCCTGACCACCACCGTCGTCGCCTTCGGCGCAGGCGCCACCCTCATCCTCGGCATCTTCCCGCAGCTGCTGCTGGACCTGGCGGATCGGGCGGCGACGTTCGTCCGGTGAGGTAGTCATCGCCCTACATCTGCCGCACACCCGAAATCGGGTGTGCGGCAGATTTGTTTCGGGGTCCGCCGACAGCTCAGCGCATCAGGTCAGGGGCCTAGCGCGCGGCCGCCGTCCACGACGAGTCGTTGGCCGGTGATGAACGAGGTCGCGGGGGCGGCGAAGAAGCTCACGGCGGCGGCGATGTCTTCGGGGGTGCCCATGCGGGCGGCGGGGACCGTGGCGAGGTAGGCGTCGCGGACGGTGTCGGGGACATCGGCGTGGCGTTCGACCGGGATGAAGCCGGGGGCGACCGTGTTGACGGTGATGCCGAAGGGAGCGAGTTCGCGGGCCCAGCTGCGGGTCAGGCCGATCTGCGCCTGCTTGGCGGTGGCATACGCGGAGCGGCCCGGCGGCGGGCGGTCGGCTACTTCGGAGTCGATATGCACGATCCGGCCGTAGCGGCGTTCCCGCATGCCGGGGATTATCCGATGGCCGAGCAGGATCGGGCTCTTGACGAAGAAGTCCAGTTGCGCAAGGTGATCCGGCCAGGTGACGTCGGTGAGCGGCGCTTCGGGCTGCGGTCCGGTCGCGTTGAGCACCAGCACGTCGACCGGACCGAGGCGGTCGGTGATCGTGGTGACGAGCTCGCGAACCTGGTCCGCATCGGTGACGTCCGCCGAAATCGCCTCGGCGGCACCGCCGTCGTCCCGGATCGCGCGAACGACGGCGGCCGCCTTCTCGTCGTCGTGCAAACCATTGACGACGACAGCCATCCCGTCAGCGGCAAGCCGCCGCGCGATCGCACTCCCCAACCCTCGCGAACTCCCCGTCACCAACGCGACCCGCCGAGGCACCACCATGTTCTCGATCATTCCACGTCTGCGCCGGTAATCCGTTGACAGCGAACAGATCAGGAGTCCCAGCATTTATTGGTGTAACTGCTGGTTTTCGAGACCTTCGGGACGCACACGAAGTCTCCGGAGTGCACGTTGGTGTAGTCGCTGTGGTAGGTCGGCTGCCAGGAGCCGCAGCCGACGTCAATGGAGTACCAGGAGTTCTGGTTGACTTCCTCGCGGTACCAGCCGACCCGGTAGGGCCCCTCGATCTCCCAGATGTAGGCCCACCCGCTGCGGTCGCCGGCGTTCATCCACACGCCTTCGACACGCTTTCCGTTACCGCAATCGACCGAGCCGCTCGCCGAGGCGGAGGCCGGCCCCGCCACTACGAACGGCGCGATACCCGCGGCGAGCACGACCGCTGCGCCGGCGGCCATTCGGCGAATACTGCGGCCGTGATCGGCGTTTCTCATCGAGTCTCCCTCGTCTCCGGCCGACATCGCCGCGGTCACGGCAGGTCGGCGCAGAGAACTACCCTCACACCGATGATGTCGGACGGGTATCCGCTGTTCGATCGACTGGGATGGTTGCGGCCGGCCGATCTGGGCGTACCCACAACGTGGGTTCTGCGAGGCGATGTAGACCTCTTACCTCGCGGGACGCGCTATTCGGAGACGGCTGCCCCGGTGTGAAGAGCCAGTCCGGACTGGGGGGCGACTTCGGCGTGGAGGAGGCCGGCGTTGTCGATCTGGTAGGTCGGGCCGGTGCAGGTTCCGGCTCGGAGGGTGCCGTGCATGACGTCGCAGTACCGGCCTGCGGGGAGGGAGGTTCGGTAGGTGTCGGTGGCTGAGGTGTCTTCGCCGTTGAGGATGAGGTAGCCCTCGGCGCCTCGGCCGAAGGCGATGCGGTTGGCGCCGTTGTCGGACCAGTGGGTTACCGGTTGACCTTGGACCTGGTGGCGGAAGGCGACCATGGGGCCGATGCCGGGCCAGGCGTGTTCGCATTGCCAGTGGCCGTCGCCGCACTGGGCGTCGGTGGCGCGGCCGAGTGGGTCGGACGGGGGTGCTTCGTCATAGGAGTTGAATGCGTAGCCGCTCAACACTTTTGGACGACCGTAGGGCCAGGCGAGCATGAACGCGTTGGCGAGGGTGTAGCGGTCGCCGTCGGCGTAGGTGAGGGTGGTGCCTTGGTGTTCGGTGTCGTGGTTGGCGACGAAGACCACGGATTTGTCGGAGGGCAGAGCGGAGTCGAAGGTCCGAAGGCCGGCGAGGCGGCCGTGTCGGAAGATGGCGCTCAGGGTGCCTGCGTAGCGGAGATCCATGACGGCGCCGGTGGCGAGGTACTCCTCGGGTTGCACGGCTTCCTGCCAGCCGTAGATGACCTCCTGGTAGACGTAGGCCGGTCGGGTCAGACGCTGTTCGATCGCCGCAAGATCCTCTGGCGCAATATATTTGGCCGAGTCGATACGGAAGCCGTCGACGCCGAGGGACAGCAGATCGTTGAGGTAGCCGGCGATGCGGTCGCGGACGGAGTCGTCGCCGGTCGCGAGATCCGCCCCGTTGAACGACTGGCAGTTGAAGACCTGGTAGCGGTCCGCGAGGTTCGCGACAGTGTTCCCCGGTGTGCCGCAATGATGAAAGTCGCGCTCGGTGTAGGGCACCGCCGGGTACAGCTCGTGGCAGTACGGCGTGAGTCCGCTGCCGACCCCACAGCCTTCCAACGCGGACATGTTGTTGATCACCGCGTCGATGTAGACCTGCACCCCCGCCGCATGGCAACTGCGCACCATCGACGCCAGCTCATCCCGCGTACCGAACCTACTGTCCAGCTTGTAGGACACCGCGGAGTACCCCTGCCACCACGGAAACCCCTTTTCCGGCCACACCGAATGCTCCTCCGGCGGCGAAGTCTGCACCGCGCTGTACCCCAGCGGTCCCAGCGTCGCCTGACACTCCCGCCCGATAGACCGCCAGTTCCACCCGAACATCTGCGCGATCACTCCCTGCTCAGCCACCTCCTCAGCGGCGACCTCGCCCGGAACCCACGTCGTCGTCACCGCAGTGACCAGCGCGAACACGCATACCCGGAACATGCGCCGACTGTATCCGAGCACCCGATTCCCCCGACCTCCCCTCCAGCCCGACGCGCCGAACCGGCAACCCAGCGCCGAGCCACTCACTCGCCTTCCACACACGAGGCACCACCGACCACGCTCGCGCCGATTGGGCCATGACAGCAACCCGACTCGCTTGCGCCGCCATGCCCCACCCTCGACACCTATCCGCCCGGCGGGACATGAGGACAGTCCCACTCTCTCTTCGCCGCCGCCATGCCCCACTCGGCAGCCACCTATCCGCCGAACGGGACATGACGGCAACCCCACTCGCTGTTCGCCGCAGCAGTGTCCCGTCCGGATTCCGCCGCCTCGCCGGGCGGGACATGACGACAAACCCCCGCTCTTCACCGCCGTTTTGTCGAGTCCGGCGGCAGATGTTCGCCGAGCGGGACATGGCCACAATGCAACTCGCGTTTCGCTGCTGTCATGGCCGATCTGACCGCTCCACTATCTCCCGGTCATCGGTCGGGTTGCCGTCGAGCGGGATCTGGTTGTGCTGACACGCCGGCAACTGCAATCTCACGTCCCGTTCGAGGTCCATCTATGCACCGGGCGGGACATGAGGACGGGTCCGATCACCTTTCGCCGCAACTATGTCCCGTTCTGTGGATCGGCGGACGAGGTTGGGGCGCTGGCTGGTGGAAGCTCGCCGAGCGGGCTCCGTAAGCGCGCTGTCGACGCCCGCCTGTCCCGCTCGGCAGGCCGCCTTTCGCCGGGCGGGACATAGTGGTGGGTCTACTCGTACTTTGCCGCGACCAGGTCCCGCTCGCGGATTGGGTTGGCCGCCGTGGGACGTAGTGGAGTCGATTCGCCTTGATGATCCGACGGGCTCAGCGGTTGGTCAGGTTGCGAGCGGGGTCGTCGTGATCGACTACGGTGCCGGCGGGCAGGACGTGGCCGCCGGTTGGTAGGCACGGGGATCCCTTCGGTTGACCGCTCGGGCTTACGCGGGACGGTCGCCCCACGGGTTGCGGGCTCGGTAGGGCGTCGGCGAGCCGCCGCCGCTGCGCTACCCGCCGAAAAGTTCGACGACATACCGGCTCTCATCGGGTAAGCCTTGCCGCGCAAGCCGTCTGGGCCGGAGGGGCTTTCCCCGGCGACCACCCGCGTCCAACTTGGCGAACTGCATGAACTCCATGCGTATCTCCTGACAAATCTCCCAGTGACGTGGCTCTCAGCGCATGGCAACGTCACTCAGCGTGAGAATTGCAGCGTGGCGTCTCGGACGGTCGGTACAACAGGGGCGTGGGGAGCGCCGAAATGGTTGGGCGGCAACGGTGGTGATGTCGGTGGTGGCCGCCGGGCTGGTCGCGCCGGGATCGGCGGCGGCGGATGCGCCGCCCGCCTCGGCGGCCACGGATCGGCAGGAACAGCCGATCGCGACCCGCGACGGAATCGCGGTGTCCTACGTGAGTTTCCGGCTGCCGTTACCGGCCAACGCGCCCGCGCATCCGGAGGCCTGCGACCGCACCGGGTATCTGCGGTATCGGCCGGTCGGCGGGCCGGAGAATGCGCGGGACGCGGACGCGGTGGTCGTGCAGCAGCAGGGATTGGCCGGTGGCGCAGTCAATTCCGAGGGCGTGGCGGGCAACACGGTGCGCTCGGCGAAATCTCTCGGTCGAAACATCGAGTTCTGGTCGCTGGCCCGGCGCGGGTCCTGCTTGGATGAGACAGCGGGCTTCGACTTCGCCTTGCAGACCGGGAACTACCTGGACGCGGTCGACTACTACTTCAACGGCAAGCCGATCGACGGCCGTATCTTCCCCGGTTTCAAGGCCTCGCAGGACCTGCCGATTCTCGATTCGATCGGCGTGGAGCGGGTGATCCGGGACCAGTACGAGATCATGCTGCACGAGCTGCCGGATCAGGCCGAGCGGCAGCGCAAATACGTCTGCACCGGCATCTCGATGGGCGGGATGGTCACCGGGCTCTTCTCGGACTGGGACTTCGACGGCAACCCGGCCACGCAGGCCGACGCGGGCTACAACCAGTGCGCCGCGTTCGCCGCCCAGGACACGATGGTGTCCTCGGATCCGGCCGCGATCCAGAACACGCCGTTCTTCCACGACCTCACCGACGCGCTCATGAGCCCGACGAACAACGTGCTGAAGGCCGGTTTCGACAGCGGCGTGCTGCCGATGCGCACCCTCGGCCCGGTGCCGGTGATCGGCACGAAGGCGATGGTGCTCTACCGGTTGGCCGGTCTCGCGGCGCATCTCGCGCCCGACGAGGAGAGCCAGCTGCTCGCGCACCTGCACGATCCCGAAATCGAGGCGACGCTGACCACCATGTTCGGCCAGACCTGGGCTGCGGTGGCGACCGGCGGCGCGGACGGTTCGGGCACCATCCGCGACTACCGGTTCACCAACGCGGCGTTGCTCGGCACGTTCATCGACAACAACTCCGGCAATTTCGCGCTGCTGCAACAAGGCGTCGGCGCGCTGTCCGGCGGGCCGGTGCAGGAGAAGACCTTCCCGAACGGCGGTGGGGCGACGCAGATTCCGGCGCTGGGCAACTACTTGCGGATCAGCGCGGGCCCGCAGACGCGCGTCGCGCCGACCGACCGGAACGCGCTCTACACCTGGCGCAACTACAACGACGTGGTCGGCGTCCCGTGGACCGCGCCGAACCGAGAGACCGCCGACATCCACGAGGTGGCAAGGCAATTGGGCACCGGCGCGCCAACGGCCTACTGGGAGACCTACTTTCCGCTGCGCATGATCATCGATCTCGGTGCCGGCCTCACCGGCGCGCGCAGCGGGGACATGGTGAATCTGCGCTACCACAACATGAGTCGCACCAAGCCGAACTTCGTCGCCTTCGCCGGTGACAGCGTGGTGCAGTACGGCGTGGGCACCTGGGTGCCGACCCCGCCGACGGCGCAGGTGGAGACCCTGCCGGGCTACACCCACATCGATACGATCGGCGCGGCCGCGGTGCAGAACAACGGCAAACCGGACTACAGCGGGCAGTACCTGGCCGAATTCATCCGGGGTCTCACTTAAGCCCGGGTGGTGACACCGGACGGCCTCGCCCTCATCAGGTCGCCCGGTCCGCGTCCTGGACGGCGGTGAGGGCAGCGCCGCTGTCCAGGACGTCCCGATGGATCAATCGAGTACGGCCCGCAGCCGGGTCACGAAAGCAGCGGGATCGTCGACGAATCCGGCGTGCCCGCCCGGGAACAGCGTCGGCTCGATGCCGATCTGCGCGGCCAGCGCCCGGGTCGTGCGGTCGCAGAACTGGTTCGCCGAAGCCTCGCCGATTCCGGCGATCACCCGGACCGGGGTCGCGCGCAACGCGGCGAGATCCGGTGCCCACCAACTGGTTCCCTCGATCTCGTGCAGGTACCAGAAGCGTTCGCTGGCGACATCCGCCGGCGCGCGGTCGCCGCCGAACATCTGCTCGAGCATCGGCTCGGGCATCGCGATATTCGCGTTCGCGAAGAACTTGCGCCACGCGCCGAGCACGTCACCGCTGGCGTAGGTGGCGACGAGATCATCTGTCCCGGAGCGCAATTCGGCGTGGTTGTCGAGTACGAGGTGGAGCGGGGGCTCGTGGGCGATGGCGGTGCTGAGCAGTTCCGGGTGCGCCTGGACCAGCGCCAGCGTGGTGACCGCGCCGCCGCTGGAACCCAGGACCACCGCCGGGCCCGCGTCGAGGTGGGTCAGGATGCGGGCGAGGTCGTCGGCGCGCAGTTCCGGGGTCGAGTCCTGCTCGGGGTCGTCGAGGACGCTGCCGTGGTGCCCGCGCGGGTCCATGGTGAGCACGGTGTGGTCAGTGGCGAGCAGTTCGGCGGCCGGGGCGAAGGATGCGGCGCGCATCGGGGAGCCGACCATGGCGATCAGCGGTCCGCTGCCGCGCAGCTCGTAGTGCAGGCGGGCGCCGGGGACATCGAGCGTGTGGGTGGCGACGGACGAGGTCTGGGTCATGAGTTCTCCTCTGCGTTGGAGCTGTGTGCTCATGACTTTCGACGGTGGGCGCGTTCGGAATTCATCGGCCGCCGGAAAACGACAAAGACAGGGAGATGTCTCCCTGTCCCTTTCAATATATATCGCACACGGGGGCTTGCGGCAAGACCCGGGTGGTGCCGCACAATGGTCGGCCGACGCCCCAACCTGCGTAAATGCGGGGGGGGGGCGCGCACTTCGACGCGAACGCGGATGCCGTCGAACTGTGCGGAGTAGGTCGGACGCAACCTCGAATGGGAGATTTCATGCTTGACGTGATCATTGCCGGTGGCGGACCGACCGGGATGATGCTGGCCGCCGAGTTGCGGCTGCGCGGGGTGGACGTGCTCGTGCTGGAGAAGGAGGCGGCGCCGAGCGCGGTGGTCCGCGCGCTGGGCCTGCATGCGCGCAGCATCGAGATCATGGATCAGCGCGGCCTGCTGGAGCGGTTTCTCGAGCTCGGCACCAAGCATCCGCTGAACGGGTTCTTCGCCGGCATTCGCAAGCCGACCGGGCCGCTGGACACCGCGCATCCGTATGTGCTGAGCATCGCGCAACCGATCACCGAGCGACTGCTGACCGAGCACGCCGTCGAACTCGGCGTCGAGATCCGGCGCGGCAGTGAAGTGGTCGGGCTGAGCCAGGACGCGGACGGAGTGGGTGTCGAGGTGGCCGACGGCACGCGGTGGCGGTCGCGCTATCTCGTCGGGTGCGACGGTGGGCGCAGCACGGTGCGCAAGTTGCTCGGCGTCGAGTTTCCCGGTGAGCCGAGCCGGGTCGACACGCTGCTGGGCGAGATGGAGCTGACCGCGTCGTTGGACACGATCAACGAGGTGAACGCCGAAGTCCGCAAGACGCAGCTGCGGTTCGGCGCGATGCCGTTGGGCGACGGGGTGTTCCGGGTCGTCGCGCCGGCCGCGGAGGTGGCCGAGGACCGCCGGGTGCCGCCGACGCTGGCGGAGATGAAGCAGCAGCTGGTGGCGACCGCGGGCACCGATTTCGGTGCGCATTCACCGCGATGGTTGTCGCGGTTCGGCGATGCCACCCGGCAGGCCGAGCGTTATCGGGTCGGCCGGGTGCTGCTGGCCGGTGACGCGGCGCATGTGCATCCGCCGATGGGTGGGCAGGGGCTCAATCTCGGTATCCAGGACGCGTTCAACCTCGGCTGGAAGCTGGCCGCGGAGATCGGCGGGTGGGCGCCGGACGGGTTGCTCGACAGCTATCAGAACGAGCGTCATCCGGTGGCGGCCGAGGTCCTCGACAACACGCGGGCGCAGATGGAGTTGCTGTCCCTCGAGCCGGGCGCGCAGGCGGTGCGGCGGCTGGTGGCGCGGCTGATGGACTTCGAGGAGGTGAGCCGGTTTCTGACCGAGATGATCATCGCGGTCGGAGTCCGGTACGACTTCGGTGCGGGGCATGCGCTGCTCGGGCGGCGGCTGCGCGATGTGGGGTTGAAGCGGGGACGGCTGTATGAGCTGATGCGGGACGGGCGGGGGTTGTTGCTCGATCAGACGGGCCGGCTTTCGGCGGCGGGCTGGGCGGATCGGGTCGATTACGTGGTCGACGTGAGCGAGGAGGTCGACGCGCCCGCGGTGCTGTTGCGGCCGGACGGGTACGTGGCGTGGGCCGGTGCGGATCAGCAGGAGCTCGACGCCGCGCTGGCGAAGTGGTTCGGCTCGGCCACCTGAGTTGCCAAACCTAGTGCCCCTAGTTTATAAACTAGGGGCACTAGGTTATGGAGGCGCACATGATGGCACGAGCCGGGCTGACCGCCGAGCGGATCACCCGCGCCGCAGCAGATCTCGCCGATGAGATCGGGTTCGACAACGTGACGATGTCGGCCTTGGCCAAGAAGTTCGGGGTCAAAGACGCCAGTCTCTACTCCCACGTCAAGAACCTTCAGGAACTCCGCGCGCGCGTCACGATGCTCGCCGCGGTCGAGAAGACCGACCTGATCGCGAGTGCCGTCGCCGGACGGGCCGGCCGCGACGCGCTCGCCGCGTACGCCGACGCCTGGCGTGAGTATGCGTTGCGGTACCCGGGCCGCTACGCCGCGACGCAGACGCCGACGGCACCCGGCATCGTCGACGTCGACCCGGCTGCGCTGCGCGGCATCGAACTCACCTACCGCATGCTGCGCGCCTACGGTCTGGCCGAACCCGACCTCACCGACGCGGTCCGGTTGCTGCGCAGCACCTTTCACGGCTACGCCGCGCTCGAGGCGACCGGCGGCTTCGGGCATTCGCGCGACACCGCCGCCTCGTGGGCGCGCATCATCGACGCCCTGCACGTCACCCTCGAGCAGTGGCCGGTCAACGACAAGGAACAACAATGAGATCCGACACCCTGAAGGTTCCCGGCGCGACGCTCTACTACGAAGTGCGCGGCAACGGACCCGTCCTGCTGCTCCTGCCGGGCAGCGGCGGTGACGCGGCGGTCTTCGACCCGATCGCCGACACCCTCGCCGCGCATTTCACCGTCGTCACGCTCGACCCCCGCGGGTATTCGCGCAGCATCATCGACTCCGAGGAGCCTGGACATCGGCTGATGGCGGCGCAGCGAGACAACGCTGTCCGGTTCGACGAGCAGGTCGATGGGCTGATAGCGACGCAGCGACACGACACAGTCCGATCCACCGAGCCGGACGATGAGCTGATCACGGCCCAGCGAGACGACACCGACCGATCCACCGGGCGGGGCGGTCGGCTGATAGCGACGCGGCGAGACAACGGCTTCCGATCCGCCGAGCAGGTCAACCTGGTGATCGCGCCGCGGCGAGACGACACCGGCCAATCCACCGACCGGCCGGCCGATGAGTTGAACGTGGGACGGCGAGACGCCACCGCCGGGTCAGCCCAGCAGGACGATGGGCTGATAGCGGCGCAACGGGAGGACGCCTACCGGTTGCTCGAAACCCTCACTCCCGCAGGCGAAGATGCCTACGTATTCGGTGGAAGCGGTGGCGCCGTCGTCGCTCTCGACCTACTCACCTACCACCCTGAGCGTCTGCGCCTGGTCGTCGCCCACGAACCACCTTGCTTCGCAGTGCTTCCCGACGCCGCCGAGCAGAAGGCTTTCATCGACGAGGTCTACCTCCTGTTCCGCACCGAGGGAATCGCCGCAGCGGGCGCCCGTTTCCTGCAAGGCATCGGCGGAACCATGAAGCCCATGCCGAACCCCGCCGACCTACCACCCCGCGCCGCCGAAATGATCCAGCGCCTGCACGACAACGCCGACCTCATGATGGCCCACGAACTCCGCCCCATCACCTCCTACCTCCCCGACGAACCCACCCTCGCCACCCACACCGATCGCCTGATCCTCGCCGCCGGCAAGGAAACCCGCGGCCACCTCCCCCACCGCCCCGCCGCCACCCTCGCCGAACACCTGAATCTCCCCCTCACCGAATTCCCCGGCGGCCACAGCGGTTTCACCGATGCGCCCACCGAATTCGCCACCCAACTCCTGAATCTGCTGCTGGCGACTCGGGTCCAGTAGCGTCGCGGCGCGAGTGCATCAACTGGCGCTAAAGTTCGGA
Organism: Nocardia sp. NPDC006044; assembly: GCF_042871115.1. Taxonomy (NCBI): domain Bacteria; kingdom Bacillati; phylum Actinomycetota; class Actinomycetes; order Mycobacteriales; family Nocardiaceae; genus Nocardia; species Nocardia sp. NPDC006044. The sequence goes on from NZ_JBIAID010000001.1 coordinate 3,469,702, forward strand.
CATGCCGACGGGCTGGCCGCCCCCGGCCTGCCTGTCGCCGAGTGGGACTTTATGGAGGCAAAGTGCGAGTGGGCGCACCATGAGGTCCCGCTCGGCGGGAGGCGGGCTGGGGGGCTATTGCGAGCGCTGGTCAGGATGCTCGTGCTGGGCGGTTGGCGGCGATGATCAGGGTGCTGGCGGCGAGTGGGGGTAGGGCCCAGAGTGCTGCGGTGAGGTATCCGTTCCGGTCGGGGAAGACCGCGCCGATCGGTGTGCCGGCGGCGAGCAGGAAGCCGGTGACCGCGCTGCCGATGCTCATGCCGATGCTGCGGGCGATCTGATTGATCGAGAGCACGCTGGCCGTCTCTTCGGGCGGCACGCCGACGAGGACGAGCTTCGGCATCACCGCGAAGACGCCGCCGACGCCGAAGCCGAGCAGGGCGATCGCGGCGAGGACAGCGAGCAGTGACCCGCTGGCGGCGGTGAACAGAATCACGCTCGCGCCGGCGATGACTACCGCGAGCGCGTACGTCCGGCGTTCGGCGATGCGCGCGACGAGCCGCGGCACCGCCTTTCCGGCAACGAATCCGAGCAACGAGAACGGGATCAGCGCCGCGCCCGCCGCGACACCGGGAAGCGCGAATCCGTAGTTCGCGCCGGCCGGTGTCTGCACATAGCGGGTGAACAGGCTGAACAGCAGATATAAACCGATCCCGGCGACGAGTATCGCCAGGTTCGCACGCAGAACGGGCGCACGCGCGAGCAGCCGCAGGTTCACCAACGGTGCCGTGCTGCGCAATTCGACGAATGCCCACACGGCCAGGACCGCCACCGCACCGGCGAGGATCCCGCCGGCCAGCCACGCGGTCGACCATATCGAAGGTTCGGCGACGACGAGCAGGATCGCGAGGGTGCCCGCCGCCAGCAGCAGTGCACCGGTGACGTCGATTCGAGGCAGCTCGCCGGGCACCTCGAAAGGCAGTGTCCGCCAAGCGATGACCAGCGCCGCCACCGACAGCAGGAGCCCGAGCCCATACGCGGCACGCAATCCGGCGAGTTGGTCGAGCAGACTGATCGCCGGGTAACCGACCCCGATGCCGACCGTCGACGCCACCGATATCGCGGCGATCGTCGACGCCGACCGCTCCGGCGGCAGGTGGGTGCGGGCCACGCTCATCAACAGCGCCCCGACCGCGACCGCGAGCCCTTGAAGTCCGCGTCCGATCAGCAACGCCGCGAACGGAAGTGGCAGCACGGTCAGCAGCCCGCCCACCGAGACCAGAGCGAGCGTGACCAGGATCGTGACCCGGCGATACCGCCCGCTGCCGAGCCGGCCGAGCACCGGGCCGGCGATCGCTCCGCTGAACAGCGTGATGGTCAAGGTCCACTGCGCGGCATTCAGCGACACCTGCATTCCGCTGGCGACCGGCGTGATGAGGGGTGCGCCGACGCTGCCGACCACCGCTCCCGCCAACGCCGTGGAGACCAGTGCGACGCCGAGCCGTCCGGTCTGCCGGACATCGCTGCTGGTGGTCATCGGTTCGCCTCGGTGGTGATGTGCGCGAACAGACCTGGCTGGATCCGGGTGCGAACCCCCTCGGCCCACACCTCGCCAACCTGGTCGATATCCATCGCGGCACCGGCATTCAACAGCATTCCGAAGGCGAGAAAGGTCTTCACCGTCACCGGCTCGAGCCCGGTGCCGTCCTCGGCTGTCTCCCACATCGCGGCGAAACACGCCCGCACCGCATCCCGCACTTCCGGATCCCCGCACGCGGCAAAACCCTGCAGCTGCAACAACAATCCGGTCCGGTCGGCCAGCAGATCGAAGTACTGCGCACCCATCATCGACAGCGCGTCCAGACCGGTCTTTCCTTCGCCCGCCGCCCGCATCCCGTCGCTGACCCGCGCAAACGCCCCCTGAACCAACTCCAGGAACAGCGCCTTCTTCGTCCCGAACATCCGAAAGATGTACGCCTGTGTGATCCCCGCCGCGCGCGCGATCGCCTCGGTAGACGCCCCGTGCAATCCGTGCTCCGCGAACTCCTTCGCCGCAATGGCCAGCACCTGACCACGCCGCTCGACCCCGCTCATCCGTTCCGCCATGAACGTTAAGTTACCAGTTACTAACTACTAACAAAATGTGACGTCGATCCGGCTAGCTCTCGTCCGAAACCGCCGAAGATCGACTGCTTTGTGCCCGGCACGGTTGGCCGGGGCACGCAGCATCCGCCTCGAGCTGCCAGCGACGCCCCCTACCCGTGGCCTTCGCTTCTGTCCTTACGGGTGCCGTCCGGGTTGCGGGGTACTTCGTCGTCGCCGAAATCATCGTCGCCGAATCGGCTGGACAGGTGGATGCGCTGGTCTTCGGGAACGGCGTCGCGGTGTGCGTTGAACGCGGCGAAAGATGCGCGGGCTTGGGCGATCTTCTCTTCGCTGATCGGTGGTAATCCGTCTTCTTCGCGGGAGGAAACCCGTCGCCCTTTGTAGTATTCGGCCATTACATGTCCTTAGGGTCGTTCGATCATTTCTATGATGATGCGGCCGTTCGCGTCGGGTGGATGCTGTTTCAGGACATCGAATGTCGTGCCCGGTCGAAATAGCACTTCTAGTTCTTCGGGTTTCCGTGCGAATTGCTCAACGGATTTGCCGTGCTCGGAATATATCTGGAATTCGACCGGCCTGTTGAATGCCGCGTCCGGGTGGCGGGAACTCGACGTAAACGCCGGTTCCGTGATCGATTTGCCGTCGGTGTATCGGGCCAGGTCATCAGCGTCGAGATTCACTCGACGCGTGACAGTCCCTTGATAGTCGGGCAGTTTGTCGAGGGCCTTGGTGATCTCTTCCACCCGGAGTTGCTGTGCCCTGTTCAGGTTGCCGGGTTCATGGCGGAGCATGTAATTCAATACCTCAGCCTCCGGACCGGTGTATTCCCAGAGCGCGGCCCGATCGACATCGTCCAGCAATTCGGCGGGCGTCGGGTCGCGTTTGGGTTTGAGCCGTCCGCCCGGTGCCAGGTCTTCGAGTCGTTCGCATTCACGTCTGGCCCGTAGTAGGTCCTGGTCGAGTTTCACTCCGGCGCTGATCTTGCGATTGGAGCGCCAGGTTTCGATGATGACGCGCATGGGCCGGGCGTAGCGCGCGCAGATTGCCGCGGTCGCGGCCAGTCCGATCGCGGCACCGGCGCCGAAGGTGATGAAGCTCGAGGCGACCGACATGGTCGCGGTGATCGCCAATTCCTGGATCAGCGCATCGCGCACCATTTCGAGCTGCTGCTTCAGCAGTTCACGCAGCTCATCGAGCGCGATGCGGTGATCGCGGCACGACTGGGCCAGGTCACCCATGGCGGTCAGCGTCGATTCGGCCGACGCTTTCAGCGCGCGCAGGTCCTCATCGATGAATGCCGCTTCCGGGGCGACGACGTCTTGGAACGCGACCGCGGCAGCCTCGAGCACCGCGGGGAATCCGGCGGCTCCCTCGGAATTACGCGCTGCATCCCAGGTCAGTGCCGCGTTGCTGATCGTCGTGGCGTTGCCGTCGGGCACAGTGAGCCCGATCTTCGCGACCAGGCCGAGCCCGCCGTCTACCAGTCCTTGGCCGGGGCCGCCCGCACTGGGCAGCGGCACCCGGCACGCCAGCACCGGGTAGCGCGGAGCCGCGGGCTTGGTCGGAGGTTGACCGGCATCGATGGTCGCGTTGTGCTCGGACAGGGCGCGGGTGTAGCCCAGTTCGTTGAGCACGACGGCGTAGGTGTGCGCGGCCGTCGCCACCTTTTCCACCATTTTCAGGATTTCGGCCGCGCGTTTGTCGTAGGAGGCGGCCCAGTTCACGGCGTCCTCGTAGGAGCCCGCCATGTGGTTGGCTTTTTCCAACTCCGGCCAGCGCGCGTCGATCGCTTCCCACCAGGCCGCCGCACCTGCTGCAATCTTGTTTGCGGTGTCGTAATAGACGGTGGTGTCTACATCGAGAACGGTGCTGGTCATCAGGCGCCACCACGGCCCAGCATTGCGAGACTGGCCGCGGTTCCGTTCTCGTAGGACGCGTGTGCCGCGGCCGCGGCGGCGCGCATCTTCTCGATCCCCTCACTCATCACGGTGGCGGAGGCGATCCATTCGGCGTGCGCGTTGGCGTGCGCGTCGGCGGCGGCACCGGTCCAGCTCGATTGGACTGTGGCGATGCGCTTGTCCAGCTCGGTCAGTGTGTCGGCGACGAGTGCGTTGAGCGTGGTCACCTTGGCTGTGACGGTGTCCAAGTGAGCGAGGTCGACGCGGTATTGCTCGGTCATGGTGTGTTGTCCCCCAACGGGTCTCGGTGCGGCTCGAGTGTCCTACAGGTCAGGGCAGGTCGAGGGAGCTGACCGCTGCCGCATTGGCCGCGTCGGTGGCTGCGGTGCGGTCGACGACCACGCCGAGCAGGTCGGCCATGTCGGCGAGGGCTTCGAAGACACCCAGGGCACCGCGGTGCACCTCGTCCCACGCAGCGGCGTACGCCGTCGCCGCGGTGCCATGCCAGCTCGACTCGAGCGCGTTGACGTCAGCCGAGGCCGAACGCAGACCGTCGATGAGACTCTGCGCTGCGGCCTGCACATAGCGACCGGTCTCGCTGACCTGCTCCGGCACAACGTTGAAGGTTGGTGCCGCACTCGCGGCATTGTCGGTCACTCGTTGCTCCTCGGGCTCGGGTGCAGTCTTGCAGAATTGGACGCGTACGGGACACCGATGGTTCCACTCGAATCTATCGACTCTCTGACCGTTGGTCGCCCCGGGCATAGTGCACTACCGAAGAGGGGGCCGTCTACGCGGTGTTTCTGTCACCTCGACGCGGACGATAGTCCGCGAAGGCGCGGAACCATCCTCGACAGGATTGTTCCGTCGGCGCGCCTGATCGACGACTCAATCCGCTTGCGCCGGAACCTGTTCCGGGCGACGCTTCCACTCCGGGATAGAAAGGTAGGTCGCCGAGCGCAGGGCCCACTCGACCGGACCGTAGCGGTGGTTGCGCAACCACCAGGTGCTGAGGGTGAGCTGGGCGGCGTAGGTGAGCAGGGCGATGGCGATAACGCCGGCGGGTGGGATCCGGTCGGCGAGGGCGAATCCGTAGCCGGTGTAGATCACCATGAGGACGACCGATTGGCCGATGTAGTTGGAGGCCGCCATCCGACCGGCGGGCGCGAGCCGGCTGACGAACGGTGCGGTGCGGGGTGACTGGGTGAGGCAGATGATGCCCGCCATGTAGGCGAAGGTCATCAGCGGGTTGACGAGTTGTTGCACGCCGGCCCAGATGCCGGGCGGGGTGATCCATTGCATCGTCGCGGCGAAGGTCACCGCCGAGACCGGCAGGCCGATCGCCAGGCCGCCGGCGAAGATGCGAGGCGCCCAGCGCCGCAACGTCTCCCGATCGGTCAGCAGCTCGCGTTTGCCCGCCGCCATGCCGAGCAGGAACATGGCGAAGCTGGTCACGCCCTGGGTGAACCAGATCAGCGCGATGAACAGGGGTGCCAGCCACATCTGGTCGGCGAAGGTGTCGCCGAAGGTCCCGTTGTATCCGTCGTGGATCCGTTGCAGGTCGAACAGACTGGCCAGCGCCTTCGTTCCGTCGTCGGGGGTGTCGCTGGGCAGGAACGCCCAGCCGCACCACACCACGTACAGGATCGCACCGGTGATCACGGCGGTACGCGGCTTCAGCTTCTTCAGCGGGATGAGGATCAGGCACAGGACCGCGTAGAGGGTGAGGATGTCACCGATCCACAGCAGGAAAACGTGGGCGAGCCCGATCGCCAGCAATGCCAGGCAGCGCCGCAGCAACCGCGCGTTCGCCGACGCGCCCGCACGCTGCGCCGCCGCGATCTGCAACGTGAACGAGTAACCGAACAGGAACGCGAACAGCAGATAGAACCGGCCCTCGAACAGCCCGTTGACCGCGGCGCTGACGAAGTGGTCGACGGGCCCGTCGAAACGCGGCTTCGGATCGTCGGCGGTCCCGCCGAACGACCACAGCGTGGTCGCGACCATGACATTGGTGATGAGGATGCCGAACAGCGCGAATCCGCGCAGAATATCGACTTCCGCGATCCGTCGACCCGCCGCGGTGACGGGGAGAATCGATTCGGGCATGGGTCGAAATTAACGCCGTGGGCCCGGCCCGCGCGTCGGCCGGCGGGCTGACCCGCGCACCGACGTATGACGGTAGCGACCGCGACCTACGGCGTATTGACATCGCTCACGCGAGGTCGGCGACCTCCAGATAGATCTGCCGATCGACCACGATCTCGGCCAGAAACCCTTGCGCCCCACCGGCCGTGGCCGGGAACGCCGCGACCGCCAACTCCCCCGCGCGCAACCGGGAACCGGTGAACTCGCGTTGCCCGAGGATGATCGGTTGTGCCTGCGCGAAGCCCGCGGCGGCGATCTCGTCGGCGAGTGGCTCGCCGAGCAGGTCGGTCACGGTGCCGGGGATGAGCCGCGCGGTGACGATCTGATCGAAACTGGGTTGGCGGGTGATGTGGTGCGCCAGATACATCCGGTCGGGCCGGCCGAAGCAGATGTGGGTGAGCAGGCCGCGGCCGCGTTCGCGTTCCGGTTCGAGTTCGGCGAAGTGGACGACCTCGCGCACCGTCGCCCGCACCCCGGTGGCGATCGCGATGCTGCCGCGTTCGCGCCGGCCGCGGATCAGGGTGCCGTGGAACGACCGGCGCGGGCGCGGGCGATTCGGATCCAGGTCGGCGACGGGGAAAGCCTCGGGGTCGAAGGTGTGGATGTCGGTGTAGCCGATCCGCCGATCCGCGCCGAGGGCCCGGCTGCCGCGCTCGTCCAACTCGATGGCGAGCAGGATCTGGAAGTTGTGCGGCGCCTGGAACGTCGGCTGGTACGAGACGTAGCAGTCGACGCCGGTGCCGAAAACGATCATGTTGTGCAGACCTGCACCGCCTGCCAGTCCGGGATGATGGTGTCCGGGGGCGCGAATATGGATTGCACTCATTGTGAGCTCCTTCCTTGCCACCCTCACAGTGCCAACTTCCGGCTGCTGTGCCACGAGTGCCCGGCTACTCGAATACCCCGTGACCAGCTACTCGACACCGGTGGTTGCTGTCGCGAACACCGACAGGGCCCGGTGAGTAGTGACGCAGATTCAGCCGCTGTCTGCTACACGGAACTGCGGCATCGACGGTTCATCTCCCCCCGAGACTCAGTGGGGCGCGGCCATCGCCTTCAGATCGGGAAGGTTGCCGATGCGCTGGCTCGCCGGGCGGCCCGGTGCGCTCGTCTGCGGCGATCCTGTGGCACGCAAGCGAGCACGCACCTCGGCGGGTGTTCTGCGGTGACCGGCCGCCGTGCTGATTCCCTGATAACTGGCGACGGCCCCGGTGACGATCGGAGACGCACTCGACGTTCCGCTGAACACGTCGGTGTACCAGAGGTCTTCGTCGGAGCCGCCTTGCAGATCGCCATAACCGGTGGTGGTGACCTCGCGCCCCCACGCCTGAGCGTCGACGCGGGAACCGAAGTTGGAGAAGGCCAGTCGCGACCGGCCGGGCCCGTGGTCGCGACCGTGGAAACCGGCCGGTGGTGCACCCGCGCCGACGATGATCGCGCCGGAATCGGCCGCGCCACCGCGGAACGGATTGCGCCACGCGGCGGGAAAGCCCGCGGGGCGCGTGTCGTAGAGCGCGGCGTCGAGATCTTCGGCACCGTTTCCGCCGGCCTCCACCACGATGACTCCGCGCCCGACCGCGTACCGGATCGCGGCGAGATCGTCCGGCCACCATTCGATCGCGATGTAGCCCGCCTGGTCCGGGCGGCCCGCGTAGTTGAATCGTGGTCCGGGACGGTGCAGTTCGAGCAGGATGACATCGCCTGCACCAAGCGCGTCGGCGGCGGTTCGGATCGCGGTGGCCGATCCCGGTCCGAAGATCGAGACCGCCCGGATCAGCGCCTCGGGTGCGATGCCGGTGATGCCGAAGGCGTTCACGTCGCCGCTGATCTCGCCGGCGACCGCGGTGCCGTGATCGCGCCACCCTTGATCCGGGGAGGGATCGCCGCCGATCACTCCGCCCTGGTTGACGAGCAGGTCTTCATGGGTGAATCGCCACGCGCCCTCGATGTCGATCACCCGCACGCCTTGTCCGCGTCCGCCGGGCACGGTCCACGCCCAGTGCGCGTCGACCCCTTGCGGCGCGGCTTCCAGGTAGCCCTGGCGCGCTTCGAAATTGGGGGTGACCGGCGGCGCGTCGGCGGCCGCGGTGTCGCCCTTGCTGTCCGGGGCGATCGGTGGTTCGGAAGGTGGTTTGAGGTACGCGCCGTCGACCAGGTCGTCGTCGCGCAGCCGGGCGGCGAGCTCCGCGAGTCCATCGGTGGCACCACGGACGGAGAAGAACTTCAGGTACTCCGCGGCGACGGGCTCGTGTGGAGTTCCCGCGACGCGCTGATGCAGCCGATTCGGCGGTCCGAAGATACGCGCGAGCCGGCCACCGGCCGGCAGCAACTCGGTCAGCCGCGCCTCGGCGCCGCGACTGTCGCTGAGCGCGCTCGTCGTGAGCGAGGAGTCCGGGCCGTGGGTGACCACGATCAGTTCCGCCGGCGAGCGGGGCGCGGATTGCTGCGGTGCCATCGTTCAAGTCAACCGCGTGCACGGACCGGGAGCTGCCGTAATGGGTTACGCGACGGCCGCATCTCCGCATCACCTGCCTCAGCGAACCGCACGCATGCGCGACACACCGGGCAGAGCCACCACGCCGTGCCGCACCGCCGCGACGCTCAGCACCTCCATCGTCCCGATCACGATGAGGAACAGACCGACCACCAGCCCGAGCACGTCCACCGAATCGAAGGGCAGCACGCCGACCACGACGCCGAGCACCATCGTCGCCAGCCCGAACACTTCCTGCCGACCGGCACCCGCCAGATCGTTCGACCAGACCGCGACCGTGGCGTGACAGATCCCGCGCACCGCCCACGCCAGCCCGATCCAGAACGACAGCAGCAGCGCCGAATTCCCGCCCGCGAAACACAGCACGGCCAGCAGCATCGACACCAGACCACTGGCGAAAACGAGGACCCGCAAAGCGGGCGCGAACTTCGCACCGAACGCGATCACCATCTGCAACGCGCCGTTGAGCAGCAGATACAGACCGAACAGCAGCTCCGCGGTCGGCATCGACTTGTGTGGCCACACCGCTAAGACCACACCCACGATCATCGAGCAGGCACCGGCCACCACTATCGCCTGCCGGGCACTCCCGGACAGTGGTTCCGTACGCCCTTCCAGCTCGCCTTCGGGCATAGCTACATGATATGGCCGGATCGTTCCGGTAGCCGCGTGTTTGCTTTCACTCGGTGCGGCGACTGATCGTGGTGTGGTCAGGCTGCGCCGAGCGGGAGGATCGGGGACGGACGGTCACTTAGCCGACGAGATTCTGGGCGGTGCCTGCCACTCCGTGCACGAGTCCGAGCTCGGTCGGCAGGCCGCCCCACTACTGGCGGTGGCGCGGCCGGCCGGACTCGCTGTGCGGCGGTCACCACTTGGACCTCTTGGCGCGCTGGCTCAAGGATGCATGTCTGCGCCCAGTAGCGGGTGGACTTCCAGGGTGCACGCGGTGATGGTGGTTGCGATCGGGTGGGGCGCGGGGACATTCGGCGGGGTGACGAGTAATCGGGTGTAGGTGGGGCACGGGTTGCCGGCGGCGTCGACGGCCAGTCCCTCGACGATGGCCGAGGCGGCACCGGAGGCGGGGACGTTGCTGTCGGTCACGGTGACCGGTGGGGGTGCGTCGCGGTCGGGTGGGAGTCCGCCGAGGTAGCCGCGGGGTGTGTGATCGGCGCGGATGGCCGGCCCGCCCTCGTCGGCCTCGACCTCGGGGTAGCCCGAGATCTCGCACGCCGGGGTGCCGTTGATCAGGCCGATGGTGATCTGCACGCCGCGATGGGTCGCGCCGGGTGAGACCTCGGTGGCGCTGAGCACGAGTTGGCCGGGGGCGCAGGGGGAAATCTGCTTGCTGCCGACGCTCGGCGGCGCGTCGTCTGCTGCCGGGTTGCTCGCGCATCCGCCGGCGCCGAGCACCGCCGCGCAGAGGGCGATCCGTGCGTACCGATCGGTCCGTTTCGACATAGGATTCAGATCCTTTCGCCGTCGGAGCTGGCGGTCCCCGCTGTGCTATCCGTTCACTCCGATAAGGACATGGTCGCAGGAGAGCGGGCGTGTGTCTCGCCAACTCACTCGAACGTTATTGCGGCCGTGCAGATTTCGACCGACCGCTAATCCTCCGCGTGCCCGGCGAAAGTCAGGAAAACCCCGCGCGCCGACGAACCGTCCGGCAGCCGCCACGGCGCGCTGACGTGACCCGCGCCGGCCCGTTCGGACTGGGCGTCACCTGGTCGCAGAATGCGATTGATGCGGACGATCGCCGTGCTGCCCGGCACCCGCGCACCGACCATGATGTCGGTGCGCGCCGATCCGTCCTCCGCCGACACCGGCTCCGAACCGAGTGCGGGAACCGCGATCTCCGGCGTCACCACCGCGACCGACTCGTCGATCTTCCCGCTGTCGTGCTGCGCCTGCGGCTGCGCCGTTCCCTCGAGCAACGCCAGGATCTGCGCGACCACCACCGGATCGCGCGTCCCGTCATAGAGCCACCGCTGCCCGAGCACACCGTGCATGGAGGTGCCGATGAGCGCGTGCTCGGCTCCGTCGAGCGGCGCCCCGCGATAAGCGAACGGCACCTGATAGGTGACGGGCTCGTCGCCGGAACTGTCGGTCACCGCCATGAACTCGATCCCGACCTCCCCGTCCGGATCATCGAGCCGAAACCCCCCGACCCGATCCAGAACCGGCACGGCGTCACCGCGATACCACGACCTGGTCGGCAACCACGAAGTCAGCAACTCCACTTTCGTGGGTACCATCGTCGTCTCGTGGATGACGGCCATGCTCGAACTCCTCCTGCTTCCGCGCCGCGGCGGCGCTGTGCCCCCGAGTTTATGGGAACTGGACGCGTCCACCGTGCCGATTCCGTTGCCGCCGTCTCGATTTCGAAAGCCGCCGGCTCGGCGATCTCCGGCGCCCGGATGCTCTGCCGGGATACTCTGGGTCCAGTGTTTCGTGACGGAGCGTGTCCCCCTACAGCGACGCTTGGAGCGAGCATGGGTACCTCAACCGGAAGTGGCGCGCACACCATCTCAGTAGCCGGTGGTGACTTCTCGTTCGATCCGATGGGCTTTATCTTTCAGATGTACTCGGGTGGTGGCACCACCTTGCGGTTCGGCAACATGACCGCCCTGCCCGGCCGGCTCAGCAAGATCGATTGCCGATGGTCCCAGGTCACCGAGGTGAGGTTCACCTCGACCGCCGAAGATACCGAACTCGCACTGTACGTGTGGGGCCTGCCTGCGGATGCGTCGACAGATTTCTGGTCGGCTCGGGTAGGCGGGCACAAGCTGGCCGGCTTCACCGAATCGGATCGTTCGACCTGGGTGAAAGTGGCGGCGGCGATGTCGCGATACAGCGGCGGACGTGTCGTCCTTACGCTGCCCGCTCGAATCGCGCCGCCGCCGAAGAAACCGCTGTGGCGGCGCGCCCGAGACTATTTGGCTGAGTAGTAGCGGGCGACCAAGTTGTCGACCGGCTCATGCTCCTGCGCGATTGCTCGCTTCTGTGCCCGTGGCGGGTTTGCGGCGGGCGTCGGCGAGGAGTTCGTCGAGTTGGGCTTCGGCTCGTTCGGCTCGGGCGAGGGTTTGGGCGCGGGCTTGGTCGAGGGCCTCGATGCGGTGGGCGGCTTCGGTGCGGGCCTTGTCGATGGTGGCGGCGGATTCGGCTCGGACGGCGGCGATTTCGGCTGCGGCGGTACGGCGGATGTCGGCGAGTTCGGTGCGGGTGGTGTCGAGTTCGGCGCGGACTCTGCGCCATTCCTCGCGTGCTTCGTTCGCGGCTTCGATGCGTTCCATGGCGGCTTGCTCGGCCCGTTCGGTGGCGCGTTCGGCGTCGGCGGCGCGTTGGACGGCGAGGTCGCGTTCGGACTGAGCGGCCGCGACCTGGGCGGCGGATTCTCGTTGGGCGTGCGCGATTTCGGTGGCGACCCGACGTTCGGCGCGCTCCACCTGTTCGGCGGCTTCCGCGCGGATTCGCTCGACTTCCTCGGCGGCCTCGCGGCGGGCGGTACGGACATCGGCCTCGGCCTCGCTGCGGGCGGCGAACACGTCGTCGGCCGCTTGCCGGGTGGCGCGTTCCATTTCGCGCAGTGCGTCGTCGCGGGTGCGGTGGGCGTCGGCGACGGCGACCTCCGCTCGTTCGGCCGCACCGGCCGCGTCGTCCGCGGCTTCCTCCGCGAGCACGCGGGCTTCTTCAGCCTCGCGGCGTGCCTGTTCGGCGGCGACCGTGGCCATTTCGGCTTCGGCGATCCGGCGTGCCGCGTCGGCTTGAACGGCCTGGACCTGCGCTTCGGCGACGGAGGGATCGCCCAGGGTGGACAGTTCGGCGACGGCGGCGTTGAGGGTGTTACCCAGTTGGTCTGCGAGTCCACGAAATTGGGTGAGCAGCTCATCGGCCCGGAGTCGCGCCACCGTAACCGGTCCTTGCTGCGTCACAGTGACGGATGCGGGTGGTACCTCCGACTCCTGTTGTTGGCGTTGACGTTCCCGCCACGCGCGCCATCTCGTGTGATCCGGGTGATCACAGTATTCGGACGGGCGGCCGGGTCCCCCGCCGCGCGTGATCGGCCGGGAGCAGCCCGGGTAGTTGCAGACGTTGGACACCGGAAAATCGTAGCGTTGGTTTCGTCAATAGTGACGTATTGAGACGAAACGAAATGTTCCGTGTCGCAAACGGACTCGTTTTCTGAGGTCGGACTCTGACCACCGATAAGTGAACATTATCGGCGGTCAGGTCAGAGCAGACTTCCGCATACTCCCCCGAAACCGTTGGATCTATTACGTTTACGTTTGGTTTCATCAAACGAAACGAAACCGCTACGCAATCCCTCGAAAACTGTGCACCCCTGTACGCCCGTACCAATTTGGTGAAAGTGTCAGATCCGACTGAATGCGGCAGCCGATCGGCGATGATCGAAGGCGGCTCGCACAGTTGATTCGCCGGCTGCGCAGCCGAACAACTGTCACAAGGAACGACGATCCCGAGCGGGTCCAGCTCGACCCGCGACAACGACCCGAACCGGCCATACCCGCCAGTCGTCGCACCGACACGCGGGAAATGCCGTGCACCCGCCGAGCAGCATCACGCGAGCGGGTCCCGTGAGGTCCGCGACCGTCGAACGGACTCCAGCGACCCGGCACAGCAACTCATGGCAGCAGATTCCTGGTTGTTCGATCCGGGGAGAGATCTTGCGACCTGTGTGCCGGGAGCCAAAATGCCTCCCGGCGGCACGCGAACCTCGAAAGCTAGGGGCTCCACACCCGATCAGCAACGGACGTGGCGTGCAGAACTTTCCGCGGAGTCTCGATTCTCATGCCCGCAGCCAGGCTTGACCCGGGTGTCGGCTAGTTCGACCTGAACTCACGCACGGTCCGCGAGGTTTGCGGCGTCGATCTCGGCCATGTGGTCCTCTGCCCACGCGCGCAGTGCCGCCAGCGGGTTCTCCAGGGAGAGACCGAGATCGGTGAGGCGATAGTGCACGCGCGGTGGCACGGTGGGTTCGACGCGGCGGGCGACCAGTCCGTCGCGGGTCAGGTTTTGCAGAGTGACCGACAGCATCTTCTGCGAGACGCCGGGCATTCGGCGCTGGAGTTCGGCGAAGCGGACCTCGCCGGGCGCGGCCTCGGCGAGCAGTTTCACCACCATGGACACCCATTTGGTGCCGAGCCGATCCAGTAGCTGACGGGTCGGGCAGGCCGGAGCGAAGAGATCCCCGCGCCGACCCGTGCTGGGCTGGGTAGTCACCTGCAGCTCACCACCTGTCTCGAAAGTGCTGTCTTCGCAGGCTACCGGACATTACCTACGGTCATCTAGTAACCATCGGTAACCTCCGAGAGGAATCCATGCAAAACGAACTGCCCGACTTCACCGTGCGGACGGTGGCCACCAACGGCATCGAACTGAACGTCGCGACCGCCGGCACCGGACCGGCGGTCCTGCTGCTGCACGGGTTTCCGCACACCTGGCAGTTGTGGCGCGACGTGATGGGCCCACTCGCGCAACAACACCGGGTGATCGCGCCGGACCTGCGCGGCCTCGGCGCCAGCACACGAGCACCGGACGGCTACGACGCGACCACTCTTTCCGCGGATGCGGAAGGCCTGCTCGACGCCCTGGGTGAAACCAGCGCCTCCGTCGTCGCGATCGATGCCGGTGCTCCCCCGGCGTTCCTGTTGGCCATGCGGCGACCCGAGCGAGTCGACCGGCTGGTGCTCATGGAATCGCTCATCGGCCCACTGCCCGGTGCCGAGACCTTCCTCGCCGCGGGCCCACCCTGGTGGTTCGGCTTTCACGCCGTGCCGGGTCTCGCCGAAAAGGTCCTTACCGGAAACGAATCCGACTACCTCGACTGGTTCCTCACGACCGGCACCCAGGGCCGCGGCATACCCGAGGAAATCCGCGACACCTTCGTCGCCGCCTACACCGGCACGGATTCCTTGCGGTGCGCGCTCGCCTACTACCGAGCAATGCCCACCAACGCCGAGCAAATCCGGCAAGCGGCCGAGACCACCCGGCTCACCGTGCCGACCATGACCATCGGATCACACCCGGTCGGGCCCGCCCTGGAAAACCAGCTCCGCCCGATCACCGACACCCTGACCGCCCACCTGATCGAAGACTGCGGCCACATCATCCCCCTCGACCGCCCCGCCACACTGCTGCCATTGCTCGCCGACTTCCTCGATTCCTGAAGGAGCACAGCTTGATTCCGCTGTGCGCGGCCGGAATGCCCGCACGAGTGGCGAGCCGTTCACCCGTCCGAGCATGATCGGATCTTCGCGCCACCCCATCGACGGAAAGCGAGCGTCCGAGTGAATACTGACTGGCCGCCCTATGATCCGGGCACCCGATTTACCCGCGTCTACACTGCCGAGCCGACCACCCGGCCCTACCCCGAGGAACGCTCGCGCCAGATCTGGTCCACCCATCGGTTCGGCGTCCTCGACCTGCGCTAGACGCGCGGCGGCACGGGTTCTGGAGCGCGCGGACCGATGTATCGGGCGGCCGGGCGTATCACCTTCGAGGTTTCGGCTTGTTCGAGGATGTTGGCTGTCCATCCGACGACTCGGCTGGTGGAGAAGGTGGGGGTGAACATTGAGCGTGGGATCCCGCAGAGTTGCATCACGACTCCGGCGTAGAACTCGACGTTGGCGTAGAGATGCCGGCCGGGTTTGAGTTCGGCGAGTAGCTCGGTGACTCGGTGTTCGACGGTCGTCGCGAACTCCACCAGGTCACCGCCGAGTTCGATACCGATGGCGCGCAACAGGACCGAGCGTGGATCCGCGGTGCGGTACACGGCGTGGCCGAAACCCATGACCCGGTCGCCGGTGGTGATCTTGTGGCGGACCCAGGCGTCGATGCGGTCGGCGCTGCCGATCTCGTCCAGCCCGTCCAGCGCACGGTCCGGGGCGCCGCCGTGCAGCGGACCGGTGAACGCGCCGATCGCCGCGATGACCGCCGAGGCGACGTCGGCACCGGTCGAAGCCACGACTCGCGCGGTGAAGGTGGACGCGTTGAAACCGTGATCGATCGTCGCGATCAAATACTGTTCGATCGCCCGGACCGCCTGTGGCCGCGGCGTTTCCCCGGTCAGCATGTACAGCCAGTTCGCGGCCGTCGACAGTTCTGCCCGCGGTGCGATCGGCTCGAGACCGCGATCGAGCCGGTGCAGCGCGGCCAGAATCGTCGGCGTCACCGCGCAGATCAGCAGCGCGTCGGCTTTACGCGCCGCGGGATCTTCATCCCACACCGGCCGCAGATCGCGCGCTCCGGCCACCATCGACAGGGCGGTCCGCAGGCCGACCATCGGCCGGAAGGGACCTGCGTTCGCCAGCGCGGGCAGCACCGGAAGTAGTTCCGCGGGCAGCGTTCGCGCACGCGCCACCTCGGCGGTGAACGCGTTCAGCTCGGTCCGGTCGGGCAGATGCCCCTCGAACAGCAGAAACCACACCTCCTCGAACGTGCGCGCCGTCGCCAGCTCGATCGCCGAGTACTGGCGGTAGTGATAGAAGCCTTCCTGCCCGCGCACGTCGCTCAGCCGGGTCTCGGCCGCGACCACATTGCGCAGGCCGGTGGGCACGTCGATCAGCTCGTCGAGTTCGGCACCGTTGATAGTCATCGTTCAACCTCCTTGACTGAACTGTGCGAGCACCATCAACTAGAGTCAATATTGATCACGTCAATGTGAAACCGGAGGGGCAGGTCATGGACGCGAAAGGTGACGCACGCCACCTGACCACCGCCGAGGTGGCGAGCCGGCTGGAGATCAAGCCCGAAACCGTCTACGCCTATGTCAGCCGCGGACTGCTCACCAAGATCCCGGCGCCGGGCCGGCGCGGCAGCCTGTTCCGGGAGGACGAGGTCGCGCGGCTCGCGCACGGCCGACGGCACGGCGGTGATCGCCGGGCCACGATGGAGGACATCGCCAGCACGATCTCCCGCATCGAGGACGACCGGCTGTACTACCGCGGCCACGACGTCGCGGACCTGGTGACGGCACAGCCGGTCGAAGCGGTGGCCAACCTGCTGTGGACCGGCGAACTGGCTTCGCCGACAGAACAATTCACCGCTCCCGCGGAAATCCTGAGCACCTGCCGCGCCGCGGTCGCGGCCCTGCCCGAGGGCGTTCGGCTGACCGATCGCCTGCGCGTCGCGGTCACCGTCGCCAGCGCCGGTGATCCACTGCGCTTCGACCTGTCCCCGCAGGGTGTCCTGCGGACCGCCCGAATCCTGCTCGCCGTCGAGGTCGACTCCCTCGGCAGTACGCCTCGCGATTCCGGAACCCTCGCCCACCGGCTGGGCCCCAGCCTGACCGACCACCCCATCCCCGCCGGCCTGCTCGACTCGACACTGACCCTGCTCGCCGACCACGGACTCGCCATCTCCACCGTCGCCGCCCGAGTCGCGGCCAGCGCCCGCGTCCACCCCTACGGCATCATCTCCGCCGGCCTCGGCGCCCTCGACAGCCAATACCACGGCGCCGCAAGCACAGTCGCCTACCGCTTCCTCGCCGAAGCCATCACCGACCCCCTCGCCGCCGCCTCCGACCGACTGCGCCTCGGCGGCGGCCTCCCCGGCTTCGGCCACCTCGTCTACCGCACCACCGACCCCCGAGCCGAACTCCTGCTCGCCGAACTCCGCACCATCCCCGCCGCCCGGCCCGCCCTCACCGCCATCGACACCATCACCACCCACCTGGGCGCACCCCACACCGCCGTCCCCAACATCGACCTGGCCCTGGCCGTGCTCATGCACGCCTACCGGATGCGTCCCGACGCGGGCGAGGCCATCTTCGCCCTCGCCCGCACCATCGGCTGGACAGCCCACACCCTCGAGGAATACACCGAACCCCCAATGCGCTTCCGCCCCAACCGAACCCCCACCCGCTGAGCACGGCACGGTCCCTCGCAGGGGAGGTTATCCGACGCGCGGGGGAAGGGGCGGTGCGGTGAATTGGGCTGGGGCGGCGGGACAATGGGGGTGGTCTAGGGAGAGGGAGTTGATCGATGGACGAGCGCGCCGCTGTGGTCGCGGTGCCGGAGTCGGTGCGGACCGAGTTGCGGCGTGGGGTGCGGAGCGTGCTGGTGGATGCGGCGGCGCTGCGGTTGGTGCGGGAGCGGTTCGACGATGATCAGGCGGGGTCGTTGCGCCGGTATCTCGAGGCTTCGCAGTCGGCGAATACGTTGCGGGCGTATCGGACCGATTGGATCGCGTGGTCGGCGTGGTGTGTGGCGGAGAGCCGGCAGGCGATGCCGGCTGATCCGCTGGATGTCGCGGTCTATCTGGCAGCTGCCGCCGATGCGCGACGCGAGACCGGCGAGTGGGCGTTCAGCGCGGCGACGCTCGAGCGGAAGTCGGCGGCGATCGCCGCGGTGCATGCGGCGAACGGGCTGCCGTCGCCGACGCGTTCCGACGTTGTCCGGCTGACGCTGCGCGGCATCCGGCGCACTCGGCGGACACAGCCGAAACGTAAGCGGCCGGTGCTGTTACACACTCTCGATCAGTTGCTGGCGGGGCTGCCCGAGCCCGGCTGGCCGACCGAACCTGCTCGGCGCCGCGATGCGCTCGTGTTGTTGATCGGGTTCGCGGGTGCGCTGCGGCGCAGTGAACTCGCCGGGTTGCGGATCGCGGATGTGGACGTTCAACTCGATCACGCGACGGGTGAACCGGTGCTGCTGGTGCGGTTGCCGTCGACGAAGACCGACCCGACGGGTGTCGCCGAGCAGCGGGTCGCGTTGCCGCGCGGTCAACGTCCACGCACCTGCCCGGTGTGCGCGTTCGCCAACTGGGTCCGGCTGCTCGAAATACACACTGCCGCAGGAACATCGGGCCTGCGACAGTGGCTGACCGAGGATGCCGCGGACCCGGATATCCACCGGTGTCACGGATTCACCGGAACGGCTCTGGCCGCGCAACCGGACCTTCCCCTGTGCCCCACCATAAATCGTCACGGTACGGTCGGCGGCACCCCGATGTCCGGTCGCGCGGTCGCCGAACTCGTCAAGCGCTACGCCGCTCGCGCCGGACTCGACCCGGACCTGTTCTCCGGGCACTCGCTGCGCGCGGGGTTCGCGACCCAGGCCGCCCTCGGCGGGGCCAGTGACCGCGAGATCATGCGCCAAGGCCGTTGGTCCAATCCGCGCACTGTGCACGGATATATCCGCACCGCGAATCCGTTGGAAGACAATGCCGTCACCAAACTCGGACTCTGACGGGTTCAAGGTCTCCGCGACGTGAGCAGTCTCTGAAAATGCGACACAGAGCCGATCGGTAATGAGACATCCATCCCATTGCGGGAACCGCCATTTCATGGCTCGCACCAACGGATCCGACCTGCTTTATACGCCGTGACCTGGTGTGATGGTTCGACGAGTACGTGACTGCACCGATCGCAGCGCCGTGTTCGACTTTACGGTTGTGCGCATCCGCATTTTATGGCTTTTACCGCAGGTGGATAGCTTCGAATCCATGGAATGGAGCTTTCTTTCGGCCGAAACGCTTATGGCCGCATTGCGTGCAGGTGAAGTGACCTCGGTGGAACTGACCGAGGAGGCGATCGCGCGGATCGAACGGGAAGACAAGGCGATCAACGCGATCTGCGTGCGGGACTTCGACACTGCGCGAGCCGCCGCACACGCCGCGGATCAGGCGCGCGCCCGCGGCGAGGACGGTCCGTTGCTCGGCCTCCCGGTGACGGTCAAGGAGTCCTACGACATGGCCGGTCTGCCCACGACCTGGGGCTTCCCGCAGCACGCGAACTATGTGCCGGCCGAGGACGCGATACAGGTGTCGCGGCTGAAGGCGGCCGGCGCGGTGATCCTCGGCAAAACCAACGTGCCGGCGACGCTGCGAGATATCCAGAGTTTCAACGAGATCTACGGCACCACCAACAATCCGTGGGATCACGAGCGCACGCCGGGCGGATCCTCCGGCGGCTCGGCGGCCGCGTTGGCATCCGGGTTCGGCGCGCTGTCCATCGCCTCCGACATTGCCGGGTCGCTGCGCACCCCGGCACATTTCTGCGGTGTCTACGCACACAAGCCGTCTCTCGGTCTGGCACCGACCCGCGGCATGGTCCCGCCGACCGCGCCGGCCTTGCCGATGGACCTCGATCTGGCCGTCGTCGGCCCGATGGCCCGCACCGCCCGCGACCTCACGCTGCTGCTGGATGTGATGGCCGGACCGGACCCGTTGACGCACGGTGTCGCCTACGATCTGACGCTGCCACCCGCGCGGCACGACCGGCTGTCGGACTTCCGTGTTCTGGTCATCGAGGATCATCCGCTCGTTGCGACCTCGTCCGCTGTCCGGGCTGGCGTGCACCGTGTCGCCGACGCGCTGGTCGATGCGGGCGTGCGCGTCGAACGGGACAGTGCGTTGCTGCCGGATCTGGCCGAGGCCGCCGAGGTCTACATGCTGCTGATGCTCTCGAACGCCGCGGCGAGTCTGCCCGTCGAAGTGTACGAGCAGGTGCGCACCGAGGCCGCCGCACTGCGCGCGGACGACCGGAGCCTCGACGCGACGCGGCTGCGCGCCATCGTGCTCAGCCAGCGCGACTGGGTCGACGCGAACAACCGTCGCGAACTCCACCGGAGCGGCTGGCGGCAGCTCTTCGCCGAGTTCGATGCCGTGGTCTGTCCCATCACGCCGACCCCCGCGTTCCCGCACAACCACGACGGAGAGCTCCAGGATCGGACCATCGATATCGACGGCGTCGAGTACCCGTACTTCGACCAACTCGTCTGGGCCGGTGTGGCGACCATGCCCGGCCTGCCCGCCACCGCCATTCCCACGGGCCTGTCCGACGCGGGCTTGCCGGTGGGTGTGCAGCTCATCGGTCCGATGTTCGAGGACCGCACGCCGCTGCGGTTGGCGGAACTGCTCGAGGAGAAGATCGGCGGGTTCCGGGTGCCGGAGGAGGGCGGACCCCGGTGACCCGCGGGCGCGAATAACGCACGCCCGCAACGCTTCACCGGTCAGCGAGGGACGGATCGCACGCCGGTCGCCCCCGCCGAGCGGCACTACCTCCGATACCGGAACAGGATGCTGCCCTGGGTCAGGTCGTACGGGTTGATTGCGAGGAGCACTCGATCGGCAAGATCTTGATGGTTCTTCGGCGTCTTCACGACACATCGAGTCCTGGGTTCAGGGCGATCTCCTCTAGCTGCGCTGACGGCAGCAGGTCGGCGGGGGCGTCGGCGAAGGAGAGTGCGATCTGGGTTCCGGAGGGGTGGGTGACGGTGACCGTGCGGTCGGTGCGCGGCGGGGACGCGAGCGCCGCACTGCGCTCATCGTGGGTCTCGACCACGGTCCCGTCCGGCAGCCGCCGCCTCGCGCTGCCGTAGGCGGAGGTATCGCCTTCGGTCGGCAGGGGTTGCTCGGTGCTGATCACGATGGACAACCGCGATTGCCGGCCGAGCGTGTTTACTCGAACCGTCTGGCACACGCCGCCGCCCCGCTCTCCTTGCCGCAGCGCTCCCAAGGGCCGGTCCAGGGGCACACTGTCGAGCGGAGTCCGCGCCAGCACCGCATTCCATCTACGCGCCTGGGCCTGATCGATTACGGCGCCGGGCTTCGAGTAGGGCAGACAGACCTCGGGCGGGCTCGGCGTTCCGGGCGGAACCGGCGCGCTGATGCGTAGTTCGGGGTCGGTGACGAGTGCGACGAGTTCATCGATGGTCAAGGGGACGGCTCGCGGGCGGCCGCTGCCGTCAGCGGGTTGATCAGTGGCGTTCGCGTGCACGACGGAGCCGTCGGGCAGATAGGCGGTGGCCTCGCGGGTAAGGGTGCGGACTCCTTTCATCTCGTACCAGGTGTCATCGGTGTCGACGATCGTGCCGTCGGGAAGGTGGCGGCGTTCGTCGAGTTCGCCGGCGACGCACGACGGAATCGGCTTGGTGGCCTGGCGCGTGGTGACCGACAGCGCGCCTTCCCGGTCGCCGCGCAGCAGCGTGGCGTCCGCCCTGGTCCACCCGCCGAACTCCTTGTTCTGCGCGGCGTCGCCGAGGATCGGCTGGAACACCAGCGAGCGCGTGACCGGGGCGAAGGCGATCTCGACATCACCGGGCAGCCTGTCCTGCAGCGCCTGGGTCATCGCATCCGCCTTGGGGCCGGAGAACCACGGATAAGACGGATTGTCGTATTCGTAGGTGACGGAGTGGACCATCCCGAACGTTTGTCTTTCCCGCGGGGGTTTTACGACATCGCAGCCCGGGATCTGTACCGGAAACGCGACCGGCGGAGTGACATAGGAATTCTCGGCCCGAGCCGTGGGCTCCGAAGTCTCCCGCTCGTGCACCAGCCAGGCGACGAGGTAGCCGGCCGCGACGATCGCGACGCAGGTCAAACCCACCTTCCATCGGCTCACACCCGGGAAGGGCGGGACAGCGTCGTTGGCATCGCCGTTTTCCATGTCCGCCATTGTGTCTGGCGGTACCGACAGGCTGTCCCGGCGGGCGCCATGCACACGCTCTTCGGTAGGTGTGCGTGACCAGAGTGCCCATCGCGCAGATCCCACCAGCATTGGGAACCGCTGTCGGCCAACCCATCTGAGCGATTGCTCAACGCTCGACCAGTGGCACAGACATCAGGCGTTCGTTGACGGCGTATCTGCCTTCTGGTGTGGGTTACGGCAGACGGAGACATAGTCAGCTGACCGGAAAGCCGCCACGTTACCGGCGACCTGCCGCATCCGTGCATCGATTGGCGTCAGGCGAACAGATCGTCGGCAGTGTCAGCGAGCATTGCGCGACGATGCCAGGTCGCGAGCTGGTCCACATCATTGCAGTCCGTGATCCGCTCACGAATCTCGTTGCTGACAGCGATGCCACGGATATCGAGGACGTCGAGGACCATTCGTGCCACTCCCGCCAACTCGCCCTCCGCCATATACTTCCGGGCGAAGTCGCTCTGGTACTCGTATCCCGTCGTCATCAGCTCCTCCAGGTGGCGTTTCGCGGACTCCGACATAGTCGCGAGCACGATGTCATAGTACATTTTCGACCGCTCGTCATCGGTCTTGTCCAGGGCGGCAAGCAGGGCCGATAGCACTTCGTCGGCCAGTGGACCGTCTGCGTGGGCGATGGCCGACAGCACGGCACGTTCGGGCCATGCCATGGCTTCGTCCTTGTCGGTCACGGCGGGCATGAGCTCCGGACCGAGAACCAGCGGGCACAGGACCATGCCGGGGTGTCCGAGTTCGATCGGTCGCCGCGCCCAATCCGCGACACCGGAATCCGGTGTCACCACGAGCAGATAAGCTGGACATTTCAGCCGCGCCCGGAGGGTGGACAGATATACGGGCCAGCTCCACTTGCGTGTCTCGTCCCGAGCCAGCTGCACCTCGACGGCTATCCCAGCGAGGTTCTTTCCGTCCGCATCGGTCATCGAGAAGGCGACGTCGCCCCGAAATTCCTTCGGGCCCATGTCGGTGAAATCGCATGGCTCAGTACGGGTTAGCGCGGAGTTGGGCATGAGTAGCCCGAACACCTCGCGCAGAAAACTCGCTGCCAGGTCAGGCCGACAGCGGAACAGCTCCACCAAACCCTCATGGATGTATTTAGGGGGCACGGCGAGGGAGATTACATTGCGTGACCGGCATTTTCGCGTGGATTTCGACAAACAATTGTGAAGCAGGTCCTTCTCATTTTTGCCGAAAGTCTCTAGGAAGGAATATAACTGGTCATTTTGGAACCTGGGTTTGTCCGCATGCGCTTTGCGGGACGCAATTTCAGTCGAGGCCAGGGGCGTGCGGGAAAGCTCACCACAATGGGGTGCGCAACGCCCGGGTGTCATCCATTCCTCTGTCCGCGGCCCAGATTGCTGGGGATATGCTGATCTTGTGCAGTCAGTGCCGGCGCCGATGCTGGCCGTCTCCGGGCGGCCGCCGGTGGATGCGGGGCTGTGGGCGGTGGAGATGAAGTGGGACGGGATTCGGGCGATCGGGCGGGTGACGGGTGGGCAGTGCCGGTTCTACAGTCGGAACAATCGGGATCTGAGTGGGTCTTTTCCTGAGTTGACCTCTGCTTTGGCCGACCTGCTCGCGGGTAGGGAGGTGCTGGTCGACGGGGAGATCGTGGCACCGGAACCGGGGACGGGTGTGCCCTCGTTCCGGCGGCTTCAGCGCCGGATGCATGTGGTGAAACCCGCCGCCGAACTCATCCGGGAGGTGCCGGTGCAGTACCTGGTCTTCGATTTGCTCGATGACAGCGGGGAGTCGCTGATGACCCTCCCGTATACCGAACGACGCGCCCGGCTGGATGAACTGGCAATCGATCTTCCGTTCGCCCGGACCCCACCGTATTACGCCAACGTCAACCCCGGCACCATGCTCGAGGTCGCCCGCGATCACGGTTTGGAAGGCATCGTCTCGAAACGCCTCGACTCCACCTATCAGCCGGGGCGCCGCTCCCCCGCCTGGATCAAAACCCCACTGCGCCGAACCACCGAGGTCGTGGTCGCGGGCTGGCTCCCCGGCAATGGTCGTTACACCGGCAGTTTCGGCTCCGTGGTGATGGGCGCTTACGACGAGGGCGGCCGCCTGGTACACATCGGCAATGTCGGCACCGGCTGGTCCATGCGCGACCGCAAGACCCTCCAGGCTCGCTTGGACGAGATCGCCAGCCCGGAAAGCCCTTTCGACGTCCCACCCCCGCGCGCCGTCGCTACCGTCGCCCGCTGGGTCGAACCGATCCTGGTCGCCGATATCGAGTTCCGCGAGGCCGGCGCCGACGGGTTGCGGCACCCGAGTTGGCGCGGCCTGCGCCAGGACAAATCACCTCATGAAGCGAAGGTGCCCACCCTGGGCTAGCGAATCGGGCTCTGCCGCAAGGACTCTCGTCCGCCCAGGTGCCGCGCCAGAAAGCGTTCGACGGTGTGGAACAGTTCGATCTGGTTCTCCGGGTTCACGAATCCGTGCCCCTCATCCTCCTTCAGCAGGTATTCGACCTCGACCCCACGCTGCCGGAGCGCTTCGACGAGATTGTCGGATTCGGCGCGCACCACCCGGACATCGTTGGCGCCCTGCACGACCAGCAGCGGTGTGCGGATCCGGTCGACCAGGGTGATCGGTGAGCGCGCGAGCATGTCGGCCTCCTGGCGCGGGTCGTCGGGGTCGCCGACGAACAGGTGCCAGTTGTTGGCGGTGTGCGGTTTGGCGAACGATGGGATGGTGCGCAGGAAGTTGGCCAGGTTGGAGATGCCGACGTAGTCGATGGCGGCGGCGAAGATGTCGGGGGTGAAGGTGACGCCGACGAGGGCGGCGTAGCCGCCGTAGGAGCCGCCGAAGATGGCGACGCGGTGTGGATCGGCGTAGCCCTGGCCGACGGCCCAGCGGACGGCGTCGATGAGGTCGTCGTGCATCGTGCCGGCGAATTCGCCGATCGCGGCTTTGGTGTGCGCCTTGCCGTAGCCGGTCGATCCGCGGAAGTTGACCTGCAGCACCGCGTAGCCGCGGTTGGCCAGCAACTGAACGGCGGGATCGAATCCCCAGCTGTCACGGTGCCACGGACCGCCGTGCACCAGGAGCACCATGGGCAAGCCGACCGGATCGATGCCGACTGGCACCGTCAGATAGGCGGGCAGGGTGAGTCCGTCGCGCGCGCGGATCGATACCGGGCGCATCGGCGCCATCGACGCGGGGTCCAAATGCGGGTAGGGCCGGAACAATTGACGGCTCTGTCCCGTGGCGTGGTCGTAGAAGTACGTGACATCGGGATCGCGATCGTGGGTGAAGGTGACGACCCAGCGTTGCCCGCTGTCATCGGCGGACAGCGCGGCCGGATCTCCGTCGGAGAGTTTCCTGAGGTTGTCCAGTACGGCGGCGAACCGTGGGTCGAGTGCGTGGATCACCTGCCGTTCGCCGAGGTAGCGGGCGCCGATCAGGTCGCCGGTTCGCCGGTCGAGGATCAGCGGCGGCGGGAGTACCGGGGCGCCGGCGCCGCGCGGGTCGAGATCGAAGGTGGGGTGACTGTCGACCTCGGTTTCGGCCCCGGTACTCAGGTCTAGCCGGACCAGCCTGGTTCGGTCGGTGCCGCGGTTCGAACCGACCCACGCGCCGGTGCCGTCCGGGGTGGGCTGGAGCGGCCACACGCCCATCGGGTAGTCCGCGCCGTTGAACAGCGCGACGGGACGCAAGGTCCCGGCCTCCCATCGCGAGAACTCGATATCGCCGGTCGCGGTGAGTCCGCGGGCGAACACCGCACCGCCGGGACCGCACATCCAGGCGGCGACGTGACCGGGATTCTCGGCGAGCACGGTGAGCTCGCCGGTGGCGATGTCGAGTTCGCACAGGTCGAACAGTTCGACCTTGCGGTTGTTCAGGTGCAGCAGCGCCTTACCCGGCCGTCCCGGGGACAGTTCGAACTGGATGACCGTCGCGGCGGGAAACGGTGTCAGGTCGACCGCCGGTGTGTCCGGGTGGTCGAGGTCGACGCGGTAGAGGTGCCATCGCTCGTCGCCGTCGTTGTCCTGGGTGTAGAGCAGCCAGCGCGGATCGTCGGTCCAGCGGAAGTGGTAGACGTTGCGGTGTTCGTCCGCGGTCACGCAGCGGGCCGCGCCCGAGTCGAGGTCGTGGATCCATACGTTGAGCCGGTCCTTGCGTGGCGCGAGGTAGGCGACCTTGGTGCCGTCGGGTGAAATCTCCGGCGACGCATTCAGCGGGGCGGCGAAAAAGTCCTCCACCGAGATGAATTCGGGCAATGCCATGTCGATCCTCCTGGTTGTCGGGGCGTGGCAGAACCCAGGACATCGTTCGCCGTCACGGCATAGTCAACGTGGCCTCCGCATGATCCACCTCACACGGCTTCGGTAGGAGGCGAATCCTGTTGTCTCGCATGCCGGGCCAAGAGAAATCGGTGTTCGCGCACTACGACGCGCCGGGACCGGGTGACTTCGCTGGAGGTTTGCCCGTCGATCGCGGGCAAAAAGAAAGGAAAGGGCGACGAATCCCTTTCCGTAATTAAATATATACCGCACCCCCGGGCTTGCGGCAAGGCCCGGGTCGAGGCGCATACTCGCTGGCCGAGGCCGGAACCGGCGGAAAGTGGGAGTCACGAATTGGGGCACATGCCAACTCAGGGGTACGACGCGGAACTCCAGTCCGAGCGCGGCTACGTGGCCGGGCTCTACACCCGTCTCGACGCCGAACGCGCGCAGGCGAAGGGCCGCTATCGCGAGGCCCTGCGCGGCCATGACGTGTCCGCCATGGAACGCGAGGACCAGGTGCGCGCGCTGAGCAAAGCGGTGCAGCGCCTCGACGTCGCCGACAACGGCCTGTGCTTCGGCCGCCTGGACACCGTGTCGGGCGAGCGTTCCTACATCGGCCGGATCGGTCTGTACGACGAGGCGAACGAGTTCGAGCCGCTGCTGCTCGATTGGCGGGCGCCGGCGGCGCGCGCGTTCTACGTCGCCACCGCGGCGACGCCGGAGAACATGCGCAGGCGCCGCCAGTTCCACACGCGTGGACGTCAGGTCGTCGATTTCACCGACGAGGTGCTCGGCCGCCCCGACGACGGCGAGCGCGGCGACGCGGCGCTGCTCGCGGCGGTCAACGCGCCACGGGGCGAGGGTATGCGCGATATCGTCGCGACGATCCAGGCCGAGCAGGACGAGATCATTCGCCTCGATCATCCGGGGGTGCTGGTGATCGAGGGCGGGCCCGGCACCGGCAAGACCGTGGTGGCCCTGCACCGCGTCGCCTACCTGCTGTACACGCAGCGGGAGCGGATGGAACGGCAGGGTGTGCTGGTCGTCGGACCGAATCCGGCGTTCCTGAACCACATCGCGCACGTGCTGCCGTCGCTGGGCGAGACCAATGTGGTGTTCACGACCGCCGGCGAGCTGGTGCCCGGGCTGCGCACCACCGCCGAGGACACTCCGCAGGCCGCCCGGCTCAAGGGTTCGCTGCAGATCCTCGACGTGCTCGCCGCGGCCGTCGCCGATCGTCAGCGCCTGCCCGAGGAGCCGGTGACGATCGAATTGACCGACATCACGGTGCGGATCGACGCCGCGACCGCGGAGTGGGCCCGGGAGGAGGCGCGCGGGAGCGGGCGTCCGCACAACGAGGCCCGCGAGGTGTTCCGCGAGATCATCACCTACGTGCTCACCGAACGCGCGATCGCCCGGATCGGCAAGGACTGGCTGACCCGCGACGACCGCGAAGCCTGGGAAGAACTCCGCGCGGACCTGGTCGAGGAACTCGCCGAGCACGACGCCTTCACCGCGGCACTCGACGACCTGTGGCCGATCCTGACCCCGGAAACACTTCTGGCCCATCTGTATTCGTCCCCGGAGCGGCTGCGCGCGGCGGGCGCGGACGAGGCGTTGCTGCGCGCGGACGCCGAGGCCTGGACGGTATCGGACGTCCCGCTGCTCGATGAACTGATCGACCTGCTCGGCCGCGACAAACCGGTCGATCGAACCGCCGAGCGTGAACGCAAGGCCGAGGCCGAATACGCCGCGGGTGTGCTGGAGGTGATGGTCGGCCGCGAGGACATGATGGACGACGAGGACCACCTGTTCGCTCAGGACCTGCTCTACGCCGAGGACCTGGCCGATCGCTTCCTCGAACGCGACACCAGGGACCTCGCCGAACGCGCGGCGGCGGACCGTGATTGGACCTACCGGCATGTGGTGGTGGACGAGGCCCAGGAGCTGTCGGAGATGGACTGGCGGGTCCTGATGCGTCGCTGCCCGGGCAAATCCTTCACCGTCGTCGGCGATCTGGCCCAACGCCGGTCGGTGGCGGGCGCGACCTCGTGGGACACGGTGATGGCGCCGTACGTGCCCGGCCGGTGGGTGTATCGCTCGCTGACCGTGAACTACCGCACCCCGGCCGAGATCATGGCCGTCGCCGCGGCGGTGCTCGCCGAGTTCGCCCCCGACGCGGAGCCGCCGGAGTCGGTCCGGTCGTGCGGTGTGCAGCCGTGGTCGAGGCAGCTGTCGGCGAGCGAATTCGCCTCTGCCATAGACGAATTCGTTCGGGACGAGGAGAGGCGCGAAGGTACCAGCGTGGTGATCGGCCCGCCGGGCAGGCCGGGCACGGTGACGGCCGCGCAGACCAAGGGCTTGGAGTTCGACTCCGTCCTGGTCGTGGAGCCGGAGCGGATCCTCGCCGACGGTCCGCGCGGTGCGGCCGAACTCTATGTCGCGCTCACCCGCGCGACTCAGCGCCTCGGTGTGCTGCACGAGGGCCCGCTGCCGGCGGCGCTGAGCGGACTCACCGAAATTGACACATCCGTACAGGCAGCGACCGTCCAGTAGGGGTAGCCCAGTCGGAAAGCGGGCCGTGCGTAGGCAAAGGCGCTTCGCCTGCCCGCTGCCGGGGCGCGCCGCGAGCTATCGGCGGAGGGCCGAGGCACGGGCCCCGGGCTCCGGCACGTGTCCGGCCGCAGGCGGGGCGGGCTCAGCGTTGACCAATCTATTTGCCGCGCAGCATATTACGGCGTTGGATGGCAGGCGTCGGATATGCCTTCGAGCCAGTCGCGGATGGCGGCGCGCTGGGCGGGGGTGAACGACGCCTCCAGTTCTTTTTCCCGGCGCGCGACGGCGACGCGTGCCTCGGCCAGCCGGGTGCGGCCGGCGTCGGTGACGGCGATCCGGTGGGTGCGGCGGTCGGTGGGGTGCGGGTGGCGTTCGATGAGACCTTCGTGTTCGAGGCCGTTGAGCATTTCGTTGGCGGCCTGCCGGGAGCTGGCGACCTCGCGGGCGATGTCGGCGACCGACATTCCGGGATGGCTCGCGGTCATCATCAGGGTGGCGTACTGCGAGGTGGACAGGCCGAAAGCCTTGAGCTCCTCGCCGATTGCCGACCGCATGTTCAGCCAGACCTTGCGGACCATGAAGGTCAGCGAGCCGGCCTCGTCCCGGTAGGAACCCAACGAAAAAACCTCCTCGGTATTGACAGGTTCCTGACGATTATGCAGAGTTTAGATCGTCAGGTTCTTGCCAATCTTAGCGAAGGTTTCCATGCTCGTGTCTCCTACGTTGCCTCGGTCCAGGCAGCGGTTGATCCTCGCCGTCCTGCTGTTGTCGTCGTTCCTGATCTGGATGGACAACACCATCCTCGGCCTCGCGTTCCAGACCCTGGCCGATCCCGTGCGCGGACTCGGCGCCACCCCGGCCCAATTGCAGTGGGCCACCGGCTCGTACACGCTGGTCTTCGCCGCGCTGATGTTCACCGCGGGCGCGCTCGGCGATCGGTTCGGTCACCGGACCGTGCTCGCCACCGGCATGGCGACGTTCGCGGCCGCGTCGATCTGGGCCGCCTACGTCGGCGACGCGGACCAGCTGATCGCCGCCCGCGCCGTGATGGGTGTGGGCAGCGCGCTGATCATGCCTGCCACGATGGCGATCCTGACCTGGACGTTCACCGGGCCCGCGCGGGCGACCGCGGTCGGGATCTCGTCGGCCTCGGCAGGTGTCGGAATCGCCGCGGGGCCGTTGCTCGCCGGTGTGTTGCTCGATCATTTCTGGTGGGGTTCGGTCTTTCTCATCAATGTCCCGGCCGTGCTGGTCGGGCTGGTCGGGATCGTGACGCTGATCCCCGACTTCCGCAGTCCCACCCCGCGTCCGCTCGATCCGGCCGGGCTACTGCTGTCGATCAGCGGGCTCGCGGCGTTGGCGTACGGGCTGATTCGCGCGGGGCAGGTGGCTTCCTGGACGCCGGTGGACGTCTGGGCGCCGATCATCGCCGGGGTGATCCTGCTGGGCGCGTTCGTGGTCGTCGAACTACGCCTGCGGGAGCCCAGTTTCGATCCTCGACTGCTCGCGGAGCGGACGTTCGGGGGCGGCAATGTGGCGATCGGGCTGTTGCTGTTCGCGATGACCGCCGCGGGTTTCTACAGCGCCTTCTATCTGCAAGGCGCGCGTGGTTTCTCACCGTTGCAGGCGGGGTTCGCGAGTTCGCCGGCCGCGCTGGGAGCGATTGTCGGTGGGCCGCTGGGCATTCGGCTGGTGCGGCGCTGGTCGCTACGTCCGGTGACCGCGACGGCGCTGACGGCCGCCGCGTTGGCGATGGGTTGCTCGGCCGTCTTCGGCCTGCACACCTCGCTGGTCTGGATCGAGATCGTGTTGCTGGTGCAGGGTCTGTCGATCGGCATCGTCATGGGCAGCGTGACCGCGGCTTTGCTGAGCACGCTGCCGCTGGCGCGGGCCGGCGCCGGGTCGGCGGTCACCAATACCGTGCGCCAGACCGGCAGCGTGCTCGGGATCGCAGTGGGCGGCACGATCATGTCGATCGTGTACCGGCGCGCGATCGAGGGTTCGGTGCAGGGCTTGCCCGATGAGGTGCGGGAGCCGGTGCGGGTCTCGGCCGAACAGGCCAGGCATATCGCGTCGGTGATCGACCGGCAGGATCTGGTGCGGGCCGCCGATGCGGCGTTCATCCACGCGATGCACGTCGGTGCGGTGTGGACGATGTTCATCGCCCTCGCCGGAGCCGCCGTGCTGGTGATCGCCTTGCGGCCGACCCAGAACCCGGCCGAACCCGCACCGGAACCGGTCGAGGCGCTCGAATCCGCCGCCCTATGAACGACTTCGCTCTGACTCCGCGACCCGCACGACATCGGCGATGTGATCGGCACAGGCCGGCCATAGTTCGCGCGGCAGGTGGTGGCCCATTCCGTCGAAGATGACCAGTTTCGCGCCGGGGACGGCTTCGGCGGTGGCGCGGGCGCCGCTGACATCGCACATGAGGTCGTTCGCGCCGTGCAGCACCAAGGTCGGTACGTGCAGCGATTTCAGTTGTGCCGTGCGATCGCCGGAGGCGAGGACCGCCACGAAGTGGCGCATCATCGCCTCGTGATCGCGTCCTCGGTCGTAGACGCGAGCGGCGGTCTCGGCAACGGCGGCCTCGTCGAACGCGAATCCGGGCGACCAGATCGCCCGGGACGCGCGGACCTGCCAATCGATATAACTCTGCCGATCGTGCGGTTGCGGGCCCAGCGGTCCGATGGCGGCGAAATCGGCGTCGCCTACCCCGGGTGCACCGGTCCGGGAACTGATGGAGGTCAGCGATCGAACCCGTTCGGGGTAGTGAATCGCCATGGTCTGCGCGATCATTCCGCCCATCGACAGTCCGACCAGGTGTGCGCTGCCGAAACCGAGTGTGTCGAGCAACCCGACAGTGTCTGCCGCCATGTCCGACAGGTCGTAGGACGCCGTGGCGAGATCGCCAGCCATTGCTGCGGGCATATCGACGACCGGCGCGTCGGACATGTGCGTGGAGTGGCCGGTGTCCCGGCTGTCGAAGCGCACGACGTGCAGTCCGCGGTCGACCAGCTCGGCGCAGAATCCGTCCGGCCAATTGATCATCTGCGCACCGCCGCCCATGATCAGCAGCACCGGCGGCAAGGCGGCGTCGCCTAAGCGCTCAAAGGCGATCTCGATCCGTGACGGACCCACATCCCGCGCCGTTTCCTCGGTCATTGCTCCTCCATTCCGCGTAACCCGTTCCGCCGCGGTACCGCCCAGCCGTCAGCGTGAAAGCGGGGGCCGGCAACCGTTATCCGACGACTGCGCGGACCCGGGCCTGCGAGTATGCAGCACCGACGGGGCCTTGCCGCAAGCCCACCCGCGCGATATAAGTTGAGGTGGAAAGAATTCCGGCTCGCGGCAGTCGGCACAGGTTGCTTATTTGCATCGACCGCAAACGCCGTTGTCGGTGATCGCGCACAGTCGGCGGCCCACGCTCGCACGGCACCAATCCACCCGCGGGTGTTTGCGCACTGCGGCAACAGGAATCGCGGGGTTCGCCGGCCGCTCGGAACAGTGTGCTGTTGCTGCAGTTCAACGACCAGCGCGCCGGCGTCGCACAATCATTCGCCGGGCAATCCTCCGCAATCCCCGAACCCGGGTACATCATCGGAGCCAACGATGCCGCCTCCCGCCAGGACGGCGATCTGGTCGACCGCGAAGCCCTCGCCGCAGCCTGATTCGGCGAACCAGCCGGCGTGTGTTCGGTCCGGGGCAGATAGCGAGCAGCGACTATAACGGCTCGAGTTGCCAACACACAGTCACTGCAACGAAGCATCTGTGCCGCAACAAGACCCGACTACGCCGACGCTGATCCAGCGAGTACGCGCGCATCACCGAGACTGTCGGCAAGCGCGACAAGTACCGTCGAACATCCGGCGTCGACGGTGAGCGAGGCCAACTCGTCTCCGCGAGTGTTCCCTCTGTTGACGATCACCACCGGCAGGCCGCGTTTGGCCGCGTGCCGCACGAATCGCAATCCGGACATGACGGTCAGCGACGAGCCCGCGACGAGCAACGCATCCGCCTCGTCGACCAGTTCGAACGCCGCCGCGACCCGATCCTTCGGTACGTTCTCCCCGAAATACACGATGTCGGGCTTCAGCATTCCCCCGCACTGCGCGCAATCGACCATCCGGAAACTGCCGGTGTCCGCGACAACCGCGTCGGCGTCGGGCGCGACCTCCACCCCGTTCGTCGTCGCCCCCTCGGCGAACCCCGGATTCGCCGCCTCCAGCAACTCGGCCAACGCCATCCGCGACATCAAAGCCGCACAGCCCAGGCAGCGAACCCGCGCATAGGTGCCGTGCAGATCGATCACCCGGCGATGCCCGGCTTTCGTGTGCAGCAGATCGACATTCTGGGTGATCAACCCGCTGACCACACCGCTGCGCTCGAGCCGGGCCAGCGCGCGATGCCCCGGGTTCGGCCGCGACGCATCCATCCGCCGCCACCCGATGTGGTTACGCGCCCAGTACCGCTG
Source organism: Nocardia sp. NPDC006044 (assembly GCF_042871115.1). Lineage (NCBI taxonomy): Bacteria > Bacillati > Actinomycetota > Actinomycetes > Mycobacteriales > Nocardiaceae > Nocardia > Nocardia sp. NPDC006044. The sequence continues at coordinate 3,503,054 of NZ_JBIAID010000001.1, forward strand.
CCGGAACACCGCGTCGCCGACGAACTGCTGATAGGTCATCGGGTTGCGCGGCGGCGAGGACGGACCGCGATAGTCCGGGATGCCGCTGTCGGTCGACACCCCGGCACCGGTCAGCACGACCACCCGCCGACCGGCCAGCAACTCGACCGCACGCCGCAGGTCCGGTTCCGTGATGTCCGACATCATCTCAGCGTACGACGCCGCCGATCAGACTCGCCGCATCACCGAGACGACCTTGCCCAGCACCGCGGCCTCGTCCCCGTCGATGACCTCGTACGCGGGGTTGCGCGGCTCGAGATACACGTGGCCGTTGCGCCGCCGGTACACCTTCACCGTCGCCTCGCCGTCGATCATCGCGGCCACGATCTCCCCCGAATGCGCCTCGTTCTGCTGGCGCACCACCACGATGTCGCCGTCGCAGATCGCCGCGTCGATCATCGAATCCCCGCGCACCCGCAGACCGAACACCGTGCCGCGCCCGACCAGCTGACGCGACATCGTCACCATGTCGTCGGTGTGCTCCTCGGCCAGGATCGGCGTGCCCGCCGCGATGTCACCGACCACCGGCACCGCCACCGAATCCTCGTCGGTCTCCCGCGGCGCCGACCCTTGCAGGAACATCCGTACATCGATCGGCCGCGACATCGTCTCGCTGCGCCGCAGGAAACCCTTCTCCTCGAGGCTGTTCAGATGCTTGGACACCGACGACGAGGACCGCAACCCCACCGCGTCCCCGATCTGCCGGGAGTTCGGCGCGTAGCCCTCGCGCACCACCCAGTCGCGGATGGTGGCCAGGATGCGCTGCTGGCGCTCCGGCAGACGGGAGGTGTCGAGATGCTCGAGGTCGTCGTAGGTCACCGGGGCATCGTAGAGGCCGGCGCCGATTACCCGGTCGCACAGGTCATTACGGAGTGTCGCGCGTCCGGTTCAGGCTCTGCCGAGCTCGTCGAGGAACAGCTCGTGCGGCCACCGCTCGTGCAGGACACGGTCGAGCAGTGGATCGCTGGAGCGTGCGCAGTAGGGTGTCTGGTCGGCGTCGCGGACGGTCGCGACAACCGGCGACGCGAGCAGGCCCCACGGCTCGATCGCGTTCGCCAGCCACCCGTTGACCACCAGCCCGGGGTATTCGGGTGCGTACCAGATCTCGAAGATGTGGGTGAGCTCGCGCGGATCGATGGCCAGCCAGAGGCCGTAGGTCAGGGTGTAGCCCGCGGTCAGCTCGATGGGCAGCAGCACCCGGACGAACGCACCCAGCCGCGGCACCTGCATCATCACCGAAGCGTCCGGCGTCGGTCCGGTCATCCACAGGCCGGCGGTCGACTCCCGGTCGGGCAGCTCGAGCACCGGGTCGGGTAGCCGGAACCGGATGTGCCGGTCGTGGCGGTCGAGGTCGTGCCCGCAGGTCGGACAGCAGCCGAATTCCCCGTCGTGCCCATGCGCACGGCCCGGTTCAGCCCTCGGCTTTCCGCTCGGATGTGCTTCGCTCGACACAGAATTCGTTCCCTTCGGGGTCGAGGAGGGTGACCCACCCGCGACCGTCGGCGGTACGGTGATCCGCATACAGTGTCGCGCCCATCCCGGTCAGCCGCTCGACTTCCTCGTCGCGGGTCCGTTCGGTCGGCATCCAATCGAAGTGGATCCGGTTCTTCACCGTCTTCCCCTCCGGCACCCGGATGAACAAAAGCCCCGGCACCGGCGACGGCGCGACCAGCAGCACCTCGTCGTCATCCACTTCGTCCTCGTCCGACATCGACCACCCGGTGACGGAACTCCAGAACGACGCCAGCTTATAGGGATCGGCACAGTCGATCGTGACGTGGCGAAGAATCATGCCGGCGAGCCTATCCGCGCCCCCAGTCCCGATGCAGCCCAATTGATCCGGTCCCGCGCTCCCTGACTGGACACCCGATCACAGGGAACTGAGGTTGCCGCCCTCCCGACCGATGCCTGCGCCAGTTCCTCCTGATCAGCCGACCAGCGGAGGTTCGGCGACGGTGGTGGGAGGTCGGTCCACGGCCAGGGCGGGAGCGGAGGCTTCGTATCGTTCGATTTCGACCAGTGAGAGTTGGCCGGCGCAGCCCTGACTCAGGGTCGAGGAGGGGCGGTCCGGGGTGAGAACGTTGGGGTTGCCGTGGCGGCAGAAGGTGGGGTCGGCGGGATCGGGGTCGTACCAGGCGCCGGTGGAGAGTTGAGCTACACCCTGACCGACGGCGTCATCGATGACCAGACCGGCCAGACAGGCGCCGCGCGGGCTGCGGATACGGACGACCTCGCCCTCGCGCAGGCCGCGGGCCGCGGCGTCGTCGGGGTGCAGCCGAACCGGTTCGCGGCCCGCGATTTTCGCGGATCGGCTGAACTCGCCCACATCGAGCTGGCTGTGCAGCTTGGTGCGTGGCTGATTGGCGACCAGCTGCAGCGGGAACTCCGCGGCGGCCGGACCGCCCAACCATTCTTCCGGTTCGAGCCAGGTCGGGTGACCAGGGCAGTCGGCGTAGCCGAAGCTGTCGATGGTCTCGGAGAAGATCTCGATCCGCCCGCTCGGCGTGCCGAGCGGAAACCGTTCGGGATCGGCGCGGAAGTCTGCGCACAGGACCTGCCGCGGATCGGGCACCGGAAGTTCGATGTGCTCGCTGGCCCAGAACGTGTCGAAGTCGGGCAGGTCGTGTCCGGTGTGGCGGAGCCGCCATTCCTCGTAGAGATGGCGCAGCCATTCGCCCGCGGTGCGGCCCTCGGTGAATTCCTTACCCACGCCGAGACGTTCGGCCAGCTCACCGAAGGTCGCGTAGTCGTCGCGCGCATCGCCGTGCGGGCGGGTGATCGCCTTCATCGGAAACAGGACGCGGTCGTTCTCCCCGGCGCCGTAGTCGTCACGTTCGATCGACATGGTCGAGGGGATGACGAAATCGGCATGCCGGGCGGTCGAGGTCCAGAACGGATCGTGCACGATCACCGTCTCGGGCCGGGCGAACGCGGTGCGCAGCCGGGCCAGATCCTGGTGGTGGTGAAAGGGATTCCCGCCGGCCCAGTAGACCAGCCGGATATCGGGGTAGGTCAGGTGCTGCCCGTCGTAGTCGAAGGGCCGTCCGGGTTCGAGCAGCATATCGGCGATACGCGCGACCGGAATGAAACTGTCGACGCGGTTGAGTCCCTGCGGCAGCCGCGGCGGCGAGAACTCCCGCGCGGGCTCACCGACGCTGGCCGCCGACCCGTAGCCGTGCCCGAACCCGCCGCCGGGCAACCCGATCTGGCCGAGCATCGCCGCGAGCACCACCCCCAGCCACAGCGGCTGCTCACCGTACTGCGCGCGCTGCAACGACCAGCTGACCGTCACGAACGTCCGCGCACCGGCCATCTCCCGCGCGAGCGCCCGGATGCGCTCGGCAGGCAACCCGGTGAGCGCCGCGGCCCACTCCGGAGACTTGACCGTCCCGTCCGCACCACGCACATAGCCGATGAACCGCTCATAGCCCACCGTGTACTTGTCCAGAAACGCCTTGTCCGCCAACCCCTCCGCGTCCAGCACCTGCGCCAACGCCAACATCAGCGCGGTATCGCTACCCGGCCGCGGCGCGAGCCACTCCGCTTCCGCCTCGGCCGCGATGTCGTCACGCAACGGCGCGACCGACACGAACCGGCAGCCACGCGCCCGCGCGTCGCCGATCCACCCCCGCATGTTGTGCCGCGACACCCCGCCCGGCGCCACCCCCGCGTTCTTCGGCGACAACCCGCCGAACGCCACCACCAGCTCCGTGTGCTCGGCCAGCACCGTCTTCGCCGTCGCCTGTTCGAGCACCAATCCGAGATGCCCGAGCACATGCGGCATCAGCACCTGCGACACCCCGAGGCTGTAACTGTTGACATGGCGCACATACCCGCCGAGGCAGTTCAGGAACCGATGCAACTGACTCTGCGCGTGATGGAACCGCCCCGCGCTCGCCCACCCGTAGGACCCGCCGTACACGGCCTCGGCCCCGTGCTCGCGATACACCCGCCCCAGCTCGCCGGCCAGCAGATCCAGTGCCTCGTCCCACGACACCGGCACGAACGGATCTTCCCCGCGCCCAGGCGCTACCGGCCCGTGCGCCAACCAGCCCTGCCGCACATAGGGCTGATCGACCCTGGTCGGATGATGCTGCGCGGAGGCCACATTCTCGATCAGCCGCATCGGCTCCGGATCACCGTGCCACGGCCGGACCGCGGTCAGCCGCTCCCCATCGCTGTCGGCCTCGAAGGCGCCCCAGTGCGTCAGATGCGTGGTCACCGACCCACCGTAACCCGGCCCACCGACAATCGGGCGGCCACCTCGGCGGCGTTCGGCTCAACCCCGAGACATCGACGCCGCGAACACCTTTCGGCTCGACCTCAGACGCGACGCAGCTCGAAGATCCGGAACTGACGACCACCGGAGAGCTCGTACTCCATCTCGTACCCCGGCCAGAATTCGACGGCCAGATCCCAGGCGAGTTTGCGCTCGGCACCGGTCAGCTCGGTGACCGACACCGCGAACTGCTCCCCCTTGTGCCGGACCGTGGCGGTACTCGCGGCCCGCAGATTCGACGACCACACCGGATGTTTCGGGCTACCCCAGTTCGAACCCATGACCAGGAAATCGTCCCCGCGCGGGACATACAGCAGCGACGTGGTCCGCGCGATACCGGTCTTACGCCCCGCGACGGTCACCTCGATCGACGGCAGTCCGACCAGATCCAGCACACCCCTCCGGCCGTCGGTCCAGCGCCGAACCGCACGCTCGGCCGGGATGACGACGGGCGCCGTGCGCATGACCCAGCGCTGTTGAGCCAACCTGCGAGCAACCCGAGGCAGCGGATTCGACACCATGCCAGAATCCTGACACGTCCTCCTGACGAACCGGCAGCGGCAGGCCACGACCGAGGGGCATGTCACACCACATCACGCAAAGCCGTTGACCGACAACGCTCCCCGATCGACGAGCCGCCCCCGGCATTTCCTGGCAAAACTCTCAGGAAGAGCGCTCTGCCACACCGGTACGTTGGATAGCGCGCACATCGGGCGCGACCACCGGAAGGATGCAATCTCTTGATGATCGGTGCCCCCAGGCCGCTCCCCGCCCGACCGACCTGCCCGCACCCCCGAAGAGCCGCCTGATGTTCACCCGCTGGGGAGACTTCGTCCACCGGTTCCGATTTCTCGTCATCGGCATCGTCGGCGCGAGCATGCTCGCACTCGGCGGATACGGCTACGACCTCGGAAACCACCTCGGCGCCAGCGGATTCGACGACCCGACCTCCGAATCCGCGCACGCCGCCCGAATCGCCGACGACGCGTTCCTGCGCGACCACGGCGCCGACGTACTCCTGGTCTACACCGCCCCACCCGGGGTGAAACTCGACGATCCCGCATTCAGCGCCCCGATCGTGGACAGCCTGAACAACCTGCCCAAGAAATACCCCCAGATCGACAAGATCAACGGCGCCTACTGGCAGACCGAAGCAGCCCTCGGCAACCCCACCTTCTTCGGCAAACCCGACGAGAACCGCGCATTCGCCTCCGTCGCCATCAAAGGCGACAACGACACCGACCTCGTCAACAACTTCCGGGTGGTCAAGGACGTCTTCGCCATCCCCGGCGTCGACGTCCAGGTCGCCGGACTGCAACCGATCGCCGGCGCCCTCACCGACACCCTCGCCGACGACCTGCACCGCATGGAACTGCTCGCCCTGCCCGCCGTCGCGATCCTGCTCTTCTTCGTCTTCGGCGGCCTCGTCGCCGCGGCCCTGCCGCTGATCCTCGGCGGCCTCACCATCATCAGCGCCAACGGCATCGTCCGCATCATCACCGAGTTCACCCAGGTCAACTCGTTCGTCTCCAGCGTCGTCACGATGATCGGCCTCGGCCTCGCGATCGACTACGGCCTGTTCATCGTCAGCCGCTTCCGCGAAGAAATCGCCGAAGGCTACGAAACCCCGATCGCCGTGCGCCGCACCGTGATGACCGCAGGCCGCACCGTCGTCTTCTCCGCCACCATGATCGTCATCAGCCTCGGCGGCATGCTGTTCTTCCCGCAGGGCTTCCTGCGCTCGCTCGCCTACGGTTCCATCGCGACCGTCTCGCTCGCCGCGCTCTCGGCCATCACCATCCTGCCCGCCATCCTCAGCATCCTCGGACCGCGCGTCGACCTGCTCGGCATCAAACGCTTCAGCCGCACCAAAACCGCCGAGGAAGTCGAGAACGGACTCTGGGGACGCAGCACCCGCTGGGTGATGCAGCACCCGAAGAAGATCGCCATCCCGCTGATCCTCGGCCTGCTGCTGCTGATCATCCCGGTCAAGAACATCGCCTTCGGCACCTTCAGCGAAACCTATCTGCCACCGGACAATCCGACCCGGACCGCCCAGCAGGAATTCGACGCCACCTTCCCCAAGCGCAAGTCCGACCCCGTGCAGCTGGTCTTCGTCACCGAAGACACCGACGAGAACCGCCAAGCCCACCGCAACGCCATCGGCGCGGCGGTCAAACTGGCGAATCGAGCACCCGGACTCGCCGACCTCAGACCCGGCGTACCAGGCGAATTCGCCACACCGACCGCCTCCACCCTGCGACCGGGCGTCTACCGCACCGAAGCACAACTGGCCGACTCCACCGACACGGCCGCGGCCGACGAGACCATCGACTACCTGCGCGCCATGGACCTGCCCGACGACGTCACCATGCTCGTCGGCGGCCAACCCGCGTTCAAGAAGGACTCCATCGACGGCATGCTGGGCCGCGTACCGTTCATGGTCGTCGTGGTCCTGCTGCTCACCACCATCCTCATGTTCCTGACCTTCGGCTCCCTCGTACTCCCGATCAAGGCCGCCCTCATGAGCGTGCTCGGCCTCGGATCCACCCTGGGCATCCTCACCCTCATCTTCGTCGACGGCCACGGCTCGGGACTGCTCAACTTCACCCCCCAGCCGATCCAAGCCAACGTGCTCATCCTGATCATCGCCATCATCTACGGGCTCTCCACCGACTACGAGGTATTCCTGCTGTCGCGCATGGTCGAAGCCCGTGCCAAGGGCGCGACCACCACCGAGGCCGTCCGCATCGGCACCGCGCACACCGGCGGCATCATCACCGCCGCCGCGCTGATCCTGCTCGTCGTCACCGGCGCGTTCGCCTTCTCCGATCTGGTGATGATGCAGTACATCGCCTACGGCATGATCGCCGCGCTGTTCATCGACGCCACCATCCTGCGCATGCTGCTGGTCCCCGCCATCATGAAACTGCTCGGCGACGACTGCTGGTGGGCGCCGGCCTGGATGAAACGACTCCAGCAGCGCGTCGGCCTCGGCGAACCCGTGCTCGACGACGAACACCCCGGCACCCGCGGCATGACCGACCTCGTCGAGACCACACCCGTCACCGACCCCGTCACCGTGCAACTCCCGATCGTCGGCGCGGAGCACGGCAACCACTGAATTCGCCCGTAGCGGAATCGGTTCCGGCATCGGAGTAACCGAATTAGCGTGAGCGGCTCGAAGGGAGGCGAGCATGAACGCTCCGATCAAATTCTCGATGACCGCCAATGTGATGGAGGTCGGGTCCTGGCCGGACTTCGCCCGCGGGTGCGAGGCGGAAGGCTTCGACGCGCTGATGGTGCCCGACCATCCCGGGGTGTTCGTCGCACCGTTCGTCGCGCTCGCCGCGGCCGCGACGGCCACCGAGACGATCCGGCTCGGGACCAACGTGGTCAATGCCGGGATGTGGGAACCACTGCTGCTCGCCGGCGAGGTCGGCACGCTCGATGCGATGTCCGGCGGACGGGCGCTGTTCGGCATCGGGGCCGGCCACAATCCGGCGGAATGGACCATGCAGGGGCGGGCGCATCCGTCCGCGGCGGACCGGGTGGCGCGGATGATCGAGGTCACCGGCACCACGCGGCGGTTGCTCGCCGGCGAGACGGTGACGTTCGCGGGTGCGCATGTTCAGCTGCACGACGCTGTGCTGGCGCTGCCCCGGCCGGTGCAGCAGCCGGTGCCCGTTCTGGTCGGCGGCAACGGAACCCGCGTGCTTCGATACGCGGCGGCCACCGCGGACATCGTCGGGTTCTCCGGGCTCGGGCGGACGTTGCCCGACGGTCGTAGTCATGAGACCCGGTGGAGTCGCGATCAGATCGACGCGCAGGTCGAGATCGCGCGGAACGCCGCGGATCAGGCCGGGCGGGCGCCGGCGTTCGAGGCGCTGGTGCAGCACGTGGAGATCACCGATGACGCGGAGGGTGCCTGTGCGCGGTTCGCCGAAGACATTCCGACGACCAGTGCGGCCGAGTTGCTCGACTCGCCGTATGTGTTGATCGGGACAATCGATGAGCTGGTCAGCGAGTTGCGTGGGCATCAGAAGCGTTGGGGGTTCGATCGATTCGTCATGCGTGCCGCTGCCCGGACGGCCGGTGCCCAGCTGCTCGAAGCACTCGCTCGTAGCTGAGTAGCTACGCCTGGCCCGCCCCCTCTTGTCTGTGCCGGTGAGAGGGCTGGGTCTTGTGTTCGAATGTGTGGTGAGTGGTGATTGTTGTTGATTGAGGAAACAGCATGCGTAGATGCGCATATCTACGTAACCAGATGTATTATTCTGATCTATACGGACCGCTTACCAGTTGAGCCCTCAGAGAGGAGGTTTCCGGAACCCACCGTCCCCCAGCCGAAGTCATGGCGAACTGCCGCTACTCCCCTCCCTCTTCGAAAGATCTCCCCTACCAGCCGTCTCCCCTACTCTCCCGACAACCCACTTCCCCCCGAAACGGACATACGACCAGTTACGCTGTCCCCCAGGTCCATGGCCCCGGTCACCCCGTTGAACAGGAGTCAGATGCGATCACCACGTCGTCGCCACGTCTTGGCCACCCTCGCGGCCGCCACGATGGCCCTCGTCGTCGGCAGCACCGCCGTCGGCGCCGCGCGACCGGAACCGCCCGCGCAGGTCGCGCCGCTCGGCGCCGACTTCCGCTGGGGTGTAGCCGCATCCGGATACCAGTCCGAAGGGCACGCACCCGACAGCAACTGGTCGCGCTACGTCGCCGCCGGGAAAACCCATGACCCCTACGGTGATTCGATCGACTTCTTCACCCGCTACCGCTCCGACATCGCCCTGGCCGCGCAGCTGGGCGTGCGGGTCTACCGGATCGGCCTCGAGTGGGCCCGCGTGCAACCGCGGCCCGGCGAGTGGGACGAGAACGGACTCCGCTTCTACGACAACGTGATCGCCGCGATCACCGCGGCGGGCATGCGGCCGATGCTTACCATCGATCACTGGGTCTATCCAGGCTGGGAGGTCGACCGCGGCGGCTGGCGCAACGCGGGCATCGTCGAGGACTGGCTCGCCAACGCCCGCACCCTCGTCGACCGCTACGCCTCGGCCGACCCGCTGTGGGTCACCTTCAACGAGCCGACCTTCTACATCGTCAACGAGCTCCAGAAGGGCGGCGTCTCGCCGCTCGACATCCCGGCGATGCACGATCGAATCGCGCAGGCGCACAACGGAATCTACGACTACATCCACGCGGTGCAGCCCGGCGCGCAGGTCACCAGCAACGTCGCCTACATCCCCACCGGAGAGGACCTGATCAACAAACCGCTGCTCGACAAGATCGGCGGCCGGCTCGACTACGTCGGCATCGACTACTACTACGGCCTCTCCCCCGAATCCCTGCTGGCCGGCCCACCCGACTTCGAACGGCTCTGGACCCAGCCGCTTCAGCCCGAGGGCATCTACTACGCCCTCCAGCACTACGCCCGCCAGTTCCCCGGAAAGCCGCTCTACATCGTCGAAAACGGCATGCCGACCGAGAACGGCGCACCTCGAGCCGACGGTTACACCCGCGCCGACAACCTCCGCGACACGATCTACTGGCTGCAACGCGCCGTGGCCGACGGCATGAACGTCATCGGCTACAACTATTGGAGCCTCACCGACAACTACGAATGGGGTTCCTACACCCCACGTTTCGGCCTGTACACGGTCGACGTGCGCACCGACCCCGCCCTCACCCGCAGGCCCACCGACGCCGTCGCCGCCTACACCGCGATCACCCAGGCCGGCGGCGTACCCCCGGGCTATCGCCCCACCCGAGCCCCCCAACCCTGCTCCTTCGTCGACGCCGCCGCCAGCTGCCTCGACCCGGTCACCGTCCCCCGATGAGCGCAGACCCCACCGCCGTTCTCCAGCGCTGGCAGGATTCCGGAGCCCTCTGGCGCGTCCTCTCCCGCCGCCCGGACGGACTGACCATCGGCCTCTACGACTGCACCGGCGGCCAAGAAGTCGACCGATTCACCTCCGCCGACCCCGCCCTTTTGCGCTTCGTTGGCAACCGGCGCAGTAGCGAAGACTGACCACCTTCCGCGCGGCAAAACCACACAGCCGCACCACTTTTGACATACGCACGCGTGTTTGCGCGGCAAGTCCTGGTGCGGGAGATCAGAAGGCGTACGTGTGCCGCGCGAGCCGATGCGCGGTCAGGGGATTGGACGGTAGCCGAGCATGTCCAACAGGCCGTCCAGTTGGAGTTCGAAGAGTTCGTCGCGGTCGGCGAAGGTTTCGGCGCCGTACATGTCGAAGAGGTCGGCGCTGACGGTGCCGAAGAGGGCGGCCCAGAAGGTTACGCCGCGGACTATCAGCCAGTCGGGGATGTCGACGTTCAGTTCGGCGCGGATCTGGGCGAAACTCGTTGCGAGCGGCGCGGTTACCCGGACCTCGGGAGCGGGGGGCCGGAGTTGGCCCGCGCGGTAGGCGCGGTCGAAGAGGGATTGCAGGGTGATGATGACCCGCGTGCCGGGTGCCATGGTTTGGTCGGCGGGGGCGTCGTAGCCGGGGACCGGGGTGCCGAAAAGCAGTCCGTAATGGGCGGGTTCGGCGTGCGCCCAGCGGCGCACGGCGCGGGCGAGGACGCGCATCCGCTCGATCGGGTCGTCGGGCGCGTCGGCCAGCGCGGCGTCGACCGCGTCGCCGAGCGCGTTGTAGCCGTCGATGACGAGCAGGGTGAGTAGTTCGTCGCGGCTGCTGACGTAGCGGTAGACGGCCGACGAGACGACGCCGAGGTCGCGGGCGACCGCGCGGAGCGAGAGGGCCGCCGCCCCCTCGGTGGCCAGATGTTCCCGGCCGATCCGGACTATGTCGTTCATGGTCTGGGCCCTCGCTCGGGCGCGCGGAGTCGTCGGCATCCGTTCACGGTGCAATACCCGGAGAGCGTTGTCAACAACAGTGAGCACTGCTCTTGCAACTCGGCGAAGGCGAGCGTCGGCGGACCAAAACCGGGGCACACGCCCTGGTTCGGCGCACAACCTACTGAGTAGTAGTGTTAGCCGAGTCACTGGCGACCCGATCGAGGAGCTTCCTATGGACCAGCGAGCAACGGACTTCGACGTCCTCATCGTCGGATCTGGCTTCGGTGGCAGCGTCACCGCACTCCGGCTGGTCGAGAAGGGCTACAAAGTCGGCGTGCTCGAGGCAGGCCAGCGGTTCGCCGACGACGAACTACCGAAGAACAGCTGGGAGCTGAAGAAGTTCCTCTGGGCGCCGAAGCTCGGCTGCTACGGCATCCAGCGCATCCACCTGCTGCGCGATGTGCTCATCCTCGGCGGCGCCGGGGTCGGCGGCGGGTCGCTGAACTACGCCAACACCCTGTACGTGCCGCCGGAGCCGTTCTTCCGAGACGCGCAGTGGCGCGACATCACCGACTGGCAGACCGAACTCGCGCCGTACTACGAGCGCGCGCAGAAGATGCTCGGCGTGGTGCGCAACCCGCACATGACCCCGGCCGACGAGGTGTTCAAACAGGTCGCCGACGACCTCGGCGTCGGCGACACGTTCGTGCAGACCCCGGTCGGCGTGTTCTTCGGCGAACCCGGAAAGACGGTGGCGGACCCCTACTTCGGCGGCGTCGGGCCGGAACGGACCGGCTGCGTCGAATGCGGTGACTGCATGGTCGGCTGCAAGTTCGGCGCCAAGAACACGCTCGTGAAGAACTACCTCTACCTGGCGGAAAAGGCCGGGGCGGAAGTCATTCCGATGACCACCGTGACCGACCTGCGCCCGCATCCGGACGGCACCTGGGACGTGTCCACCGCCCGCACCGGCGCGTGGGTGCGCAAGCAGCCCAAGACGTTCAGCGCCGCGAACGTGGTCCTCGCGGCGGGCACCCGCGGCACTCAGCAGCTGCTGTTCGCCATGCGGGACAAGGGCGCGCTGCCGGAGCTTTCCGACCGGCTCGGCCAGCTGACCCGTACCAACTCCGAATCGATCGTCGGCGCGGCGACCAAAAAGGTCACGCCGGGTGTTGATTTCACCAAGGGCGTCGCGATCACCTCGTCGATCCACCCGACGCCGGACACGCACATCGAGCCGGTCCGGTACGGCAAGGGTTCCAACGCGATGGGCCTGTTGCAGACGCTGATGGTGGACGGCGGCGGCCGCATTCCGCGCTGGTTGCGCTTCCTCGGTATCCTGCTGCGCCGTCCGATGGACCTGCTGAGCTTCCTGAGCACCAAGGACTGGAGCGAGCGGACCATCATCTCGCTGGTCATGCAGCACCTGGACAACTCGATCACCACCTACACCAAGCGCGGGCTGTTCGGCCGCAAGCTGACCAGCAAACAGGGGCACGGCGAACCGAATCCGACCTGGATTCCGGTGGGCAACGATGTCACCCGCCGGGTGGCCGCCAAGATCGGCGGCATCGCGGGCGGCAGTTGGGGCGAGATCTTCAACATTCCGCTCACCGCCCACTTCCTCGGCGGCGCGGTGATCGGCGCCGACGCGGAACACGGCGTGATCGATGGCTACCACCGGGTGTACGGCTATCCGACGCTCAGCGTCGTCGATGGCGCGGCGGTCTCGGCCAATCTCGGTGTGAACCCGTCGCTCACCATCACCGCTCAGGCGGAGCGCGCCGCCGCGTACTGGCCGAACAAGGGCGAGGTGGATACCCGGCCCGCGCTCGGCAGTGGCTACCAGCAGATCGCTCCGGTCGCGCCGGCCAAGCCGGTGGTGCCCGCGAACGCGCCTGCCGCGCTGGTGCTTCCGATCGTGCGGATCACGGAGACCCCCGCCGCGGGCTGATCGCCGGGACGACTTCCATCCGGTGAGTAGCGGCCATTCGCGCTCACCGTTGGTGGGGTCGGCCCACCGCAGCCGTTGACCTACGATGAGCCACCTTCGACGACCGGACGAGCGCGTGCCGCTGTCGGCCGTGTGCGCTGGTGGAATACTCGCTCGGCTACGTGTTCCGCGACGACGCGCGGCACCGGCGCAATTCCGTGCGACATGGAATCGGACATCCGGAATTCGCCGGTATGGTCGATTCAATGGAGTGGAGTTTTCGTGCGGCCGAAGAGCTTTCGGCCGCCTTGCGCGCCGGTGAGGTGACCTCGGTCGAGCTGACCGAGGAGGCGATCGCGCGGATCGAGCGCGATGACAAGGTGATCAACGCGATCTGCGTGCCGGACTTCGCCGATGCGCGGGTCGCCGCACGGGCAGCGGACGAGGCTCGTGCGCGCGGCGAGGATCGGCCGTTGCTGGGTATCCCGGTAACGGTCAAGGAGTCCTACAACATGGCCGGCTTACCCACGACCTGGGGCATGCCGCAGTTCAAGGACTACGTGCCGGCCGAAGACGCGGTCCAGGTCGCGCGGATCAAGGCCGCCGGCGCGGTGATTCTCGGCAAGACCAACGTGCCGTTGATGCTGCAAGACCTGCAGAGCTACAACGAGATCTACGGCACCACCAACAATCCGTGGGATCACAGCCGCACGCCCGGCGGATCCTCCGGCGGCTCGGCGGCCGCGTTGGCATCCGGGTTCGGCGCGCTGTCCATCGCCTCCGACATCGCCGGATCGCTGCGCACCCCTGCCCATTTCTGCGGCGTCTACGCGCACAAGCCGACCCTCGGGCTGGTGGCGATTCGCGGCATGGTTCCGCCGCCCGCGCCCGCCTTGCCGACCGAACACGATCTCGCCGTCCTCGGCCCGATGGCCCGCACCGCCCGCGACCTCACGCTCCTGCTGGACGTGATGGCCGGACCCGATCCGCTGACCCGCGGTGTCGCCTACGACTTGGCGCTGCCACCCGCGCGGCACGAAAAACTCGGCGATTTCCGGGTGTTGGTCCTCGACGAGCATCCCCTCATTCCGACCTCGTCCGCAGTCCGGGCAGGCGTGCACCGGGTGGCAGGCGCGCTCGCCGACGCGGGTGCGAAGGTTGAACGGCACACCTCGCTACTGCCCGATCCGACCGAGGCCGCGCAGCTGTATGTGCAGCTACTGGGCGCGAACCTCGCCTCGAATTTTCCCGCGGACCGCTACGAGCTGCTGCGAGCCCGGGCCGCCGAACTCAGTGCCGACGATCAGGGTCTTGCGACGATGTGGTTGCGCGGCATGGTTTCCAGCCATCGGGACTGGGCCCAGGCGAACAACCGCCGCGAACAGCACCGCCACGGCTGGCGGCAGGTCTTCGCCGAGTTCGACGCCGTGGTCTGCCCGATCACCGCGACCCCGGCGTTCCCGCACGACCACGAGAAGGGGGTCGGTGAACGGAAGATCGACATCGACGGCGTCGACCATCCGTTCCTCAACCAGTTCGCCTGGGCCGGCCTGGCCACCATGCCCGGCCTGCCCGCCACCGCCATACCCACCGGCCTGTCCCCCGCGGGCTTGCCGGTGGGTGTGCAACTCATCGGCCCGATGTTCGAAGACCGCACCCCGCTGCGCTTGGCCGAATTGCTGGAGCAGGCGATCGGCGGCTTCCAGGCACCGCAATAGATTCCGATCGGTAGCGTGCGGGCACGCTCTGGGCGGGTCCCGCGTACGGAGCTCACACCGCGGTCGGCACCGAGTGGTATTGCCTGCGGTGTTCGGCCCAGGGTTCGTGCTGTTCCTCGGGGGTCATCGCGAGTAGCGAACGCAGTCGCGCCCATTGGGTTTCGTCGGTCGGGGTGTAGATCTGGACCCAGGCGCCGGCTACTGCGGGGATCGACATGCTGGTGACGACCATTTCCAGTTGGCCGACGGCGAGATTGCGGATCTGCTTGATCCGGTTGGCCGGGATCGCGACGTCGTTGCGCGCCCACAGTGCGGCGAAATCGGTGCTGGCGGCGCACAATTCCTCGATGAACTCCTGCCAGGTCGGGTCGTCGAGGTTCTTCGCGTAGGCGCCGCGCAGGTAGGCGACCATGCGGCGCAGGTCATCCCAGCAGTGCTTGTAGGTGTTGCAGCACTGCGGGGTGAGGAAGACACGGCGGGCGACGTTGCGCTCCCCCATCAGGAACCCCGGGCACAGTGCGGCGTACGGCTCGTTGAAGGCCAGCACGTCGTATCGCGCGCTGAGCACGGCGGCGGGCAGCGGCGCCAGGTGGTCGAGGATGGTCTGCATCTCTTCGGGCAGTGCGCTGTTCGCGTGCGGGCTCGGCACGGTCGGCACCTCGGCGAGGCGGTAGAGGTGGCCGCGTTCGGCGTCGTCCAAGGCCAGCGTCCGGGCGACCGCGTCCAGAACCTGGACGCTGACGTTGATCTGGCGGCCCTGCTCGAGCCAGGTGTACCAGGTGACGCCGATGCCGGACAGCTGAGCGACCTCTTCGCGGCGCAATCCCGGTGTGCGGCGGCGCGGTCCGGGTGGCAGCCCGACGTCGTCCGGGGAGATCTTGGCTCGTCGCGACTTCAGGAAGGTTCCCAGTTCCGCGCGGCGCGCTTTGCGCACCGCCCGCACATCGAGCACATCGGTCATCCCCTGATCGTGCCGTAAATCGGTAGCGGTATCCAGGTGCTGCTAGTACCCGTTTTAGTGCGCGGCCTCTCCCTTCCGCGGGTCGAGGAGCGCGTCGAGGCCGCTCAGGATGTGCTCGCGAATCGCGGCCCAGTCCGACCATTCCGGTGCCGCGCCGGGGATCGCGGCCACCAGCGCGACGCCGCGGACGGTGGCCACGGCCATGTCCAGCAGGCTCTCGAAGCCCGCGGATTCCGCGTAGGTGGGCAGCGCTGCCCTGGCCTGCCTGCGGAAGCTGTCCATCCCGATGGTGGTCAGTTCGACTGCGCTGCGGGCGATCTCGCTGTCCGTGCGCGCGACGTTGAACAGCTCGAGCACCGCGGGGGCGATGGGCAGACAGTGCAACCGCCACAGGCGATCCAGCATCACCGCGGCGACCTCGCGTTCGCTGGACTCCGGCGCGGGCGTCGTGACGAACTCGCCGAACAGCTGTTCCCCGAGCCTGGCCATGGCCGCGTCGACCAGCGCCGCCTTCGACGGAAAGTAGTACTGCTGCGCGCCCTGGCTCACGCCGGCCCGCTCGGCGACGGTGCGGGTGGAGGTGCCGGCGTAGCCGACCTCGATCAGGCTGGCGACGGTGGCGTCGAGCAGTGCGGCGACCGTTCCGGTCCGCCGCTCGGCCTGGGTCCGCTTTGCGCTGCTCACCGGCCCAGCATAGCAAAACCTGTCGATCGACTTGTTAAGTCGATCGACTTGGAATAGCCTCTGTTGCACCCGAACCAGGAGGCTCAGTGGCCGACATCCCGACCCGACAAACCATCCGGCGGTTCCTTTCCTCGCTGGTCTGCATCCCGTTGTTCATCGCGCTGCTGGTCGACGAGAACATCCGCGTCTTCGCGATCGTCAACGCGGTGGCGCAGCTGGTGTTGTTCATCGCCGTCGCGTGTGTTCCGGCGTGGCGCACCCGCCGTATGAGCTACGTCGACCTCGCTTGGCCGTGGGGTCTGGTCGTACTGGGCGTGGAAGTACTGGCTTTCGGCGACTTCTCGCTGTTCACCGGCGCGATCGCCTGCTTCTACCTGGTCGTCGGGGCTCGGATGGGGCTCGCCGCGGTAGCCCTCTGGCGCACCGGCGAATTCGACAAGGAACTGCCCCGGTATCGGTTCCAGCGATTGCGCTGGCGGCGTACCTCGCTCGGCAGCGAACGCGTCGACCTGGTCGCCGAAGTACTGGTGCAGGGCTGGGCGAACTGCACGGTGCTCGCGGTGCCCGCCGCGCTGGCCGTCTCCACCGACAACCCGGCCTTCGGCGTGCTCACCATCGTCGGACTGGTGATCTGGGCCTGCTCCTGGATTCTGGAATCGACCGCGGACATGCAGAAGCTGCGATTCGGCGCGGCCGCGAAACGCGAAGGCGTCAAACGCAGCTGCGATGCCGGGCTGTGGAAGTACAGCCGGCACCCGAACTACTTCTTCCAATGGATGCAGTGGAACGCGGTGGCGATCATGTGCCTACCCGAACTCGTCGACCATCTCGGCCGGACGAACGCGTACACGGCGACCTGGCTGGTCATCGGATTGCTCGGATGCTCGCTCACCATGTACTGGTGCCTGGTCTTCTACACCGGCGCCGTCCCCGCCGAGTACTACAGCGTGCAGAAGCGCCCGGACTACCGCGACTACCGGGTGCGCACCAACCGGTTCTTCCCCGGGCCGGCCCGCGTATAGGTCGGCGTGGCATGTCGCACACCCGACAAATCCCCTGGTAGCGATAACAATTCGAGCACCGCCCCGCCCCCAGGGAGTTCGGGGCGTGCTCCTGCTCGAGTTATTCGGTAAGTTGATCACTTGTGCCCAAGTCCCGGATGCTGGAATTTCCACGCACGGGCCCAACACTTTTCATACTGGCCGCGAGTGCCGCTCTGGCGGTGATCCTGCTGTTCACCACGGTCGACCCGTGGCTGGACCGGGCAGGCATCCTGGACGGCGGGCTGGACGTGCATGTATATCGGGACGGCGCCTGGCGCATCCTGCACGGACTGCCGCTCTACACCGAGCCGACCATTGCTGGGCTCCTGTACACCTACACGCCGTTCTCGACCATCGCCTTCATCCCCATCGTCGCAATTCCGTGGCGGTGGGTCGCCGACACCTGGCTGATCCTGAACCTGCTGGTGCTGTTCGGCTGTGTGCTGCTGAGCTGGCGCATCCTCGGATACCGGATCAACCGCCAACTCGCCGCCATCAGTGCCCTGCTGGCGATCACCCTCGCGTTCATCGAACCGGTCCGCACCACGCTGTTCTACGGTCAGATCAACCTGATGCTGATGCTGCTGGTGCTGTGGGACTTCTCCCGCACCGATCGGAGCACGCTGCGCGGCATCGGCGTCGGCATCGCCGCGGGCATCAAACTCGTCCCGGCCTACTTCGTCGTGCAATTCCTCGCTCTGCGCCAATGGCGCTCGGCCCTCACCGCGGTGGGCGCGTTCGTCGCCTCGATCGTCTTGGCCTGGATCGTGCTTCCTGCCGACTCCCGGCAGTACTGGACCTCGACCTTCTTCCAGTCCAACCGGATCGCCGACGACATGCACCCGTCCAACCAATCCATCCGCGGCGTCATCGCCCACCTCACCCGCCACCCGGCACCGGTCTGGCTGTGGCTGCTCATCGCTGGCACCGTCACCCTGGTGAGCCTCGCGATCACCGTCGGCCTCTTCCGCCACGGCGAACGATTGCTCGCGGTAACCCTGGCCGGCCTCACCGCCTGCGCGGTATCCCCGTTCTCCTGGGACCACCACTGGGTCTGGTTCGTCCCGCTGTTCGTCTACCTGGTGCACCGAGCGCAATCCCGATGGGCCTGGTGGCTGGTCGCCGCAACGCTTTTCGTCTCGATCGGCGCATGGACCTGGGAATACGACCCCAACTATGTAGTCGTCGGCCTGTTCCTGTTCCCGCCGTGGTGGCCGGGCGCGCAACTGCTGATCAACAGCTTCGTCATCGTCTACGCCATCGTCCTGATCGGCGCGACCGTCGTCCTGTTCCGCCGCCGCGCGGGCCTCGAAGTCGCCGACGAGGTCCACGCGACGGCGTAACCGCTCAGAGCAGTTGGAGCAATTGCAGATCGGTGAGGTACTTGTCGATCAGTGCCTCCGTCAGGTGCGGAATGTCCTTGTCCGGCCCGATCCCCGCGGCCTGCACCGCCGCCTGGAACTTCTTGGCGGGCAGGAGCGAGCCGCGGATCGGCGTGCGCTGGCGCCGGTACGCGTCGAGCAGCGGCAGCACCGACGCCTGACGTTGCTTCTCCGGCAGGGCACGGATGGCCGTTTCGAACCGCGCGAACCAGTCGGCGTAGTCGGTGATCCGCTGGATGGGGCGGCCGGACTCGATCATCCAGTCGACGAATTCGTCCAGCGAGATGCCGTCGTCGTGCGGATTCCAGGCGTCGTAGGTCTGGAAACCCGCGGTGGCCTGGACGCCGAGCGTGGTGATCGCCTCCGCGGTGAAATCGGCGGGCAGCCCGTCGTAGTGGGCCCGCTGACGTTTGCCGTCGGCGTCGGTGGTGTAGAACGAGTACGGCGCGATGCCGGTGGCGGCGATGCTCAGGATCAGCCGGGTGAAGACGTCGGGAACGTTGAGTTGCCCGGCGTAGCGCCGATCGGCCAGGATCATGTCCGAACGGAAGACCGCGACCGGTAGCCCGCACAGGTCGTGCGCCTCGCGCAGCAGTACCTCACCGGCCCACTTGCTGTTGCCGTAGCCGTTGGCGTACCCGTCCCGCGCGGCGCGGACCGCGCTCATCTCGCGAATGTCGCTGTCCTCCTCGAACACCGCCGGATCGATCTGATCCGCCACTCCGACGGTCGACAGGTAGGTGACCGGCTTGCGCCGCGCGGTGATGGCCAGGCGAATGATCTCGGCGGTCCCGACCACGTTCGGGCCGAACAGCTGGCCGTACGGGAGCACGTGATTGACCAGCGCGGCCGGGTGGACGATCAGGTCGACCGTCTCGGCGAGCCGCTGCCAGGTCGCGTCGTCCAGGCCGAGATCCGGGTCACCGATGTCGCCGGCCAGCACCTCGAGCCTCCGGGCGGCCAAATCCTGGTAGTGCGCAACGAGTTCCGGGTCACCGCTGTCGAACGCCGCGTCCAAGCGTGCGCGGGCCGCGGCAACGTCGCTGCCCCGCACGAGGCAGATCAGCTTGCCGCCGGTCCGGTCCAGCCGCTCCAGCCATTCCAGGCCGAGGAAACGCCCGAGGTAGCCGTTCGCGCCGGTCAGCAGAACCGTCCGCGCGGGCACCGGCGCGGACGGAATCGTGGTGGCGGCGGCCAGGGTTCGCGCATCGATGAACTTGTCCAGGGTGAGGTCGGCGGCGCGGATCTCCGTTCCGCTGCCGTGCACCGAGGTGACCGTGGGCCGCTTCGCGCCCGAATCCCGTTCGTCCTCGATGTATTTCGCGATCTCCCGGAGGTTGTTCGCCCGGCTGATGATGACCCCGACCGGCACCTCCACTCCGAACGTCTCGTTGAGCAGGTTCGAAAACGACAGGGCCGACAGGGAATCGCCCCCGAGATCGGTGAAGTGCGCGTCCTGATCGGCGGACGCGATGCCGAGCAGGACGCGCGCCGCGTGGGCGACCGTGTCGAGCACCGGACGGGACGCGGCTTCGCGTCGCAGCTCCAGCATTTCGTCGCTCTGCCGCGCCGCGTGATCGGCGTAGATCTGCTCGAGACGCTCCCCGTAGCGTTCCTTCAGCTTGGGGCGCAACAACTTCGAGATGCCGGAAAGCAGCCCGTTCTCTATGGTGAACGGCTCGGTCTCGATCAGGAATTCGCGCGGAATCTCGTAGGACTGGAGGTCGGCGGCCTTGGCCAGCTGCTGAATCGATTCGGCCAGTGCGGATTTCAAGGCGTCGATGTCGTTGTCGCGCAGCGCGGCCTCGGTGGGCACGATCACCGCGACCAGGTAGGACCGTTCGCTGCTGCCGTAGATGTAGATCTGCCGGATGAGCGGGCTGGTCGCGTAGACCGCCTCCAGATTGGCGACGGTCACGAACTCACCCTGGGACAGCTTGAGCACATTGTTGCGGCGATCGACGTACACCAGCTCGTCCGGCCCGAGTTCGGCCACGATGTCGCCGGTCCGGTAGAAGCCGTCCTCGTCGAAGATCTCGGCGGTGATGTCGGGGCGCTTGTAATACCCGGGGATCTGAGTCTTGGCCTTCACCAGGAACTCACCGCGCGGATACGGCTGATCGGTGCGGAAATAGCCGAGTTCCGGCACGTCGACCAGCTTGTAATCGGTGACCAGCGCGCGCTGGATCCGGTTGTCCATCAGGATGCCCGCACCCGCCTCGGTGGAGCCGTATCCGTCGTGCAGTTGCACGTCGAGCACGGACTCCATGAACGCCCGCATCTGCGCCGACAGCGGCGCGCTGCCGACGATCGCGCCGAGCAGCCGTCCGCCCAGATAGTCTTGCCGCAGTTCGGTTTTCACCTCTTCGTCGAGCACGTCCGGGTCGACGCCGGCCCCGGAGCGCCGGTCCATCTCGCTGCGGTAGCGCTGAAAGATCATGTCGCACACCCGCGGAACGAAGAAGGCCTCGGTGGGCCGCACCAGCGCGAAGTCCTCGAACAGCGTCGACATATCGCTCTTGGCCGCGAAGTACGCGGTGCCGCCGCGGGCCAGCACGCCGATCAAGGACAGGCGGCCGGCGATGTGGCTCATCGGCATGTAGTTCAGGTTGATGCCCACGCCGGTGGCCAGCCCCTGCCAGCCCGCCCGCGCCAACCGCTCGGTGTAGATCGCGCCCTTCGGCGTGCCCGTGCTGCCCGAGGTGTAGATGAGCAGGGCGATCGGGTCGTCGTCGGGATCGGGGACGAACAGCGGCGCCTGCGGCAGCGCGCTGCCCCGTTCGAGCACGTCGTCGAGCGTTTCGACGGTCACCGAGCTGCCCGCGTCGGCCAGGCGACGACGGGCCCCTTCGACCGCCGCACGCTGCGCATCGTCCGCGGGGTGGTAGTCGAACACCACCAGCCACTCCGGCGAGGTGCCCGCGAGCAGGCAGTCGACGGCCGCGTCGAGATGTTCCGGCGTCGAGGCGAGCAGCCGCGGCTCGGTCTCGGTGAGGATCGAGGTCAGCTGGGAGACCGCCGCGCTCGCCTGCAACGGCACGGTGACCGCGCCCATGTGCAGGATGGCGAGGTCGAGCGTCAGATAGTCGGTGCTGGTGAAGCCGAGCAGCGCGATGAAATCGCCCGAACGCAAAGGCTTTTCGGGATCTCCCTGCCAGGCCGTCGCGACCGCGCCGGCCCGCCGCCACAGCTCGCCGTAGGTGATGGTCTCGAACCTGGGCAGTAACCGCACCGACGTGGCGCCGGTCGTATCGTCGGCGACCACCTCGAACGCCCGCTGACCGACCGCGGGACGATCGGCGTAGCCGGCCATCGCCGTGGCGACGACCTCGCTCATCCGCCTGCCGGGTTCCCGCATGGCCGCGGCCACCGCCTCGATCGGCCGCGCGGCCTTCACCTGCTCGTCGTCGGCGAACAATTGCGCGATTCGGCGCTGTAGTCGCTCGTCGCGTGAACCAACCGCCATGGCAGATCTCCCTCGCTGAGAAAGTTGGAAACGCCTTATCTCTTCGAAACAGGTTAGCCTGACTAAGTATTTCGGGATAGGCGGCGTCCCGGCGGCGAATCAGGTGGTCTCCGCCACATCTCACCGGAATAATATGCCGCAGAGCGGACATTCCTCGCGAAGCGCGCGCTTATCCAGGTGTTGCCGATACCCGTTTTATTGGGCTCCTGTTACTGGTGTCGCGCAGCCCGCAAGATCAGTGCATGACGCAGATCTTGTCGCCGGATTCGGCAGCCGCAGAGCCGGTTGCCGCGCCCCCGGCCGCACCACCCGCCGCGTACGGTGCGCGGCGCACCCTGGCCATTCTCGCCGTGATTCTCACCGGTCAATTCATGGCCGTGCTCGACGCCTCCATCGTCAATGTCGCGATTCCCTCGATTCGCAGTTCCCTGCACACCTCCGGCGCCGCTTTGCAGCTGATCGTGGCCGGATATGTGATCGCCTACGCCGTCCTGCTGGTCACCGGGGCCCGGCTCGGCGACCGATTCAGTCAGCGGCGGATGTTCATCGCCGGCCTGGCGCTGTTCACGCTCGCCTCGCTGGTGTGCGGGCTGGCGTGGAACGAAACGTCGCTCATCGTGTTCCGCTTCGCCCAGGGCGTGGGCGCGGCGGCGATGGTGCCGCAGATCATGACCCTCATTCAGCGCAATTTCACCGGCAATGCCCGGGCCAAGGCGCTGAGCGTGTATTCCGCGATCATCTCCGGCGGCATGGTCGCCGGGCAGGTGCTCGGCGGGCTCATCGTCAGCGCCGACGTGTGGGGCAGCGGCTGGCGCGGCGTGTTCCTGGTCAACGTGCCGATCGGCCTGGTGCTGCTGGTGGTCGCGCCGCGGGTGCTGCCGACGGTGACCCAGCGGTTCGATCGCAAGCTCGACCTGGCCGGTCTGACCGTGCTCACCGCGGCGGTGCTGGCACTGGTACTGCCGCTGGTGCTCGGCCGCGAGCTGGATTGGCCGCTGTGGTCGTGGATCTCGCTCGGCGCGTGCGTGATCGCGTTCGCGGCGTTCGTCGGGATCGAGCGGGCCGTCGCGGCCCGCGACGGCGAGCCGTTGTTCTCGCACCGGGTGCTGGCCGCGCCGGGACTGCTGCTCGCCGCGGCGACCCTGTTCGTGGTGATGGCGACCTTCGGCGGCTGGATGTTCGTGATGGCCATCCACCTGCAGAGCACGCTCGGTTACAGCGCGCTGCACGCGGGCCTGCTGTTCATCCCGATGGGTTTGGCCTTCGCCGTCACCGGCCTGAACTGGGAGCGCGTCCCACATCGCTTCCACGCCACGATGATTCCGCTCGGCCTCGTGCTGGCCGCGGCGAGCATGGTGACCGTGGGCCTGTTGCTGCGCAACGGCGCCGAGGTCGGCCCGCTGGTCCTGGTACTGCTCGGGCTGTGCGGTGCGGGCAACGGGTTCGCGTTCAGCCCCCTGATGACGCGGACGCTGGCCAAGGTGCCGATGAGCCTGGCGGCGGACGCCAGCGGGATCCTGGTGACCAACGTGCAGCTCGGCATCGTGGTCGGCATCGCGTCGTTCGGCACGCTGTTCCTCGGTCTGGCCGGCAGCACGGCACTGTCCGCGGCGCACGCGCTCGGCGGCACGGCCATTGCCGAGGGGGTGACGGTGCTGGTCGCGGCCGGTCTCTCGGCTCGCGCCGCGCGGTAGCACCACACGAATCCCGGGTCCGCGGTGGGCCCGGGATTCGTGCTGTGCGAACCGGCTTCGAATCAGCACGACGCAAACCGTCGCGCTCGCTCGCGGCGGACCGCATGCTCGAGCAGGGCTGCTTCGCCCGCCGGACAGAGAGGTGTCGAAATGCCAGTGGGGCGAGCCGGTCTCGTCGGTGCGCCGCAGATCTTCGAGTCCGTCGCCGACGCGATCGGGCAGACGCCGCTGGTTCGGTTGAATCGGGTGCCCGCGGCCGGGGGCGCGGCGGTGTACGCGAAGCTCGAATTCACCAATCCCGGTGGCAGCGTGAAGGATCGGATCGCGTTGGCGATGGTGCGCGCGGCCGAGGCCGGCGGGGAGCTGCGGCCCGGCGGCACGATTGTCGAAGGGACATCGGGCAATACCGGGATCGGGCTGGCGCTGGTCGGCGCCGCGCTCGGCTATCGGACCGTGGTTGTGGTGCCGGACAAGACAAGCCGGGAGAAGATCGCGATTCTGCGCGCGCTCGGCGCGGATGTCCGGGTGACACCCGGCGGCCGGCCCACGCATCACCCCGAGCATGTGCGCAATCTCGCGACCCGGCTCGCCGCCGAGATACCCGGTGGGTGGCTGGCCGGTCAGTACGACAATCCGGCGAATCCCGAGGCGCACTACCGCACGACCGGACCGGAGGTCTGGGCGCAGACCGGTGGGCGCGTCACGCATTTCGTGGCGGGGATCGGGACCGGCGGGACAGTCAGCGGCGCGGGACGCTATCTCGGCGAGGTGTCGGACGGCCGCGTTCAGGTCATCGGGGCGGACCCGGAGCATTCGGTGTACGGCGGCGGAGACGGGCGTGCCTACTACGTCGAGGCGGTCGGGCACTTCCGGCATCCGGAGACCGTCGTGGACGAATGGCCGCGGTCATATCACCGGGACGTCGTGTCCCGGGTCGAACGGGTAAGTGACGCAGAGGCTTTCGCGGTGATCGCGCGGTTGGCGCGCGAGGAAGGGCTGCTCGTCGGCGGGTCGGCCGGTGTCTCCGTGGCGGCGGCCCTGCGGGTGGCCGCCGGGCTGTCACCGACGGACCTAGTAGTGGTGATCGTGCCCGATTCCGGGCGGGCTTATCTGAGTAAGTATTTCGACGAGGAATGGGTCGGCCGGCTCGGGTTCGAGGTCGGCGCCGCGGACCCCGTCGGAGCGGGCCAGAGCTTGTCCGGCCCGGTCGAATTCGTTCCGTCGACGGCGTCGGTCGCCGAGGCGCTCGAAATACTCGGCGCGGCAACGGCGCTGCCGGTCGTGCTGGATCGGCCCGGATCGGCCGAGGTCGTGGTGGCCGAGATCCTCGGCTCCGCGGCGCATTCCACGCTGACCGCCGCACCGCACGGCGATCCGGTCACCGCACACCTCGATCCCCCACTGCTCGTCGTCGGCGTCCGCGAATCCCGCAGGGCCGCCGCCGAACGACTGGCCGGCGACACCCGGCCGGTCCTGCTCGCCGACAACGGCGTCCTCACCGCAATCCTCGATCGCACGGAAGAAGGTGTCGCATGGGCGTTTTCGCGCTCGGCATAGAACTCGACGGCGAAGGCTTCCACCCCGAGGCGTGGCGGCGCGCCGCGCACGCGCCGGACCGCCTGCTCACCGGCGACACCCTGCGCACCCGGGTCGCCACGGCGGAGAACGCGGGCTTCACCCTGGTCACCTTCGCCGACTCCATCCTGCCGCCGGAATCCGTCGCCGGCCGCGTCGACGCGGTGACCCGCGCGTCGTTCGTCGCCGCGACCACCAGCACCATCGGCCTGGTGCCCACGGTCGCCACCAGCTACGCCGAACCGTTCCACACGTCCTCGCAGATCGCGACGCTCGACTACGCCGCACGCGGCCGGGCCGGGTGGATCGCCGAACCGATCGACGACCCGCGGGCCGCCGCCACCTGGGGACGCACGCAGGTCCCCGCCGACGAACTCGCCAAGGAGCAGGACGATGCCATCGAGGTCGCCCGGCGCCTGTGGGACTCGTGGGACGACGACGCGGTGATCCGCGACTACCCCAACGGACGGTTCCTGGACCGGAACAGGCTGCACTACATCGACTTTCGCGGCGAGAGCTACTCGGTGAAGGGACCGGCCATCGTGCCCCGCCCGCCCCAGGGACAACCGGTGGTGTTCGGCGCCGCCGGCGATGTCGACGTCCGGCTCGTCGCGGCAGACTCGGTCGCCGCCGCCATCGAATCGGCCGAGCAGGCCCGCCCCGGTCTGGCGTTCGCCGAGATCGACGTCACTTTGGACACCCCCGGCGCGTCCGCCGTCGAACGGCTCGGCGCCGCACCCTCCAATTCCCCTGCCCGGCTGGCGTTCTCCGGATCCGCCGCCGCGCTGGTCGACCTGCTGACCCACCTCAGCGCCCATCTCGACGGCGTGCGCCTGCACCCGGCGGTCATCGACGAGGACCTTCCGGTGCTGGCCCGCGAGGTCCTGCCCGCCCTGCTGCGCACCGGCATCGCGCACCGCCCGGTGCCGGGTTCCACGCTGCGCGCCAACCTCGGTCTGGCCCGCCCCGCCAATCGCTACGCCGCGTCGAACTGACAGGAGCCAACCACATGACCGCTCATCCCCGTCCGGACGCCCAGGTCCATTTCGGCGTCTTCTTCCAGGGCGTCAACCACACCACCATCTGGTCCGATTCGGCCAGCGGCTCGCAGATCGACTTCGAAACCTTCCGCCGGGTCGCGCAGACCGCCGAGCGCGGGCTGTTCGACGCGTTCTTCCTCGGCGAGGGGCTGCGGCTGCGCGAGCAGGACGGCAAGATCCTCGAACTCGATATCGCGGGCCGTCCGGACGCGATCGCCCAGCTCGCCGCGCTGGCGGGCGTCACCCGGCACATCGGCCTGGTCGCCACCCAGAACACCACCTACAACGAGCCCGCCGACCTGGCCCGCCGATTGAGCGGTCTCGATCTCATCTCCGGCGGCCGGGCGGGCTGGAACGCCGTTACCACCGACAACGCGTGGACCGGGGAAAACTTCCGTCGCGGCGGGTATCTGGACCACGCACTGCGCTACGAGCGGGCCGGGGAGTTCCTCGCCACCGCCCGTGCGATCTGGGATGCCTGGCGCGACGGCGCCATCGCCACCTCGCAGCAGAGTCCGTCGTGGGCGAGCACGGACGCGGTCACGCCGGTCGAACGATCCACCGACCACTTCCAGGTGTCGATCACCCCGACGCTCCCCCGCAGCGCTCAGGGACATCCCGTCATCTTCCAGGCCGGCGACTCGCCCACCGGCCGCGATTTCGCCGCGGCCAACGCCGACGTGATCTTCTCCAGGCACGGAACGCATTTCGACGACGCCCTCGCCTTCGCCGACGACATCCGCGCCCGCCTGCGCGCGGCGGGCCGCCCGGAGGACGACATCAAGATTCTTCCCGGCACCCAGATCGTGCTGGCGGAGAAGGAATCCGAGGTCGAGGAGAAGGTCCGCTGGGTCAAGAACGGCCAATACACCGGCCAGACCGCGCTATCGCTGGCCGGTCAGGTGTGGGGTCGCGACCTGTCCCACCTCGACCCCGACGGTCCACTGCCGAAGGAAGACCCCGAACACCGGCCCATCTCCGAGACCCGCGGCTCCCCGCGCCACGGGCAGGACCCGCACGCCATCGCCCGCGAATGGCGTGCCCGCGCGGAGGCCGGAAACCTCTCCCTGCGTGAGACAGTCATCGCCACCACCGAACGCTCCGGTTTCGCCGGCACGCCCGCTCAGGTGGCCGACGAACTCGCCCGCTGGGTCCGTCAAGGCGCGGTCGACGGCTTCAACATCTCCCCCTACCTGGTCCCCACCGGCTTGGACGAGATCGTCGACTGGCTGGTGCCCGAACTCCAGGAGCGAGGCGTCTACCGCACCGAATACACCGGCACGACCCTCCGCCACCACCTCGGCCTCCGCGACCCCCTCACCCACCGCGGCTGAGTCCCCGGCAGCGGCGTGCGGCCGTGAGAGGGCGACATGGGCGCGGTGCTCGGCGCCGCATCCCCCAGAACTGATGTGTGGCGCAACGTCCCAGTGCGGGAGATGCTTTTGCGAGAATCGACTCGAGGGGCAGATGCATG
This sequence comes from Nocardia sp. NPDC006044, assembly GCF_042871115.1. NCBI lineage: Bacteria > Bacillati > Actinomycetota > Actinomycetes > Mycobacteriales > Nocardiaceae > Nocardia > Nocardia sp. NPDC006044. The sequence continues at coordinate 3,531,144 of NZ_JBIAID010000001.1, forward strand.
GGACAGCTAGGCGTTCACTTCGCTTTGACATCGGAACAGGCGGACGCGCTTCTCGACGCGGACAGTCCCGACACGGTCCTGGCGCTCATCGAAGAGATCGAGGAAGGGCTGGACGACGAGGCCGACCAGGTGAGCTGTGACAAAGCGTGGGATGCCATTCACCGATGCCTGTCCGACGGCACCCTCGATCCCGCGGGCGGCACCTATCCCCTGTCCCACGCTGTTCTCGGCGGTGCCCGCCTCGACGCGGGAGACGATTACTTCGTCAGCTACCTCACCGCCGGACAGGTCGACGATGTAGCGCGCGCACTGTCCTTGCTCGACGAACAATTCTTGCGGGAACGCTTTTTCGACCTGGATACCGATGACTACAACGGCCCACGCAATGCCGATGATTTCGATTACACCTGGTCCAATCTCGTCGACATCAGAACCTTCTTCACCCGCGCCGCCCGGATCGCTCGCCCCGTGATCTTCACGGTGGACCAGTAGAACCGGGACCACCTCGGACTCCGCGAGCCCTCACCCGCGGTGCGGCTGTGGGAGGGCAACGTGGACGCGGTGCTCGGCGCCGTAGTGGACGCCGGTGCCGACCGCCAGGAAGCCCAGGCGTGCGGCGAGTTTGAGGCTGGGTTCGTTGTGGGTGTGGACGAGGGCCCAGATGGAGTTCAAGCGGAGGTCGTCGAGGCCGTGCCGGAGAATGGCGGTGGCGGCCTCGGTGGCGAGCCCGCGACCGCCGTAGGCAGGACTGAGGTACCAGCCGATCTCCGGTAGGTCGCCTGGAAGTTCCCAGGACGGGCGGAGATGGCCGAGACCTACGACCACGCCTTCGTGCAGGATCGCCCAGTGCCCCATCCGCGGTGGTCCGTCGTAGGCGAGCCTCCGCTGCACCATCTTTCGCGCGTTGTCGGCCACGCTGAAGTCGATATCGATGTAGGTGCTCATGCTCTGGTGCGCGAACACCGCGACGACGGCGTCGGTGTGCTCGGCGCGTAGCGGCACGAGCGTCAGTCTCTCGGTCTCCAATATCGTTTGCCCCATACGCCGATCGTGCACCCTCGCAACGGATTATGGGCGGCCCCGGACATGATTCGAGGCCCGTCCGATCGGACGGGCCTCGAATTGTGCACTCAGAGCAGGGATTCGATGGCTGCCACGAGCGCGGGCGCGTCGGGGGTGACCGTGGGGCGGAAACGCCCGGCCACCTTTCCGTCCCGGTCGATCAGGAACTTCTCGAAGTTCCACTGGACGTCGCCGGCCGTGCCGTCGGCGTCGGCGGTCTCGACCAGGGTTTCGTACAGCGGGTGCTGGTTTTCGCCGTTGACATCGGTCTTCTCCAGCAGCGGGAAGTCGACGCCATAGGTGGTCGAGCAGAACTCCTGGATTTCCTCGGCCGTACCCGGTTCCTGCCCCATGAACTGATTGCTGGGCACGCCGACCACGCTGAAACCGCGCGGGCCGTAGGACTTCTGCAATTCGACCAGCCCGGTGTACTGCGGGGTCAGCCCACATTTGGAGGCCACGTTGACCAGCAGCACCACGTTGTCGCCGACCAGCTCGGACAGCGTCGCCGGTTCACCGCTCAGCGTCCGCAGCGGTACGTTTCGAAGAGTCATTCGTATCGGACCTGCCAATTCTTGATTCCGTTGATCCACCCCGACCGCAACCGTACCGGATCGGCGACCTCGGTGATCTTGGGCATGGCGTCGGCGATGGCGTTGAACATGAGGTCGATTTCCAGCCGGGCCAGGTTCGCGCCGACGCAGTAGTGCGCGCCGGTGCCGCCGAATCCGACATGCGGATTCGGATCGCGCAGGATATCGAAGGTGAACGGATCGCCGAACGCGTCCTCGTCGAAGTTGGCCGAACCGTAGAACAGTCCGACCCGTTCCCCCTGCTGGATCCGCGTGCCGCCGATCTCGGTGTCGGCGGTGGCGGTGCGCTGGAACGCGGTCACCGGCGTGGCCCACCGGACGATCTCGTCCGGGGCGGTGCGCGGCCGCCGTTCTTTGTACAGCTCCCATTGTTCGGGGTGGTCCACGAATGCTTTCATGCCGTGCGTGATGGCATTGCGTGTCGTTTCGTTGCCCGCCACCGAAAGCAGGATCACGAAGAAGCCGAATTCGTCGGAGCCGAGCGACTCGCCGTCGACGTCGGCGTGCACGAGTTCGGACACGATATCCCCCGCCGGGGCGCCGCGCCGCTGCTCGGCCAGGTTCCAGGCATAGCCGAGGATTTCGGCCGAGGCGAGCGCGGGATCACCGTAATCCGGGTCGTCGTAGCTCAGCATCTGGTTCGACCAGTCGAACAGCTTGCGCCGGTCTTCCTGTGGGACACCGATCAACTCGGCGATCGCCTGCAACGGCAACTCGCAGGCGACCTGTTCGACGAAATTGCCGCCGCCCGATTTTTTCGCCTCGTGCACAATGGCATGCGCTCGCTCGGTCAACGCCGCGCGTAATCCCTCCACCGCGCGCGGGGTGAAACCCTTCGTGATGATCTTGCGGAACTTGGAGTGCTTCGGCGGGTCCATGTTCACCAGCAGCACGCTCGCCGCGGCCGATTGCTCCGGCGTGGTGGCGTCGGACGGCCGGATGATCGAGCCCTTGCGTTCGGAGGAGAACAGCTCCGGGTTGCGCGAGATCTCCTTGACGTCGTCGAGCGTGCTCACCACCCAGTAGCCGCCGTCGCGGAAGCCACCGGAGTGATCGTCCTCCTGGGGCTGCCACCAGACCGGGGCGGTCCGGCGCAGCATGGCGAATTCCTCGACGGGCCTTCGCGTCTCCCACAGCGCCGGATCGGTGAAGTCGAATCCGGCCGGCAACGACGGTGTCGCCACGGCTACCTCCTCAGGTGGTACTGCGAACCGCGCCCCTCGGCGCAGCGAATAAACTCAGCGCAACCTCGTCCGGCGCATCAGCCGCAGCGACATCAGCGTCGTCTTCACCTGCTTCGCGTACGGCTGGCCCGAACGCGCCGCCAGCACTTGCCGTTTGAGCACGCCGACGTTCACCGTGTCGGTGTACTTGAGCAGCCCCTGATCGCCGTGCCGGGTGCCGACGCCGGACTGCTTCACCCCGCCGGACGGGGTGGCCTTGGCCGCGTAGGTCGCCACGAATCCGTCGTTGATGTTGATATTGCCCGCCTGGAGTTGCGCCGCGATGCGGTTGGCGCGGGCCAGATCTCGGCTCCACACGCTCGCGTTCAATCCATAGTCGGTGTCGTTGGCGAGCCGGATGGCCTCCGGCTCGTCGTCGAACGGGTAGACGCTCACCACCGGACCGAAGGTCTCCAGCGTCGCGTGCGTCATCTCCGGGGTGACGCCGGTGAGCACGGTGGCCTCGTAGAACGCGGGACCGACGTCAGGCCGAATCTTGCCGCCGGTCAGCACGGTTGCCCCTTTGGCGCGGGCATCCTCGACATGCTCGGCCACCCGGTCTCGGTGCTGCACCGAGACCAGCGAACCGAACTCCGGGGTGTAGTCGTAGGCCGCCCCGATCCTGTTGTTCAATTCGTCGGCGGCGGCCACCAAGCCGCGCACGAACTCGTCGAACCGGCTGCGGTGCACGTAGATCCGCTCGATGTGCATGCACGCCTGCCCCGAGTTGGCGAACACCGCGAAGGCGGCACCGGCGACCGCCTCGTCCAGGTTCGCGTCCGCGAGGACCAGCATCGGATTCTTGCCGCCCAACTCCAGGCTGCAACCGATGAGGTTGCGCCCGGCCCGCTCGCCGACCACCCGTCCGGTCGCGGTCGAGCCGGTGAACATGACGAAATCGACGGTATCGATCAGGCTCGGGCCGATATCGGGCCCCTCGCCGCACACCACCTGGACCAGTCCGCGCGGCAGTCCGGCCCGGTGCAGCAGTTCGACGCCGAACAGGACGCACAGCGCGGTTTTGTTGTCCGGCTTGAGAATCACCCCGTTGCCCGCCATCAGCGCGGGCATCGCGTCCGACAGCGCGATGGCGAACGGGAAGTTCCACGGGGCGATCACCGCCACCAGGCCCTTGGGCCGGTGTTCCTCGGTCGAGCTGCTGATGATCGGCATCGCACCGCCGCGCCGCCGCGAACGCAGCACGCGGCGTGCGGTTTTCAGGTAGTGACTGATCACCATCGGCACGTCGCACGACTCCTCGACGGCCATCCGGCGGGTCTTGCCGCACCCGATCTGGATGAGATCGGCGATGGTCTCGACCTCGGTGAGGATCAGCTCGTGCATCCGCTCGAACACCTCGAGCCGGCGGCGCACCGGCAGCGCGGCCCATTCCGGTTGTGCCGCACGGGCGATCGCGGCCGCGGCGCGGACGTCGTCCGGACTGGACTGCGGGAGTTCACCGACCGCGGCGCCGGTGTAGACCTCCGTCATCGAGTACGGTGCGACGGTGCCGTCGGCGACGACCAGGCCGGTCAACCGGTCGATCAGCGCCCCGGTGATCCGGGCGGGCAAGGTCGCCGTCGGGCTCTTGGTGGTCTCAGTGGTCATCGGGACTTCTCCATGACGTGCGGAATCGCCGCAGGTATCGGGCCGGTACTCTCACCGAATTAGAACATGTTCCTATTGTCCGCCGTGGGCGTTCGCGCAGTCTCACCGCTCAGTCCGCCTGATAGTCCGGCGCGTACCGCGCGGTGTGGTCCTTGGCCCAGCGGTAGTCCGGCTTGCCGCTGGGGGCGCGCGCGATGACCTCGGCCTGCCAGATCCGCCTGGGCACCTTGTAGCCGGCCAGGTGCTTGCGGACGTGCGCGGTCAGCTCCGCGAAATCGACGGGTCCGGCCGCCGAGACCACCGCCGCGACCTGCCAGCCCCACCGTTCGTGCGGGACGCCCACGACCACCGCGTCGTAGATGCCGTCGTGCGCCTTGACCACGCCCTCGACCTCTTCGACGAACACCTTCTCGCCGCCGGTGTTCACCACCATGTTGCCCCGGCCGAGCAGCGTGACCGACCCGTCCGCCTCGATCCGCGCGCGGTCGTCGGTGACCACGATCCGGGTGCCGTCGACCGTCTTGAACAGCTTGTCGGTCTTGACCGGGTCCTTGTAGTAGCCCAGCGGGACCGACCCGCTTTTCGCCAGCCACCCCTCCTCGCCGGGGTGCACGGGACGTCCGTCGTCGTCGACCACGATCGACCCGCGGCCGATCCGCACCCGCGGCCCGCGCCCGGGATCGTCGTCCTTCTGCACGAAACCCATTCCGCCGAAACCGGTTTCCGACGACCCGATGGAGTCGGTGACGACCAGCGCCGGAAACAGTTCCAGGAGTTCGTTCTTCACCGGCTGGGACAGCAGCGCGGCGCCGGAACCGATGGCCAGCAGTCCGGACGCGTCGACGGGGGCGGCGCGATAGGCGTCGAGCAGCGGCCGCGCCATGGCGTCGCCGGTGATGACCATGACCTGCGGCCGGTGCCGGACAACCGTCTGCCACACCAGATTCGGGTCGAACCGCGGTTGCAGGAACACGGCGTTGCCGGACCAGAGCGCCGCGAAGGTCGGCATCATGGCGGCCGCGTGGATCAACGGCGGCAGTACGAACCAGGTGCTCTGTGCTCCCTCCGCGCCGGCCCGGGACTGTTCGTATTCGTCGGCGACCGGGACTCCGGTGTGGAAGTCGATGCCGCCGCCGAGCACCCGCCACATGTCTTCCTGCCGCCACATCACGCCTTTGGGCAGGCCGGTGGTGCCGCCGGTGTACATCATGAACAGATCGTCGGCGCTGCGCTCGGGGAAGTCGCGCTCGGCGGAGCCGCCCGCGAGCGCGTCTTCGTAATGCACGGCGTCGACCGGCGGGTCGCTGTCGAGGGTGTCGTCGGGCACCACGATCCGGTGGTGCAGCGAGCGGACCCGCGCCGCGGCCGCGTGCACTGCGGTGGCATAAGTGGAGTGGTAGACCAGCGCCCGCAGGTCTGCGTTGTCGTAGACGTAACGCAGTTCCTCGACCCCGTACCGATAGTTGATGTTGATCGGCACGGCGCGGACTTTGAAGCAGGCGAGCAGCGTCTCCATGGTCTCGATGCCGTTGTGCATCTGGAAGCCGACGTGGGCGCCCGCATCGATCCCGGCGGCCGTCAGATGCGCGGCCAGCCGATTCGCTCGCGCGTCGACCTCGGCGAAGGTCAGGCGGCGGTCGCCGGCCAGCAGCGCCACCCGATCGGGCATCGCGTCGACGGAATGCTCGAACAGGTCGGCGAAGTTACGTGCCACGGCGATTCACTCTCTCGATACGGATCTCACAGCACCGTCAGCGGCAGCGGGATGCCGCGGTCGGCGAAGGCGAAGGCGGCGCCGGTGCTGAACCGGGTCAGCGCGACCTCGGTCGACTCGCGCGCCGGTGTCGCCCCGAGCGCGATCTCCACGGTCAGCGCCCGATCGGTGGAATCGACTGTGTGCGCGGCGAATCGGGGGTTCACCGCGCGGGCCATCGCATCGATGGGCGCGAGCCGGTCTGCCTCGATCAGCGCGGGCCAGGCGCCGTCGGACCGGGCGGCGCACTCGCGCGCGATGGTCAGCCGGACGTGGTCGCCATCGGTGACGCGAACATCGGTGTAGGGCAGCGGATTCCAGGCCGGATGCAGACGCAGCACGGTCGCCAGCGCGGCCGCGTCGTCGCCGAGGTTCAGCGCCTTTCGCAGCCGTTCGGCGGTGAGCCCGGCGATGCCCGCGAACTGCTTGCGGCACAGCTCGAGCGCCGCCGCCGGCTCGAGCCGGGCGCCCAGTGCGATCAGGAAACCGAGGGTCAGCAGATGGTGTTGCAGGCACACCTCGTCGGCCATGCGCACCAGCGCCGACTTCGAGAAGTCCGCGAACCGAAGCTCGCTCAGTAGCGGGCCCGCGTAGTCGGATCGCCCCTCGTCGGCGGGATCGATGTCGGCGAGCACCAGCCGGGCGGCGGCGGATTCCGCGATCAAGGGGGTGTTCGGCGGGACCTGCGGCGGTACGTGCGCGGCGTCGATGGTTACCGTCCACGCGCACATCGGCTTTCGATCGGCAGGCCGGCGCGGCGGCCGGTGGATCGGCCGGACCTGTGCGTGCGGGTTGGTGGCCAGCGCAGTGGCGTCGAAGGTCGGATCCTCGATGTCGTGGCACATCGCGAGCACGAAGTCGTCCCCCATCGGCTCCACGTCCAGCAGGGCACCGCAGTGATCGAGCCAGAATTCGCCGTGGTCGCGGTCGTCGACCCGGAACCGGAAGTCCATGAATTGCGGTGGCGCGCCGATATCCAGCTGCAAACCTTTGAAGATGGTCACCACGTCGTCGCCGGTGAACCCGAACGCGCGCTGCATGCGGCGGGTGTAGATCGGACTGGCCAGCTGCCACTCCTCGATGGCGACGGCGGTCATCCCGTCCGGGCCCAACGCCGCGATGGTGTGCGCCATGCCGGAGCGGTCGATCAGATGGCCGCACAGCAGCAGCTCGGGCAGCAGAGTAGCGAGCTGTGCCCGGGACAGCTGCTCGAAGTTGCTCTGCGGCAAAGCATTCACCACAGCGAGGCCGGGCCTTCGCCGACCGGGTACCACCCGGGCAGGGGTCCGGCGCTGGCCCGTTCGATCCGCTTCTGCATGCCCGCAGGCAACACCTTGCCGGTGATCATCTCCAGGAACATGTGCGAGACGTTGCCGAAATCGAAGAAGTCACGCTGCCAAGACCATTGATAGTCACCGCCGTACCGGAACCAGCTGCCGCCGATGCCCTCGGGCGAAAACGGCCGCCCGTCCGGGCGTTTCACCTCCGAGACCTGTTTCCAGAAGCCGATGACGGTGCCGCTGCGTTCGTCGATCACGAACTCCTGATACGGATAGGTCCAGCCTTCGAGCCCCTGCATCTCCTGACCGAGGGCCAGGTCGCGGATCTCGTCCCGGCCGACGGCCATGAATTCCTGGGCCGGACCGTAGTTCCAGCCATAGGTGGCGTCCTCGGTGTACATCTCCGCCAGCGGCTTCCAATCGCCCTTCTCCTCGCAGCGCTGGTTCTCGATCCGCCAGCGCCGGACCATCTCGTCCAGTTCGTCCCGCGCGACCATCACCGGCCACCTTCCGTCGGAGCAAGCGAGAGCGCCTGCGTCGGGCAATACTTGATGGCGCGCTCGATGTCGGCGCGGTGGGCGGATTCCGTTGTGTCCAACAGGATTTCGACCTGGCCATGCTTGGGCACGCGGAACGCGTCCGGCGCCTCGTCCTGACAGACGGCGTGGCCCTGGCACAGGTCCAGATCGGCGATGACTCTCACTGTCGCACCTTTGCTTCCGGCTGAACCTCGACGAGTACCAGATGCGCACCGCGCTGGGTGGACACCACGGCCACCACCGCGGCGGCCAGATCGCTCGGCCGCAACATGTTCGGATGCCGGGCGAAACCCCAGTCCTTCCACGCCTCCAGCAGCGGCCCGACGACCTCCGGCGTGGAATTCATGCCCATACCGGTGAGCGTCGGCCCCGGGCGCACCAGCGAGGCACGAATTCCGGTGCCCTCCAGTTCCATTCGCATCTGCTGCGCCATCGCCTCCAGACCTGCCTTGGCGGCGCTGTAGGCGCCGGTCCGCGGGCGCGGCTCGGGCGCGCAGTCCGAACTGATCAGCACGATGTCGCCGCGCCGCCGCTCGAGCATGCCGGGCAGCACCCGGTGCACCAGCCGATGCGCACCGATCAGATGCACGTCGACCTGCGCGAGGAACCGTTCCGGGTCCATCTCGTGCACCGGCGAGAACTCGATGTCCCCGGCGCTGGAGACCAGAATCTCCAGCGGGCCCAGGGCATTCTCGGCCGCGACCACGAATTCGTCGATCGACGCGGCGTCGGTGACGTCCAGGCGGTGCGCGAAGGCCTCGCCACCGTCGGCGCGGATCTTCTCCGCCAGGTCCGCGCACTGCTCGACCCGGCGCGCGCCGAGCGCGACCGGATACCCGAGCTCGGCGAGCGCGACGGCGGTGCCGGCGCCGATGCCGGACGACGCTCCGGCCACGAGCACCGGGCGGCGCTCCGGATGGGGTTCGAATCGGGGCATCAGCTCGCCTCCACCACGATCGGGAGTTGGGCGAAGCCGCGCACATTCGACGAATGTACGCGCACGACACCGGAATCGACGACGCCGTAGGACCGCACCCTGGACGCGAACTCGCGCAACGCGACCGTGGCCTCCAGCCGGGCCAGGTGCGCGCCGAGGCAGTAGTGCACGCCCGCACCGAAACTCGCCAGCCCGCTCTTGTCGGCCCGATCGATCCGGTAGCTGTCGCCGTCGTCGAACACGGCGGGATCGCGGTTGGCCGAGCCGATCAGCAGCAGCACCTTCGCACCGGCCGGGATGGTGCCGCCGTGATAGTCGAGATCCGTAGTGGCAGAACGCGCGATCACCTGGCTGGAGGTGTCGTAGCGCAGCGTTTCCTCCACCCAGTCCGGCACGTGGGCGGGTTCCGCCGCCACCTTGGCGTACTCGCCCGGATTGCGCGCACCCCAGTACAGCGCGTTGCCGAGCAGTTTGGTGGTGGTCTCGTTGCCCGCGACCACCATCAGGAACAGGAACCCGATGATCTCCTCGTCGGACAGGGTGTCGCCGTCGACGTCGGCCTCCAGCAGCGCGGAGGTCAGATCCGCGCTCGGCGTGCGCTTCCGCTCGGCCACCATCTCGGTGTAATAGGTGAGCAGTTTGATCGAGGCCTCGACCGCCGCCGGCGGGATGTCGAGCACGCCGTCGTCGCGGTGCACGACCAGGTCGGCGAGCCTGCGGATCTCGGCCCGGTCGCTCGCGGGCACGCCCATCAGCTCGGAGATGACGTCCATCGGCAGCTTGCCCGCGATCTCGCCGATCCAGTCGAACGCTCCGCCGGCGAGGGCGGGTTCGAGGTAGGACAGCGTCAATTCCTCGATCCGGCCCCGCATTTCGGCCACCCGCTTCGGCGTGAACCCCTTGAAGACCAGCCTGCGCATGCGCAGGTGCCGCGGATCGTCCATGGCCAGGAACGACATCACCCGGTGCGCGTGCGGACCCCAGGCGGCCGGATCGAGGGACACGCCGTTCGCGCTCGACAACCTGACGCTGTCCCGGAATCCGTTGGTCACGTCGGCATGCCGGGACAGCGCCCAGAAATCCAGCTCCGCGTTGTAGTAGAGCGGCGCCTCGGTGCGCAGCCGGTGATAGGTCGGGTACGGGTCCTCGTGGAACCGGTAGTCGTACGGGTCGAACGTCAAAGGCTCCAACGCGGCCGTCACCGGAACCACCCGCCATTCGAGAACAAGTTCTCTCGTCCGATCACGCAGACCGAACCGGACGGAGACACATAACTGGACATGTGTCTGGACGGTACCATCGGCCGCCACCTCCGACAATGTTTCCGGTGGTTTATCAACACCATTGCGCACGAACCCCCAGACCCGCCCGGGAACCGGGGAGATTCCGCGACAACGCGTCGGCTCGTCATCCAGAATGACAGAGTTAGAACCTGTTCTTGCCCGAAATCGACGCGAGAGACTATATTCCGTACACCTGTCCAGACAGCATCGGAGAATCGCATGACCAGCCTTCTGCCCGCCGACGGTGCGCGCCTGCTGATCGGCGGCAAGCTCGTCGAGGGCGGGGACGGCGTCTTCGCCACGATCAATCCGGCGACCGAGGAGGTGCTCGGTCAGGCCGCGAACGCGAACGCCGCCGACCTGGACGCCGCGGTCACCGCCGCCCGCACCGCCTTCGACGAGACCGGCTGGTCCCGCGACCCCGCCTTCCGCGCGCACTGCCTCGAACAACTGCGCACCGCGCTGCATTCGCACATCGAGGAACTCCGCGAGCTGACCATCGCCGAGGCGGGCGCGCCCGCCATGTTCACCCGCGGCCCGCAGCTGGAGGGTCCGGTCGCCGACCTCGCCTACTCCGCGTCGCTGGCCGAAACCTACAGCTGGGAAACCGATCTCGGCACAGCGCAACCGATGGGCATCAAGACGCGCAGGGTGCTGCGCCGCGAGCCGGTCGGCGTGGTCGGCGCGATCACCCCGTGGAATTTCCCGCACCAGATCACCTTCGCCAAGCTCGGTCCCGCGCTGGCGGCCGGAAACACGGTGGTGCTCAAGCCCGCTCCGGACACCCCGTGGTGTGCGGCGGCGGTCGGCGCGATCCTCGCCGAGCAGACCGATATCCCGGCCGGCGTGGTGAACATCGTGACCTCCGCCGACCACGGGCTCGGCGCCCAGCTCACCGAGCATCCGCTGGTCGACTTGATCAGCTTCACCGGCTCGACCCAGACCGGACGCGCGGTGATGCGCGGCGCCGCAACGACACTCAAGAAGGCGTTCCTCGAACTGGGTGGCAAGTCGGCGTTCATCGTGCTCGACGACGCGAATATCGCGGCCGCCTGTGCGGTGGCGGCATTTTCGGTGTGCGTGCACGCCGGGCAAGGCTGCGCGATCACCACCCGGCTGCTCGTGCCGCGCGCCGCCTACGACGAGGCGGTGCAGGCCGCGGCCGCCACCATGGCCGGGATACAGCCGGGGAATCCGGCCGAGTCGCGCACGGTGTGCGGGCCGCTCATCTCCGAGCGGCAGCGCGCCCGCGTCGAGCGCTACCTGGATATCGCCCGCTCGGAAGGCGGGCGCATCGTGGTCGGCGGCGGCCGCCCGAAGAACCAGGAGCGGGGCTTCTTCATCGAACCCACCCTGATCGCCGATGTGCCCAACACCGCGACCGTCGCCCAGGAGGAGATCTTCGGCCCGGTCCTCGTCGTCATCCCCTACGACGGGGACGACGACGCCATCCGGCTGGCCAACGACTCCCCCTACGGCCTGTCCGGGTCGGTCTGGGGCACCGACCCGGACCGAATCCGCCACGTCACCAACGGCGTTCGCACCGGGACGCTCAGCGTCAACGGCGGCGTCTGGTATTCCGCCGACGCGCCGTTCGGCGGATACAAGCAGTCCGGTATCGGCCGGGAGATGGGCGTCGCCGGGTTCGAGGAATACCTGGAAACCAAGCTGATCGCGACCGCTGGATAAGAGGAGCACAGTCCATGGCCCGTTTCGCGGGAAGATCCGTCATCGTCACCGGCGCCGCCCAGGGCATCGGGGCCGCCTATGCCGCGGCGCTGGCCGCCGAGGGCGCGAAAGTCGTTGTCGCCGATAAGAATGCCGAGGGCGGCCGGGCGATCGTGGAGAAGATCACCGCCAACGGCGGCACCGCGCTGTTCGGCCAGGTCGACGTCGCCGAGCCCGAATCCGCCGCCGCCCTGGCCGAATTGACGGTCGCCGAGTTCGGCGGCATCGATCATCTGGTCAACAACGCCGCCATCTACGGCGAGATGAAGCTCAACCTGCTGCTCACCGTGCCGTGGGACTACTACAAGACGTTCATGAGCGTGAACATGGACGGCGCGCTGAACATGACCCGCGCGGTCTGGCCGCACATGCGCAAGGCGGGTGGCTCGATCGTCAACCAATCCTCCACCGCCGCATGGACTTACTCCAGCTTTTACGGCCTGGCCAAGGTCGGCGTCAACGGCTTGACCCAGCAGCTGGCGTTCGAGCTCGGCGGCTCGAACATCCGGATCAACGCCATCGCCCCCGGCCCCATCGACACCGACGCGACCAAGACGGTGACCCCCGCGGCCATCGTCGAAGACATGGTGAACCGCCTGCCGCTCAAGCGAATGGGCACCCCCGCCGACCTCGTCGGCGCCTGCCTGTACCTCCTGTCCGACGAGGCCGGCTGGGTCACCGGCCAGATCTTCAATGTCGATGGCGGACAGGTGTTCCGAGCATGACCGACACCAAGATCGGCTTCATCGGACTCGGCTCCATGGGTGCGCCGATGGCCAAACGACTGCTCGATTGGCCGGGCGGACTCATCGTTTGTGATGTGCGGGCCGAGGCGGTTCGGCCGTACACCGAGGCCGGCGCCGATTCCGACGCCACACCAGCCGAGGTTGCCGACCGGGCCTCGATCATCTCGGTGGCAGTGGTGGACGACGCACAGGTGCGCGACGTGGTCACCGGCCCCGAGGGGATATTGCGTAGTGCCGCACCGGGAACCGTGGTGGCGGTGCATTCGACCATCAGCGATCAGACCGCCGAGGAGTTGGCCGGTGAATGCGCCACGCACGGGGTCGAATTCGTGGACGCACCGGTGAGTGGCGGCCGACCGGGCGCGGCGAAAGGCACGCTCGCGGTCATGGTCGGTGGCAGCGAGGCAGCGTTCGCGCGGGTGCGAGCACCGTTCGGCTGCTTCGCCGACCTGATCGTGCACGCCGGCCCCGTCGGTGCCGGAACCCGGATGAAGCTGGCGCGCAACCTGGTCCACTTCGTCTCCTTCACCGCCGTCACCGAGGCGCTGCGCCTGGCCGAGGCCGCCGGAATCGATATCACCGTGCTTGGCAAGGTCGTCCGGCATTCCGACGCCGTCACGGGCGGCCCCGGCGCGATCATGCTGCGCGACAGCGCCGCTCCCATCGAGGCGGGCGACTTCTGGCTGCCCATCTTCCAGCACGTGCGCGACCTCGGTGAGAAGGACCTGAGCCTCGCTCTCGACCTTGCCCGCCGGCTCGACCTCTCGCTCCCCCTCGCCGAACTCGCCCTCGACCGCCTCGGCCCCGGGCTCGGCGTCGGCGCCTCCGAAAGGCAAACCTCATGACCGACAACGGTTCCGCCGATTCCGTGCGTGCGCGCGGCCTGGCCAAGATGGCCGAGGTGTACGGCACCGAGTTCCAGGACTATCCGGGCAGCCACTTCGCCGTCACCGCCGATCATCTGTTCGCCGATATCTGGTCGCGCCCCGCGCTGTCCATCCGCGACCGCCGGCTGATCCTGCTCGGCGCGCTCACCGCCCAGGGCGCGATCGACACCGCGGGCATCCAGATCGGCGCCGCGCTGCGCAACGAGGAACTGACCGAAGAGCAGCTGCACGAGATCGCGGTGTTCCTCTGCCATTACGTAGGTTGGCCGAACGGCACCAAACTCGACCTCCTGGTGGGCACCATTGTGGCGCAACAGAAGAAGGCCGCCCGTCAGCAGCAAGCCGAACGCACCGAGTGAAGGACCCGAAACATGTCTGATGCCAACACCCTTCGACCGTTGCGCGCGAGCAGCGTCACCGAGTGGGACCAGCAGGCCGACGTCGTCGTCGCCGGTTACGGCATCGCCGGGGTCTGCGCGGCGATCGAGGCCGCCCGCGCGGGCGCCGACGTGCTGATCCTGGAACGCACCGGCGGCTGGGGCGGCGCGGCCGCGATGGCGGGCGGGTTCATCTACCTCGGCGGCGGCACCCCGCTGCAGCAGGCGCTCGGCTTCGAGGACACTCCGGAGAACATGGAGACGTTCCTGCTGGCGGCCCTGGGCCCCGGCGTGGACAAGGCCAAGATCGCCGACTACGCCCGCGGCAGCGTCGAACACTACAACTGGCTCGTCGCCAACGGCGTGCCGTTCCGCGAGGCCTTCTGGGGCGAGCCCGGCTGGGAACCGCCGCACGACGAGGGCCTGATGTACTCCGGCGGGGAGAATGCCGCACCGTTCAACGCGATCGCGAAACCCGCTCCGCGCGGCCATGTTCCGCAGATGGCGGACAAGAAGATCGGCCGCAAGAGCGGCGGCTACATGCTGATGAAACCGCTGGCCGAAACCGCCGAATCGCTCGGCGTCCGGGTCGAATACGATCTGCGGCTCGGGCGGCTGATCGTGGACGACGACGATCGCGTCGTCGGCGTGCTGGCCAGGCGCTACGGCAAGGAGGTAGCGATCCGCGCCGACCGCGGCCTGGTCCTGGCCACCGGCAGCTTCGCCTATCACCAGCAGATGATCGAGGGCTACGCACCGCGCCTGATCGGCAGGCCGGCCGCCGCGATCGAGGAACACGACGGCATCGGCATCCGGGTCGCGCAGGCGCTCGGCGCGGAGCTGGCGCACATGGACGCGACCGAGGTGGCCTTCTTCGGCGACCCGCAGCTGATGGCGCGCGGCATCCTGGTGAACGGGCGCGGCCAGCGGTTCATCGCCGAGGACACCTACCCCGGCCGGATCGGTCAGGCGACGCTGATCCAGCAGGAGAACCAGGCGTTCCTGGTCATCGACGAGGCGTCCTACGAGGCCGGACTCGCCACCGAGACCTCCACTCCGTTCTTCCGGCAGCCGCCGACCTGGGCGGCCGAATCGGTGGCCGAACTCGAGGCCGACATGGGCCTGCCCACGCTGGCGCTACAGGCCACCGTCGACTGCTACAACCTGCACGCCGCCGACGGCAAGGACCCACTGCTCGGCAAGAAGCCGGAATGGGTTCGGCCCCTGCGGGGTTCGCTGGCCGCGTTCGACATGCGCGGATTCACCGCGGGTTTCACGCTCGGCGGGCTGCGCACCGATCTGGACTCCCGGGTGCTGCACGTCTCCGGCGAGCCGATCCCCGGCCTGTTCGCCGCCGGGCGCTGCACCTCCGGACTCTGCGCCGGCGGGTACGTGAGCGGCGCGTCCCTGGGCGACGGCAGTTTCTACGGCCGCCGGGCCGGCCTCGCCGCCGCGAAGAACTGAACCGCCCGCGAGAGTAGTATCCAGACACATGTCCGAACCCGATTCCGTGATTCTCGAGGCGACCCGCCGCAGGCTGTCCGGGAAACAGGCCGACACCGTCGACAAGCTGACCAGGTCGGCGGTGGAAGTGCTTGCCCGCGAAGGGTTCGCGGGCATGACCATCCGGATGGTCGCCGCCGCGGCCGGCGTCGGGGCGGCCACCGCCTACACCTACTTCTCCTCCAAGGAACACCTGGTCGCCGAGATCTTCTGGCGCCGTTTGGTTTCCACCCCGTCCCCGGCCAGCGACGACCAGGACCCGACGGTCCGGGTGGTCGCCGAGCTGCGCACCATCGCGCTGCTCGTCGCCGACGAACAGGAACTCTCCGGCGCCGTGACCAGCGCCCTGCTCGGCCGTGACCCCGACGTGGTGCACCTGCGCGGCCGCATCGGCGCCGAGATCCGCAAGCGGCTCATCCGGGCGCTCGGCGAGAACGCCGATCCCGAGGTGGTCGAGTCACTCGAATTGCTCTACGCGGGCGCCCTGGTCCGCGCCGGCATGGGCTACGCGTCCTACTCCGAAATCGCCGACCGCATCGAGAAATCCGCGCTGCTCATCCTCAGCTGACGACATCCAGCACCAGCGCCGCCGCGACCAGCACGTCGACCACCGCGCAGAACTCCGCGTACCAGCGCGGCACCATGAGGTCCGCACGGTGATGCGCGAAGTCCCACCGTCCCCCGCCACCGACCGCAGGACAACGCCGCCGCCCGATGATGTCCGAAATCTTGGGAAGCCGGTCGTTCGACGTACCCTGGACGGGTGCGCGCGCACGAAGTCGTCATCGTCGGCTACCACGACAGCGAGCTGGTCGAGATCTCCGCGGTATCCAGCTGCATGGACGTGGCGAACCGGCTCGGCGCCGATCCGCAGTACCGGGTGCGGCTGGCCACTCCCGGTGGGCACGACATCAGCACCCAGTCGGGGCTCGTGCTGCGCGGCGAAGCCTGCCTCGAACGCCTCACCGGACCGATCGACACCCTGATCGTGGTCGGCGGGTTCGGCAGCCGGATCGCCGCGGACAGCGCCCGCACGGTCGGCCACATCCGCCGCCTCGCCGCCACCAGCACCCGGCTCGCCTCGGTCTGCACCGGCGCCGAAATCCTCGCCGCCGCAGGACTACTCGACGGCAAGCGGATCACCACGCACTGGATCTTCGCGGACGGGCTCGCGGCCCGCTATCCGGCGGTCACCGTCGACGCCGGCCCGATCTACATCCGCCAGCAGAACGTGACTACGGCCGCGGGCGTGACCAGTGCCTTCGATCTCGCGCTGGCGTTCATCGAGGACGATCACGGCGGCGAGATCGCCCGGCAGATCGCGCGGGCACAGGTCACCTATCTGCATCGCCCGGGCAATCAGGCGCAGATGAGCATGTTCGTCGCGCCGCCGCCCGCCGACCACGACCTGGTCCGGCGCGCGGTCGCCTACATCAACAGCCACCTCGACCAGGAACTGTCGGCCGGCGTCCTGGCGGCCGAAATCGGGGTCAGCGAACGGCATCTCACCCGGTTGTTCGCCGCCGAACTCGGACAGACACCGGGTCGCTTCGTCCGCCGATCCCGCACCGAGGCCGCGGCTCAGCTGCTGGCCGGCACGCGGCTGCCGATCGCCGGGATCGCCGCCCGGTGCGGATTCGGTTCGGCCGAAACGCTGCGGCAGGCGTTCGTCGATCGCTACGGCACGTCGCCGTCGCGTTTCCGGGTGGCGTACGCGGCGAGCGACGATCAGGATTCGGCGGGAATCGGCAATTCGGTGAAGCCGAAGGCGACCAGCTGACGCACCGGGTCGTGGTAACTGACCCATTCGCAGATCTTGCCGTCGCGGAAGCGGAAGACATTGAGATAGTCGTTGCGGTACGGCCTGCCGGTTTCCCGGACGACCATGTCGCCCTTGACCTCGACCAGGAAACTGTCGGGGTTCAGCATGGGTTCGACGTTCACCACGGTTTGCGCGGTGGACGAGTAATTGTCCATCGCCCCGTTCAATTGCCGCAGATTGTCCTTGCCCTCGCCCTGATTCGGGAAGCCCGGCAGCTGGTACGGAATCGACATCCGCACATCGTCGGTGCACAACTCGTACATCTTCTCATACTGCGCCGTCGAGACGAATTCGTAGAACCGCTCGATCATCCCGATCTTGCGTTCGCGCTCGTCGTCGTACCTGTCCATCACAGCCTCTCGATCAAAGGGAACCGCATGGTCTCTACTGAGACTATCAATCAATACGACCGATCGATCGTTTTGTGACTGTCCTCACGCACCTCACTACTCTATCTGCTCCCCTACCGCCACACTCGGTGACTTCTCTCCCGATGCGCCGAAATCGAACCCCGGCCCACCCCTTGCTCGTATCTTTGCCGTAGGCAGCGCAGATCGGAGTGGATAGTGCAACCAGGTGGGCTTATCGCGGACTACGTGATCGTCGGCGCCGGATCCGCGGGCGCGGTGCTGGCCAATCGGCTCAGTGCCGATCCGAATACCTCGGTCGTGTTGCTGGAGGCCGGGCCGGCGGACAAGAACAAATTCGCCCACATTCCCGCCGGATTCGCGAAACTCTTTCGCTCCGAAGTGGATTGGGACTATCTGACCGAACCGCAGCCGGAACTGAAGAACCGGCAGATCTATTGGCCGCGGGGCAAGATGTTCGGCGGCTCGTCGTCGATGAACGCGATGATGTGGGTACGCGGCTTCCGCGCCGACTACGACGAGTGGGCGTTGCTGGCCGGGGACGAATGGGGTTTCGCGGCCGCGGTGGAGCAGTTCCGGCGGATCGAAAACGTCGAGGACGCACAGTATCCGGACGAGGGCGCCAACGGGCCTTTGCATATTTCCCGCCAACGCAGTCCCCGGTCGCTGACCGCCGCGTACCTGACCGCGGTGCGGGAGGCGGGGTTCGAGGTCGAACCGCCGAATCGCCCGGAGCCCGAGGGCTTCAGCGAAACCATGGTCACCCAGCACGGTGGCAAGCGCTGGAGCACCGCGGACGGCTACCTGCGCCCCGCGCTGCGCCGGCCGAACCTGACCATCCGCAGCGAGGCGCCGGCCACCCGCGTGCTGTTCGACGGCACCCGCGCGGTCGGCGTCGAATACCACCAGGGCGGCGGTCCGCACACGGTCACCGCGCGCCGCGAGGTGGTGCTGTGCGGCGGCGCCATCAACAGCCCGCAGCTGCTGATGCTGTCGGGCATCGGCGACCGGGACGAGCTGGCGCGTCAGGGAATTCGCGCGCTGCGGCACGCGCCCGAGGTGGGCGCGAACCTCCAGGACCATCTGGTCACCGGCGTCGGCTACGGCGTGGCCGGGGACTCGTTGTTCGCCGCCGAGAAGCCGCGCCAGCTGCTCGACTATCTGCTCCGGCATCGCGGCATGCTCACCTCGAACGTCGGCGAGGCATACGGATTCGTGCGCAGCCACCCCGATCTGGACCTGCCCGACCTCGAAATGATCTTCGCCCCAGCGCCTTTCTACTACGAGGGGCTGGTCGATCCGACCGAGCACGGCGTCATCCTGGCCACCGTGCTGCTGCGCCCGCACAGCCGCGGCCGGATCACCCTGGCCTCCGCCGATCCAGCCGCCAAGCCGCTGATCGACCCGCGCTACCTGTCCGACAGCGCGGGCCTCGACCGCGCCGCGCTCATGTCCGGCCTGCGCACCTGCACCGACATCGCCGCCGCCCCGGCGATGAAAGCCGTACTGGGACCGATCATCTACCCGCCACAGGCCCCGGCTGACCTGGAAGCCACCCTCGAACTCACCCTGAACGGTTACTCGCACACGCTGTATCACCCGGTCGGCACCTGCCGGATGGGCACCGACGTGGCCAGCGTGGTCACACCGCACCTGGAAGTGCGTGGGGTGCAGGGTCTTCGAGTAGCCGACGCGTCGGTGATGCCGCTGCTCATCCGCGGCCACACCCACGCGCCCGCCGTGTTCATCGGCGAGCAGGCGGCCAAGTTCATCCAGAACGGATAGGTCAGGACGCGACGAACAACACCAGCGACGCGGCGGCCAAGGCCAGGTAGGGCATGGGATAGGCCAGGTCGCCGTACCCATGGGCGCGGAGGATGGTGAGAATCGCGCCGACGAAGTAGAGGACCAGGCAGATCGCGGCGGCCAATCCCAGTGGCGGGACGGCGAGTCCGACGAGCAGGCCGGCGGCGCCGACCGCCTTGATCACCGCCAGCGGATACAGCGTCCAGTCCGGGAGGCCGTAGCCGCGCATGTTGTCGCGCACCCAGGGCGCGCGAAACACGTCGATGCCGGACGCGATCAGCGTGGCAGCCGCCGCGGCGATAGTGACGATGACGTAAGCGATGGACATGGGTAGCACCCTCCTGTTGTGTGCGGCAACCGGTCTGCGATCGTGAGGGCAGACCGGCGCCTGCTCGGTCGACCGTGTGACGGATGACCGAACGGAAAGGTGACCGATGCCCGCTCAGGACCTGCTGGCGCGGCGTTTCGAAGCGCATCGGACCCACCTGCGCGGGGTCGCGTACCGGATGCTGGGGTCGGCCGGCGAGGCCGACGATGCCGTGCAGGAGGCCTGGTTCCGGCTGGCCCGGCAGAACGTCGACGAGCTGGACAATCTGGCCGGCTGGCTGACCACGGTCGTGTCCCGGATCTGCCTGGACATGCTGCGCTCGCGCGCCGCCCGCCGCGAGGACCCCCTCGACCTGCTCGCCGAACTCGGTGACACCGCCTACGACAGCGACCCCGAACACGAGGCGGTGCTGATCGATTCGGTCGGCCGGGCCCTGCTGGTGGTGCTCGGCACGCTCGGCCCGGACGAGCGGGTGGCGTTCGTGCTGCACGATCTGTTCGCGCTGCCGTTCGAGCAGATCGCGCCGATCGTCGGGCGGACCACGCCGACCACGAAGAAGCTGGCCAGCCGCGCGCGCCGGCGGGTGCGGGGCGAATCAACCGCGACGGCAACCGAACTCGCCGAGCAACGGCGGGTGGTGGCGGCGTTCCTGACCGCGGCTCGGGGCGGCGATCTCACCGCTTTGCTCGCCGTGCTGGCTCCCGACGTGATCCGGGTCGCCGACCCCGCCGCGCTGCCGGCGGGCCTGGCGGCGGTGGTGCGGGGCGCCGCCGAGGTGGCGAAGGAAACCGTGCTCCTGCAACGTCGTTCGCGGGTGGCGGCACTGGCGCTGGTCGACGGCGCGGTCGGCATCGTCGTCGCTCCGCGCGGCACACTGCTGCTGGCCCTTGCGGTTACGGTGCGCGACGGTAAGGTCGCGGGCTACGAGGTGATCGCCGATCCGGCCCGCCTGCGCGAGCTGGATCTGGCGGTACTGCCTTGACAGCGCCAGCCCCGATAGCGTTGGGCGACACCGCACCACGCGGACGCTACAGCGCGGGCACCCGAGCGAACCCGACCGGCGGCGTCGGGTTGGGGCCGGTGCGCAGGACCGGGCGGAAGTCGGGCATCGCGGGCAGCACGTCCACATTGCGCGCCGCATAGCAGCGGACCTTGGGCAGCGCGCGCAGCACCTCGGCGCGCTCGACCGGTTCGTCGTCGATGAAGCCGATGGTGTCCAGGGTCAGGCCGAGCGTGAGCCCGATCCGGCTGATCGCCGAAGACTTCGGCCCCCAGCCGATTTCGAGGGCGGAGAACATCTCGTACACGCCGTGCCGGTAGAGCTTGTCCAGCGTCCACTCGCGATCACCGCGACTGGCGACGGCATGCCAGATGCCCCGCTCACTGAGCAGTCGTAGCGTGCGCAGCGCGGTGGGCCGCGGCGCGCCGCTGGTGCGGTCGCTCACCGCGCCGTCCCACAATGTGTTGTCCAGTTCCCAGACAAGACATCTCAGAGCCGGTCTCATGTGTCCTAGCCCCCTATCGCGTCGTCTCTGCCTTCCCTGGCGTGCGCGCGGCAGATGGGTACAGCCCACCTTCTCCGGCGCGGCACACGCCCGGCAAGCCCCTGGTTCCTGGGACAAGCCCGGCGCAGCGATCCTACCCAACGGGCTCGCCACACTCCCGGCAACCGACAGAACCGGCGGTACCGGATTCAGCGCACACATGCTGTGACGCAACACAACCACCAACCGACCAGTCTCTGATGGCCGTCAGAGAACCCGCCGAATCGATCCGCAGCCGGTATCGACCGTTTAGTGTGAATGCGCCGCACAGCTATTTCCGGGGGCGGAAGGAAGTCGTCAATGTCGATCGACAACTCAGCGCGCCAGAGCCTGACTCTCGCGGGCCGGCCGATGTCGTCCCCGCTCAAGGACGTTCGCGCGCTATCGCGGCAGATGGTCGGGCACTTCGTCGAAAACGTCATCCCCTGCGGCACGCTGCCCGCCGACGCGATCTCCGGCGACGTCACCACCATCACCAGGGTCTGCCTCGAGTTCGCGGTCAGCATGCTGGACGGCCAGGACATTCCGGAGAAGTTGCAGCGCCTCCAGGACGCGGCGTCGGGCTGGGCGCGCGAGGGCGTGCCGATCGACACCATCCACCACTCCATCCACGAGGGCTTCAAAATGGGCCTGGACCTGGTGATCTCGGACGCCTCGATCAAGGATTACGACAGCCTGGTCGACGGCGCCAAGATGGTGCTGGAGATGCTGGACATGATCAGCTCCGCGGTCTCGGTCGCCTACATCCGGGAACTGCGCGCGGTGGTCAGCGAGCACCACACCGCCGTGCACACGCTGACCTCGGCGCTACTCGGCGGGCACAGCACCTCCACCATGGCGCGCGAATGCGGGATCGCCATCGCGACCTCCTATGCCGTGCTCGCCGTGGCGATTCCGCCGCATCGGGAGGAGCACAATCCGATGCTGGACAGTCAGGTCGTCGCGCGCCGCAAGCTCAGACGGGTGCAGGCCGAACTCGCCACCCGCTGCGGCGACAGCGCGTTGTCGCTGCTGAGCGTCGACGGCGGCACCATCCTCATCCCCGCGGGCACCTTCGACAACGCGGGCTACGACGCCCTGGTCATCCAGCTGTCGCACGCCGCGCAGGTCGGCATCACCGCGACCATGATCGACGGCACCCCCGAGCAGATCCCCAACGCCGCCGACCAGGCCCACGAGCTGCTCGACATGGTGCAGCGGCTGGAGGCGGTGCCCGGCCTGTACCGCTTCGACGAACTCGCGCTCGAATACCAGCTCACCCGCCCCGGCCCCGGCCGCGAGTACCTCGGACAGCTGCTCGACCCGCTCGACGAGCACCCGGAACTCCTGGAGACGCTGCAGCGCCACATCGCCAACAACCTCAATCGCCAGCGCACCGCGCGGGTCCTGCACGTGCACACCAACACCGTGGACTACCGGCTCAAACGGATCGGTCAGCTCACCGGCTTCGACCCGTCCCAACCGTCGGGGCTGTGGTATCTGCGATCGGCGCTGGTCGCACGCAGCTATCGGACGACATGAGGTCGCGCTCGAATCCCACTGTGGCGTAGCGGCGCGCGCCGAGCGGCGAGCTGGTGACCACCTCCCGGTTCGCCACCCCGCGCAGCGTGGGGCAGCTGCCCTCGGACGCGAGCGGATGCTCGGCGACCAGCGCGTCCACCGACCCCCCGAGCCACGGGAACTGCTCGACCAGCACGGCTGCCGGGCGGCCGGTGTACAGCAGGATGTCGGCGGGACGGGTCAAGTCCGCACGCCAGCAGTTGATTCCGTCGAGCAACGCCCGCAGCGCCAGCGGGTGGCCCGTCGGTTCGCTGCCCGAGATCGTCACGCCGTCGAGCTGGTCGGCGGGCAACTCCCGCAGCCAGTCGAGTATCGCCTCGACGCCGCACCGGGTGGATTCGTCGAACACCCAGGTGTTTCCGGCGAGGCAGGCGCGACAGAAGACCCGGCAGCCCGGCAGCCAAATGCCCGCCCGAATTCCGTATCCGATGTTCCCGACCGGAAAACGCAGGTGCGACAACAGCATCGTTGCCCGGTCCGGATGCCGACTGGAGTGCACGTTCATCTCTCCTGAGTCTTGCCGCGGGTCAGCGGAGCGCCCCGCGTCCTCACCTGGTGAGCCTCGTGGTGCCGATGCCTGCTGTCTGTCCGCCGAACACTCGACATCACTCCATGATCGAGGATTTCGGCGAGAACCATTCCCGCGTAGGCGAAGTCAAAATGGGTAATTGGCAGAAATTCTGTGAAATAACGACCAGGTCAGTGGATACCATATTTCGCGGGACAATGCATAATTGGCCGCCGTGAAGTTTCGAACAGTACGAACGGTGGCGTTGCGGCACCGGAGCCGGTCGCTGATCACCACTGGCACAAGCGGATTCGGGCCTCCAGTCATGGAACCGACCGGTCGATATCAGCTTACGCCGTACGAATTCCGATACTCGCCCGCCATTCGATCACCATTCGATCGAGGCAGCAACGGTGCGCAAAGCGAATAAGTGAACCACCCGACTTGGCACCTCAGGGACCGAGTGATTTAATTCCATTCATGGTGATCCGGAGACTGCTCACTATGGCGGGGGTGGCCGTCACCGACCTGCCCGGCCCGTACGCGACGCCGGGCACGGTGCGCCGGATCGGCATCGTCGAAGACCACCAGGCGGTCGCGGTCGGCCTGGCCGCGATCCTGTCCGACCAGCCGGACCTGACCGTCGTCGCGATCGCGCCCACGGTGCCCGAACTGCTCAAGCAGGCAACCGATCTCGACCTCGCCGTGCTCGACCTGCGCCTGCCCGACGGCTCCAGTCCGCGGGCGAACGTCGAGATGCTGCACGACCTGGACATCCCCGTCCTCGTCTACACCACCGGCGACTGGCGCGACCTGATCCGGTCCGCCGCCCGGGCCGGCGTACTCGGCGTCGCGTTGAAGAGCGACCCGGCCGAGCGCACCACCGCGATGATCCGCGCGGCCGCCTCCGGCCGGCAGGTCGCGACCATGGCCTGGGCCTCGGCCATCGACAGCGATCCGGCGCTGACCAACATCGACCTGCCCCCGCGGCAGCGAGATGTGCTGGAGCACTACGCGAACGGCGAGACCGCCGCCTCGGTGGCGCACAAGCTCGGCCTGTCCGAGCACACGGTCAACGACTACCTCAGCCGGATCCGGCGGCGCTACGCCGAGGCGGGACGACCGGTCCGGTCCCGGGTGGACCTCTACCGCGAGGCCAAGCGGGACGGCTTCATCGGCGGCGACCCACGGCCCCGATGATCGAATCGGCGGCGCCCCGGCGCAGTGCCGAAGCCCGCCTCGTCCGTGGCGCAGGCCTTTTCGTCGGATCGGGTGGCCTGTTCTACGCCGCCCTGACCGTGCCGACCGCGCTGACCCAGTCGTCACTGGCCGCGTCCTGGTGGACGCCGTCGGCGATCATCGTGATCTACCTGCCCGCCGCGTTCATCGCGGTCGCGGCGCTGGGCTGGCGCTTCGACCTGATGCGTTGCGCGGTAGTGGTTTTCGCGTTCGGCTACCTGTTCGCCGCGATCAGCTGGCTGATCGTGCGGGTCGACGCCGTGGTGCCGCCGGAGCAATCGTTGTGGATCACCTGGATTCCCGGGCTGCCCGCGGTGGCGCTCGCGCTCTTCTGGCGGCGCGTTCCGTTCGGCTATCTCGTCCTCGCCGCGGCGCTCGACCAGATCGCTGCCGCGCACGCCCGCGGGCCGGACGCGCACAACCCGATCGTGCCGGATTTCCTGTTCGCCGTAGCCTATTCGGCGCTGCCCTGCGCGGCGTGCGTGGTGCTCGTCCAGGTCGGGCGCACGCTCGATCAGACCTCGCACATGGTGCGCGCGAAGGCCACCGCGGCCGCCGCCGCCGAGGCGCGCCGTTTCGAACGCAAACGCTTCGACGCCCTCGCGCACGACTGGGTGATCGCGACGCTGCTCGAGGCCTCGCGCGCACCCAACTCCGCTGTGCTGACCCATCATGCCGACATCACCCTGCGCGACCTCGAGCGGCTGCGCGCCGGACGCCCGGCCCAGGACAACCTCGATCTCGATCAGGTGGTCGCGAGCATCCGCGCGACCGCGGCCGAGGTCGACGACTCGGTCCAGCTGCACACCGACCAGGTGGCCGGCGTCGCGCTCACGGTGCCGAGCGATGTGGCGAACGCGCTGGCCGCCGCGGTCGGCGAGGCGCTGCGCAACTGGCAGCGGCACGCCGGTTCACCCGCGCGGGCGGCGGCCTGCGCGGTCCTGGTGACCGCCGACGCCGAATCGGTGCGGGTCGATGTCGTCGACGACGGGGTCGGCTTCGATCCCGCGCTGGTCCCGCCGGACCGGATCGGCTTGCGCGCCAGCATCATCGACCGGCTTGCCGAGCTGCCGGGCGGCTGGTCGGCCATCGACGCCGCGCCGGGTCGCGGCTGCCGGGTCAGCACCGGGTGGATGGCGTCGTGATGGCCAACCGCGCCGTGCGCGACGACGTCCGCGACATCCTCGGCATGCGAACCACGGCGGCGTGGCTGCTGTGCGCGTTGTTCGCCGTCGCCATCACCTCGGAGGCGTTCGCCGCCGACGACGGCATCCGCGACATCCGGTTCACCGCGGTCGCGGTGGTCCTCATCCTGGCCGCGGGCACCGCCGTGCTGCGCGCGCCGGGCGATCCGCTGCCCGCCCGGTTCGCCGTGCCGGCCGCCGCGGCGGCCCCGCTCGCCGCCGCGCTGGCCATCTGGCAACTGCCGGTGCCGATGGCCAACTCGACGCAGATCTGGTTCCTCGGCGCGGCGTCGGCGTTCCTGAACTTCCTGTGCGTGCGCGGCGCTCCGGTCTGGGCGTGGACCGGCGTGCTCGGGCAGATCGTCGTCTGCGCGGCGTGGACCCTGCACACCGGTCAGGGCTGGCTCACCGGCGTCGGCTTCTCCTTCATCAACCTGACCCCGCTGCTCATGGCCACCTTCTTCGCCAGAGTCGTTCGCCCGATGGCGCATTCGATACTCGCGCTGCGCCAGCAGGACACCGAGCGGGCCGCCGCCGAGGCCGCCGCGCAGGCCGCCCAGCAGGAGCGCGACGAGCGGGTCGCCCGGCTGGACAGCGCCGCGCGGCCGCTGCTGGAGATCATCGCGTCCGGCCGCGCGCTCACCGCGCAGGAGCAGGCGGAATGCCGGCTCGTCGAGGCCGAGTTGCGCGACGAGATCCTGGGCGGTGTGATGATCGACGACTCGGTCGGCGCCGCGGCACGGTGTGCGCGGCAACGCGGAGTCACCGTCGTGCTGGACGACGGCGGCGGCCTCGACGAGGTCGACCCGGAGCTTCGGCAACAGGTCCGCACCGTGCTGCGCGACGCGCTCGACTACGCCGACGGCGGCACCGTCACCGCTCGAATACTGCCGCCCGGACGCAGTACCCTGGCGTCGATTCTGTTGCGGGACAACGGTGAACTGCGGGTCGAGGTCGAGTCGACCGGGGCGGTCCGGTCGGACCTGGACGACCGGCAACTAGTTCGCGAAGCGAAGCAAGACCCCAGACCTGCGGGCTGAGAGCTGGGGAATTCCCAGAAGCGAAAACGGATCATATATTCAGTGGGCACATCGGTTATTGGTCTGCAACCTTCGGGGAGGTGCGGCACCGGAACCGACGGACACTGCATGAAGCGGGAAAACTGATGACCTCCATCGTTCCGGATCCCCGATCACACCCGAAC
This sequence comes from Nocardia sp. NPDC006044, assembly GCF_042871115.1. Lineage (NCBI taxonomy): Bacteria > Bacillati > Actinomycetota > Actinomycetes > Mycobacteriales > Nocardiaceae > Nocardia > Nocardia sp. NPDC006044. Next base: position 3,558,226 of record NZ_JBIAID010000001.1, read on the forward strand.
CGGATCGGGGTGTGGCGCGACCCGCACTTGTCGACGCGGGAACTCGAAGTCCTGGTCGCCTGGGTCAAGTGCGACTCGAAAACCCAAGTGGGAAAACAGCTCTACCTCTCGATCGGCACGGTCAACACGCATATCACCCGCATTCGCGGGAAGTACGCCGCCGTCGGCCGGGCGGCCAACACCAAGGCCGCGCTGGTGGCGCGGGCGCTGCAGGACGGCGTGGTCGAGCTGGACGAGTTGTAGCCGCGCTGCTCTTCTCCAGCTCCGACGCTAACACCGCGATAGTCACGCCGACATCATTCGAACGACCGATGCGCGTCGAGCGCGATCCGCTGCCACCGGTTGTGCTGTCGGACGATTGACCGACAGACAACGATGCCGAATCGTGACATCGTCAGGGTTCGCGGACGAAAACGACCACGACGACGGCCGGCACCGCGTCGACGTGCAGATCTGTTGCGCCCACGATCTTCTCGGGCTAGAAGACCGCATGCGGAAGGTGTGGGGACGGATCGTGAATCGACGGCAAACGTATGAGGTGACTGTTTCGGCCGCGGAGCTAGCGGCGCTCATCCTGGCGGTGCACGAGGCGGCCGGACAGTCGGGGGGACCTTCGGCGCGCCGCTGGCGGCACGGCAACGTTGTCGGCATCAGCACGCCGCGGGTGCGCGATCTGCCCCTGGCGACGGTGCGCGCCAAGCACGTCGTCGCGCGCAGACCGGTCGCGGCGATCACCGCCGCGCTGCACCGGACCGTCGCGGTGGACGTGATCTTCACCCTGGACGACGACGTCGCCTGCGCGCAGTTCCACTGCGCGACAACTCAATCCGAGATCACCCTGGCGCAGGAACGGACCTGGGCGGAGTATCTGTCGACCAAGACGTCGGCGGCGCTCATCGCGACCGGCATCACCACCAGCCTGTCGGCCGGATACGTGTGCGCCGCCGAGGCCGGGCTACAGGTGCCCGCCGCCGCCGATCAGCCACGGATTGAAGGTGCAGGCGAGGTCGGGGTGGCCGGCCGGATCGAGGGCGCGCAGGGCGATGGAGAGAGCGCGCGGTGAGTACATCAGCGTCTGGTGATCGGAGAGGTCGAGTTCGCAGCCGTCCTGGAGGGTGATGTTCTGCACCGACGCGCCTCCGGCGGGCCGCAGGAAGGTCAGGTTGTAGGGGGTCATGATCTCGTCGTAGCGGGTGCCGACGATCGTGTAGTCGATGCCGGGGATGGTGTCGCCGCCGGCATTGAGCCGATTGACGAAGTCCGAGCCGACGGTCTGCTCGGCGACCGCGTGACCGACCACGATCGAGCTGGTGCCGACCGCGTCGATGCCGATGGTGTTGATGGCGCGGCCCAATGCGGCGATGCCGTCGATGGTGGTGCCGTGATGCGTTGCGCCGAACGTGATCAGGTTGCGTACCTTGTCCGCACCGCCGTCGAACTTGGTGTACCAGTTGGCCATTGCGCCGCCCTGCGAGTAGCCGATGATGTCCACGGCCGGCGCACCGGTGGCCGCCAGTACCCGGTCGACGAAGGTGGACAGCTGCGCGGCCGAGTCCTCGATGTTGCCGGTGCCCATCACGCCGGGCAGCAGCGGCGGGAGCCCACCGCCTTGCGCCGGGTCGGCGCGGCCGTAGTTGAAGGCGAAGGTGCAGAAACCCGCGTCCTGGATCGGCCGGCTCATGAACGCGAAGCTGTTGTAGGCGTTCATCCAGGTGCCGTGCAGCAGCACCACGGGGCGTGGATGCGCGGCGTTCGGCCTGCAGTTCCAATCGTTGGCGCCCGGTGGCGCGGCGTCCGGGTTCACCAGCCCGTAGCCGAACGCGGACAGCCAGGACGGCTGCGCGGGACCTGAACCCACTGTGTCGCTGGCGAATCCGCCGGACAGGCCGGCGCTGAAGCCGTAGTCGGTGATGGCCGTGCCCCGGCCGCGCGGGTCGATGCGGTCGGCGATGCGCTGTTCGATCGTCGCGTCCCGCGGTGCGGCGTGCGCGGCCGGGCCCGCGCCGCCGAGCACGAGTGCCGTGACGGCCAGCAGGACGGCCAGGATCGGTGATCGGCTGGAGGTCTGTCGTTGCATCGATACAGGCAAACAGCGAGTCATGGAGCGGATATAACCACGGCGCCAATGCCGCGTAAATCTCGTCCAGCTGCGGTAAACCTCTTCCAGCCTCGGTGAAAAGTCGCTGGCCGGAACAGCACAGTGCCCACCGGTCGGCGCGTGCGGTCGCCGTCCGATGGGCACTGTCGTCACGGACAAGGGGTACCGGACCGGGGGCGGGGTTGAGGTCCCGGTCCGTGCCCGCGAGCGCCGTGACGGTAGCGCATCGCGACGGAACAGGCTGTGCGGGTTAGGGTTCCACCAGCTCCGGCGCGATGCACGTTCTTCGGGAGGTTACAGTCCGCCGCCCCCGCCGATCACCCAGGGATTGAAGGTGCAGGCCAGGTTCGGATGGCCCACCGGGTCCAGCGCGCGCAGCGCGATGGACAGGGCGCGCGGCGAGTACATCATCGTGAGGTGATCGGAAACGTCCTGCTCACAGCCCTCCTGGAGGGTGATGTTCTGCACGGTCGCGCCGGGCCCCTGCTTCAGGAAGGTCAGGTCATAAGGGTTGGTGACCTCGTCGTACCTGGTGCCGATGACCGTGTAGTCGACACCGGAGATGGTGTCGCCGTTGGCATTGAGCTGGTTGACGAAATCCGATCCGATGGTCTGCTGAATGCCCGCGTGGCCGACGAAGATCTCGATGAAGCCGAGGATGTCGATGCCGAAGTTGTTGATCGCCCGGCCGAGCGCGCCGATGCCGTCCAACGACGTGCCGTGGTGGGTGGCGCCGAGGGTGATCAGGTTCTTCACCTTGGCCGCGCCGCCGTCGAACTTGGTGTACCAGTTGGACATCGAGCCGCCCTGGGAGTGCGCGACGATGTCCACCTCACCGGTGCCGGTGGCGGCCAGCACCCGGTCGACGAAGGTGGCCAGTTGCTTGGACGAGTCCTGGATGTAGCCGGTGCCGTTCACCCCGGGCAGCACCGAACCGAGACCGCCGCCCTGGACCAGATTCGAGCGGCCGTAGTTGAAGGTGAACGTGCAGAACCCGGCGTCCTTGATCGGCTGGCTCATGAACGCGAACGCGTCGTAGGCGTTGCTCCAGGTGCCGTGCACCAGCACCACCGGCCGCGGATGCTCGGCGGTCGGCTTGCAGTTCCAGTCGTTGGTGCCCGGCGGCGCGGCGTCGGGATTGAACAGGCTGTACCCGAACGCGGCCAGGAACGCGGTGGCGGGCGGGCCGTAACCGACTGTGTCGCTGGCATATCCACCGGACAGCCCGGAGCTGCTGCCGGAGCCGCCGAAGCAGTTGCCCGAGCCGTTGCCCGAGCCGGCGCCGCTGCCGGAGGTGCACGCGGAGCCGGACGCACTGCCGGAGTCCGCGACCGGCGCCGCCGGGCGGCCCGCCGCGATGTAGTCGGCGAGTTCCTGCTCCGTCGATTGCGCGGCGGGCTCGGCACTCGCACCGACCCCGGCGATCCCCATGACCAGCACCGAGACACCCGTGATCACCGCCGCCGTCAGCGATGAACGGCCGAAGGTACTTCGTTTCATTGCATGCCTTCCTACGTCGAGCACAGAATTCGAGTAGCGGCGCCGAGGTATGCCGGTCGACGACACCGAAACTGCGCCAACGCTAAAACCGAACCGACCGGCAACCCACCGGACGTCGCGGTTCCTGGACAGCTCACCAAACCCGCTGTCGCGGTTAGTTAAACGGCACAGTCCGCCCCCGGAAAACACTTCGGTGAGGAATAGTCACAGTGCAATCGATGGGCTGCTTACCGCAGCACACAAGGGCACGTGCCTTTCTCTAAGCGGCGGCCGGGCGGGACGGTGAGGTATCCAGATAAGTGCCGGAATCATGGAGCGAATAGGCGCGGCGACCGACCATGGGTGAATCTTTTCCAGCCGTCGGCGCGAAGCCGGTGGCAAACCCTGGGAGACCGCCATGTTCGCCTCCGTCCGCTCGAACTACCGCGGCACCGCGTGCACGGTACGACGCACCGCCCGCACCCTGTTCGGCGCCGTCGCCGTCGCGGCCGCCCTGGTGCACCTGCCCACCGCCGTCGCCGACAGCACCGGCTCGGCCGACCTCGCGTTGCCGGATGTCCTGCGCAGCCTGGTTCCGCCGGCGCCGCAACCCCTTCCCGCACTGCACGGTCCGGCGACCGCGATCGTGGTGCTCGGCTACGGCCTGCTGCCCGACGGCAGCATGCGCCCGGAGTTGGTCGAGCGCCTGCACGCCGGATTCGTGCAGGCCCTGCTCGCGCCCGCGTCGCCGATCATCGTCACCGGCGGCAATCCGCACAACGGGATCACCGAGGCCGGGGCGATGGCGGATTGGTTTGTCCAGCACGGTATTCCACCCGAGCGAATCCACCTGGAGCCGGACGCGGACTCGACCGTGCAGAACGCCGTCCGCTCCGCGCGGATCATGCGCGCGATCGGCGCGCGCGACGCCGTGGTGGTCACCTCGGCCGACCATATCGACCGCGCCGTCGGCACCTTCACCGCGGCCGGCGTCCAGGTGGTCGGCGCGGTCACGCCCGATCAGGTGCCGCGCCTCACGTGGCAATTCGGCCCAGGTTCGTAAAAGGAGCAAATCATGCGCGATATCTCAATGAATGCCGCCGGGCAGGTTCAGGCATTGGTCGATCGCCGTTATCGTTCGACGACTCCGTACGACGTGAGCCGGAGCAAGATCCGGGAATTCGCCCGCGCCGTGCAGGATTATCACCCGGCGCATTGGAGCGCGGACGCCGCGGCCGATCTCGGTTTCCCCGGCTTGGTCGCGCCCGCCACCTTTTCCGCCATCATCCTGAGCCGGGTGCAGCGGGAAATACTGGATACGGTACTCACCGGCTATCGATCGTCGCGAATTCTGCATGCCGACCAAGTTCTCGACCTCGGCCGTCCTCTGGTCGCGGGCGACCGGCTGACCTGCGATATCTATTTCGAATCATTCCGGCATTTCGCGGACTACGACGTGCTGTCGATCAAGAGCGTGCTGGTCGATCAGCACGGCGAGCCGGTGCAGACCGGCTCGACCGCCCTGCTCGCCCGGACCGGGCTCGCCGATCCGCGATTGGCCGAGACCGTGCGCGAGATCGCCATGCGGGGCTACTCCCCCGCCGGGTCCGGGCAGCTGACGGTGGCGAGCGCGGATCGGATCGTGCCGCCGGACAACTACCGAATACCCTGCACCACAGCCGGTTTCGATGAGCTGACGGTAGGCACGGAACTGCCCTCCCGGACCGTGCGGCTCTCCCGCGGTGACCTGGCGAATTACGCGGCCGTGGTCGGCGACCTCGATCCGGTCGGCTGCGATGACGCGACCGCGAGCGGACTGCCGTCGGCGGTCGCGCCCGGCATGCTGAAACTCGGCATGGCGGCGTCGTTCCTGAGTTCCTGGCTGGGCGATCCGGCCGCGGTCACCAGGTTTCGCGCCCAGTTCGCGCATTACACGCACTATCTGCGGATTCCGCCGTTCGCGACGAGCGCGATCGAGTTCACCGGCCGGGTGACCTCGATCGACCCGCGCCGCCGGCGTGCCACCATCGCGATCGACGCGCGCTCCGACGGGCGCAGGCTCTTCGGCTATGCCGCGGCGGAAGTCCGCTTCCCCCTTGACGATTGACTAGACCGCGGCGCCCTCGGAGCTGAGCAGGCCCACCAGCCGCGCCAGCCGGCGATGGGACTCCAACCGGGCCGCGCGATCGTAAGTGCTGGTGTGCACCAGGATTTCGTCGGCGCCGGTCTGGGTGATCAGTCGCTCCAGTTGCTCGGCGACCTCGTCCTCGGTGCCGTGCACGTGACCGCGCAATGCTTCCTCGAAGATCCGGCGCTCCCGATCGGTCATAATCAGCGCCTCGATCTCGGCGGGCGGTATCAGGGCCGGGAATTCGCCGCGGGTGCGCGAGTAGGCGTTCGACCACGCCTCCGGCAGCAGGAGGCGGTGCGCCTGCGCGGTGGTATCGGCGATGACGACCGAGCCCGACACCATGACGTAGGGCTCGGCGCCCCACGGGGTGGCCTGGAACTCGGCCCGGTAGCGCTCGATCGCCGCCACCATCCGATCCGGCCCGCCTACCGCGGCGATCACCAACGGGAGCCCGAATCGGGCGGCCCGCTCCGCGCCCGAGTCGGTGGCCAGCAGGAACGCCGGGATCCGCAGCCCCTCGGCGGGCCAGCCGTGCACGCCGTCGCGGCCGTGGGCGAAGTAGTCGAGCAACTCGGTCAGCTGGGCGTCGAAGTCCTCGGCGTCGCGTTTGTCGTGCCCAAGTGCGCGGCGCACGCCGTCGGTGAATCCGACGGATCGGCCGAGGCCCATGTCGATCCGGCCCGGATACAGCGATTCCAGCACGCCGAATTGTTCGGCGACGATCAGCGGCTGATGGTTGGGCAGCATGACCCCGCCGGTGCCGATCCGGATGCGGTCGGTCGCCGCCGCGGCGGCCGCGGCGAGCACGGTCGGCGCGGAACCGGCCACACCGGGCACGCTGTGGTGCTCGGACACCCAGAACCGGTGATAACCCCACTCCTCGGCCAGGCGCGCGAACTCGACGGTGTCGCGCAACGCCGCGGGATGGCTCTGGCCGCGCCGGACGCGGGAGCGGTCCAGGATGGAGAACCGGACGGAGGGAAGTGCCGAGGTCATATCTGTGTCAACGCGACGAGCGGCCGGTGATTCCGCGCTGCGCCGACGGTCACTTCGGCGACGGCAGTTCCAGCACCTTCGACAGCACGTCCCAGGCGCGGGGCAGTTCCGCCTCGAAGTCGGGCCAGGTGTGCATGCCCGCGGCGTCGTATTCCACGGTGGCGGGGATGTTCAGCTCGCGCAGCCGTCCGGCGAACCGCTCGGTGCACGAGCGCGCGCCGGCCTCCAGCGCCGCGCCGCCGCCGGCCACGCGCAGGGCCTCGACGATGGTCGGCGACTGCGCGATGGCGACCAGGTCGGCGCCGGTCGGCACGCCGGTCGCGGCGGAGAGGTAGATCGCGGTGCCGCGCAGTTCCGCCGCGCCGAGCAGGCTGTCGTGTTCGGCCCACTCCGGGGAAGTCGGTGGGCCCCAGAGGTTCTCGACGTTGCCGCCGCGGGAGGCGACGGTGATCGTGGTGACCGCGTGGCCGAGCGGGTCCGCGGTGGAGTAGCAGCCGCTCAGACCGGCCACCGCCCGGTAGCGCCCCGGGTGTCGCTGCGCCAGCATCATCGCCGCCTGCGCGCCCATCGAGACGCCGGCGATGGCGCGGCGGCCGCTGGACTTCAGCAGCGACTCCACGATCGGCGGAAGTTCCTCGGTGAGAAAGGTTTCCCAGCGGTTGAGGCCGAGGGCGGCGTCGTGGCGGTCCCAGTCGCTGTACATGCTGCCGGTGCCGCCGCTGGTCAGCACCACGTCGACGGGCTTGTCCGCGAAGAACTCCGCGGCGCCGCCCTTGCTCAGCCAGCCCGAGGTGGTTTCGCCGTCGACCCCGTCGAGCAAATACAGCGTCGGGCGCGGGCCGGTGCCGGTGCCGCGCAGCACGTCGACCTCGATGACCCGGCGCATGGCCGCCGACGCGATCTTCAGGTGGTCGCGGTGCGGGCCGGCGCTGTCGACCGAGATAAGCCCGGTCCGGGTCATGGCCGGGTCGACGGCGGGCGGTGGCGCGCTCGGCACGCCGGGGGTGTCCGCGACCGCGGGCACCGCGACCGTCGCGGCGATGACCGCCATCGCCGCCGTGCTGAACGTCCCTCGGTATCTCATCGCGCGGCGGCGGTCCGTTCCGCCTGCCGGGCCGCCACTCGATCTCGCTGTTCCTCGAATCGGGTTGCCTTCACGGCCAATTCGTCGAGGTAGGCGCCGAGTTCGTCGCGGGCCCGTTCGCCCTCGCCGGACAGGTCGGTGCGTTCGAACACGTTCCACGCCCGCAGCACCGGGCGCACCACGACGTCCAGGTGCTGGCGTAGGTCGTAGATGCCGTGCTTGGCCAGTACCACCGCGTTGCGGCGGAAGTTCGGCTGCGTGAGGCCGGGCATCTGGAAGCGCGTGACGATGTCGGTGATGGCACGAAGCGTCTCGTTCGGCATCAGGTCGAGAGCGGCGGCGCTGATGTTGCGATAAAAGATCATGTGCAGGTTCTCGTCGGCGGCGATCCGTTGGAGCATACGCTCGGCGATGGGTTCGGCGCAGGCGGTTCCGGTGTTCCGATGACTGATTCTGGTGGCCAATTCCTGCAATGTCACATAGGCGACCGAGCGCAGAAATTGGGGCCCCTTCACCGGTTTCGCGATTCCGGTGGTCATATGCGCCATCCTGGCCTGTTCCAGCAGCACCGGATCGACCGCGCGGGTGACCACCAGATAGTCGCGCATGACGATGGCGTGCCGGTTCTCCTCGGCGGTCCAGCGCCCCACCCAGGTACCCCAGACGCCGTCCAGGGAGAACGATTCCGAGATCTCGCGGTGATAGGACGGCAGGTTGTCCTCGGTGAGCAGGTTGGTCACCATCGCGGTCCGGGCCACCTCGGTGAGTTTCGATTGACCGGGCTCCCAATCTATTCCGCCCAGCGCGGCGAAATTGCGGCCGTCGTCCCAGGGCACATAGTCGTGCGGGTTCCACGCTTTGGCTTTGCGCAGATGCTCGTTGAGCAATCGTTCGGCGACGGGTTCCAGTTCGCGGAGAATATCGGTATCGGTCAACGCGGTCGTCACTCGTGCTCCTTATGCTCGGCGCGGGCAGCGCGGCGAAATTCGACACTAGGCCGGAAAGATCAAGCGGAACGCCCGATTTCGTGATCATTGGTCGAGGTGACGACCGGTATCCGGACTTGCTGGGCCGGATCACAATCGGTCGCCTCCTGCGGTTCGGCCACCCGGTACAGGCCGGGTGCCCGGCCCGCGGCGCGGATGCGGTCGAGCAGGTCGTGGGTGCGGGCGGCGAGCTCTGGGATGCGCGCGGTGGGGCCGGTGGCCACCACCGCGGTCAGCGGCACCTGCGCGGCCTCGGTCAGCACGGTCAGGACGTCGGCGGTCATCGACGGCGCGCCCACCCTGGCGGGCCGGATATCGGCCGGTACCAGCACCGTCCCACCCGCCGCGGACAGCAGCGACAATGCCCGCGAACCGAGCGGATCGGCCAGTGCGGCTTGCACTCTGCGCAACTTGCGCCGGGCGGCCGCGGGGCCGGCGCCGGGTCTTCGTTCGTCGGGATGGGCCGGAATGCTCAGCGCCACCACCTGATACGCGGGCGCGACGGCGATCCCGGTCTGCTGTACCAGGTCACCGACCGCGTGCCCGCCGAGCAGCGCGGACACCATCGTCTGCGCCGCGGTCTGGTGTTCCCTTGCGACCAAACGATGTTCGTCGACATAGGCGGTGGAGGCGGTCACCGTCACCATTTCCAGCACCCGCAGAATCAGCTGAGCGGCGGCCACGCCGTCATCGTCTTCGGTATGTGCCGCAACGAATTCCAGGCCGGAGCGGAGTTCGTCGTGATAGGCGGCGAGCACGGTTTCCAGGGCGATCCCCTCGCGTGCCCAGCGCATTGCGGCACCGGCGATTTCGGTCGGCTCGGCTACCCGGCGCCCGGCGCGCGGCGCGAGCGATTCGACGGCCGCCGCCATGCAATCCCGCGTGGTCGTCGCGACCTCGCCGGACAGCTCACCGCCCGCTCGGGGCGTCAGGTAGTCGAGCAGTTTCGACGCCAGACTCTCGGAACTCGAACCAACCCGCATAGCCGTCATGACTATCGAAGGTTAACGGCGGATCGTGATCGAATCGGGATACGTTCCCGAAATCAGGTAAGTCATCAGCCATCCGTTGCCGCATTGGGCGAAATCACAAGCACCGGAGTGATTTTCGCCATGTCAACTGTGCTGGACGCCAAGAATTCCGGCAGCCGTTCCGTTCATCGCGCACGGCGTTTTCCCGCTGCGCCGCCAACGACGCCCCCGAATAATGTGTGACGCAGCGCCGACCGCGCATTCCGGCGCTGCGTCGTGGTCACCCTAACGCCATGCTCCGGCCGCCGGACAGACATCTCGGCGATCCTCGGGAACGGTCATCGGCGCGCCACGCACCGACTGGTAAGTCGCACAAACATCACGCCCTGCGCAGGCCGTGCCGGGTGTCGCAGGGCCATCGGCACCCGAGTCGAACCTGTGAGCTCTCCCATCGGATGTGACGAACAACTGTGCAGTAACTCTCACCAGAGATAACATCGAGCGCTGCGCCCCCGTACGGCGACGCTGCACAGTTTTCGAAGGGCATAACACCACACATGAGCGGTACGCGAGACAAGCTGGAAGAGCTACGGGGGATCCTGGAGCTTGCTGAGGAACCCGCCGGCGAAACCGGCATCGCGAAGCGCAAAGCCAAGGGGATACCGAGCGCTCGGCAACGGGTGCGCGCGCTGCTCGATCCGGGCAGCTTCGTCGAGATCGGCGCGCTGATGCGCCAGTCCGCGCAGCCGGGCGCGATGTACGGCGACGGCGTGGTCACCGGCCGCGGCCGCATCGACAACCGGCCCGTCGTGGTGATCGCGCACGACCAGACCGTGCACGGCGGCTCGGTCGGCGAGATGTTCGGTCGCAAGGTCGCCGCCGCCATGGAGTTCGCCTACGAGAACGCCTGCCCGGTGATCGCGATCAACGACTCCGGCGGCGCCCGCATCCAGGACGCGGTCACCTCGCTGGCCTGGTATGCGCTGATGTGCCGGCGCCAGGGCGACATGTCCGGGTATGTGCCCCAGGTGGCCGTCATGCTCGGCAAGTGCGCGGCCGGTTCGGTATACGGGCCGGTGAACATGGACGTCCTGGTCGCCACCGAGAAGTCGTACATGTTCGTCACCGGGCCGGAGGTCACCAAGGAGGTGACCGGCGCCGACGTGAGCGCGGAGGACCTCGGCGGCGCCGCGGCGCTGACCCGCAACGGCACGGTGCACCACGTCGCGCCCGACGAGCAGGCCGCGTTCGACTGGGTGCGCAACTACCTGAGCTACCTGCCGTCCAGCTGCCTGGAACAGCCCCCGGTGGTGAATCCCGGCCTGGAGCCGGAGGTGACCAGCCATGACCTCGAACTGAATTCGATCATCCCGGATTCGGACAAGGTCGGCTACGACATGCACCAGATCCTGCTCCGGATCTTCGACGACGGTGACTTCCACGAGCTGGGCGCCGGCACCGCGCAGAACCTGATCACCGGTTTCGCCCGGGTCGACGGCCGCAGCGTCGGCGTGGTCGCCAACCAGCCGCAGGCGCTCGGCGGCGCGCTCGACGCGCAGGCCTCGGATAAGGCGACCCACTTCATCCGGCTCTGCGACGCGTACGGGCTGCCGATCGTCTTCGTGGTCGACACGCCGGGCGTGCTGCCGGGCATCGAGGAGGAGCGCAACGGCGTGATCAAGCGCGGCGGGCGCTTCTTCCGCGCGGTGATCGAGGCCACCGTGCCGATCGTGACGGTCGTGACCCGCAAGGCCTATGGCGGTGGCTACGCGGTGATGGGCTGCAAACAGCTCGGCGCCGACATCAGCCTGGCCTGGCCGACCGCGCGGATCGCGGTGATGGGCGCGGAGAGCATGGTCGGCATCGTCGGCCGCAGGCAGCTCGAGGCCGCCCCGGTCGACCAGCGGGCCGCGGTGCGGCAGCAGATGATCGACTTCTACAACGCCACCATGGCCACCCCGTGGATCGCCGCCGAGCGCGGCTACATCGACGCGGTCATCGAGCCGTCGCAGACCCGGCTGGAGATCCGCAAGGCGCTGCGGTTGCTGCGCGAGAAGGACACGGCCAAGCCGAATCCGCGCAAGCACAGCCTGCTGCCGGTCTGAACGCGCACACCCGGTTGTGTTGGGTCACAACGCAACCGGGCATCGGGTCGTGGGGTTTACGGTGATCGCGTTCGCGCCGAACGGCTTCGGGCGCGGTGGCATAGGTTCTAGAGCGTGCCCGGCCGTCGTTCGCCACGACTCGGACACGCGACGTGCCCGCCGAGCCTGTACCCTACCCTCGTCCGGCGGGCACGCCGCACTCTCGGTCAGCTGCGGCTGCCCCAGCGCAAATCCGCTGTGGCCCATTCCATTTCCCACATCCGCAGGCGCCGCCGGTCCAGGCTGCGGCGCAGGACCAGATAGCTGCCCGCCACCACGATCATCGCGCCGAGCAGCGCGCCGCCGGTGAGCAGGACGGCCTTGCTGAGCGCCTGGCTGCCCGAGGGCGGTTCGACAATCTTGTTCGCGCCGTTCAGCCAGATAGTCACGGATTGGCCCGGTTGCACGAGGGCGGTCGATTGGTAGTCCTCGGTGTGCACCACGCCGTCGGCGTCTTTCCACTGCACCTTGGCCGGCATGATCGGCGCGTACAACGGCGCCTTGCCGGTCTCGGTCACCGTCGCCTCGACCTGGTGCAGCTGCGCCGTCTTGGCCTGCACCACAGCGGTTTCCGTGTGATACACGCTGACGCCGACGGTCAGCACCAGCACCGGGACGATTATCAGGAACACCAGCGCCAGCGTCGCGGCGACCATGGTCTGCACGCGATCTTCCTTGCGGCGCATCGGGTTTCGGTCCAGCCCGACGCGGCGGCACGTCCTGCGATACATATTCACCGACCCTGTGGTCATGACGGTGACTCCTCGGTCCGGAATTCGGTGGTGAGTGCGACGAGTGTGGCGAAGTATTCCTCGATGAGCTCGGGCAGGGCGCTCGGATCGTCGCCGGCGGCCCAGGTCTGCAACGCCGAGATGAGCAGGCCCGCCCCGGCGGCCACCGCGGTGGCCGGGCGCACGTCCCGCTCCGGGTCGACGCCGAGCCGGGCGGCGATGATCCGCACCGATTCTCGCTGACCTTCGATGCGGATGCGCTGATATCCGGCGAACAGATCGGGTTCGTCTTCGAAGAGCTGGAACAGCGTCCACCGCCGGGCCAGCAGCGCGGCGCGCTCGCCGCCGTATTCGACGGCGAACCAGTCGTGCACGGCGTTGCGATAGGCGAGCAGCGGCGATTCGTGCGGCGGACGGCGGCAGAGAGCCTCGTTGAACAGGTGCACGTCTTGATCGACGTCGCCGAGGATGGCCTCGGCGATGGAGGTGAAGTGGCGACTGAAGGTGCGCCGGGTGACGCCGGCCCGCACCGCGATGTCCTCGACGGCGACCGCCCCGAGCCCCCGCTCGGTGAGCAGGTCGAAGGCCGCGCGCGACAACGCTTCCCGGCTGCGCCTGGTCCGCAGCCGACGGCCATCGAGATCGACACCATCGTCGCTCATAGCGTCACTCTACCACCTTATTGTCCCAATGGGACAATACTTCGGGCCCGGGTCGGCGCGTTTCGGGGTCTCGACGGAGTGGGCCGGCTTCCCGCCGAGCGCGCTACAACGTTTGCCTGGTTATCAGATGCCCAATTCGGCCGAGCCGAATCATGAAGGTGGCCGCGGGTTCAGGCGCGGCGGATGCTCGACGGCTGATCGAGGATCCGCGGCTGGCGGCGGCGCAGCGCCTGCAACAGCGAGACGGTGTACTCCGGCGGCGCGGCGTGCACCGAAAGCTGGTTCGCCACAGCCCGATACGCGTCCAGGTCGCCCTGCTTGTCCAGGTACAGCGCGCTGGTGAGCTGCTGTAGGTAGACGATGTCGGGCAGGTCGGCCTCGGCGAAGCGCAGAATGGTGAACGCGCCGTCGGCCAGCGCGGGCCCGCCCACGTGATCGGCCAGCACCTGGACGATGACGTTGTTCTTGGCGACGACCCGCAACAGGTGGTCGATCTGGTCGTTCCACACCGCGGAGCCGCCGATCGGCCGCGACAGCGCCGCTTCCTCGACGACCACCCACAGCTGCGGCGGATTCGGGCGGTCGAGGATCTCCTGGCGCCGCACCCGCAGCGCGACCCGCCGTTCGATGGCCTGCTGCGGCTCGCCCGAATGCGCCAGCGACAGCAGGGCGCGGGCGTATTCCGGGGTTTGCAGCAACTCCGGCACGGCCCTCGGCTCGTAGGCGCGGACCAGCGTCGCCGCCTGTTCCAGGCCGAGGTACGTGTCGTACCACTTGGGCAGCCAGTCGTTGTCGCGATGCCACCAGCCCGAGGCATTGCCCTGCCGGGCCAGTTCCAGGTATTCCTCGCGTTCGGTCGGATCGGTGACCTGGTAGAGGTCGAGCAGATCGACCAGGTCGCGCACCCGGAACCCGGTGCGGCCGAGCTCCAGCCTGCTGATCTTGGATTCCGAGCCGCGAATCGCCTCGCCCGCGTCCTCGCGGGTCAGCCCGCAGCCCTCGCGGAGCTTGCGCAGCCTGCTGCCGAGCATCATCCGGAGCACGGTCGGCCCGCCCGCCGGTCTCACCCCGCCGAACGGCGGGGAATCAGCCGGCTTTCGCACCTCCGAAGGACGCATTCCCCGAGTCTGCCATGCCGGGGTTACTTGTTTCTACTGACGAAAGACCCTGTGCCGGTGCCGGACCGCGAGTCCACCGGCCGCCCAGAACGCGGATTCCCGGGCCGCGACGCCAGTCGAGAACGGCACGCGGACCGAGATCGGCGCAACTTCTCCGCGCAACCGCTCGGCGCGGCGAGGCGATTCGACACCGCGGCGACTCAGCGCAGTGGCTCAGCGCATCGACTCAGCGCAGCGCGATATCCGCCGTCGCGCGCCCGAACAACTTCCGGCCGTCACACGTCGCCGTGAGCGACACCGTGGCCGTGCGCCGCTCGGGATCCAGCGACTTAACCTTGCCGCGGAACTCGATCTCGCTGGCCCTGGTGGCCGCGACCGGCGCGAACCCGGCGAACCGCACGCCGTAGTTGGTGACGGCCACCGGATCGCCCAGCCACGAGGTCAGGTAGCCGGCGCCGAGGCCCATGGTGAGCAGCCCGTGCGCGACGACGTCGGGCAGCCCGGCGCTGCGCGCGACCACATCGCTGAAGTGGATCGGGTTCGAATCACCGGACACCCCGGCGTAATTCACCAGATCGCCGCGGGACAGCGGCATCGAGCGCACCGGAAGTTCCAGGCCGACCGAAAGATCGTCGAAGCTCATGACGGTTTGCGGGGCGCGCTGCCGGTCGAGCGGGTCGGCCTGCGCGGGCTCGTCGAAGCACTCGACCACCCCCGCCGCCGCGCCGGCGGCCGCGCGCTGGGCCGCCGCGTCGTTGCGGTCGGCGCCGGACTGGCCGGTCATGATCACGCCGTCGACCGCGGTCACCAGCTCCTTGGCGATTTCCACGCCGGTCTGCGCGACCGCGGTGGAGGTCGCGGTCTGCAACAGTTCCTTGTGCTGGTTGGTGAGCACGTTCTTGGTCACCATGAAGTCTTTGTCGCCGAACTGCCGGAACGACTCGATGTAGGAGACGCAGTGCAGCTGATCCCCGGCCAGCACCGGCCGATGCACCTGGATCGACTGTTCGGTCTGCAACACCTGACCGATGTCGTAGGCGGTGAGCACCGACTCGAACATGTTGCGCTGCATCAGCATCAGCACGATCGAGGTGAAGGTCAGCGGCGCGATCAGACCGTCGTAGCCCAACTCGGCAGCGGCGTCCTCGTGCCAGTGCGCCGGATGTCTGTCGTGCACCGCGCGGGCGAACTCGCGGATCTTCTCGCGCCCTACCTCGTAGTGCTCGGTCATCCGGTAATGCCGTCCCACCAGTGCCAGTGCTTGTTCGGACGCGGTGGTCGTGATGTCGTTCATGTGCCTCTTTCGCGAATCCTGGCGTCGAGCTCGCCCGGACCGGCCCACAATACCGAAACACGACGAGGTCGCATCGCGGGGGCAGTCGGTCCGGACCCGGCCCAGCCGACATCGGGTACAGGGGTTCGTCCGTGGTAGATCGCGGCAAACGCGGGAAACGCTAACACCTATTCCGCAGCGGCCTTGACGACGCACCCGAGCGATGGCAAATCGTCAGCATTCATTCGGTGCGGACACACCCTGGATGCGTTGATCCAACCAGAGCATTGCTTCTGGATATCCAAGCGCGGCCGCGATGACGTGCTCCCCCGGCACACTGCGATAGACCGCAGACACGCCGAGTCTGCACTGCTCGAGATAAAGATTGCGGGCGCCTTCGGCCGGAATCCAGAATTCCTGCTCGCCGTTGTAGATATACAGCGGCGTGCCGGATTTCATATCCGCCATCTTGGTCACCCGATAGATATCGTCGGCGATCCCGGAATGCAGCGGATCGGGAATGTTCGCGGCGATGTCGATCGGCAGCATGAGCACGCCGATCAATCCGTAGGTGCTGCCGCAGAAGTTCTTCGCGGGCGAGGTGACCACCCACTGCGCCAGGTTGTTCATCCTGGCCAGGATCTCGGGTCGCTCCCGGCCGATGCCGAACACCGCCGCCATGAAGACCGCCGAGGCGAGGTTGCCGTTCATGCTGCGGGACAAGATCTCGTAGTCCGCGGGTACGCCGCCCAGCGCGGCACCGACGATGACCTCCGCCAATTCCGGTGCGTAACCATCGATCAGCTTCACCGCGCCGTGCGTGGCGATCGCGCCTCCGGAATATCCGGCCATGCCGAATTTGCTCGCGCCGAACTCCTCCGGCAGCAGGCCGCGCACCGCGCGGATCGAGTCGAGCACCGCGTGCCCCGCGACGACCGGTTCGGCGTAGGCCATCCACGGGCCCTCATGGTCCGGGATGAGCACCGCGTATCCGCGCAGCGCGGCGACATAGGTGGTGGGCGGGACGAAATCGGTGGCGCTGGTGTCGGGGTTGAGGCCGTGCGACAGCGTATATCCCGGCGTGCAGCTACGGCCCAGCGCATCGATCGGCAGATTGTTGACCACGACCGGGCGCGGACCCGGACCCGGCCAGGCCGCGGCCGGAACCACCAGGGTGGCGGTGGCGAAGGAGGGAGCGCCGTGCGCGTCGGTGGTGCGATATTTCAGCAGTTGCGCGCGTTGAATCGGCAGCAGCATGAGCGGAGCGGTGGTCGCGGTGACGTCACGTGACTCGATGACCTGCCCCTCGGCGTACCCCGCCAGATCGAATGGCCAGGCATCGAAGATCGGATCACCGACGTTGCCCGGCAACGACGCATCGCGCAGCGCGACCAGCGGCGGCGACAGACTGGTCGCCTCCCACACCGGCGGTCCCGGTTCCGGCGCCGACGCGAGCGGCGGCGGCGGAATGACCTGATCGATGAGATTCTGTACGCCGGGCAGCAGCGAGCCGCCGTCCGGCGGCGGGAACAGGCTCGGAAACTGTGGCAGCGGGGGCAAATCCGGGAGGGCCGGCAGGCCGGGTGGCGCGGGCAACGGCTCGGCGGCCGCCTGCCCGGTCACTGTCGGGCAGACGATCAGCAGTGCCACGGCAATGGCAGGCAAGCATCTCATGGCACACGCCTTCGGGTGCGGATGTCGGGTTCGCCTGGCGGCCAGGGAAATGCGGCTTCCGTCCCCGAGAATGCCCCCTGGTTGTACCAGACAGTCAGGCTAACCCGCCGTGCCCGCAACACCGCGCTGAAACGACCGAGTTGTGTGTGACACGTGGCCGAACCGCAACAACCGAGCCGAATGTCGCTGGTCGCGAATCAGTTCGGCTCGGTTGGTTCCGCGGTTCAGCAGTTACTGGGTGCCGGATCTCCTCTGAAGCGACCGTCGAGCCAGTTCAGCGCGTCCGGGATGCCGAGCACCGCCGCGGTCAGGTGATCGGGAACCGGAATCTGCTCGGTCTGCACCTTTGCACCCGCTGCACACCAGCGCTTGTCGGTGTTCACCACGGCGTCCACCGGGATCAGCCCGTCGATCGGCGAATGCCATTCGAAGACCGGCGTTTTCGGTACGCCGTCGTAGAGCTCGAGGCTGTTCTCCTCCACCACGCCGCGCGCGGTGTTGTCGTTGATCATCGACGTGGTCTTCGCGAAATCGAGCGCGCCGTGCCCGGCGCCCGCGGAGAGGATGTCGTTGGTGCAGCTGTTGGCCATCTGCGCCCGCGCCGCGAGACCGCGATCGTTGAGCTGCTCGCTGAGCGGAAAACGGTCGGGATACTCGCGTTCTAGGCCGAGGCCGGCGGCCAGCGCGAGCCCGAACACCGGGTGTGAGCTGAGGCCGAGCGACTCCAGCATCTTCACCAGGTTCATCGGCACGCCGCCCATGGCCGCGCCCGCGATGTTCAGTTCGGGCGCGTACTTCGGCGCGAGCGCGGCCGCCCACGCGGTGGCCATGCCGCCGCCGGAATAGCCGACCATCGCCACCGGACTCTGCCGCACCTGCAATTCGGCCACTCGCTGCACCGCACGGATGCCGTCCAGGGTGATCTGGCCGCCCAGTTTCGCAGCGCCGTAGGCGAAGTTCGGTCCGAGGTGATCGGGCAGCGCGACCGTCCAGCCGCGTTGCAGCAGCACATTCCAGCCCGGCGCCTCACGCACGATCAGGTTGGGGTCGGCGGTGTAGAGGACCTTGGACACCGAGCACTCGGCGCCCAGTCCGTTGATGATGTGCTGAAACGACAGCAGCGGGCCGTCTTTGGCGTGCGACCGCGGGGTGAGCACCGTGGTGGTCGCCGCGATCGGCTTGTTCTCCGAACTGGTGGAGCGGAAGCGGACGACGGTGACCGTGGTGTCCGGGAAGATCGGCAGCGGCGCCATCACGCGGGTCGCCAGCACATCGCCGGGTTGCTTGTCCGCGATGTCCGCCGGTGTCGCGTAGAAGGGATCGGGGTCCGGTGCGGGATAGAGGGGCGCGCCGTGGCCCGGTCCGGCCAGCGCGGCGACGAGCGCCAGCCCGGCCGCCATCGCGCCGAACGCGCGGGTCAATCGTGTGCGGGTCGCTCCCCTGCCCATCGAACGTAGGGCCTGACTCATCGATAGGTGCCTCTCGAATGGTCCAACGTTGTGAGTCATCCTCGACAATTTCGGCAGCGAGCGGCAGATAGCGCGGGGATCGTGTTGAGATCTCACAAGTGTGGAGCGACCAGTCTGTGACGGTTATGCGCATTCGCTCGTGACACAGCCCGACCGCCGCCACGCCGTCCTGTGACATGTCCAGCCAACGAGACGGAACATGTTCTGGTCCATGCCGCGGCTCTACCTTTCACCCATACCGGCGCGGTTGCCGCGCCCGGTCCGGAAGGAGACGGTGGCATGGATGGCACTGCGCGCAAACTCGCGTACCGCGAAGACATCGATGAGATTCCGACGCGGCGCGTCACCGTCTACTTCGACGGCCCGACCCCCGACGACGCGATGATCCTCGAGTACGCGGCCAGCAGCACGGAGGCGTGGGAGTTCACCTCCGCCGCGGTGCACGCCGGGCTCACCGTCACGGTGGACGGCAGGCTGCGCCCGGGATTGCGCCGCCTCCCCTGCCGATCGCTCTGGCACTGAGCGGATTTCGGCAGGCGCACCCCGAAAGTGGCCGATTACCGGCACCTCCCGCACATTGGCAGACCATGCCGGTTGGCACCGAACGCAATTCCGGCAGACCTGCTCGCCTAGGCGGGCGCCAGGACTCGATGCAGGAACGCCACGGCATCCGGCAGCGCCGCTCGTGCGGCGCCGAGGTGATCGCCGGGGTAGAGATGGGTTTCGAGATCGGCGCCCGACAGGCTCAGCTCGGCAAGCAGTTTCGCGGTCAGCGGCGGCGGCACTTCCATATCCGTCAGACCCTGACCGACGAACAGCGGAATCGTATAGCCGGCGGTCGGAATGCGCATCATCGTCCTGGCCGCCGACCACAGCGCCGGATCATCGAGCGGCTTGGCCAGCATCGCGCCGATCGCCACATCGGCCAGGCGGGCATTGGCCTCGGTGATGCACTCGGTCTCGACTACGCGAAGCGCCTCCTGGCCGATCGGGGTCAGGTAGCTGTCCACGTCGAGTTCCGGTGCGCTGGCCCGCAATCCGGCCAGCAGCATGGCGACGTAGGCGGGGGTCTTCTCCAGCGGCAGGCGCGGAATCCACGGTCCGGCAAGCGGAATCAGCAGCTCGAGGTTCGACGGCGGGCCGGTGGCGGCCGCGCCGCGCAGCTGGAGTTCCGGCGCGTCGGCCGGGCCGAGGTACGCGGTGAACAAGGCCGCTTGCGCGCCTTGCGATTGCCCGAGCACCACCCACTCGGTGCCCAGCGCCGGTGCGATCGCCCGTGCCGCCCGGACGCCGTCGATCACGCTGCGGGCCTGCGAGGGCCCGTCGAGATAGGGATGCGTGCCGGGTGTGCCGAGCCCGACATAGTCCGAGATCACCACCGCGTAGCCGGCGCGCAACAGCTCCGGGTACAGCGAATCCAAGTAGTAGACGCGGGGTTCCAAGGTGAACGCGCATTGATCGGCGATGCCGGTGGTGCCATGCGCGTAGGCGACGATCGGCCAGCCGCCCGGCGGTGGCGGACCCGGCGGCACGTAGACAACGCCGGTGCTCTGCATGGGTCCGCGTGGTCCGCGCGACCAATAGGTCAGCCGCTGCGCGGTCTCCGCACCCTCGACTCGGAACCGACCGGTCAGTTCTACCTGATCGGTCACCGTTCCCGGCGCCTCACCCGCACTCGCCATCGCCTGCGGCGCCAGCGCGACGCCCACCGAGATCACGACCCCGGCGACCCCCGCCATGATCCGTGTACACATCATCGAACGACTATCCCCACCCCGGCACCGCCGGGCAAGCCACCACAATCGGTGGCCTATGCGGGGGCCGCACGCTGTTCGCCGGGTCGTTACCGCGGGGTTGCCCGAGCACGAGACCGGGCCGGGGAACTGTCGACGGTACCGGCCGGTCGCTAGGCTCGAAGGGCAGGGCCGGGTTGTCCACGACCCGCGCATGACCTGAAAGGAGCCGGAGTGCGGCACCAGAACCGGCCGTTTCGCCTACCGCGGCGGGCCGACGTCGTATTCCACGCCCGAACGGCCATCCTGCTGTGCGCCGTGGTGGTGCCGACGGGCTGCGCGTCCGACCACGCCACCGCCGTATCCCCGGTCACGACAACGGTTTCCGCGACGCCACCGCCGAAGCCGACCAGCACGCCCACCGTGGATCCCTATGCGGGACTGCCGCTCATCGATCACACCGACTGGACCGAGGCCATCGACGGCACGCGACTGCTCGTCTACCCCACCACGGCCGGTCGCCGCACCACGACCCCCGGCACCGACGAGCGCGCCTGGCAGGAGGTGCTCGGGCAAGCGCCCGACGCGGACACACCCGGTATGCGTGATCAGTTCATCTGCCACTGGGTATGGGCCCGGCTGGTAGAACCGGACAAGCCGAGCTGGAATCTCGAGCCCTGGCGCCCGGCGGTCGGCTATCAGGCCACCGTCGACGCGCGCTGCAACCCGGGCGGCCCCGAACGCTGAATATCCGACCCATCCCCGATCGAAAGGACGACCCCATGCGCATTGTCATCGCAGGCGGACACGGCAAGATCGCCCTGCTGCTCGCCGAGGCGCTCACCCGGCGCGGCGACCAGGTGGTGTCGCTCATCCGCAACCCGGACCACGCCGCTGATGTGACCGCGACCGGCGCCGAACCTGCCATCCTCGACCTGGAACGGTCCGGCGCGGACGAGTTGCTCGCCGCCGTAGCCGGTTCGGACGCAGCGGTTTTCGCGGCGGGCGCCGGGCCGGGCAGCACTGCCGAACGGAAGTACACTGTCGACCGGGACGGCTCCGTCCGATTGGCCGACACCGCCGAACGGGCTGGCGTGCGGCGTTTCGTGCAGATCTCCACGATGGGCGCCGGTCAACCTCCCGCACCCGGGAGCGACGACATCTGGGCCGCCTATATAGATGCCAAGACGCAGGCGGAGGACGATCTGCGCAAGCGCGCGCTGGAGTGGACGATCCTGCGGCCCGGCCGGCTGGTCGATACCGCGGGTACCGGCCTGGTCACGCTCGCCGCACCGCCGGTCGGGCGCGGCGATATCGCCAGGGCCGACGTCGCCGCCGTCATCGCCGAGCTTCTGCCCGCGGCGCACACCGCGCGCACGACACTCGAGCTCGTCGCCGGCGACACGTCGATCGACCACGCCGTCGCGACACTTGCCGACCGGGCAACTTCGGCCGATGCCGCCCCCCTTGCCGATTGACGTTCACCTTCTCGTTAGGAGTGAGCAACCTTGTTCAGCCGCATCGTGTCCATGAAGATCCGGGAGGGATCGCGTGCCGACTTCCTCGACGCCATCTCGCGCAGCGCCGTGTCCGCACTGCGGGACGAGCCGGGTTGTCTGCGTTTCGATGTCTGCGCCGACCGCCTCGACCCGCATCGATTCTTCCTCTACCAGCTATATACCGATGACGAAGCGGCCGAGGCGCATCGGTTCACCGACCATTTCCTGGCGATGCGGGCGGCCGCCGACCGATATGTCGAACCGGGTACCCAGATTCACTACAGCACAGACGTTCTTTTTGTGAACTGATCGTCTTATTGGTACACGGTGTCAGCAAACATACAGACGCCGAATCCCGCACGTGCGCTTGCAAATCGATCGTGCAGATGTACTTGCATATGAAAGGTGCAGCGACCTAAACTCAGTCGCGCAACGCTTTACAGGGGACAACCAGGGGAGGCCGGATGGTCGAGCCGAAGGCCGCAGTCGCCGTGGGTCCGCCGCCGCCAAACGTCAGGGGCGTTCGAATGAACCAACCACTTTCCGGCGCTCGGCTCGGAATAGCCGCCGCCACACTGGTCGACAAACCAGCGAACGGTACAAAAATGAGCACACCGTCGGCCCGTAGCGGCCAAAGGAACACCGCGTACTCGCGGGAAACCGCCGTCGCGTTCGTCATCGATGCCGTCGAGTCCAAGGGTGCGGCGACCCGGCACGATTTCGATATCGATCGGATCGTGACCACGGCGCACGACGTGGTCGACGACTGGGACTTCCATACCATGCAGCCGTCGACGTTCTGGCGGATAGCCTCCAGCTTCATCAGGCAGTGAGACTTCCGGGCATCCCGATGTCCGATGAAGGCCGAATTGCCTTGTGCCGCAAGCGCTGAGCCAATCAGCTCCACTGGCGATGATCTACCCTCAGGCGCGGGGTTTGCGGCACAAGGCATTGAGGCATGGAACCGGATCGGGCCGCCCGTCGGCGCACGTGATACCTGGTGACGTCCCCGCGTTGAATTGCACTGCGCCCGCAGCGAATCCGGCTGCACCGGCGTCGATGCGCGCGGCGCGCGAGTCGAAACACCGCGGGTCGAAACACCGCGGGTCGAAACACCGCGGGTCGAAACACCGCGGGTCGAAACGCTGCGGATCGAATCACTGCGGATCGAATCACACAGCGCCGCCGGAGAATTAAACCGGGTCCACGTCGGATCAGACCGCGCTGGTGCCGAATTCTCTTGCGCGCGTGTCAAGCCGATCAACGCCGATGCCGAGTTGCCCTGCGCCGTTCGCAAAGCGCCCTGCGCGCGTAGCGAATCACACTGCGCCCGTAGCGAAATGGTCCGACGCGTTGCCCGTCGCGGATTGATCCGACGCGCCGATCGCCTATCCCCTGCCGGATCCCGGCGCTCAGCCATCCGCATCACCTGCCATGCCGCCGGCGATGGAGCGCTCCACGAGATCGAGGCGAGATGATCGTGTGGCGTCACAGTGGCCTCCCCGCCGAATCGGTCTACATCGCATGTGCCCTGCCGCCCGGTGCACCGTGAACGTGGGGGGCGCATTCTCGGTGGCCGATCGCCCAGGAGATATCACCCAGCACGTGACGCGTCACGTGACGCGTCGGTAGAGGGATTTGGCTGCGCAGATTCGCGTACAGCGGCCGGGATTCCTCGAACCTCCCGGCGCGGAACAGCACTCGGCCCAGACCACCACCGGCTTCGTGACGCTTGCCGGCTCACGCGCGGTCCCTGATTCCTGCATGATCCCCCGCGGGCGATCAGTAGCCGTAACCCTCGGCGTACTTCCCGAGGATCTCGATCGACTTCTCCGGCCGCTCGGCCTGCACGCTCAATCGATCCATCACCGACAGGTACAGCGCGAGGTCTTGCCGCCGATCCAAATATAGTGCGCTGGTGAGATGTTCGAGGTACACGATGTCCGGCAGTTCGGACTCGGCGAACCGGAGAATGCTGAACGAGCTGCCCGCGGCGGCGTGCTCACCCGCCGAATACGGCAACACCTGAACGGTGACGTTGGGCATTTCGGCGAGCTTGATCAGGTGCTCCATCTGCTCGCGATGCACCCGAGGCCCGCCGACCGGCCGATGCAGCGCGGCTTCATCGATCACGGCCCACACAATCGGCGGATCCGATCGATGCAGGATTTCTTGCCTGCGCTGTCGGACCTGGACCCGCCGATCGGTGTCGGCATCCTCGTACCCGAGTGCCACTACCGCCCTGGCGTATTCGGGTGTTTGCAGTAGTCCGGGAACAAGATGCGCCTCATAGGTGCGAATCTTGCTCGCCGCCTGTTCGAGACCGAGGTAGGTGCCGAACCACTGTGGCAGCAGATCGCTGTAGCGATGCCACCACCCGGGTTCGTTTGCCTGCCTGGCCAGATCGAGGAACCGCTCCCGCTCTTCGACGTCGTCGACACCGTATAGCGACAGCAAGTCCCGGATATCGCGTTCCTTGAAACCGGTGCGGCCCAACTCGAGACGACTGATCTTGGCGTGCGACCCACGAATGGCGTCGCCTGCCGCCTCTCGAGTGATGCCTCTGGCCTCCCGCAGCCTGCGCAACTGGCCACCCAGTGCGATACGAAGCACTGTCGGACCACGTTCCGCGACAACGGGATGCACCTGACCAGCGTCGTCGGGTTCAGCGATCATTGAGTTCGTCTCCGATACTCGGGGGTTGCCCACAGTGTGTCACAACCACCTGTCGCGAAACACACCGCACCGATCGCTTATGTTACCGCTCAACTCGTCAGATAGTCGAACTCCCCGGCCTTCGCGCCGCGCACGAACGCATCGATTTCCGGCCGGGTGTAGAAGAGCACCCCGCCCTCGGGATCGCGCGAGTTCCGCATGGCGACCTGGCCGTTGGTCGCCTCGGCGACCTCGACGCAGTTCCCGCTCGGGTTGCTGAACGTGCTCTTGCGCCATGCGCCGGTGACCTTGTTGGTGGATGTTTCCGACATGTTCCCCACTCCTCGGTTGTGCCAACTGTGCCAATCAGTTCGTGCAGATGCACGCTCAAACGTTCTTGCATTTGCACCAACAGTTTGGACGATAGCACGAAGTTCGCCACCGCGCGCCTACTAATTCGGACCATCTGGTCCGCGATGTGAGGCGCGAGCGTTTCGCCCAACGAACCGACTGGTCAGCAGGTGATCACGACCATCCTGGAGCGTTGAATCTTGTACTGTCCCAAGGCAGATCGGATGAATCAGTCATTCGCGACAACCCCCGGTGCGCACCGCCGACGCAGGCCCGCATCGGCGTTCCAGAGGAGCCTCCCCCATGCCCGAAGCGGACAACAGCCCCGTGATCCGGACCGACATTCCGCACTCGGCGCGCATCTGGAACTACTGGATGGGCGGTAACGATTACTACGAGATCGACCGGATCGCGGGTGACGCGGGCATCGAGATCGATCCCGAGATCGTCACCATGGCCGGGCAGTCGCGGCAGTTCCTGATCCGCGCGGTCCGCTACCTCGCCGGCGAGGCCGGCCTGCGCCAGTTCCTCGACATCGGCACCGGACTGCCGACCATGCAGAACACCCACGAGGTCGCCCAGGCGATCGCGCCGGAGACGAAGGTCGTCTATGTCGACCACGACCCGATGGTGCTCGTTCAGTCAAGGGCCCTGTTGACCAACACGTCTCGCGAAGGTGTGACCACCTATATAGAGGCCGACTACAACGATCCCGAGCTCATCGTCGCCGACGCGCAGAACGTCTTGAACTTCGACCGGCCGACCGGCGTGATGTTCATGGGAGTACTCGGACACGCCGCGTCGTATGCGGACCTGCTGCGTGTCGTGCGAACGATCATGGCCGCCGTGCCATCGGGCAGCTACCTCGCCATGTGGGACGGCACCGACGACAGCGCCGACTACGTGAAGCTCTGCCAGAACTACTCCGACACCGGCGGCGCGCCGTACACCCCGCGATCCAAGGACGAGATCCGCGGCGTCTTCGACGAGCTGGAACTCGTCGCACCAGGGTTCGTTTCACTCACGCAGTGGCGCAACGATTCCGACGAGAAGGCCCTGACCAGGCCGATCTCGGCCTACTGCGGAGTAGCTCGCAAGCCATAGCCCGGCCGCGGAGTGCGGCGGCGGTCGGTGACGACCGCTGTTCCGCTCGATTTCGGCCCGAGTTCATCCGCGCCGTGAGTGCAAATGTACTTGCATCTGTAAGCGACGGCAGCATAGACTCGGACCCATATCGGGGAGGTACGCAGGGAGATTCGAGCCGGCGGCGCCTACACAGCAACTCCCCACACGCCACACGCGAGGGGCGGTCGAATGAGCCAGCCATTCCGGACTCCCCGCCGGGTTGCCGTCATCGGCACCGGCGTCGAGACTTTGCGGCAATGTCCCGCTCCGGTCCCGGTATCCGACTGCTCTGTCGAACCACCCGGCCTCACCTATCGGCAGGCGCGTGACATCCTGTCCGCCCACGAGGTCCACGGCCCGCAGTGCAGGCAGTGGCTGGCCGCGGCCGCCTACCTCTCCGCCGGTCTCGACGACGAGTAGTCGCTCGAATCCGTTGGCTCGCATCGATGTTCGCACCTGCCGAACATTCCATGCAGCATAACGCGGAGTCGCGGCGCCGTCCCGGTACCCTGCGATGTCACGAATAGGTCACCCGATAATGCCGTAGGCTCCCATCGATCTCGCCGATAACTCCCCCGGCGCAGAACCCTTTCGTATAGTGAGCCGAACGATTCGGGCACCGTTCTATTACGCCCGACGTGGCAATGGAGCGACCCGAATGACCTTCTCCGCGCTGCATCTTCCCGCTGATTCCTCCGACACGGCACTCGAAATCGGTGGCCAGCCGGCTTCGGTGCCGTTGCAGAACACCGACCGGGTGGCCTCCCGGATGGTGGGTTATTTCGCCACCTGCATGGCGCCATGCCGCACCCTGCCCGGCGAACAATTGCGCGGGGACGTCACCAAACTCACCCGCAGCTGCCTGGGTTTGGTCGCCGAAATGTTCGACCGGCGCACCGTTCCCGGCGATGAACAATTCGGCGAGGTCCGGGAGGCCGCCGCCCAGTGGGCCCGAGAAGGCGTGCCGCTCAGCACAATTCTGCGTGGTTACCACGAAGGGGTGCGCATCGCGTTCGGCCTGGTCACCGCGCCCGCCAGGGCCGGCGATGTGGACCAACTGCTGGTCGCCACCGATCTGATGCTGGAACTGCTGGAAGCCGTCACCGCCGCCGTGGCCGACGCCTACGTCGACGAACAGCATCTCGTCGCCAAGGAACACCAGACCGCCGCCCAAACCCTCGCCTCGGCGCTGCTGAGCGGCCGCGGCAGTTCCGCCCTCGCCCGGCAGGCAGGCATCCCGATCGCGGACGCGTATCAGGTAGTCGCACTGTCGCTTTCGGAACATCCGGACGAACGCGATTCCCGGGTCGACGCGAACGTCGCGGCCCGCCGCAAGCTACGCCGACTGCAATCCGCGCTCGCCACCGTGTTCGCCTCCCGCGCGCTGGCGCTGCTCAGCACCAAGGGCGG
The DNA here is from genome assembly GCF_042871115.1 of Nocardia sp. NPDC006044. Classification (NCBI taxonomy): domain Bacteria; kingdom Bacillati; phylum Actinomycetota; class Actinomycetes; order Mycobacteriales; family Nocardiaceae; genus Nocardia; species Nocardia sp. NPDC006044. The sequence goes on from NZ_JBIAID010000001.1 coordinate 3,585,815, forward strand.
CACGATGCTGATCCCGGTCGGCGACAGCGGGGAGGCCGCCATGACCGCCGAGACCCTGGCCCAGCTGGCCGAGGCCGCCGAGGTGCCGCTCACCGCGACGCTGGTCGCGAGCGACACCGACGAGGTGCCCGAATCCGCCGACCAGGCACACGAATTGCTCAATCTGGTGCGCGTCGGTGGCAAGCCCCCTGGCCTCTACGAAATGGCCGATTTGGCCGTGGAGTATCAGCTGACCCGTGGCGGGCCGGCCACCCGGCGGATCGCCACCATCCTCGATCCGCTCGAGGCCCACGCGGAACTGTTCGAGACCATGCGCGCCTACCTCGGCAACGACATGAATCGCCAGCTCACCGCGCGTCAGCTGTACGTTCACCCGAATACCGTCGACTATCGGCTGCGCCGCATCGCCCAGCTCACCACCATCGACCTGGCCACCTCGGCCGGGATCTCGCAGGCCGCCATCGCCCTGCTCGCCCGCGATCTGGATAACAGCGTCACCCGCCGGCTGTGACCGTCGCGTGACCCGTAACGGATTCGTGCTGGTCACCAGGGCACAACCTTGGGATCCTGAAACTGCCGCGGACACTGGATGGTGAAAGTATGCGAATAGCCGAGATATTGCGCAGAAAAGGTAGCGACGTCGCCACGATCGCGCCCGACACGACAATTCGAAGCTTGCTGGCCACACTGGCCGAACACAATATCGGCGCGGTTGTCGTGTCACGTGACGGGGAAGGGATCGTCGGCATAATCTCCGAACGCGACGTCGTGCGCAACCTGCACGCGCGCGGAGCGGAGCTGCTCGACACCCCGGTTTCGGAGATCATGACCACCGACGTGCGCACCTGCGCGCCCGACGACCGGGTCGACGGACTGCGAAACACGATGACCGAGCACCGGATTCGGCACCTGCCGGTGGTCGATCAGGGTCGGTTGATCGGCATCGTCAGCATCGGCGATGTGGTGAAGAGCGCGATCTCCGAGCTGGCCACCGAGCGTCAGCACCTCGTCGAGTACCTACAGGGCAAGTACTGAGCTCGGCGGCCAGGTGGCGCTAGGCGCTGCCGAGGTCTGCCGACAGCCAGTGCTCGGGTCGCAGGTACACCGCGACCTGGTCGCCGAATCCGGCTGCCTGCTTCAGGTAATTGTCGACGGCATCCCCGGTCAGATAACGCTTGACCATTTCCATATGCAGTTCGTCGGTCAGTGGGACGATCCTCGATACCGGGCCCTCGACCGATACGTACCGAGTGGTCGGTTCGGTGCGCTGCACCAGCAAAGTGAAACGCCCGGACTCCTTGATCAATCGCAGTTTCCGCGATTCGGCCCCGGTCGTCACCCACGGCTCGGATCCTGGCTCGTACTGGTACCAGATGGGCACCGATAGTGGCCCCCGGCCGGTGCCACCGGCCACGGACAACGCCGCGACGTGCGGCTGCGCGAGGAACTCTTGACGCTCTTTCAAGGTCAATGCCATGGCCTCCACCCTAGTGGGTGAAAGCCGTTGCCCTCGATAACCTTCGAAGAGGCCGGTAAAAGTGCGTATCGTGGGTGGCGTCCAACGCACCTTGTGAACGGGTTTTGCGGAGGGAGCGTCACGTTGCGATCCCATGCCTCGAGGGCGGATTTTTCGCGCACGCAGGCCCCGGCGGACATTCGAAAACTCTTCCCCGCACTCGCCGAATCCACCGAAATCTATCTGGACAGCGCCGCGACCACGCAGAAGCCGCTGCCGGTCATCGAGACCATCCATCGTTATCACAGCTCACGAACCGCCAATGCCGGACGCGGCACCTACCCGTGGGCCACCGGCCTCACCACCCGGCTGAACCGGATCCGCGAGCGCACCGCGGCGTTCATCGGCGCGCAGCACCCGGACGAGGTGGTCTTCACCGGTGGTGCGACCGCGGCGCTCAATGCCGTCACCCTGTCCTGGGGCCTGGCCGCGCTGGCGGACGGCGACGAAATCCTGTACAGCCCAGCCGATCACGCGTCCAACGTGCACCCCTGGCATCACCTGCGCGGCCTGCTGGCCCGGTTCGGGCGCCGGATCGAGCTGGTCCCCTACCGGGTGACCGGCGACGGCGAGGCGGACACCGCCGACATCCTCGCCAAGGTCACCCCGCGCACCCGCTTGATCACCGCCAGCCATCTGCATCACGTCTACGGCGGCCTGACCACCCTCGCGCCCCTGCGCGGCCGGCTCGACCCGGCGATCCTGCTGTGCTTCGACTGTAGCCAGAGCGGCGGGCACGTGCCGGTCGACGTGACCGAACTCGGCGCGGACTTCGCGATCTTCGCCGCGCACAAGATGTTCGGCGCGCCGGGAACCGGAATCCTGTACTGCCACAGGCGAGTCCACGCTAGTCTGGTGCCATTCCTGCCCGGCGGCAACTCGGGGGTGCTGGTGAGCGAGGCCGGACTGATTCCGGGGGCGATGCCCGCGCTGCTCGAGGGCGGCACGCACAATATTCCCGGCATCCTCGCGCTCGGCAGCGCGCTGGAAGTGCTGGAGTCCTTCGATATCGGCGCCATCGAGGAGCACAATCGCGAGCTGACCCTGCGCCTCATCGACGGCCTGCGCCCGATCCGCGGACTCGACTTCCTGCCCGGGCCCGCGTACGCGCCGAGCGCGGTCGGCTACGGCATCACCTCCTTCACCCTCGACGGCATCTCCGCCACCGACCTCGGATTCGTGTTGAGCGAACTGGGTTTCCTGGTTCGCACCGGCCTGCACTGCACGGTCGCGATCCAGGACGGCGCGGTCGGCGGACGGCTCGCCGAGGCCGAGGACTCGGTGCGGGTCAGCACGCACATCTACAACACCGCCGACGAGATCGACCGATTCACCCAGTGCGTCACGACGATTGCCGAGGAGGTCAGATGACCATGGACACCCCGCGCTACGACCGGCGGGCCGCGTCCCGGGTGCTCGCCGGGCTGGCGCAGCCGGGTCTGTTCGCGGCGCCGGTGCCCGTCCCCGACCGGCGCAGGTTCGAATTCACCTGCACCGCACTGCATACCGAGCCGAACAGTCACCTCACCTACTCGCAGCGGCTCTACCTGGAACGGTTCATGCGGCCCTGCCGGCCCTATCAGGTCACCAGCGCCACGCACCGGATCACCTGGACCGACAGCGACGGCATCCCCAACACCGGTCACTATCGCGCCGACGGCCTCGGCCCGCTGATCCCGATCGCCATGCGCGAGACCGTGCTCGCGCTGTGGCATGCGCTCAGCGCGAATACCGCGTTCGCCGAACGCATTTCCGCGTTGGGTCCGCGCGAGCACGCGATGCTGGACGGCACCACCACCGATCACGAGCCGATGGACATCTTCCGCGTCGGCATCGAGGCGGCCGGCCGGGCGCTGGCCCAGCACGCACTGCTGGCCCGGCAGACCCCGTATCGCGGCGCGGCCGAATTCGCCTTGGGCATGCGTGAATCCGGCCTCTTCTCGGCCGTCGCCACACGCTGGTACTGGGAATTGCAGGCGTCGACCTACCGGCGCGGGATGATTCCGGTGACGCTCATCGCGCAGCCCGACGGCACGGTGCGCTACTCCGCCGAGACGGTGGCGACACTGCGCGCGATGAAGGACGCCACGATTTCCGACGCGCACACGGTGATGCGCCGGGCGACCCATGTCGAGGGGCTCAGCATCGCGGAGGCGCTGGCCAAGTATCACGACGACCTCGACCTCATCTCCCGCCAGTACGCGCTGCTGCCGGCCGGGACCAGGCCCGCCTGCCTGGCCGCGATGCCGCATCACCTCGGCGGCGGGCATTACAGCATCCTGCCGGTGGTGGTCGACCAGTTCGTCGCGGTGTTCACCCAGGTCGCCGGGCGCTGCGACCTCGTGGAAGTGAGTGCCGAACTGGACGACGCCACCGCCGATCGGGCGGCCACCGCCGAGGATCAGGTGTTCTACGTGCCGGATATGACCTGCAAGCACTGTGTCCGCACGATCGGCGGGGTGCTGGAGTCGATGGACATCCGGGTGGTCGAGATCGACCTGCTCAGCAAGCGGGTGGTCGCCGAGTTCCGCAGTCCGCGCAACCGGGCCAGGGCCTTCGAGGCCATCCGGGACGGCGGTTACAACCCGGTCGCCGAGCGGCCGGAGATCGCCACGGAGGACGCGCCGGCCGCCCAGCCGTCGGAAACCGCGGTATGACGGCAGCGATTCCGGCGCTGCCCGCGAAGCTCGATCCGCTGGTGCGCGCCTTCCTCGATTCGCCGGGCGCCGTGGCGGCGGCGCTGGACCGGTTCGGTTCGCCGGTGCACCTGGTGTTCCCGCAGGTGTACGCGGAGAACCTCGCGCAGTTCCGATCGGTGCTCGATCGGTTGCTGAGCCGGTATCGAATCTGCTACGCGCACAAGGCGAATCAGTCCCTGGCGTTCGTGCGGACCGCCGCGCGGGCCGGGATCGCCCTCGACGCCGCCTCGCCCCAAGAGGTGGCGAGCGCGGTCGCCGCCGGGTTCGGGACCGCGCGGATCGAGGTGACCGGGCCGAAAGGTGAGGCGTTCCTTCGGGATCTGATCGAGCGCGGGGTCACGATCAACGTCGACAACCTGTGGGAGTTGGCGCGCATTCCGGAGTTGGCCGGCGATCGCACCGAAGTCCCGGTGCTGCTGCGTGTTTCGGGATTCGATGCGGCGCAGGTGAGCCGATTCGGCGTCCCGCTCGGTCACATCGAGCGTGCCTTCGAGCTACTGCGGGCGCATCGCGACCGAATCACGTTCCTCGGGTTCGCGTTTCACCTCGACTCCGGCGACACGGGGGAACGGATTCGCGCGATCGACGCGTGCCTGGCACTGGTCGAGCGGGCCTACGGTCACGGGCTGACGCCGTCGGTGCTGGATATCGGCGGCGGGTATCGCCAGGTGTTCACCGCCGACGCCGATCGGTTCGACGCCTACGTGCACGCGCTGCGTGAATCGCTGCTCGGCCGGGGCGAGCCGATGAGCTGGGGCAGCAATACCTTCGGCTATCACGTCGCCGGCGGTGCGGTGCACGGGATCCCGATATTCCACAAGTACGCCAACACGATCGCGCCGACCAGGATGCTCGAGGACCTGTGCACCGCGCCGCTGGAGCGGCACGGCGGGCGGACCGTCGCCGAGGTGATCTCGGACAACCTGCTCGAGCTGTGGCTGGAACCAGGTAAGGCGCTGGTCGATCACGCGGGGGTGACGGTGGCGACGGTCGACTTCGTCAAGGAGCTCGCCGACGGCACCGTGCTGGTCAACCTCGACCTGAGCCGCGACTCGGTGACGCCGGCCGATCAGGAGGTGATGGTCGATCCGATCGTGCTGCCACGGCGGGACACGACCGGAACTCACTTTGCCGGTGTGTATTTCGCCGGACGACTCTGCCTGGAGCGTGACCTGATCACCAATCACAAAGTGTGGCTGCCGAATCGGCCGAGCCCCGGCGATCTGGTGGTGTTCCCGAACACGGCCGCCTACCACATGGATCTGTCCGCGGCGACGGCCTCCATGCGGCCGCCGCCGATCAAACTCGCGGTCGCGCAGCGCGGCAACGGCTTCCAGGTGTGCCCGGACGCCGAGTACGCACCGGACCTGTCGATCCAGCACCACGCCGCACCGCGGCGCATACCCACCGGGGCGTCCTGATGCGCTACGACCACATCACCGAACTCATCGGCAACACTCCCCTGCTCCGACTCGACCCCGCGGTGCACGGTCTGCCGAACGTCGAGCTGTACGCGAAGCTGGAGTCCTGCAACCCGTTCGGCTCTGTGAAGGACCGGGTGGCGTGGGGCATGATCCGCGACGAACTCGACGCCATCGCGGCCGGCGGGCAGACGTTCATCGAGGCGTCCAGTGGCAACACCGCGAAGGCGTTGCGCATACTCGGCGCGCTGCACGGCATCGGACTACGCGCGGTGACCAACCGGATCAAGGTCACCGAGGTGCGAGATCTCCTGCAGCTGCTCGGCACCGAGATCGTCGAGCTGCCCGGGCTGTCCGAATGCCCCGACCCGACCACGCCGAACGACGTCTACTCGGTGATCGAGGCGACCATGGCGCAGCAACCGGACGCCTACTATCACGCGTCGCAATACACCAACGAGAAGAACATCGAGGCGCACCATCACGGCACCGGCCGGGAGATCCACGAGGACCTGGCCGCCGACGGCATCAACCGGGTCGACTACTTGATCGGCGGGCTCGGCACCACCGGTTCGACCAGGGGCACCGCTACCTATCTGCGCAAGCACAATCCCGAATTGCGCACCGTCGCCGTGGTTTCCGACCGGGCCGACTTCATCCCCGGGATCCGCTCGGAGAGCGAGATGTGGGACGTCGGCCTGTTCCAAGCGGACTTCTACGACGACATCGTGACCGTCGAGGCGGGCACCGCGGTGGACGCGACGCTGCGCCTGGCCACCGGTTACGGCATCCTGGCCGGGCCGACCAGCGGAGCCAGCTACGCGGCGGCGCTGGAAACCCTTGCCGCAGCAGAGATTCCGGATCGTACGGACGGGCCGATCGTCGCCGTCTTCATCGTCTGCGACCGGCTGGAACCCTATCTGTCCTACATCAAGAAGCGCAGGCCTGAACTTTTCGATCGCGCAGCGCACCGCCCGTCGCCGACCGCCACGGAACAGGCCGCCACCCCGGCCCTTTCCCCCGCCGAGCTGGCCGAGCTCGACCGCACCGGCAAGCCGACCATCGTGGACACCCGCGGCTCGATGGCCTACCGGATCGGGCACGTGCCCGGTGCGCTCAACATCCGCGACGACCAACTCGACGACATGTTCGCGCACGGCGTCCCGTTCCCGCGCTCGCGACCGCTGGTGTTCGTCTGCCCGGTGGGCGAGCTGTCGCTGCGCTTCGCCACCCGGGCCAAACAGGCCGGTTACGACGCGAGCAGCCTGGCCGGCGGCATCGTTGCCTGGCGGGATGCCGGGCTGCCGCTGGAAAGTGGCGGGTGACGCGCGCGGGCCATCCGCCAATTCCGCGCGTGTCACTTTCGCGTCGCGCGGAGACTACTCGGCAAGCGCGCAACCCAGCGCTGTCCACGCCCGAGAGAGATGATTCATCATGTACCGGTCGAAGAAAACCGTCGCTGCCACACTGACCTCCTTCGGTGCCATCACCGGGGCGCTGGTGCTCACCGCACCCGCCGCACCGGCCGCGGTCACCGCCGTCGGAGTGGCGCCAGGCCTCAGCTTCGGCAGTTCCACCGCGTTCGGCACGTCCTGCTCCTACATCGCGACGGCCACCGCCACCCCCGGCGACGTCGTCGGCTTCTTCGACGCCACCGGCGTCTTCGACCCCGGCGGCTGGATCACCGTCCCGGCCTCCGGCACCGTCACCGCGAAGTGGACGCCGCTGGCCGTCGGCAATCACACCGTTTTCGCCGTGCACAATTCCGGCGCGCACGTCTCGACCACCGCGACCGTCGGCAACGGGGTCCCGCTCGGACCCATCTGCCTCGTATTGCCCTGAGCGGCAACCAACCGCGACGCGCACCGAGCCCGGCGATCAGCAGGTCGCCGGGCTCGTCGCCGACCAGGCACTAGTCTGGTGCGGTGCAATCAGGCCAGGAAGCAGACGACGACGCGGGCCCACGGATCTGGGGCGGCACGACCCTCACCGAGCGCAGGGAGGCCCGCCGCACCGCGCTACTCGAGGCCGCGCTGGATCTGATCGGCGAGGCGGGCGCCAGCGGGGTCACCATGCGCGCGGTCTGCCGCCGGGCCAACCTCACCGACCGGTACTTCTACGAGAGCTTCACCAGCCGCGACGAGCTACTGGACGTGCTCTACCGGCAGGTCGCCGAGGAGTTCCTGCAACCGATGACCGCCTTCGCCGCGACCGACGAGCCGACCCGCGACCGCGAACTGGCCCGCATCCTGGTGGACAAGGTGCTGGACGATCCGCGCAAATCCCGGCTGTTCCTGGTCGAGCCGTACTCCAGCACCGGCCTCGGCCAGACCACCATCTCGGTGATGCCGGTGTTCACCCGGCTCATGCAGGATCACCTGTTCTCCCACATCGACGATCCGGTCAAGCGCAGGCTGGCCGCGGTCACCATGGCCAGCGGCAACGCGGGCATGTTCTCCGCGTGGCTCAACGGCTCGCTGCGCGCCACCCGCGACGAGATCATCGACCACTGCGTCGCGGTGATCACCGCGTACCGCTCGCTGTACAAGTCCTGACCCGCCGCGCGCAGGGCGCTCCAACCGGGCTCGGACACAACGGAATTCGGTGCCGGATGCGACCGCGATCACATCCGGGTTGCCAATGCTTCCGTTCGGGTGTTTACTTGCCAGCGCAAGGTGCCGATCGTTCGCTGAGGCTCCTTCACGGAAACAGGCCAGCGACCCCGAACGTCGAGAGACGCCCCGGGTCAGGACAGATCTCCCCGGCTTAAGGGGTGATCCCGATTGGCTCCCGGCTCCCCGGGTTTACGCCGTGAAGTGCCAAAGGTCTTACGAGGAGAAGTGCTTTACCGGCGTTTTCTTTCGACAGAGAAGACCCAGCGCCGGATTCCACTGCTGCGCTCTGCAACGATCACAGACGTACCGTGCGGTATTTGCCGTGCGCCGATGGACCGAGGAGGTGAGCCGGATGCCCGGCGGTAATTATCCGTATCCCCAGTTTGCCAAGTATTCACCCGGCGACACCTCAACAGCCGATCTCATTTCGGGATTTACCCCGTAACCTGCTGTTTTCGACGGTGCGCTGACGATTGTTCAGGGAGTGCGGTCATGACGACAGTGGAAATGATCCTGCGGCTGCTCGCCGGAGTCGGCTTCGGCGCGGCCATCGGCTTCGAGCGGCAATACCGGGCCCGGATGGCGGGCCTGCGCACCAACGCGCTCGTCGCCGCCGGGGCGACCCTGTTCGTGCTGCTGTCGGCCCACGGCTTCTCCGGCGGCGACGCCGACCCGACCCGGGTCGCCGCGCAGATCGTCTCCGGCATCGGCTTCCTCGGCGCGGGCGTGATCATCCGCGACGGCCTCAACGTGCGCGGCCTCAACACCGCGGCCACCCTGTGGTGCGCGGCAGCGGTCGGGGCGCTGGCCGGCGCCGGAATGTTCAGCACCGCGGCGGCGGGCACGGTCGCGGTGGTCGGCGTCAACGTCGCGCTGCGCGCCGCCGGACGGGCCGTGGACAAACAGCCCGAAGCCGGGCACGAGCAGCCCGCGTCCTACTCGTTCGCCGCCGTGACCAACGACGACAACGAGGCGCACGTGCGCGCCCTGCTCGTACAAGCCTTGACCCGCACGGACTTTCAGCTGGTCTCCATCTCCAGCGCGAACACCGGCACGCCGGGCCGGGTCGAGGTGCGCGCCGAACTGTTCGGCGACCAGCGCGACGATCGCCAGATGGAGTCGGCGGTGAGCCGGCTCAGCCTGGAACCGTCGGTGACCAGCGTCGGCTGGCACATCGCCACCTCGGATGTGAAGGGCCCGCAGGCATGACACTGCTTCGTTCCTACCCCGTCGGCAGCGCGCTCGATCGGCCGCGCAATCGATTCGCCGACGTCGTCGTGTTCGTCGGCGCGGCGGTGCTGATCTGGCTGGTCGTGCGCGTCTCGGCGAGCGCGAACGTGCCGTTCGATCAGGCCGGCGCGCCGGCCACGGTGTCGACCGACCCGGATCAGCTGCCCTACTACGCGGCCCGTTCGCTGCTGCGGATGTTCGCCGCGCTCGGATTGTCCATCCTGTTCACCTTCGTCTACGCGACCGCGGCGGCGCGGCTGCGGCGGGCCCGCACCGTGTTGCTGCCGCTGCTCGACATCCTGCAATCGGTGCCGATCCTCGGCTTCCTGTCGATCACCGTCGCCGGGTTCATCGCACTGTTCCCCGGCTCGCAGCTCGGGCTCGAAAGTGCCTCCGTCTTCGCGATTTTCACCTCGCAGGCGTGGAACATGGCGTTCGCCTTCTACCACAGCCTGGCCGCGCAGCCGCGCGAACTGGACGAGGCCGCGCGCAACCTGAGACTGTCGCGCTGGCAACGGTTTTGGCGCGTCGACGTGCCGAGCGGCATGATCCCGCTGGTCTGGAACGGGATGATGAGCTTCGGCGGTGGATGGTTCTTCCTGGTCGCGTCCGAGGCGATCAGCGTGAACAACCACGAATACGCGCTGCCGGGCATCGGCTCCTATGTCGCGACCGCCACCGGGGACGGCGATCTCGGCAAGGTGTTCATCGCGATCGGCGTAATGGTCGTCATGGTCGTCGGGGTGAACTTCCTGTTCTGGCGGCCGCTCACCGCGTGGGCGGAGCGGTTCCGGGTGGAGGACACCGGGGCGGCCGACGCGCCGCGCAGTGTGGTGCTGAATCTGTTGCGGCGCTCGCACATTCCGCTGCTGCTCGGCAAGGTGTTCGGTCCGTTCGTGTCGCCGCTGGATCGGGTGATGAGCGTATTCGGACTGGCTGAGTATCCGCTGCATGCGTCGCCGGTCCGGCGTCGCGCGGGCGATCTGGTGTTCGCCGCGGTGGTCGCGGCGGCGGTCGCCTACGGCGCGTATCGGGTGGTCGGCTACATCGAATCCACCGCGGGCTTCGGCGAAGTCGGGCACGCGTTCGGGCTCGGGTTCCTGACCCTGCTGCGCGTGGTGGTGTTGCTGGTGTTCGCCACCCTCGTGTGGGTGCCCATCGGCGTGTGGATCGGGTTGAACCCTAAGGTGTCCCGGCTCGCGCAGCCGGTGGTGCAGGTGCTGGCCAGCTTCCCGGCGAACTTCCTGTTCCCGTTCATCACCGCCGTACTGGTATGGAGCGGAGCCAGTTTGAACTGGGCGGGCACCATCCTGATGGCGCTCGGCGCGCAGTGGTACATCCTGTTCAACGTCATCGCCGGCGCGAGCGCGGTGCCCACCGATCTGCGCGAGGCCGCCGCCAACCTGCAACTGCCGCGAAAACTGTGGTGGCGCAGGCTGATCCTGCCCGCCATCTTCCCCAGCTACGTGACCGGCGGGATCACCGCGGCCGGTGGCGCGTGGAACGCGTCCATCGTCTCCGAGGTGGTGGACTACGGGTCGACCACCCTGGTGGCGGCCGGGCTCGGCTCCTACATCCACGAGGCGACCAAAGTCGGTGACTCGCCACGGATCCTGATCGGCGTGCTGGTCATGAGCATCTACGTGGTCGGTATCAACCGGCTGTTCTGGCGGCGGCTCTACGCACTGGCCGAACGGCGGTACTCGCTGTGAACGCCCGTTCCTTCTCCACTCGTTCGACGGGAGACCGATCATGACCATCACCGGGACCAACCGCGATGTGCTGCTGGATATCTCGGGTGTCGGCAAGCGATTCACCGGCGCGGCCGGCGACGAACTGCGGGTGCTCGACGGAATCGACCTGCAGTTGCGCAGCGGCGAGATCGTCGCCCTGCTCGGCCGTTCCGGCTCCGGCAAGTCCACCCTGCTGCGCATCATCGCCGGATTGATCGCGCCGTCGGACGGGGAGGTCACCTACCGCGGCGCCCCGCTCAACGGCAGCAATCCCGGTGCCGCACTGGTGTTCCAGTCGTTCGCGCTGATGCCGTGGCTCACCGTGCAGGACAATGTCGAGCTCGGGCTGGCCGCGCGCAACGTGGCGCCGGCCGAGCGGAAGCAGCGCGCGCTGGCCGCCATCGACATGATCGGCCTCGACGGGTTCGAATCCGCTTATCCCAAGGAGCTTTCCGGTGGTATGCGCCAGCGGGTCGGGTTCGCTCGCGCCCTGGTGCTGGAACCGGACCTGCTGCTGATGGACGAGCCGTTCTCCGCGCTCGACGTGCTCACCGCGGAGAACCTGCGCACCGAGCTGGTGAACCTGTGGGCCACCGACGGTTTCCCCACCAAGGCGATCTGCGTCGTCACGCACAACATCGAGGAGGCCGTGCAGCTGGCCGACCGGGTGCTGGTACTCGGCTCGAACCCGGGCCGCATCATCGCCGAAATCCAGGTGTCGCACGCGCGTCCGCGCGACCGGCGCGCGCCGTGGTTCGAGGCGATGGTCGACCAGATCTACGGACTGCTCACCGGACGCGACGACGAACCCGTCGTCACCGGACCGGACAGGGCGACGCCCACCGCCCGGCCGCTGCCCGACGCCTCCGTCGGCGGCCTGGCCGGCCTCGTCGAACTCGTCTACGCCACCGGCGGCCGCGCCGACCTCCCCGACATCGCCGACGAACTCAACTTCGAGATCGACGACCTGCTCCCCCTCGTCGACGCCGCGGAAATGCTCGGCTTCATCACCGTCGAAGACGGCGACGTCCTGCTCACCGACATCGGCGTCCGCTTCACCACCGCCGACATCCAGGAAAGCAAGCGCATCTTCGCCGAACAAGCCCGCCACCGCGCCCCCCTGGTCCGCACCATCTGCAAAGGCCTCACCGGCAGCTCCGACGGCAGCCTCCGCGCCGCCTTCTTCCTCGACCTCCTCCGCCGCGGCTTCGGCCCCGAAGACGCCCGCCGCCAACTAGACATCGCCATCGACTGGGGTCGCTACGCCGAGCTATACGACTACGACACCGATTCCGACAAAATCACCGCCGATCCGGCGGCCCAGGTCTTCGACGGTGTGCGAGGGAAATGGACGGCCTGAGTCGCCAACTCACCTACGACGCAATATCTACTTGACCAGTTGGGCTCGCCAGTGGGCGAGGGTGGATTGGGTGCGGATGGTGGCGGAGTGGGTGGGGCCGAGGGCTCGGAGTTCGGCTACGAGGAGGACTTCGAGGTCGGCTATGGCGCCGGGGAGGTCGCCGTTTTCGGCTTGGCGGGAGGCCAGGTCGTTGCGGGTGGCGAAGGTGTCGGGGTGGTCGGGGCCCAGGACGCGCAGGCGGTCGGCTAGGAGTTGTTCGAGTTCGGCGATGGCGTCGGGGAGGTTGCCGGTGTCGGCGTGGTAGTCGGCGAGGGTGCTTCGGGTGGTGAGGGTGTCGGGGTGGTCGGGGCCGAGGACGCGGAGGCGATCGGTGAGCAGGTGGGTGAATTCGGTTGCGGCGCCGGCCAGGTCGCCGCTGCGGGCGCGGAAGGCGGCGAGGCTGTTGCGGGCGGCCAGGGTGGCGGGGTGGTCGGGGCCGAAGATGCGCAGGTTGTCGGCGAGGAGCTGTTCGAATTCGGTTCTGGCGGTGGCGACGTCGCCGTTTTCGCCGTGCCAGTAGGCGAGGCTGTTGCGCGTGCGCAAGGTCTGCGGGTCGTCGGCGCCGAGGACGCGGGTGCGGTCCAGGATTAGTTGTTCGAAATCCGCTATGGCACCGGGCAAGTCACCGAGGTCGGCGCGATTCGAGGCCAAATCGTTTCGGGTGCGCAAGGTGTCGGGCGCGTCGGGACCGAGGAGCCGGCGCTGGTCGGCGAACAGGCGCTTGTAGTCGGCGCGCGCACCGATGTAGTCGCCGCAGCGCGCCCGGCAGGTGGCTAGATTCGTCCGCGTGCCAAGGGTTTTCGGATGATCGGGACCCAGCACCCGCAGCCGGTCGGCGAGCAGCAGCTCGAAGGCCGAAATCGCGCCGATCAGATCACCGCTTTCGGCGCGGTGGTAAGCCTCGCGGCTGCGCGTGGTCAGCGTATCGGGATGATCGGGACCGAGGGTCTCGACAAAGGCCGGCACCCAGGCCGCCCAGAGATCCCGATTGTCGGCGGACCTCGTCGTCTGCAACATTTCCAGGAAGTGCAGGGCACTGGCCGAGTCCCGATACGCGAGACAGTGGCGCACCGCGGATCCGCGCGCGTAGTCGGCCGCACGATCACTCGGACTCTGCTTGATCGCGGTGACGATCGCCCGGTGCGCGTCTTCGAGATCCACTCCGAGCTTCCGGCATTCGGCGCGCAGACCGGGCAGCAACGCGCCGTGCGTCACCCCGAGCGACTCGCGCGGCGTTCCGGGCCGGCTCCGCGTGACCAGCGCCCCCAAAGCGACTGTCATGTCCCGGATCCGGGCGATGTGCAGGTCGAACCCGCGCGCCGCCAGCGCGGCGTCGAGCAACTCGATCGGCAACACCGGACCGACCCCGGCGGCGACCATGATGCTGAGGAATGTACCCGTCGCACAAGCCGTTTCGGCATACATCCCGCGCGAGGCCGCGTCCACCCGCAGGGCGACGATCCGATCGAGTCCGATCCCCTCGGCCACCGCGCCGTCGGTGATGCTGGACGCCACCTCGAGCAGCATCTTGGCCAGCAGCCAACCACCGGCGACGACGTGGGATCCCTCTACGTCGGTTGGTGTCTGGCTCAGCAGCGACTGGATCCAGTTCACCCAGTCCGCCGGGTCCGAGGGCGCGCCGCTGCCGCGCGCGGAACCGACCGCGGTGGCGATGTCGTCGGCGGCCGGCTCGCCCACCTCGATCCGGTACATGTGTGCCAGCGCGGGCGCGTCCTCGACGCCGGTGCCGTCCCGGATACCGATGATGACCCGCACGTGCCGCAGATCGTCGCGCCTGGTCAGGTCGGCGATCGCCGAGACGAGCAACCGCCGCGTGCCCTCCTGCGGCTGGTTCAGTCCGTCCAGCACGAGCGTCACCCGGCGCCCCGAGGTGGACAGCCGCGCCAGCGGATGCCGCACCGACAGGTCGAAGATGTCGAACTCGTCTCGGGCCCGATGCGCGTGCACCGCCTGCGCCGCCTCGGCGAAACCCGGCAACCGGGCGCTCAGCTGCGCGGCCAGCTCGGCCGCGACCGCCTCGATCGAGCTGGCGGCGGTGAGAAACACTGCCGCGGTGATGTATTCGGGGGTCACCGACAGACCCTCCACCAGGCTCGGCCGGATCAGCATCGCCAGCAGGGTCGACTTGCCCGCGCCGGCCGGCCCGATCACCACCCGCAGCCGATTGCCGCCCGCATCCACGATCGCGTCGAGATGCTCACGCACATCCGGCGTCACGAGCAGCCCGCGGGTGAGCTGATCGACGAATCCCGCCGCGGAGCGCCCGCTCACGGCATCGCGATGCCGCGCGGTATTCGGCACCAGCCACAGCCCGGGGTCCGCTCCGTGCGCCACCGACACCGCACCGGAGGTGAACGAAAGATATTGCGGCTGTTGGTGAACGCACTCCCCGGCGATCGGATCGACCAGATCCGCGGGCAGCAGGTTCTCCCCGCGCAACGGCAACCCGCCGTCGAAGGTGGACAGCAGGGTCCGGGTGAAGCACCCGGAGTACGCGGGCCCCTCCCCCGCCGCGACCAGCATTTCCATCCGCCCCGCCGACTGTGCGAGCAGATCGGTCCACCGCCGCGCCGCGCCGATCACCCCCTGCCCGGTGTCACAGGCGTCCACCAGCACCACCAAACCGTCGACGGCGGACTGGTTCAGCCGCTCCCTGATCTCCTGGGTGAGATGAAACGCGTTGTGCGAGTTCGGCACTGCGGGTGAATCGTGTCCGAGCAGATAGAAGTCCTCGGCACTGGTCGCCACCCCGTGCCCGATGAACGCGAGCAGCAACGTCGCCTGCCGCTGCCCGGCCGCCTCGAATGCCTCGTCCACCGCCGTGACCAGCTGCGCCGCAGTCGGATTCAGCACCGGACCGTCCGTTTCGGTCGCGGATCGCCACCCGCCCGCCTCGGTCAAACTCCCGTACAACCCCGTCGCGAGTTCGCCGGTGAACCCCAGTTCCCCCAGCGCCACACACTCGGACCCGACAACCAAAGCGAGTCGTCCTCCCATGCAAGCAACATACCCGTGGCTATGCCAGCAGATCACACACCCGCAACCTGGACGTTCCGGCTTACCAACGATTGCGCATCCGCCGCCGACGTCATTTCGATATCGAATGGTGCTGTGCGAGACGTAGTGTGGCGGGCCTGGACACGAGCGTGAGGAGATCGGCGCCATGAGCGACCCTGTGGTCGGTTTGACAGGTACGCTCACATCGCCGATCCGAGGAGCGGGGATGCTCGGGGAGGTCCTGGTGGCGATTCGAGGGGGGACGGAGCTGTATATCGCACGTGCCGTCGAAGCGATTCCGGCAGGGACAACGGTGCTGGTCATCGGCGTCGATCCGGGGCGCATCGCCGACGTGGTGCCATGGATCGCACTGCCGCCGACTCCGGCCGAATCCATTTGAAACAGTAAGGGAGACAACCGTGCTGGGTTATCACGTACCCGACCCGGACGAGGCGATGCTGATCAGCGGCGCCAAGAGCAAGGACAACGCGCCGTTCAAGGTGGTGATCGGGCGCGGCAGCTGGGTGGTCCCGCTGTTCCGCAAGGTCAGCTACCTGTCGCTGGCCATGTTCGAGGCCGAGATCAAGGAGCGCTGCGTCACCAAGCAGGCCATTCAGCTCGAGGTCCGCGCGGTGATCGCGTTCAAGGTCGCCAACGACACCACCTCGATCGTCAATGCCGCGCAACGCTTCCTGTCCGAGCAGGAACGGGAGATGTCGGTGCTCACCGGCCGCATCTTCTCCGGTCACCTGCGCTCGATCGTCGGCTCGATGACGGTCGAGGAGATCATCCGGGAACGCCAGAAGCTGGCCGACGAGGTGCTGGTCGCCTCGAAGGTGGAGATGGGCAATATCGGGCTGTGGGTGGATTCCTTCCAGATCCAGTCCATCGACGACGGCAACCTCGGCTACATCCAGGCGCTCGCCGCGCCGCACAACGCGACCGTGCAGCGCGACGCGCAGATCGCGCAGTCGCAGGCGGCGCAGCTGTCCGCGCAGGCCGAGCAGGAGTCGCTGCGCAGGCAGGCGGAGTACCAGCGCGAAACCGCGATCCTGCGCGCGCAGTATCAGCGCGACATCGACAAGGCGAATGCCGAAGCGGCACAGGCGGGTCCGCTCGCCGAGGCGATGGCGTTGCAGGAGGTGCTGACCGCGCAGGCCGAGCAGGCCCGCAAAACCGCGGAGCTGCGCGAGCAGCAGTTGCAGACCGAAGTGGTGAAACCCGCTCAGGCAGAAGCGGAACGGGTGCGCATCCTGGCCGAGGCCGAGGCCGACCGGACCAGGATTCAGGCCGCCGCGGCCGCGTCCAACAACCGGATCGCGTTGGACCAGTTGTTGATCGAACAACTTCCGGAAATCGTCAAGCAGGCCTCGCACGGACTGTCGGGCGCGAATCTGACCGTGCTCAACGGCCCCGACGGAGTGAGCGAACTCGTCAACGGAATGGTCGGTCAGGGCCTCACCGTTTTCAATTCACTGCAAAAGGCGCTTTCGTCCAACGACAACGATAACGCGGGCTAAGGTGACCGGGTAGCGACGGCGCGGCGAGGAGCGGGTGTTGGTGTCCATCGGGAAATTGGTGTCGTTCGACAGCTCTCGGGGATTCGGGTTCATTCGACCGGAGGACGGCGGGCCGGACGTATTCGTGCACGTCAACGACATCGGCCTGGATGAAGACGAGTTGCGCCAGGGCAGGGTGTTCGAATTCGACATGACGGAGGGCGATCGCGGGCCCAAGGCGGTGAATCTGAGCGTGGTCGGTGGCCAGCCCGGTCCGCCGCCGGCCCCGCACAAGTCCAAGCATCGGTCGAACTCCGGCCAGCTGACCGCCGCCGAACACAAGCGCCTGATCACCGAGCTACTCCTGGACGCGAGCCCGGCGCTCACCGCGGGCGAGATCCTCACCATCCGCGACCGGCTCACCGTCTTCGCCGAGCAACACGGCTGGCTGGACGCCTGAGCGCTCCTCGTCGCGCCGCATCCGCGATGTTGTCGGATGCGGCGCTTACGATCATCGGCGAGTACCGATGAGTTCTGCGTGGTCATGCCGTCGGTACCGGTGAGAACCGACTCCGAGGAGGATCGCGTGGACCTACCGGTGATGCCACCCGTCAAACCGATGCTGGCCAAAACCACGTCCGGGGTGCCACACGAGGCCGGGCTGAGCTACGAGCCCAAGTGGGACGGATTCCGCTGCGTCGTCTTCCGCGACGGAGACGAGGTGGAGCTCGGCTCGCGCAACGACCGGCCGTTGACCAGGTACTTTCCCGAGGTCGCCGAGCTGCTGAAGCAGGCGCTGCCGCAGCGGTGCGTGGTGGACGGCGAGATCGTCATCGTCACCGACCAGGGCCTGGACTTCGACACCTTGCAGAACCGGCTGCACCCGGCCGCCTCCCGGGTGAACAAGCTGGCCGTGGAGACGCCGGCCAGCTTCGTCGCCTTCGATCTGCTCGCCCTCGGCGACCAGGACTTGACCGAGGAACCGTTCGCCGAGCGCAGGCGGCTGCTGGAGACCATCCTGGACACCGAGCTCGCCCGCGTGCATCTCACCCCGCTCACCCGCGATCCCGCGGTCGCCGAGGATTGGTTCACCCGGTTCGAGGGCGCCGGCTTCGACGGCGTAATGGTCAAGGCCGACGACCTGGCGTATCTCCAGGACAAGCGGGTCATGCTCAAGGTCAAACACGAACGCACCGCCGACTGTGTGGTCGCCGGATTCCGCTGGCACAAGGACGGCGAGGGCGTCGGCTCGCTGCTGCTCGGGCTGTTCGACGACGAGGGCAGCCTGCACCACGTGGGCGTCGCCAGCAGCTTCACCGCGGCCCGGCGCAAGGAACTGGTCGACGAACTGGCCCCGCTGCGCGAGCACGCCCTGGACAACCATCCGTGGCGCGAATGGGCCGACGCCGCGGCGCAGGCCAGGGCCGACGGCAAGATGCCGGGCGGGGTCAGCCGCTGGACCGGCGGCAAGGACCTGTCCTGGGAGGCGCTGCGCACCGAGCTGGTCGCGGAGGTGCGCTACGAGCACGTGCAGTCCGGGCGGCTGCGCCACGGCGGCAGGCTGGTCCGCTTCCGCACCGACCGCACGCCGGAATCGTGTACCTATGCTCAGCTCGACGAGGCGCCGCCCGCGGAATTGAGCGCGATCTTCAGTGAGGCGAAGTGAGTCCTTCGGTCGAAATCGAGGTGGACGGGCGCACCGTCGCCATCAGCAATCCCGACAAGGTGTATTTCACCAAGCGCGGCGACACGAAACTCGATCTGGTGCATTACTACCAGGCGGTCGCCGAACCGTTCCTGAATGTGGTCGGCGGCAGGCCACTGCTGTTGGAACGTTATCCCGACGGCGCTTCCGGAAAGTCCTGGTTTCAGAAGCGGGTGCCGAAATCCGCACCGGACTGGCTGCACACCGTCGAGGTGTCCACGCCGAACGGCACCACCGCGGACGCGCTGGTCGCGCACGATCTCGCGCACATCCTGTGGGCAGTCAACCAGGGCTGCTTGGGTTTTCACGTGTGGCCGAACCGGGCGGACAACCTGAAGATCGCCGACGAGCTGCGCATCGACCTCGATCCCTCCCCCGGCATCACCTTCGACGACCTCAAGCACGCGGCCGTGCTCACCCGAGAGCTGTTCGCCGAGTTGGGCATCGAGTCCAGGATCAAGACGTCGGGTTCCCGCGGTCTGCACATTTACGTTGCGCTGGAACCGAACTGGGACGGCTACCAGGTGCGGGCCGCGTCCGTCGCGCTGGCCAGGGAACTGGAACGCCGGCATCCCGAGGAGATCACCGCGCAGTGGTGGAAGGAGGAGCGCGGCAACCGCGTGTTCGTCGACTTCAACCAAAACGCACCGCACAAAACGGTTTTCGGCGCGTGGTGTGTGCGCCCGAAGGTCGGCGCACAGGTGTCCACGCCGATCGACTGGTCGGAATTGGACACCGTGGCGCCGGACGAACTGACCATCGCCACCGTGCCCGCCCGGCTGGCCGAGCGGGGTGATCCGTGGGCCGATCGCACGCCGCAGTCGATCGCGCCGCTGCTGGAGATGTCGGAACGCGATATGGCCGCCGGGCTGATGGACGCGCCGTGGCCGCCGCAATATCCGAAGATGCCGAACGAACCGCCGCGCGTTCAGCCGAGTCGAGCCAAGAAAGAGGAGTAGCGCGCTACTCGGTCCATAACACCCAGGTGCCGCTGCGGCCCGCGCTCTCGCAGACCAGCGCGCGACCGTCCGCGGTGCGGCCGGTTTTCGCCGCGCTCCCATCGCATTTCGCGCCGGGCTGCTGGACTACGGTGGACACGGTGTACGGGCCCGCCCACTGGTAGTTGCCGGAACTGAGCAGGCAGATGAGCGTGGTCCCGTCCGCGGCGGTGCCGATCTGCCCGACCTGCCCCTCGGTGCACGCCGCACCCTTTTTCAGGTTGCTCTGACTCGTCGACGGGCTCGCCGTCGTGGTCACCACCGCGCTGGGCGCCGCCGGAACGGTCGCCTGGGGTACCTGGGCCACGGTCGGCTGCGCCGTGAGACTCGCCGAAGTCCGGTCCGCGTGAGTCAGCGAGTCGGGCAACATGTTTCCCGACACCACCACCAGCCCGGCCAGCGCCGTCACCTCCGCGACCCCGATCAGCAGCGCGAACATCGCCATCACCCGGCCGCGCGGATGGGAGAACGCGATGAACCCGAAAACGATGGCGACCGGGAACAATCCGACCAAGGCCGCGACCAGCGCGACAATCGCGTACGGATTGACGATCGGCGGAATCTCCACCCGCAGCCGGCCGGTGCGGCGCCGGCTCGGCGCGGGTTCCGGCCAGCGTTCGTCGGGCTCCGGTTCGATCCACTGTTCCTCTTCGCCCGCGGCGGGCCACCGATCGTCCGGCTGCGCCGCAGGCCAACGTTCACTTTCACGGCGATCCGCCCGTGCCATGCCAGGTCCCTCTCCACACCACATCACCGTGCAGGAACCTCGGACTGCCCGGACCCGCCCCGATATCCCGACCAACAATAGGGGCGAAACGGCGCGACATCATCTGAAACGTCCAATTACTAGCCGTTTTCCCCGCCGGAGGTTCATGCTGATCGGAAAGTGTCACTGATCTTGTGCGGACTCTCAGGAGGAACCATGTTCGGTAGCACCGACCCCGAGGACCGGGAAAATCGTCCTTGGCACGCTCAGGCCGGCGATCTGCTCGGCGACAACTACAACGTTCCCGGCCTCATTCTGTGCGCGCTCGGCATCGTCGCACTGGCCTGCACGCTCACCGCCGCGGGTTACGGCATCAGCGAGTGGACCCAGACCGGCGCGATCATCACCGCCGTGCTCTGGATTCTCGGCCTGGGCGCGCTGGTGGTCGAACATCGGCGCGAGGAAGTGATCGAGCGGACCTATGGCAGGCGCGGCCATGCGCCGGGCCACCGGCGACCGGTGCGCTACAGCATGGAACCGGGCGACACCACACCGGACGCGCTCACCTGATGCGCACGGACCGCCACGCTCAGGTGTGGCGGTCCACCTTCGGCAGCGACTCGGTGACCAGCGTCATCAGCATGTCGGCGAGCAGCTCGTGCACCTGCGGCCGGGTCAGCGTGCCGCGGGTGATCCATTCGCGCCCGGCCACTTTCACCAGACCGCCGTACGCGCGGACCATCGCGCGCAATGCCGCACTGCGTGCCGAATCGGCGAGCCCGACCATCAGCAGCAGCCGTTCGGCGGCCGCGTCGTCGGCCTGATCGAGGATCTGCTGCACCTCGGGGTCGTTGCCGACGCCCTCGTGGCTGGTCACCTTCACCCAGGTGCTGCCGTGCTCGGCGATGGTGTCCAGCAGCCAGTGCACGCTCGCGTCCACCCGCTCGCGCTCGGTGCCGGTGGGCACGATCATGTCGTCGAGCTTCGGCAGGGTGACCATCCGGCGCACCACCGCCAGGTACAGGTCGCGCTTGTTGCCGAAGTAGTGGTTGATCAGCCCGCGAGCCACGCCGGCGCGCTGGGCCAGCTCGGCGGTGGAGACGGCCGCGTACGGGCGCTCGCCGAACATGTCGATCGCGCACGCGAGGATCTGCGCCCGCCGCTCGTCGGGTTCGAGCCGGCGACGCCGCACCACCGGGCCGGCCGGCGCCGGGGCGGAGGAGCCCGGCCCGGCATCGCCGGATTCCCGGCGGGCGGCGGGTTCGCTCGTCGTATCAGAGAGACCGGGCAATGAGATCCTTCATCACCTCGTTGCTACCCGCGAGGATGCGCAGGACGCGGGCGCCGGTATAAAGCTGCGAAATCGGATACTCCGTCATGTAGCCGTAGCCGCCGAACAGTTGCAGGCAGCGGTCAACCACGATACCCAGTTGGTCGGTGAGCCAGTATTTCGACATCGCCGCTGTGGGAATGTCCAGCTCGCCGCGCAGGTGCTTGACGATGCAGTCGTCGAGGAACGTGCGGCTGATCTTCGCGATGGTGGCGCACTCGGCCAGCTCGAACTTGGTGTTCTGCATGGCGAACAGCGGCTTGCCGAAGGCCTCGCGGCCCTTGGTGTAGTCGATGGTCAGCTGCACGGCCTGTTCCATCATGGCCACCGCGATGATGCCGGTGACCAGGCGTTCCTGGGCGAGCATCTGCATCATCTGATAGAAACCCTGGCCCTCGGCCGCACCGAGCAGGTTCGAGGCGGGCACCCGCAGTCCGTCGAAGAACAGCTCCGCGGTGTCCTGGGCCTTGCCACCGATCTTGTTCAGGATGCGGCCGCGCTTGAAGCCCGGGGTGTCGTCGGAGACCTCGGCGAAGATCAGCGAGACGCCGGACGCGCCCTTGTCCGGGTCGGTCTTGGCGGCGATGATGATGCCGTCGCAGAGCCAGCCGTTGGTGATGAAGATCTTCGAGCCGGTGATGACGTACTCGTCGCCCTCGCGGATCGCGCGGGTCTTGATGTTCTGCAGATCGGAGCCGGTGCCTGGTTCGGTCATGCCGATGGACAGGACCATCTCGCCGCCGGCCGCCTTGGGCAGCACGCGCTGCTTGAGTTCCGCGGAACCGAATTCCTTCAGGTACGGCGCGATGATCGAGCTGTGCACCGGCATGCCCATCGAGCCGTCGCCGGCCCGGGACTGCTCCTCGATGATCGCCGCCTCGTGCGCGAAAGTGCCGCCGCCACCACCGAACTCGGTCGGTATCGCGGTGCACAGCAGGCCGAGTTCGCCCGCCCGGTTGTACAGCGCGCGATCGGGGTGGCCTTGCGCGACGAACTTCTCCTCGTGCGGGACCACCTCCTTCTCGAAGAACGCCTTCGCCAGGTCGCGGACCGCCTCGACCTCGTCGTCACTCCATGCGGCGCGTGCCATCATCGAATCCTTTGCTCGCAGCTCTCTCCCGGCGTCCCCGCCGGTCCTCGCCATCAGATTGTCGCACTATTGGCAGAGTGTCAACAAGATGGACACGCGTCGAATCACCGGGCGCGATAAGCCCTGGCAGCGGTCAGCTCGCGGGTTGTTGCGCCTGATTGACGGCGGCCAGTGAGGTGAAGATCGGCGTCTCCGGATCGGCCGAGATGCCCTGCCTGCGCAGGAACCCGTCGATGAGACCCCAGACGAACTCGGTGGCCTGATCGATGAACTCGGCGGTGCGGGCCGGCTGCGGGACCGAACTGTCGGCCAGCCACAGGTCGGTGATCGAGACGACCACGCCGACCACCGCGCGGGACAGGTAGTCGATGCCCGCGGTGTCGATCGGGATGGACTCGGCGATATCGCGGGCCTGCCTGGCGAACCGATCCGACGCGGCCCGGCCCAGGTCGAACTGCAACACCGTTCCGTCGGACTGCTGGGTCACCTGCGCCTGGCCCAGGAAGCGAAAAACGTTGGGATGCTGCAGAATACTGTCGGCGTATCCGGTGAGCACCCGGCGCAGCGCGATCCGCGGCGGTTGCAGCATGAGCGTCAGATCGTTGCCCGCGGCGGCCGCGGCGGCCTTGGCCATCCGGTTGCCGATCTCGGTGTAGAGGTCGGCCTTGTCGGCAAACTGCCGATACAGGCGGGGCTTGGTGATGCCGGCCTCGCGGGCGATATCGTCCATGCTCGGCCGCGGTCCGTCCCTGTCGATCACCCGGATCGCGGCGTCGACGATCTCCGCGCGGAAGGTCGTCGAACGGACGCTGGGACGAGGCACGACCGCAGCATACACGTACCGTTGGTACGGATATGGCCGTGAGCTACGCCATAGTCTGCTGCTAGCCCTCCCGCATTCGACGATTTCTTCGTACTGTCAGTATCGGAAAACGTACTACCGGTACGGGTCGAGCGCTCCAGCACTTCGCAGGCAGTCCCGAGTGCCCGCCGACCATCGCGTGACCGCCAGGCAGCCCGCACCCGAACGAGGCAACATGACCAACCAGCTCGACACCGATACGCCCCGCCCAGATCGGCAGTGGACGGTGACCGCCGACGGCACCGAACTCGCCGTCTACGAATGGGGCAACCCCGCCGCCGCACCCCTGGTCCTGGTGCACGGCCTCACCGACACCCATCGCGTGTGGGCCACGGTCGCCGCGCTGCTGTCCGACGGCTTCCGGGTGATCACCTACGACGTGCGCGGCCACGGCCGTTCGGCCTCCCCCGCGCTGCTCACGGACTTCCGGCTCGACCGGCTCGCCGCCGACTTCTTCGCGGTGATCGACGCGGCGAGCCCGAAGCGCCCGGTGCACACCTGCGGGCACGGCTGGGGCGCGGTGCAACTGTGGGAGGCGGTCTGCGATCCACGGGCGAACACCAGGATCGCCTCGTTCACCGCGATTTCCGGCCCGAACCTCGACCATCTCGGCCTGTGGTTGCGGGCGGTCGCGCCGCACGCCAAGCTGCGCGCGGGCGATCTCGGCTGGTGGCTGAGCGGAGTGCGCGCGACGCTGCGCCCGATTCCGGTGGCGCGCAGGCTCTATCCGCCCCGGGTGCGCACGCTGGTCGTGGAACGACTCGGCGGCCTCTCGCCCGTGCCCGCGCGGATCGCGCGCACCTGGCGCACCGATCTGCTCGCCGGCGGCCGGATCGCGCAGGCCAACCTGCTGCACCATCTGCGCAAGCCGCGGGTTCGGCGCACCGCGGTGCCGGTCCAGTTGCTCGTCGACTCCACCGACCCGTTCGTGCCCGCCGCCATCTACGACACCTCCACGCGCTGGGTGGACCGGCTGTGGCGCTGTGCCGTACCGGCTGACCACTGGCTGCCGGTCACCGAGCCGCTGCTGGTCGCCGAGGCGATCGCCAACTTCGTCGACGACATGCGCGCCGACCACGCCGCGATCACCCCGCGCAGCAGCTGACCGCACTTCCCCGACACCGATACGGAGATCCCATGCCGGACGCAGCCCAGCCGCTGATCCGCACCCTCGGCGCACCCCTGCCCGACGAATTCGACCGGCTCACCGACGCCGATCTCGCCGAACTCGACCGCCTGCTCCGCCACGCCGTGACCGCCCGCGGCGAACGGCTCGGCGCGGCGGTCGAATCCTCGCTCCAGCTCATCCCCCGGCTGATGCGACCGACGGTGAAACGAGCGCTGGGGCTGTGAGCACACAACTGATGGCCCGGGCCGAGACCACCAAACTCGCTCGCCTGCTGGAGATCTCCGACCCGGACGCGCTCGGCTTCCTCAATGGCCTTTCGCCGGAGGCGATTCGGAGCTTCCGCGAGCGCGCCACCGATCTGCTGTTCGACCGCGACGCCGCGCGGATGAAACGCGTTGCCGCGGCGACGAAATTGGTGCCGACGACCATCAGCGCCAAGGCGGCCGAGCGCGCGTTCGGCCCGGTGCTGTGCGCGGCCGTCGCCGGTTCCGTCGACCCGTCCCGCGCGGTCGACATCGCGAAGGCGCTGCCTGCCCGGTTCCTCGCCGAGACCGCGATCCAGCTCGACCCGCGCCGCACCGCCGGCATCATCGCCGCGGTCCCCGCGAAGCTGGTCGTCGAGGTGGCGCGAGAGCTGTTGCGCCGGAACGATCATGTGACGATGAGTCGTTTCGTCGGCGTCGTCCCGGAGGAATCGATGCGGGCCGCGGTGCCGGTGCTCGGCGACGCGGACCTGTTGCGCGTCGGCTTCCTCATGGAGGACAAGTCCGCGCTGGACCGGCTGATGGCGCTGGTCACCGACCGGCTCGCCGGGGTCATCCGCACCGCGCACGACGAAGATCTCTGGGCCGAGGGCATCGACCTGCTCGACAGCGTCGGCCACGAAAACCGCGCCGCCCTGGGCGATATCGCGGCCGGGCTCGGCGGCGAGGTGCTCGACGGCCTCATCGAGGCGGTCCGCGCCCTCGACGCCTGGGACTCGCTGCTGCCGGTGACCAGCGCGATGAACGCGGACAGTCTGCGCGCGTTCGCCGAACGGCCCGCGGTACAGGAGGAATCGGTGCTCGCCTCGATCATGAATGCCGCGCTGAACAAGGGCTTCTGGCTCGATCTGCTGCCGCTCGTGGTGCACCTGCAGCCGGCGCAGCTGTCCATTCTGGCCGCCCGGCTGGCGGACAAGTCCGACGCGGAATTGGGTGAGCTTGTCGCGCAGGCGGATACGGCGGGCCTGTGGAATTCCATGCTGCCGATCGCGCTGGCGATGACCGACACCGATCGCCGCCGCATGGCCGGCTTGCCCATCATGCGGAACCCCGACGTGCTGCGGGCGGTGATCAGCACCACCGCCGAACACGAACTCTGGTCGCAGGCACTGCCTTTGGTGGACGCGCTGCCCGAGTCCGCGACGCCCATCCTCGCGTCGTGCATCGGCGAGCTCAGCCGGGATCAGCTGCTGGCCGCGGTGCTCGTCGCCGCGCGCAGCGAGAACATCGACACCCTGGTCGATATCGCGCTGGCCCAGGATCCCGCGGGCCGGGCGCGGGTGCTCGAAATCATCGACGGGATGGACGATCTCGACGAGTTCCTCGCCGCACTGACCCCGGACACCCCAGATGTGGTGTGGCAGGGACTGATCGAGGTGCGCGCGGAAATCCCCGGTCCCCTGCGCACCCGGCTGGCCGAGCGCGCGGACACCTGCGGTCGCACCGCCGCCGCCACCGGGTTGCGCGCGGATCCGGCCTGACTCGAACGCCGGGCGACGCTCGCGCCGAGGTGATACTTTCGCCCCATGATGGGACCGGCTGGTCAGAGGCCTCCTAGCCTCAGCAACGCCGGATGGCTGCACGAACCGTTGACGCCGATCGGTGCGATGCGGCCGTACCCGGACGGGCGGGTGCCGCCGCGACCGCTGCGCCGCTGGAAACCGCCGGGCGGCAACCGAGGCCGGTTCTGGACCCTCGGCGCGCTGGCCGGGGTCTCGACGCTCGTGGTCGTCGCGGTGCTCGGCGTGTCCGACAGCCATCCCGTGGCGCCGGAGCCGGACCTGCGCGGCTATCACTACGTCGACAATCTCTGTGCGATCACCGACACCGCGCCCTATCTGCACGCCGGATTCGTGCTGGCGCCATCCAGTTCGGCGACCCTGCGCTACCCCCTGCATCAAACCCGCCTGCACCCCGCCCTGGACACGATGAGCTGCACGATCCGTCTCGCTCCGCCCGGACCGAGCGAGCGCGCCGACGACACCACGCTCCAGGTGAACGCGGCCGTGCACAAGCGCGCCGATCCGGCGCCCGAGTTCACCGCCCGGTTCGAGACCTGGACGCAGGCCGAACTCGCCGAGGACGATCGGGTCAGCAAGCTCGACGGGATCGGCGACGAGGCCTATCTCGTGCGCAAGGAGACCGAGCACGCGCAGAACACCGGCGTCACCCTGGCCATTCGGGACGGCTGGACCACCTTCGAGATCAGCTGGCTGCACCCGCCGTCGGTGGTCACCACCACCGGCATCAAGGTGCCCGAAGTCGTCGAATTGCTGAGGCACACCGCGGCCACCACTATGGCCCTGCTGCGCGCCTAGGCCACCGAGAGGTAACCGGGCGGCAACCAGGTCGCGGAGTTTGCGACAATGGTCGGGTCGATTTCCCAGCTCACCGAAGGATGCCTGTACCACCGATGGCCGAAAGCATGATCGATCCGGACGAGCTCGCGACCTGTCTGCGGGTACTGGACCAGGCCGGGCAGCTGGAAAAGGAGCATCCCGACTCGGTGGCGGTGCAGCGCGCGGTCGGCCACATGTTCAAGAAGCTCAAGCAGCGCCGCCGGATCGAAGCCAGGACGGCGGTGGCCGCGGCGGACCGCGAGGTCATCGCCGCGACAGCCACCGGATCGCCGCAGCGCATCGACGACGAGACCGCGGGCATCCCGCTCGCCTCGAACGCGCGCGGGGCGACCGCGGGCACGCTGATCCGGGCACGGCCCTGCTACATCTGCAAGCAGCCGTACACCCAGGTCGACGCGTTCTATCACCAGCTGTGCCCGGAGTGCGCCGCGAGCAGCCACAGCAAGCGGGACGCCCGTACCGATCTGACCGGCCGCCGCGCCCTGCTCACCGGCGGGCGCGCCAAGATCGGCATGTACATCGCCCTGCGGCTGCTGCGCGACGGCGCGCACACCACCATCACCACCCGCTTCCCGAACGACGCCATCCGCCGCTTCGCCGCGATGGACGACAGCGCCGACTGGCTGCACCGGCTGCGCGTGGTCGGCATCGACCTGCGCGATCCGGCGCAGGTGGTGGCGCTCGCCGACGATGTCGCGGCGCAGGGTCCGCTCGACATCCTGATCAACAATGCCGCGCAGACCGTGCGCCGCTCCCCCGGCTCGTACAGCGCGCTGGTCGACGCCGAGTCCGGCCCGCTGCCCGCCGGCGCGCTGCCGGATGTGGTGACGTTCGGCAAGACGATGCAGGCGCATCCCACCGCGCTCACCGCCTCGCTCACCCCGACGCTGTCCGCGGCCGACATCGCCGAACTCGCACTGGTCGCGGGATCGGCCACGCCCGAACGCATTTCGCGCGGCATCGCGATCGACGCCGGCGGCCTGGTGCCGGACCTCGCGCACACCAACAGCTGGGTGCAGACCGTCGCCGAGGTCGATCCGACCGAACTGCTCGAAGTGCAGCTGTGCAATTCGGTCGCGCCGTTCATCCTGGTCTCGCGGCTGCGCCCTGCCATGGCCGCGGCGGCCGCCCGGCGCAAGTACATCGTCAACGTCTCGGCGATGGAGGGTCAGTTCTCCCGCGCCTACAAGGGCCCCGGCCACCCGCACACCAACATGGCCAAGGCCGCGCTGAACATGCTCACCCGCACCAGCGCCGGCGAAATGCTCGAAGCCGACGGCATTTTGATGACCGCGGTCGACACCGGCTGGATCACCGACGAACGCCCCCACTACACCAAAATCCGCCTCGCCGAAGAGGGCTTCCACGCACCCCTCGACCTGGTAGACGGCGCCGCTCGCGTCTACGACCCCATCATCCAGGGCGAAAACGGCATCGACCTCCACGGCTGCTTCCTCAAGGACTACCGCCCCTCACCCTGGTAATCCGCGGGCGCCCCGGGCAGAATCGGCCGCACACCGACTTCTAGGGGCCGCATGACGAATCAGGGTGGGCTGGGCGCGATGGTGCGGGATCGGCTGCCGTTTCTGCGCTGGTCGGCTATTC
The DNA here is from genome assembly GCF_042871115.1 of Nocardia sp. NPDC006044. Lineage (NCBI taxonomy): Bacteria > Bacillati > Actinomycetota > Actinomycetes > Mycobacteriales > Nocardiaceae > Nocardia > Nocardia sp. NPDC006044. The sequence continues at coordinate 3,614,993 of NZ_JBIAID010000001.1, forward strand.
GGATGGGGCTCGGGATGGGGCGGGTGCTGCGCACCGGGCAGGTGGGCGACGGGCGCGAGCGGGCGCTGCTCGAGTATGTCCTGGCCACCGCCACCGCGGGCGAGCCGGACAGCGTGCTGGCCGCGATCGACGACTTCGCTCGCCACCGCAGTCTGCTGATGAATGTCGGCGACGAAAAAGGCCTGATCCTGGACAACGCGATCACGAAGGCCGAACCGAGGCTGCTGCTCGAGCTGGGGGCCTACTGCGGCTACAGCGCGGTGCGCGCCGGCCGGGTGATGCCGGCGGATGCGCGCTTGGTGTCGGTCGAGGCGAGTGCCGCCAACGCCGAAATCGCGCGTGCGGTCATCGAACACGCGGGCTTCGCCGACCGGATCACCGTGGTGGTCGGCATGATCGGCGACGGCGGCGCGACCATGCGGCAGCTGGCCATCGAACACGACTTCGGTCCCGGCGCAGTCGATTTCGTGTTCATCGATCATTTGAAAACCGCGTACCTCCCCGATCTGAACTCGATCCTGTCCGCCGGTTGGCTGCATCCGGGAACCGTCGTGGTGGCCGACAACGTCAAGATCCCGGGCGCGCCCGGTTATCGCCGCTACATGCGCGAGCACGAAGGTTCGAGCTGGCGCACCGTCGAGCACAAGACCCACGTCGAATACCAGTCCCTGATCGCCGATCTCGTGCTCGAATCCGAATACCTCGGCTGACGGCTACGCTGGGAGAATGTTGTACCGGCTGCTGGCCGACGCCGTCGCCGCGGCGCATTTCGCGTTCGTGGTCTACGTGGTCGTCGGGGGTTTCCTCGCGTGGCGCTGGCCACGCAGCATCTGGTTGCATCTGCTCGCGTTCGGCTGGGGCTTCAGCACAATTCTGTTCGGGCAAGAATGTCCGCTGACCTATGCGGAGAATTGGGCGCGGCATCGAGCCGGTACAGCCGGGCTGCCGCCGAGCGGGTTCATCGATCACTACATCACCGGGGTGCTCTATCCGGAGAACGCGCTGGGGGCGGTGCGGGTGCTTGTCGCGGTGTGTGTCGTGGCGTCCTGGGCGGGATACGGATGGCGGCGGCGGGCGGCCGGACCGACCACCCGCCTTCCGGCATCCCCATAGCTACATATCCAAATACATTGGCCGACAGACGTTCTCAGGCACGCGATCGATCACGCGCGAGCTGCTCGGTGACCACCTTCGCCACCTCGGCGGGCCGCTCGTCCAGATAGAAGTGACCGCCGGGAAACGTTGCGCGGTCAAAGGTTCCGGTGGTGAAGTCGCGCCACTCGCCGGCTTGGTCCGGAGTCATCGTCGGGTCCTCGGTGCTGGCGAGCGCGACGATGTCGGCCGCCAGCGGAGCGCCCGGGGTGTACCGATAGGTCTCGACGGCCTGGTAGTCGCCGCGCACGGCGGGCAGCACCAATTCCGCGAGACTCGGTTCGTCGCGCAGCATCTGGATCGGCGCGGGGTCGGCGGCCAACCGCGCGAGCTCGTCGATCAGGTCGGCGTCAGAACCCTCGTGGACCCGCTGGGTCTCCACGAAAGTCGGTGCGGGACGGCCGGACACGAACAGCGCCGTCAACGCCTGCCCCTTGCGCTCCAGCCGACGCGCGGTTTCGAAGGCGACTGTTGCGCCCATGCTATGACCGAATAGCGCTAGCCCATCGAGGATTCCGAGCTTCAGCACTTCTTCGGCAATCCGCTCGGCGAGCGTTTCGAGTTCGGTGATCGGCGCCTCGCCCAGCCGATCCTGCCGACCCGGATACTGCACCGCGGCCACCTCGATGCCCGAACCGAACTGTTTCGCCATATCTCGATAAGCGGTCGCGGGACCGCCGCCCGGCGGGAAACACAGCAGGTGGTGCCGGGGAGTCGCGTCGGGACGCAGGATCCGCAGCCAGTCACCGGACGCGATCGATCTGCCCATGTATATCTCCTTCTCAGACGGAACTATTACGCTCGTTCGCGTGAACGTGCACACACGGCTGGTCCACGACTACGAAGCCGGAATCGGTGTCACCCCCTCTGCCATTACGCCCTCGCCCGATCCCGGCAGCAATCTGGCTGCGACACTGCCGGTCTGGTCGCTGGCCGCGGGATCGGTCGCCGCGCTGATCGCCGCCGCGAACCGGATCCGCGGCGTCCGCGGGCTCGACCCCGTGGCGCACCGCATCGACCCCGCGCGCATCACCGCGGCATTCTGCAGCGAACGGTTACTCAGCATCGGCGGTCGCCCCGCGACGATGTTCGGCGACCTCTCCGGATTCTTCCCCACCTTCGACGGGTGGGTGCGCACGCACGCCAACTACCCGCACCACCGCGACCGGTTGCTCACCGCGCTCGGCTTGCCGCTCGACGCGCCGTTCGATCTCGCGGTCGCGCAGATGGCGATGAGCCGCGCGGCCGACATCGAGGACCATGCCGCCGCGCACGGGGCGATCGCGGTGCGGGTGCGCACCGAGCAGGAGTGGCTGGGCAGTGCCGAGGGGTGGGCCGCCACGATGGGGCCGCTGGTCGCGATCGATCGGCGGGCCGATCGCGGGGAGCCCGGATTGCCGGTCGGCGCGGCGCCGTTTCAACCGTTGCGCGGACTGCGGGTGCTGGATTTGACCCGGGTGATCGCCGGGCCGGTGGCGACGCGGACGTTGGCGTTGCTCGGCGCGGACGTGCTGCGGGTGGATCCGCCGCAGTTGCCCGAAATCGCTTGGCAGTACGCGGATACGGGGCAGGGTAAGCGGTCGACCCTGGTGGACCTGTGGGCGCAGCTGCCGCTGGTCCGGGACCTGCTGGCGTCGGCCGATGTGCTGGTTACCGGGTATCGGCCGGGTTCACTGGAGCGCGCCGGGCTCACCGCCGCGATGCGGCCGGGGATGGTGCACGGGCGGGTGAGCGCGTGGGGCGAGGCCGGACCGTGGGCCGAGCGACGTGGTTTCGACAGCATTGTACAAGCGGCGTCCGGGATTTCGATCGCCGAGGGTGCGCCGTCGGTGCCGAGCGCGCTGCCCGCGCAGGCGCTCGATCATGCCTCCGGCTACCTGCTCGCCGCGGGCGTCATCGACGCGCTGGCCGCTCGCGCGTCCGACGGCATCGGCCGGGACGTGCGAGTCTCCTTGGCGCGCACCGCCTCCTGGCTGCTCGCCGCGCCGGATCGCACGCCGCGCCACCCACCCGCCGCCCTGCCCGACCCCACCGAGGTGATGTCGTACGGGGATGTGATCACCGCGACGCCCGCCATCGCCGAGTACCCGGCCTACAGCTGGCCCGCACCCACCTACGGCGGGGATCGCCCGGCCTGGCCGTTGAAGACTCACTGACTGTCGCGCGCTGCGTCGGCACGGGCACGCGTGGCGTCGCATGTTGCGGTGTGGCGCCCACGTCGCGGCGTAGCGCCCATGTCGCGGCGGGGCGCGCACCTCGCGGCGTAGCGCCCATGTCGCCGTGTAGCGCACGTCGCGGTGTAGCGCGCACGTCGCGGTGTAGCGCGCACGTCGCGGCGTAGCGCCCACGTCGCGGCGTAGCGCCCACGTCGCGGCGTAGCGCCCACGTCGCGGCGTAGCGCCCACGTCGCGGCGTAGCGCCCACGTCGCGGCGTGCCGCACACGTCGCGGTGTACCGCCCACGTCACGGCGTAGCGCCCACGTCGCGGCGTAGCGCCCACGTCGCGGTGTACCGCACACATCGCGGCGTGGCGCCCATGTCGCGGTGTAGCGCGCACGTCGCGGCGTGGCGCCCATGTCGCGGCGTACCGCACACATCGCGGTGTAGCGCGCACGTCGCGGTGTGCTGTCTGCCGGATGGTGCGCGGGGAGCCGGGACGAGACCGGCGGTTAGTCTCGTCGGGTGCGGCAGAAGATCATCATGGATGTCGATACCGGGGTCGACGACTCCTTGGCGCTGCTCTACCTCCTCGCGTCGCCGGAGGCCGAGATCGTCGGGATCGCGTCGACCGCGGGGAACGTGCCCGCCCCGCAGGTGGCGGCGAACAATCTCGCGTGGCTGGACGTGTGCCGGGCGCCGGAGATCGAGGTGGCGCTCGGGGCCGCCGAGCCGCTGGCGATCCCGCTGCGCACCACCGAGGACACGCACGGGCCGCAGGGGGTCGGCTATGCCGAACTGCCTCAGTCGTCGCGCACGCTGTCGTCGCGCTCGGCCGCGCAGATGTGGGTCGACCTGGTGCGCGCGCATCCCGGTGCGATCGTGGGGCTGTGCACGGGGCCGCTGACCAACCTGGCATTGGCCCTGCGGCTCGAACCCGCATTGCCGACGCTGCTCGGCCGGCTGGTGATCATGGGCGGCGCGTTCAACCATCCCGGCAACACCACGCCCACCAACGAATGGAACGTGCACGTCGATCCGGAGGCCGCCAAGGAGGTCTTCGACGCGTTTTCCGCCGCACCGGCGGACCGCAGGCCGATCGTCTGCGCGCTCGACATCACCGAGACCATCGAGATGCGACCGAAGCATCTGGCACGGCTGGCCGAGCGCGCGGGCAGCGTTCCGGTGGAGACGGTTTCGGAGACCGATCCCCCCGAGGCCCGGTCGGCGGCAAGCAATCCGATCGTGCGGTACGCCACGGACGCGGTGCGGTTCTACTTCGACTTCCATCGGCTCTACGACCTCGGCTACCTGGCGCACATGCACGATCCGTTCGCCGCGGCGGTCGCGCTCGATCCCGCGCTTGCCGTCACCCGCCCGGCGACGGTCGACGTCGAGTTGACCGGCACGTTGACCCGCGCGACCACGGTAGCCGACTGGGCGGGCATGTGGGGGCGGGAACCCAACGCGGACATCGTGATCGGCACCGATCAGGAGCTGTTCTTCGATCGGCTGATCTCTAGGGTCGGCGACTTCGCGCGACAGGTGTACCCGCGGGATGTGTGATTCGGGAGCGGCCGTGACCAGCGGCGGCGACGACAACGCCTACCTCGCCGATTTCCGCGATCGGCTCGGGTTGCCCGGAATCATCGACGTGCATACGCATTTCATGCCGGAGCCGGTGATGCGGAAGGTGTGGGCGTACTTCGATTCGGCCGGTCCGCTCACCGCTCGCACCTGGCCCATCGCCTATCGGGACGACGAGCAGGTCCGGCTGAAGACGTTGCGCGGCTTCGGTGTTCGCGCGTTCAGCTCGCTGGTCTATCCGCACAAGCCCGACATGGGCGCCTGGTTGAACGAATGGACGGCCGAGTTCGCCCAGCGGACCCCCGATTGCCTGCACACCGCGACGTTCTTTCCCGAGCCGGGCGCCGACGGTTATGTCGCGGAGGCGATTCGACGTGGTGCCCGACTGTTCAAGGTGCACATCCAGGTCGGCGGGTTCGATCCCGGTCATCCACTGCTCGACCCGGTGTGGGGACTGATTCAGGAGGCGGGGGCTCCGGTGGTGATCCACTGCGGATCCGGCCCGGTGGCAGGGGAATTCACCGGACCGGAACCCATTGCCGCACTGCTGCGCCGATTCCCGCGGTTGCGATTGATCGTCGCCCACATGGGCGCACCCGAGTACGCCGAATTCTTCGATCTGGCCGAGAAATACCCCGACGTCCGCTTCGACACCACTATGACGTTCACCGACTTCTTCGAGGAAGTCGACCCGTTCCCACCCGCCGAACGCGACCGGCTGCATTCCTTCCGCGACCGAATCCTCTTCGGCAGCGACTTCCCGAACATCCCCTACACCTACAGTCACGCCGTCGAATCCCTGGAACGGCTCGAACTCGGCGACGAATGGATGCGCCGAGTCTGCTACCAGAACGCAGCCAACCTTTTCGGCATCGAATAGACCATTGCCCGCCGGGGCAGGTCAAGAAGTCGGCGGTGGTGAACTGCTGGGTTTGCCGGCCGAGGTCGTCGGCGGCGGAACATCAGGCCCGGTGGTCGAATTCGGCGTTCTCGGTGGTGTCGACGTGGCCGGAGGCTGCGTTCCAGGCGGACCGGTCTTGTCGGTTGACCCCGATGGGGTGAACGGGATCTCGTGCGCGATCGCATCCTTCATCCGGTCGCGTACCTCGTCACGCTCTTCGGATCGCCGGTGCAGTGTGCTGCGCGGGGAACTGCCGCCGGTGACGGGGATATCGCCGGCCACCGGAATCAAGGTGTACCAGTCCTGGTCTTTGCTGTAGCGCGCGGCGATCAGATACGACTGGCCCAGCGCGAGCAATTCGTCACCGTTTTCGACCACCACCGTCCGATCTTTCAGACCACCTCGCTGATTGACGGTGACCCTGCCGACCGCCGCGCCCTTCAACCGCTCGGTCACCTCCACCCCGAACTGCGACTCGAGCTGTCCGCGACGTTCGGTCGATCCCATCGACTCGACAACCTGACCGAAAAAGATGTCGCTCGCCGCCCCGGCCACCGCAGCCGGATTGCCGAGATCTATCACGCTGCTGGAGTTGAGGTAGGACGTCGACGGCACGATGGGCGGCCCCTCCTCGATCGAACATGCCCCCGCCGCAACAAGTACGGCCCCCGCCGCCGACAACACCACCGATCGCACGCGCTTCTTCACGGTCATCGTCACCAATATGCCGTTCTGCCAGTCGTTCTGGCCCCATTTATCCCGGATCAAAGGGTCAGGGTGATGGTGTCGATACCGGCGTTTTCCTGTAATGAGCCGAAATAGAAGCTGACTTGAGAGCCCGGGGACAACATGTGCACGATCTGGACCAAGTGCTCGCGGGATTCGGCGGTGTACCAGTTGGTGACGCCGTACGGTCGCCGCTCACGGGCGACGAGCGAGCCGGCCTGGTCCAGCCGCTCGATCACGCCGCTGCGCACGATCGCCTGCCAGCAGGGGCGCTCCGATTCGGTCATCTGTACTTCCTCTGCGTCCGGTGGGCGGCGATCAGGCCGCACCCACGGTGAATCTGGTGCGGCGATGCACGGGGTGCTCGGCCTCGTCGAGTAGCGCGACCGCGAAGTCCTCCATCGAGATCCCCGAGCTGCCGTCGGCGCGGATGAGCAGTTCGTCGACGCCGCGGCGGTAGGTACCGGTGCGTTCCCCTGGCACCAACTCGGCCGGTGGGCTCAAATACGTCCAGTCCGTGACGGTTTCGGCCCGGCACAGAGCGAGCTGGTCTGCGCAGGCCTGGGCGATCGGGCGCAATTCCGCTGGGAAGTCCGGGGTTTCGTGCAGCGTCGCACCGTCTGCGTCCGGCACCAGCAGTGTCGCCGCTCCGCCGACGATCAATAGGCGGACCCCGTTGTGCGCCAACGCTTTCAATAGTACCGAGGTCAGGGCCGGGAGTTCGTGTTCCTGACCGGACGGCGGCCGGGTCGCGGTGATCGCGAGATCCTGTCCGGCGGTGAGGGTTACGACGTCGTCGAGGTCGGCCGCGTCGCCGATCCGCACTACGGCCCCGGCGGGCACGGCCGCCGCCCGCGCCGGGTCCCGGATCACCGCGACGACCTCGTGACCGCGCCCCAGCGCCTCGGCCACCACCCTGCTGCCGACATCCCCCGCCGCGCCGAACACCGTGATGCGCATGATTCGTCCTCCTCCGGACTCGTTCCGCGTTGCTTAGCACTAAGTAACTTAGCTCAGCGCTGAGCAATTCCGTCCATGAGATACCTCACCGCTGAGCTATTCGATAGAGTGCGATGGTGACCGATCATGTCGACCGCGTGCTCGCGCAATGGCAGGCTCAACGACCCGACCTGGACGTGTCCCCCATGGCCGTGTTCGGGCGGCTGTCCAGATTGACGCAGCTCACCGGCTCCGAGCTACGTAAAACCTTTGCCGCCCACGGCCTCGACGCCGCGTCGTTCGACGTCCTGGCCACGCTGCGACGCAGCGATCCGCCACACAGCCTGACCCCGACCGAGCTGATGCACGCGTCGATGGTCACCTCCGGCGCCATCACCCAGCGCCTGGATCGTCTCGAAGAACGTGGTCTGGTGCGCCGGTCACCCAGCGAATCGGACGGCCGCGGCATCCAAGTGTCACTCACCGACGCGGGCCTGCGGCTCATCGATGACGCGCTCCCCGACCACGTCGCCACCGAGCAGCGGCTGCTCGATCCACTCACCCCGAAGCAGCGCGCGGCACTCGCCGACACGTTGCGGGTGCTGCTCGAATCCCTCGGCGACGCAATTTAATTCGACGCGAGCCGATTTACTCCTGCGCGCCGGTCGATCTCGCGCAGCGCCTCGATGGGCGCGCCGGTCAGGCCCGAGGCAGCGCGGCGACCAGTCCGCGAATGTAGTTGACACGCTGCTCGGTGTCGAAGACCTGCGCGCGGTCGGTGATCTTGACCTGGGTCGCGTAGTAGAACCCGGCCCCCTGCACGCTCACCTGGACGAACCCCTGGATCTTCTCCTCCTTGACCGCCAGGAACAGCAGCCCGAGCAGGCAGAAGACCATCAGCAGCACGGCCAGCACGATCGCATACGACGGAATGCGCTGATCGACGCTCGTCTGATTGGTGACGATCCACGTGGTGCCCGCTAGCGGATGCTGCCCGGACGGCGTCAGCACCTGCGTGCCGGTACATCCGATATCCCCGACGGTCACCAGCACCGGCTCCGGATTCCACTGCGGCGGAGGCGGTTCCGGACCGGCCACCCACTGCGGCCGAACCAGGCCGGATTCGGACGGACGCGCAATCGCCTCATCGGACATCACCAGCACCTCCTTTGCCGTTGCCGAGGGCAAGATCCCCCGCACACATCGGCTGGCGAGTCCTCGTCGCCGCGTCATCGCCAGCTGAGGAACCTTCCAATCTACTACTCGTCAATACTGCTCGACAACTAGCAGATACCCGGCAAATATCGGCCGGAAGCGAGGATTGCGCAGGTAATACCACGTAACACCGCCGCCCGAGGCGGCACGTATGCCATCACTCCGGCCCACGGGCGACCGATCAGCACTGGGTGCGTTCCCAGCGGACCGGGCAGTGCGTTGATCAGCGGCTCGGCGCGACACACTCCGAGCGGGCACGCTGGGGAGGTCGACAGAGTGGGTTGAATCTGTCTAGACTGTCCAGATGGGGCGGATTCAGCTAGAGATGGAGACAGAGACGGTGCAGTGGCAGGTTCAGGAGGCCAAGCAGCGGTTCTCGGAAGTGCTGCGCGCGGCCGAGTCGGACGGGCCGCAGACCATCACCCGCCACGGAGATGCGGTGGCCGTGGTCATCGACATCAACGAATACCGCAGGCTGATGCGACCCGACATCAGCTTTGTCGACCGTCTTTTGGTGACCTTCGCGGGCCTGGGCGACGACGTGGCCGACGTGATCGACGAGGTCGAGAACGAGCGGCAGCACAGCAGGCCACGCGAGGTCGACCTGTTCGAGGACCCGGCAGAGTGAGTTACCTCCTCGACACCAACGTCCTGTCCGAGCTCATGCGTCCGAAGCCCTCGCCCGCGGTCGTCGACTGGTTCGGCCGGACAAACCACGCCAAGCAATGGTTGAGCGTCATCACCCTCGGCGAGCTACGCCGAGGAGTCGCACTGCTGCGCCACCGTGGCGGCAATACCAGGGCGGACAAGTTCGAGCAGGCGATCGCGGACATCGAAACTCGGCACGGCGACCGCATATTGCCGATCACCACCGAGGTCATGCGGGTGTGGGCGCGGATCAGTATCCGGCCGATCGATATGGCCGATGGACTCATCGCTGCGACCGCGTTGGTGCATGGTCTCGCCGTGGTTACCCGGAATGTGAAGCACTTCCAGGAGACCGGAGCCGCGGTGCTCGACCCGTTCGGGTGAGCACCGGGGCTCAGTGGGTGTCGAAGGCGCGCAGGAGTTCTTCGGCGGCGAGGGCGGCGGTGAGGGTGCCCTCGCGGACCTGGCTTTCCACTTGGGCGCGAATGGCTTTCACGCGGGGATTGTCGGCCAGACGGCGCAGGAGCTGGTCGTGCACCATGGTCCAGGTCCAGTCGATCTGCTGACGGCGGCGCTTCTCGTCGAATTCGCCCGCGTCGGTGAGGACTCGGCGGTGCTCGAGCACGGTGGACCAGAACTTGTCCAGGCCGGTGCCTTCCAGGCCACTCATGGTGAGTACCGGTGGGCGCCACAGGGCGTCGTGCGGATGGATCAGGCGCAGCGCGCCGGCCAGCTCGCGGGCGGCGGACTTGGCCTCCAGCTCGTGCTTGCCGTCGGCCTTGTTGACCGCCACCAGGTCGGCGAGCTCGAGCACGCCTTTCTTGATGCCCTGCAACTGATCTCCGGTGCGGGCCAGGGTGAGGAAGCAGAACACGTCGACCATGTTCGCGACGGTGACCTCGGATTGGCCGACACCGACGGTCTCCACCAGGATCACGTCGTAACCTGCGGCCTCGAGCAGCACGATGGTCTCGCGCGTCGCCTTGGCCACGCCGCCGAGCGTGCCCGCGGTGGGCGACGGACGGATATAGGCGTTGCGCTCCACCGAAAGTCGCGCCATCCGGGTCTTGTCACCGAGGATGGAGCCGCCGGTGCGGGTGGACGACGGATCGACCGCGAGCACCGCGACCCGATGCCCCTTGCCGATCAGATCCATGCCGAGCGCGTCGATGAAGGTCGACTTGCCGACGCCCGGAACACCGGTGATACCAACGCGATTCGACACCACGGTGTTCACGGAGCTGTGCTGGTCCGGCGTCAGTTTCAGCAGCAACCGCTGCGCGAGATCCCGGTGATCCGCGCGCGTCGATTCGACCAGGGTGATCGCCCGCGCGAGCGCGGCCCGCTCACCCGCGCGCACGGCGTCCGCCATCGCGTCGATGTCGATAGTCCGCCCCGCCGACCGTCGGCCGTTGCCGGCCGGCGCACCGGGGCGACCCGCGTCGGACGAATCCGATCGAAGGTCGCCGCCGGCCGAGGGAGTGACAGCGTCGTGCTCGCTCATTCGCCCTCGGCGGAACCGCTGCCGGACCCCAACTCGGGATGACCGAGCTCGGTGGCCAGCTTCTTCAGCAGATCGATCGCGGCGTCCGCGATGACGGTCCCCGGCGGGAAGATCGCCGCGGCGCCCGCCTCGTACAGCGCGTCGAAATCACCGGGCGGGATGACACCGCCGACGATGACCATGATGTCGGGTCGCCCCGCATCGGCCAGCGCCTGCCGCAAAGCGGGCACCAGCGTGAGGTGGCCGGCCGCCAGCGAGGACACGCCGACCACGTGCACGTCGTTGTCCGCCGCCTGCTGCGCCACCTCTTCGGGGGTCTGGAACAGCGGGCCCACGTCGACGTCGAAGCCGAGGTCGGCAAAGGCGGTGGCGATCACCTTCTGGCCGCGGTCGTGACCGTCCTGCCCCATTTTCGCGACGAGGATGCGCGGGCGACGGCCTTCCGCCTCGGCGAACTCCTCGACGAGATCGCTCGCCCTGGTGATGTTGCTGACCTTCCCTGCCTCGTCGCGGTACACACCGGAAAGCGTACGGATCTCGGCCTGATGGCGGCCGTAGACCTGCTCCAGCGCGTCGGAGATCTCGCCGACGGTCGCCTTGGCACGCGCGGCGTCGATGGCGAGGGCCAGCAGGTTGTTCTCCATGCCACCCGCGGAAGAGGCTGCGGCGCGGGTCAATTCGGCCAGCGCGCGCTCGACCTCGGCCGAATCCCGGTCGGCGCGCAGCTGCCGCAGCTTCTCGATCTGCTCCGCGCGCACCCGCGAGTTCTCGACCTTGAGGACTTCGACCTGCTGGTCCTCCTCGGCCTGATACTTATTGATGCCGATCACCGGTTGCTGCCCGGTGTCGATCCGCGCCTGCGTGCGCGCGGCGGCCTCCTCGATGCGCAGCTTCGGAATGCCCTCGCCGATCGCCTGCGCCATCCCGCCGTGCGCCTCCACCTCGGCGATGTGCGCACGCGCCCGGTTGGCCAGCTGATGGGTCAGCCACTCGACGTAATACGAACCGCCCCAAGGATCTACGGGCCGGGTGGTCTTGGACTCCTGCTGGATGAGCAGCTGGGTGTTGCGCGCGATGCGGGCGGAGAAGTCCGTCGGCAGGGCGAGCGCCTCGTCCAGCGCGTTGGTGTGCAGCGACTGGGTGTGCCCCTGGGTCGCGGCCATCGCCTCGATGCAGGTGCGCGCGACATTGTTGTAGGCGTCCTGCGCGGTGAGCGACCAGCCGGAGGTCTGCGAATGGGTGCGCAGCGACAGCGATTTCGAGCTCTTCGGCTCGAACTTCGCGACCAGCTCGCTCCACAGCAGCCGCCCGGCGCGCAGCTTCGCCACCTCCATGAAGAAGTTCATGCCGATGGCCCAGAAGAACGACAGCCGCGGCGCGAACTTGTCCACCTCCATGCCCGCATCGATACCGGCCCGGATGTACTCGACGCCGTCGGCGAGGGTGTAGGCCAGCTCCAGGTCGGCCGTCGCGCCGGCTTCCTGAATGTGGTAGCCGGAGATGGAGATCGAGTTGAACTTCGGCATCTTCGCGCTGGTGAACGCGAAGATGTCGGAGATGATCCGCATCGAGGGCTTCGGCGGGTAGATGTAGGTGTTGCGGACCATGAACTCCTTCAGAATGTCGTTCTGAATGGTTCCGGCCAGCTGCTCCGGCCCGACGCCCTGTTCTTCTGCCGCAACCACATACAGCGCGAGGATCGGCAGCACCGCGCCGTTCATCGTCATCGACACGCTGACCTGGTCGAGCGGGATGTGATCGAAGAGCTGACGCATGTCGAGGATGGAGTCGATGGCCACCCCGGCCATGCCGACGTCACCCTGCACACGCGGATGATCGGAGTCGTAACCGCGGTGCGTGGCCAGGTCGAAGGCGACCGACAGACCCTTCTGCCCGGCCTGAAGATTGCGGCGATAGAAGGCATTCGAGTCCGCGGCGGTGGAGAAGCCGGCGTACTGGCGGATGGTCCACGGCTGGTTGACGTACATCGTCGGGTAGGGACCGCGGACGAATGGCGCGACGCCGGGCACGCTGTCGAGCGGATAACCCTCGGCCACAACGGCGTCCCGATCGGCCTTGGTGAATACCGGTGGCACGTCGATGCCTTCGGGCGTCGACCACACCAGCTGCTCGGGCGCGTAGTGATTCGCCTTCGCGGCCTCGGCGACGAAGGATTCCACCTGCGCCGAGTCCACGGCCGCGCGCTCGGGCGCCCGCTCGGTGAGCGGCACCTCGGCGAAATTGCCTATCAGGTGCTTGATTTCACGAGTAGTCATCAGGCTCCCACCTTCTCCAACAGGCCGGACAACGCGGCGACCGCATCGATCCTCGCCGCGAGGAATCCGTCCGGGCGCTGCGCGTCGGCCAGCTCGGCCACCGCCTTCGCGGCGCCGGCCAGCAACACCGTTTCCACGCCGGCCGCCCGTAACTGTTCCACCGCCGCACCGGCTTCCGCGCCGTAGCGCTTGTCCGAACCACACAGGACCGCGATCGGCGCGCCGGCCTCGGTGGCCGCCGCGGCTATGGCGTCCACCGCCAATGGTCCGGGATTGACCGACTCGATTCCACCGGAGGCCAACAGGTTTGCGATGAAGGTCACTCGAACGTTGTGCTCGGCCACCGAACCGAGCGGCACCAGCAGCGCCTTCGGCCGCACGCCGCGCTCGGCCAGATAGGCGTCGGACCGGTTGCGCAGCGCCTCGAACGTGGCGCCGTAACGCGCCACCCGGTGGTCCGCGCGCGCGGCCTCGGACAGCGGTGGCTCGGCCAGGTTCGGGAACTCGTTCACCCCGGTCACCGACGTCTTCCGGTGTGCGACATCGGAATCGCGGGCCGTCTTGGTTTCCGCGATGCGCTCGGCGAGCAGCCCGGAGTCGAGCGCGGCGAGATAGCCACCCGCCGCCTCGATTTCCTGCATGAACTCCCACGCCTTCGCGGCGAGCGCGCCGGTCAGGTCCTCGACGAACCAGGAACCGGCGGCCGGGTCCTGCACGAAGCCGAGGTGGGATTCCTCGAGCAGCAGCAGCTGGGTGTTGCGCGCCATGCGGTCCGCGAACGACTTCGAGACGCCGAGTTCGCCCGCGGGCAGCGCCGAATCGAAGGTCAGCACGGTCACCGCGTCCGCCCCGCCGACCCCCGCGCCGAACGCCGCGAGGGTGGTGCGCAGCAGGTTCACCCACGGATCGCGCTGGGTCATCATGGCCGCCGAGGTGACCGCGTGCTGCGGTGCGCCGCCGAAATCCGGTGCGCCGCAGACATGCGCGACGCGGGCCCAGAGTCGGCGGGCGGCCCGGAATTTGGCCACCGTGGCGAACTGGTCGTCGGTGGCGGCGAACCGGAAGGTCAGCTGCTCCAACGCATCCGCGATATCGAGTCCCTCGCTGAGGGCGCGCAGGTAGGCCAGGCCCGCGGCGACGGCGGCGCCGAGTTCTTGCGCGTCGGAGGCGCCCGCGTTGTGGAATACGGTGCCGTCCACGGTGATCGCGCGCACCGTCTCGGCCCGCGCCACCGCGCCGGCAGCCAGGGACACGGTGTCGGTGAGCTCGATATCGGCGACTCCGGCGAACCGGCTGGTGAGCGGCGCGGCACCGAGCCAGACCCGAATATCCTTGCGGGCGGCCGCTTCATACCCGTCGAGTGCCGTGTACAGCTGTGCGGTCGCCTCGGCGGTCGCGGTGCCCGCGTCCAAGGTCACCGGGGCGAGGTCGAACAGAAGTCCCGACAGCGCGGCGGTCAATTCCGCCACCGGCACGCCGTTTTCGCCGACCCCGAGCCACACGGCGCTGACGCCGTTGCCCAGGCCGGCCATGATCTCCCGGTTCACCGCCGCCGCGTCGCGACCGTCGAAGCGCGCGCTCACGTGCCAGCCGCGATCCACGTCGCGGGTGGCGTCGCCGCCGCGCACGAACGGATACGCGCCCGGCAGCGACTGCTCGGGCAGTTCGTCCCGGCGCGTGTACAGCGGGGCGATGGTCAGCCCGTCGTAGGTCGTCTCATCGAGCAGATGCTCTGGTTCCGCCGGCAGTTCGGCGATCTCGACCCGCCGGACCTTCGCCAGCACCCCGGCCACGCCCTTACGCCACTCGGCGAACTGCGGCACCGGATCCGCGCCCGTGGGCGCCGATCCCGGTCCGGGCTCTGAAGCAATCGGCATAGCTTGCTTTCCTCTTCCACTCGACTGCAGGCGCACCCGTCATGTGTGCCGAAACCGCCGTATTCGCCCAGTTCAGCGACCACTTTGGTTAACGAGCATTCGTCCCGTTTCTTCTGATGCTAGCGGGAGCTCTGCAACGTGTTGTCCCCTAGTACCAGTACCACCCGGTAACCTGGCCCCGGTGACCAGGCTGATCCGTGACCCGCGCGTGCTGGCGTTGCTCGCCGGCCTCGTCGTGTTGTTCGTCGCCGCGATGCTGGTCCCGCTGCCCAGCCCGCGCCAGATCCAGGACTGGGCGACCTCGGTCGGCCCGGTCTTTCCGTTGTTGTTCTTCGTGGTGCACGCGCTGGTGACGGTCGCGCCGATCCCGCGCACGGTGTTCACGGTGAGCGCCGGTTTGCTGTTCGGTCCGGCGCTCGGCATCGTCCTCGCCGTGGGCGCGACCACGGTCAGCGCGGCCCTCGCGCTGCTGCTGGTGCGCGCGCTGGACCGCGAACAGGTCGCCTCGCGCCTCACGCATCCCGCCGTACGCGCCGTCGACGATCGGCTGCGGCGGCGCGGCTGGCTGGCCGTCGGCTCGCTGCGGCTGATCGCCGCCGTCCCGTTCTCGGTGATCAACTATTGCTGCGGACTGTCCTCGATCCGCTTCTGGCCGTACATGATCGCCACGCTGATCGGCGTGCTCCCCGGCACCATCGGCACGGTCATCCTCGGCGATGCCCTCACCGGCACCACGCACCCCGCGTTGATCGTCTTCTCCGCCGTCCTGATCGCCGTCGGCTTGATCGGCCTGGTGCTCGACGCGCGCTGGGCCACCGACGCTGTCCCACTCACCGAGGAACCCGTAACGGTCCCCGAATAGTCACCTCCCGCAGGCTCGGCGTAAAGCATGGGTGGGTTCCCCGCACACCCTTCGATTCCCCGCACACGGAATCGCATGCGAATCGATATGCGGCACGTCAGGAGATATGCGGCCGGTCAGGACGCACGCGGCAGGTCAAGACGCACGCGGCACGTCAAGACGCACGCGGCACGTCAAGACGCACGCGGCAGGTCAAGACGTACGCGGCAGGTCAGGAGGTATGCGGCCGGGTTCAGTCGATGGCCAGCTCGATGGGGACGGCGATGACGTCGACCATGGCGTCGTTGCGCAGGACGGTGACGGGGAGTTCGATGCCGATGGCGTCGGCGAAGAGTTGGCGTTGAATGCCTTGCGCGTCACGGACTTCCGCGCGGGCGACGCTGAGCACCAGGTCGCCGCGGCGGAGGCCGGCCCGCTCGGCGGGGCCGCCGCGCACGACCTCCATGATGCGGACGCCGGCGGCCTGACCGGTGCGGGCGGCCACGGTGGCGGGGAGCGGGGCGGGCATGCCGACCAGGCCGAGGTAGGCGCGGCGGACACGGCCGTCGGTGTGCAGGGCGCCGATGATGCGGCGGGTGGTCGCGTTGATCGGAATGGCAAGGCCGAGACCGATTCCCGCGACGGCGGTATTGATGCCGACCACGCGCCCCGCCGAATCCGACAGCGCGCCACCGGAATTGCCGGGGTTGAGGGCGGCGTCGGTTTGGATCACGTCCTCGATCACCCGCCCCGCGCGGCGCGAGGCGACGGGGACCGCACGACCCAGCGCGCTCACCACGCCCGCAGTGACCGATCCGGCGAGTCCGAGCGGGCTGCCGACGGCGACCACCAGCTGGCCCACGACAAGGTGGTCCGCGTCCCCCAGCGTGACCGCACCCGGTGCGCCATTTCGCGAACGCAGCACCGCGAGGTCCGACAGCGGATCGATACCGACGACATCGAATCCGGCCTCCACCCCGTCCGCGAATACCACCTCGCCGTTCGTGGCCGACCCGATGACGTGCGCGTTCGTCAGCATGAATCCGTCATCGGTGAACACCACCGCCGACCCGCTCCCCCGTCTGGTGCGCACGCTGGCGACATGCGGGGTGACCGACGCGGCGACCCGAATCACGGTGCGCGAATAGGCATCCATCGCGGCGTCATCGTCCACGTCGACCACCACCCCTGATTACACGTTCACACCAACCCCTCCAGCATGCCCGCACTCTGCGTGCGGCGCACCGTGTTCACCGGAGGCGCAACCAAGTCGACCACTCGCCGTCATCTCGACGGCCCCGGGCGCCGTGGCGTGCGCTGCGCACTCTCACCCCAGGTCGCAGCGTGCCGTACAAGAATCCTATACGCGCCAAGTCGACCGAAGTGCTTGGGGATCAACGCGATTCGAAGTCAGGCGGCAGGGCTCATGGTGGCGCCCTCGAAGAACTCGGACTCGGTCATGCCGAGTCGGCGGGTGACGAGTTCGAGGGCGAGACGCAGGACTTCCTGCGCGGTGGGGGCCACTACCTGCGACTGCTCGAGGCGGGTGGCGCCACATTCGACGCGGACCCGGCAGCGCCAGCCGGACCCGGTCGGGTACGGCTGGGGCCGGCCGATGGCAACGCTCATGCGCACGCCATCCCGGAGGAACTCGTTCGTGGCCAGCAGATTGTCGTCCGGCGTGATCATTATGGTCATTTCACGCACGTCCCATCACAGGCAATGTTGCAGCTACAAGTCGGTTCCTCATCGGATGCTCCCGGTATTACTCAACAGGCAGGGCACTTACGACTATCGGTTTGGCACGAATCTAACCCGATAGTCGTAACTCCGCAACATTTGAGCAAACATTTTGTCACAGCCGCGGCTCACCGGCCGGAAACCGCGCAGAACTCGGCGCGCCGAAATCGGCCCGAGGGCGGGGCCCGGCAGCTCAGAGCTCCGGCAGCCGGCGCCGCAGCAGGCAGAATTCATTGCCTTCCGGATCAGCCAGGACATGCCAGCTCACGTCGTCGCCCTGGCCGACGTCGACCGGCTTGGCGCCGAGGGCCAGCAATCGCGCCAACTCGGCGTCCTGATCGCGGTCGGTGGGATTGAGGTCGATATGCAGCCGGAGTTTTCCGTTCCGCGGCTCGTTGCTCGGACTGAGAATGAGGGTGGGCTGCGGTCCGCCGAAACCTTCGGCAGGCCCGATCTCGATGCTTCCGTCGCCTTCGCGATCGAGCTCGACATAACCGAGAACTTCACTCCAGAAAGCGGCGAGCCGTTCGGGGTCGGCGACGTCGAGGACCAATTCGGTAATGCGGGCAGCCATAGCGTCAGTGTACGTATCCGTAACTGTGCCCCCGGCCACGCGACCCGGCCCCTGTGTTCGGCATCACGGCGTAAACCCCTGCCGCTCAACGGCTTCCGTTCCGATTTCACTGCGGTGTTACACATTCGGCACGGGTTCGGAAATGATCACCGCCGACGCTGAGCGCATGCGTCCGATCCGAGCACGACATCGTGTCCAGGCGCTGGCCTGCGACGTGTGCGGCCGATTGCCGCATCCACACCGGGCGCGCTTGACGCTGGCCAAATTGGCCGCGGTATTCCCCGTTGAACTCGGGTTGCACGCGCTCGTAGTGCATTACCACCCCGCCTATCTGATTACCGTCGCCATGCTGACGATCAGCACGACCGTGCTCGTCATCTGGGTCGTCGAGCCCTCCGCCACCCGCGTGCTGGGTGCGTGGCTGCACGCCCCCGAACTCCGCAGCCGCGACGACGTCGACCGGGCGCCCGCCCTGTGGCGCATCCGGGTCCGGGTCGACGATCGCCCCGGACAGCTGGAGGCACTCACCGGACACCTCGCCCGCCGCGGCGCGAACATCCTCAATGTCCATGTGCACCAACTCGAATCGGGCGTATTGGACGAGCTGGTCGTCGCCGCGCCGGCCGGTGTCACCCCGGACACGCTGACCTCGGCGATCGTGCACGGCGGCGGATCGTCGGTGCGCATCTGGCCCGCCTCCGCCTTCGCCCTGATCGACGGCCAGACCAAGGCCCTCGGCATCGCCGCACGCGTCGCCGCCGACCCCGACGAACTCCCCCTCGCCATCGCCGAACTGCTCGGCGCCCGCTACCTCACCCCCGGCAGCTACGTCCATCGCGACCTCACCTTCGACGGAACCACCCTGGTCGTGCCGTGGCAGGCGGATCGACCGCTGATCTTCACCCGCGCCGACGAGCCGTTCACTCCGGCCGAGAACGCCCGCGCGCACCGCCTGACCGACCTCGCCCGCAGCATCACCAGACACCGCTGAGCCACAGTCACAACAGAATTCCGCCTACCTGCGTTATCGCAATCACCTCTTGCCGTAACCGTCTGAGACGGTATCGTACTAGTAGTACCGCGTACTGACGGTACCGAGCTCAATGAGGTGCGAGATGACCGAGCAGAGTGTGCGCAGCAAGGAACGCACGGGCAACGGATACCCGAGAGCGAGGCGAATCAGATTCCGTTTCGGCGAGCCGATACCCATGTCGAAGTACTACGCCGGCGGCGACATGGTGTTCAGCCACTTCATCGCCGGATTGTCCGCCGGGTTCCCGCCCGGCGAGGAGTCGTTCATCCGATCGGTGCGCCGGTTCGCGGACCAGATCACCGACCCGGTGCTGAAGAAGCGGGTCGCCGGGTTCATCGGCCAGGAGGCGATGCACGGCCAGGAACACCGGCGGCTCAACGAGAAACTGATCGAGATGGGTTACGCCATCGAATGGCTGGACGCGCCGGACGTCATCGAACGGCAGAAGCGGTTCGAACAGCGCCTCCCCGCCCGCCTGCACCTGGCCGCCACCGCGGCGGCCGAGCATTACACGGCGGTACTGGCCGAGCGCGTGCTGTCGAGTCCGGAGATCCAGGCCCTGGCCGGTGACGATGAAGTCCGAAACCTGTTGAACTGGCACGCTTTCGAGGAACTCGAGCACAAGTCGGTGGCCTTCGACGTGTATCGCGCGGTGGGCGGCACGGAGACGATGCGCATCCTCACGATGGCGACCTTGGTCGCGCTGACCCTGCCGCTCACCGCGGTCACGCTCACCGCGTCGATCAGCCGCGACCCGGACGCACGGCGCTACCCGCTGAGCCTGGCCCGGGAGGCGTACACGCTGTTCCGCGGGCCGGTGTTCCGGGGCATCGGCCGCGAACTGGTGCTGTATCTGCGGCCGGGCTTCCATCCCGACGACATCGACTCGCGAGAGTTGCTGCAGCGCTGGCAGAAAGAGCTCTTCGGCACCGAGGGCAGCCTCGTCGACCACCTGAAGTAACCGATCCCTCAACCGAAAAACACAGGAATCAACGGAGATTCACATGACTTCCAGCGCGCACAAGACCAGCGCGGGCGGCTACCCGAAGGTACGGCGGATGAAATTCCGCTTCGGCGAGCCGGAACCGATGACCAAGTACTACGCCGGCGACGACATCGTGCTCAGCCACCTGGTCGCGCTGCTCTCGGCGGTCTTTCCGCCCGGCGAGGAATCGTTCATCCGATCGGTGCGCCGATTCGCCGAGCAGATCACCGATCCGGTGCTGAAGAAGCGGGTCGCGGCGTTCATCGGCCAGGAGGCGGTGCACGGCCAGCAGCACGGCAGGTTGAACGAGCAGTTGTTCGCGCTCGGCTATCCGCTGCCCCGGTTCGTGAGTCAGCGCGGAGACCTCGTGCAGCAAGCCGAGCGGCTGGCCCCGCCGGCCGCGCACCTGGCCATCACGGCCGCCGCCGAGCACTACACCGCGGTATTGGCCGCGCGGGTGCTGTCCAGTCCCGAAATCCAGGAACTGGCAGGCGATCCGGAGGTACGCAACCTGCTCAACTGGCACGCGCTCGAAGAGCTGGAACACAAGTCGGTGTCCTTCGACGTGTATCGCTCGGTCGGCGGGCCGGAGTGGCTGCGGATCGCGATCATGTCGGTGCTCTACGCGTTCACGATCCCGGTGGTCGGCCTCGGGGTGCTCGCCTCGATCCTCGCCGATCCCCAGGCCTGGCGGCCGATCACGGTGACGCGGCAGTCCTATCGGCTGATCCGCGGACCGATCGTGCGCGGGCTGCTCAGCGAGATCCAGGTGTATCTGAAGCCGGGCTTCCATCCGGACGACGTGGACACCGGCGCCCTGCTGCGGCAGTGGCAGACCGAATTGTTCGGCGCCGAAGGCGCACTCGTGGATCGCGTCCGATGAGCGCCGTGCTGCCCGACCACGAGGTTGTCGTGGTCGGAGCCGGATTCGGCGGCATCGGCGCCGCTATCGCCCTGCAACGCAAAGGCATCCACGATTTCGTCATCGTGGACAAGTGGGATCGGGTGGGCGGGACCTGGCACGCTAACACCTATCCCGGTGTGGCTGTAGATATCCCGTCGTTCATCTACAGCTTCTCCTACGAACAGCGCGGCGACTGGTCACGAATCTTCGCACCCGGCACCGAGTTGCGCGACTACGCCGAGAGCATGGTCGACAAGTACGGCCTGCGGCCGAAACTGCGATTGAACACCACGATCGTCTCGGCGGTGTTCGACGCCGAGGACAGTCTGTGGTTGCTCGGCACCGACGGCGGCCGCACACTCACCGCGCGCTACGTGGTGATGGCGATCGGCGGACTGGAACGGCCGAAGATGCCTGACCTTCCCGGCCTGCAGGACTTCGGCGGCACCTTGATCCACACCGCGCTGTGGGACGACGATGTCGCGCTGGCCGGTAAACGAGTCGCGGTGATCGGGACCGGCGCGACCGCGTTGCAGTTGGTGCCCGCCATCGTCGACGAGGTCGAGCACCTGAGCGTGTTCCAGCGAACGCCGATCTGGGTGTTCCCGAAAACCGATGCCGCGGTAGGCCCACTCGGTCGCGCGGTGCTCGAACGTCCGTGGGTGCGGTCCGGTATCCGCATGATCGGCACCATCGCGACCGAGATCGGCATGGGCGGCATGGTGGCCGGCCCGACCTGGCTCTCCGACGCCGGTCGCCGGCTGGCCGAGATCCCGGCGCGGCGCTGGATGCGTAGACAGGTGCACGACCCGGTCGTCCGGGAGAAGCTGATCCCGTCGTACGGGCTCGGCTGCAAGCGGCCGTCGATGTCGAACGAGTACCTGTCCACGTTCAACCGGCCCGATGTCAGTCTCGTCACCGACCCGATCAGCCGCATCGGCGAGCGCGGGGTCGTCACCGAGGACGGCGTGGAGCATCCGGTCGACGTGCTGATCTGTGCCACGGGATTCAAACTGTGGGAGAAGGATTCGATACCGCCGTTCCCGGTGACCGGTCGCGACGGACTCGATCTCGGCGAGTTCTGGGACCGGCATCGATTCCAGGCCTACCACGGCGTCTCGGTCCCCGGGTTCCCGAATATGTTCACCATCACCGGCCCTTACGGTTTCGTGCTCGGTTCCTACATCTGGATGATCGAGGCGACGGCCGCGCACCTCAGCCGGGCCATCGCCGAGACCAAGCGGCGCGGCGCGACCGAGTGCGAGATCAGCAGGCGCGCGCACGACGAGTACTTCGCCAAATGCCTGCGCCGCCAGGAGAAGAACTTCCTGTTCACCTCCACGTGCGCCGGATCGAACACCTACTACATCAACAGTCACGGCGATTCGCCGTTCCGGCCTTCGACACACGGCGAAATGTACTGGCAGAACCGGCACTTCGATCTCGACGACTACCACTACCGCCAGTCCGTGCCCGCTCCGCGGACCGGCGCGATCCTCGAGGAATCGGTATGAAGATCACCAACATCCGCCCCGAACTGGTGGTGGTGACCGGCGCGGGCAGCGGCATCGGCCGCGCCATCGCCATCCGGTTCGCCAAAGCCGGTGCGCACGTGGTGGTCTCGGATCTGGATCTGGATTCCGCGCTGGCCACCGAGGCGATGATCCACGCGCGCGGACGGCGGGCCTCGGCGGCGCGGCTCGACGTGACCGATCCGCACGCGTGGGAGGCGTTCGCCCGGGACGTGCTGGCCGATCACGGCGTGCCGGATGTGCTGGTCAACAATGCCGGCATGCTGGTCAGCGGCGCGTTCGTGGATCTGACTCCGGCCGACTGGGATCGGCAGCTGAGCGTGAACCTGCTCGGCGTGGTGCATGGCTGCCGGGTGTTCGGGCAGCAGATGATCGACAATCGCAAGCGTGGGCACATCGTGAATATCGCGTCCGCGGCGGCGTTTACGCCGACGCCGGTGATGTCGGCGTATTCGGTGTCCAAGGCCGGGGTGAAAATGCTCACCGAGTGCTTGCGACTCGAGTTCGGGCCCAAGGGAATCGGGGTCAGCGCGATCTGTCCCGGGGTGATCAACACCAATATCGGCGAGCACGCGGTGACGGTCGGGGTCGATCAGGAGTTGGTCGCGCGGGGTAAGGAGCTGGCGCGGCGAGTGCAGGACGTCGCCGCGCGGCTGCCGTTCTCCCCGTTGAGCCCGGATCTGGTGGCGCGGGCGGCCGAACGCGCGGTGCGCTACGACCTCGCGGTGGTGCCGGTGCGGGCCGAGGCGTGGCTGGGGTACTTCATGCTGCGCATCGCGCCGGGCGTGAATCGGCGGATCACCCAGCCGTTGGACGTCGAGCGGATCGAACGGCTAGGGCGGCGGGTGCTCCGGTTGATCGATCCCACCGCGGCGAATCCGGCCGTCACGCAGCCGGTGTCGACGCCGATCGAGGTGTGAGGGGTAGGACGATGAACGCGGACAACGGTGTGCGCGTCCATGTGCTGAAGGTCGGCGCGGTGATCGAGGAAACCGCCGATGCCCGCACACTGGTCTTCGAAGTGCCCGAGGAACTGACCGAGCGGTTCCGGTATCGGCCCGGTCAGTTCCTCACCCTCCGGGTGCCCAGCGCACGTACGGGTTCTGTGGCCCGGTGCTACTCGCTGTGCAGCAGCCCGCTTTGCGATGATCGAATTGCGGTGACGGTCAAGCGAACCGCGGGCGGCTACGCCTCGAACCTGATCTGCGACACCGTCGCGGTCGGTGATCTGATCACGGTGCTGGAGCCGGCGGGCGCGTTCGGGCCTCGCGATCTGGATGCGGATGTCCTGCTCTGCGCGGCGGGCAGCGGCATCACCCCGATCCTGTCGATCCTCAAGTCCATGTTGGTCGGCGGGAGCGGGAATGTCGCTGTGCTGTACGCCAATCGGGACCGCGAGTCGGTGATCTTCGCGGACACGCTGGACAGCTGGGCACGCCGCTTCCCCGAACGGTTACAGGTGCTGCACTGGCTCGAATCGGAACGTGGGGTGCCGACCGCGGATGCGCTCACCGACCTGGTGCGCCGGTATCGCGACCGGGAATGGTTCCTGTGCGGGCCTGCGGGATTCATGGCGGTCACCGAAGCGGCCGCCGCCGGGTTGCGGGTCCCCCGCGTCCACACCGAGGAATACCGCTCCCTGCAGCAGAATCCGTTCGACCAACCCGTCCGCGCCACGCCCGCAAGGCCATTGGGTGACACCGCGGTCGTCGAGGTGGAGATCGACGGGGAAACCCATGTCCTGGACTGGCCCAAGCAGACTCCCCTGCTGGATGTGCTGCTGGACAACGGAATCGACGCCCCGTACGTGTGCCGCGAGTCGGCCTGCGGCACCTGCGTCTGCTCGGTGAAGGACGGCCGGACCCGGATGCGGCAGAACGAGGCCCTCATCGACGACGAGATCGCCCTCGGGTTGACCCTCGCCTGCCAAACCCTCCCGGAGTCGCCCAGGGTGCACATCGCCTTCGACCAGTGACTACTCCGCCTCGAACGCGAGATGCGCCGGCTTGTCCACGTCGAGGGGCAGGTTGTTGAGTTCGGCGACCCCGTCGAGCATGTTCCGCGCGATGATGCTCACGTGCTGGGCGAACCGCTCGGTCGGCATCGGCTCGGCCTTCGACCGGTTGGCGCCGAGCCACCAGTCGGTGGCCGAGCCGACCGCGCCGAAGATGGCGTAGGCGGTCAGCTCCAGGCTGCCGGTGTCGACGTTCTGCCCTTCGAGCCGCTCCTCGATCATCTGCGCGGCCAGCAGCGCCGACCGCTGCGCCACCTCGATGGCCCGTTCCGGCTGCTCGGCCTGCTGGGCCAGCCGGCTGTGCACCAGGAAGCGGAACACGTCGGGCTGCTCCTCCACCACGGCGACGTATTCCGCGATGGCGGTGCGGATCAGCGCGGCCACCGAATCGGTGGTCAGGCTGATCTTCGCCAGCACCCGTTCCCACAGCATGCTCGGCACTCGCTCGAGGATCGCCAGGTACAGATCGGTCTTGTCCGCGAAGTGCCGGTACAGCTTGGGCTTGGCGCAGCCCGCCGCGCGCGCGATGTCGTCCATGCTCACGTCGGGCCCGTGCTCGGCCAGCGCCCGGAACGCCGCGTCCACGAATTCCTCGCGCACCTGCTCCCGGTGCGCGCGCCACCGCTCGGTCCTGGCGTCCGGACGCGGCTGCGCGGCGGAAGCGGGTGGGCTGCTACCGGCGGCCGTCATGCTTGTCATGATATTGAATCCCGGGCTCGGTCACGCGGTTCGGGCCCATCCGCACGGTCAGCGCAGCCAGCCCTTCCGTTTGATGTAGGCCAGCGGGATGACCGCGGCGACCAGCGTCATGAGGGTGGTGGCGAGGAAACCGTGCTGCCATTCCAGTTCCGGCATCCAGGTGAAGTTCATGCCGTAGAAGGTGGCGATCAGGGTGGGCGGCAGGAAGACCGCGGTGATGATGGTGAACACCTTGACGATCTGATTCTGTTTGACGTCGAGCCAGGTCATCACCGATTGCTGAAGGTAGCGGACCTTGTCGTGTTCGAAGCCCGCGTGCTGTTTCACGCCGTCGATGTCGGCGACGAGGATGGCCAGCAGGCCTTCCAGGTCGGCGCTGTGCACGGTGAGATCGGCCATCAGATGCCTTGCGGCCCGGGCCAATTGGAGTTGCGTCTCCTGGGTGCGGGAGACGATCTCCTCGGCGGCGTTCATCCGGGACACGATGCCGCGCATGTCGGCGACGCCGATCTCGCGGCCGCGCGCGTCGTACCCGTTGGTGGCCATCTCGATTTCGTCGTTCATCGCCTCCAGCGCGTCGCTGGCGTAGTAGATGACCCGCTCGGAGGCCTCGTTCAGCGCCCACAGCAGCGCGTACATCACGCCGTGCGCGGAACCGGTGAGGGTCGGGTTACGGCGCATCTTGGCGATCGCCTTGTCGAACGGGATGAAGTGCTCGGCGGGTTGCAGGGTCACCAGGAACTCCGAACCCAGTGCGAACACGATGGTTTCGCGTTCGATGGCGTCGCCGCGTTTGTAGTTGGCGACGACCGGGAGGTAGAGGAAGTTGTCGGTTTCCCAGACCCGGTTGCGCGCGGCGGCGAAGTCGACGCCGAGCCGCTCGCGCAGCACCGCGGCGGTGTCCGCGTCCGCGGTCGCCAGGGGAATCCAATGTTGTTGCAGGACTTCGGTATCGAACCGGTCGGCGGGCACGGCGACGGCACGCATCGCTACCGGCCGTAGGAGGCGTGGGCGGGCGAGACCGACGAGGAACCGACGGGCGCCTGCGGGTGCGCGTAGTGCATGGTCAGCAGTCCCGCGCTGATCAGCAGATAGAGCCCGACCGTGAACCAGATCGACTGACGCTCCAGATTCGGTGCGCGATGCGGTGTTTCGGCCCTCTTGAACATGGTCGCCATGGCGGAACTCCAATGTTTCGTAGCGTCTGGTGGTGACGGCGCCCGCTGCCGCGGGCCGAGTGTCCGGACGCGCACAGCGGGCAGCCGCGCCCGGTGCCGGTGCGCCGTCCGGGACGGCCGCACCGACCTACACGGACCGATGCGACGTGCGCCGGTCCCGGGTCGGAGAATGTCGATAATTCGGTGCCGCGTCAGGCGATCGGACGGCCGCTCTGCTCGGCCGCGGATCGCGCCGGCAGATCAACGACGAACCGGCACAACCCGTTTCGCTGAGGCGGTCCGGCTATGGACGTCGATACTGTCAACCGGCATCAGCCGCTCACCCCGCTTCGTTGGTTGCTCATCCGCGCAGAATTGCGCACCCATAATTAGAAACCCGCCGCCCTACGTTCGTCAATCAGTTGCGCAAGTATTCGACTGCGTGTCACGCTACGGTCAGGGCGGCCTCGCGCATTCGCGGCTCGCAATCGCTCCCGGTGGAGGAGGCGGAGGTGACCGACGACGTCGAGCCGGGCCCCCTCCCGGCGGCTCGACTCCAGGACGCGGCAACGGTTTTCGGCATGCTCGCGGCCACCGCCCGGCTACAGATCCTCTGGTTGCTCAGCCAGGGCGAGCGCGACGTCGGCACGCTGGCGCTCGATATCGGCCAAACGGTGCCCGCGGTCAGTCAGCATCTGGCCAAGCTCAAACTGGCCGGCCTGGTCCATGTGCGCAAAGAGGGCCGGCGCAATGTCTATACGATCGCCGATCCCGGCATCGCGGACATCGTGCGCCTGGCGTTCCGGCACCACCGGCTGCACGGCGGGCAGCTGCCCGAGGGGCTCGACTGAGAGCAAGATCGCCCCTGCTCAGGTCGCATCTCAGCAGGTCAGTGGGTACCGTGACCTGGTCTGACCCGTTAATGATCCAGAAAGGGAGCGGTGATGCACCCGTTCTCTGTCCGTAATGCCGGACTTGCCGTTATCGCCCTGGCCGGATTGGTGACGGGATGTAGCAGCGCGAGCACGCCGGACGCCGCCCCCGCGGCGTCCGCGAACCCGTACGCCGACTGCGCGCCGCTGACCAACCAGCAGATCGGCGACGCGGTCCGGGCCGCCAGTCTGACCACGCACCACACACCCCAGGTGTGCTACTGGGAGGCGCAGGTCGGCGACGGCGACGCCACCGTCAGCTTCGCCTACTCCGCGCAGGACTCGCTGCAACAGCTGTGGGACCGCGCCCGCGCCGACGGCTTCCAGACCGAGCACATGGTGATCACCAAGCACGTCCTCGGCACCGTCACCGCGACCGCCTTCTACATCCGCAACCCGCACGACCCCGGCGACTGCGCCGTCACCGCCGCCGCCAACGGCGCCATCACCTGGCGCGTCCAAACCCATTCCCCCACAACCCCCCTCGACCCCTGCGCAGCCTCCCTCGCCCTGGCCACGATGATGGTCGACCTGTCGCCCTAAGCCTCAGAACAGGAAATAACGCTGGGCCATGGGGAGTTCGGTGGCGGGTTGTTCGGTCCAGACCTCGCCGTCGATGCGGACGGTGAAGGTGTCGGGGTCGACTTCGATGCGGGGCATGGCGTCGTTGTGCGGCATGTCGGTTTTTTTGCGGTCGCGAACGTTCTTGACGGGGGCCAGTTTTCGGTTGATCCGGAGACGGTCGGCCAGGCCGTCGTCGATGGCCTGTTCGGAGACGAAGTGCAGTGAGGTGGCGGCCGCGGCGAGGTGGGCGGCGCCGAACATCGGCCGGGGCAGCACCGGCTGGGGGGTCGGGATGGACGCGTTGGCGTCGCCCATCGCGGCCCAGGCGATGGCGCCGCCCTTGAGTACGGCGTGCGGGCGTACGCCGAAGAACGCGGGTTCCCACAGCACCAGGTCGGCCAGCTTGCCGACCTCGACGGAACCGATCTCGTGGTCCAGGCCGTGCGCGACGGCCGGGCAGATGGTGTACTTCGCGATGTAGCGCTGGACCCGGGCGTTGTCGGCGGCGCCGTCGCCGGGCAGCGCGCCGCGGCGGCGCTTCATCACGTGCGCGGTCTGCCAGGTGCGCATGACCACCTCGCCGATGCGGCCCATGGCCTGCGAATCGCTGCCGATCATCGAGATCGCGCCGAGGTCGTGCAGCAGATCCTCGGCCGCGATGGTGGACGGGCGGATCCGGCTCTCCGCGAACGCGAGGTCCTCCGGGATGGACGCGCTGAGGTGATGACACACCATGAGCATGTCCAGGTGCTCGTCGAGGGTGTTGACCGTGTGCGGGCGGGTCGGGTTGGTCGAACTGGGCAGCACGTTGAGATGTGCTGCGACAGTGATGATGTCGGGCGCGTGACCGCCGCCCGCGCCCTCGGTGTGGTAGGCGTGGATGCCGCGGCCCGCGATGGCGCCGAGGGTGTCCTCGACGAATCCGGCCTCGTTCAACGTATCCGAGTGCAGCGCCACCTGAACGCCCGCCGCGTCGGCGACGGTGAGGCACGCGTCGATCGCGGCCGGGGTGGAGCCCCAGTCCTCGTGCAGCTTGAATCCCGCTGCGCCGCCGCGCAATTGCTCCCACATCGCCTCGGCGCTGACCGTGTTGCCCTTGCCCAGCAGGACGATGTTCAGCGGCCAGCCGTCGGTCGCCTCCAGCATCCGGGCCAGGTGCCAGGAGCCGGGCGTGACGGTGGTCGCCTTGCTGCCCTCGGCCGGTCCGGTGCCGCCGCCGATCAGGGTGGTGATGCCGCCGCCGAGCGCCTCGTCCATCAGCTGCGGGCAGATGAAGTGCACGTGGCAGTCGATGGCGCCGGCCGTGAGGATGCGTCCGTTGCCCGAGATGATCTCGGTGGACGGGCCGACCACCAGGTCCGGGTGCACCCCGTTCATCGTGTCGGGGTTGCCCGCCTTGCCGATGGCGCAGATGCGTCCGTCCCGAATGCCGATGTCGGCCTTGATGATTCCCCAGTGGTCGATGATGACCGCACCGGTGATCACCGTGTCCGGGGCGCCGTCGGCGCGGGTCGCGCGAGCCTGGCCCATGGATTCGCGCAGCACCTTGCCGCCGCCGAACACCGCCTCCTCGCCCGCGAGTCCCGGCCCGCCGCTGCGATCCTCGGTGATCTCGACGAGCAGGTCGGTGTCGGCCAACCGGATTCGGTCGCCGGTCGTCGGCCCGAACAGTTCCGCGTACCGCGCCCGGCTCAGCTCAGTCATCGCGTCCCCTCCAGGGTTGCCGAATTACCGCACACCTGCTGATTTCCCGCACACCGAATCGCATGCGATTGCGTGTGCGGGAAATCAGCGGGTCTGCGACTGCGTGTGGTCACCGCGCGTCCAGGCGGCCGGGGGGTGGCAGGCTGATGCCGTGGACCTCGCGGGTGCCGCCGAGGGGAACGAGTGAAACGCGTTGGCCGAGGCCGGGTTCGAAGCGCACGGCGGTGCCCGCGGGGATGTCGAGCCGGTGGCCGTGCGCGGCGGCGCGGTCGAAGCGCAGCGCGGCGTTGGACTGCGGGAAGTGCACGTGGCTGCCGACCTGCACGGGGCGGTCGCCGGTGTTGACCACGTCGAGTTCGATCCGCTCGGCACCGGCGTTCAGCTCGATAGTGCCCTCGGCACAAAGGTATTCGCCCGGAATCATGCCGCACCCGCCGGTTCGAGGGCGGCGCGCCGGGACTCGCGATCGTGTCTCACGCGGCCCCCTCAGCCGATCGGATGGTGGACGGTGACCAGCTTGGTGCCGTCCGGGAACGTCGCCTCGACCTGGACGTCGTGGATCATCTCCGGCACCCCCTCCATCACGTCGGCGCGGGTGAGAACCGTTCGGCCCGAGGACATCAGCTCGGCGACCGAGCGGCCGTCGCGCGCGCCCTCCAGCACGTGATCGCTGATCAGCGCCACGGCTTCCGGATGGTTGAGCTTGAGTCCGCGCGCCTGCCTGCGCCGGGCCAGCTCGGCCGCGTAGCTCAGCAGCAGGCGTTCCTGCTCATGCGGCGACAATCGCATCCGGGCTCCTCGCCGGGTCGGGTGAACGGGTGACGGTCATTCTGGCACGACCGTTCCGGGAACGCGGGACGAGCGGCTGGTCAGCGCCGGACGGGCAGGTTCTGCAGCCGGACCTGGCCACGCGCGATCACCCGTTCCTGCTCGTCGGTGATCACCACCTGCCACAGCTGCTGCATGCCGCCGCGGTGGATCGGGGTCGCCTCGCCGTAGAGGTTGCCGTCGCGGACCGCCCGCAGGAAGTCGGTGTTGTTGTTCACCCCGACGACCGAGCCGCGGTCGCCGTACCAGACTCCGCCCGCGACGCTGGCGAGCGTCTCGACGACGGTGCAGCAGACCCCGCCGTTCTGCAGACCCGCAGGCTGGTACAGATGCGGCTTGACCGTCCACTCGCCGCGCACCCGGTCCGGGCCGATCTCGGTGTAGCGCAGGCCGATCAGGTCGCTGAACGTACCTTCGCTGACCTTGGTCATCTGCTCGGGCGTGATCGTCTCGAGCCAGCCGGCGGGCGGAGTCTGCTGATCTGTCATGTGGTCCACTTTTGCACAGCGTCGCGCGGCCGATTACCGCTGGCTCGGTTGATCCCGCCCGGAAGACAAAGCGGTGGGCCCCACTACTAGAAGCGGGGCCCACCGCGGCACGGATCGGGGGTCACCGCAGCCCTCGGGACTCTCGACCAATCCTTACGCCGGTTATGAGTATAGGTCAGGCTTACCTAACTAGGCAAGCCGTTGCTCGCCGGACCGGCAATCCGCGCTGCTCCAGGGCCGCCAACAGGCCTTGACCACGGCGGGTGCCGACCACCGCGTCGGTGCCGGCCAGGTCCGGCACGTAAGTCGAAGCGCCCGCGATGGATTCGCCGACGAGCAACCAGAACCGGCGCGCGCTCAGGCCCGAATAGCGCGCCATGCTCGACTGGATCAGCGTCAGCGACGGCTCGCAGCGATGCGCGAGCCAGACGTACATCGCGCCCTCGCACGGCAGGCTCACCGCGCCGCACTCCTCGGCCAGCGGATCGCCGTCGAGCACGCGAATCGTGGTGTCGCCCAAGCCCGCCCAGTCGATGCCGCCGTCGTTGTCGGTGTGGATCCAGAGGTTCTCCAGGCCCGGATCCCAGGCCCGCCCCTCGGCCACCAGCAGTGCGATCACGCGCCCGATCACGGCGTGGATGAG
Source organism: Nocardia sp. NPDC006044 (assembly GCF_042871115.1). NCBI lineage: Bacteria > Bacillati > Actinomycetota > Actinomycetes > Mycobacteriales > Nocardiaceae > Nocardia > Nocardia sp. NPDC006044. Next base: position 3,646,613 of record NZ_JBIAID010000001.1, read on the forward strand.
CGCGGTCGCCACCACCTCCGCCGCGACATCGGCGCGGATCATCTCCGCGGCGTGCCTGCGATACATCCGTTCGATGCGGCCCTCGCGCACCCCGTCGGCCAGCCGCCACCATCGGCGCTTGCCCTGCTCGACCATCGCCGCCACCGCATACACCCGCGGATGCTCGGGTTGCAGCGCACGCAACCTGGCACATGTGCGGTCGAACGCCAGCTGGTTATGGCGCGGCGGGCGGGTGGTCACGAGCTCGGGCATTGAGCCTCCTCGAGGATTGGCCGTAGCGGTGCGTACCGCAAGATAGGTTAGGCTTACCAGACCAACCGGTTCTCTGCTACAACGAATCTCAGGAGTAGTTCGCCACCGTGACCATGCTCGGCAACCTGCGGCGACGACGGCTGTCCGGCCTTCTCGTGTTGACCGTCCTGCTCCTGTTCACCGTGGTCGCGAGTGTCGCGATCGGGACCAGGTCGCTGTCGCCGGGCACCGTCTACGACGCCGTGCACAACGCGCTCGCCTGCCAGGGCGGACCGTTCCACTGCCCGGCCGGATCCACCGCCGAGGAGATCGTACGTGGACTTCGGCTGCCCCGCACGGCGCTGGCGCTGGTCACCGGGCTCGCGCTGGGCATCGCGGGCGCGCTGATCCAGGGCTACACGCGCAACCCGCTCGCCGACGCCGGACTGCTCGGATTGAACGCGGGCGCGGCCTTTCTCGCGGCGCTGAGCATGTATCTGTTCGCGCTCACCACACCCGAGCAGTACATCTGGTTCGCCTTCGCCGGGGCGCTGATCGCGGGCATCGTGGTGTTCAGCGCGTCGGCCGTCGGCGGCGGCAAGGCGAGTCCGCTGAGCCTGGTGCTGGCCGGCGCGGCAGTCACCGCATTTTTGCAGGCGATGACGAATGCCATTGTGCTGCTGGATCCCGCGGCGCTGGACACCTACCGGTTCTGGGTGGTCGGCACGATCGCCGGCCGCGATGTCACGGTGTTCTGGCAGGTACTGCCATTCCTGGCGCTCGGCGTGCTGCTCGCGGCGATCGCCTCGCCCGGGTTGAATCTGCTCAGTCTCGGCGACGATGTCGCGCGCGGGCTCGGGGTGAATATCAGCCGCAGCCGCGCGCTCGGGCTGGCGTCGATCGTGCTGCTGTCCGGCGCGGCGACCGCGGCGGTCGGGCCGATCGCGTTCCTCGGGTTGGTGGTGCCGCACGTCGCGCGGTTCATCACCGGACCGGACTTTCGCTGGCTGGTCCCCTATTCCGGCCTGATCGGCGCGATCCTGCTGATGCTCGCGGACATCGTCGGACGGGTCGTGGCCAAGCCCGGCGAGTTGCAGGTCGGGGTGATGCTGGCGGCGATCGGCGCGCCGTTCTTCATCGCGTTCGTGCGGCGGCGGAAGTTGGTGAGCCTGTGACCGCGGTGCTGAAGACCGAGGGTGTACGGCCCGCGCTGCGGGTCGGGCCGGTGTCGGTGGTGTTGCGTCCGGTGCTGGTGTTCGTCGTCATTGCACTCGCCGCATTGTTGCTGCTGCTGTTCTGCCTGGACATCGCCACCGGCGAATCGCACATCCCGCTCGGCCGGGTGATCGACGTATTGACCGGCGGCGGAACCAGATCCCAGCGGTTCATCGTGCTCGACTCGCGGCTGCCGCGCGCACTCACCGCGGTGGTGGTCGGCGCGGCGCTCGGACTAGCGGGCGCGATCACCCAGTCCATCCTGCACAACCCGCTGGCCGCGCCGGACATGCTCGGCATCACCTCCGGCGCGAGCCTCGGCGCGGTCGCGGTGGTCGTCGGCGGCGGCGGAACCGGGATGCTCGCGACCCTCGGCGCGCCACTGGCGGCGCTGGCGGGCGGGCTGCTCACCGCGACCGCGATCTATCTGCTCGCCTGGGGACGCAGTCCGACCGGCGATCGCGGCGTCACCGGCCTGCGGCTGGTCCTCATCGGTGTGGGCCTGAACGCGGTGCTGATCGCCGGCATCAGCTGGCTGCTCACCCGGGCAACATTGCAGGACGCGCAACGCGCGCAGTTGTGGCTCAACGGATCACTCAACAACGCCGATCGATCCGGTTTGCTCCCAGCGGCATTCGCGCTCGCGGTGGTCGTGGTCGTGGCACTGGGCTCGGCCCGCACCTTGGCCGCGCTGCGGCTGGGCGCCGACACCACGCGCTCGCTCGGCGTGCGGATCCAGACCCAGCAGGCGATCCTGATCGGCGCGGCCGTGGTCGGCGCCTCGGTGGCGACAGCGGCGGTCGGTCCGGTGAGTTTCGTCGCGCTGTCCGCGCCGCAGATCGCCCGGCGACTGCTGCGCACCCCCGGCGAACCACTCATCGGTTCGGCCCTCGTCGGCGCCGTCCTGGTGGTCGGCGCGGACGTCGCGTCGCGCACGATCTTCCCGGCCGATCTGCCGGTCGGCATCGTGACCGCGGCGTTCGGCGGACCGTTCCTGCTCTATCTGCTCGTGCGAATGAATCGGAAGGCGACGCTGTGACGACCACGGACCCTGTGACCACCGCGGCGAGCCGGCTCGGCGCCGACGACGTCCGGCTCGCCTACGGCGACCGGGTGATCATCGACGGACTCACCCTCGACATCGCCCCCGGCGTGATCACCACGGTGATCGGCCCGAACGGCTGCGGCAAGTCCACGCTACTGCGCTCGCTCGGCCGGCTGCTGCGCCCGCAGCAGGGCCGAGTCTTGTTGGACGGCAAGGCCATTTCGACGATGAAGACCAAGGACGTGGCCCGGGTGATCGGCATGCTGCCGCAGTCGCCGGTCGCGCCGGAGGGGCTCACCGTCGCCGATCTCGTCGCGCGCGGGCGGCATCCGCACCAGTCCTGGTTCCGCCAGTGGTCGGTCGGCGACGAGGACGAGGTGATGTCCGCGCTCGCCCAGACCGGCATCGCCGACCTGGCCGACCGCGCCCTCGATGAACTGTCCGGCGGTCAGCGCCAGCGCGCCTGGATCTCCATGGCCCTGGCCCAGGGCACGGACATCCTGCTGCTCGACGAGCCGACCACCTACCTCGACCTCGCGCACGCGGTCGACGTGCTCGACCTGGTCGACCGGTTGCACGCCGAGCTGGGCCGCACCGTGGTGATGGTGCTGCACGACCTGAATCTGGCCATCCGCTACAGCGACGAACTGATCGTCATGCGCGACGGACGGATCGTCGCGCAGGGCCGGCCCGCCGACATCATCGACGTCGCGTTGCTGCGCGAGGTTTTCGACCTCGACGCCTCGGTCCTGCCGGATCCGGTGTCCGGCCGGCCGATGGTGGTGCCGATCGGAACCCGCCACGTTCTGGGCAAGGCGGGCGGGCCCGTCATGCCCGAATCCGCGCCGCTATGACAAATGACACACCAGCTATTCCATAGTTACGACACCCTGTAGTACGCATGCGCGTCGTTGAGTCCGTAAAATTGTGGGATGGCAGGACTTGGTGAACTCGAGAAAGCGGTCATGGACCAGTTGTGGTCGACCGAAGAACCGCAGACAGTCCGGCAGGTGCACGAGGCATTGGCCGCACGCCGCGAGCTCGCGTACACCACGGTGATGACGGTGCTGCAACGACTCGCGAAGAAGAACCTCGTGGTCCAGCAGCGCGACGATCGTGCTCATCGCTACGCGCCGGTGCACACCCGGGACGAATTGGTCGCCAGCCTCATGGTGGACGCACTGCAACAGGCCGACGCCGCGGGCAGTCGCGCCGCCGCGCTGGTGCACTTCGTGGAACAGGTCGGCAAGGATGAGGCTGACGCACTACGGGAAGCACTCGCTAAGCTCGAAGCAACCGAGGACACACCGCCCCCGCAGTAGACTCCTCGCGACCTTGCCCCCAACGCAGTGAGCTGAGTCGATGAACGCAACCGCGCCGGTATTCGCCGGACTCGCATTGCTTCTCGCGGGGCCTGCCCCGGCCCTGCTCAGCCGGGCGACCTGGACCTATCGGACGCCCCGCGCCGCGCTCGTGCTCTGGCAGGCCATCGCGCTGGCCGCCGTGCTCAGCGCGTTCGGGTCCGGGTTGGCCATCGCCGCGGAACTGCTGGTGCCGGGTCCCGACGGACGGCCGACCACCCAGCCCACCCGCGAGATCGACGCGCTCGGGTTGCCGCTGTGGCTGGCCTATGTCTTCGTGTTCGCGTTGACGCTGCTGGTCGGCGCGCGGCTCTGTTATGCCATCGTGCGGGTCGGCGTGCACACGCGGCGGCGCCGGGCGCGCCATCGGATGCTGGTCGACCTGCTCGATCAGAGCGGCCCGCGCCGGCGCGCCTCCGACATCCGGGTGCTCGCCGCGACCGAGCCGATCGCCTACTGCCTGCCGGGTCTGCGCCAGCGGGTGGTGATCAGCGAGGGCACGCTGACCAACCTCGACGACGCCGAGATCACCGCGATCGTCAGCCATGAGCGCTCGCATCTGCGCGCCCGGCACGATCTGGTGCTCGAGGCGTTCACCGCGGTGCACGAGGCGTTTCCGCGGTTCGTCCGCAGCAAGGCCGCGCTCGGCTCGGTCAAGCTGCTCATCGAATTGCTCGCCGACGACTCGGCGGTGAAGGTGACCGGGCCGAAGCCGCTGGCGCGCGCCCTGGTCGCCTGCTCGAAATCCACCGCGCCGCAGGGTGCGCTCGCCGCGGGCGGGCCGACCACTTTGATCCGCATCCAGCGCCTGACCGGGCGGATCGGTGACGTGCGCGTCGCCAGCGCCGCCTACCTCGGCTCGGCCGCCATTCTCGTCGTGCCGACCATGGCCGTCGCGGTGCCCTGGCTGGTCGAGCTGGGCCGGCTTTTCCGTAGCTAGACAGTCGTAGGACGTATCCTGAACACTTGGCCTGCTACCCGGCGGGCCTCCTTGTTTTTGCGCGCCGCGCCCTGATCTCCGCGCGGCGTGCGGTGCACCGAGCCGGTCGCCGAACCACCGAACAGCGCGCTCACCAGCCCGAGCGTGTCGTCTTACGAAAGGCACACACCACCCGTGACCCCCTCGACGCCTGTCGCCGCTGCGCCCGTGACCTTCATGGACCTGGGTCTGCCCGCCGTGCTCGTGCAGGCACTGCGCAACGACGGCATCGAGGCGCCGTTTCCCATCCAGGCCGCGACCATTCCGGATGTGCTCGCGGGCAAGGATGTGCTCGGCCGCGGGCCGACGGGTTCCGGCAAGACGCTGGCCTTCGGGCTGCCCATGCTGACCCGGTTGGCCAGCGGGTCGACCAAGCCGGGCCGGCCGCGCGGTCTGGTGCTGGTGCCGACTCGCGAGCTGGCCGCGCAGATCGAACGCGCACTGGACGCGCCCGCGCTCGCCGTCGGCCTGCGGGTCGCGTCCGTGGTCGGCGGCGCGCCGATCCGGCGGCAGGCCGAGCGGCTCGCGCGCGGCGTCGACCTGCTGATCGCCACTCCGGGACGGCTCGCCGACCTGGTCGCCCAGGGTTCCGCGGCGCTCGGCGACGTGCAGATCACCGCGCTGGACGAGGCCGACCACATGGCCGACATGGGGTTCCTGCCGCAGGTCACCAAGCTGCTCGACCAGACGCCGAAAGACGGTCAGCGCCTGCTGTTCTCGGCCACCCTGGACGCCGAGGTGGACAAGCTGGTCAAGCGCTACCTGCACGCGCCCGTGACCCATTCCACCGCGCCCGCGTCCGCGTCGGTCACCACAATGACCCACCACCTGCTCTTCGTCCGCGACAAGCTGGCCAAGCGGGCAGTGGCCGCCGAGATCGCCGCGCGGGACGGGCTGACCATCATGTTCGTCCGCACCAAGCACGGAGCCGACCGGCTGGCGAAGCAGTTGCGCGCGGCCGGCATCGCGACCGGCGCGCTGCACGGCGGCAAGGCGCAGAACAATCGAACCCGCACGCTGGCGGCGTTCGCGGATGGCTCGATTCCGGTGCTGGTGACCACCGACGTCGCGGCGCGCGGCATCCACGTGGACAACATTTCCCTTGTGGTGCACGTCGATCCGCCCGCCGAGCCCAAGGCGTATCTGCACCGGGCCGGGCGGACCGCACGGGCCGGTGAGGACGGCGTGGTCGTCACGCTGGTGATGGACGAGGAGCGGCGCGAGGTCGAGGCGATGACCCGCAAGGCGGGCGTCGAGATCGTCGGCGTCGAGGTCCGGCCCGGGGATCGCCGGCTGATCGAGATCACCGGCGCGCGGAAGCCGTCCGGGGTGCCGGTGGCCGCGCCCGCACCGCCGAAACAGCCCGTGGCGGAAGGGACTTCGAAGGCAGGGACCGGCCGCCGACGTGGCGGGTCGGGGCGGCGGTCGACGGAGACTCGCGGCGGCGGTGCGCCCGTGCGGGCCGAGGCCTCCGCGAGTGAACGCCGGAAAGATGGGTCCATCAAGGGATCCTCGCGGGACACGGGTTCGTCGGGCCGCGGCACCAAGAGCGGTCGCAGAACGGGTGAATCCGCTGGCCGCGCGGCAGGTTTCACGCGGGGCGGCACGGGTGGCCGCGGGGAAGGTGGGGCGACGAGCGGTTCGGGGTCCGACAGCACCCGCGATGCTGGTTCGCCGGGTCGGTCCGCAGGTGGGCGCGGTTCGGGACGTGGTGCAGCGAGTACTGGGCGCAATGCCGGCGCGGGGTTCACCGGCCGCTCAACCGGTTCCGGTGGCCGCTCGGGCGGGTCGACCAGCGGCGACACGCCCGGGAATGCACGGCGACGCGCCGTGCGCCCGGCGCAGGCGCCGGGGACCCGCAATCGTGGGGCAAACTGACGGTCGTGGCCAACCACCCGGTAGGCGCGATCGCCTGCGCACTGCTGGCGGCGCTGTTCTTCGCGGTCGCGGCGGTCGCGCAGCAGCGCGCTGCGGCGGCCGTCCCCGAGGGTGACTCGCTCGTTCGCGGGTTGCTGCGCAACCCGCGCTGGTGGGCCGGAATCGTCGGTGACATCGGCGGTTACGCGATGCAGGTGGCCGCGCTGGCCTTGGGTGCCGTCCTGCTCGTCCAGCCGATCCTGGTGAGTGCGTTGGTCTTCGCGCTGCCACTCGCGGCCAGACTCAACGGCCGCCGCATCGGCGCCCGCACCTGGGCCACCGCACTGACACTCGTCGCCGCGCTCGTCTGCTTCCTGGTCGTCGGCAACCCCTCCGAAGGCAATACCGATGCGCCCCTGGACGATTGGCTGCTGCCCCTGATCATCCTGGTCGCCCTCATCGCCGCGGCCACGATCATCGGCGGCAGCAGCGCCGACCCCGGCAGGCGTGCCCTACTCCTCGGCGCCGCAAGCGGTTCCCTCTACGGCTTGGCCGCCGCCCTCACCTCGTACGTCACCTCGCTGTTCGAACACGGCCTCGGCGACGTACTCGGCAGCTGGCAGACCTGGGCCCTCGTCGCCGCCGGCCTCACCGGCGTCTACCTGCAACAGCGCGCATTCCAAGCCGGCCCGCTCTCCGCCTCCCTCCCCGCCGTCACCATCGCCGAACCCCTCGCCGCCGCCTTCATCGGCGTCACCGTCCTCGACGAACGCTTCCGCACCAACACCTTCGGCCTGGCAATTACCGCCGTCGCCGTAATCATCATGTGCGCCACCACAATCCGCCTCTCCCGCACCCAAGCCACCACCTGAACCCCCGCGATTCAATTCCCGTGGCGCGCGCATCCAGCTTCGCAATTCCGTACGCGCCAGGCGAACTCGAGCGCGCCACCCAAGCCGGTCGCTACGCGACACCGAAGGCGCAACAAGCGCCAACAGCAGCCGCGCACCAAATCCCCCGCCGCGCACCAATCAGCGGGCAAATTGCTCCGCGGCACACAAATCGCTCCGCGGTAGGTGGATTGGTGCGCAGCACACGAACTGCTGCATGGCGCGCGGGCTCGTACGCGGCACAGGGGCAGGGGTAGGGGCACTTGGGACGTGCCGGATCGCCGCGGTGGCGGCGACCTCGCCATCGCGGTCGGCCGCGCCGTCTGCTCGTGCGTCGCTGCGCAGGTTCGCGTCTTCGTATGCTTTCTGGTTGCCGCGCACATTGTTGTGGGCCTTGTTGACTCGTATGACGCGATGTGTGCACGGCACGCGCGGATCGGTTTGGTGGAGGGGGCGCGCGGGACGGTCGCGCGGGGTTCATCGTGTGGGACGGACGCGCGGGATGGTCGTGTGGGGCAGTCGCGCGGGGCAGCCACGTAGGGCGGTGGGGTTGCGTTTCGACCTGGCGGCGGAGGCGGTCGGGGCCTCGCCCGCTGTGAACTTCGTCTCCGCCGGGTGCTGGAGAATTGCGCGCTACCGCCTGGACTTGGTTATCATCGGTTAAGTGCAGTTTCTCCCTGGCCATCAGCCGCCGTATGACCTGACCTACGACGACCTCTTCCTCGTCCCCAATCGGACGGAAGTCGCCTCGCGGTTCGACGTCGACCTCTCCACCGTCGACGGGTCCGGCACCACCATTCCCATCGTCGTGGCCAACATGACCGCGGTCGCGGGCCGCCGGATGGCCGAGACGGTCGCCCGGCGCGGCGGCATCGTGGTGCTCCCGCAGGATCTGCCGATCAGCGCGGCCGCCGACACCATCGCGTTCGTCAAGAGCCGCTCGCTCACCGCCGACACCCCGGTCATCCTCGGCCCGGACCATTCGGTATCCGAGGCCGTCGCCCTGATGCACAAGCGCGCCCACGGCGCCGTCGTCGTGGTGGACGAGACCGGACGCCCGATCGGCGTGGTCACCGAGGCCTCGTGCACCGATGTGGACCGGTTCGCCCGGCTGCGCGACGTCGCGATCACCGATTTCGTGCAGGCCCCGGCCAGCACTTCCCCGCGCGACATCTTCGAACTGCTGGAGACCAAGCGCGCGAAGCTCGCGGTGCTCACCGCCGAGGACGGCACCCTCGCCGGCGTGATGACCCGCACCGGCTCGGTCCGGGCAGGCATCTACCAGCCCGCCGTCGACGCCAAGAACCAGCTGCGCGTCGCCGCCGCGGTCGGCATCAACGGTGACGTGGTCGCCAAGGCCAAGTCGCTCGTCGACGCCGGCGCCGACGTCCTGGTCATGGACACCGCGCACGGCCACCAGGCCAAGATGCTCGAATCCCTCAGCGCCGTCCGCGATCTCGGCCTCGGCGTGCCGCTGGTGGCGGGCAACGTGGTGTCCGCGCAGGGCACCCGCGACCTGGCCGCCGCGGGCGCCGACATCATCAAGGTCGGCGTCGGCCCCGGCGCCATGTGCACCACCCGCATGATGACCGGCGTCGGCCGCCCGCAGTTCTCCGCGGTCGCCGAGTGCGCCGCCGCAGCCAAGGAACTCGGCGTGCACATCTGGGCCGACGGCGGCGTGCGGCACCCGCGCGACGTGGCCCTCGCGCTGGCCGCGGGCGCGTCCAACGTGATGATCGGCTCGTGGTTCGCCGGCACCTACGAATCCCCCGGTGACCTGCGCACCGACCGTGACGGCAACGCCTACAAGGAAAGCTTCGGCATGGCGTCCAAGCGCGCCGTGGCCGCCCGCACCGCCACCGACAGCGCGTTCGACCGGGCCCGCAAGGCCCTGTTCGAGGAGGGCATCTCCAGCTCGCGCATGCGCCTGGACCCGGAGCGCCCCGGCGTCGAGGACCTCATCGATCACATCTGCTCCGGCGTGCGCAGCGCGTGCACCTACGCCGGCGCGCGCAGCCTGGCCGAGTTGCACGACAAGGCCGTGCTCGGCGTGCAGTCGGCGGCCGGTTTCGCCGAGGGCCGACCGCTGCCCAGCGGCTGGTGAGCCGTAACCAGTTGCCGCACTTGTGAGTTCACGGCCGCTCGGTCTGCCGATCGAGCGGCCGTCGCGCGCGTGAGCACTTCGATCGCCGATATCCGGCGTGATCGGGTTCCGACACGCCCGCGACGGCACGGCCACCGCCCGGCGTCACCCGGCGCGGAGCCCGGTAACATGGTGGTTGCCGGTCTTCCGGCCCAACATCTTCGGCTTGCGAAAGGATCCAGTTGTCACCCGCGTCCGAGGGCGCAGCACAGGAGGGCTCCTCTACCGAGCCGGGTGACAAACCCGGCGTCCTCCTTCCCCCAGCCCCACTTTTCACCGGCCAGTTCCGCATACCGTTCGGCGGGTGCTGACGATGTCCGTCCTGCTCACGGTGCTCAGCCTGCTGGGATTCATCGCTCTCACGGCAGGCACAGCCCTCTTCGTCGCCGCCGAATTCTCGCTCACCGCGCTGGAACGCAGCACCGTCGAGGCGCACGCGCGCGACGGTGACGTTCGCGCCAGGATGGTCCGGCAGGCTCATCGGACGCTGTCGTTCCAGCTGTCCGGCGCCCAGCTGGGCATCACCATCACCACGTTGATCACCGGTTACATCGCCGAACCGGTGCTGGCCCGGCTGCTGGACCCGCTGTTCAGCGGCGTCGGACTGAGCGAGGGCGCGGCGCACGGCATCTCGCTCGCGGTCGCGCTGGTCCTGGCCACCTCGCTGTCGATGATCTACGGCGAATTGGTGCCGAAGAACATCGCCATCGCCAAGCCGCTGGCCACCGCGCGCACCACGGCTCCCCCGATGGTCGCGTTCTCGGTCATCTTCAAGTGGCTGATCCACTTCCTCAACAACACCGCCAACTGGGTCGTTCGCCGGCTCGGGGTGGAACCGGCCGAGGAACTGCGGTCCGCGCGATCGCCGCAGGAGCTCGGATCGCTGGTCCGCACGTCCGCCCTGCGCGGCGCGCTCGACCAGCGCACGGCGCTGGTGATCGACCGCTCGCTGCAATTCGGCGAGCGCAGCGCCGAGGAACTCATGACCCCGCGGGTGAAGATCGAGGCGCTGGACAAGCTCGACACCATCGCCGACCTCATCGACGCGGCCCGCCGCACCGGCTACTCCCGCTTCCCGGTGATCGACGGCGACCTGGACAACACGCTAGGCGTCGTGCACATCAAGCAGGCGTTCACCCACCCCGCGAACGTCCGCCGCACCATCCCGCTCCAGATGCTGGCCCACCCGGTCCCGATCGTGCCGGCCAGCCTGGACGGCGACGAGGTGCTGGAACGGATCCGCGCCGACGGCATGCAGGTCGCGCTGGTCGTCGACGAATACGGCGGCACCGCGGGCATCGTCACCATGGAGGACATCATCGAGGAGATCCTCGGCGACGTCCGCGACGAGCACGACGAGGAAGAACTCGACGTGCGCCGGGTGTCCGACGGCTGGGACTGCTCCGGCCTGCTGCGCATCGACGAGGTCTCCCGGGCCACCGGCTACGACGCCCCGGAAGGCGAATACGAGACGCTCGGCGGGCTCGTGCTCACCCGGCTCGGCCGCATCCCGGTGGCCGGCGACGAGGTCGTCCTGCCGAATCCGCGCTCGCAGCAATGGTCTTCGAACGACCAGCCGACCACCGGCGGCTGGATCGCGCGGGTGGAACGCATGGACGGGCGCCGGATCGACCGGGTTCGCCTGATTCCGGTCGCCCCGGACGATCTCGCGTTCCGCCAGCTGCAAGCCGAACCCGAGCAGGAGCACAGCCATGGGTGACCTCTTCGGTGTTCTGCTCACCGTGGTGCTGCTGCTGGGCAACGCCTTCTTCGTCGCCGCCGAGTTCGCGCTGATCTCGGCCCGGCGCGACCGCCTCGAGGCACTCGCGGCGCAAGGAAAACGCAACGCCGACCTGGTGATTCGCGCGGGCGAGAACCTGTCGATGATGCTGGCCGCCGCGCAGCTCGGCATCACCATCTGCTCGATCCTGCTCGGCCGGGTCGCCGAACCCGCGGTGGCGCATCTGCTGGAGGGCCCGTTCGATTTCCTCGGCATGCCCGAACAGCTGTTGCATCCCGTGGCTTTCGCGATCGCGCTGGCCATCGTGGTGATCCTGCACATTCTGTTCGGCGAGATGATCCCGAAGAACATCGCCCTGGCCGGCCCGGAACGCAGTGCGCTGCTGCTGGTTCCGGTGCACCTCATGTGGTTGCGCCTGGCCCGCCCGCTCATCGCGATCTACAACCTCGCCGCGAACCTCACCCTGCGGTTGATGCGGATCGAGCCGAAGGACGAGTTGCAGGCGACCGTCTCGTCGGTCGAACTCGCGGAGATGATCGGCGAGTCGCGCTCGGAGGGCCTGCTCGACGAGGAGGAGCACCGCAGGCTCACCCAGGCGCTGGGCACCAGCGATCGCGTGGTGGCCGACGTGATGGTGCCGTTGGCGACGACCAGGACGGTTCCGTTGCGCGGCAACGGAACCACCCTCGGCGACATCGAAACCGCCGTCGCCGAAACGGGTTTCTCCCGTTATCCGGTGCAGGCGAGCGACGGGTCGCTGGTCGGCTACATGCACGTGAAGGACGTGCTCGACAAGGTCGCCGACGAAAGCGCCGGACCGGGAACGCCCATCCCGCGCACCGACATTCGCCCGTTGCCGACCGTCAGCATGCACACGCCGCTGTACGAGGCGCTCGCGCGGCTGCGGCGCACCAACAGCCATCTGGGGCGGGTCGTGGATACCCGCGGCAACACGACGGGCATCGTGGCGCTGGAAGATCTCGTGGAAGAGTTCGTCGGCACCGTCCGCGACGGGACGCACCGGATCATCGAATGAACGAGTGGGGCACGGCGTTCGCCCGCCTCGGTCGAGCGCGCGGCGCGCGGTCGCACAGGTGCGACCGGCAAGCGGACACGTCCGGCACGATCGCATGAGTGAGCGGTGGTCCGACCTGACGGTGTTACCCGAAGATCGGTGGCGTGCACAGGCGGCCGAGCATCTGACGCGGGTGGATCAGCTGGTCGGGCCCTATGTCGCACGGCGGGCAGCGGGTTCGTCGCATCCGGTGATCGACTTCCTGTTCACGTACTACGGGCACAAGCCCGCTCAGTTGCGGCGCTGGCACCCCGGGTTCGGGATCGGGATGGCCGGCGCCCGCGAATACGACGGCGCGCGCGGGTATCACCGGATCTCGGCCGGCGCGGACTCGGCCGTGGTCCGCACCGCGGACCCCGCGTACCTCGCGCGCCGGCGCGACACCGTCGAGTTCGTGGCGAACCTGTTGCGCGCCACCGCGTCCCGCCCCGCGCAGCTGTCCTGTTTCGGGTTGCACGAGTGGGCGATGGTGTATCGCACCGATGACGTTCGGCATCAACAGGTTCCGCTGCGTCTGGGCCGGGCCGGAACCGACGCGGTGGTCGAGTCGATGTCGCTGCGCTGCACCCATTTCGACGCGTTCCGCTTCTTCACCCCCGACGCGGTCGGCCGCAACGCCGAGCAGCTGACCCGCGCCGGTCAGGCCGCCCGGGAACAGCCCGGCTGCCTGCACGCCAACATGGACCTCTACAAGTGGAGTTTCAAGCTGGTTCCGCTGATTCCCTCGGCGCTCCTCCTGGACTGCTTCGAACTGGCCTGCGCCGCACGCGAACTCGACATGCGGGCCAGTCCCTACGATCTGTCCGGGTACGGATACGAACCGGTGCCGATCGAAACGCCTTCCGGACGCGCGGAATACGTCCGCGGGCAGTCCGCCCTGGCCGAGCGATCGGCGGAGTTACGCCGGATTCTGCTCGACGCCTGCGACGGGTTGCTGGCCGTCGACGTGGCGGAACCCACCGCCTGAGCTCGGCGACCGAAGATCTTCCACGCGCACCGCCACTGAACTGCCGACTTCGCCGGATTTCGGCGAAACCCTTCACATAAGTTAACGGCTGTTACTACCATGCAGTCAGTTCCCGAAGCTGTCCCAGTCAGCAGCGGGATGACAGACCACTGATGATGAAGGTTGGGGACCGACGATGCGCTCACTGACGAGCTTGCGCCGTTTCAAACCGCTGGCCCTGGTCACGGTCGGCTTGGCCGCCGTGCTGATGCTGCCGACCAGCGCGTCGGCCGATCTACAGTCCGACCTGCAGAACGCCGTGCAGGAATTCCTCGACGTCGGCCGCACCTCGGTCCCGCGCGCGGAGTGCGGACCCGGCTCGATGCCGGAGAACGGCATGCAGGGCGACGTCACCGCCGCCGACCGGGACAGTGGCCGCAGCACCCAGGGTTACCGCTGCAACATGTCGTTCGTCGGCGGGTTCGCCGGGCGCGGCGCGGGCATCACCTCGACCAGCTTCGAGCACTGCTCCTACATGGGGTCGTTCTTTCCGGGCGACCTGATCAGCGAGGGGCGCGGCGTCCAGGTCCTGGATGTGTCGGACCCGGCCAACCCGCGCCCGACCGCCACACTCACCGAACCCGCGATGCTCGCGGGCACCTGGGAGAGCCTGAAGGTCAACACCGCGCGCAAGCTGCTGGTCGGCACCGGCGTCCCGGTCGGCACCGGCGTCGGCTACCTGTCGGTCTACGACATCTCCGACTGTGCGCATCCGCGCCTGCTCAATCCCGGCCCCGGCACGAATATGCTGATGCCGCTGCCGATCACCACGCACGAGGGCGGCTTCTCTCCCGACGGCAATACGTATTGGGCCTCGGGGATCGCGCCCGGCTTCGTCAGCGCCGTCGATCTCACCGATCCGGCCAACCCGCACGTCGTCTGGCAGGGGCTGACCGGCATCGAGGCGCACGGGTTCGGCGTGAGCGCGGACGGCAACCGCATGTACCTGTCCGCGCTCGGCGGTTTCACTGTGCTCGACATCAGCGCGGTGCAGCGTCGCGACCCGAACCCGCAGGTGCTGCACATCGGTCGCGTCTTCTGGACCGACGGCTGGGCCACCCAGCACAGCATCCCGGTGACCTACGGCGGTAAGCCCTACCTCTACACCGTCGACGAAGGTGGTTCCGGCGGAGTGAAACTCATCGATATCGCCGACGACACCAATCCGAAGGTCGCGGCGAAGATCAAGCTGGAGATCAACCTGCCGCAGAACATCGACAGCAATATCGGTTCGTCCATGGGCGGTTCGGCGTTCGCCTACGAGTCGCATTACTGCGCCGCCGACCGCAGGGACAATCCGACGGCGCTCGCGTGCGGGTGGATATCCTCCGGCATAAGGGTTTTCGATATTCGCGACCCGTTCGCCATCCACGAGATCGCCTACTACAACCCGCCCGCACGGACCGGCCAGAACCTGAGCCTGTGGAACTCGCCGCACGCGCTCGCGTCGATCATCGGAGTGCCGCTGATGAGCACACCGCCGGCGATCCGCTCGGTGCTCGAAGGGCAGTTCAACCCGCTGGACGCGCTGACCCCGCGCACCGGGCGGCTGGCCTTCGGTGACGTCTCCACCGACTGGTGCCTGTCGCCGCCGGAATGGCGTGGCGCGCAACTGTATGTCACCTGCTCGGACAACGGGTTCATGGTGTTGCAACTCGACAACGACGTGTATTCGCCGCCGGCGAACCAAGAATCGATCGTCGGGTCCTGACCATGCCTCGTTGGTTCCGCGGCGGCGCGCTCGTCTCCCTCGGCTTCGTCCTGCTGGTGCTGGGTGCGGCGCTGCGCCCACTCGTACTGCCGGAAAACCACACGGCCACACCAGTTCTCAACTCGGTCGAGATCGGTTTCGTGCAGGACATGACCGCACATCACCAGCAGGCGTTGATCATGGTGCAGCGGCTCGACCGCAACGTCGACCCCGGGGTGCTGCTGCTGGCTCAACAGCTCGACGACACGCAGCGGCTCGAGATCGGCACCATGCTCGGGTGGTTGCGGCTGGCCGGCGCGGCACCGACGCCCACCCGTCCGATGGCGTGGATGCACACCGGAGACGCTGTGCCGCATGAGCATTCGGTCGCGAAACCGGATCAGAAGAAACCGGACACCTCGATGCCGGGCATGGCCACGATGGCGGAACTCGATGCCCTCGCCGCCGCCCGCGGTCGTGGTGCCGAAATCCTGTTCCTGCAACTGATGTTCCGGCATCATCAGGGCGGGATCGCCATGGCACAGGAGGCGGATCAGCTGCTGCCGTCGGGCCCGGTCAAGGAGACCGCGCGTTCGATGATCCACGCCCAGGGACAGGAGGCCGGGCTCATGGGCATCCTGCTCACTCAGCGCGGTGCCGCACCGCTCCCCTGACCGGGGTATCGGCAGAACTCGGAACCTCCGACCAGGCAGTGTCGACCGCCCGGAATTCCCGGCGGCCGGGCCGTGTTGCCGAAAACGGACGGTCGGCAAGCACGAGCCGGCCGAAACAGGGAGGTACGGCATTGTCCGAGAAGACGTTCGCGGAGCAGCACATCATCGTCACCGGCGGCGGGACCGGAATCGGCAGGGCGGCTGCGCTGGCCTTCGCCGAGCAGGGCGCGGCCAGCGTGACCATCACCGGCCGCCGCCCCGAGCCGCTCGATGAGGTCGCCGCGCTGCACCCCGCGGTGGTCCCGCTGGTCGCCGACGTCGCCACCGAGGCAGGCACCGACGCCATCGCCGCGGCCGTGCAGGCGCGCGGCGACAAACTCGACGTCCTAGTCCACAACGCCGGCGTCTTCACCACCACTCCCCTCGACGACCTGGATCCCGCCGATGTCCGCCACCAATTCGAAGTCAACGTCTTCGGCCCGATCCTGTTGACCGCCAAGCTCCTTCCGCACCTACGCTCCCCCGGCAGCAATATCGTCGTGGTCTCCAGCATCTCCGCCCGCCTGGCCAACCCCCACCAATCCGTCTACGGCGCCAGCAAGGCCGCCATCGACAGCTTCATCCGCAGCGCCGCAGTAGAACTGGGCCCCAAGGGCATCCGCGTCAACGGCGTAGCCCCCGGCAACGTCCAAACCCCCATCCTCGCCACCGGCGGAGTCCCCCCCGAAGACATCGCCCAATGGCGCACCGGCTACGCCACCAAGGCCCCCGCCGGCCGAATCGGCCAGCCCTCCGACGTAACCCCCTGGATAACCCGCCTAGCCGAACCCACCAGCTCCTGGATAACCGGCGAAATCATCGCCGTAGACGGCGGCATGCTGGTCGCCTGAACCCCCACAACACACTTGACGTATTCAGCATGCTCTTGACGTAGGTTGCAACGTGCGTCAAGAGCATGCTGCGTGCGTCTAGTCAGCGGGTTGCCCGGGTTATGGCGTTGCGCCAGCGGGTGGGGGTGAAGGGGTGGAGGTCGGGCCAGGTCCAGCGGAGGACTTGGAGGTTTTGGGCACGGAGGGCGTCTTCGCGGAGTTTTTCCTCGTATACGGCTTGAGCGGGGGTGGTGCCGGGACGGAGGAGGCGGCCGTATTTGGCGCGGCCGTCGAATTCGCCGATGATGCCGAGTTCGGGGAGCGCGAAGTCGACGCGGGCGAGGAAGTTCGATTGGGTGTCGGTAACCACGTGTTGGAGTTTCGGTGCGGGGAGGCCCGCCACGTGCATACGGACTCGGCTGCGAGATTCGCCGGGGCTTTCGCTACGCGCATCCATGAACATGATTGCCCTCCTGGCCTTTGCCGCTCCAGGTCTACGTGGCCAGTAGTCCAGGAATTCCAGCAGGTCCGTCGTGCCGAGCCGATACTCACGCATAGCCGCGTCGCCGACAACGACGGCCTCCTCGAACGGCAAAGTTCTGGCCAGATCTACAACGGTGCGGGCGGGCGACAACACTCGCATACCGTCGATAATCGCTACCTCGGACTCATCGAACGGCGAACTGTGCACGTGCAGAGAAGCCGTCTTCCGAGAACGCCCCCGCTGGCAAGTAGTCACATGCTTTCGCCTCAAATCCACATTCCACAACGGCAATCCGTGCATTGTCGCGGCAGACTGATGACTCACCGCCACATCGCCGCCGAGCCCGCCGACCGCAGCACGTACGTCCAAAACATGCCGCGCCCGCGCATCGAGCCGATCAAGGTACGCACACTCGACATACACCCCTCGCCGAACTCGCTCCAACTCCCCCCGCCGCCGCCCCGCCCGCAACTCCCCATCCGAAACCCCTTCCCGCCGAACATCCCTCCGAAAAATCAGTGGCTCCATCCCCCCATCCCACCCCCCACCTCACCCCAAAAACCACCCCCACCTCCCCAAATGTGAACAACCCGTACTTGACCCACGAATTGTGTTCTTGACGCAAGCTGCAGCATCAGTCAAGAACACGCAACGCACGTCAAGTCGGCCGTCACCGCTAAGGTGACGGCCGAGTTGCGGTGGGGTCAGGATTCTTCGGTGAAGCGGTACCAGTTTCCGTGGAAGGTGGAGTAGCCGATGCCGGAGGTGGGGGTGCCGATGTAGGGCGGGGGGGCGTCGGGGAAGTAGGCGAAGCCTCGGGACGAATTCGATTCTCCGCCTTGGGTGTAGAACAGGCAGCCGCCGTCGCGGCGGGTGATGTAGGTGATGGTGTAGAGGCCTAGGCGGGTGCGGTGGCCGGGGTTGACGCAGTCGGCGGCTTGGTTCTGCAGGATGTTGCGGGACAGTTTCCAGCCTGTGGTTTCGGGGACGTTCTGCCAGACCAGGGCGCCGAAGACGACGATGACGACGAGTCCGATGAGGCTGTAGAAGAACGAGTGGTAGCGGAACAACCCGAGTAGGCCGAAGAGCAACGCGACCATGCCGAGCACGCCGATGGCCACCCAGAGGATGACCTGAATCGGGAACGTGCCCTCGGCGGCCAACTGCCAGAACAGGATTAGGCAGCACAGCACGATCAGGGCGGTCAGCAGCCCCATCCAGAGTACGAACCATCCGGGGGTGCGGCGCGTAGTGCCTGCGGTCTTCACGGTGCTCAACATACGGGGGACATACCCCCGCGCACGGCGAAAACCCCTAACCCGCCGCAATCGAGATCCTCGCCGTGAATACACGAACGCCCTGGCCATGAGACCAGGGCGTTCGCCGATTAACCGTTCATCGCGACATTACAGCGGCGGGAACCCGGAGGACCCGGTGGCCATCCAATTCCAGAACATCGCCGCACGATTGGCGAGCAACGCGACAACGTCGAGGACAACGCTTCCCATAAATCTTCCTCACATCCGACAATCTCCAGTGCAGCGCCCAGGGTAGTCGATCCTCAGAGCACCGATCCCGGCGCGGACGACAAGGCCGGCTTCCCTGCGGGTATTCATTCGCGGGCGCGCACGACCGCGTGGAACACCTCGGCAAGCACCCCCGCGACGAGTACGACCGCACCGACCGGCAGCGCGCGGCCGGGGGCGTCGGTGGTGAGCGTCTCACGCAGACCCTGCCCGGGGAGAAACACCAACGCGGTAACCGTGACCGCGAGAAAACACAGCACGTACGACAGGACCGCAGCGATCAGCGGGCGCGCGATCCGCGACGGAGTCAGCGGCGCGCGCGCCATCCGCCAAGCGAAACCCGCCCCGCCGACCACCGCGAACGCCACCCATCCGTAGTTGGTCGTGCTGAACCCGTTGATACCGTGAAAATCGAAGTGCCGGGCCGCACCGATCACCAGGTCGACGACGGCGGCGACGGACAGCGACACCACCCACGGCCACAACGAAATGCGTACGCGCGCACCGTGTCCTGCCACACCGGCGCTGTGCAGATCTGTCATCCGAGCCTCCCGCGATCACACCCGCAGTAAGACCCATCCTCCGCGCCTCACCCGGGCCGGCGCATCAGGGACAACCCCGGACTACACCCGGAGGCAGCGCGCGACACCGAATCTCCTCGAGCGCTCAGCGCTCACCATCGAGGGTCAGCACGACCAGCGGGATCGGCCGGTCGATCTTGGACTGGAAGTCCGCGAGCAGCGGGTTGTGGGCCAGCGCCCAGGCCGCGAACTCGTCGTAGTCCGCGCCTTCGAGCACGGTGCCGGTCGCGGAGTAGGTCTGGTCCCGGAACTCGATGGTCACCTGCGGATTCGCCTTGATGTTGTGCCACCAGGCCGGGTACTTGTCCTCGACGAACGAGCTCACGTACATGATGTCGTCCCGGAACAACGGTCCCAGCGGAGTGGTGTGCCGCTTGCCGCTCTTGGCGCCGGTGGTGGTGAGCAGGATGAGGTCGCCACCCGCGTACGCACCACCCACCTTGCCGGAGTTCTCCCGGAATTCCTTGATCACGTCGTCGTTCCAGTCGGCAATGCCGGCGTCCTGGTCCCAGGCCTGGTTCCAGGGCGCGTTCGGATCGTTGAAGTCGGTGATCTCGGCCTGATCCCGCTGTCCCGCAGTCGCTTCGGTTTCGCTCATGAACCGAGTATGCCGGGCAGATAGGACAGCGACGGTCCTAACTCGACAGAGATCTTTCGGAACGATCGCGACCACGCTTGCACTCTCCTACCGAGAGTGCTAAAACAAATCTATGCCGGATGACAGAGGTTATCTGGTCTCGACTACATAGAACGGAGTGTGTTGGAGGTGGCGACCATGCTGATGCGTACCGATCCTTTTCGTGATCTGGACCGTTTCACGCAGCAGGTGTTCGGCACGGCGGCGCGGCCCGCGGTGATGCCGATGGATGCGTGGCGGGACGGGGAGCAGTTCCTGGTCGAGCTCGACCTGCCGGGGATCGATCCGGCGTCGCTGGATCTGGATATCGAACGCAATGTGGTGACGGTGAAAGCCCAGCGCCCGCAGTTGGATTCGAATCGGTCGATGATCGCGGCGGAACGCCCGCGCGGTGTGTTCAGCCGCCAACTGTTCCTCGGCGAGGGTCTCGATACCGACCACATTCGCGCCGACTACACCGATGGTGTGCTGCGCCTGGTGATTCCGGTCGCGGAGAAGGCCAAGCCCCGCAAGATCGAGGTCGAACGCGCCAACGGCAAGCAGGCCATCGACGCCTGACGCCGCCCGTGTCCGGCGCAGGAATGGAGGTGACGCCGCTATCCCGACACCAGGGGAAGCACACCGTGCGATGGCGCCCCGAACCCCGCACCCGAGGTGACGCCACCGCGCGGACGTAGGAATGTTCACAACACCCTTCCATCACGGTCGTGGGCCCGGTCCCGGCAAACCGGGCCCCGCCCGGCAACACTCGGAGGTGGACATGACCACGATCCCGACCGGCGAGCCCGCCGACCATGCCGAACAACTCACTCCCGCTTACCTCGACGACAGCGGCTGGGACGACACCGTGCTCAGCCCGGCGCCCGAAGTGCTGCGCGCCGGTCTGGACAATGCCGACGTCGCCGACCGCATCGACCAAGCCTGGATCACGCCGCTGCCCGATGACGACTACCGCTAGGGCCGGCCTGATAGCGCCCACCGAGCCGGGCCGGACCACCGCAGACGCGCGGGCGGTCGAAAGTCGTATCGCCCCACGGCAAATGACCTGACCACGCGAAACAGCCGCCCACCGGGGTGCCCTGCCGGTACTGTTGGGCTGGCAGTCCGGCCTCCGCGTGGGAGAAGTGTTGGCCAAGGTATTCATCAGTCACGCGCGCAGAGACCACGAGTGGGCCCACGAGATTCGCGGCTGGCTGGTGGCCGACGGCCACGAGGTCTTCCTGGATCTGCACCCGGTCGACGGGTTGATCGTCGGCGAGGAGTGGGAGCGCGAACTCTACCGGCGGTTGCGGTGGGCCGATGCCGTCGTCTGTGTCGTCACCCGGGCCTATCTCGCCTCGGTCTGGTGCGCGGCGGAGGTCGGGATCGCGAAGGCCAACGGCAGCATGCTGCTGACCGTGCGGGTCGAGGCCGATGTCGTGCATCCCCTGCTGAAATCGCTGCAACAGTCCAATGCCGCCACCGAACCCGCGGTGGCCAGGCAGCGGCTCGCGATCGCGCTGCGCAGGCTCGACGCGGGCGGCGGCCTCGGCTGGTCCGACGACCGATCGCCGTATCCCGGCCTCGACGCCTTCGACATCGGCAGGCATCGGGTGTTCTTCGGCCGCGCTCGCGAGGCCGCGGAGATCGCCGAGTTGTTGCGTAAACCGGCCAACCGTTCCGACCCGGCCATCCAGCTGGTGATCGGGCCATCGGGGTGCGGGAAATCCTCGCTGGTGCGGGCCGGTGTCATCCCGCGCATCGCCGGGGAACCGCTGTGGTCGCCGCTCGAACCGATCGTTCCCGGCACCGACCCGGTGGGCGCGCTGGCGCGCTCGCTCGCGACCGCCAGAGCGCGCGCGGGGCTCGACCGGGACCCGCCGTTCCAGCGCGATCGCTTGACCGGCAACGGTTTTCGCGATGCGGCCAACGAACTCCTGTTCGCCGAGCAGGCCGGCGCCGACCGCAAGCTCCTGCTGGTGATCGACCAGTTCGAGGAGATGCTGCGGCGCACCCCGGCGCGGGAGCGCGCCGAATTCGTCGAAGTGCTCCTCCCCGCCATCGGCGGGCCGGTACAGGTCCTGGCGACATTGCGGCCGGAATTCCTGGAACCGCTCGGCGCCGACCCCGCGCTGTCCCGCATCCCGACGCGAACCCACCGGGTGCTGCCGCTGCGGAACGAGGCCCTGCGCGAGGTCATCGAGGGACCGGCCAGGGTGGCGGGCCTAACCATCGAGGACGGTTTGGTCGACAAGCTCCTGGCGGACACCGGCACGGGCGACGCACTCCCGCTCCTCGCGTTCACCCTCGAACAGCTCGCGTCCGGGCTGCACCGCGGCGACCAGCTCTCGCAGCAGCGCTACACCGCAATCGGCGGCGTCCGAGGCGCGTTGGCCCGGCAGGCGGAGACCGCGCTGGCCGAGGCACGCACGGCGACCGGGCTTTCGCGCGACGAGATCGTCGCGCTGCTGCTGCGCTCGGTCACCGTCGACGAGCGCGGTGTGCCGACCCGCGACCGGATTCCCCGCGCCCGTTTCACCGAGCCCGAGCAGCGGGCGATCGACGCCTTCGTCACCCACCGGCTGCTGGCCACCGCCGAAGAAGACGATCACATCGTCGTCTCCCCCGCACACGAGGCGTTCTTGCAAAACTGGACGCCGTTGCGCGACGCCATCGCGCGCGAGGGCGACTCGCTGCGGGCCCGGCGTGCCGTCGAGATCGCCGCGACCGAATGGGCGAACGACGACCACGAGCCGCAGCGGCTGTGGGAACGCGATCGACTCTCGGTGGCGATGAAAGACCTGGGCGCGCGCCTGCGCCCGCTGCCCCGGCCCGAACTGCGGCAGTGGCCGCCCCGGCTCCGCCGCCTCGGTACTACGCGGGTCGAAACAAGTTCGCGGGCAAGGGAATTCCTCGAACGAAGCTACCGAAGGGATCGGTTTCGACGCGGCCGGGCGACGGTCGTGCTTTCGGCGCTGCTCTGCGTGGCGCTGGTGGCCGCGGTCATCGCGATCGTGCAACAGCAGCAGGCGGTGGCGCGCCAGCACACCGCGGTGGCGCGGCAATTGCTGGCGCAGGCGGATCAGCTGCGCAACCTCGACCCGCGCATGGCGATCCGGCTCGGACTGGCGGCCGACCGGATCGATCCCGGCAACGAGACGCGGCAGTGGCTGATCAACATGCTGTCCACGACCCGGTACGCGGGCACCCTCGACGGACCGCCGAACCGAGTCGCCCGGCTGGCATTCGCGCCGGACGGGCGGACCATCGCGGTACAACATTCGGGCGGGACGGTCGCGCTGTGGGAGCTGCCGGACTCCGGCCGCGCACACCAGCTGGGCGAGCCGCTCACCGACGTCAGCGACATCACCGACATCGCCTTCACCCCCGACGGCAAGACTCTGCTCACCGGCGCCGCCCAAGACTTGAACGCCGTCTACGTGCGCATGGGACTGTCGCCCGCCGCCGAGGCCAAGCACAATTCCTCCAGCGTGGACGGCGTGATCCAGTGGGACCTCACCGATCCGGCCCGCCCGCACGTCAAAGCGCGCGCCGCCCTGGAGATCTGGGAGAAGCTAGCGATCCGGTTCGCGCCGGTGACGATGCTGGCCATCGGTTACGCCGACAAGCAGCCGACCCAGTTGTGGGACCTCAGCGACCCCGGGCACCCGGTGCCGACGGCCACGCTCTCGCCGGAGGAAAACGTCGACAGCGCCGAATTCTCGCCGGACGGAAGGCTTCTGGTGATCGCGACGCGCAGCGCCAGCACGCTGTGGGACGTCTCGGACCGGCATGCGCCCCGGCCGATCAGCAACCTGCCGACGGGGCCGGGGATCACGCAGGATCTCGTCTTCTCCCCGGACGGCGGTCAACTGGCGGCATCGATCTTTCCGAGTGGTCTCACCCGCTGGGACGTCACCGACCCGGCCCTCCCGCGCCGGCAGCCGAACTCCGGCCCGAATATCGGTGGCGGCTGGTCGAAGCTGGCGTTCGGACCCACGGGCGACGAGCTCGCCATCGCACCCGGGTCCGGCAACGGGGTCGGGCTGTACGAGATCCCCGCTGACGAGAAGACCGCTCGCCTGCGGGCGCGGCTGGTCGGCGATGCCACCGCGGCGTCCGCGATCGCGTTCTCGGCGAAGGGGATCATCGCGATCGGCGGCGCAGAAGGGCAGACGACCCTGTGGACGGTCGACGCGCACACCCAACCGCAGCCGGTGGGCAGGCCGTTCACCGGCGAGGTCGACCAGGTTGCCGGTGGGTGTGGCGTCGCGACGAGCGGCGACCTCATCGCGGCAGGCGGCAAGAACGGGAAGGTCGATCTCTGGGAAACCGGACAGCGCGACGGCCCGGTGCGCACAGCATCCTTCGACGCCGAGCACCTCGACTACGTCAATGACATTCGAATCAGCTGCGTCGCACTGTCCTCCGACGGCAAGACCTTGGCGACGGGCGGTCCGGACCGCACCGTGTCGCTATGGGACGTCGGTGATCGCCGGCACCCGCGGCGCCTCGGTGCCCCGCTGACCGGACTGGACGGGGTCGTGTCCACCCTGGCGTTCGCCCCGGACGGCACTCGACTCGCCGCGGGCAGCTATCAGAACACGCTGGTCTGGAGCATCGAGCAGCGGGAGGAGCCGAAGCGGCTCGGCCGCGGCATCCACGACGGACCGATGGTCCAGGTCTCCTTCACCGCCGACGGTCGCCTGCACGGCGTGGGCTGGGTACACCGAATGCTGACGATCTGGGACTTGACCGACTCCGACCATCCGGTGCCGCGCGGCGCGATACCGCTCGCGCAGAGCACGCAGATCGCGTATTCACCCGTCGCCGGAGTGCTCGTGGTCATCGAGCACGGCGCCGGACAGTTCTGGGACGTCTCCGACCCGGCGCACGCGAAGCCGGTCGGCAATGCCGTGCTCTCCGATCTCGGCAGCGACTTCCGTGCCCGATTCGACTCGACCGGAACGATTCTCGCTACTTCCGGCAATGATCAGTTGCAGATGTGGCTCGTCACCGACCCCGCGCATCCGACGCAGATAGGTGAACCTCGCGATATCGGGGTCAGGGAAATCGAGGCCGCCACCTTCACAGCCGATTCGGGTCGGCTGGTCACCGGTCACGAACGAGGCGCCGTGGTCGAATGGGATCTGCGCCGGCTGCACGAACTTCGCCGCGACCCCGACGAGATCGGTTGCACGACAGTAGGTTCCAGCCTCTCGCCGGAGGGGTGGGGGCAATACATCCAGGAACTTCCCTACCGCGACACCTGCCGATGACCGCCGGGTCACCCCGCCGGCGAAAGCCGCACGACGCGAGACGGTTCGCTGTCGGTGTAAAAGATGGTGTCCGCCGCGTCGACCGTGAGGCCCTCGATCTCACCGAGATCGGTATACGGCAGCCGTTGCGGTGTCGCCGCCTGCGCCCCGAGCCGCCAGAGCGTGGCGGTCCTCGTCGACGTCAATTCGCCGTTCTCCGAATGGAATTCCAGCGCGTTGTCCGCGAATACCCGATTGCCCCGATGATCGATCGTGATCGCGTCGACGAACTGCAGGCCGGGCAGCGGGGTCGATACCGCGGGCGCCTTTCCACCACGGAAGGTCAGCAGTGACGTCCCCGGCCCCGGATCCGGGATCGACACGACGACAACGAGATCGCCGTCGTCGGATACCGCGATCGCGGGGCGCAAGTGCTCGACGGCCGCCACCACCTCGAACGAACCAGCTCCCGCAGGTAACTTCAACACCCGCGATCGGTCGACGTCGGTGACGAACAGGGTGCCCGAATGGTCTACCGCCACACCGATTTCGAGCGATCCTTCGGTGCCCGTCGAGTCGGGCAGCACAAGCGGCGTGATCGTCTTGCGATCCGCTGAGATCTTCAGTACTCGCCTGGTCGTGTACTCGCCGATATACAACTCGCCGGCCGGACCCGACGCGACCCCGAAGGGACTCTTCAGCCCTGGAACCGGAAGACGCTCGGGGTGAAACCCCCCGGATGGCAGTATCTGTACATAGTCCGCCTCCGGCACATATACGTCCCCGTTGCGGCCCACCACGAGTCCTCGCGGGCCGGTCACCAACATGGGCAGATCCGTCTGCAGCTGCCAGCCGGTGGCCCGCTCCGCCCGCGGCTCGCTCGGCCACCAGACCCACCCGGCGATCAGCGCCGCGGCGATCGCCCACCGGAGCGCCAGTTTCGGCCGCATACGCCGATTATCCAAGCGCGCGTGCGCATTCGCGCCGGATCGCCGCAATCCCCGCCTCTAGTTGGGTTTGTCCCCCTGCGCGGCAAGATCGTCCACGGCTCCACCGTGTGTGACGCGCAGCGCGTCGGCCGCCTCGGTGGCCGTGCTGTAGACGCTCAACAGATCCGTCAGGCCCGTCACTTGCAGCGGCCGGACGGTCGCCGAGCGGTTGGCCACCAGCACCAGCCGCTGCCCGCCCGCCCTCGGCTGCGCGCCGGCGGCCAGTACCGCCAGTCCCGCGGAGGCGAGGAACGTCACGGCGGACATGTCCACCACGACACCGCACCGGTGGTCGTCGTCCGCCGACAACGCCTGAGCGATGGCCGCGTCCAATTGCGGCGCGGTCAGCACGTCGATCTCGCCGCTGACCCGTAAGACGGTCACCCGATCGAGCTCGACAGGCTCGATCGCGAGCTGCGTTCCCGCGGAACGGGCAGTTCGCGCAGCTGACGGGTCTGAGTCGAAGTCGGTCACAGATCGAGTTTACATTGTATCCTCGCCACTCCGGGTTCGACCTCGACTGCTCGACGGTTCGGTCAGTCGACGGTGAGCACGCGCTCGATCCGGTCCAGCAACGCTTCCAGGGCTTCCTCGAACTCGACCGCGCTCTGATCCTGCGACAGCTTGGGCTGCAACCGGAACAGCTGCGGATACTCCGGCAACTCAGCGGCAGGCGAACGCCCCGTCGCCGTTGTCGTGGCCGGACCTCGCGCGGCAACCTCGAGCAACAGCTGCCCCAGCAGGAACGTCGTATAGGAGCGGTACGCGCCGACCGCGGCGTCGTCGTCGAATCCGTAGGACAGCAGGGTGGCGAGAAAGGTCTCCATCCAGCGCAAACTCCGCAACGGCGGCCGCACCCACGGCGCTTCCGGCGGGCGAGTCGCGATCAACGGGAACAATTCCGGATGATCCAGCGCGATCTGCCGCACCCCGTGCGCCAGTCGCACCAGGAAATCTTGCCAACCGTCTTCTCTGCGCCGGGCAGCGAGCTGGTCGGCGTGCAGATCGCCGATCAGCACATCCACCATGCCGCCGAGCAGGTCCTCGCGGCTGTGCACGTATCGATACAGGGCCATGGCCTCGACACCACATGCCGACCCGAGCCTGCGCATGGTCAGCTTGGGCAGGCCGTCCGCATCGACCAGAGTGATGGCGGCTTCCAGGATCAGGCGTCTGCTCAACGGTGCGCGCGCGTCGTCGCGCTCGCTCGACTCGGAGTCGCGAGAGTCCGGCCCTGGCACCGAATCCGCTCCGCGATCGTCGTGATGGTCGCCCATCGGGACCTCCCCTCACTGCACGCGTGGAAGCAAGACCGAGGATCAGCCTATTTCACCGGTCCTTCGGTTGACTCGACCAGGAACGGGTACCGCCTGAGCATACGGTCGTGCGTACGGGCATGGTCGGGTCGACGCGCACAGCGGAGGTGCGAATGCGCGAGCGGGAGACGGTGAAGAGTCAGATCGGCGAGGTGATCGCCACCAGGGTTGTCACGGATGGGGCCAAGCGGCTGTTGATCGAGGTGGGCAAGCCGGGGCTCGGCCCGGACTCGGGAACGGTGTGCCCGTTCAGGATTCAGGATTGGGGTGAATCGTCCGCGGTAGGCGCGGACGCGATCGCCGCGTTGTATTGCGCGTTGGCGGATATAGGCGAGGTGCTGGCCCGCGCGAACGACGACGGTCACGCGTACACGGTCGTCGGCCCCACTCACCTGGGCTTTCCTTCCCCGCAGACCGACCGGGTCACCCAATCGCCTGTCGCGAGCTACGCGCTCGGGGAATTGATCGCGATCCGCACGTTGTCCACTGCCGACGGCCCGCGAACGATCGCCATCGGCAGGCCGCTGCGGGCCGCGGACGGCGAGTTCTACCTGTGCCCGTTCCGGATCGACGGGCATCCCCACGCGATAGCGTCCGGCCAAGACGACATCCAAGCGCTGCTGACGGTGCTGCGAATGATCGGCGCCTGGCTGCACCTGCCGGCGGACTGGCCGCTGAGCCGCGTGTCCTGACCGCCGCGCGATCATTGATCGTCGGCGCGGCGGATCGCCGTCTCCATCTCCACGACCGTGCCGGATGAGCCCGGCGCGATAGTCACCGAATCCATCAACGCCTGCATCACGGGCAGCCCGCGTCCCCGATACGAGTTCGCCGACGCGGTCGGTGGCTGCCAACTACCGGTGTCGGCGACCGTGACCCGCAGGCGGTCGTCCGATATCCACACCCGCAACCGGATAACGCCGCCGTCGCCGTGGTGCCCGTGCTCGACCGCGTTGGTGCAGGCCTCGCTGACCGCCAGTACGACGTCGATCCCCTGATCCGCCCGGATCTCCGCGTGCTCGAGCCACTCCCGCAACGCGGCGCGCACCGCGGACAGCTCACCGGCATCGGCCGCGAAGACCAACTCCAGCGGAGTCGATGGACCAGACGGCGCGGACACCGGCTCAGCGCCTCCCGACCGCTGCGCCTCGCCGGAACTCGATGATCGAGGTTCTTGGATCATCGTCGGTGCAGACCTCCTTATCGCCACGCGAAGGTACGCACCCCGTCCCACTGTGCATTCGCGTACTAGCGATCTACCACATCTCGGCGGTTTCAATCACGAGCAATCGCACAGCCACCGGAGCGGGAGTCCGCGGCCGGCGCCGTCACGGTTGTTTCGACGGTCCCGGCGCCTCGATTACCTGGTCGAAATGGGTACGGAGCGAGGCGATCACCGCGGTGAGCACGCGGTGGGCCGCATGCAGATCCTGGTCCGGTAGTTCGGCCATGGCCGAGCGGGTGCTGGCGCCTACCGGGAGGAAGAAGTCGCGGGCGGCGGCCATCCCTTGCTCGTCGTGGTAGAGGATGACCCGGCGCCGATCCGCCGGATCGATCTCGCGGCGCAGGTGGCCGGACTGGATCATCCGCTCCACGAGGTAGGTCACCGCGGCGGAACTCATGCCCATCAGGCGGCCCAACTGTCCGGGCGTGAGCGGCCGACCGGCGAATTCGGCGGTGGCGATGTGCAGCAGGGCACGGAAGTCGTTGGGGCGCAGATTGTTCGAACGGGCAAAGACGTGGCCGAGCTGGTCGGAGATCGCGGTGAGCGCACGGATGTCGTCCGCGATCTCGGTCTCCAGCGATGCGCGCTGCCCGTCCTGCTCGGATGCGGAACCGCGCACCGCCCAGTCAGGTCCTGTCACAACGGTAAGACTAACCCGCCGATTACCTCGAATGCTTAACTATTAAGTTTCTGAGAATGCATCGATATTGCATCGTTTGTTCGCTACGGTGGGAGAGGTACCGCGCCGGGATGCGCCGACGCGGTGAACCGCATCCGCACAACAGATTTCGGCGTTGCCGTCGGGCTTGGCGCCCGCATCGGCCGGTGAAACCCGGCGGCACACCGCAGGAGACACCATGAAAATCTCATTCACTCGTCGCAGTGCCGCAGCTCTCGTCGGGGCCGGATCAGCGGCGTGCGCCCTCGCGCTGGCGGCCCCCGAGGCCGCGGCCGCCGATACCGCGTGCCCGGCACCGGGAGCCGCGGCCACCTCGGTGACGGCCGCGGGCGCGCAATGCTCCGCGACCAGCGCCGGCGGCGGGGCCGCAGCGGCGTACGGCCTCAACGGCTCGGCGTCGGCCGACGCGGCGCCGACCAGCCTGTCGCTGGCCATCGCGCAGAACGGCGGCTCGGCGACCTCGAGCTCGGCGGCGCTGTCCGGTCCCGCCGCGATCGCGGTGGGACCGGGAGCCACCGTGACCACGATCGGCGTCCGGCCGGGCCTGGCCATCGGCATCGCGGGACCGGGCGCCAGCGTGGTCGTCAACGGGGTCACCGGCCCGACCTGTTCCGGCGGGGTCGGCTTCGCGGGCGACTTCCAGACCTTCCAGGGTTGCCTGTCGCTCGGCTGATCCCGAAACGGGTTGTCGGCGGCCTCGTTGCCGCCGGCAACCCGCTCCCCCGTCAGGGGGCTGTAAGGCCTACGAATCCTGTTGCCGTAGCTGGTACCGGCGTTCGGCGTAGGCCAAATCGTCGCGCCACAGCCGATTGGCGGCGTGATTCATCAGCGGGCGCAGCACGGGAAGCGCATGGCGGGCGAAGCGGAATCCGGAACGCTCGGAATCGGCGATCACGGCCTCGACCACCGCGGTGCGGGCATGTCCGTCCGGTCCGGAACCCAGTGGCGTGGCGTGGGTTTCGACGACGCTGCCCTTCCCCTCTCCGGCGACGATGCGCATCACGATGGTGCGCGGGTCCGGGCAGGTGAACTCGGCCTCGACCGGGACGCCGAGGCGACGCGTCACCCGGAAAGTCACCGTCAGCAGGAAACGGTGGGTTTCCTCGGTGATGTCCTCGCGCGGCGGCGTCTGCGTCACCTCCAGGCGGGCGAACGAGTAGGGATGGAACCACGCGCCGTGCCACGGGTCCAGCCGGTTGGCCATGATGTCGCGCGGCTCGCAGGCGCCGATCAACCGGGTCACCGCATGCACCGTCGAGTCGGCCGGACGTGCGCCGAGAATCGGTGCGTCCGTGGGTGTTTCGCCACCGACCGCATCCAGGCGCACCCACGCCAGCACGCCGTCGTCATGGGCGGGAAACGGACACCACCGACTCGTGTCGCCGGCCGGGCCCACCCGCAACCCGTGCCAGCGGCAGATCAGTGCGGAGTCGTCGACCTGCGCGGCGGCCAATGGCGCGCCGAGGTGCGGACATGCGCCGGGACCCACGCGCAGCACGCCTTCGCGATCGCGCCACGCGACGATCTCGACGCCGGCGATCGTGGTGCCGAAGGGCCGGTCGCCACGGATGCTCCGGCTCGCCGCGAACGCATACCAATTGCCGCTCGGCAATTGCTGAGACCAGCGCAGCGCGCTCGCGATGACGCGCGGGTCCGCATCCTGGTAGGTGGGCCGCTGCCGCGACCACTTCTCCGGCGAAAACCGTTGTAGCGGTGAACTGTTACCCATCATGACTGCCTTTCCGCGAAGCTGCGCAGCAGGGTCGATCGGCCGCGGGCCGGCACGGTCTGTAGCGAATGCCCGGCGCCGCCCCAAACCTCGGACAAGTAATCGGCGGCGAGCCAGCCGGTGGTCGCCGCCCGCTCCATCAGCGCGACCGGCAGCTCCACCCGGATCCCGTCACCGGCGAGCATCAGCCGCGGATGCGGTGTCCGGACCCCTGGACGTCGCGCGAAATCACCGGGCGCGAACCGCGGACAGTCCTGCCGCCACAGCAGGTGCTCGCCGACGACCTCGGCGTCGGCGGATTCCGGATAGATATCGTGCAGACGCGCTACCAGCTTGTCCCGGATCGCCAGCTGTTCCGCCGGTGCGGGCGTTCGATCGGCCGCGGCGTAGGCGTGCAGTTCAACCACGCTGCCGCCGTTGTCCCGCGCCCAATCCATGGCCGTGCGCTCGTAGCGATCGAGGACGCTGATGTTGTCCAGCGGATCCAGATTCCCGGTGGCGAGAAAGCCAGGCCGGTCGGCACGCAGCGGCCGATTCAGCCACAGCCGCAGCACGGCGAACGCCGGAGCGGTACCCAATTCCACTATCCGCGAACGCCATTCGGGATCTCCCAGGGTCGGCGACCGGGTCACCAACGCGCGCAGCGCGCCGGCGTCGACGGCAAGCACCACCGCGTCCGCCTCGAGCGTGGCGCCGGTGTCCGCGGTCAGCCGGAATCCGGTGTCCCTCGATTCGACCTCGGTGATGGCCACCCGGGTGTGGAACTCGACCCGCCCCGGCCGGTGCGGGGTCGGCGCACCGGCGAGATGATCCGCGAGCGGCGTCCACAGGGCGGCATCGAAATTGTCCCGCGCCACATCGAACACCAGCCCTTCGCTGGAGCCCAGGAAATAGATGTGGAACATGGTCGCCAGCTCGGCCGCGGACATGTGCTGCGGCTCGACGAAGAAGCTGCGGGAGAACACCTCGAACGCCAGATGACGGGCGGCGGCCGGAAAGTTGATGCGCCGCAAGAACGTTTCGGCGTCCACGTGGTCCAACCGGTCGTAGATACCCGGCACGGACACCGCGGCGAGCGGAGCTGCCGCTCGCGCATCGATGCGAACGAGGTCGCGCAGCCGGAAGGTGGGGCTGCGCAGCGCGAAGGCGAGCGCGTTCCAGGGCGGCGTGCGCGGCAGGTTGCGGAAACTGTCGCGGCGCCCGGCCGCGTCGATGAGCGGGTAGTCGCCGATCCCGTGCAGCGCCGACAGCGCCGGATCGCTGCGGGACAACAACTTCCGCAGGTTGTAGTACTGGGCGAAGAAGGCGTGGAAGCCGCGGTTCATGCCGACCGGCGTGCCGTCGGCGAGCCGCTCGGTCCAGCCGCCGACCCGGCCGCCGAGGTATCGCTCTTGCTCGACCACCTCGACCCGGAACCCGCGTTCGGCCAGGCCGGTGGCCGCGGCCAGCCCCGCGATTCCGGCGCCGACCACGACCGCCACCGGACGATGACCGTTCTGCCCGACGTCGCGTCGTCCGGGCCGGGCCGGATAACGCACGCGGCGCGGATCCCGGCCGAGTGGTGCTGTCGTCATCGCCGCTGTCCTTCCTGCTGCTGCCGAGCCCGTTCCCAGCTCAGCAGCACCGCCGTCACCAGGGCGAAGCCGAACAGGAAGTCCTCGATCGGGATGTCCCACGGAAACCGCAGGCCGAGAATGTGATCCGGGTTGTACCGGACGGTCGGCGCGTCGAGCCGGGTCAACCAGCCGTCCACCGGGATCTGAAATCCGAGGACGATGAGCATCGACAGCCAATACGCCCGCTTGCGCAGCAGCCCGGTGTGCAGAACAGTCAGCTCGAGCAAGCACACCGCCACAACGGCGAGCACGGCGGGCAGTGTGTAGCCGATCCCGTCGATCATCGGCCCGCTCCGCGGTCGCGGATCCGGGCCGGGCGGGCGCGCGCGAGCAGCGTCTCCACGGCGCCGAAGGTCAGCAGCCCGCAGAGCGGAATCACCAGGAAGAACAGGAACTCCTCGACGGGCATGGATCCGGGCAGCCGCACATCGAGGACGAAGCGCGGATCGTAGCTCCAGACCCCACCGGCGATGGCGAGCAGATCCCACACCACGAAGACGACGAGCGCGGGCGCGATCGCGACCAGCAGCAGCCGTGGTCGCCGATAGACCCCCGGACCGACGAACTCCAGCGGTGCCGTCAGCACCAGGCAGAGGACCAAGATCAGAAGATATTGCCAATGCGCCATCTCGGCTCCTAGGTTCGCTCGCGCTGTTGCGGCATAGTCGATCGCAAGGGCGCATTCGATGGCGAATGCCGGGCCCACCAGGCACGGGTCAGGCCCGCGAGGCCGACGCGCGCCCGGCGCGCGGTGCCCACCCTGGCCCGCCGCCCGAAGACCTCGAAATCGGCATCCTCGATGCGCGCCAGAATCTCCGCGTACAGCGTCGACGCGGTGGCCACACAGGGACGCGAGCGCGGCGCCAGTCGTTCGAGCCCGCCACGCGCGAATCGGTATATCTCCCTGGTTATTTCGTGCTGCTCGGCCAGGGCGCGCCGGACCCTCGGCTCGGCCTGCCGACGGCGGCTGCACCAGGCCAGCAGGTCTCGGTCGACGCCGTGCGCGGCGAGTTCGTCGGCGGGCAGGTAGACCCGGTCGCGCGCCAGGTCCTCGTCGACGTCGCGCAGAAAGTTGGTGAGCTGGAAGGCTTTACCCAGCGCGGCCGCGTACGGCGCGGCGTCGGAGATGGATTCGGTGACCCCGAGTATCGGCAGCAATTGCAGGCCGATCACCTCGGCGGACCCGTACACGTAGGTGGCCAGTGCGGCGCGGTCCGGGTAGTCGGTGACAGTCAGATCCATCCGCATCGATGCCAGGAACGCGTCGAACAGGTGCGCCTCGATGCCGTAGCGGTCCGCCGTGTGCAGCACCGCGGCGAGCACCGGATCGCCGCCGCTGTCCCCGCTGACGAAATGCCCGGCGAGCGCGTCCAAGTCGGCCGCTCGGTCGCCGGCCGTGCGGGCGGGATCGAACTCGTCGAGGATGTCGTCCGCGCGGCGCGCGAATCCGTAGAGCGCGTGCACGCCAGGCCGCTGGTCGGGCGCGAGCAGTCTGGTCGCGAGGAAGAAGGTCTTGCCGTGCCGGGCGTTCAGCGCACGGCAGCATCGATAGGATTCGCGTAGCGACGGATCGGTGATGCCCGCCGCGGCTAGTTCCCTGCGCGTCATAGTCTTCCGATCAGGACGAGGGGCGGATGGGTGAGGCGGAACGGCGCCGGATGTCCGTGCGTCCGGTGATGCGGTCGGCCGCGAGGCGACCGGAGATCAGCACCGGCGGGATACCGACTCCCGGCACGGTCGAGCCGCCGGCGAGCACCACATTGTCGAGGCCGCGGATCATATTGGCCGGGCGGAACGGGCCGGTCTGCGCGAAGGTGTGCGCCAGCGCGAACGGGCTGCCGTCGAGCATGTCCTGGTCCGCCCAGTCGGCGGGCGTGACCACCCGCAACACCTCGAGCTCCGGCCAGCGAGAACCCGTGCGGCGCTGCGCGATATCCAGAATCTGCTCGGCGTAGGCCCCCTGCCGGGTCGCCCAGTCGATCTGTCCGCGGCGCAGGTTCGGCGCCGGCGCCAGCAGGAACAGCAGATCGCGGCCCGCCGGGGCCAAGGCCGGATCCCCCGCGGTCGAGCGGGTCAGCAGCAGCGACGGGTCGGACATCACCTGACCCTCGTCGATGATCTCGCGGAACGAACTCGCCCACTCGCGGCCGAACAGTAGTGAGTGATGCGCCAGATCCGGCTGACGGTCGCAGGCGAGGTGCAGCACCACCGCCGACGGCGCCGATCGGACCCCACCGGGACGTCGCGGCCGATGCCCGAGCAGTTCGTAGGTGCGATGCAGTTCGGTGGTCAAAACCACTGCGTCACAAGCAATCCGTTCGCCCTGATCGGTGTGTACCGCGCTCACCCGGCCACCGGAGCGCACCAATTCGGTGACCGTGCTCTGGTAGTGGAACCGCACACCGGCGGCGACCGCCGCGGCGGCCAGCGCGTCGGGCACCGAGCGCATCCCGCCCTGCGGAAAGTAGACCCCCGACATCGTGTCCATGTGGGCGATCACCGCGTAGGCCGCGAGCGCCCGGTCCGGCGCGACCCCGGCGTAGAGCGACTGGAAGGTGAAGACTCGGCGCAGGTCCGGATCGGAGATGAACTCGGCGACCTTGCGGTCCCAGCGGCGGAATCCGCCCAGCGCGGTCAACCGGGCCAGCGCCGGGGTCAGCATCGACAGCGGCGACTCGAAGTTGGCCGCGATGAACCGATCGAACTCCGCGCGATACAGCCGGCTCAGCCAGTCCCGCAGCCGCCGATATCCCGCGGCCTGCTCGGCGCCCGCGAATTCGGTGACGGCCTGCGCCATCGCGTCCGGGTCGCTGTGCACGTCGAGGGTGCGGCCGTCGGCGTAGACCGCGTGATAGGCCGGCGTCACCGGGTGCAGGCTCAGGCGATCACGGGTGCGCTCGCCGACCGCGTCGAACACCTCGTCGAGCAGCTCGGGCATGGTCAATACCGTTGGGCCGGTGTCGATTCGATAACCGTCGAGGTCGAGACGGCCCATCCGCCCGCCGGGCACGGCCGCGCGTTCCACCACCGTCACGCGCCGCCCCCGCCCGGCGAGATGGATTGCCGTGGACAGGCCGGCCAGGCCCGCGCCGACGACCACCACGTGGTCGCTGGACCCGGTCACTGTACGCATCGATCCTCCTCGTCACTGTTGCCGTGCGGTGCACAGCAGCGCCATGTTTTCCAGCGCCGAATATCGGTCCTCGTCGAGCCCCGCGTCGGCGAGCGCGGTGCGCGCCTCCGCCACTCGATCCGTGATCATCGTTTCGATCCGTTCCGGGGCTCCGGAGGCCGCGATCAACGCGCGGCATCGGGCGATCGCGGACTCGTCCAGTTCGGGCCGGCTCAGCAATTCGGTCAGTTCCCGCCGGACCGTGCTGTCGCCGTTCTCAAACGCGGCGACCACGACACTGGTCGCCTTGTGCTGTCCCAGGTCGCTGTCCTCCGGTTTGCCGGTGGTCGCGGCAGAGCCGAAGATTCCGAGCAGATCGTCACGGAGCTGGAAGGCCTCGCCGATCCGAGTTCCGTAGCGGGCCAGCATCATCAGCGTCCGTTCCGGACATCCGGCCATGGTCGCGCCCAGCTCCAGCGGTCGCAGCACCGTGTAGTTGCCGGACTTCGCGCGGGCGATGGCCAGCACGGAATCCATGCTCGGCAGGGCCCGCACGTCATTGGTCAAATCGGCGAACTGGCCGCGCGCCAGCTCGATCCGCATGGCGTCGTAACCGGCCCACACTCGACGCAGCGCGGCGTCCGGGATCCCGCTGTCCCGCAGCATCTGCTCGGCCCACACCAGGCACATGTCGCCGAGCAAGATGGCCGCCGACGCGCCGAACCGGGCAGCGGAACCGGGCAGGCCGCGTTCGCGGTAACCCTCGGTGAGGCGCACATGCGCGGCCGTCGATCCGCGCCGCAATGCCCCGTCGTCCATCACATCGTCTTGCAGCAGCGCGAAGCCGTGCAGCAGCTCCAGGGACGCGGCCGCGCGCAGGGCAGCGGGATCCGGCTGCGCACCGCAGAGCCAGCCCAGATACATGAACGTCGATCGCACGCATTTGCCGCCGACCGCGTACTGCCGCAGGATCGCGTCGACGCCGGTGTCGCGCAGATCCTCGATGTCCACCTTCCTTAAGAAGGTGTCCAGCTCGTGCAGCACCTGGGCTCGGTTGCCCGCGTACCAGGCGTCGAATCCCGCGCCGGACCCGGGCGGTTTCGCCCCGTCGACGTACGGTGGGCTGACACCGAAAGGCTTGGTACTCATAGCGTTTCCCCTCGCTGCGGGATAGCGATCACACTTTCGGCGGATACCGGGCGCCGCGCCGTGCCGGCGGACAGGCCGACCTCGTCCAGCACCGCGGTGATGGTCTCGAACGGCGAGTGCCGCGCCATTTCGGCGGCGAGCCGGCCGGCCGCGGCGCGAAAGCTGTTGTCGCGCACTATTCGATCGAAGGCCGCCGCCACCGCGGACGGGCTCGGCGACGCACCGCCCAGATTGATGCCCGCTCCCGTATACGCCACGCGCGCAGCCACTTCCGGTTTGTCCGCGGTGTCGCCGGCGACGATCAGCGGAATCCCGTGCCGCAGCACCTGCTGCACCCCGCCGTAGCCGCCGTTGGTGATCATGACGTCGACGTGCGGCAGCAGACGCGAGTACGGGACGAAGTCACAGGCGACGGCGTTGGCGGGCAACGGTCCCACCGATGCCGGGGAGCCGCCGGTGCCGGCCACGATCAGGACATCGGAGCGGCCCCCCAGTGCGGCCAGCGTGGGCCGCAGCAGCTGATCGAGATCGCGGTTGTCCCAAGTCCCCTGCGTCACATGGACGACCAACCGCTGTCCATCGAGCGCACTCCACCACGCGGGCAACTCCCGGTCGGCGCCGAACGCACTCGGAATCGGTCCGGTGAACACCACCGACGCCGGCAGGTCGCGCCGGGGATACTCGAATCCGGGCACGGTGAACTGGAGCAGACGATCGGCCAGCCGCGGCCAATCGAGCAGGAAGACCGGCGCGGACGGCAGGTCATGGCCGTGCAGGATGGTGTCCAACCGCGCCTGATCGGCGCGGAAAAGCACCTGCCGGACGAACCAATTCATCCGCGAGTGGTCGCGCTCGCGCCAGGGCGGCCGACCGACCCCGAACGGTGCGCAGTCGGCGCTGGACAACGTCAACGGCCCCACGCCGCACACCACGACCGGCGGCCGCGGCCGCTCCGACATCAGCAGTGGGATCGCCCCGGTGAACATCGAATCCACCAGCACCACATCGAAATCCGCACGCGCCAGCGCCGCGACCAGCGCCGCGTGCTGGGCGGCCAGGGGCGCCAGAAACACCGACCTCAGTTCGGCTCGGCCGATTCGCCAGCGCCGCACCGCCCCCGGCCCGCGCCGTGACCCGACCGGCGCCACCTCGGCGTCCACCGGGAGCGCCGACATCGCAAGTCCGCGGGCGGTCACCTCCGCCCGGAAGGCCGCGCCGGTGAGCACGTGCACGTCGTGCCCGCGGCGGCGCAGCGCCTCCGCCACGACGACCATGGGCGCGACGTGTCCAGGTATCGCACTCACGGCCAGCAGATACCGAGCCATCCTCACAGTCCTTCACTCGTCCGGTAGCGGGATTCGGTACACGTCGTCTTCGAGCACGCGACCAGATCACCGCTGTCGCAACGCATTTCCACGCTGTCGACAAATGCCCGCGGCACGCCGGGAAGCCACACCGCCCGATGCGGCACAGCTCCGTACCACGCGCGGCATCGACTCGTCCGGGAACTGTCCCGCGCGAATCCGGTCAGAAACCATCGTACGCCAAATGATGCAGAAGCGATGCACACCATCTCGACTATTTCAGAAACTTAACAAATCGACAAGCATGCGGGGTGTCCGACACTCGACCGCACCGGGACGCGCTCAGGTATCGCCGAGCGCGCGCACGATCTGCTCGACCGCGTCCTCCAGCGAATTCACGTGCCGGGCTCCGGGCGGCAGATCGCTGCCGTACCAGCCCGGCCCGGCCAGCAGCACACCACTCGAATTCGCCAGCGCGACACGAATCGCCCCGGGCTGCGCGGTCAGCACCGATTGCGACCACAGCACTACCAGCGGCGGCCGCTCCTGCCTGGACAGGGCATCCGCCAACCCGCTGTCCGGCATCGAAGGCCCCAGGAACACCGCGGCGAGACCGCGCTCCGCCAGCGCGGCCCGCAGCGCTTCCAACGGCAACGCATGATTCTCCTCGGCGGTGCAGGCCAGCACGATAGCCCTGCGCCCGGCACCGCGGCCGGGTATCGGCACGGTCCGGTGCAGACTTGTCGCGACCGCCCAGGACAGCAGATGCTCGACATCGATGAGCCCACCTTCGCGCGCCTGGCGGCCGACTATTTCCGCGAAAGCCGGACGGCACAGGCGGTTCCAGGTCGCTACCACTCCGTAGCGGGCAAGGTGCGCGGAAATCGTGGCGAGCAATTCCACGCCGTCCAGCCGGCGCCCGGCGGCGAGCACCGGCGCCACGTCGCCGAGCACCGGCGCGACGGTCGCGCGAGCGGCCCGAGCCGCGCTCGCCGGACTGGCACCCGTCCGCACCAGATCCACCATTCGCCTGATCATCGCCAGGTCCTCGGCGGCGTAGTGCCGATGCCGGCCCGGCATATGCCCGGACGGACCGAGTCCGTACCGGCGATTCCAGCTGCGCAAGGTCGCCACCGGAATGCCGAGCCGGCCGGCGACCTCGCCCACTGTGTATTCGGCCGCCGGCTCGTCGACGTCGCTGGGGTCGGTCACCCTGAGCTCGTGCTGCCGAGCGGTTCCGGCGACCCACGCGAGTTATCCGCGGCCGATTTCATGAGCCGATCATAGTAGCGATGCACAATCGCTGCATCAAAACGCGCCCGGGCGTGTCGAGGCGACGCGGGTCGCAGGGCGCGTGCCCGGACCGGCCCCGGACACTTGCCGCCTGCCGGTCGCACCGGCCGTGTTCCTGTAGCAACCGCCCAGCACTCAATACCGGGAGGCGACAGGTATCAGCACAGGACAGCCTTTCGACCTGCACTGATACGCGGAGATCGGCGCAATTCGGAATTAATACACTATCGGCGCATAGTTCCTATTTCTGACCGAATCGCCCGGCGCGGTACGGAGTTCATGAATTCTTTCACCGGCCCTCACCGGTGTCGGTACTATCGCGCGGTCGGCCGACCAACAGTGAGGAATCATCCTGTGATCGAAAACGAGCCACCCCCGTTCGCTCCGGCATCACCTCCCCCGTTTCCCGAAGTACAGACCGCCCGGCCGCGTTTCGGGCGACGCAAGTTGGCCGCCCTCGCCGGCGTCATACCATTGGGCGCCGTCGCCATCGGCTCGACCACTTTTCTCCGCAATCCCGGCGATGCGCATTCCGTCGCCGCCCAGGCGGCCACGACGGCGAGCACCAGCACGAACACCCCCACCGCCAGCGCGGCGTCCGCCAGCACCCTTGCGACGAGAACCGCACCGGCGGCCGACCTCGCCCCGGAGATATCGCGCATCGGCAGTCGCCATATCGCCGCATTGCATTCCATTCATAATTACATCAATCACACGTGGACTTATCACCCGCAAGCATTGGA
This sequence comes from Nocardia sp. NPDC006044, assembly GCF_042871115.1. Classification (NCBI taxonomy): domain Bacteria; kingdom Bacillati; phylum Actinomycetota; class Actinomycetes; order Mycobacteriales; family Nocardiaceae; genus Nocardia; species Nocardia sp. NPDC006044. Next base: position 3,687,009 of record NZ_JBIAID010000001.1, read on the forward strand.
CGAGTATTTCGCGGGAGCAATTGATTCCGCGACCGGCGCGCATCGCCAACAGCTCATCGATACTCAACGAGCGACTCGGGATTATCTGTTCGCCACCAACAGCCGGAGCGAAGTAATTGAATTCAACTGCGGATTACGAGCCATCAACGGCACCACCGCGCTCGGCATCGGCTATGTCAAACAGTCCTCGACCAGCGATCTCGCTCCGAACCCCGCTCTTTGCCTGATAGCAACCGTCGTCACCGCCGAAGAGCAACCCGACGGGCGCTGGCTGATCAGCGATCTCCAACGCATTTCGACCTAGCGACGTGGCGGTGGCAAATAGGCGCACCATGTTTGGCGGGTCACAAGCGATGCATGTTTGATGCGATGACGGGTTGTCCTGAGTAGCGTGGCACATGCAGCTCGCCCAACCCGGCATCCAGCCGACTCCACGCCAGAACTACGGACAGGACGCTCTGATGACAGTGCTCGTCGCGGGTTCGACCGGCTTCGTCGGGACTCGCCTATGCCCGGAATTGATCGACGCGGGCCATTCCGTCCGCGCCATGACCAGGCACCCCGAGTCCTATCGAGGCGCGGGCGCCCCGGTCGGCGCGGACGTCGCGGATATCGCCTCGCTGCGCACCGCCATGGCCGGCTGCACCGCGGCCTACTATCTCGTGCACTCGCTGGCGGAAGCCGATTTCGAGCGCCGGGACGCCGAGGCCGCCCGCAACTTCGGCCGTGCCGCCGCCGACGCGGGGGTCCAGCGGATCATCTATCTCGGTGGCCTCGGCGAGGACAGCGACGACCTGTCCGCGCATCTGCGCAGCCGGCGCGAGGTCGAGGGGCTGCTCGCCGAGGCGGGCGTGCCGGTCACCACGCTGCGTGCGGGAATCATTGTGGGCCACGGCGGTATCTCCTGGGAGATCACCCGCCAGCTCGTGGAACACCTGCCCGCCATGGTCACCCCCCGCTGGGTGCGCACCCGGACCCAGCCGATCGCGGTCGACGATGTGGTCCGCTACCTGGTCGGCGTGCTCGACCACCCCGAATCCGCCGGGCGCACCTTCGAAATCGGCGGTCCCGACGTGCTCGAGTACGCCGATATGTTGCGCCGGGTCGCCACTATCGAGAAACGGCCGTTGGTGATTGTGCCCGTTCCGCTGCTCTCCCCGCAGCTTTCGTCGTTGTGGCTGTCGCTGGTGACCGATGTCGACACCACGACGGGGCGCACGCTGGTCGACTCGATGTCCAACGAAGTGGTGGTCCGGAACAACAGCATTCGAGAGCTGGTGCCCTTCGAACCGCTCCCCTACGACGACGCCGTGCGGCGGGCCCTCGACGAGCGCGCCGAAGCCGATCAGACCGCATGAGCCGCAGACTCCGACCCGCTCGCCCGCTGGCCGCACGTCGACGCCGGGTCGCGGCGGTCACGGTCGCGGGCACCGGACTGCTCGGCGCCTCGTTCGCCGCCGAACCCGATTCCGCCCGCTTCTACCGGCTCACCCTCGCGACCGCGGCGGCCTGGACACTGGGCGGTCGCATACACGCCGTCGAGGAGACCGAACCGCGACGCCCGGTGCTCGGTCCCGTCCTGATCGGTGCCGGGACGTTCGCCGCGTTCTATGGCTGCGGCCTGATCGCCCGCCGAATCCCCTTCCTGCGCAAGGCGATCACCAGCGTCCTGAGCTATGCCGAACAGGGACCCACACCGCGGGTACTGCTGATCACCCTCGCCAACGGCGCGGCCGAGGAGATCTTCTTCCGCGGGGCCGTCTACTCGGTGGCGGGCAAGCATCCGGTCCTGGTTTCGACCGGGATCTACGCCTGCACCACCGCCGCGACCCGCAACCCGGCCCTGGTCTTGGCCTCGGTCCTCATGGGCACCCTGTTCGGCCTGCAACGCCGAGCCACCGGCGGCATCCAGGCACCCCTGCTGACCCACCTGACCTGGTCGGTCCTGATCCTGCACTACCTGCCGCCGCTGTTCCGCGACCGACTGCGGGCAGACGTGCGCGAGATACCCGCCTGATCCGCTGCGTCAGCGGTTGAGGTAGGCCGCCAAGCCGCCGAGTTCCTCGCTGGCGATGAACACCGACCGCACGTTGAGGATGGCTTCTTCGACGTGCGAGGTGCACCCCCACGCCGAGTCGCCCCAGGAATCGGCGATCTTCAATTCGGCTGCCGCGGTGCATTTTTCGGGACCACCGAGCTGGCAGCGATCCGGATGCGGCGCCGCGGCCTGCGCGGCTGCCGCGCTGCGCATCCGCGCGGCGAGTTCGGCGGCCGCCTCGGCCCGCTGCTCCGCCTCGGCGCGCAACGCGCTCTCCGCGCGCAGTGCCTGGGTCAGCTCGGCTCGGGCCGCCTCGGCGCGCGCCTCGGCCGCCGCCTTCGCCTCTTCGATGTGATGCCGTTCGATGGCCAGCGACGCGGTGTCGGCGAATACGCGGGCGAGGGCGAAGTCGCTGTCCTGCGGCACGCGCGGACTGCGGTGATACATCGCGAACGTGCCGAGCAGGCTGCCGTCGCGGGCCAGGATCGGCGTCGACCAGCACGCGGCCAGCCCCGCCCGCCCGGCCAGCTCGCGGAAGTCGTCCCAGAACGGATCGGTGCCGATGTCGGTGACGATGACCGGTTCCCGGCGGTGCGCGGCGGTGCCGCACGAGCCGACGCCCTCGCCGGTGGCGATCCCGTCGATGGCTTCGTTGTAGAAGTCCGGCAGGCTCGGCGCGGCGCCGTGGCGCAGGTGCTTGCCGTCGTGATCGGCGAGCAGCACGGACACGAGTACCTGTTCGAGCGCGAGATCTTCGATGCAGCGTGCCATCCCGTCCAGCACGTCGGCCAGCGGCGCCTGCCGCGCGATCTGCTCCACCAGGGCACGTTGTTCGGCCATCAGCCGCTGGGCCTGCTTGACCTGGGTGGTCTCCACGCCGATCATCCGGGTCCCGATCACCGAGCCCGCGTCGTCGCGACGTGGCTCATAGGTGAAGTCGAAGAAGGCCTGCCGCTTCTGCGCACCGCTGCCGAGCGCGACCAGAACGTCACGGCCCGTGCGGGATTCACCGGTGTGATAGACCTCGTCGAGCACGGCAACAACACCCTGATCGACCAGCCCGGGCACGAGCTCGCCCAGCGCGACCCCGATGCCGGCGCGGTCTCGGCCCAGAGCGGCGGAGAACGCTGGATTCGCGCTCTCCACCACTTGCTCCGGGCCCGCGAGCGAGGCGAAAACCACGCGGGACTGCCCGAACAGTGCGCGCAGATCCTGCTCCGCCGCGTCCCACGCGACGGTCCGGATCTCGCCGACCGGCCGCTGACCGGATACCACAGTCATGCTCTGGCTCGCCTCTCGCTACGCATAGGTCGAATGATCACCCGTATCGGACGGGAACCACTGTGGACGAAACGCTACCCGCTCGCCCGAAGTGTATTTCAGGGGTCGCCGCTATCCGTTCAGGCGTCCGGGCGGGCGACATCACCACGCCAGGCCCCGGTCTCCTGCGAGCGCTGCTCGATGAACTTCTTGAACCGCTCCATGTCACCCTTGACCCGGTGGTTCAGCAGGCCGAGCTTGTCGGCGGCGTTCTCGACGAAGCCCTCGGGGTCGATATCCATCTGCGCGGTGACCCGGGTCGTGTTGTCGTCGAGGCGATGAAAGGTGATCACTCCGGCGTGTTCGGGACCGCTGTCGGATTTCCACGCCACCCGCTCCTCCGGATGCTGCTCGGTGATGGTGGCATCGAATTCCCGGGTGACACCGGCTATTTCGGTCACCCAGTGGGTGTGGGTGTCGTCGATCTGCCGAATTTCCTCGACGCCCTGCATGAACTCGGGGAACGTCTCGAACTGGGTCCATTGGTTGTATACGTGGGTAATGGGAACTTCGACGTCGACCGACTCGGTGATGGTGCTCATCGCTACCTCCTGGTTGTTCGGCTGATGGATGGCACGAACTGACGCACAGTGCATCATTCGCGCATCGTTCTCTTGCCCTCTCGCAGTACCCGGTCGATCCCGGCCTACACATCGGCGATGCCGGCCCGGCGATCGGGTCAATCCTGTTGTGCGCTTGGTTGATTCGCTCGTTCGTCCGGAGCGGCCTCGTGCGCCGGCTGCCCCTCGGTGCGACGCCGCCGTTTGAGTTCGGCCTCGTGCAGGTGCCGGTGCCCACCGGTGAGGCGACGCGCTTGCTCTTCCAGTTCGCGGACGCGGCGATAGTAGGTCTGGTCGTAGTCCTCGACGACCTGGAAGGTCCAGCGGCCTGGTAACACGTTGCGTCCCACCAGCTCTCGGTCAAGGCGCTCGGCAAGCTCGACGTGTCCGGCCGCGCGCAGCGACTCCGCGGCGCGCTCGACCGCGAAGTCCGCGCTTCCGGTTTCGCGGTGAAAGCTGTAGAGGTGACCTCGCGCTACTTCGATGATTTCCAGCGCTTCGGTGAGTTTGCCCACCGCCTCGACCGTCCGCGGGTCATAGGCGTCCGCGGCGGGGTCTCGATCGTCCAGCCTGGGGTCCGATGTCGACGTCATATCCGCCACTTACCCCACAACAAGCAAAGGATGCACTATTGATGCATCCGGACGATACCCGTCCACTGCTCTGCGCTCAGGCGGGGTCGGTGCGCTGGTCGAGGGTGTGCTGGAGAGCGGCGTTGAGCCGGCGGGCCTCGGCGAGCTGGTCCTCGAGGATGACGATGCGGCAGGCCGCCTCCATGGTGTTCCCGGCATCGACGAGTTCACGCACCCGCCCGGCGATGCGCAGCTGGTAGCGCGAGTAGCGGCGGTGCCCGCCGGCGGATCGCTGCGGGGTCAGCAGCTGGGCGGCGTCGAGACCGCGGAGGAAGGCCTGGGTGACGCCGAGGATTTCCGCGGCCCGGCCCATGCTGTAGGCGGGGTAGGTGTCGTCGTCGAGTTTGTCCGCGGCGCTGGTGCCGTCGGCAGGATCGCTGTTGGGTTGCTGCACAGCACCTCTCGTAATTCAACGCTCGGAAGGCCCCGGCGCGTATGCGCCGGGGCCTTGGATCTAGGAAGAGGGGGTTGACTTCAACTTTCACCGGCCGTCGAGGCCGATACTTCGCACCGCATCCGGCACGTGCCGGGACGCGGACCCGATAGATGACTACTCAGCGACCACCTCCTGGGCTACCGGCCAAGCCGGACATACGTGTCGATCTTTCGTGCTCCTCCCCCTCCGGCGGTCCGGCCGACTGCACCGGATTCTCTTCTCCACCGGAGGGGACGGGGTGGAACTTTCGAACATTCCCGGGCAGTTCACCTGCCCGGACCTCTGGACTTACTCTTCGTACAAGAAAGACTGTATAGCAGCCCGCATCGAATGTCTACACCCGACGCAACAGATTTTCGTCTGCGGACGAAGGCGGTTAGTTCAGTGGCCGCGGCGACCGTTCCAGTCGATACAGACCACGACGGCGTCATCGAGCAGGTCGGTGCCCTCGTGGTAATCGAGCAACTCGGTGATGATGGCGCGCGCGGCCTCGGAGGCGGGCAGGTTGCTCGAGGCGTGGATCGCGAGATCGAGGTTGGTGGAACCGTATTCGACACCGGTGGGAGCCTGGGCGGTGTGCACTCCGTCGCTGACGATGACCAGCCGGTCGCCGGGTTCGACCTGGAAGGATTGCTCGCGGTAATCGGTGCCGTCGAACATGCCCAGCGGCAGTTGCTCCTCGAACGCGATGAGCTCGACCACCCCGTCACGTAACCGCAGCGCGCGCGGCGAACCCGCGTCGACCACTCCCACGCGGCCGGTGGCGACCTCGAAGCGCATCAGCAGAGTCGCGACGTGCTGGCTGCCGCTGTATTGCGCATAAAGAGCCTGGTCGGCCAGACATGCCTGGTCGGCGATGTCCAGACCGGCTCGCCGCGCGTTGCGGAGGGCGCTGATCGCCAGGTTGGTCAGCAAAGCGGCACCGATGCCCTGACCCATGCCGTTGGACACGGTGACGGTCAGATACTCCGCCGAAGTGCTCCAGTCGAAATTGTCCCCGCCGATGGTGTATGCGGGCTCGAGTTGGCCGCCCAGGGAGTACTCCGTGCGGGCACAGCCGCGTCCCGGCAGCAGTTGCCATTGCATCTCCGCGGCGAGGCTGAGCCGTTCCCGGCGGCGGGCCTGCAGGTAGAGGTCGGTGTCGCGTTCGGCGACGATCAGTTCGTGGCCGAGCATGGCGGCCAGCCCGGCCAGCACCTCCCGCTGGTCTCCGGCGGGCGCTACCGGCAGGTGCGCGCGCAGAATGCCGAGGCGGTCACCGCGCACGGCCACCGGCAGGTGGATCATCACTCCGTCCGCGTTCGGCCCGGGTTCCAGGAGCACCTGCTGGGCGGTGAACGCCCGGCCCGCGGTCGTGGTCCGGATCGGCAAAGGCGTTGCGGTGTGCGGCAGTTCGATGACCGGCTGCAGCATCGACAACCGGTAGTCGGCCAGCAGCAGGTCCACCGAGGTCGCCGCGAAATCAGCCTGCAGCGTGGCGCGGACGACGTCGAGCAGGGCATGGGGTGCGCTCGCGCGCAGGGCTCTCTGGGCACGACCGAGCGAGTCGTCGGTACGGAACATGTAGGCCTCCGAGAGTCCGCGAGCCCCCGGGGGCTACCTGGCTGCGGTCGATCGCGACGATTGTCGCGCGACACGGATTGACGAGGTTACCGCGCGCCAGGGGTGTCGCCGCGATGGGGCGACGTGTCACAGTAATGGCATGAACAGTGCGCGGCGGCCGGACCGATCCGGGACCGATCTCGCCGCGACGGTCGAACAAGCGGCAGCACAACTGCTGGCGTTATGGGGCCGGGCACAGCAGGCCGTGGGCACCCGCGTGTCGCCGTCGCAATTGCAGGCACTGACCATCGTGCACCGGCACGGGCAGATCAACCTCAACGGCTTGGCCGCCGAATTGGACGCGATGCCGTCCTCGGCGAGCCGGCTGTGCGACCGGCTGCAGGCCGCGGGATTGCTTGCCCGCACGGCCAGTCCGGCCAACCGCCGCGAAGTGATGCTCGCGTTGACCAGGGATGGACAACGTCTGCTCACCCAGGCCGGCGACTCCCGGCGCCGGGAACTGGCTCAGGTGCTGCAAGGGATGAGCGTCGCGGGACGGGAAGCCCTGCTGGTGGGTTTGGCGGAGTTCAACACGAGCATCGAACGCAGTGCCGGCGGCGCACAGCAGGAGCGCCGAGCCTGACCGGCACGAACCAAGATTTTCCGGGTAGCAATAAAGGCGCTCCACATACCTCGCGTATGATTTCATGGCAGGTTCGAGACCTTCTGCCGCGCTGCGGATTACCGCGCCGTCGCCGATGTCACGACCGGCCGCACCAGGACCCGCTCGCGGCCATCAAGCCGGCCCGCACTCGCGAGACAGTACGGTTTTCTCGCCGAATGCGCTGATGGCGATACTGATCGCGGACGACTTCCCGTCGTACGCGCCGGGTAGCTAGCTTCTGGATATTTGTCGTGCGACAATCATTCAGCGGATCGCACCGAACCGGTCCCCGGAGAAGGCGAGGCCGGTCGTGAGTTCACCCAGCGCCACCTTGGCGGATGCCCCGATGCCCCAGCGGTATCCGAACGTCGTACCAGGTGAGGTGCGGTGCTTTCCGCACGAACAGCCGCCACGGGTGGCGATGTACGGCGACATCGACCTGACCACGCAACCCCAGCTCGAGCGGGCCTGCCAGGAACTGACCGACTTCACACCCGCCGACGTCGTGGTCGATTTGGCCGACGTCACGTTCCTGGGCTGCGTCGCACTGCGGCTGCTGATCGAGCTGACCGAACGGCTGTCCCCCACCGGGCACACGATGACCATCCCCTCGCCGAGCCTGCCCGCGCGCCGCCTCCTCGAACTCGCGGGCTTCCTGTAAACAGAACCGGCCCAACGCTATCCACTCATGGAGCCCACGGCTACACGATGCCGCGACTGCCGGGGGCATGCATCGCCACCCGCGGCAGTGCCGCGCCGAGTGCGATCATGCCGGCGCCGAGGCCGAGGTGCAGCCAGTTGTCGGCGGTGTTCACCGGCACGAAATTCGCGCTGCTGGTTTGGTCGACGATCAGGCCGTAGACCAGGAGCGCAAGATAGATCACGCCACCGCCGATCAGGTAGGCCCGCGAGCCGGCCGCGGCCCGTGCCGCGACGATGCCCGCGACGCCGAACAGCAGGTGCACGATATTGTGCAACCCGGAAACTTGGAACAGCCCAAGCAGTTTCGCGTCGGAGTGATGCCCGGCGAAGGTCAAGGTGTCGTAGTCGGTGGTGACGCCGGGGATGAACCCGAGCACACCGACCAGCAGAAACACCGCCCCCACGGCCAGAGCGGCGATCTGTATCAGTGAGCGCGTGTGCGAGCCCGCGTGGGGCGTGGTTTGCTGGCTGTAAGTCATTGTGTTGCCACCTCTTTCGTGATCACGGGAACGGCGTCTCAGCGCGTCGTATCCGAGCTGACGGCCGGATTCATCGATGAACGGCCGAGCGCCCGGCATACTGTCTTTCGCGCCCGCGCGCTGCGCGCGATCTACCCGGCGCTTCGCGTCCGAAACACCGCATCAGCGCCGCGCGGCCGCTGGGTTCGCCGCGAAGCCCGCGTCCCAGGCGCGGTCGATCAATTCGGCGACGTCGATACGGCTCGCGTCGAGCACACCGGGGCTGGTGACCACGCTGTTCACGTAGGCGACCACGTGCTCGGCGACCAGATTATCCACGCGGGCGAACGCTCCGGTGAAACGCGCGAGCAGGTTCTGCGCCTGGACCCTGACGGCCACATCGCGCCGGGTGATCAATCGATGCTGGATGGACAGGGCACACGGTTCCTGCGGAACCAGCCGGACCCGCGTCCGTATGCACGCCGCGCCGAGATAGTCGGCCTGAATCCCGCCCAGTCCCACCCGAATTCGGAAAGTGACCGGGAAAATGACCGCGATATCGCAGCAGTCCGTTTCCGACGGTTCGATCCGAATCCGTTCCGCCTGTCCCCCGGCCACGGCGGACAAGAAACCGCCGGGCCCGATGGGGATGGGCCCGGTGTCGATCCGATCGCCGACGAGGCGATCGACCAGCTCCGCGACCCGCTCGGGCCGAGTCGCCGCGCGCAGCAAACCGTCGGCGAAGGCGATCCGCGATTGGTGAGACCGTTCTATCGGCGGCGGCTGCACAATGGTCATGAATACGCTCCTTCGTTGCGGGCCGGATACCCCGTCCGCGAGGACTGAGCGGCGAGTGCTGATACGAATTGTCTTGGCGTGCGTGAACACTCGCGGCGGCCCGCCCAGCCGAAAACGGAGCAGGCGGCCGCGAGCCGAGCCGGCCGGTCAGTTCAGACCGGTGACCTCCTGGGCGATCGCGGCGATCCGGGTCTGCGCCGCCGAGACCACGCCCTGGCGGTCCTTGTGCGCTTCCTCGTAGGCGAGGACGGCGCGCACGTCGCGCGGGTCGGTGAGTTCCTTGATGGCGGCGACGGATTGGCCGACATTCAGGTCGTCGTAGTCGGCGATGGGCAACTCCCCTGGCTCGAGCACACCCGTGCTGGTGCGGAACGAATGCAGCGTCTCGGCCGCACTACCCGCGCCCTCGCGGCGAGTGACCCGCTCGGCCGACTCCAGCGCGGCATCCGTGGACGCGGTCAGCGTTTTGACCGCGATATCGCCCGCGTGCGCGCCGCGGGCCAGCAGCTCGCCCAGGGCGGGCGGTGCGCTGCGGAAGGTGTCCAGCGCTCGATCGATGCCGCGGGTGGACCAGGTGACCGGGATATTGACCAGTTTCACCGCAGTGCCGGTGACCGCCTGGAACGGGGTGCGGCGCAAGGCCGCCGGGCCACCGAGGGCGTCCTCGGCAAGCACGGTGGTGAGCCAGTCGACGGTCGCCGAATGCGCGGCGATCAACCGATCCGCCACCGCCACCACCTCGGCGTGCTGGGCGGCGGTCGCCAGAGCCTTGACGTAACGGGCCCGGTCGAGCAACTGGTGCTCGAGCACGAGGTCGCCGAGCAGCGCTTCGTCGAACGGCTGGGCCTGTTCGCCCACGGCCTTGATCGCGGCGACCGCCCGGCCGACGAAGGGGCCGATGCGCTCCGGAACGCCGCCCAGTTCACGAATAGCGGCCTCGATCGCCGCTATCCGAGCGCGGGCGTGGTCGGCGTTCTCGGACAGTTCGCGGCGCACGGCTTCGGTGCGGGCCTGCGCGATACGGGTTTCGGCGATCCGGATCTCGGTATTGGTCAGATCCCGGATGGTGCGCAGTTGGGCGAGCAGGGTGGCGGTGTCGCGTGTACTCATGAATATGGTCCTTCGGCGTTGACATCAGGTAGGCGCAACGCTGCACCGATAGGTCGACTACCCCGCACCACGGTTTGAAACATTGCCCCGCAACAGTTCCGGTGGCGCGGCCCACGGACCGGCCGGAACCCGCCGCCGCACGGCCGGGGCTCCCGACGGCGATGTCGGGCACCCTGGCCTGCGAGAACGGTTACCCGTCAGGGGTTTTCGGGATCGAAAGTGTCCTTGATCTTGCCCATCAGACCCGATTGGGTGCCGACCGTGGTCGAACGCGGCTTACCCAGCGAACCGTCATGGGTGACGTAGAGCAGCGGGTCCGGCGCCGGCGGAGCTGCCTTGTCCCCCAACGGAACCGGATCCGGGATGAAACCGTTCTTGTGCACGCCGTCGGGAGCCATCCCGTGCGCCCACGGCCCCTGATCGGCGGCCGCGCCGTCGGACAGATGCCACAAACTGGTGGCGTGCTCGGCATGTTCCTCGTCGAACAACGCGTTCGGCGCGATCGTATCCTCGACCCCGTCGGCCTTGAGCTGCTCGATCGCCGAGAGCCACATGTTCTGGTGGTAGGTATCGCGGGCCAGGTTGAACTTCAGCATGTCCTTGACGCCCGGGTCGTCGGTCATGTGATAGAGCCGCGCGGTCTGCACCCGCCCTTGGGATTCCGCGGTGACATTGGCGCGAAAGTCGGCCAGCAGGTTGCCGCTGGCCACGATATAGCGCCCGTTCCACGGCACCCCGTTGCTGTCGGCGAGCACCGGACCACCACCGGACACGATCGCCTGCTGCGGATCCATCCCGCCCAGCACCGCCGCGACCACCGGATCCCCCAGCGCCGCCGAGGTCGCGTGGGTAGCGGGCGCCCCTTCGAGCAACCTCGCCACCATCGTGGCGATCATCTCCACGTGACCGATCTCCTCGGTCGCGATATCCATGATCAAATCCTGGTACTTGCCCGGCATCCGGCAGTTCCACCCCTGGAACAAGTACTGCATCGTCACGGTCATCTCACCGTAAGCGCCGCCGAGGAGTTCCTGGAGCTTGCGCGCGTACACCGGATCCGGCTTCTCCGGCTTGACGTCGAATTGCAAATGGTCGGTATGTCGAAACACTGTGTCCTCCAGCACTAGCAGAGATATCGGTCCGGCGCGACTACCTCGAACAGGGATTGGCAAACCACGACCGTCTCGCTGCGCCAGTCTCCGAATCCCGCTCCAGCACAACAGATCCGAGCCGCCGCCCGGATGACCGGCGGCCCACTCCGTCGCCGAGCTCGAATAACTTGCCGGACAACGAACTATCCTGGAGTCATGACCACCACCGACCCTGTCGCACCGTTCGACCGGCACGGTGCCCAGACCTCGCATCCGCTGTCCACCTCGGCTCGCCGATGCGGCCTCGTCCGCACCGGCCCGCCCAGCGGTCGCCCGGCGCCATGAGCACGTGTCGCGCGGCGGCGGTGATCGCTCTCCAGGCCGCACTCATCGGATACGACGCCGACCGGACCGCCGCCGGTCTGTGGGAACTGAGGGCCGCGATCGCGTCGGCTCGCCGCGCCGGCGTCGACGTCGCGGCGGTGCTGGAGCGCACGGTCGCGGTGCTGTGCACCGACGAGCAGTTGCGCCGGATCGCCGACGCCGCCTGACCGGCGACCAGTGCGGATGCCGGAGAACAGGCGATTCCGCGGCGACATTCGATACGGTGGTGGTGGCCGGATGTCGGCCCGAAGATTCGGGTCATAGTCGGCCGTCACTGTCCTGCAGACGATCGGGTGATGGGGTGATGACATCGAAGACGAATTTCGACGGCCACGACACAGCCGCGATCGAGGAGTTCCTGCGGGCGGTCACCGCCCCCGGATACGTCGGACCGGCCCCGGATCTGTACGCCGTGCGGCTGGTTCGATCGGTCATCGCACACCAGCACAGCGTCGAGGCGACGACTAGGTCCCTCGGCTTGGCCGACCAGGCGGCGGCGTACCTGGCCGCGTGTGTGAAAGCCGTGCTGCCCGACGAGCGCACCGCCGACGAGCCCGTGGCGACCACGGGCACGGCAGCGGAATCGGTGCGACTCGGCGTCGAGTACATGAAGGCGAACCTGCGCGAAGAGGTTGACGTCGCCGATATCGCCGCAGCGGGTTTCGTCTCCGTCCGGTCCATGCAACTGGCGTTTCGCCATGAACTCAATACGACCCCGATGGCCTACCTCCGCCATCTGCGGATGCACGCGGCGCATGCGGAACTCGACGAGGCCACTCGAGGAGACGGCTTGACCGTGACCAGCGTCGCCATCGGCTGGGGCTTCGCGAACCCCGGCCGTTTCGCGGTCACCTACCGTCATATCTTCGGCCAATCCCCGCACACCACCCTCAGCAATTGACCCGGCGACCCCGGCGATCCAGCATCCGCGACCTGACCCCGGTCCGACTCCGATACGGCGCTGACCGGCCCAGCCGCCTCGATCTGGGATGATCGTGCGGTGACCGAACGGCAGGATTCGACCGGCGACAACTACGTTCCGGAGTGGGTACAGACCCCTGGCGACCGGCCGATGGTCGGGAGTTTCCGGTTCTGGTTCACCACCGGCCGGTGGGAATGGTCGCCCGAGGTCTATGCCATGCACGGCTACACACCGGGCGAGATCGAACCGACCACCGAGCTGGTGCTCGAACACAATCACCCCGACGATCGCAATCACGTCGCCGAGGCGATCACCCGCTCCATCCGTCAGGGCGAACCGTTCTCCAGCCGGCACCGCTTTCTCGATACCACCGGTGGCGAGCACGCGGTCATCGTGGTCGCCGACCGCATTTTCGACGACAACGGCCGACCGGTCGGCACCACCGGGTTCTACATCGACCTCTCCGACCGGCTCGCCGAGGTCGAGCAGGACATGATCGACACGACGATGCCCGAGATCATCGAGCACCGCGAGGCCATCGACCAGGTCAAAGGTGTGCTGATGTACGTCTACCGGATCAGCGCCGAGCAGGCGTTCAAGGTGTTGCAGTGGCGGTCGCAGGAGACGAACACGAAACTGCGCGCCCTGGCCGAGCAGATCCTCGTCGAGCTCGGCCGGGCCCAACCTTCGCCCGCCACCGTGAACGAGTTCGACAACATCCTGCTCACCGCGCACACGCGCGTCCCACCGCCGGATTAGGTCGGCTGGTCTGGCGGCCGGTTCGTAATTCGTCCCTCCAATCGACAAGACCTTCGCTATCTGGACTGACGCGGACGGCTGCGGGCTGAGAAGGTGAAGGAGCGTCAAGGCGACTGAGTACGTTCAGACCATGAGCTGACCTCACCGCGAATCGTGGCGCAGGGAAGTCCTCATGACCGACCACTCCACTCTTATTGCTCCCCGCGCGCACAGCCGGCGCGGCCATGATTCCTACGACGGGATCGAGCCCTCGATAGCCGAGCTCGCCGACCTGACCCCCGGTTCGCGCGAACATTCCCGCCTGCGCGAGGAGATTCAGCACCGGTGCCTGCCGCTGGCCGACCACATCGCCCGGCGCTACACCGGACGCGGCGAACAGTACGAAGACCTCTACCAGGTCGCCTGTCTCGGGCTGGTCGCGGCGATCGATCGATTCGACCCCGCGCGTGGCACCCCGTTCACCGCGTTCGCGGTCCCCACCATCATGGGCGAGGTGCGCCGCTACTTCCGCGACCACGGCTGGGCGGTGCGAGTTCCGCGGCGTACCAAGGAGATTCAGCTCACTCTCGCCCCTGCCGTCGAGGCCCTGTGCCATCGGCTGACGCGGATGCCGACGGCGGTGGAGATCGCCGTCGAACTCGGGGTCGATCTGCTCGAGGTGACGCAGGCGATGCTCGCCGCGAACGGGTACACCAGCGACTCCCTCGACACCTCCGTCCATGAGAGCGACAGCGACTTCGCGCTCAGTGTCGCCGACACCTACGGCACGGTGGACCCGAGCTATCAGCTCACCGAGGAAGCGCTCACGATCGCACCGCTGCTGGACGAGTTGCCGCCCCGCGAACGACTAATCCTGCACCTGCGGTTCTTCGGCGGTCAGACGCAGGCACAGATCGCGGAGCGGTTGGGCGTCTCCCAAATGCAGATCTCTCGCATCCTCAGCAGAACGCTCACCCAGCTCCGGGAGCAGGCGCTGACCACCGCGGAATGAACCGGTTCAGCGGGAGGCGGAGTTCCCTTGGAGCTCCGCCTCCTTCCGTTCGACGACCAGGACGCCCCGCCGTGCGCGGACCGCGTTGACCGCCGCGAGCAGCACGCCGACCGCGACCAGGATCAGCCCGCGCAGCCAGACCTCGCCCTCGATCCGGGTGAACAGGAACAGGCACGACGCCAGCCCCAGCCACGGGACGACGACCGGCACCCGGAAATGATCGGGCTCGCCGGGTTCCCGGCGCAACACCAGCACCGCGGCGTTGACCGAGGCGAACACGACCAATAGCAGCAGCACCAAAGTCGCTGCCAGGGAGTCGATTTCGCCGGTCAACGCAAGGGCCAGCGACACCGCCGAGGTGGCCAGGGCGGCCACCCACGGCGTTCGCCGGCCGGGCAGCACCCGGCCGAGGACCCGCGGGAGCAGTCCGTCGTTCGCCATGCCGTACACCAGCCGGGACGACATGATGCCGGTGAGCAGCGCGCCATTGGCCACCGCGACCAGCGCGATCAGGCTGAACACCCAGTCCGGCAGGTTGCCGGCGGCCCGCACGACCTCCAGCAGCGGACCGCTGGACGCGCTCAGTTGCTCGGTCGGCACGCTCGCGCTCGCGACGACCCCGATCAGCACGTACACCACCCCGGCCGTGAGCAGCGCGCCGAACAACGCCCGCGGATAGGACCGGCGCGGATCCTTCACCTCCTCGGCCAGATTCACCGAGGTCTCGAATCCGACGAAGGAGTAGAACGCCAGCACCGTCCCGGCCAGCACGGCGTCGAATCCGCCGTGGCCGGCGGTGCCGAGGTGGGTGAGCCGGCCGAGGTCGGCGTCACCACGCGCGATGATCCAGGTCCCGAGGCCGATGATCAGAACCAGGCCGCCTAGTTCGATCAGAGTAGCCACGAGGTTCGCCCGCAGGGATTCCGTGACCCCGCGGATGTTGAGCGCGGCGAGTGCCGCCAGGAACACCACCACGACCGCCGCCAGCGGCCAGGACACCAGCGCTTCCAGATAATCTCCGGCGAACGCGCGGGCCAGTGCGCCCACCGAGACCAGCCCGGCGGCAAGCATGCAGAAGCCGACCAGCGACCCGGCCGCAGGCCCGAAGGCGGCGGTGACATAGTGCGATGAACCGCCTGCCCGGGGATATTTGGTGGCCAGCTCGGCGTAGGAGCCGGCGGTCAAGGTGGCCAGCACGAGGGCGGTCAGCAAGGGCAACCAGATCGCCCCGCCCGACTCCCGCGCCACCGCGCCGACCAGCACATAGATGCCGGCTCCGAGGGTGTCACCGAGGATGAAGAAAAACAGCAGGGACGTACTCACCGTCCGGTTCAACGCCAGGGCCATGATCCTCCGATACCCCGATGATCTCCGTTGACGCGCATCGGGGCGATTAGGGTTCGGCCGCGTTCAGTGCGCGAGTCCACGACCGGAGGATGGGTCGGCATCGATCAGTTCGATCCGCCGGCCGGATCGAGCACGATCTTGATCGCGCCGTCTGCCTTGCGCTGGAAGATGTCGTACGCCTCGGGCGCGGCGTCGAGCGGAAGCCGATGGGTGGCAAAGGTTTCCACGCCCAGCGGGTCGTCGTCGCCGAGCAGCGGCAGGATGTCGTCCACCCAGCGTTTGACGTTGGCCTGACCCATGCGGAGCTGGATCTGCTTGTCGAACAGGATCCGCATCGGCATCGGGTCGAGCATGCCGCCGTACACGCCGATCAGCGAGACCGTGCCGCCGCGGCGGACGATGTCGATGGCGCTGTGCAGGGCGGCCAGCCGGTCGATCCCGGCGGTGCCGACCACCTTCTCCGCCAAGGCATCCGGCAGGAATGCCGCCGAGCGTTGCGCGATCGAGGCGATCGGCGAACCGTGCGCCTCCATCCCGACCGCGTCGATCACGGAATCGGTGCCGCGGCCCTGGGTCATCTCCCGGATGACGTCGCCGATCGGCTGATCGATCGCCGACAGGTCCACGGTTTCGATGCCACGGCCGGCCACCCGGCGAACCCGCTCCGGCACCAGGTCGACACCGATCACCCGCAGGCCGCGCTGCGCGGCCACCCGGCAGGCCATATCGCCGATCGGTCCCAGGCCGAGCACGGTGAGCGACCCGTCCTTCGGCACCCCCGCGTACTCGACGGCCTGCCAGGCCGTCGGCAACACATCGGACAGGTACAGGAACCGGCTGTCGGGCGGTCCATCCGGCACCTTGATGTGGGTGAAGTCCGCGTGCGGCACCCGCAGATATTCGGCCTGTCCGCCCGGCACCTGGCCGTAGAGCTTGGAGTAGCCGAAAAGCGCTGCCCCGCAGCCTTGTTCGCGTACCTGAGTGGTCTCGCACTGAGTGCTCAGTCCCTGATCACACATGAAGCAGTGCCCGCAGGCGATCTGGAACGGGACGACGATCCGGTCGCCCACCGACAGGTTCCGCAGGCCGGGGCCGACCTCTTCGACCACGCCGATCGGTTCGTGGCCGAGTATGTCGCCTTCGTTCATGAACGCACCGAGCACCTCGTACAGATGCAGGTCGGAACCGCAGATCCCGGAGGACGTCACCCGGATGATCGCGTCGGTCGGCGCTTCGATCTTCGGGTCGGGAACCGTGTCGACGCTGACCTTGCGCCGGCCTTGCCATGTCACAGCTTTCATCTCAGCTCCTGGCTAATCGCGGATATCGTGCCGCGACTACCCCTGGCCACCGCGGCGAAACCGCGTGGGTGCGGCGCGTCGTTTGGCTCGGGCAGGGCCGGGTAACGCCAGGCTCGAGTCCATGCATGCCACCCCTTCGGCGGGCTCGCTCATCGACCCGTGCGCCGGACGGCGCACCGCTCGAGCGCGCCCTCGGGCCCACCAGCGACTACAGGAGGTACCGCCGAAATGTCTCCATCCACCCGCGGATCGAAGTCGAAGTCGAAGTCCACTCCCCCGCCGACCGTTCCCGGGGTACCGGGCGTCGAGCCACCCTCGCCGCAAGAGCCGACCCAACCTCGTGAGCCGCTGCCGCCCAAATCCGATCAGGTAGCGCCCGAACCGGTCTCACCGACGGGCCATCCGCTCGACGCGGACCCCCGGTCGATGGCTCAGCAGGGAGCCTTCCTGACCACCGCACAGGGAGCACGAGTACCCGATACCGACCACTCGCTGAAGGCGGGCCCGCGGGGGCCGGTCCTGTTGCAGGACCACCATCTGCGCGAGAAGATCACCCATTTCGATCACGAGCGGATTCCCGAGCGCGTGGTGCACGCCCGTGGCGCCGCGGCGCACGGGGTATTCGCCGCCAACGGCGCGGCGAAGAAGATCACCTGCGCGTCCTTGTTCGAGAAGGGTAAGGAGACACCGGTTTTCGTGCGCTTCTCCACCGTGCTCGGGTCACGGGGTTCGGCCGACACGGTCCGGGACACCCGCGGCTTCGCCACGAAGTTCTACACCGACGAAGGCGTCTGGGATCTGGTCGGCAACAACATTCCGGTGTTCTTCATCCAGGACGGGATCAAATTCCCGGACATCATCCATGCCGGGAAACCCCATCCGGACCGGGAGATCCCGCAGGCGCAGAGCGCCCACGACACCTTCTGGGACTTCGTGTCGCTGCACACCGAGGCCACCGCGCACACGCTCTGGAACATGTCCGACCGGGGGATCCCGCGTTCCTATCGAATGATGGAAGGCTTTGGCGTCCATACCTTCCGCCTCGTCGACGCCCGCGGGAAGACCGTCCTGGTGAAATTCCACTGGAAGCCGAAACTGGGCGTGCACTCGTTGCTCTGGGAGGAGGCGCAGATCGCCGCCGGCGTCGATCCGGATATGCACCGCAGGGACCTCGCCGACGCCATCGAATCGGGCGCGTTCCCGCAGTGGGATCTGGGTGTGCAGGTGTTCCCCGACACCGAGGACCAGATGTTCGAGGGGATCGATCTGCTCGATCCGACCAAGCTCGTGCCGGAGGAACTCGCACCGGTCCAGGTGATCGGCACGATGACGCTCAACGGGAACCCGGTGAACTATTTCGACCAGACCGAGCAGGTCGCCTTCCATCCGGGGCACCTGGTCCGCGGCATCGACGTCACCGACGACCCGCTGCTGCAAGGCCGGTTGTTCTCCTACCTCGACACGCAGATCTCCCGGCTCGGCGGCCCCAACTTCGCGCAGCTCCCGATCAACCGGCCACACGCCCCGGTCAACGACATGCTGCGGGACGGAATGCACCAGACCGCAGTGCATTCCGGCGTGGCGCCGTACCGGCCGAACAGCCTCGACGGTGGCTGCCCGTTCATCGCGGGCGCGGACACGACGTTGATCGAGTTCCCCGAGCAGGTGGCCGGCGCCAAGGTCAGGGAGGCACCCGCGACCTTCGACGACCACTTCAGCAGCGCCCGGCTCTTCTACGCCAGCCTCACCGAGATCGAGCAGGCCCACGTCGCCGACGCCTACAGCTTCGAACTGGGCAAATGCTACGAGAAGTCGATCAAGGAACGCGCGGTGACGGTGCTGCGGGAGATCGACGAGCAACTCGCCCGGACCGTCGCGGGCCGGCTGGGAATTACGTTGCGCGGCAAGGGAACCAAGACGGTCGAGGTCACTCCCTCGCCCGCGTTGTCGCAGCTCGGCGGCAGCTGGCCCAGCGACGGCCGGATCATCGGCATCTTCGCCGACGAGCAGTCCGATCTCGCGGCGCTGGCCGCCACCGTGCGCACCATCGCCGAGCAGTCGATGACGCCGCTGGTCATCGCGGCGCACGGCGGCGAACTCGGCAGCGGCACAACGCAGGTGACCGTTTCACGAACCCTCGCCACCGCGCGATCCATCGAGTTCGACGCGCTACTGATCGCCGCCACCGCCCCCGACCCGCGACTCACCGTCCTGCTCCAGGAGGCCCACCGGCACCTCAAGGGCATCGCGTACACACCCGGGGGGCAGGCGGCCGTGCACGCCGCCGGAATCGCCGACAGTTCGGCCGGGGTCGACGCCGCGGACGGCATCGGCGCCGCCTTCGACCTGCTCGCGGCCGCGCTGCCCGAACACCGCGTCTGGGCCAGGGCCGCCGAACTCGCCTGATCCGCGTCGAGCCGCCGATCTTGGGTACGCCGACCTCATGACTACCTCTCCCGTCGCCGAGGTCGGCGTCCTGCCCACCCCGCGTGGCGAGCTGTCGGCGGCCGTCAACGACGTGCTGTCCCGCCCGCCGGGTAGCTCCGTTCCGCGGCTGCCCGAGCTCGACCCCTACGGCGAGGACTTCCAGCTCGCCCTGCACACCTGCTACGAGCTGCACTACCACGGCTACGGACCGGTGGACACCGGCTGGGAATGGGATCCGGGCCTGCTCACCTTGCGCTCGGCGATGGAAAAGCGGTACCTGCGGGCCTTGCACGACGATGTCCCCGGCGGCGCCGACCTCGACGCCGAACTCGAGCGAATGCTGGTGACCCCCGCCGAGGAGACCGGCGTCAGCGCGTTCCTGCGCGACGAGGGTCAACCGTGGCAGCTGCGCGAGTACTTCGTGCAGCGCTCCATCTATCACCACAAGGAAGCCGATCCCTACGCCTGGGTCATCCCGCGGCTGCGCGGACAGGCCAAGGCGTCGCTGGTCGCGGTGGAGTTCGACGAGTTCGGCGGCGGCCGCGGCGACCGCGTGCACGCTCGGCTCTACGCCGATCTGCTGGCCGGCGCCGGACTCGACCCGGGCTACCTGCGCTACCTCGATCTTGTGCCGGCCCCGATGCTCGCGCTGGTCGACATGATGTCGCTGTTCGGCCTGCACCGCGCCTGGCGCGGTGCGCTGGTCGGGCACTTCGCCAGCGTGGAGATCACCTCCCCGCCCGGTGCCCGGCGCATGGTGCAGGCGATTGGGCGCTGGGACGAATTCGACCCGGCCTGTGCGCTGTTCTACGACGAGCACGTCGAGGCCGACGCGGTGCACGAGCAGGTGATGCGCGAGGTGATCATCGATCTGCTCGACCGCGAGCCGGAGCTGCGCGAGTCCGTCGTGTTCGGCATCCAGGTCACAGATCTCCTGGAGGACCGGCTCGGCGACCTATTGCTCGGTAGCTGGCGGGCAGAGCGCACCTCGCTGCGCGAACCGCTCCCCGTCGTTGATCGTGATTAGATCCGGATTTGCCGGGCAATGCGTCCCGGTGATGTTGTTACGCACGCCGGGCGTCTACCGCCCGCAGACGGATACCTGGTTGCTGGCCGCCGCGTTGGCCGAAGCCGCCCTTCCCCCTGGCGGCGACGTGGTCGACGTGTGCTGCGGCACCGGCGCGCTGGCGGTACACGCCGGGCTCGCGGGCGCGGCCTCCGTCACCGCGGTCGACATCTCCCGCGCGGCGGGCCTGTCGGCCTGGGCCAATTGCCGGGTACGCGGCATCGAGGTCGAGGTGCTGCGTGGTGATTTCGAAAAGGCGCTTCGAGACCGGCAATTCGACATCTTGCTGGCCAATCCCCCGTACGTGCCGCACCGGCGTGGACAGCCGGTCCGCGGCCGGAGCCGGGCCTGGCATGCCGGAACCGACGGCCGGTCCTTTCTCGACCGGCTCTGCGGGCGAGCGCCCGATCTGCTGACGCCGCAGGGCACGGCGCTGATCGTGCATTCCGCGGTCGCCGACCCCGACCGCACCATCACCCAGCTGCGTGACGGCGGGTTGAAAGCCGCGGTCGTGGCGCGCGCGACGATCCCGTTCGGGCCGGTGATGCGACGGGGTGTCCCGCATCTGGTCGCCCAGGGGTTGATCACGCCGGGGCAGCAGTACGAGGAATTGGTGGTGATCCGTGCCGACAAGACCCGGAAATGACCGGCGGAGAATAACTTTCACCGCCGACGGTCCTGCCCTCGTGGAGGGCCCGGTGGAAATCGTCACCGCCGACGGCACCACGATCGACTGCGACCGGTTCCGGGTGGCGCTCTGCCTGTGCAAACGCTCGAAGAACTACCCGCTCTGCGATACCAGCCACCGCAGGCGCAGTCGCCCCGCGGGCTGATCTCCATACCCGGAGGACAACGCGGTTTCGACCTGGACAGCGCGGGCACCCGCGCACCATGACCTCGCTGTGGCTAGACGGCGCACCCGCCGATACGTATCCGCCGGTCGAGCCGGGCAGGTGGTTCGAGCACGTCGTCGTCGGCGGTGGCCTCACCGGCGTGACGACCGCCCTGCTGCTGGCCCGCGGCGGTGCCTCGGTGGCCCTGCTCGAGGCACGCACCCTCGGGGCGGTCGCGACGGGCAACACCACCGCGAAGCTGAGCCTGCTCCAGGGCACCCACCTATCGAGTATCGCGAAGAAGCACTCCGAGGAGACGTTGCGCGCCTACGTTGCGGCCAATCGCGAAGGGCAGCAATGGATGCTGGACTTCTGCGCCGCCGAAGGCATCGATGTCCAGCGCGAACCCGCCTTCACCTACGCGCAGAAGCCCGGCGGCACAACACAGGTCGAGGCCGAACTCGCGGCGTGCCGGGCGGCCGGCCTCGATGCCCGGTGGCAGGACGAGCTGGAACTGCCGTTCCCGACCTACGGCGCGGTCCGCGTCGACGACCAAGCGCAATTCGACCCGGTAGCCGTGCTGCGTGGATTGGCCGCTGCGGCGCAACGGTCCGGCGCGGCGATCTTCGAGAACACCAGGGTCACCGGCGTCAGCGGCGACGTGGTGCAGACCGAGCACGGTGCGATCCGCGCCGGAACGGTCGTACTCGCCACCGGCACACCGATTCTCGACCGGGGCGGGTTCTTCGCCCGGCTGGAACCGATGCGTTCCTACGCGCTGGCCTTCCGCGTGCCAGGACCGATTCCGCACGGGATGTATCTGTCCGCCGACGCACCGACCCGTTCGCTGCGCTATGCGCCCCGATCGGACGGCGAACTCCTGCTGGTCGGCGGCAACGGGCACATCGTCGGACGCGAGCCAGCGACCGGCTCGCAGGTCGACGATCTCGTCGAATGGACGCGGAACCATTGGCCCGCAGCGGAATTGACGCACAGCTGGTCGGCGCAGGATTACTCGCCGATCGACGGGTTGCCCTACGTCGGGCCGCTCGTGCCGGGCAGCGATCACATTCTCCTGGCCACCGGATACTCGAAATGGGGAATGACCAACGGCGTCGCCGCGGCCCTGGCGATCTCCGAGCGAGTGTTCGGCAGGCGCAAGGAATGGGCAACGGTGCTGCAAACGTGGCGGCCACGCGAACTCACCGGGCTCGCCACGGCGATCAAGGCCAACGGCGGCGTCGCGCTCGCCATGGCCGGGGGCTGGATACGGGCGGAACTGCACGGTGACGGGCACGTGCCCGCCGAGGGCACGGGCCGGGTCGTCCGCGACGGCCTCACACCGGTCGCCACCTGCACCGTGGCCGGAAACACCAAGACCGTTTCGGCGATCTGCCCGCATCTGTTCGGCATCGTGCGCTGGAACGACGCCGAACAGACCTGGGACTGCCCCCTGCACGGCTCCCGCTTCTCGGCCGAAGGCGACGTGCTCGAAGGCCCCGCGACACATCCCCTGACACCTCGCGACTGAGTCGCGCCGCGCGGCGAGTTCCGCCGACCAGCACGCCGCTGAAACCGATTGGCGGCGTTGTCATCTCGTGGACGACAGTGACCGCGATGCCGTACAAGGACAGCGCGCCCGCCCGGTTTGATCGAGAAAACGCAGGGTAGATCGGCAACGACCCAGCCACCTGATCGTTTGTGAAAGGGGTGCAAGCCATGCAAATCCGCGAAGGTACGCGACGGCAGATCCTCGACGGTACGCGGCGCGTTCATGATGATGTCGCGACCGGTGCGCAACGGGTGCCCGAGGTGGGCCCGGTGCAACGGTGGTCGGCATGACCGCGCTCGCCGATGCTCGAATGCACGCGGGCGCCAGCACCCTGCGGGTAGCGTCGGTGCCTGCTTCGCACGTCTATGTACGGCACCTGTCGGCCGTGGACGGGGATGACGGTGTGCTGCGACTACCCGATCCGCGCCCGGCCGACGGGCGCACGGTGCCGGGCGGCTGGTGGCCGCCGGTCATGCTCGACCCGCGGTGGATCCGCGACAATCACCGCAGCTTCGATGTCTTCCACGTGCACTTCGGCTTCGACTCGGTCGAGACCGAGACGCTCATCGACATCGTCGGCGAGCTACGCGAACACGGCAAGCCGCTGATCTACACCGCGCACGATCTGCGCAACCCGCATCAACCCGATCCGCGCGGGCACCGAGAACAACTGGATGTGCTCATTCCGGCTGCCGACGAGATCATCACCCTCACCCCTACCGCGGCGGCGCGGATCGAGCGGCTGTGGAATCGAAGACCGCGCGTATTGAGCCACCCGCACGTGCTGGAGCGCGAGTTCATCGTTCGGCCACGTCCGGCTCAGCCCTTCGTGCTCGGCGTGCACGCGAAAAGCCTGCGCCCCAACATGGATCCCCTGCCGATCCTGGACATACTCGCCGACACGATAGCCACCCTGCCCGGCGCGGTGCTGCGCATCGATCTGCACGACGAGCTGTTCGCCCCGGACAACCACTGGTACGACCCGGACACGGGCGCGGCCCTGGTCGACTTCGGCCGCCGCCCCGGCGTCGAGGTCCGGGTACACGAATACTTCACCGATGATCAACTGTGGCAGTATCTTTCGTCACTGACGGCATCGCTGCTGCCCTACCGCTTCGGCACGCATTCGGGCTGGCTGGAAGCCTGCTACGACCTCGGCACCGCGGTCATCGCGCCGAGCTGCGGCTGCTACGCCGAGCAGCGGCCCTGTGCGGTCTTCGGTTTCGACGAGACGCATTTCGACGCCGACTCGCTCGAGCGCGCGGTCCGCTCCGTGTACGAGGGCGGCGCCGAACGCGCGACGTGGTCCGCGCGCCGGGCGGAGCGCAGCGAGCTGGCGGCCGCGCACCGCGCCATCTACGAGCAGGTGCTGGCCGGATGACCGCGGGCAACGGGTTGTCCATCGCCCTGCTCGCCTCCAACCGGCATCCGATCAAGCAACCCTTCGCCGGCGGGCTCGAAGCACACGTGTGGCACCTGGCCCGCGCCTTGCAGGCGCGGGGCCACCGGGTGACGCTGTTCGCCGCCGACGGTAGCGATGTGCGGGCGGCGGATTCGGCGTTGCGGGTGCAGGCCTTCAGCCCGAGCGCCGCGGCCGCCGCCGATTCGTCGATGCAGCCGCGACAGTTTCTCGCCGACCACCATGCCTACTTGACGGTGATGACCGACCTCAGCGCGATCGGACCGACCTCGTTCGACGTCATCCACAACCACAGCCTGCACTATCTGCCCGTCGCCATGGCTCCGGCGCTGGGCGTCCCGATGCTGACCACCCTGCATACCCCGCCGACGCCGTGGCTGGAATCGGCCCTGGCGGTCAGCAAAGGGCTCGGTTCGGCATTCGTCGCCGTCAGCAAGCACACCGCGCACGCGTGGCGCCATGCCGTGCGTCCTGTCGGCGTCGTGCCCAACGGGATCGACCTGCGGGCGTGGCCGAGCGGTGCCGGCGGTCCCGATCTGGTGTGGTTCGGACGGCTGACCCCGGAGAAGGGCACACACCTGGCGATCGCCGCCGCACGCCGCGCCGGGCGGCGGCTGCATCTGGCGGGCCCGGTCAGCGATGCCCGCTACTTCCGGGATGCCATCGAGCCCGAGCTCGACGACAACACCCGCTATTACGGCCATCTCGACCAGGCGGCGCTGGCCGACCTGGTCGGCTCGTGTGCGGCCGCGCTGGTCACCCCGCTGTGGGATGAGCCGTACGGCCTGGTCGTCGCGGAGGCGCTCGCCTGCGGCACCCCGGTCGTCGCGTTCGAACGCGGCGGCATTCCGGAGATCGTGGGTCCGGACTGCGGCAGGCTCGTCGCCGCCGGTGACGTCGACGCCCTGGCCGCGGGCGCGGCGGAGGCCGCGACGCTGTCGCGCGCCGACGCCCGCGATCGCGCCGTGGCCGCGTGCGGCATCACCGCCATGGTCGACGCGTATCTCCAGCACTACCGGCAGCTCGTCACCGTCCCGGGTTATGGCGAATACCACAGGGGGGCAGCATGATCGGCTACTACATCCACCATCACGGCGTCGGTCACCTCATCCGAGCCCGCGCCCTTTGCGCCGAAATCGACTCGCCCGTAACCGTTCTCAGCTCCATGCCGGTCGACGACCCGGTCTTCGCGCGAACGGTCGTACTGCCCGCGGACGACGCCGGGACCGATGTGGTGGATCCCACCGCCGCCGATCGCCTGCACTGGGTCCCCAAAGCCGATGCGGGACTGCGCGATCGGATGGCGGCCGTCTCGGGCTGGATCGCCGCCGAACGCCCCCGCGCCCTCGTGGTCGACGTATCCGTCGAGGTGGCGCTGCTGGCCAGGTTGCACGGCGTGCCCGTGGTCAGCATGGCGCTGCCGGGCACCCGCACCGACGCCCCGCACACTTTGGTACACGACATCGCGGACGCCCTGATCGCCGCTTGGCCGCGAGCGGTCTACGACCCGCCCTGGCTGCACCCGTACGCGGATAAGACGCACTACGTCGGCGGAATCAGCCGATTCGCGGACCATCCGCCGATCGCGCCCCGCGACACCCCGGCCCGGCCCACCGTTCTGGTCCTCGCGGGCGCGGGCGGCAGCGGCTTCACCGCGGCGTCCGTTCGCGAATGCGCGGACCGTCACCCGCAGTACCGCTGGCGCACAGCGGGTTTGGATGATTGGACCGATGATCTGTGGCCGTTGCTGAGCACCGCCGACGTGGTGATAGCTCACGCGGGACAGGGCGCGGTGGCCGATATCGCCGCCGCGGGTAAACCCGCCGTGTTCATCCCGGCGCAACGCCCGTTCGGCGAGCAGCACGCCACCGCGAGCGCGCTCGCCGACGCGGGCCTCGCGCTCGCCGTCGACGAGTGGCCCGGCCCGCACGAGTGGCCTGCGCTGATCGACGCGGCGCTGCGCCTGGACGCCAGCCGCTGGCGACAGTGGCGGACCAACGGGGCCGCGGGCCGGGCCGCAGCCGTCATCGATCACGTCGCCCGGTCGGTCTCCCCCGCGCGTACACCTGCCGCATGAGAACCGCGGTCATCACTCTGGCGGCGCGGCGAATCACCCACCTGCGCAACCAGATACGCGGACTGGCCCGGAGCACGGCGGCACCCGGCGATCACCTCGTCGTCGCCATGGGCGACCCGGAGGCCCTCGACCTCGCCCGGCACCATCGTGCGCATGGGGTGTGGCTCGACGCGCGGACGCCGCAACTGCCGCTGGCCCACGCCCGCAATCTCGGTGCCAGGACAGCGATCGCCCGCGGCGCCGAACTCCTGGTGTTCCTCGACGTGGACTGCATCCCCGACCCGCAAATGATCGCCCGCTACCGGGCCGCCGCCACCGACGAGCCGCTGCTGCTGTGCGGACCGGTCACCTACCTCCCGCCCGCCCCGCCGGCCGGATACGACCTGCCCGGCCTACGCCGGCAACGCGCGCCGCATCCGGCGCGACCGGACCCACCCGGCTCTACCTGCGTCGACAGCACCGATTTCGACCTGTTCTGGTCGCTGTCGTTCGCCCTCACCGCCGACACCTGGCGCCGCATCGGCGGCTTCTGCACCCGCTATCACGGCTACGGCGGCGAGGACACCGACTTCGCCTACAAGGCCGCCGCGGCCGGCGCCCGGCTGCGCTGGACCGGAGGCGCCGACGCCTACCACCAATACCACCCCGTCTCCGACCCGCCGATCGAGCATCTCGACGACATCCTCACCAACGCAACGACTTTCCACCGCCGCTGGGGCCGATGGCCGATGCGCGGCTGGCTGGACAGCTTCGCCGCCGACGGGCACATCACCTATGACCACGCGGCACAGCGCTGGCACCGGACCGCAGATCTAGTGGCCTACGGCGCGCCAGGCAAGAGTTCGTGAACCATCGCCTGCGCGCCGCCCGCGGTCGGCTCGATCGCGGGATCGAGCGGCGCCGAGGCCGCGGTGGTCGGCGCCGGCGACGGCGTCTCGGCGCCCGCCAACCGCCGAAGCCGGGCCGCGCCGGTCTTGAAGAGTGGCTGCTTCGACGCCGGGTCCCACGCCGTCGGTGTGAGTTCGTTGGCCGCGCGCCGATGGCCGGTGTCCGCGGTGTCCCAGTACCCGTAGTGGAACGGGACGAACAGTACCCCGCGACGGATCCCGCTCACCCTGGCGAGAGCACGCAGGCTGCCGCGCGGAGTCGACACCTCGACCAGGTCACCTTCACCGACGCCGGTTTCGTCGGCGTCCTGGCGGGAGATCTCCACCCACACTTCCGGAGCCGCCGCCTGTAATTGCGGCGCGCGGGCGGTCTTGGTGCGGGTATGGAAGTGATAGAGGGTTCGGCCGGTGATCAACGCCAGCGGGAACTCGGCGCTCGGACGCTCTGCGGCAGGGTGGTATCGCGCCGCCTTGATGATCGCTTTCGCATCCGGGTTCAGCGCACGGTAGTCCTCGGCCGTCAGCGATTCGCCGGTGACCACGTCCTTGCCGTAGGACTCGCAGTAGTCCGGTGCACTCCAGAACCCGCCGTCGGCGTACAACCGCTCGGTGCCTTCGGGATGTGCTGGCGTACAAGGCCATTGGATGCCCGAACCGCCGCGAAGCAGCCCGTAGGTCAGCCCCGTGTAATCACACGGCCGTCCCGCCGAGCATTTCTTCCACGCTTCGAAAGCCGACTCCGGGTCGTGCCACGGCGGCAACGGGCGGCCGTCGTTGTCCCGGAATCCCATCCGCCGCGCGTAGTCCAAGAAGATGTCCAGATCGGATCTGGCCTGCCCCGGCGGTTCGATAGCTTTGTCGGACAGGTGAACTGTGCGATCGGCGTTGGTGAACGTCCCGGTTTTCTCGCCCCAGGCCGCGGCGGGCAACACCACATCCGCCAGCGCGGCCGTCTCGGTCAGGAAGATGTCCTGCACCACCAGGAACAGGCTGTCCTCGGCGAGAAGCGCACGGACCCTGGATAATTTGGGTAGCGACACCGCCGGATTGGTCGCACTGACCCACAGCATCCCCAGGCTGCCGTCCTCGGCCTTGTCGAAGATCTTCATCGCGTGGGTCGGCGGTTCGTCATGCGCCAGGCGGGCACGATCGACATGCCACAGCTCGGCCAGCTCGGCGACGTGTGAATCGTTGGCCCAGTTACGAAATCCGGCCAGATCACCGTCGGCGCCGCACTCCCGGGTGTTCTGCGCGGTCGGCTGGCCGTTCATCTGCAGTACGCCACACCCGGCCCGCCCGAGCATCCCCCGGACGAGGTGAATGTTGTTGACCTGCACGGCGGCTGCCGTTGCCTGGTGCGACTGATAGAACCCCTGCAACACGGTGGACAGCAGTCGCCGCGCGGTACCGAGAATCCGGGCCGCCTCGCGCAGGTCCTCGACCTCGACATCGCATATTCCGGCCACCACCTCTGGCGAGTAATCCGCGACGCGCGAACGCAATTCGTCGATTCCGACGGTGTGCGCGGTGATGTAGTCCGCATCGATCCAATGGTTGGCGAGGATCTCGTGCAGCAGCCCGTTCATCAGCGCCACGTTCGTTCCCGGCAGCGGCGCGAGATGCACGCTCGCGCGCGCCGCGGCCGGTGTGGGCCGCGGATCGACACAGATCAGCCGGGGCGGATTCGGTCCGGCGAGCCGATCCAGGATCCGCGACCAGAGCACCGTCTGGGTCTCGGCGACATTGTGGCCGTAGAGCGCGATCACGTCCGCGTGGTCGACGTCGGTGTAGGACCCGGGCTGGCCGTCGCTGCCGAAGGACTCCTTCAACGCCTCGGCCGCGGTCGCCGTGCAGAGCCGGGTGTTGCCGTCGAGGTGATTGGTGCCGATGCCGCCGCGCGCGATCACGCCCAGCGTGTAGTACTCCTCGAGGAACAATTGGCCCGAGGTGTAAAAGCCGATCGACTCGGCGCCACGCTCGGCCAGCAGCGCACGGCTGCGCCGCACGATCCGATCCATCGCGGTGTCCCAATCGGTTTCCACGAGTTCGCCGTCCCGGCGGATCAGTGGACGCGTGAGCCGATCAGGGGCGGCGTTCGCCTGCCAGCCGAACAGATCCTTCGGACCCAGCCGACCGCGGTTGACCCGGTCCACCGCGCGCCCACGCACCCCCACGATCGCACCGTCCCGCACCGCGATATCCAGGGCATCACCGTTGGAATGCAGCACCGATGCCGACTGCACCCAGCGCACCTCGGCAGGATCCACACCCTCGGCGAGGTACATGTCCACTCGAGCGGGCCAGCTCTCACCCGGCCCATACGGTGTGCGCCGGCCCCAGGGCTCCCCTATCCGATCTCGTCGCTCCATATCCGCCCGCTTACCCTGCGCAAAGACCGGCAATCCGGCGCTACCGGTGTCCAAGCACGCGCCGACTGTCCCGCCGCGCATGGGAGGCGAGCACACCGCCTCGCCGAGATCGCGGATTACTGACGAACGTGACGGGTAGTGCGTCACTGCGGCTGATCGGCATCCCCGATCGAACGGCCGCACGCGAGACGGCCGCCACCGGACCGCGTCACCCACGACAAGCGAGGAGCACCATGGTTTCCCAGGACGTCATCGCCCAACTCCGCCAAGACATCACCACCGCCACCGACGCAGGCGACCAGGCCACCGCCGATCGGCTGCGTGCGGAACTGAGCTCGGCGATCGACGCCGTCGACAACGACGATCCTGCGCTGAGCAACGAATCTGGTGAATCCGGTGGCACGCCCGATCTGGCGGGTACCGGTGCGGCACCGCAGCCACCCGACGCGGTGCGCGAAACCGGCGACGACGCGCAATAACCGCCCGACTGAGTCAGCCCTGGTTCACGCCGACTCCCGATCCTCCAGACCGACAGCGTCGGCCAGTTCCCGGCGGTGCCGTTCCAGTTCGGGATGTTCGGCGCTCAGTTCGCCCATGAAGTCGGACAGCGCGTCGGCGATGGCGTTGAGTTTTTGCTGCACGGCCTCGTCGGAACGGGACTGAGTATTCTGCAGGAGCGCGACGAGCAGGAACGTGATGATGGTGGTCGCGGTATTGATCACCAGTTGCCAGGTGTCGATGCTCGGCAAGAGCAGGAACGTCGGCGCCCACAGCACTACCAGCAACACGCAGAAGACGAAAAACCCTGCCTTGGCGGTCAATTCAGCGGCACCGGTGGCGAACCGATCGAAGACCGTCAACTTGCCCCGCACATCGGACGGCATGGTCTTGGCCGCACTGCCGCGGCGGCGCACATCGTTGTCCATGAACCCGTTCTCCCTTCCCCTACCGCCGCATACCCGCGATCCCGCGATTCAATCCCGGCACCACCGGTGCGTAGCGAGGATGTTGCCGACTCCGGGTTCGACCACGCGGATACGGGTAGGCCACCCGCATGGAGCTACTCGTAATCCTCGGTATCGCGGTGTTGGTCGGCGCAGTGCTGGTGTTCCGCAAGCGGAACGGCAAACGGCACGATACGTCGCTGTCCACCGGCAATCCATCGGGCAACGACGACGATTGATCGCGGCTCGGCGCCTTGCCCGATCGGCTACCTCGGGGTGATGAACTGGGACTGCACGGTGATGCTGCTGCATCCGGCCGGCACCGCGGCGTCGGTGTTGACGCGTTCCGCGAGCCAGGAGAACGCGCCCGGCGAGGCCGAGAAGATCGTGCTCATGTGCTCGGCCCATTGCTCCCGGATGTAGGTGACCCGGGCCCCACCGGCGCACAGCTCGTCGACCATCCGGTCGGTCGAGTACACCGGAATCACCTCGTCCTGCACGGCTTGGAAGACGTACAGCGGCGCCGACGGCACGCGGGTACCCAACCTGGCCTTGTCGATCACCTCGGCGAGCGGCGGCAACGCCAGCACCTGGTCCAGCGGGATGTCGAAATACCGTTTCCAGTCGCCGAAGAACTGCTGGGCCAGCGTGGTGGACAAGCACTGCGTCTGGATCTGCTCCA
Source organism: Nocardia sp. NPDC006044 (assembly GCF_042871115.1). NCBI lineage: Bacteria > Bacillati > Actinomycetota > Actinomycetes > Mycobacteriales > Nocardiaceae > Nocardia > Nocardia sp. NPDC006044. The sequence goes on from NZ_JBIAID010000001.1 coordinate 3,718,321, forward strand.
TCACGGCCACGCCCTCGGGTGTCAGGTGCGGTCGCATCGCCGCTTCGACCTCGGGATAGGTGGCGTAATAGGACGACAGACCGCTACCGACTATGGCGGAGAAGGGTCCGCCGTTCGTGGTGAACAGTGCCGCATTGATATCGGCACCCGGACCGCCGTATGCGGCGCCGGTGATGTTGAGTTCGGGTGCGTAACTGGGTTGCAGCTCAGCCGTCCACCCCGTCGCGAAACCGCCGCCCGAATACCCGTACAGGCCGATGCGATTCTCGGCGCCGAGACCGAGCGGAGCGAATTGCCGGGCCGCGCGAATGCCGTCCAGCGCCATATAACCGGGCTCCTGGGCGACCGGGAAGTGGCCGAATCGCCCGCCGAAGTCGGGCGTCGACACCACCCAGCCGTTCTGCAGCATCGTTTGCAGATCCTTGAGCTGCCCCGTGGTCTCCAGCGAGGACTGGGCGCCGGCCTGCAATCCGTAGGACGGGACGCATTGCGGCCCGGAGGCGTCCTCGAACATCTGCAGCGACACCAACGGACGATCCGGTCGGACATTGTGGGGCAGGAACACCGTGGTGACGGTGACATCCGGCTGATCGAAGACGTCGGTCGTGCGATAGAGCAATTGCCAGGCTTGCGCCGGGAACGGCGCCACCAACTCGATCGGCCGGGAGCGCAGAATTGCCCCGGGGACCGCGGACTCGAAACCGGCCGGCGGCTGATAGAACTCATCCACCTGCGGCAGGGGTGGCGCCGCGCCCGCCGGACTCGGGGAAACGATCGCCGGTCCGGCGAACATCACGAGGATGGCCACTGCGGCAACACCGAATCCGCGGACGCGTCGCTGCGCCTCACAGAACATCTCGACCTCCATCGTTGGGATGCTCCGACTTCGCCCATGGGCGCAGCGTTCGGACCACCGTCGGCCGGACACATCCGCGCTAGAGGCAATGGCGTAGCAATCGAGCTTTGAAAGCACACGCGCTGCGTTCTCGGCATCAGGACGAGATGTCGATCTCGAAAGCATATATTCGGCAAACCGCCAAACCCGATATTGACGGCACTATCGCGAGCCCGGACGCCGCACTTGCGGCAGCAGATCCGGATCGGTGAAATCCTCGGGCAGTCCGAGATCTCGAATTTGTACGCAGAGTTCGAGATTGCGCCCGTCCGGATCGAGGAAATAGAGCGAGTGGTACGGCCCGTAATCGACGGCGGCGCTCACCGCCACGCCGTGTGCGCGCAGCAGGTCGCCCGCTGCGGCCAGCGCCTGCTCGTCGGGAACGGTGAAGGCGAGATGATGGAACCCACCACCGGGACCGTCGAAGTCCGGGCCTTGATCGAACACGGCGAGATAGCTGCGATCCGCGACCCGCAGTACGTAATGCCGCGGCCGGATCATCTGTCCCGCTCTGGCCGCGACCCGACCATCCGGAGCCGGGATGTCGGAACCGTCGACGAAGTCGTCGCGCAGGGCGACCACCACCTCGAATCCCAATATTTCACAGTAGAATTCGATGAATCGTTCGAGATCGCGGGTGTACACGTTGATGTGGTTCAGTCCCGAGATAAGTTGCGGAGCGCGCGATTTCCGTGTTTCCGGATGCGTTGTCGTCATAGCTCGAGCATGATCGCGTCGCGGCACCGAGACGATTCCCGTTCAGGGAGTGGTGTCCGGCCACGAGATTCGCGAGACTTGGGCATGACCTCCGTCTCGGCCAGCCCGTTCGGGGCCCACCTGCGGCAGTGGCGACTGGTGCGCAACCTCAGTCAATTGGAGCTGGCCAGCCGGGCCGGTTCGACGCCGCGCCACATCTCCTTCCTCGAGACCGGCCGTTCGCGACCCAGCCGCGCCACGGTGCTGCACCTGGCCGAGGTCCTCGGCATTCCACCACGCGAGCACAACCATCTGCTGCGCGGCGCGGGCTTCGCCCCCAGCCGGCCCGCCGCACCGATCGATCCGCCACACCTGGCGGCGTTCACCACCGCCGTCGAGCGGCTGTTGAGCACCCACGAGCCGTTCCCGGCGCTGGTGCTCGACCCCTATTCCGAAGTCGTCGCCGCCAATCGCGCGAGCGAGCGCCTGCTGGGCCCGAACCTGCTCGGCGACAACCTGATCGAGCGTCTCGTCGTCGATCGCGCCGCCCGCGATCTGATCCTCAACTGGCCCGAGATCGCCTGCGCGCTCTTGACTCGCCTGCGCGTCCAGCTCGACCGCGCTCCGCTCGATTCCCGCCTGCGCGCCCTCCTGGACCGCACCGCCCCGGCCGTCGCCGACCTCCCCCTCCCCGAGCACACCGGAGCCCACCACCCCCTCCCGTGCCCCGCATTCCGCCTGGGCGGCAACGTCATTCACACGATCCAACTGAGCACCCGCTTCGACACCGCGTCCGACCTCGCCCTCGACGAAATGCGCGTCGAACTGTTCCACCCCCTCGACCCCACAGCAGAACAATTCTTCCGCAATCCGGCACCCGCGCCCGAGCGTTGACCGGCCGACCAGGGGCATGGGCCGGGCACGTCTACACCGCGGTTTCCGATACGCACCTGCTGGTGCGCGACGGCCGAATGGGCAACACCGCCCACACCACCTTGCCCACCGGCCATTGCGGCGCGCAGCCCCAGGCGCGCCACCCCGTCAGATCACCGAGTGGTCGGATGAGATAGGACCCGCGACACTCGGTCACCTCCCACCGTACTTCCCCACGGCTCCGCACAGTCGTTCACCTAACCGTTCATGCCCCCCTCACCGCGATCTACTGCTGCCGGCCCGCGGGCGAGTTCAGTGCCCGGCCGGATCGGTCAGCGCGCGTCCCTCCTTCGCCTTGATCCGGCGGTGCTCGAGAACGAGCCAGGCCGACCCGGTCACCAGCGCGGTCGCGCACACGATCGCGCCGATGACGGCCCATCCGTGGAAGCCGTAGCCCGCAGCGGTCAAGGTCAAACCGAGCGCGACCAGACCCAGCGCCCACAGCACGATCCCCGGGATGTTGTACCCGTCCTGGATGCCCTCTCCCGCGTGACTTCGCGTGGTCCGCGCGTCATCGGGAAAATTGTCATGGTCTTCGGCCAGGCGCCGAGTATGGCTACTGGACACTCCGTAATCGGTCACGAGATCCTCCTTCGACACGGTATGACTGGTCAGATCCCGTCTTTCCCGTTTTCCAGCCCTCGAACCTCCGTCCGAACTGCGTCCGCCGATGAGCATCCGGCCAAGACGCCCGATCCATCCGCTTCTACTGGCCGACATCTCAACGAGGACTCGTCTCCATGGCACGCAAATGGGTGGTCGCAACAAGCCTCTGCATCCTCATCGCAGCCATCGCGATCCTCATATCTCTCCGCTCGAACGATCGCGGCGACTCGGTCACGCCTCCACCGACCACCCCGGAACCAACGCTGTGGATCGAGTCCGAGTTCGGGTGACACAGCACCATCGGATCGATGCTTGGGGAACCCGCACCTCGGGTCGAATCGCATACGGAGGCAACCGAACTGGCGTATTTCGTGGGTGCATGAGTACTTCGGTCGCATAGCATTTATGCAACGGTCGGTGGGGGTGGGCGATGACGACGGTCAGCGAACGACAGTGGTGCGCGGTGCGGCATTCGCTTCGCACATCGGCCGAGCGGTTCGCGGAGCTGGTTCGTGCGGCACCTTCACCTGCGGCGATGGTTACGGCCGAGTGGTCGGTCGCCGAGATGACGGCGCACGTGGCCGCTATCGCCTCGATGTACTCCGGTCGGCTCGCCAACCGCGGCGCGGCGCCACCGGGCTCCCCGATGGCCGGCCTGGTCCCCACAGTCACAGTCGACACCGTTGCCGAGTACAACGAGGCGACGTTGCGGCAATTCACCGAGCGCAGGCCGGAGGTTCTCACGAACCAGTTGCTGACCGATGTCGACGACATCCTGCGGTTCGCCGAGCTGCTACCGGCCGACCTGCCCGTGCCCTGGCTCGGGGACGCCAGGCTCCCGGTGGCCGGCGTGCTGGCGCACATGCTGAACGAGCTGTTGGTACACGGACATGACATCGGCACCGCGCTCCGCCTTCCCTGGACGATTCCGACGACGGACGCGGCGTTGTTCGTGGACCTGTTCTTGTTCAACGTATTGGCATCGCCGGGGAGGCTGGTGCCCTCCGCTACGCAGTATCCGGACCGGATGGTGTCGGTCGAGCTGCTCTCGAAACACACCAGGCCGGCCAAAGTCGTGCTCCACCAGAGAAAGGTGTCGGTCGAGCCGCCCGATGGGCAGTGCGACGTGCGACTGCGGTTCGATCCGCCCGGCCTGGACCTGATGCTGTTCGGACGGTTGAGCCGCGCACGCGCGGCACTGACCGGCAAGGTACTCGTCACCGGCAGACGCCCGTGGTTGTTGCCCGGGTTCCTGCGCGTGGTCCGGCTACCAACCAACTCCGTGCCGCGCGGCCACTCCGAGTGACCCCGATGGCCCGCGTGAAGCCCGATCAGCGCGTGAGTGGCACAGCGATCCGGCCGGTGAACTGCGGGTCTCCGCTTCGTCGAGCATCGCGGCGGCGACGGTGTCCCTGCTCACCATGATCCGGAAGATGCTCTTGGGGGAGGTATCGAGCCCGACGGTGCGCCGATCCGGGCTGACCGGTTTGTTCGACAGCGGTCCGGCGTGGAAAACCGTCCCGCCTGCTTCGATGACCACATCAGCAACCCAACGACCATCAGCTCGCCACATAACTTGCCGGCCGAATACGGTTGAGTTCGTGAGCTGCCCAAGGGTGTGCAAGACGAAGAAATTCGGCAGCGGCAACCCGGGCTGTCCGCAACCCTGAAAGTGACATTCGCGACCGTTCCACGCCACTTTGCCTAGGCCGGAATTGCCACTGTCACCATCGATTTCGGGCCCCGCCGCCCAGGCGGAGCGACTGTTCCATCTGGCCGTAGCCGGGCTGAACCCGTAGAGCCGCTCCGACGACCTCGACGATCGATCCAAAATAGTCGGTCATGGTTTCCGGGCTGATCCTGACCGCCCAGTGATCCTGTTCACAGCCAACACGCGTCTATCCGTACTAACGTGCGGTAATCAGCTAATGATCAGCGACATACGGAGGTTGCGCTATGCGGCGTTCAGTTCTGACTCTCGCTGCGGGCGTGTCGATCGCTGTGGCGATCCCCGCGATCTCCTCGACCACCGCGCAGGCATCGCCTCCGGGTCCGTCCTTCACATTGTGCACGGTCGTGGGAATGCCGCTGATGGTCGCGACCGAGTTGACCGGTAGTCACACCAGTCCCCTCTATCCGGTCCTGCAGGCTGTCGCGCCGGTGATCTGCCCGCAGTAGCGACCCGATGCACGCAAGCTCCCAGATGGGTTCGTACCGCCTGGATTTCGCCTGTTCTCACCCCGGGAGGCCGGTATGAGCGACCCCGTCGAAACCGTTGTGCAGGAGCGGTTGTCGCCCTGGACCGGCGCGCTCGGCAAGGACCTCGAGCTCTACACCAATCACGTGCTGCGGGTGCTGAGCCTGTGCGATCTGCTCGCGCTGGGCGCGGGCGAACCCGCGCCCAGCTCCCGTGCGGAATACCTCACCGCCGCGGTCTTTCACGACCTGGGAGTCTGGACCGCAGGCACTTTCGACTATCTCGAACCGTCGGAGCGTCTCGCCGAGCAGTGGCTCACCGCGCACGACGGCGGTGCGCAGATCCCGCTGGTGATCGCGATGATCGATGAACACCATCGGATCCGGGCCGCGCGCGACCCGCGTCCGCAAGTCGAGATCTTCCGGCGTGCGGACACCATCGACGCCACCGCCGGCGCTCGCCGGTTCGGCGTATCTCGCCGCGACTACCGCGCGATCGTGCGGCGTTACCCCAGCGCCGGGTTCTATCGACGGCTCGCGCGGCTGGCCGCCGACCGCGCACGCGCGCATCCACTTTCACCGCTACCGATGGTCAAGTGGTGAAACATATCTCGGCCGACTGGGATAATGATGCAAAAATTGCCTATCTCTATCTTGTCGCGCTGTAGCGGGCTAGCGTGAGGGGTATGTGTAGCCCGTTCTTCGGCACCTGGTACTCGGCGATGATGACCGTGGCCGAGCCGGTCTTCATCCGGCCCACGCGGAACACACTGCTCGCCGGCGCCCGCGGCCGAGTATTGATCATCGGACTGGGTCCTGGACATGACCTGCCCTACCTGCCCGACGCTGCCACCTCGGTCACGGCGGTCGAACCCAACCCGACGATGCGAGCAGTCGCCGCCGCCCGAGCCCAGCGACACGGCATCGCGGTCGACATCCACGCCGCGTTCGCCGAGGATCTGCCCTTCGCCGACAACAGCTTCGACACGGTAGTCCTGCCACTGGTGCTGTGCAGCGTGCAAGACATGTCAGCCGCCCTCGCCGAAGTACGACGCGTCCTACAGTCGGACGGTCAGGTGCTGGTGCTGGAGCACGTGCACGCCGGAAGCGAAGGCCCGTTGAATCGGGTGATCGGCGCGACACAGGATGCCATGGAACGGCCATGGATGGCGCTGACCGACGGCTGCCATCCCAACCGCCGCACGCAAGAAGCCTTGCGTAAGGCGCAATTCGACGTAAGCGGCCTACGCCGGGTAGTGCCTCGCGGACTGGTCCCGAGCCCGATGAGCATCCTGCTCGTCGGCCGTGCGTTTCCGGCCGCAGCGTAGCGGCGGACTCGGGTGCGACGAGGGGTTCGAATAGTTCGGCGGGCCCATCGGGGATCGCCTTGGGCCGCAGCGCCTGCCACGGTGGCACCTACGAACCCTGACGCAAATCTACGACCGCCGCGACTCGCACATGGTAGGTGTCGGAGTAGCTCCTCGGAAGGCCAAGGGACCGAGACCGTTTCGGCTCTCCGGATGCTCCTGCCATGTCGATGGTCTTGTAGGGCAGCGGCATTCGCCGCGTCAACCGTTCACCGGCCGGCCCGATCCGCTCAGGCCAGTCGGGCGGCTAGTTTCAGGAAGCGCTGCACCGCGAGATCCGCGCTATTGCGGCCGACGGCCACCAGGGTGATCTCGGTGAACTTCGGCGGCTTGTGCAATGGGACGTAGGTGACGCCCGGGAATGGAATGGGCGGCATGAGGGCCACGCACAATCCTGCGGCGACGTAGCTGAGCAGGCCGATGGTGGCATCGGCGTTGGCGTAGTCGCGCGGGGTGAAACCGGCTTGGCGGCATGCTAATTGGATTTGCTGGGCGAGCTCGGGAATTTTGGGTCCGGGCAGGATGAAGTTCTCATCGCGCAGCGCGGACAGATCTATCGCGTTGCGCCCGGCCAGCGGATGGGTCTGTGGAAGAGCGGCCGAAAGACGTTCGTACCCGACGGTGGTGACGGTGAGGTCGGCAGTGCCGGGCGCGGGGGCGCGCAGTACAGCCAGATCGAGGGCGTCGGCCCGCACCATCTCCACCAGTGTGGCCACCCTGACCAAGCCCACTTACGCAGTCAAGACCATTCCCGGCCACAACGCGCAGTTGCTGTCGGTCGACCTGGTGCGCACCGAGATCACCGACATCGTGGTCAAGGAGGCATGGCGTGGCCCGGCCCGCCTCGACCTGGTGCCGCATGTGATGGCCCCGCTCGCCGACCTGCCGGTGCTCGAGGTGCTCGAGGGCCAGCACATCGTGACCGATCTGGATCTGCGGCTGTTCGAACCCGTACACAACTACTACACCGGCGCGTAATTCTTCGCGAAAACTATTGCAGGAGCGTGTTTCCCATGACTTTCACCGTTCCCACCGACTACACCTCCCGACCCGCCGTCGTCATCGGCGCCGGCACCCTTGGCCGCCGCATCGCGCTCATGCTGGCCAGCGGCGGCGGCACAGTCCGAATCTACGATCTCGTTCCCGACTCGCGCCAGGCTGCCGAGAAGTACGTCATCGACACCCTGCCCACGGTCGTCGCCGGCCGCGCTGGTGCACGGGCAGGCACCGTGTCGAGCACCGGCGATCTCGCCGAGGCCCTCCATGACGCGTGGCTGGTAGTCGAGGCCGTCCCGGAGCGCCTCGACCTCAAGAAGGAGGTTTTCGGCCAGCTCGACGAGCTCGCCGCGCCGGATGCCATTCTGGCCGGCAACTCCTCCTCGTACGCGAGCCGACTCTTTCTGGAAAACGTGAAACACCCTGAGCGCGTGCTGAATACGCACTTCTACATGCCACCCGAGCAAAACGCGGTGGATGTCATGTCCAGCGGGCAAACCGACCGCGCAGTCATGGACTTCGTCCTGAAGACTCTTCCGGAATTCGGTGTCTACCCGTTCGAAGCCCGCAAGGAGAGCACCAGTCGGCGGCCCGGCCGGTGACAACTCCGGCGACCCATTCGGCCTTCTCCTGGATCTCGTCGGTATGGATTACCGGACGGTCGAGCGCCGGATGGTGGACGCCGAGCAGACGCTCGAAAAGCGATGAACTCGAGGCATCGCGTCGGTCAGCGCGATGATCATCAGCTCTTTCAGACGCTCGACTTTGCCGGTGCGCATCCAACGTTCTCCCAACCGTCGAGTTCGATTGCCGACACAGCCTATGCGTCTCCGTCGTCGAGGCGGATCCTCTCCTGTGACCGGTTTGAGCGTGACGGTCCGGTATTACCGCTGATCTCCAGGTAGGGCAAAAGGCTCCGCACCGGGCATTACCGGTGCGGAGCCTCGTGAAGAAAATGGCACCCTACTTGTTGGCCGCCTTCGCCTCACGACGACGGCGATGCAGGATCGGCTCGGTGTACCCGTTCGGCTGCTTGGTGCCCTCCAGGATCAGCTCCTTGGCGGCCTGGAACGCGATGCTGCCGGCGAAATCCGGGGCCAGCGGGTGGTAGTTCGCGTCGCCCGCGTTCTGCCGGTCCACGACCGGGGCCATCCGTTCGAGGCTGGCCACCACCTCGTCCTCGGAGACGATGCCGTGGCGCAGCCAGTTGGCCACGAGCTGGCTCGAAATGCGCAGGGTCGCACGGTCTTCCATGAGCGCGACGTCCTCGATGTCGGGCACCTTGGAGCAGCCGACGCCCTGATCGATCCAGCGCACCACGTAGCCGAGGATCGACTGGGCGCTGTTGTCGAGCTCCTGCTGCTTCTCCTCGGCGGTCCAGTTCGGGGCCGCGGCGAGGGGGATCTCCAGGATCTGATCGACGGTGGCGCGCCGGCCGCCCGCGAGGATCTCCTGCTGCCGCTCCAGCACGTTGACCTGGTGGTAGTGCGTGGCGTGCAGGGTGGCGGCGGTCGGCGACGGCACCCACGCAGTGTTGGCGCCTGCCTTCGGGTGCCCGATCTTCTGCACCAGCATGTCGGCCATCAGGTCCGGCATGGCCCACATGCCCTTGCCGATCTGCGCCTTGCCGGGCAGCCCGGTGGCCAGGCCGGTATCGACGTTCCAGTCCTCGTAGGACTTGATCCACTGCTGGGCCTTCATGTCGGCCTTGCGGACCATCGGCCCGGCCTCCATGGAGGTGTGGATCTCGTCGCCGGTGCGGTCGAGGAAGCCGGTGTTGATGAACACCACGCGCTCGGCGGCGGCCTGGATACAGGCCTTGAGGTTGACCGTGGTGCGGCGTTCCTCGTCCATGATGCCGACCTTGAGCGTGTTGCGCGGCACGCCGAGCACGTCCTCGATCCGGCCGAACAGCTCGCTGGTGAACGCGACCTCGTCGGGGCCGTGCATCTTCGGCTTCACGATGTAGACCGAGCCGGTGCGGCTGTTCTTCAGCTCGGTGTCGCCACGCAGCGAGTGCGTCGCGATGAGCGAGGTGACGAGGCCGTCGAGGATGCCCTCGGGGACCTCGTTGCCGTCCTTGTCCAGGATCGCGTCGCTGGTCATCAGGTGACCGACGTTGCGCACGAACAGCAGCGAACGACCGTGCAGCACAAGCTCACTGCCGTCGAGCGCGGTGTAGACGCGGTCCGGGTTCATGGTGCGGGTGAAGGTCTTGTCGCCCTTGCTCACCTTCTCGGTGAGATCGCCCTTCATCAGGCCGAGCCAGTTGTGGTAGCAGAGGACCTTGTCCTCAGCGTCCACGGCGGCGACCGAGTCCTCGAAGTCCATGATCGTGGTGACCGCGGACTCCAGCACCAGGTCCTTGACGCCCGCGGTGTCGGTGCTGCCGACCGGCGACTCCGGGTCGATCTGGATCTCGATGTGCAGCCCGTTGTGCTTGAGCAGCACCGCGGTCGGCGATTCCGGATCGCCCAGGTAGCCGACGAGCTGCGACGGATCGGCCAGGCCGATCTCGGTGCCGTCCTCCAGGCCGACCTCGAGCTCACCGTCGACGATCTTGTAGGAGGTCGAGCCGATGTGCGAGCCGGTGATCAGCGTCGCGGAGTCGTCGAGGAAGTTGCGCGCCCACTCGATGACCTTGTCACCGCGAACCTTGTTGTAGCTCTTGCCCTTTTCCGCGCCGTTCGCCTCGGAGATTGCGTCGGTGCCGTACAGCGCGTCGTAGAGCGAACCCCAGCGCGCGTTGGCGGCGTTGATCGCGAAGCGCGCGTTCATCACCGGCACCACGAGTTGGGGGCCTGCGGTGGTGGCGATCTCGGTGTCCACGTTCTGGGTGGTGATCTGGAAATCGGCGGGCTCCGGACGGAGGTAACCGATTTCGCCGAGGAAGCTCTTGTAGGCGGCCTTGTCGTAGTTGGCGCCGGGATGTTCGGCGTGCCACGCGTCGACCTTGCCCTGGATCTCGTCGCGCTCGGCGAGCAGCGCGCGGTTGCGCGGCGCGAGATCGTTGATGACCTGCTCGGCTCCGGCCCAGAACGCGGCGGAATCTACGCCGGTTCCGGGGAGCGCCTCGTTCTCGATGAACTCGTGGAGAACGCTGGCCACCTGAAGCCCGCCGACCTGAATCCGCTCTGTCATCTACTGCCTCACTTCTGAGAAAGCCGGGTGGGAAAGACGCATACATGTTACCCGTGGGTAGTGATACCACCCTGTAGCGGGTCGAACGCGGCGTCTCGCCGATATGTTCCGGCGCGCCGATCGTGAGGGGATCGATCAGTCGGCGCGTCGTGCCGTGTCGGCGGTCGGCCGGACAACTCCTTGATTCTATCGGCGCGGAGATTTAATGTACTGATCGGAACATTTTCTGATCGGCAGGAGTGTGTGTGTCGCTCACGGACAAGGTCGTCGTGGTCACCGGCGGCAGCCGGGGACTCGGCAGGGAGATGGTGCTCGCGTTCGCGGCGGCGGGCGCGGATGTGGTGATCGCCAGCCGCAAGCTCGACGATTGCGTGGCGCTGGCCGACGAGGTGACCAACGCCCACGGCCGCCGCGCGCTGCCGGTGGCCTGCAATGTCAGCGACTGGGCGCAGTGCGACGCGCTCGTGGAGACCACGTACGCCGAATTCGGCCGGGTCGATGTGCTGGTGAACAACGCCGGCCTCTCCCCGCTGTACCCGAGCCTGGATCAGGTCTCGGAATCGCTGTTCGACAAGGTGATCGGCGTGAATCTCAAAGGGCCGTTCCGGCTTTCATCGCTGATCGGCACCCGGATGGCGGCCGGCGGCGGCGGTTCGATCATCAACATCTCCTCGATCGAGGCGGTCCGCCCGGCGCCGTTCGCGCTGCCCTACGCCGCGGCCAAGGCCGGATTGAACACGCTCACCGCGGGTCTCGCGCAGAGTTTCGGACCGACGGTGCGGGTCAACACGATTCAGTGCGGCGCCTTCGCCACCGACATCTCGAAGGCCTGGCCGGACGAGGTCCGCACCCAGATCACCTCGCTCAACGCGCAGCACCGTGTCGGCGAACCCGGCGAGATCGTCGGCGCCGCACTGTTCTTCGCCACGGACGCCTCCGCGTTCTGCACGGGCGCCACCCTGGCACTGGACGGCGGTTGGCGATGAAGGCGCTGACTTATCAAGGCCCGCGGCAGATCTCGTACTCCGACGTGCCCGATCCGGTCCTCACCGCGCCGGACAGCGCGATCATCCGGGTCACCGCGACCGGTATCTGCGGCAGCGACCTGCACATCTACAGCGGCCACGGGTTCACCGACCAGGTCGGCTACAGCGTCGGGCACGAGGCGGTCGGGGAGATCGTCGAACTCGGCCCCGAGGTGCACGGCCTGTCGATCGGCGACCGGGTGCTGGTGTCCGCCTCGGCCGGGTGCAGCCGATGCGCGAAGTGCCGGGCCGGCATCGTCGCGGCCTGCGAGCGCACTCCGCTGGCGATCGACGCCTGCTACGGGCTCGGCGGGGCGCTGCCCGGCGGCCAGGCGCAGTTGCTGGCGGTCCCGCACGCCGAGGGAAACCTGGTGCCGCTGCCCGAGAGCGTCAGCGACGCGGCCGCGGTCGTGCTCACCGACAACGCGCCGACCGCCTGGTACGGCGCCCGCCGCGCGCGCATCGCGCCCGGCGACACGGTGGTGGTCATCGGGCTCGGGCCGGTCGGGCTGATGGCGATCCAGTCGGCGTTCGCGATGGGCGCGGCGCGCGTGCTCGGCGTCGACCTGATCGACGAACGCCGCAAGCAGGCCGCCGAACTCGGAGCCGAACCGGTCGAGGCGGACGACCCGAAGCTCGCGATTCGCGACATGCTCGGTGGCGGCGCGGATGTCGCGATCGAGGCGGTCGGCGCGGACGCCACCATCAAGCTGGCGATCAGTGCGGTCGGGCACCGCGGGCGGGTGAGCGTGATCGGCGTCAACCAGAACCGCGCGTATCCGTTCCACATGCCGCTGGCCCAGGTCAAAGAGCTCGAATTCCACATCGGGCTGTGTTCGATCCAATACGAGCTGCCGACCCTGCTGAAGCTGACCGCGGCCGGCCGGTTGCGCCCGGAATTCGTGGTCACCCATCCACTTCCGATGTCCGAGGGCGCGGACGCCTATCAGCTGTTCGCCGAACGCGCGGACGGCGTGAGCAAGTAGTCCTGGACCCGGCCCGATGAGCACCACGACGCACCGCGAGCGCGGTTCCGGCCCATGACGAGCGGTTCCGATATCGCCCCCACCCGCAGGCGCGGCCGCCCGCCCGCGGCCGAATCGTCGGCGGGCGACACCCGCGAGCGCATCGTGCGCGCCGCCGTGGAACTGTTCGCGGAGAAGGGATTCCACGGCACCGGCGTCGCGGAGATCGGCGACCGCGCCGACGTGCAGCGCGGCGCGCTCTACTACCACATCGGCTCCAAGGAGGAACTGCTCTGGCAGATCCTGCACGACTACATCCAGCTGATGCTGGTCGACGCCGAACGCATCACCTCCGGCGCCGACGACCCGATCACCAAGCTGCGCAAGCTGATCCACAGCCACGTCGGCCTGATCATCGATCATCGCCGTGAGGTCGCGATCCAGCTCCGCGACGTCACCGCGCTCAGCGGCGAACGCGGCGCGCAGCTGCAAGAACTGCGCGATCGCGTGCAACACTGCTGGCAGCGGACGATCGACGCGGGCCACGCCGCCGGGCTGCTGCGCACCGACGACCACGTGGTCACCAACAGCGTGCTCGGCATGCTGAACATGGTGACCTTCTGGTACCGGCCACACGGCGGGCACACCCCCGCCGAGATCGCCGACATCCTCGCGACCACGTTCCTCGACGGCGTGGTGACCACGTCCGACAACCACACGAAAGGCTGACCATGGCTTGGGATTTCGAGACCGACCCGGACTTCCAGCAGAAGCTGGACTGGGCGGCGGAATTCGTCCGCACCGAGGTGGAGCCCCTCGACCTGCTCTACCCGAACCCGTACGACCGCACCGACAAAGAGGCGATGGCGCTCATGCGCCCGCTCAAGGAGCAGGTGAAGGCGCAGGGGCTGTGGGCATGTCACCTCGGTCCCGAGCTCGGCGGCCAGGGCTACGGGCAGATGAAGCTGGCCCTGCTCAACGAGGTGCTCGGCACGTCGTTCTGGGCGCCGTCGGTATTCGGTTGCCAGGCACCGGATTCCGGCAACGCCGAGATCCTCGCGCACTACGGCACCCCGGAGCAGAAGGCGAAGTATCTGGAGCCGCTGCTGGCCGGTGAGATCGGCTCCTGTTATGTGATGACCGAACCCACCGGCGGCTCGGACCCGACGACGTTCAAGACCACCGCGGTGCGCGACGGCGACCACTGGGTGATCAACGGCGAGAAGTGGTTCAACTCGAACGCGCAGTTCGCCAGCTTCCACATCGTCATGGTGGTCACCAACACCGAAGTCAGTGCGTACCAGGGCATGTCGATGTTCATCGTGCCCGCCGACACCCCGGGCCTGGAGATCGTCAAGAACTTCCACGTGCACGGGTTCAGCGAGCACGAGGGACACCTGCGCTTCACCGACGTCCGCGTGCCCGCCGACCACCTGCTCGGCGCCGAGGGACAGGGCTTCATCGTGGCGCAGACCCGCCTCGGCGGCGGCCGCGTGCACCACGCGATGCGCACCGTCGCGCTGGTGCGCAAGGCCTTCGACATGATGGCCGAGCGGGTCGTCTCCCGCCCGATGCGCAAGGGCCCGCTGGCCGGCCTGCAGATGACGCAGGAACGCATCGCGGACAGCTGGATCGAGATGGAACAGTTCCGCCTGCTCGTCCTGCGCACCGCGTGGCGCATCGACAAGGAACAGGATTATCTCAAGGTGCGCAAGGACATTGCCGCCATCAAGGTCGCCATGCCCAAGGTCATGCACGACATCGCCCAGCGCGCACTGCACCTGCACGGCGCCATCGGCGTCAGCACCGACCTCCCGTTCGTCGACATGATGAACTACGCCGAGGTGATGGCGATCGCCGACGGCCCCACCGAGGTACACAAGATCACCCTGGCCAAGGAGGTCCTGAAGGACTACGCGCCCGGCGATCCGGTGTACCCGAGCGGCTACCGCCCCGCCCTGCGCGAGAAGGCCCGTGAACTGGTCGCGGACCGCCTCGAACACATCGTCGGCAACCTGTAGGCGCCGGACGTCGGGCCTCGGCGGGATGAGTCGAGGCCCGGAGCCGTCCCAAGCGACAGATAGGGAGTCCTTCGCACAGCTCCTTCGTACCCCGCATACTCCCCAGCACGCTGCGGCGTATGCGATTGCTGCACTATGTATGCGAGGCGCGAAAGTCCCTACGGCACGGTCGAATTCACCAGTCGCGCTGCCGAGGTGCTCGCCACCGCGAACGCCGGAAACCCAGGTCGACGTCAGCAATTGGTCACAATTGAGCACCTGGAAATCGATGCTCACCCGTGTTCAATGAGAGACAACGTCTGTCGCGCCACCCGGAGGGCACCCATGGTTTCCGCACGCAAGATCGCCCGATCCCCCATCACGTGGACGCTGGCCGTTCTCCTGATCGTCGGGCTCGGCGTCGGCTTGGCGCTGGCGCAACCGTGGCGCCTGTTCACCAACACCACCGTCAACGAGGCCGCACCCTCCGCCGCCGCGCCCGGCCAGCCCGCGCAACCGCGCACCCTGGCCACAGGCACCCTCATCTCCCACGAGCACGACACCTCCGGCACCGTGCGAATCCTCCAGTTGCCCGACGGCACCCGTGTGCTCCGGCTCGAAGACCTCGACACCTCCGACGGCCCCGACCTGCACGTATGGCTCACCGACGCCGAGGTGGTCGAGGGCAAGGCCGGCTGGTTCGTCTTCGACGACGGCACACACACCGACCTCGGCAGCCTCAAAGGCAACAAGGGCAGCCAGAACTACGTCCTGCCCGCCGACACCGATCTGACCGCGTTCACCAGCGTCACCATCTGGTGCCAGCGGTTCCACGTTTCGTTCGGCGCCGCCCAGCTACAGAACGCCTGACCCGCGCCCGGAAATAAATGACCCGACAGCGGTAGGCCCGTTATGTCACCATGGAATTCGACGATGATCACCAGGTAGCGGTGATCCACGAGCACGCGGAAAGGAGGAGGTGGCCATGCGCGTATACGACCCGATTCGGGCGAACGCCGAAGCGGCACAACGGTTGTCGACCATGAAACCAGCATTCGACCGGCAGCTGCGCAGCGGAAACGACGACGGCTGCCTCCCGGCCGGTAACTGACCGCCCCTTCCCCCGCTCGACCCTTCCCGAAACATGGTGATTCCCATGACATTCCGCTATGCCGCCAACCCGGCGATGCTGACCGCAGACAACTGGATAGACACCGGCGTGCTGGTGCTGAACGCCTCCTACGAGGCGCTCCACGAGATCAGCGCCGACCGGGCTGTCGTGCTGCTGACGAGCGGCGCCGCGGAGTCGATCGCCGACCGGGCGCCGCAGTTCCTGATCCGGTCCCAGCACGTCGAGCTACTGCTGCCGGAGACCATCCGGCTGCTGCGCTACGTCTACCTCGAGCACTCCGCGCGGGTGCACGACGAGAGCCGGGCCACCCTGGCCGGCGTGCTGCGCCGGGACAGCCACCGGTGCGGCTACTGCGCCGCCTGGGCCCGCACCGTCGACCACATCCGGCCGCGCAGCCGCGGCGGCCCGAACACCTGGAGCAACCTCGTCGCCTGTTGCGGCCCGTGCAATACCACCAAGGCCGACCGCACCCCCGAGGAAGCGGGCATGCGGCTGCTCTGGCAGCCCAAGGCACCCAACCACCAGGCCAGGCAACAGCGGCGGATCTGGAAGCAGCTCGCCGCCACCTGAACCATCCGAGAAAGGAGAGGATCGCGATGACCATCCGCACCGAGACCAGCGCGGTCGTGGAACTGACCCTGGCCGAGCTGCTTCCGCTCTCGGACTCCCGAGAGTGGCATCGCGCCGCCTGCCGGGGCGATCCGCAGCACGAGGCGTGGTTCCCGTACCCGTCGCAGGACTTCGACTACGCCCGCGGCATCTGCGCGGGCTGCCCGATCCGCGTGGCCTGCGGTGAATTCGCCGCCCGCACCGGCCAGTCCGGCGTCTGGGGCGGCCACGAGTTCGACCGCGGGCAGCTGATCCGCCCGTGAATCCCGCCGCCGTGTCCGCCCCGGACACGGCGGCCGGCGGACACGGCCTACGGCACGCCGGTGAGGGCAACCTCGACGCGGCCGCAAATCGCCGGTGAACATACACTGTGCACCGTGGGCACTCATCGCAGCGGAACCAGATCCCGGGGCGTCAGCAAAGGTCCGGTTATCGCAGTGGTGGCCATCGTGCTGCTCGTCGCCGGGGTCGTCGGATGGTTCCAGTTACGGGATCGGGCGGCCGACGAGGACAGCGCCGCGGCCGCGGCATGCGTCTCCGGCGCGTCGACGCTCTACGTCACCGCCGATCCGGACATTGCCGCGCAGGTCAAAGGCGCCGCGGACCGGTACAACGCGACCAAGCCGAAGGTGCGGGATCACTGCGCGCAGGTGGTCGTGACGGCGCAACCGTCCGCCGCGATCGTCGCCGCGTTCACCAACGGCAAGCCGTGGGACCAGAACCTCGGCCCGCAGCCGGTGCTCTGGATCCCCGATTCCACCCGTTCGATCGAGTCCATGCGGGTGCCGGGAATGATCGAGGGCACGCCCGCGCCGGTCGCGGTGAGCCCGATCGTGCTCGCGGTGCCGGACGAATTGCGCGGCGCGCTGGAACAAGCCAACACCACGTGGGCGGATCTGCCACGGCTGCAACAAGGTTCGCTCAAAGACGTCGGGCTGTCCGGCTGGGGCGGCCTGCGCATGGCACTACCGCCCGGGGACGCCTCGCTCGCCGCCGCCGTGGCGGTGGGGTCCGCGGTATCCGGCGCGGAACCGCTCACCGAGCAGGCCGCGCAGTCGGGCCAAGCCGTCGCGGCGATCTCCGGTCTCGCCGCCGAGGCGCCGGAGGCGGCCGATACCGCCGCGGCGTTCGGCATTCTCGCCGGCGCACCGCAGCAGGCCACCGTGCACGCGGTCGCCACCACCGAGCAGCAGGCGAAAACCCAAGCGGGACTTACGGTCTTCCGGCCGTCCGGCGCGGCGCCGGTCGCCGATCACCCGGCGGCGCTGATGTCCGGGCCCTGGGTCGACAAGACACAGAACCTGATCGGCGGACTGTTCGCGGACTACCTGCGCGCACCTGAGCAGGTATCGGCCTTCACCGCGGCGGGTTTCGGCACCGCACCCGCCGCCACCCCCGCACCGCCGCGCGCAGCCCTCGACAAAGTCCGTGCCACCCTTGCCAATCCGGTGCTCGGCGTGCAATCCACCGTGCTGGTCGACGTCTCCTCGTCCATGTCGACCACCGACGGTTCGATGACCCGGCTGGCGAATGTCGTCGGCGCGCTGAGCTCAACGCTGACGGTGATGCCACCGGACTTCGGCCTCGGCCTCTGGACATACGGCAAAAACCTCGACGGCACAACGCCTTACAAGGTACAGGCCGCCACCGCCGCGCTCACCGACGATCAGCGCACCAAGATCAGCAACGCGCTCGGCGCCATCAAGGCCGGTGAGGTCAAGGCCGACCAGGCGTACCCGACGCTGATCGCCGCGTACAAGAGCGCGGTCAACGGATACACCCCCGGCCGAACGAATTCCGTGCTCCTCATCACCGACGGCCCCGAGGACGACTCGACGGTCACCGGCGCGAAACTCGCCGCCGAAATGTCCGCCGCGATCGACAAGGCGCACCCGGTCCGCGTGGACATCATCGTGATCGGCGGCCAGGGCACGCAGACGCTGAAAAGCATCGCCGAGCAGTCCGGCGGCACGTACACGAAGGTCACCACCTCCGACGACCTCAGCTTCGGGTCCGCAGTGGTTCAGTCGCTGACGACCCCCTGAAGACGCAGACAAGGGCGCCCTCCGTGCCGACGGTCAGTCGGCGTACGCCTCGATCGGGGGGCAGGAGCAGACCAGGTTGCGGTCGCCGTACGCGCCGTCGATCCGCCGGACCGGCGGCCACACCTTGGGCCGCGGGTGGCCGAGACCCCGTGGGTACACAGCGGTTTCGCGGCTGTACGGGTGATCCCACTCGCCGACCAGGCTCGCCGCGGTGTGCGGCGCACCGCGCAGCGGGTTGTCGGTCACCGGCCACACGCCCGCCGCGACCTGATCGATCTCCTTGCGGATCGCGATCATCGCCTCGATGAAATCGTCCAGCTCGTCCAGGTTTTCGCTCTCGGTCGGCTCGACCATCAGCGTGCCCGCGACCGGGAAGCTCATCGTCGGCGCGTGGAACCCGTAGTCCGCCAGGCGCTTCGCCACATCGTCGACGGTGACGCCGGTCTGCTTGGTGATATCGCGCAGATCCAGGATGCACTCGTGCGCGACCATCCCGTGCTCGCCGGTGTAGAGCACCGGGAAGTACTCGTCGAGCCGGCGCGCGATGTAGTTCGCCGAGGCGATCGCGGTCAGCGTCGCGTCGCGCAGGCCGTCCGCGCCCATCATCCGGATGTAGGCCCAGGTGATCGGCAGGATCGAGGCGGAGCCGTAGTTGGCCGCCGACACCGCGTGCGAGTCGGTCACCAGCGGATCGCCGGGCAGGTAGGGCGCGAGGTGCGACCGGACCGCGACCGGACCGACACCGGGCCCGCCGCCGCCGTGCGGGATGCAGAACGTCTTGTGCAGGTTCAGATGGCTCACGTCGCCGCCGAACCGGCCCGGACGGGCAAGTCCGACAAGCGCGTTCAGGTTCGCGCCGTCGACGTACACCTGACCGCCCGCGTCGTGCACCAGCGCGCACAGCTCGGCGACCTCGTGCTCGTACACACCGTGCGTGGACGGGTAGGTGATCATGATGCAGGCCAGCCGGTCGGCGTGGTCGGCGATCTTGGCCCGCAGGTCGTCCAGGTCGACGTCGCCGTTGTCCCGGCACTTGACCACCTCGACGCGCAGCCCGGCCATCGCCGCCGAGGCCGCGTTGGTGCCGTGCGCGCTGGACGGGATCAGGCAGGTATCCCGGTGGGTGTCACCACGATCCAGGTGATAGCGGCGGATCGCCAGCAGGCCGGCGTACTCGCCCTGGCTGCCCGCGTTGGGCTGCAGGCTGACCGAGTCGTAGCCGGTGATATCGGAGAGCCACTGCTCCAGGTCGTGGATCACCTGCAACAGGCCGGGTGCGTCCTCGACCGGCGCGTACGGGTGCACGCGGGCGAAGCCGGGCCAGGTGATGGCCTCCATCTCCGCGGTCGCGTTCAGCTTCATGGTGCAGGAGCCGAGCGGAATCATGCTGCGGTCCAACGCGATGTCCTTGTCGGACAGCGAACGCAGGTAGCGCAGCATCGCGGTCTCGGTGTGGTACTTGGTGAACGCCGGATGGTCGAGGAACTCGGAGGTCCGGTTCTCGATCTCGACCGCGGGCGCCGGGTCGCGCTGCTCGGCCGACAGTGTGGTGCCGAAGGATTCGAGCACCGCCGCGACGTGTGCCTCGGTCGTGGCCTCGTCGCAGGCGATGCCGACGTGATCGGCGTCCACCAGGCGCAGGTTGATCCCGCGCGACTTCGCCTTCGCCACAACGGCTTCCGCACCGCCGGGCACGTGCGCCAGCACGGTGTCGAAGAACGTGTCGTGCACGACCGCGCCGTCCAGGCCGGCGGCGATGGTGGCGGCGTGCCGATGCACCCGGCGCGCGATGTCGCGCAGGCCGTCGGCGCCGTGGTAGCTCGCGTACATGGCCGCGACGATCGCCAGCAGCACCTGCGCGGTACAGATGTTGGAGGTGGCCTTCTCCCGGCGGATGTGCTGCTCGCGCGTCTGCAGCGCCAGCCGGTAGGCCACGTCGCCGTCCGCGTCCACCGAGACGCCGACCAGCCGGCCGGGCAGCTGCCTGGCATACGCGGTGCGCACGGCCAGATAACCCGCGTGCGGGCCGCCGAAGCCGAGCGGCACACCGAAACGCTGGGTGGTGCCGAAGCAGACGTCCGCGCCCTGGTCGCCCGGGGACGCGATCAACGTCATCGCCAGCAGGTCCGCGCCCACCGCGACCAGCGCGCCGCGCTCGTGCGCGGCGCCGATCAGCGACGTCCAGTCCACTACCCGGCCGGACGCGCCCGGCGCCTGCACCAGCACACCGAAGAATTCACCCTCGGGCAGCTCGCCGGCGGACAGATCCGCCGGCACCAGCTCGATGCCGAGCGGCTGCGCGCGGGTGGTCAGCACGGTCTTGGTCTGCGGGAACAGGTCGGTGTCGATGACCAGCCGCGTCGACTTGGACCGGCTCGCCCGCTGCAACAGCGTCATCGCCTCGGCGGCGGCGGTGGCCTCGTCCAGCATCGACGCGTTCGCCACGTCCATCCCGGTCAGCTCGGACACCATGGTCTGGAAGTTGAGCAGCGCCTCCAGCCGGCCCTGGCTGATCTCCGGCTGGTAGGGCGTGTACGCCGTGTACCAGGCCGGGTTCTCCAGCAGGTTGCGTACCAGCACCGGCGGGGTGAGGGTGTCGTAGTAGCCGAGCCCGATCATCGAGGTGGCCACGGTGTTGGAGTGGGCGAGCCCGGCGAGTTCGGCCAGCACCTCGTGTTCGGTTGCGGCAGGCGGCAATCCGGCCAGGCCGGACCCGTCGAGGATGGTGGCGGGCAACGCCTTCGTGGCGAGCTCGTCGAGCGAGCCGACGCCGACGACGTCCAGGATCCGGGCGATCTCGCCCCGGTCGGGTCCGATGTGGCGGTCGGCGAATGAGCGAGTCACGGCAGCTCCCATAGGGTTCGGGCGGGTCGACAGGGGTCGACGGTTACCAGCCCTCCCCCTCTGTCGTGTTGCCTGAGAGATTCGGACGCGCGACCGCAATGAAGGTCGAGCCCCTTTCCCCATGGGCGGGCGGCCCGAAGCCACCGCTTTCCAGAGGCGCCCAAGCCCGCACGGTCCCTGATGCCTGAGAGATTGACGGGGAGGTGCTGCTCCTTCGGCGCCCGGACTCTGTCGAACCCGGGACTCTCCCGCACGGCGTTGGCGCGCCACCAGTTTAAGCCGACGACACGCCAGAACGTGTCACTGGTCCCTTCCCTGCGGGTGTCGCGCTGGTCACGTCGGTATGCGGGAGCTCTGGACGATCACATCGATAGATGCGCATATCTACTTAACACTATGTTTTGACACAGTCCGAGCTGTCGCCATCGAAAACCAGATGCCGCCCAGCACAACACCCCGCTACCCTGAGTTCTGCCGGGGCGGCGGGGTGTTGTCGGTTGTCTGTTCTTATCCGGTCTTGCGGCTCATCCGGGCCTTACGCCGGTAGGACAGTTCGTCCTCCGGCCGCTCGGTCACCGCGGACGCGCGTTCGGCCGGGAAGTTGGCGATGGCGCCGGTGAGTTCGTGCATGGCGCCGCTGATCGCGATGCCGAACACGCCTTGCCCGCCCTGCAGTAAATCGACTACCTCCTCGGCCGAGGTGCACTCGTACACCGAGGTGCCGTCGGAGAACAGGGTGATCCCCGCGAGGTCCTGCACTCCCCTGCTGCGTAGATGGTCGACCGCGATCCGGATGTTCTGTAGCGAGATGCCCGCGTCGAGCAGCCGCTTCACGATCTTCAGGACCAGGATGTCCTTGAACGAGTACAGGCGCTGGCTACCCGAGCCGGCGGCGCTGCGAATGGAGGGCACGACCAATCCGGTCCGTGCCCAGTAATCGAGCTGCCGGTAGGTGATCCCGGCCACCTGGCATGCACTGGGAACCCGGTAGCCGACCAGATCGTCGGGAACCGAGTCGTCCGGGAACAGGCCTGGCTGCACCACATTTTGCGATTCCTCTGCCACTGACCACTCCCTTGCTCCGCCGACCGCTGGCCTCATCGATGACCCGGCTCCGCTTCGACCACTGCTCATACTGACGACCTGGCCAAAACGGACGTGGCCCAACTATCGAGATTACTCCCCTGATTGTCCAGGGAGCACCATCGTCCGGCCAAACGCGACGCGCGGTTAAAGTCTCAAGCTCTGGTTAAGGGACGATCCCCCGGTCAGCCCGCGAAAACGCCGGATTGCCGGAAAGGTCCTGTTCAGCTATCCGTGGCCTTGAAATCGTCGGGCGAGACCGACTCGAGGAACTCCTTGAACTTCTCCACCTCGTCCTCGCGCTCGTCCGGCATCACCAGCCCGGCCTCCTCGAGCACCGGCTCCTCGGCGTAGATCGGGCAACCCACCCGCAAGGCGATCGCTACCGAATCCGACGGCCGCGCCGAGATGTGCAGATCGTTCTCGAAGACCAGGTCCGCGTAGAACGTGCCCTCCTGGAGATCCACGATGCGCACCTCCTTGAGGGTGTGCCCGAGCTCGGTGATCAGGATCTTGATCAGATCGTGGGTCAGCGGGCGGATCGGGGTCACCCCCTCCTGCTCCAGCACGATCGCCGTCGCCTCGGCCTGCCCGATCCAAATCGGTAGATACCGGTCCCCCGACACCTCGCGGAGCAACAGCACGGGCTGATTCTGTGGCTGCTCGACACGAATGCCGATGACACGCATTTCACTCATCGCACTGCCTCCCAATATCCGCCGGCCGCCCGGCACGACCACCGCCCAGCTCGCCGTACCAACGAGTCTAGGCGAACCCGCGCGGGTGCAGCGATCGGTGTGCAAGCCGAAATCGGCGTGTTGGATGACCGAAACATGACACCGATTCCGCGTCAACGGGCCGACGGGATGTTCAGCCGCCCAGCGACGTCCGCACCGACGACTTCACCAGACAGGCGTGCAACGTCAGCGACAGCGCCGCGAGTTCACGCACCGTTTCCTCGGCTCTGGCCCGCGCACCGGCGTCGCGGCTCTTCGCGATCGGGGCGGCGATCTGCGCGACCAGCGCGGCCTCCCGATCGGCGGCCAGCTTGAACGCGCGCAAATGCCGTGCCTCCAAACCGAATTCGGCCATCGCCTTGGCGGTCCGGGCCAGCGTCACCGCGTCGCCGTCGAAGAATCCGGCGGCGCCGGGGGTGATCAGGTTCGCCCGGATCAGATCGTTGAGAAACGCCTCGTCGATGTCGGCCTGGGCGAGCAGATCCGCGCGGGTGAGCCGGATTTCGTGATCGAAGCGCAGATCGTCGGGGGAAATCTCGCTGGGCACCACGCCGAGCCTCCTCGGCGCGATGGCGCCGTTTCTGTTCCCGCCGGATGCGACCGGGTGCTCGGAGCCGGCGGTCGCTGCCGCCGGCTCCGACGCACCCGTATGGCCCGAATGCGCCCGGGCGCGGGCTTCCCGCACACCGAGCGTCGCCGCACCGCTGTCGATCGCTTCGAGTTGTTCCTTGATCACCTTCAACGGCAGGTACTGATCGCGTTGCGCGGTCAGCACGAACCGAAGCCGCTCACAGTCGGCGACGGAGAATCTGCGGTAGCCCGAGGGCGTGCGCTCCGGCCGAATGAGGCCCTCCGCCTCCAGGAAGCGGATCTTCGAGATGGTGACGTCCGGAAAGTCCGGGCGCAGCAGGTCGAGCACGGAGCCGATCGACATGCCTCCGCGCGCCCACTGCGCCGCACCTGTCACGGCGTTGAGTCCTTCATGACCCCGAGCCCTTCATGAGGTGAAAGAACCCAGCGCCGCGTGCTCATAGGCTCCCTGCACCCGCCGAGTCGTTCTGCGCCCGCGGTCCGGTGAGGAACACCAGGCGGAACTTGCCGATCTGCACCTCGTCGCCGTTCTGGAGTTCCGAGGAGTCCACCGGCTCCCGATTCACATAGGTGCCGTTCAGGCTGCCGACATCGACAACCTGGAACGAATCGTCGTCCTGACGGAACTCGGCGTGCCGACGGCTGACGGTGACGTCGTCGAGAAAGATGTCACTGTCGGGGTGGCGGCCCGCCGACGTAGTCGGCTGATCCAGCAGGAACCGCGAGCCCGCGTTCGGACCGCGCTTGACGACCAGGAGGGCCGCACCAACGGGCAGACCCTCGACCCCTTGGACCGGCTGTTCGCCGGTCGGCTCTCCGGAGCGCGACGCGTCGACCTCGTTCAGGAAATCCGCGCGGAAGACCGACGTCGTCTCGGCCGCGGTCTCCCCGTAACCCGGGTCTTTGTTCTCGCTCACCGTTTCTCTCCTCCTCGAACCTGATTATCCATGCAAGCAGGTGATACCTGTGGCACCACGACCTGCCGTCGAGTCCCTAGATTCCCGACAATGGCTGTCGGCGCATCTGTTGGCATTGACCGTACCCTGCCAGGGCGTGCCCGTGCAGGTAGAACCGGGAAGGCTGATTCAGCCCCCGATAACTCCTTGATAACCTGCCGCATCCAACAGTTCATCAAGGGTCTTGTCGAGGCCGGCGGCGTCCGCGACCTCGAGTTCGAACAGCCATCCGTCGCTGTACGGATCGGTGTTCAGCGTCTCCGGCTCCTGCACCAGAACCTCGTTCACCGCAACAACTTTCGCTGCGATCGGCGCGTAGATGTCGGACACGCTCTTGGTCGACTCGACCTCCGCGATGCTGTCCCCCACGGCGACGTCCTTGTCCGTTTCGGGCAGCTGCACGAACACAACGTCACCGAGCTGGGACTGGGCATAATCGGTGATGCCCACCCGAACCCGGGTCGGGCCGATCCGCTGCACCCACTCGTGCTCCTCGGTGTAGCGCAGATCTTCGGGGGTCTGGGTCACAGGCCGTCCGTCCTTTCCATTGTGATCGTGTGGGCGCAACTCTATGCGAGGCCCGAGCCGATCTTCGACTCGACGCCTCGGTCAGCTCGGCCGGTGTGCCACAGCCGGTATCGAGCGAGCGACCGCGATCGCCTTACCGGTGTAGAGCAAGCCGGTCCATACATACACCGCCGTGCCCCAGACCAGTAATGCCCCGCCGAAGGCCCGCCCGAAACCGTCGAGCGCCCAATCCATCTCCCCGGCCAGCAGCCAGACGAACGCCGACATCAACGCGAAGGTGGCCGCCTTGCCCAGATAGATGACGTCGGGCGGGGGCAGATCGCGGCGTTTGTAGACCGAAAGCGTGAGGGTGAGCACCAGATCGCGGCCGACCAGAAGCACCGCCACCCACCACGGGATCAGGCCGCGCAGCACGAACGCCACCAGCGTCGTCACCAGGTACAACCGGTCCACGAACGGGTCGAGCAGGGCGCCGAGGCGGGAGGACTGATCGAGCAGGCGGGCCAGCTTGCCGTCCAGGAAGTCGGTCAGGCCGCTGGCGAAGGCCAGCACGAACGCCCAGCCGTCGGCGTGTTCGACCAGCAGCAGCCAGAGGAACAGCGGAACACCCAGCAGGCGGACGAAACTCAGGACGTTCGGGACCGTGAGGATGCGGTCGTCGAAGACGCCGCCGGTGTCGGCGCGCCCCTCCGGTTCCGTTGTGCCCGATTCGGTTGTCACGCCCCGTGCTTACCGCACCGACCCCGGTCGACGCCATCCGGGCACGCCGGTTTTCTCGATATCTCCGGGCAAGGATGGTTTCCGCCACAGACCGGCGGTGACAGAATGAGTATGAAATCATCTCATCTGTCGGTACGGTGAACGTCCGGTGAGCGAGAGGAAGTCATGCCCGCATTCGACTACGACGTGGTGGTGATCGGTTCCGGCTTCGGCGGCAGCGTCAGCGCCCTCCGATTGACCGAGAAGGGGTATCGGGTCGGCGTGCTCGAGGCGGGCAGACGCTGGCCCGCCGAGGACATCCCGCGCACGAATTGGAATGTGCGCAAGTCGATCTGGGCGCCGCGACTGGGTCTGACCGGGCCGCAGCGGATCAGCGTGCTCGGCAAGTGCGCGGTGTTCTCCGGCGCGGGCGTCGGCGGCGGTTCGCTCATCTACGGCAACACCCTCTACGAGCCCCTGCCGAACTTCTACACCGATAAGCAGTGGGCGCATATCACCGACTGGCGCGCCGAGCTGGCGCCGTATTACGACCAGGCCCAGCGGATGCTCGGCGTGGCGCCGAACCCGCGGATGACCCCGGCCGACGAGGTGATTCGCGAGATCGCCGACGACCTCGGCGTGGCCGACACCTTCCACCCGACGAACGTCGGCGTGTTCTTCAACGAGAGCGACCCGGGCGCAGAGGTCGACGACCCCTATTTCGGCGGCGTCGGCCCGCGCAGGCGCGGATGCGTGCACTGCGCGCAATGTTTCACCGGCTGCCCGAACAACGCCAAGAACACCACCACCACGAACTATCTGTACCTGGCCGAACAGGCGGGCGCCGAGGTGCACCCGCTGACCACCGCCACGTCCGTGCGGCCCCTGGCGGACGGCGGCTTCGCCGTCGAGACCGAGCGTTCGGATCGCTGGATCCGCAAGCAGCGCAGGACCTTCACCGCCGAGCAGGTGGTGTTCGCCGGCGCCGCGCTCGGTACCCAGAAGCTGCTGCACAAGATGCGCGACGACGCGGTGCTGCCGAATCTGTCGCCCCGGCTCGGCGAGCTGACCCGCAGCAACTCCGAGGCGATCCTCAACGTGGTGAGCCGCACCCGCCGCGATTTCGCCGAGGGCATCGCGATCACCTCCTCGATCCACCCGGCCGCGGACACTCACATCGAGGTCTGCCACTACGGCAAGGGACAGAACGCGCTGTTCCCGATGTCGGTGCCGATCGTCGACGGCGGGGCGTTCCGGTTCCTGCGCTTCCTGCTGGCGATGGTGGTGCACCCGCTGGTGTTCCTGCGCAGCCTCAACGCCAGGCGCGCGTCGGAGAAGTCGGTGATCCTGCTGGTCATGCAGTCGCTGGACAACTCGCTGACCTCGTTCCGGCGGCGCGGGCTGCTCAAGACGAAACAGGGCACCGGCGAACCGAATCCGACCTGGATCCCGATGGCGCACGACATCGGGCGGCGCTTCGGCGAGAAGGTGCACGGCGATACGCACGGGCTGGTGATGGACGTGTTCAACATTCCGGCGACCGCGCACTACATCGGCGGCTGCGTCATCGGGGACAGCCCGGAGACCGGCGTGGTCGACCCGTATCAGCGGGTGTTCGGCCATCCCGGCCTGCATGTCGCGGACGGCTCGGCGGTGACCGCGAACCTGGGCGTCAACCCGTCGCTCACCATCACCGCGCAGGCGGAGCGGGCAATGGCGTTCTGGCCCAACAAGAACGAGGCCGATCCGCGGCCCGAACTCGGGACCGCGTATCAGCGGATCGCGCCCGTGGCGCCGAATCGGCCGACGGTGCCCGCCGCCGCGCCGGGCGCGTTGCGGCTGCCGATCACCCCGGTCGATCCCCCGGTGCCCGCCACCTGAGCGCACCGGGCGGCATATCCGACCGGCACCGAACGTGGCGAAACCGACACCGTCGGCGGGGCCGATACCCGCTAGCGTCGGCAGCGTGTCAGACAGTGGTATCGATCTACGTTCTTACCTCCC
The DNA here is from genome assembly GCF_042871115.1 of Nocardia sp. NPDC006044. Classification (NCBI taxonomy): domain Bacteria; kingdom Bacillati; phylum Actinomycetota; class Actinomycetes; order Mycobacteriales; family Nocardiaceae; genus Nocardia; species Nocardia sp. NPDC006044. The sequence continues at coordinate 3,746,369 of NZ_JBIAID010000001.1, forward strand.
CGCGGCCGACGTGCGCGCCCGCGGCGCGGCCCTGCGCGACCGGGTGCCGGTCACCGCGCGCGATCGCGCGGCCGAGGGAGCGCGCAGGCCCGAGGTGCTCGACTTCGTCGAGGCGAGCAACGCGGGCCGGCTCGCTCACCTGGTGCCGCTGCGCATCGGCCGGATGATCGCCTCCCCGTTCACGTTCTACCGCGGCGCGGCCGGGCTGATGGCCGCCGATCTGGCCGGCGGACCGGACACCGGGCTCACCGCACAGCTCTGCGGCGACGCGCATGCCGCGAATTTCGGCCTGTACGGCACGCCACGCGGCGAAATCATCATGGACATCAACGATTTCGACGAGACCATCGCCGGGCCCTGGGAGTGGGATCTGGACCGCCTCGCGGCCAGCCTGGTGCTCGCGGGGCGGGAAAGCGGTGCGGGCGAGGACGACTGCCGCGCCGCCGCGCACGACGCCGCCCGCGCCTACCGCCTCGCCGTCGCGCAGCTGGCCGAGCAGCCGTTCCTGGAATCGTGGAGCGCGCTGCCCGACGAGTCGGTGCTCGACGAGGCCGCGGCCCACGACCTCGTCGACGACTTCAAGAAGGCCGCGAAGAAGGCGCGCAAGAACACCAGCGCGAAGGTGGTGGCCAAGTGGACCGAGCACCTCGAGGACCACCAGACCGGCATCAAGAAGCACCGATTCATCAGCGACCCACCGATTCTCACCCCGGTCGGCGACCAGGTCGCCGCGGCGATCACCGACGGCCTGGAACGCTACGCCGACACGCTGCGCCGGTCGCGGCGCAACCTGCTGGCCCGATTCGCGGTGTCCGACATCGCCTTCCGCATCGTCGGCACCGGCAGCGTCGGCCTGCACACCTATGTCGCGCTGCTGCACGGCAACGAGCGCGAGGATCTGGTGCTACAGATCAAGCAGGCCAACCCGTCCGCGCTCGCGCCGTATCTGCCCGCGCCGCCGCCGAAGCACGAGGGCAAGCGAATCGTGCAGGGCGCGAGGCTGGTTCAGTCCGAGAGCGACATCCTGCTCGGCTGGACCAGCGTCGACCCGACCGGCGACGGCGTCGAATTGCCGTTCATCGTGCGGCAATTCCGCAATCTGAAGGGCAGCATCGACCCGGCCGGCCTGTCCGCCGCCGAGCTCGACGACTACGGCCGGCTGGCCGGCGCGCTGCTGGCCCGCGCGCATTCGCGCTCGCTCGATCCGCGCCTGCTCGCGGGCTATCTGGGCGAGGACGAGCGGTTCGACGACGCGGTCGCCGATTTCGCCGTGCGCTATGCCGACCGCACCGAGGCCGACCATGCCACACTGGTCGAGGCGGTAAAGGCGGGCAAGATCGCCGCCGAAGAGCCGGAGTGAACGCGACACCAACACGCCGACTGTTCCCACCGGCGCGGCGAATTCGGCCGCGCACCTCGTATCCTGTGCACTGTCGAGTGTCGACGTGAAGGGCGGTCGTTAATGCTCGTGCGAGTGCAGAACGCCGCAGGCACCAATGCCGAGCGGGCACTGATCGATTGGCTACGCACCTGGAAGGACGCGGACAGCCCCAAGGGCGTCGCCACGATCAACTGCAGTCTGTTCCACAAGGATCGGCTGCACCAGTTCGACGCGGTGGTGTGGACGCCGACCAGCTGCGTGGTGATCGAGGCCGAGGCGCTGGTGGCCCGCCAGGACGGCGTGCTGGAGATCCCGCTCAACGGCCAGTGGACGATCAACGGCGACCCGGCGGCCATGGAGGGCCGGGACCGGCGCACGCCGTTGGAGAAGTCCCGCGAGCACACCTTCGCGTTGCAGAACTGGCTGGCCGCGCGCGGACTCGGTCAGCGCGCGGTGCACGGGCTCGCGCTCGTCGTCCCGCTGCGCGGGGCCGAGCTGAAGATCCAGCAGGCGTGGAGCGACCCGAGCTTCGACGTCATCCTGGGCGACGACCCCGGCCGGCTGCGGCACTATTTCGACGCGCTGGCCGAGGAGGAGAAGCACCTCTGGACGGCCAACGACGTCGCGGTCGCCTTCCGCGGCCTCGGCATCCTGCCCTACCTGCCCGCGCCGCAGGAGCTGCTGAACGAGGGCTTCCTCGGTCCGATCGACATCACGCTGTGGCACGGCGGCCCCAACCAGGCCCAGGCCGAGGCCTATGCGGAGGAGCTGGCGCAGGCCGAGCGCGACGCGCACCGGCCGGTCTACGCGGTGGAAGCGCCCTGGTACAGCCCGTGGAAGCTGTATCCGCGGGAGACCAGGGACATGGATTTCGGTCGCGCCTTCATGCGGATCACCCTGGCCATCGGCATGCTGATCGCGTTCGCCTGGGTGCTGTGGTTCGTCATCAGCGCGGTCCTGACCTATGGGCCGTGATTCGGCTCAGGCCTTGCGCGCCACCGTGATTCGCGGCAGCTCGGCCGTCGGCTCGTCGCCGGCCGGATCGGCGGGCTGCGAGTCGCGTTCCACCAGCAGCGCGACGTGCAGCCGGGACGGACAGCCGAGTTTGAGCATCACCTGGCGCACGTGATTGACCACCGTCCATTCGGAGATCCCCAACTGGGTGGCGATCATCCGGTTGGTCATGCCGGTGGCGACCAGCCTCGCGATCTCGCGCTGCCGGTTGGTCAGCGCGGCCAGCGGTGAGTCGTCCGGGTTGGGCAGCGTCGGGCTCGCGCACGCGTAGGCCACCGCCTCGGCCAGCGACATCTCCCCCGCCGCCCGCATGATCTCCCGGAACCTGGCCTCGCCGAGGGCATTCCGGTGCTCGGCTTCGCGGGGCGCCGGGTCGGCCGGGCCCAGCTGCGGGATGCCGTGCGTGGCGCGCAACTGCCGGGCCGCGTACATCAGCGTCATCGTCGCCTCGGCATGCTCGACCCCGGCCGCGTCGTAGGCCATGGCGCAGCCCTCCAGGGCGACGATCGCTTGCAGCACATGCTCTTCCAGGTCGTCCTCGTCCAGATTCTCCCGGTAGAGCATCTGCGCCCGGTCCGCGGTCCGCGGCCCGATCTGCGTGCGCGCCAGCGTATTCAACCCGATCAGTCGTGCCGTGCTGTCCAGGCACCTGGCCCGGTCGCGCATCTTGCCCCAGATCTCGGTATCCCTGGTGGGCGGATCCGGGATGCGCAGCAGCATCATCGAGCCCTGTAACCGTCCCGGCCATGGCCCGGTGAGCTCGCCGGCGTAGCGCGCCGCGACACCCAGGCGGTCCTTGGCGCCCGCCCGGTCGCCGACCGCGATCAGCACCGGACCCAGCACCACCGCGACCCTGGCCGCGTCCACCTGCCGGTCGAAACGGCGGTACGCGGCAATGGAATTGGTCAACAGGTCGACCGCCCGCCGTAATCGCCCCGACCGCCCGGCCCAGGTGCCGAGCACCTCGAGGCACAGCGGGGCGGTCACCCCGGGCGACAGTGTGGTGCGGTCGCTCATCTCCAGCGCCTTGGCCAGCACCGATTCCACCTCGGACTGGTAGCCGAACTGGATCCACGCCGATTCCAGGTCGGCGGCCAGGCGGACGGCGCGCTCCGGCCGTCCGCTGTCGATCAGATAGTGCACCGCCGCGATGAAGTCCACGATGCGTTTGCCCGCGGCGTCGAGCGCGGCCGTGCGGTGTTCCCGGGTGTCGAATTGGGGGCCGATCAGCTCGGCGAGCCGGCAGAGCCGGTCCACGTGGTCGTCGCGCATCGCGGTGGCGCGCGCCGGGTCGGCGGCCAGTATCTGCCGGCAGTAGGCGTGCACGGTGGCGAAGAGCCGGTAGCCGTTTCCGTGCGGCCCGCTGGAGACGTGATCGAGCAGGCTGCGCCTGACCAGCTCGGTCATCGCGGTCGTCGCCTCCTCGTCGGTGGTGCCGGCCGCGAGGCAGGCCATGTCGGTGTCGATCACCGACTCGTACATCGACAGGCGCAGCAGCAGCTCGAGCACCTCGGGCGCGACGTCGTCCAGACCCCATTCGACCGCGCCGTGCAGTGTCCGGTGCCGGGCGGGCACGTCGACATAGGACGTGGACTTCAGGTCGGCGCCCGCCTCGATGCGGTGCAGCGTGCGCACCGGACCGATCCGGGCGATCGAACCCGCCGCGAGTTCGATGGCCAGCGGCACGCCGTCGAGTTCGCGCACGATCTCGTCGAGCACGAGCCGATCGGCCACCGCGGCGGTTCCCCGGTAGTGGCTGTCGATGCTGTCGAGCAACAACTGGGCGGCGGGCGCGGACCCCGGGTAGTAGTCGCCGGTGTCGCAGCCGGTGCCCAACGGACGCACGCACAGCACACATTCGCGGTACAGGTTGAACGGGATCCGGCTGGTCGCCACCAGGGTCAGGTTCGGGCAGTGGTCCAAAAGCATTGCCACATCGGTGGAGATCTGCTCGACCACTCGATCGCAGTTGTCCAGCAACAGAATTGCCGGTGCGGCGCCGATCATGGCGGCCAGCGCGGCCAAGGCCTCGACCGGATCGAAGTAGCGAGGTGCGGCGGCAAGCGAACGATGGCTTGCCTTCTCCAGCACCGCGTTCCACGCACCGGTTCGATCGACGCACTCGCCGAGATCGACCATCGCGTCCCGTTCTGCGCGGAATCCGCTGTCCGGCAATGCTTCTCGAGCTAGCCTGGACTTACCCACCCCGGCGGTCCCGGTGAGGGTGAGCAACCGGACCCGGCGATCGAGGAGCAATCGACCGAGTTCCGCGAGCTCTGCCGCTCGCCCGACGATCGTCGGAAGCCGATATGTTCCGGCCAGCGTAGGCCGGAGGTCATCGCCCACCATGGGTACCTCTCAGTCACTGCCACGGCTAAGACGACCGCACGAAATACGCCCGAGCCACATTGCATCCAGGCCGACCGAGCCGAGAGATCGATCGGCGAACCTGAATGTTCACCGATCGAATACGACCATACCAAGACCTCGCGACACTGCGAGGCGTTCAGCAATACTCCGAGTTGACCTGGGGCTGCGAGGGTTTCGCAAGTCATGCGATAACGACCGGCTTCGGTCGGATGACCATTGACTTCTCCGCCGCCCGGCGGTCGGTTAGCAAGAACCTGTCAGTAGTTATGGTCGACCGGTGTTCGGACCACCGCAAGACACCAGGCTCGGGGGCTCGCTCCGGCTCGCCGGCATCGCGCTGGGCGCCGCCGTGGCGGGTCTAGTGCCCTTGACCTTCCCGCCCGGCGGCGGCGCGACCGCGTTCGACCGCGCTGTCGCGGCGCCGATCCACGCGGCATTCGACGGGCGGCCCGGTGTCTACTCGGCGCTGGTGGTGCCCAGCAACGGCTACATCCTGGTGCCGCTGTTGCTGCTCGCGGGTGCGTGGTTCGGTCACCGCGGCCAGTGGCGGCGGGCCGCGATCATGGTGCTGGTCCCCGAACTCGCCCTGGGACTCAATGCGGTGCTGTGGAAGCCACTCTGGGACAGGCACTTACACGACTATCTCGCCTATCCGAGCGGGCACACGGTGCATCTGGTCGCGATCGCGACGGCGTTCATCGTGCTGGTCGATTCGGTGCGGGTGCGGTTCATCACGTTCGCCGCGGCGGTGGTGGCGATGCTCGCGGCGTCGGTGGGCATGATCGGCCTCGGCTACCACCTGCCCACCGACATCATCGGGGGCGCCGCGATAGCCATCGCGACGGTACTCGCGCTCTGCTGGGCGGCGCAGGCGTTATTCGACCGGCCGGGGCGCGCCGAACAGCATGCGACGCAGTAGCCCGTCCCGCAGGACCAGCGCGTGGAAGGCGATCGCGCAGATGTGCGCGGTGAACACCACGAGCAGGGCGTAGCCGAAGTAGGCGTGCAGCGGCCGCAGCCGCTCGTACAGGTTCCAGTCCACCCACGCAGGCGCGGGCAGCTCGACCCCGCCGGCTAACCGCACGCTTCCTTCCGTCGCGGACACCATCGCCCAGCCGATCAGCGGCTGCGCGAGAAGCAGTGCGTTCTCCTGCCACTGCCGAACCCACGGTGATGACACGAATGCCGCGGGCGAACAGTTCAGCGCGCCGGATCGATGACCGGCAAACCCTTGGTACCGACCGGGAAAGGTGGTAGAACTTGTTCTAGTTTACTGAATGGGAGCGCGTACGGTGCGGTACGGGATTGTGTTGTTCACCAGCGATCGAGGCATCACGCCCGCGGACGCGGCAGTGGCCGCGGAGGGTGCCGGTTTCGACACGTTCTACGTGCCGGAGCACACGCATATCCCGGTGATCCGGGCGGCCGCGCATCCGCGCACCGGCGACGCGAGCCTGCCGGACGACCGGTATCTACGCACCCTCGATCCCTGGGTGGCGCTGGCGACCATCGCCGCCGTCACGACCAGGATCGGCCTGTCGACGGCGGTCGCGCTGCCGGCCGAACACCACCCGATCACCCTGGCGAAAACCATCGCCTCGCTCGATCACCTCTCCGGCGGCCGGGTCAGCCTCGGCGTCGGATTCGGCTGGAACACCGACGAACTCGCCCACCACGGCGTCGACCCGGCCAAGCGCCGGACCATCCTGCGGGAGCACCTGGACGCGATGCGCGCCCTGTGGACCGACGAGGAGGCCAGCTTCGCCGGCGAATTCGTGAACTTCGGCGCGAGCTGGTCCTGGCCCAAGCCGATCCAGAAGCGGATCCCGGTGCTGCTCGGCGCGGCGGGTACGGAGAAGTCGTTCACCTGGCTCGCCAAGAACGTCGACGGCTGGATCACCACCCCCACCGAGGACGGGGTCGACGACAAGATCGCGCTGCTGCACCGCGTCTGGCGCGAACACGGCCGCGAAGGCCTCCCCGAGGTCGTCGTGCTCGCCGGTAAACCGAACCCGGAACAGTTGGTGCAGTGGGCCGAAGCCGGCGTCACCGAGGCCGTTTTCGGGATGCCCGATCGCACCACCGACGAAGTGCGCGCCTACCTCGGCCGGCTCGCCGGAAAGCTCGGCATCGGCGCCTGACTGTCTACGACAACGGCGACCCGTGCGCAGCATCGCGCACGGGCCGCCGTCCATCGTTTCAGCGCAGATCGCGCCTGCGGAACGCGGTGATGCCGACCGCGAGCAGCGCCGCGGCGATCACCAGCAGCCAGAGCACCGGGGCGGCCTGGAACTCCGCGCCGGGCAGCTTCGGCGGATGGACGAACGGCACCACGTCGACGACCCACTGCGGCAGCCCGTCCAGCGAACCCGCGAAGAAGATGACGAGCATGACGCTGAGAATGCCCCAGACGACCGGGGTGAAGCGCGGCGCGATCCCGTAGATCGCCACCGCGATGCCGGTGAACACCCACACCGCGGGCACCTGAACGGCCGCCGCAGCCAGCGAGTCGGTCAGCTTGCCGGGCAGGTCGCCGTCGGTCGCGCCGTAGACGATGCCGATCGCGAGACCGGCCAGCAGCAGGAGCACGGCGGGACCGAGCAGCGCGAAACCGATGTGGCTCAACGCGTATCGCTCGCGGCCGACCGAACCGGCCAGCGTCGACTCGGCCCGATGACTGGACTCCTCGTCGTGCAGGCGCAGCGCCGCCGAGAGCGAGTACGCGGCCGCGCCCATGGCGAGCAGCGAGAGCGCGAAGGTGACGAACGAATCCTGCAGCATGTCCGACCCGCCCATTCGGGTGAGCATGTCCTTGATGGAGGAATTGTTGTCGAGCATGTCGCCGACGCTCTTGATCGCCCCGCCCATCAGCAACCCGTAGAGCACGAATCCGATGCACCAGACCAGCAATGAGCCGCGTTGCAGACGCCAGGCCAGCCCGGCCGGACCGGACAGCCCCGCAGCGGCGGTCGGCGGGCCGGGCCGTTCGGCGAGCAGCCCGGACCCGGTGTCGCGCCGGCTGAGCAACCAGTACGCCGCGCCCACCGCGAGCACCGCGACTGCGAGCAGCGGAATCAGCACCCACCAGCGTTCCTGCGCGAACGCCCGCATCTGAATGCACCAGCCGAGCGGCGAAAACCAGGTCAGCACACCGTTTCCCGCGTCGCCGATGGCCCGCACCGCGAACGCGGCGGCGAGCGCGCCGAGCGCGGTCCCGCGGGCGATCCGCGCGCCGGTGCTCACCTGAGCGGCCACCGCGGCGACCCCCGCCCAGGCCAGGCCGGAGCAGGCCAGGGCCGCGGAGAACGCCACCGAACCGGCGATCGGCAGGTCGTTGCTGTACAGCATTGCCGTGGAAAGGATTCCGACGAGCACACAGCCCGCCGCGGTCATCAGCAGCGCGGCGGTCAGCCCGGCGAAGCGGCCGATACTGGTCGCGCCGATCAATTCGGCCCGGCCCGTCTCCTCCTCCACTCTGGTGTGCCGGATCACGGTGAGGATCGTCGCGATCGCGATCATCGCGAAGTACGGTCCGGCCTTCCACAACGCCATCGAGCCCAGGTCCGTGCTGAACACCGGGCCGTACATGGCGACCAGCGCGGGACTGTCGGTGATGGTCTTCGCGTAGTTCGCCAGATCGTCCGGCGTGCCGTAGACGCTCTTGGTGCTCGCGACGTAGAACGCCGGCAGCATGCCGAACGCGAACACCCAGAGCGGCAAGATGATTCGATCGCGGCGCAGGTACAGGCGCAAGAGTTGACCGGTACCCGCGAAATCGGCCGAACCGCGCACGGCCGGGGCGGCGGATTGCCTGCCCGCGGTGATGGTCGTCATGCTCCGACCTTCTCCCCGTGCGCCGCCGCGCTCTTCGAGTCGTCGCCGTCGACGTGGTAGTGCCGCAGGAACAGCTCCTCCAGGGTGGGTGGCGCGCTGGTCAGGCTGCGCACGCCGGTGTCGCCGAGCAGCCGGATCAGTTCGCCGAGGTGCTCGCCCTCGACCTGGCAGCGCAGCGTCTTGCCGTCCCACTGGACGTCTTCGACACCGTCGATCCGGCCCAGATCGCCTGGGTCGCCGAGCAATTCGGCGGTGATCGAAGTGCGCGACAGGTGCCGCATCTCCGACAGCGAGCCGCTCTCCACGGTGCGCCCGGCGCGGATGATGGTCACCCGGTCGCAGAGGACCTCCACCTCGGACAGGATGTGACTGGACAGCAGCACCGTCGTCCCGCGCTGCTTGGCCTCCTCGACGCATTCCCGAAATACCTGTTCCATCAACGGATCCAGGCCCGAGGTGGGCTCGTCGAGCAGCAGCAGCTTGACGTCCGAGGCGAGCGCGGAGATCAGCGCGACCTTCTGCCGGTTGCCCTTCGAGTAAGTCCGGGCCTTCTTGCGCGGATCCAGATCGAAACGCTGGATCAGCTCGGCCCGGCGCTCGGCGTTGATGCCGCCGCGCATGCGGGCCAGCAGGTCGATGGTCTCGCCGCCGGACAGCGACGGCCACAGCGTGACATCGCCTGGGACATAAGCGAGTTCGTGATGCAACGCGACCGCGTCGGCCCACGGGTCGCGGCCGAACAGTTCGGCCCGGCCGGAGGTGGCGCGCAGGATGCCGAGCATCACCCGGATCGTGGTCGACTTGCCTGCGCCGTTGGGTCCGAGGAATCCGTGGATCTCCCCTTCCTCGACGGTCAGATCCAGCCCGTCCAATGCGGCGACGTGGCCGAATGTCTTGCGGAGATCGTTGATTCGAATGATCTCGGACATCAGTGCTCCTCGTGGAAAGCGTCCAAAAGCGTAGGGTCGGTAAGGAGGCCCTGGGTATAGAACTCCAGAGCGGGGGCCGTGAGCTCTTCGGTCAGCTCACGGATTGCTTTACGGAAATCGAGCTTCTCGCCGGGCTTCTGATGCATCTGCATCCAGAGCAGGGTCGCGCCGACGTTGAGCGTCATCAGGTATCGGGCCCGCGCGGCCGGGTCTCGGCTCGGCTTGATCGTGCCCGCCGCGACGCCCTGCTCGATGTAGCCCTCGGCGTCCGCGGCCATGTGATCGAACAGCGACAGCGCCATCGGGCCGCCCGCCTGCAGGCTGCGCACCATGTAGGCGACCAGGGGCCCGTACACCTCGATCTCGGCGAGCGCGGCCAGCATGCCCTTCGCGACGCTGCCCGCGGTGAGCGTCTTGATCTTCTCGTCGCGGATCAGTTGCAGCACCCGCTCGTCACAGGCGGCGCGCAGGCCGTCCTTGGAGCCGAAGTGGTGATTCACCAGACCGGGCGAGACGCCCGCCGCTTTCGCGATGGCGCGCACGCCGACCTGGAAGCCCTGATCGCCGAAGACCTCGATCGCGGCGTCCCGTATTCGGGCCGCGGTGGTCAGGTCCGCGGCGGATCCTTGCGGTAGGGGCTGTTCGTTAAACACATGTTCAATATACTAAACACCCGTTCAACCCACCACAAGAGCCGCGCCCGGAATGTCGTGTCAACAGTCACGGTTTGGCCGGGACGACGCGGGCTAATGTCGAGTTATGACAACCGGCATCGCAACGACCGCGGATCACCTACGCGCGGCACTGGACGGACCGTGGGGCGAGATCCGGGAGCAGGCCCGGATCCAACTCGCCGATGACAAGTTCGCCGGGGACCCCTACCTCGACTACAAGGCGGCCCGCGCGCGGGTGCTCGACCAGATGCGCGTCATCGCCACCATGGGCTACGCCGAGCGCGGTTTCCGCCGGGAGAACGGCGGCACCAGCGAGCCGGGCGCCGCGGTGACCGGCCTGGAGATGCTCGCGTACACGGACCTGTCGCTGTGGGTGAAGGCCGGCGTGCAGTGGGGCCTGTTCGGCGGCGCGGTGGAGAACCTCGGCACCGAGCGGCACCGCGAGTACATCAAGCGGCTCATCTCGCTCGACCTGCTCGGCTGTTTCGCGATGACCGAGTCCGGGCACGGCAGCGATGTCGCGCACCTGGAGACGACCGCGACCTATGACCCGGACACGCAGGAGTTCGTGATCCACTCGCCGACGCCGTCGGCACGCAAGGACTACATCGGCGGCGCCGCCGAACACGCCCGCATGGCAGCGGTTTTCGCGCAGCTGATCACCCAGGGCGAGAGCCGCGGCGTGCACTGCCTGCTGGTGCCGATCCGCGATGAGAGCGGCGCCGACCTGCCCGGCGTGACCACCTTCGACGACGGGCTCAAGGGCGGCTTGCCCGGCGTCGACAACGGCCGGATCGTGTTCGACCAGGTCCGCATCCCGCGGGAGAACCTGCTCAACCGGTACGCCGACGTCGAGCCGGACGGCACCTACACCTCCGAGATCGAGAACCCGAGCCGTCGCTTCTTCACCACCCTCGGCACCCTGGTGCGCGGGCGAGTCAGCGTCGGCGGCGCGGCGGCGGCCGGCACCAGGGTCGCGCTGAGCATCGCTCTGCGTTACGCGCTCAAGCGCAGGCAGTTCTCCGATCCGGACAGCGGGCAGGAGACGGTCCTGCTGGACTACCGCAGCCACCAGCGGCGCCTGCTCCCGCTCGTCGCCAAGACCTACGCGCTGGCGTTCGCGCAGAACGACCTCGTGCGCCGGATGCACCTGGTCCAGACCGGCCAGGATCTGAACCCGAGTTCGCAACGGGCACTGGAGAAGCGGGCCGCCGGCCTCAAGGTGGCGCAGACCCGGCACGCCACCCGCGCCATCCAGGAATGCCGCGAGGCCTGCGGCGGCGCAGGCTATCTGACCGAGAACCGCCTGGTCACGCTGAAGGCGGACACCGATGTGTTCACCACCTTCGAGGGCGACAACGTGGTGCTCACCCAGCTGGTCGCCAAGGAGTTGCTCACCGCGTACTCCGACGAGGTCCGCGACCTGGACGCGCTGGGCTGGGTGAAGTTCGCCGCCACCATGGCCGGCGACGAGGTCCGCAAGGTGACCGGGGTGCGTCAGCTGATCCAGCGCCTGCGCGACGGCTCCAACGACTCGGTCGACGAGGGCGACCTCGCCCGCCGCGCGGTTCAGCTGCAACTGTTCGCCGACCGCGAGGAGTACCTGGTGCGCACCGCCGGGCATCGCCTGCGCGCTCGCGCGAAGGACACCACCCCGTTCGAGGCGTTCAACAACGCGCAGGATCACATCCTCGCCGCCGGGACGGCCCATATCGACCGGCTGGTGCTGGAGGCGTTCATCGAGGGCATCGAGGGCATCCAGGACCAGGAAGCCCGCGATCTCGCCGAAACCGTCTGCGACCTCTATGTTTACGCGACGCTGGAGGAAAACCGGGACTGGTACATCATGCACCGCTTCATGTCCGTCGAGCGGGCCAAGGCGGTCCGCCGCGGTGTCAACGAACTGGTCGACCGCCTGCGCCCGGAAGCCCTCACCCTGGTCGAGGGCATGGGCGTCCCGGAATCCATGTTGCGCGCCGCGATGCTCGATGACGCGAGCGTGTACGAGCGGACGTAACCGCTTCGAACTGACCAGGCGACAACGTCCTGAGCCCCGCCGGGCTCAGGACGTTGTCCTTTTGCTCGGCGAGTTATCCGTCACGTTCTGAGCGACATCACGCAGGTCGCGGCCGCGGGTCTCGCCGGCCCAGAGGAAGGCCGTGGCGGTGCAGGCGAGCATGAGGCACAGCAGCAGGGTGATCGGCACAGTGGAGGGATAGCGGTGCAGGAGGGCGACGCCGATGATCGGGGTCAGCGACCCGCCGATGATGGTGGCGAGCTGATAGCCCAATGACGCTCCGGTGTACCGCACTTCGCTGGGGAACAGCTCGGCGAAGAAGGGCGCTTGGGCACCGGTCAGCAGGCCGTGCAGGGTCAGGCCGACGGCGATGACCAGGGTGATCCGGATCGCGCCCCCGGTATCGACCGTGGGCAGTGCGGTCAGCGCCCATGCCGCGATCAGGACGGCGAGGAGCACGCTGCACATCCGGCGGCCGAACCGATCGCCGAGCGCGCCGCCGAGCACTATCGCGATCGCCTGAAAGACCGAGGCGATCGTGATCGCGGTCAGCGCGGTGGATTTCGGGACGTGCACGACCTGAGTGAGGTAGGCGAGCAAGAAGATGCTGAACGTGTAGTAGGTCGCCTTCTCCCCTACGTCGGCGAGCGCGGCCATCAGCACCTGCTTGCGATAGCGGCTCACCACGATTCGGACGGGGGCCTGTCCCGCGTGAGTCGTGTTGCGCCGCTGAGCCTCCAGAAAGATCGGCGACTCCTCGACCGCGTGCCGTAACCAGATTCCCACCGCGACAAGCACTATCGACAGCAGGAACGGGATTCGCCAACCCCAGTCCTGGAATTCGGCGTTGGACACACCGAGACCGAGGACCGCGAGCACCCCCGTGGCGAGTAGATTTCCCAGCGGCCCACCGGTTTGCGGCCAGCTACTCCAGAATCCGCGGTGCGCGGCCGAGCCGTGCTCGGCGACCAACAGCACCGCGCCGCCCCACTCGCCGCCGAGCGCCAGTCCCTGCACCAGGCGCAGCAGCACCAGCAGGATCGGCGCCGCGACCCCGATGGTGGAGTACGCGGGGATCAGGCCGATCGCGACGGTCGCGCCGCCCATGAGCATCAGAGTGATCGAGAGCGTGCGGCGGCGGCCGAGCCGATCGCCCAAGTGGCCGAACAGAACTCCGCCGAGCGGACGGGCGAGGAAACCGACGGCGTAGGTGACCATCGCCAGCAGCACACCGGTCAGCGGGTCGCCGGACGGAAAGAAGACCTTGTCGAAGACCAGCGCGGCGGCCAAGCCGTACAGGAAGAAGTCGTAGAACTCGATCGTCGTGCCGGCCACACTGGCGGCGACGATCCGCGCGAACCGCGCGCCGGCGGGTGCGGCCATCGTGGTGTCTCCTCGCTCGTACCGAACTGTCCGGTACGACTATCGCGCAGAAACAGCCCATGATCCGGCGTTTCGACGGAGACGAAATCCCCCGGGCGGTCCCGGACCTCCATCCGGGACCGCCACTGCGGCCCTACCTCAGGAAGGCTTCGGGCACGGGTTGCCGTTGTTGTCCGACGGCGGCGGCAGCGGACGGCCGTCCGGCCCGTTCGGCGGCGGCAGCGGCTTGCCGTCCGACCCCCGTGGCACGATCGGGCATCCGTTCTCCGACGTCTGCACGTCGGACGGCGGCGGCGGGCCCGCCGTCGCCGCGCCTGCCGCGATCAGGCCCGAGCCCATGATCGCCGCGAAACCGAGCACGATAGCCGCGCGAAGTTTCATCTGATTCCCCTTCTCGAATGCTGTTGCCTTTCACGGGGATTAGACGCGCCAGCGCGCGTGCGGTTCCATCCAAGATCAAATGTGTCCTACGTCACAGCCGGGACGAGTGGAATCACACCGAGATCGAACTGAAGTCGATCCCCCGCAACGGCACGGCCGTCACGTCATGCAGGCGTGATGCCCACACCGCATGACCATGACCCGACCACAGCGGCGCCACCGGAAGGTCGCGGAGCAACTGGTTCTCCGCAATCCGGTACAGCTGAGCGCTTTCCGCCGAGATGCCCGCCGAGTCGGCGGCCGCCAGCAACTGAGCGAATCCGTCGTCGGTGTACCCGGCGGACTTCGCGAGCGCGGCGAGCAATTCATGGGGGCTCGGTGTGTTCAGCGAACGGGTCAGCAGGAACGGACCGTCGCCGGGTTCGTTCGCCTCGTCGCCGCGCTGTTTCGCGGTTACCTCCACCCGGAGCCCGCTGCGGATCTGATCGACGAGCGGTCGACCCCATTCCGCCTGTCCGGCACCGAAGTACACCGTGACCGGGCCGGCGAACGAGACCTGACCGAGCAGCGACGCGGCCGCGGCGGCATCGTGCGCGCACGGACGGCAGGGCCCGGAACGCTCTCCCGGTGCGACACCGGGCGGCAGGATCGCGCGGGCCGGGTCGACCTGATCCGCGAGCGGTCCGCCCGCCAAGGCCGCGCGATCCACCGCCATGGCGAACGCATGACGAACCGTCGCGTCCTCGAACCGCTTGTCGGACAGCGGGAATGCCAGGTAGCCGACCTCCGGCAGCGGCCACATCGCGTGCCGCTCGGCGAAATCATGGTGCATGGCGTCGTGCCGACCGCCGGGCACCTCGGTGGCCAGATCGAGCGAACCCGACTTCACCCGGTCGTACTGCGTCGCGGGATCGCCTGCCTCGAACCGGATTTCCCGCGCCTTACCCGCCGCCTCGTCCACCCGCACGAGCCGCCCGCCCGATCCCGGATGCCAGGACCCGGCCATCCGGAACGGGCCGTTGCCGATCGGGTCGGCGGCGAAGGCCGTCCAGTCCCGGGACGCGAGAACCGATGCGGGAAGCGGCAATAACGCCGGCGCGGCGAGCACCGCGGGCACTTGACCGAAGGGACGATCGAGGACGATCCGCAGCGTGCGCTCATCCGGCGCGCTGATCTCCGCGGCGCGCAGCACCTCGGTGAGCACTCCGGATCCGGTCCAGTGCGCGTCCGCGACCACCCGCCACGTGTCGAGGTAGGACTTCGCGGTGACCGGTGTCCCGTCATGGAACCGGGTCTCGCGCAGCTTGACCTCCCAGCTCACCTGGTCGGCGCTGGAGACCGATTCCGCCGCCCGCGGGGTGACCTTGCCGGTGGCCGCGTCGTAGTCGACCAACGGCGTCCACAGCGCGCCGACGAGCATGCGACCGGCTTGATCACGCAGATCGGCCGGAAGCAGGCCGGCCGGATCGCGGAGCCCGACCGTGAGCACGCCGGGTTCGGCCGCGTCCGCCGATTCGGCGCAGCCGACGACACCGAGCAGAAGCACGGCGAACACGACGACCAGTCTCCCCCACCGCGTGCACCCGTCAGCGACACCTGGTCGCGGATCATCCGACATGCCAGCATCATTCACTTCCTCCGCCGGGAAACCCACAGCAATAGCCGCCATCCCGGCGCCGACCACGCGAAAGCCGTTCCCCAGTTCCCCGATCCCGATTTGGGGACCGACGCCGACGACACCGGACCTACAGTGAGGACATCTCGGCGACCAGGAATCCCTGGTCACAAAGCGACGCGTCTCGCTGGAGGTAGTTGTGCACCGCTGGTTGCTCCGGTCGTCCCTGCTCCTGATCACCGTCAGCGCGACGCTGGCCGCCACCGCGCTGCCCGCCACCGCGTGCGGCGAAGACGATGGCCCGCACGGCGTCGCGGCCCGGCTCACCGGCTCGCCCGGCGCGGAGAAGAACGTCAAAGCCGTCGGCAACGTGCCGGGCGCGCAGGGCGCGATCTCGTTGCAATTCCTCCAGTACGGCGCCCGCGACGTCATGGTCGTGTCCGGCGAATTCGGCTTGAAGACTTATGATCTCACCGCCAATCCGGCCGCGCCGAAGCTGATCGGCCAGCTCAATATGCCCGGCATGTGGGAGACCGAGGACACCGAGGTCGACCCGGTCCGCAAGCGCGTCTTCCTGTCCCGCGACCCGCGCGCCTTCAACGGCAATGTCCGCACCGGCGAGTCCGGCGTCTATGTGGTCGATCTGACCAAGCCGGAGCAGCCGACCGTGCTCAGCTACGTCAAAGTGCCTGCCGGACACACCACTACGTGCATCAACGACTGCCAGTACCTGTGGACCGGCGGCCCCGCCAAGGCGGACAGCATGCCCGCCGCGTGGGGCGGACGCCCGATCTGGGTCACCGACGTCCGCGACCCGCGCAAGCCGAAGGTCAACCCGAACCCGATCGAGTTGGCGCGCAACGACGGTCAGACCGACTACGTGCACGACGTGCAGGTGGACGAGACGGGTATCGCCTGGGCCTCGGGACGCGGTGGCGTGCGCGGCTATTGGACGACCGGCATGCACCAGGATCCGGTGACCGGCAAACTCCGGATGGCCTCGGCCAACGACCCGGTACCGTACGCGGGCGGCGGCATCAAGGAGACGGCCGCGCCATCGAAGTTCATGCACAACAGCTTCCGCCCGATCGGCAACCGCGCGAAGGACGGCGGCGGCGCGGGACCGTTCGCCGACGGCAACCTCATCTACGCCACCGAGGAGAGCTTCGTCGACGGCTGCGCGGGCGACGGCGTGCTCGTCATCGCCTCCCTCGCCGGCTCCTACGGCGGCGAGGGCTGGCGCTCCACCCCGCAGAAACCGTACCGGCTCAACACCGTCGGCACCTGGGGCGTGGCCGGCCAGGAGGGCAGCGACCCCGCCTCGGCCGACTGCTCCGCCCACTACTTCGACGTCCAGGACAAGATCCTGGTCCAGTCCTTTTACGCCCAGGGCACCCGTTTCCTGGACGTCTCCGATCCCACCAACCCGAAGCAGATCGCCTACTACCGTCCGGCCGACGCCGCCGCCTGGGCGCCGTACTGGCACCGCGGCTTCGTCTACGTGGCCGACAACACCCGCGGCATCGACATCCTCCAGCTCACCCGCTGACGCCGCGCAGCCGCGCGTAACCGGGGAACCGGTCGCGCAGCGCTTGATCGAAAGCCGCTGCACGCTCACGTGATTCACGCGCGTAATACCGCTCGAGGGACAGGTACCACGCCATCAGATCGGCGGCGGTGCGCGCCGCGCCGTCGAGCAGGCAGAGCACTACCGTTCCGCGCAACCGTTCCGCATCGACGTAACCGCCTTCGTTCTGCACCCGCGCCAGGTGCGCCAGTTTTGCCACGGTGTCCCGTTCGGCATGCCACCGCACGACCGGCCCCGCAACGTAACCCAGTACCCATTCGACGCCGTGCCCGCCGTCGGTCACGAATTCCTGCTCCGACAGCGCGCCGGGGAAATGCCACGAGTCCTCGAACCTGCCGAAGCCGATCGAGTCGATGGTGCTCCGTCGCACGAACTCCTCGGTGTCGTACTCCAGCCACGCATGCGGCGGCAGGGTCAGCAGCACCTCGCGGGCCGCGGGCGAGATCACCGTCGCGGCCGCCGAAACCGCGACCTCGCCGCCCTGGCTCCGCTCGAGGAACACCCGCACCGTGGGCACGACCAACCCGGACGCGCGACCGGTCGGCACATACTCCTCGGCCCAGGGGATATCGAGTTCATCCACCGCCCGGAAGCCTTGCGCCGCAAGCGCATACCCGATCGCATCGGAGGTGAGCGCCAGGAGATCGCCGATCGCGGGACGATCGAGCACCTCGAAGAACTCGGGCCGCGGTTCACCGAAACGCGGGCTGTGCCGGAATCCGGTCAGCGACCAGCCCAACTGTTCGGGCGCGTCGAAGAGATAGTCGACCTCGTCACGATCGTCGGCCCCGCGCTGTTCGGCCAGCAGTTCGTCGAGGTCATCCCAGAGGTGCGGGGGAAGTTGCCCTTCTACCCGGAGATCGTCGTATTCGCCGTTCACCGGGCTGTCCCGCACCACCGACCACACCCGCGCCCCGTCTCGCCACCCGGCGACGTCGGCATACATCGAGTAGTTGTCCAGCGTGCAGGACACAACCTCGCAGCCCGCCGAAAGCCGTTCCAAAGCAAGCGCTTTCGCCTCTTCCTCGGCGAACTCCGACGAATCGTCGGTCAGCACGACAATCAGCCAGCCACTCGCGAGTTCGGTCGCGACCGCATGCGGCCGCGGATACTCGACCCGCTCCCCCGTCCGCCGCAACCCCAACTCCGCGCAAACCTCATCGAAGTCCTTGCCGCGAAAAGCCATCCAAGACACCGCTCCCACGGTCTCTGTCTAGCGTCAGGCACGCCCCGGCGTCAAAGGGGTTCGAGCGCTAATCGCCCGCGCGACCGAGCAATTCCACGAGCAGCGCGACCTGGCCGGCGAAGTGATCGATGAATTCCGGTGCGCGCGGGTCGGTTCCGCAGACGCCCTCGAGCACGTGCGGCAGCGTGGTGGGCGCCATGGCGGCGGCCATCAGCATGACGAGCAGCGCGGCCGGGTCCAGTTCGGCGGGGAGGCGGCCCGCGGCTTGCAGGACGCGTAGTTCCTCGACGCTGTGCTCGAGCATCTTCGCGCGGGGCGCGTGGTCCGGGTCGCTGCCTGGGCCGGAGTATTCGAGTCCGCCCCAGGCCAGCAGCCGGACGCCGTTTGGGTTGTCGCGCGCTTCGAGGGCATAGCGGCGGAACTGTTCCGGCAGTGGGGTTTCCGGGGGAACCAGGTCGCGGCGGCGGGCTTGCCAACGCTGCGACATGGCCTGATACAGGCCCTCTTTGCCGTCGAAGTAGTAGGAGATCAGCTGCTGGTTGACGCCCGCGCGGGCGGCGATCGCGGCGGTCCGCGCGCCCTGGAATCCGTGCGCGGCGAACTCGGCTTCGGCCGCGTCCAGGATCAGCTGACGGGTGCGCTCGGGGTCGCGCTGACGCTCCTGCGGCTTGGGTGACCTGCGGGGCTTCGACGACGTCACGCCGCCCATCCTACATACACATAGCAATTTCAGGCAGCAGTACAAAAGAATCAATCAATTGATTGACAAAGTAGTTCAATCGATTGAACGATGGGTGCACCGTCCCCGCAGCCAGGAGAAGTTCGCCGTGAACGCACAGTCAGACATCCAGCAGACCGAGGTCCTCATCGCGGGCGGCGGCATCACCGGCCTGTCCGCCGCGCTGTTCCTGGCCAGGGCCGGGATCCGCCCGACCCTGGTCGAGCGGCACGCGTCGACCGCGCTGCAACCACAGGCCCGGGCGTTCAATCCGCGCTCGATGGAGATCTTCCGGGCGCTGGGCCTGGAACCGGCGATCCGCGACCGGACCTCGATCCTGGCCGGCTTCCCGGAGATGATCGGCGCGGACACCCTGGCCGGGCCGGAGCGATTCCGGGTCGACATCCTCAGCCGGGTCCGGCCGCCGGCCACCCTCAGCCCCACCGACTGGACGATGATCGACCAGGACGAACTCGAACGCGTCGTGCGCGCCGACGCCGAGAACTGCGGCGCGGACATCCGCTTCGGCACCGAGCTGATCTCCTTCGAGCACGCCGCGGACGGTGTCACCGCCCTGATCCGCGACCTCACCGGCGGAACCGAACACCACATTCGCGCGGACTACCTGGTCGCCGCCGACGGCAATCGCGCGGGCATCCGCACGAAACTCGGCATCGGCGCCGCGGGACCGGGCGAACTGATCAACGCCGCAAGCTTCGTCTTCGACGCCGACCTCAGCGCTGCCCTGCGCGACCGCCGATTCCTGCTCGGCTACTTCGATCAGCCGACGACCGGCACCGCGCTCGTCCCCGGCCGGAAGCTCGGCCGCTGGGCCCTCGGCATCCCGTTCGGCCCCGAGACCGGCCGCAGCGCCGCGGATTTCACCGAGGCGCGCTGCGTCGAACTGACCCGCCGCGCGATCGGCGACCCCGGCCTGGACATCACCCTCGTCCCGCTGATGACCGGATCGGACCAGTTGGTCGCCACCACCCGCATCGGCGCCTGGGTCGCGGACGAGTACCGAGCCGGGCGGATCTTCTTCGCCGGCGACGCCGCCCACGTCTTCCCGCCCACCGGCTCCTTCGGCGCGAACACCGGCATCGCCGACGCCGGCAACCTCGCCTGGAAGCTCGCCGCGGTGCTCAAAGGCCAAGCGGGCCAGTCGCTTCTGAACAGCTATGCCGACGAACGCCGCCCGGTCGCACTGATCACCCTCGACCAGGCGATGCAGCGCCTGCACGGCAGGCACAGCGGCACCGGTGACGACGCCGCCACCATCGACGACCTCACCATGATCCTCGGCTACCGCTACCGTTCGGCCGCCGTCCACACCGAAACCGGCACCCCGGACGAGCCCGTCGAAGACCCGCACCACCCCAGCGGCCGCCCGGGCCTGCGCGCACCCCACGTCTGGCTGCGTCAGGACACCACGGCCCTGTCCACCCTCGACCTGTTCGACGGCGGCTTCACGCTGCTGACCGGCGCGGCCGGCACGCAGTGGCGCACCGCGGCGGAAAAGGCTGTCGCCACAATGGGTCTCGACCTGAGCACCTACTGCGTCGGTACCGATTTCGACGACATAGACGACAAGTTCGGCGCGGCATACGGCCTCACCGCCACCGGCGCCGCCCTCATCCGCCCGGACGGATTCGTCGCCTGGCGCGCCCCCGATCTGCCCGCTAATCCGGAGCACGAACTGCTCCTCGCGCTGAGCCGACTGCTCGACCGCGAAGCCGGTTACGCGCACTAGGTTCCGGCCCGGACGGCCGCCGCCCACCGGCCCGACTGCCCGCTCGACACGCGGCCGGCGGGCCGTTGGGCCAGCCCGGATGCGAAGGTCGCCGGAAGGTGACTACGTTCGCGTGCATGGATTCAGACACGCTTCCGGGAGGCGACAGCACGCAGACGCGGGTCGATCATCTGGGCCGGCGGCGCCTGTTCCGGCGCGGCCGGCGGATGCCGGTGGTGAGCCAGGCGGTCGGCAAACTGGTGGCCGATCGCCCGGCGACCGCGGACACGATCGTCGCGGCACCCTCGCCGCTGCAGCCGATCGACCTCACCGACGACGCCGCCGTCACCGAGGTGCTGGATCTCGCCGTCCGGGTCGGCGAGGTGGTGCTCGCCTCGGGCACCGGCGTGAACGACACGACCGCACAGGTCCGTTTCATCGCCGCCACCTACGGCCTGGCCCGCTGCGATGTCGACGTCACCTACGACGCCATCCGGATCTTCGCCGACCGCGGCCCGCGACTGCCGCCGGCCAGCACCATGCGCATCGTCAACTACCGATCCTTGGATTTCACCCGCCTCGCCGCGGTCGACCGCCTGACCCGCCGCATCCGCAACGAGGTGGTCGCGCCCGAGGACGCGCACGCCGCGCTCGACGCGATCACCACGGCTCCGCATCCCTACCACCGCTGGACCGCCACCTTCGGCTGGTCGCTGCTGGCCGCCGCCATCGCCGCGCTGCTCGGCGGCGGCGTCGTCGTCGCCGCGGTCAGTTTCGCCACCACGCTCGCGATCGACCGGTCCAACCGGGTGCTCAATCGCTACGGCCTGCCGTTCTTCTTCCAGCACATGGTCGGCGGCGCGATCGCCGCGACACCGGCCGTCGTGCTGGCCACCCTGGCCGGCCCGCTCGGCATCGATGTGGACCCGTCGCTGATCATCGCGGCCGGAATCACCGTGCTGCTCAGTGGATTACAGCTGGTCGGCGCGGTCCAGGACGGCATAACCGGCGCCCCGATCACCGCGACCGCACGCATGCTCGAGGTGATGATGATGACCGGCGGCATCATCGCCGGCATCGCGATCGCGTTGCGCGTCGGCTGGACCCTGGGCGCCGTCGTGCCGCCATTCCTGCTGACCACCCGCGACATGACCGACCTGCCGGTCAAGATCGTGGCCGGCGCCGTCGCCGCGCTCGCGTTCGCGCTCGCCTGCTACGCGGAGAAGCGAGCGCTCGCCGCGGCCGCGGGCAGCGGCGCGGCGGGCACGATCTGCTACCTGATGGTGCAGCAGGCCGGCTTCGGCCCGGTGCTCTCCTCCGGCGTCGCGGCGACCGTGATCGGCATGGCCGGTGGCCTGATGGCCCGCCGCGCGCTGACGCCCCCGCTCGTCGTCGCGGTCGCCGGCATCACCCCGCTGCTGCCCGGCCTCAAGCTCTACCGCGGCCTCAACGCCTTGCTCAACGACCAGTTGGTGATCGGCGCGAACCAGTTGCTCGCCGCGTTCGGCGTCGGTTGCGCGCTGGCCGCCGGCGTCACCCTCGGCGAATGGTTCGACCGTACCGTTCGACGACCGCGCATCCTGCGCCGCTTCGGTGCACTGCGCCGCCCGACCGTCCGGCGCATCCGGCCGCGCAGCCGCCGCAGGCCGCCGCCCATTCAGTGAGCGAGGTACGTGCGTCCCACACCGGAAACCTGTATCGTCAGGTGAGTTAGTTAGGGTACCCATACTGGGCGGCCCGCCGATGCTCAGGTGAGGTGGTTCGGACATGTCAGAGGCAGCACCGTTCTCTACGCAGATCCGCAGTGCCACCACCGAACAGCACGTGGCCGCCAACACCTCGCGGTTCATGACGGACATGCTCGGCGGCGCGCTCGGGGTCGACTCGTATCGCCGCTACACCGGACAGCTCCTGTTCGTCTACCGCGCGCTCGAACACCGCTGGGATACCCTCGCCGCGGACCCGATCGCCGGACCGTTCATCCGTCCCGAACTGGCCCGCACCGCCGAGCTCGAGCGCGACCTCGACCATCTCGTCGGCCCGCGCTGGCGCACCGAGCTCGAGCCGCTCCCGGCGACCGCCGCCTACGCCGCCCGGATCGACGAGTGCGCCCGCGACTGGCCGGCCGGTTACGTCGTGCATCACTACACCCGCTACCTCGGCGACCTGTCCGGCGGACAGATCATCGGCAAGACGGCCGCGCAGCTGTGGAACCTGACCCACCGCGGCGACGGCGTCCGCTTCTACGTCTTCGACGCCGTCACCAACCCGGCCGCGTTCAAGCGCGAATACCGCGCCCTGCTCGACCGGCTGCCGATCGACGATCTCGAACGCCGCCGCGTGCTCGACGAGGGCAAGCAGGCCTTCGCCATGAACACCGCGGTGTTCCACGAACTGGCACAGGAGTTCCCGGCGGCTCAGTAGGCGCCCGCGCCGCGGGTCACCGCGCCGATGGTCCGCGCGATGAGCAGCAGGTCCAGCACCATCGACCAGTTCTCCACGTAGGAAAGATCAAGTCGCACCGAATCTTCCAGCGAAAGATCCGATCGTCCGCTCACCTGCCACAGCCCGGTGACCCCCGGCTTCACCAGCAGCCTGCGCCGCATCTCGCCGTCGTAACTGTCCACCTCGCGCTGCACCTGCGGGCGCGGCCCGACCACGCTCATCTCCCCGCGCAGCACGTTGAAGAACTGCGGTAGCTCGTCCAGGCTGAACTTGCGGATCACCTTGCCGATCGGGGTGATTCGCGGGTCGTCCTTCATTTTGAAGAAGACCGGATTGCCCCCGTTGCGTTCGATGAGCGCGTCCACGCCCGCCTCGGCCTCGGTATACATGCTGCGGAACTTGATCATCCGGAACGGCTTGCCGCCCCGCCCGATTCGCTCCGACAGATAGAACACCGGACCCGGACTGGTCAGCTTCACCGCCAGTGCGATGCCGAGCATGGTCGGCGCGATCAGCACCAGCACCGCGGCGGCGAAGAGCACGTCGAACACCGCCTTGCCGGTCGACTTGGCGCGGTCGTACTGCGGTTTGGCGATGTGCAGCATCGGAACTCCGGCGACGAAACGATTCGTCAACCGGGTGCCCGCGATGTCGACCACGCCGGGCGCGACGATCAATTCGACGCCGAGTGGATCGAGCTCCCAGGCCATGCGGCGCAATTCCCGCGGGCCCAGATGGTCGGTCGCGGTGACCGCGACCGTGTCGGCGCCGCTGCGGCGCACCGCGTCGAGCACGGTGCGGTCGCTGCCGACCACCGAGAACGTGTGCCCCGACGGTTCGCGGACGTACTCGGTGATCTCGTTGAGCCCGTTCGGTATACACACACCGACCACCCGGTAGCCGGACGCCGGGTCGCCGGCGAACGCGTTCGCCATCGCCTGCGCCGCCTCCGCGCAGCCCACGACGAGCACCGAGGTGCGGTACTCCCCCTGCGCCCGGAGCTGCCGCGCGTGGATCCGCCATAGCAATCTGCTCAGCATCAGGCCGAAAAGCCCGAGCGGTAGCGCGATAGCCAGATAGCCACGGGCGAACTCGATCTGGAAGACCAGCGAGACGATCGCGAGCACGCCGAACAGCCGCAGCGTCGCCGAGACCAGGCGCCGGTACTCCTCGCTGCCGCTGCCCACGACCTGCGGCGACCGGGTGTGACCGATCGCCAGGAACGCGGCCCAGGCCAGCGCGAGCGCGCCGGAGACGACCGTGTACCCCACTTCATAGGGCAGCTGCCAGGCCAGCGGTGGCGCGGCGGGTCCGCCGAATCGGATGACCTGCGCGAGCACCATGGCCGCGACGATCACGCCGAAATCCGTTGCGCCTAAGCGCCTTACATACTCACCCTGCCATCGCTCGCGCTCCGAGCGCGGCAGGGTGTGCGACGACCGGCGATAGTCCAGATCGTCGTCGTCAGCGAGCTCGAAGCTCATGGAAACGCACCTCCCCATGGGAGAGAAGAAAAGTAGCCCCCCGATCTGCACTGATCGGTCCCCACGGCACAAACCTGACCGCCTCGGGTGTCCCGTCCTTCGGCGGTCAGATGCCGATTGTTACAGAACACAATCCGTTTCACATGTCGAATCATCAGGGCGGCAGAGTGTTCCACGCGGTAGCCGATAAGGGAACGGTCGGTTTGCCACCCAGGTATGTTTTCGGTGCCGGCGACCATATGCGACCAGGTCGCGAACTTTCGCTGCCCCCAGGCGAATTCATCCCATCAAGACCGAACCACCAAGCTCGTCGATAGCCGCAGGGAAGCTACTCGCCGGAAACAGTTGAAAAGTACCGGAAATTACTTCCTGGCCAGCCGGTTTCAGCTACGACACGCGGGGCTTTCGTTGTAACGTCTCACTGGATCGAGTCGACGTCAGGGGTGCGCCGGCAATGCGCCGGAGGGCGAACCCAGGCAGAAGGTGGGCTGCGTTGCAGTGTCGATTGTGTGATTCCGAACGACTGACAAGTGTGCTCGATCTGGGCGCGACGCCACCGTGCGAAAAGTTCCTCGCGGCAGACGAACTCGATCTCGCGGAACCAACCTACCCGCTACACCTACGGTTGTGTGCGGACTGTCTGCTCCTGCAGATTCCGGCATTGATCACACCGGAGGAGACGTTCACCGAGTACGCCTACTTCTCCTCGTACTCCGACAGCTGGGTGCGGCACGCCGAAACCTTTGTCGCACAGTCGATCGAACGACTCGGACTGAACCAGGACTCGTTCGTGGTGGAGGTGGCCAGCAACGACGGCTACCTGCTGCGGCACGCGGTGGCGGCGGGCATCCCCTGCCTGGGCATCGAACCGTCGGTGAACGTCGGCGACGCCGCCCGCGCGGCCGGCGTGCCCACCGAGACCACCTTCCTCGACGAGCGGTCCGCGGCGAAGATCCGCGCGACGCACCGACCGGCAGACCTGGTGGTGGCCAACAACGTCTACGCCCACGTGCCCGACCTGCGCGGCTTCACCAGGTCGCTGCGCACGCTGATGGCCGACGACGGCTGGCTCTCCATCGAGGTGCACCACGCGCTGAACCTGATGCGCCTCGGCCAGTTCGACACGATCTACCACGAGCATTTCCAGTACTACACCGTGCATTCCGCACAACGCGCGCTGGCGACGGCGAACCTCGCGGTGGTCGACGTCGAACTGCTGGACACCCACGGGGGCTCGATCCGCGTGTGGGCCCGGCCGGCCGAAGTGGGTGCCGTACCCAGTACTCGTGTCCGGGAAGTCCTTCGGCTGGAAAAGGATGCGGGCCTGCACCACGTCGAGGGCTACGACGCGCTGCGCACCCGCACCGAGGCGGTCCGGCACGATCTGCTGCGCTTCCTGCTCGACCAGCGCGCCGCGGGCAAGCGGGTGGTCGGGTACGGCGCACCGGGCAAGGGCAACACGCTGCTCAACTACTGCGGCATCCGCACCGACCTGCTCGAATACACCGTCGACCGAAACCCGTATAAGCACGGGCGATTCACCCCGGGCACCCGGATCCCGATCTATTCACCGGATCGGATCGAGCTGGATCAGCCCGATGTCGTCCTGGTGCTGCCGTGGAATCTCGAGGCCGAGATCACCGAGCAGCTCCGCCATATCGCCTCGTGGGGCGGCCGCCTGGTCTACCCGCTTCCGGCACTGCACAGTGCCGACCTCACCAGTCACAACGACGTGAACAGCGCACGACATAAAGAAATGACAGGGAGGGGAGCACGATGAAAGTTGTGCTGTTCTGCGGCGGATACGGCATGCGGATGCGTGACGGCACCGATGACATGATCCCGAAGCCCATGCAAATGGTCGGCCCGCGACCGCTGCTCTGGCACGTGATGCGTTACTACGCGCACTACGGCCACAAGGAATTCGTCCTGTGCCTCGGCTACGGCGGGCTGCACATCAAGAACTTCTTCCTGACCTATCAGGAATCGGTGTCGAACGACTTCGTCATCCGTGACGGCCGGGTGGAGATGCT
Organism: Nocardia sp. NPDC006044; assembly: GCF_042871115.1. NCBI lineage: Bacteria > Bacillati > Actinomycetota > Actinomycetes > Mycobacteriales > Nocardiaceae > Nocardia > Nocardia sp. NPDC006044. Next base: position 3,773,150 of record NZ_JBIAID010000001.1, read on the forward strand.
GCGCTCCGACATCAGCGACTGGAAGATCACCTTCGTCGACACCGGCCTGGAATCGCCGATCGGCGAGCGGCTGCGCCGGGTCCGCGAGCACGTCGCCGGCGACGAGCCGTTCCTGGCCAACTACGCCGACGTGCTCACCGATGCCCCGCTGGACGAGATGATCGACAAGTTCACCGCCTCCGGCGCGGCCGCCTCGATGATGGTGGTACCGCCGCAGTCCTCGTTCCACTGCGTCGACCTGAAGCCGACCGGTGAGGTCAAGGAGATCATGCCGGTGTCGCGAATGCCGTTGTGGGAGAACGGCGGCTACTTCGTGCTGAGCCAGGAGATCTTCGATCTGCTGCCGCCCGGCGGCGACCTGGTCGCGGACGCGTGCGGCACGCTGGCCGGGCAGGGCCGGCTCTTCGGCTACCAGCACCTCGGATTCTGGAAGCCCGCCGACACGTTCAAGGAGCGGGCCGAACTCGACGCCGGCTACCAGTCCGGTAAGCGCCCGTGGATGGTCTGGGAGAACGCGTGATCCGGCTGAACGTCGGGGCGGTCGACGAGATCGCCGTGCTCGGTGCGCATTGCGACGACATCGCCATCGGGATGGGGGCCACGCTGCTGACCCTGACCCGCGCGCGCCCGGGGCTGCGGGTGCGCGCGCTGGTGCTCTCCGGCGGCGGCACCGCCCGCGCGGACGAGGAAATCCTTGCGCTGGACGCGTTCTGCCCCGGCGCCGAGGTCGACCTCACCGTGCTGGACCTGCCCGATGGCCGGGCGCCCGCGCACTGGGACCGAATCAAAAACGAACTCAACGCTTTTCGCGCCCGGGTCGATCCCGGTCTGGTCTTCGCCCCGCAGCGCGGCGACGCGCACCAGGATCACCGGTTGCTCGCCGAGCTGGTGCCCACCGAGTTCCGCGATCATCTGATACTCGGCTACGAAATCCTCAAGTGGGAGACCGACACTCCCGCGCCCAACTTCTATCACCGGCTCACCGCGGAACTCGCCGAAGAGAAGTCGCGGCTATTGCTGAAGCACTATCCGTCCCAGGCCCACCGGGACTGGTTCGACGAGCAGGCCTTCACCGGCCTGACCCGGCTACGCGGCGTGCAGTGCCACACCGCGCACGCCGAGGCGTTCGTGCTCGACAAGGCTGTCATCGATTTCGGAGGTTCCTAGCCATGCGCGTCCTGCTCACCGGTCATCAGGGATATCTCGGCACCGTGATGGCGCCGATCCTGCGGGCCAACGCGCACGAGGTGGTCGGCTTGGACGCCGGCTTCTTCGCCGACTGCGTGCTCGGCGACCTGCCCGGCGATCCGCCCGGCCTGGCCATGGACCTGCGCGACGTGACCGTCGAACACTTACGTGGTTTCGACGCGGTCGTCCACCTCGCCGCGCTGTCCAACGATCCGCTCGGCGCGCTGGCGCCGGAAATCACCTACGACATCAATCATCACGCGTCGGTTCGCCTGGCCCGGCTGGCCAAGGAGGCGGGCGTGCGGCGATTCCTGTACGCCTCCACCTGCTCGGTCTACGGCGCCGCGGGGGCCGATCTGGTCACCGAGGACGCGCCGCTGCGCCCGATCACCCCGTACGCGGAGAGCAAGGTGCGCGTCGAGGACGATGTGGCGGTGCTGGCCGATTCCGGCTTCTCCCCCGTATTCCTGCGCAACGCAACGGCATTCGGCTTCTCGCCGCGATTACGCGCGGACATCGTGCTGAACAACCTGGTCGGTTACGCCACGCTGACCGGCGAGGTGAAGGTGCTCTCCGACGGCACCCCGTGGCGGCCGCTGGTGCATGCCCGCGATATCGCGTGGGCGTTCGCCAATTGCCTCACCGCGCCGCCGGCCGCCATTCACTGCCGCGCGTTCAACATCGGCACCGAGGCCAACAACCTGACCGTCGCCGACATCGCCCGCGCGGTGGTGGAGGCGGTGCCCGGATCCAGGCTGAACATCACCGGCGAGAGCGGCGCCGACCCGCGTTCCTATCGGGTCGACTTCTCGGCGGCCCGCTCCGCCATCGGTTTTCGCGCGTTGTGGACCGTGCAGGCCGGCGCGGACGAGCTGTTCCAGGAGTACACCGCGCGCGGCCTCACCTACGACGACTTCTTCCAGAGGTTCACCCGGCTGCCGCACCTGGAACGGCTGCGCGGCTCCGGGCTGCTCGACGAATCCATGCGCCGGATCCAGCCCGGCACCGCTCGTGTTCCGGCCGGCTAGGCCCCGGCCGTCGTCACCGCGCCGCGAGCAGCTGCTGCCAGCTGCCCGCGGCGGCGTCACGGGCGGACACCAGGGAGACCGGCCGCGGCCAGGCGATGGCCAGGTCGGGGTCGTGGTAGGCGACGCCGACGTCCTCGGCGGGGTCGTGCGGGCGATCGATGCGGTAGCACACGTCCGCGCTGTCGGTGAGCGCCTGGAAACCGTGCAGGAAGCCGGGCGGCACGTACAGGTGCCGGAACGTCTGGTCGTCGAGCAGGAACGCCTGCTGCCTGCCGAACGTCGGCGAATCGGGCCGCGCGTCGACCAGCACGTCGTGCACCGCGCCGTGCGCGCAGCGGACCAGCTTCGCCTCGCCGCGCCCGGATCGTCCGTGCATGCCGCGGACAACGCCACCGCGCGAACGGGATTGGGAGTCCTGCTGGAAGGCGGCCGCGGCTCCCGGCCTGCCGAGGTAGGTGTCGAACTCGGCCGCGTCGAACGTTCTGGTGAACAGGCCGCGGTCGTCGCGGAACGGTTCGGGGACCAGGACGAGAACGTCGGCGAGCTCGGTCTGCTCGATGCGCACCAGGCCATGGTGCCACGCGCGACCGGGTCCGCGGCGCGCCGTGGAAAGGGCTCACCGTGACCATTCCCGCCGGCGCGCCGCGCTGCCGAGGCTGCGGCAGCATCGATCTCGGCCCGGTGCTCGATCTGGGCATGGTCCCGGCCGCCGACTACTTTCCGCCCGCCGCCTCCCCGGTCGGACTGGCCGAGACCGCGCATCCGCTGCGCATGGACCTGTGCACGCCCTGCGGTCTCGCACAACTGGCCGAGGACGACACCCGCGCCGAGGAACCCCGCGGCATCGAACCCGCGGCACTGCGCGAGCAGGCCGCGGACGCGGTCGGCCGGGTCGCGAAAGCCGGTCTGCTCCAGGGCAAGACCGTGCGCGAGTTCGGCAGCCCGCACGGCGGCACCTGGGTGCCCTTGCTCACCGAACGCGGGTACACCGCCACCGACGGCGTCGCCGATGTGGTGCTGGACTGCTTCGGCCTGATGCACGAGCCCGATCAGCGCGCGGCCTTCGCCGAGCGGGCCGCGGCGACCGCGCCGGACGGCCTGCTGCTGATCCAATTCCACTCGCTGGCCACGATTGTCGCGGCGGGTCAGTGGAACGCGCTGCGGCACGGCCACTTTGCCTACTATTCGCTGTCGGCGCTCAGCCGGCTGCTGACCGCCGCCGGGATGAGCATCACCACCGCGTGGCAGTTCGACCTGTACGGCGGCACCGTGCTCGTGGCCGCGCGGCACGGCACCCGTCCATCCGACGACTCGGTCCGCGAGATCCGCGCGCGAGAGGCCGACTACACCGATCCGCTCGCGGTCGGCAGCCTCCAGCAGTCCGCCGACGGGCACGCCGAGGTGCTGCGCCGCTGGCTGATCAGGCATGCGGCGCAGGGCGATCGGGTCTTCGCCTACGGCGCGGCCTCGCGGGCGGTGGCCCTGTTCAGCCTGGCGGGCGTCGATCGCGGGCTGATCACCGCCGTCGCCGACGCGTCGCCGGCCAAGCAGGGCCGCCGGATGCCGGGTACCGACGTGCCGATCATCGCGCCCGCCGAACTCGTCGCGGCCCGGCCGGATCTGGTGCTGCTGACGCTGCCCGACCTGCTACCCGAGGTGCGCGCCCGCTACCCCGAACTCGACGGTTGCTGGATCGTCGACGACCCCGCCGACTCGGCCGTCAAGGGAGGATGAGTTGCCTCGAATTCGCTGTCCCCCAGCCCCTTTGTTGTCCGTTTGCTCGATGCGCTTGATCTGACATGATTTCGTTGACCGAACACCTGATTGCCCTTGATTGTCGTTGAGTTTCTTCGCTCCTGCGTGCCGGGGAGCGGGCGTCGAGCGAACCACCACGCTCGGCCAGGTGTGTGTGCAGAGGGGACAACCTGATGAGGGAAATACCGCAGCAATGCGGCCGAAGCGTCCGTATGTTCGCGATCGCCACGGTGTTGGCGTCGGGGCTGGCGTTCGGGACCGGCACCGCGGGAGCGGTCGTCGACAGCAGTAACCAGATCGTCGATCGGAAGGATCGTTCGATCGAGGCGATCCAATCCGACACGCGGATCGACTTCGTGCCGCCGTTGGATGGAAATCCGTTCACCCGTGAGTGGTTCCACATGGGCGAGGCCGCGTTCAAGGTCAGCGGCCCCGGCGCCGACGACTGGCGCGGGCACATCACCGTCGGCTACCAGGTCGGCTATCCGGCGACGCTGAGCGGGCGGTTGAAGTTCGGCTACTCGACCCCGGATCTCGGCGTCGATCTCGGCGGGGACAGCGGCGCGCTGCTCAAGCTCAACGGCCTGATCCCGCGGGCGGGCATCGAGCTCGAGGTCGGCCTCGGCCCCGGGATCCAGACGGTCGAATTCGCGGGCGGCGATGTCGCCGGCACCGGCGGCTTCATCCGGATCGGCGGCTTCCACGGCACCGTCACGGGTGTGGTGGGCCAGACCACGATCCGGCCGTTCGTGAAGCTGGTCAGCGGTAGCGGCGACACCGTGTACACCTACGGGCGGCTCTGGAGCATCTGAGCGCTGCCGAACGCGACGAAGCCGCCCCGGAGATCGGTCCGGGGCGGCTTCGTCGCGTAACAGGCCGCTCAGACCAGCAGATCCGGCCGGTTGCGTACGGTCGCCACCGTGCGAACCCGCAGGCGGTACAGCGCCGCCCGGGCCAACCGGGTGTCCCCGGCCAGCACGTCGCCGCGACTGACCAGATGCGGGTAGTCGCCCGCGATGCGGTGATGGAACCGGTACATGTCGGTCAGCTTGCTCACCGTCGAGGTGCGGCTGCACAGGTTGAACGACGAATTGCGCCACGCCGCAAGCGTTTCCGACATTCCGAAGAACGCTCCGAAGGACGCGACCCTGGCGAACAGGTCGACGTCCATCGGAAACACCAGATCGCCGCGCAACCCGCCGACCTGATCGAAGTGCTTGCGGTAGAACATCGCCGCCGCGGTCGGCCCGAAATCGGCGGGGCCGCGCCGCACGATGACCCGCGCCAGTGCCCGCGCGCTCTGCCTGCCGAGCAGCCCGGCCAGGCCGAGTCCGGACTCGAGTAGCGCGCCGTCCTCGTCGATCACCTCGAACCGGCTGGACGAGATGGTGATCGACGGGTCGTCCGCCATCACCGCCAGCTGCGCGGCCAGCGCACCGGGACGCAGCACGTCGTCGGCGCAGACCACCTTGATCAGGTCGCCGGTGGACGCGGCGATCACCTTGTTCCAGTTGTCCCCGATCGGTAGCACGATCTCGTTGCGCAGCACCCGGATTCGCGAGTCGTTCACCGCGTGCGCGATCTCGCCGGTGTCGTCGGTGCTCGCGTTGTCCAGCACGACGAGTTCGAAATCGACGTCCTGGTCCAGCACCGAACGCAGTGTGGTGGCCAGCGTGCGGCCCGAATTGTAGGCCGGTACGCAGACCGACAGTCGTGTCATGACTTATCCACCTCGATGATGGCCCGGTCGCACCGGGCCGCTCTCCACCAGGCGGAAGACTCGTTCGAGTCCGGCCCGGCTGGCTTCGATCTGTTCGATAGCCTTCTGCTGCAAGCTTTCTCGAAGCTCCGGAGCTTCCGACCAGGACTCGCGCACGGCCGTGGTCAGCGCCTGCTCCAGCGCGGGATCGTTCAGGTGCACCACACGCAGTCCGGTGCCGAACATCTGCGACAGCCCGTGGAACTTGTCGTCGTAGTACTCCGAGGCGGTGATGCCGATCGCCGGAATCCCTTGGGACAGAGCGAAAACCGCGAGGTGGTAGGCGCTGGTGACCAGCACCCGGCAGCCCGCCACCTGGCGGGCGACATCGTGCGGCGTGCCGCCCCGCCCGACCGCCGGTCGCGCTTCGGCCGCCCCCGCCAGCAGCGGCAGCGTGGAAAGCCGGTCCTCCGAGGCATATTCGGAGATGATCAGCGGCACCACGCCCGCCTGGAGTTGCCGCGCGCAGGTCCGGACGACCCGGCCCAGCGTGGCCTGCGCGGCCGCGCTGACCCGCGAGTAGTCCGCCACCCGCAGGCACAGCCCGAGGTCCGCGCCGATCGTGGCTTTGCGCAGGCGGTAGGCGAATTCGACCGCGTCGTCGCCGGTGACCAGCACCCGTTCCGGCGCGACACCGAACCGCGAGAGCAGCTCCGGCCCGCGCCGTCCCTCGCGCAGCGCCACGAAGTCCACGCCGGGCAGCACCTCGGCCGCGCGCCGCACCAGCGCCGGATCCCGTAGCGGTCCGAGGCCCTGGCCGACCAGTGCGGTCGGAATGCCCCGCGCGCGAGCGTGTTCGAGCAGGTTCAAGGTGCGGTGCGCCTGGTAGCGGTCCACGTCGGTCATGTATCCGCCGCCGAGCGCGAGCACCAGCGACGCCTGCTCGACCGCGGCCGGTATCTCGACCGGGAACTCGGTCTCTTCCGGCGTCGCGACGTGCTCGGCGATGCCGGGACCGTTGGCCCGGCGCCGGGCCGCGGAGCGCAGCGCCCGTAGCCGGTCCTTCGGCCCGTCGGTCGCCGCCCGCCAGCGCAGTGCTGCCGGGCCGGCCAACCTTGTTCCGGCCGTGCGGGATAGGCGTCCGGACCAGCCGTCGCCGCCCCAGCTCCAGCCGGGTCCGCACAGCGGCTCCGCCTCGGGTAGCAGCGCCCGCAGAATGCCCGGCTGGTGCGTGAGCACCCCGATGCGCGCCCGCGGCCAGCGTGCTCGCAGCCGCTCGACCGTCACGGCCATCATCGCGATATCGCCGCGGTTGCGCAGCCAATATTCGCCGTTCTCGACGAGCACCCGGATATCACCCTCGGCGATGTCGGCGCGCTCGGCCTCGGAACCTACGGTCCCCACTGTCCATACCCTCCCGCCAGCCCCCCGCGGGTCGGTCCGTGCCGAGCACGAACCCGTCCTGAAATCTACCCCACGCTATGCATCGCGGCTACCGCTCGCGGAGTTACCCGCCAGCTCCGGGCAACTTACTCCATTGCGCGCGAACGCACTTCGTGCCGACCGGATTGTTTGCTGATCCGCCCGGCGTAGAGCGCGCTGAGCGATGCGCCGGCGAATGCCGTGCAATAGTCCACGAGTTCGTCCATCGGGACGGTCAGGCGACCGCCCTGCTTCTCCACCAGCACGCGCTCGAGCATGCCGACGACCGACAGCGCGTAGATGTCGACCAGTTCGGCCGGCGGCGGCGTTTCCGGGCGCGCGCCGGTCGCGGTCGCGGCGACCAGCCGCGCGAACCGCCACAGCGCCTCGCGCATGCGGTGTTCCGCGCCCGCCCCGGTGGGTTCGACGAAGACGATCCGGAGGGTGCGCGGATCCTCGGCCAGCGCGAAGAGGTAGGTGCCGATGCCCGCCCGCAGCTTGCGGGTTCCCTCGGGCGGCTGCGCGTCCACGGCGACCGCCACCGCCGCGAACAGTTCGTCGATGACGTGATCGAACACGGCGGCGAACAGTTCCTTGGTGCCACCGAACGATTCGTAGAAGTACCGGTCGGTCAGTCCGGCCGCACGGCACAGATCCTTGACCCCGGTCGCCGAGTAGCCCCGCGTCCCGAACAGTTCGAGACCGGCCTCCAGCAGCTTGGCCCGCCGCGCCGCCACCCGATCCGCCGCGCCGACCCCGCCGTACGGCCGGATCGGTCGCCGCTGCTTGGCGTCACCGCTCATCGGCGGTCCCCACTCGTCATCTCCGCATTGTCTCCCATCTCGGCCGCCTATCTGCTAAATATGACTATCAGGATAGTCAGAAATGCGAACGAGGTCGGACAGTGACAGCTCAATATCGGGACAGCACGGTCAGCCGGCGAGCGGTACTGCGTGGAGCGGCCGGTCTGGCCGGGGCCGCCGGTTTGGCGGCGACCGCGGGCCCGGCGACCGCACAGGTGGCACGCAGGCGAAACGGCCCGGCCCGCAACACGGTGGCGGTATTGGGCGCGGGCATCGGCGGGCTCACCGCGGCGCACGAACTCGCGGAGCGCGGTTTCGAGGTGACCGTCTTCGACCGCAAGGAGCTCGGCGGTAAGTCCCGCACCATCCCCCTGCCCGGCACCGGCGGTGACGGCCGCGCGCCGCTGCCCGGCGAGCACGGTGCGCGCGGTTTCACCTCGTTCTATCACCACGTGCACGACACCATGCGCCGTATCCCACTGCCGGGCACCCGGAACACGGTGCACGACAACCTGGTTCCGTTCTCGGTCAACGACCCGCGCTATCCCCGCGCGCACGGTCTCCCCGACGGCTTCCCGCTGATGTTCGGGTTCTACTTCGATCCGCGGCAGGCGCTCACTCCGGAAGGCTTGCAGCGCATCCTGATCGAGGGATTCCTGAAGAACAATCTCATTCCGCTGCCCGAGGCGATCCACATGGCCGGCCGGGTCGTCACCTATCTGACCTCCAGCGAGGACCGCCGCTCCGGCCAGTGGGAGCACGTCAGCTGGTGGGACTTCGTCGGCGCGGCGAGCCGGTCGCCCCAGTTCCAGGCCCTGGCCGCAACGGGTTTGACACGCGCGCTGGTCGCCGCGAAGGAGTACGTGGCCAGCACCAGGACGATGGGCAACATGATGGAGGGCTTCTTCCTCGCCCTGCTGCGAGAGCTCACCGGCGGGCCCAAGGTGTACGAGGTGCTCAACGGCCCGACCAACGAGGCCTGGCTGGATCCGTGGCTCACCCACTTGCGCGGCATGGGCGTGCAGTTCCGGCCCGGACACGCGCTGGACGGGTTCGAGATCGCCGGCGGGCAGCTCGGCGGGGCGCGAATTCGTATGCCGGACGGGTCAACTCGGCTACATCAAGCCGACTGGTATGTCTGCGCCGTGCCGACGGATCGGGCCAGACAGCTCTGGACGCCCGAAATCCGCGGGCTGGACCCGGCTCTCGCACGAATGGACGAACTGACCGTCGACTGGATGAGCGGCCTGCAGATGTTCGTCACCGAAAAGCTGGAACTCGGCGCGGGATACAACATCTACCTCGACGCGCCGTGGCGGCTGACCTCCTACTCCCAGCGCGCGTTCTGGGACGTCGACTACGCCGCGAAGTACGGCGACGGCACCATCCATGACGGCCTCACCATCGACATCTCCGACTGGGACACCCCGGGCATCCTGTTCGGCAAGACCGCCAAGAACTGCACCCACGACGAGATCTACCAGGAGACCTGGGCACAGCTGACCGCCGCGCTCAACGACGACGGCAAGATCCAGCTGAAGGACGGCATCGTCCGGGAATGGCTGCTCGACCCGGGCATCACCTGGCAGAACGGGCGCAACCAGAGCGATGAGCCGTTGCTGATCAACACGATCGGCTCCTGGGCGGCGCGGCCCGAAGCGCATACCGCGATTCCCAACCTGTTCCTCGCCGCGGACTACGTGCGCACCAACTTCGACCTGGCCACCATGGAGGGCGCCAACGAGGCCGGCCGCACCGCGGTCAACGCACTGCTCGAGGCCGCGGGCTCGTCCGCCCCGCGGGTCCAGATGTTCACCCGCGAGTCGATTCCCGCGTTCGAACCGCTGCGTCAGCTGGACGCCGAGCGCTTCCGCGCCGGGCAGCCGAATCTGTTCGATTTGGGGTGACCCGTCGGTAGCTCGCCGACTGCCCGACCAGAAGTGCCACAGTCCCCTAGACTTCTGCGGGAGAGGCGAGTTCACCGACAGCGACTCGTCCGCCATCACCGCCAGTAGGGGGCATGGGTGACGGGTTTTACCGACACGGTCCGGGTGCACATGACGGGTTCCGAGTGGTTCGCGTCCGCGCCCGGCGGCCTCAATCGGTACTTCACCGAGCTCTTCCACGCGCTCACCAGACAGCCGGCGGCCGAGGTATCGGCCGCGGCTTTCGGCACGGACTCCCCCGCGGCGCCTGGAGCCCAATCATGGGGCGGCTTAGGCGGTTCCACGCTGCGCCGGGCGCGCACCGCCTTCCTGGACCGGAGCGAACTGCACCGCGACACCGTGCTCGATCGGCACTTCTGCCTCTACGGTCCGGCCGCCGTCGCCCGGCGCGGACGGCTGCCGCTCGTCATCCATTTCCACGGACCGTGGGCCGCCGAGAGCCGGCTCACCGGACAGAGTGAAACGGCCGTGCGCGCGAAGTATCTGCTCGAACGCGTCCGCTATTCGGGTGCGGACCGATTCGTGGTGTTGTCCAACCACTTTCGCGATGTACTACATACCGACTACCGGGTTTCCCCGGATCGCGTCGCGGTCATCCCGCCCGGCGTCGATCTCCACCGCTTCCACGCCGCACCCATACCCGAGGCGCAAACCCGCACGGTGCTGTGTGTTCGCCGGCTCGAACGCCGGATGGGCATCGACATTCTGCTCCGCGCCTGGCCCGCCGTGCTCGCCGAACACCCCGCGGCCCGCCTGGTGATCGTCGGCACCGGCACCGCGGAAGCCGAATTACGCTCCACCGCAGCGTCGCTCGGTGATACCGTCACCTTCGCCGGGCACATCCCCGATCAGCGTCTGACCGAACTCTACGAACAGGCGGAACTGACCGTCGTGCCGACCACCGCCCTCGAAGGATTCGGTCTGATCGCGCTCGAATCGCTCGCCGCCGGCCGCGCGCCCATCGTCACCGACTGTGGCGGACTGCCGGATTCGGTGCGCGGGCTGGATCCCTCGCTCATCGTGCCGGCCGGCGATGCCGACGCGCTCGGCGCGCGCCTCGCCGCCGCGCTGCACGGCGCCGTGCCGAGCCCCGCGCACTGCCGGGCGCACGCGGAAACTTTCTCCTGGGATGTCACAGCCGAGCGACATCTCGCGATGTACCGGGCAATCAGGCGATGAGTACCGCGCTGTTCCTCGCACACACCGCGGCGCCGTCCGGTGCCGAGCTGGCCACGCTGCGGCTGGTCTCGGCCCTGCGCGAGCAGGGGCGCACGGAGGTCGCCATGGTCTACACGGAGGACGGTCCGATGGTGGAGCGGATGCGCGCCCGCGGCGTCGAAACCCGTGTGGTGCGCGGGCAATTCGACAGCCGGGCGATGACCATCGGCTCCGGGCCGCTGCGCCTGGTCGCCGGGTTCGCCGCCCTGCTGCGGCTGGGCTGGGCACTCGGTGGCACCGCGGCGGAACTCGGCGCCGACGTCCTGGTGGCGGAGAGCAGCAAGGCCATGGTGATGGGCGCGGTCGCCGCCCGCCGCGCCCGGATTCCCCTGGTCTGGCAGGTGCACGATCGCATCGCCGCCGACTACTTCGGACGGCTGCCCACGCTCGTGCTGCGCCTGCTCGGCCGGCTGTGCAGCCGCGGATATCTGGCCAACAGCCGAACGACCTTGGCTACCTTGCCGATCGGGCGCACGCCCGCGATCGTCGCCTATCCGGGCGTCGAACTCGGCACCGAACTCCCCCGTGCCGACCAGCGCGAGCCCGCCGACACCGTCGTCGCCGTGGTCGGCAGGCTGTCCCCGTGGAAGGGACAGGACGTCCTGCTCCGCGCCCTCGCGGCCACGAAAGTGCGCCCACGCCAGGTCTTCCTGATCGGCGGCACGTTCTTCGACGAGGAGCCCTACCGCGCCCGACTCGAGCAGCTGGCCCGCGAACTGGCGCTGCCGGTGACCTTCACCGGCCACGTCGACGACCCCGGCGAATACCTGCGCGCCAGCGACATTCTCGTGCACTGCTCGGTGCTGCCCGAGCCGTTCGGGCAGGTCGTGGTCGAAGGCATGCACGCGGGCTGCGCCGTGATCGCCTCCGGCCCCGGCGGTCCCGCCGAGATCGTCGCGGACGGCGTGCACGGACTGCTGGTCACCGGCGGCGACGAACACCAGCTCAGCACCGCACTCGACACCCTCATCGGCGACCCGGCCCTGCGCCGCAGCCTGGCCACGGCGGCCCGCCTGCGCGCCAAGGACTTCGACATCACCGCAACGGCGCGCACGGTCGCCGCCTTCCTCGACGACATCGCACAACGCAACGACGCCGCGGGCACATCACATGCATCGGAGAGAGCCCCGCATGGCTGAACACCCCGCCCCCGAGATCCCCGACCGATCGCAGGCGCCGAGCGCCCCCGAGCGCCGAACTCCGCAGCACCGCATGGGCTTTCTCGGCATCATCCGCGATATCGGCTACGTCAGCTTCGGCAAGTACGGGCAGTACGTCGTCACGATAGTGACCGTTCCGCTCACCGCCAGGGTGCTCGGCACGCACGGCCTCGGCCTGCTCGCGATCGGCATGTCGGCCTACTTCATCGGCTCGCTGCTCGTCGACCTGGGCATCACCTCGTATCTGGCCGCCCGGGTGCACGACGCGAGCCTGGGCGGGGACCGCGTCCAGCACATCAACCAGTTGCGCGGCGACTACCTCGCCATCCGCGCCAGTTCGCTCGGCGTGCTCGGGCTGGCGCTGCTGTTCAGCTACGCGGTGGGCGCGCCCATTCACTTGGAGATGATCCTGCTCGGCCTGTTCGCGGGCGGTTTCTGGTCGGCCTCCGAGGACTGGCTGCTCATCGGGCAGGGCCGCTTCGGCGCCTCCACCGCCTACCAGGGCGTCGGCCGGATCGGCTATCTCGTGCTGCTGGTCGCGGTGCTGCCGCGCATGCCCAACGCCCAGGTCGCGGTGCTGTGCCTGCTGGTGTCGTCCATTCCCACCGTCGTGCTCACCTGGTGGGACTCGTTGCGCACCTTCGGGCCGCCGACCCGGCCGCGCGGCGTGCGGACCGTGTTGCGTACCGGCGCACCGGTTTTCATCTCCCGACTATTGGTGACGACCTACGGGCAGGGCGCGGCGGCGGTCTACTCCGCGGTCCTCGACGCGGTATCGCTCGGTTTGTACTCCGCCGGGGACCGCTTGGTCCGGGCCATCCAATCCACCTTGGACCCCATCGGTTTCGCGCTCCTACCGCGGATGGCGCGCAAGAGCGCCGACGACAACTTCTGGCGGCACGCCCTGCAGGCCCTGCTCGCCTGCGTCTGCACCGCGGCCGTGGCGGCCGCCGGGGTGTGGCTGACCGCGCCCTGGCTCATCCACCTGGTGTTCGGCGAGGACTTCGCCGCCGCGACCGGACTGCTGCGAGTCGAGATCTTCGTGCTGCCCGCGACCGCGATCACCTCGTTCGTCACCACCGCGGTACTGCCCGTGCGCCAGGACACCACCGGCGTGCTCATCGGCGCCGTGCTCGGCACCTGCGTGGCCGCCGTGGCGCTGGGCATCGCGTTCCGCACACACTCGGTGTGGACGCTGGTCTACGGCACCGTGGTCGTCGAATTCACCGTCGCCGCTTGGTATCTGCTGCGAATCCGCACGTTGATCAACCGCGAGCGCGTAACACCCGCCCCCGGCCCCGCGATTGTGCTGATGCGCGAGGAGGGCGGGACATGAGAATTCTCTATCTGGGAGACGACTGGGTCGGCAGCAACGCGCATTCGCTCGCCGACGGCTTCCGACAGGCCGGGCACGACGTGGTAGTCATCGACACCACCCGAGTCACCTTGCCGGCCAGGCTGTCTCCGCCCTGGGTCTATTCGAAGCTCGCCCGGCGGCGCGCGCCGTGGAATGTCAACGGCCTGCACGCCGAGCTCGAGCAGGCGGCCGCGGCATTCCGGCCGGATATGGTGTTCGCGTTCAAGAGCATTCACCTCGATCAGCGCAGGCTGCTCGAGCTGCCCGCCGCACTGCACGTGCACTACAGCCCCGACGATGTCGCCAATCCCGCGAACACCAGCGCGGAATATCTTGCGCACGAGGCGGAATGGGATCACATCGTCACCACGAAGCGGCACAATGTGGCCGAGCTGCGCGACCGCGGCGCCCGCGCGGTCACCTTCGTGCGCAGCGCCTACGATCCGGCGTGGCATCATCCGGCCGCACGGCGCGGAACCCGCCAGTTCCTGGTCGGTTTCATCGGCGTGTGCCGCCCGGACCGTCGCGCCGATCTGGTCGCCCTCGCCCGCACGCACGGCTCCCGCATGCTCGTGCGCGGACCCGGATGGCGTCGCGTCCCCGAATTGCGTTCCACCGGAGCCGAAATCGGCGGCGCGGTCTACGGCGAGCGGTACTCCGAGGTCGTCGCGAGCGTCACCGCCAACCTGGTCCTGCTCAACTCCGACAACCGCGACACCCACACCTGCCGCACGTTCGAAGTGCCCGCGGCCGGTGGCCTGTTCGTCGGCGAGCGCACCGACGAGCACGCGGAGCTGTTGCAGGACACCGGTGAATGCTTCCTGTTCAGCACCGCCGACGAGCTGTCCGCGATCCTCGACTGGTGCGCGGCGCATCCCGACAAGGCCGCCGCCGTGGCCGAGGCCGGCTATCAGCGGATCCTGGCGGGCGATCACCGCTATGTCGACCGGGCGCGGGAGATCATCCATGCGATCAGCTGAGCCCCGGTCATGACGGCGACCACCGAGGTGCTGCTGATCGCCCTCGCGCTCGTCACCATCGCGGTGGCGGGCACCCGGGTTCCGGGCGTCGCCCGGGTGTTCCTGATCGCGCAGGCGGCATTCTGGTCGCTGTCCTACGTCGCGCGGCCCGTGGTACTGCTGTGGGTGCAGCCGGCACCGCATTTCGGCGACAACGTGCCGGACCCGCGCCTGGCCCAGCTCGGCTACGACCGGGGCATCGCGCTGGTGCTGCAGCACGTCGTCTTCGGCCTCTGGGTGTACGCGGGATTCGTTGTCGCCTATGCCCTCTGGGCGCGACGGCACCCGCCCCTCGAACTGCCGTCGCTCACCGGCGACCCGGATTTCGTGCCGACCCTCGCCGCGATGTACGGCGTCGGCCTGCTCGGCCGGGCCGCGTCCTACGTCTCCGGTTCCATCGGCAGCGCGGGCGATGTGGAAAGCGCCAATCCGATCCTGGCCTTCGTCGCCATCCTGGCCACCATCGCCGCCCTCGGCCTGATCATCTTCGTCCGCACCGAGCGCCCGCGCACGACCTGGCTGATCATCGGCGGGCTGCTGCTCGGCGAGCTGGCCTGGACCGCGATCGTCGAATCGAAGACCCCGATCATCGGCGCGGCCATGGCCATCGCGGTCCGGTTCGCCATCCTCGGCTGGACCAGGCGCAAGGCGGTCTCGGTCGCCGCCATCGCCGTGCTCGGCATCGGCGGGTTCGGCTGGCTGCAATCGCTGAAGCAGACCCAGTACGCGAAGGCCGAGTCGTCGCTGACCGATTCCGGCTATCCGCCGACCGTGCAACCGTTCCTCAGCATCCTGCGCCGCTTCGACCTGCTCGAGGCCGCCACCGACGCCTACTTCCACCAGCCGGGGTTCTGGCTGACGCCCGCCGAGGCGCTGCAACACGCCACCTACAGCCTGATCCCGAGCCAGCTGCTCGGCACGACCAAGTTCCAGTCCGGCACCGAGTGGGCGATGGAGGTGCGCGGCGCCTCGGTCGACATGACCAAGGTGTCGGTGTCGCTGGCCGAGGGCAATCTCAACGAGGGCTTCGTGCTCGGCGGCTATCCGGGCGTGGTCGTCTGCGCCGCGTTCACCTTCCTGCTGCTGCTCGCCTGGGCCAAGGCGTTGTACTCGCGTTTCTTCCCCGTCGTGGTGCTCGGGCTCGCCATGACCGGCGCCTCGGCGCTGTTCGAACGCGGAATCCTCGGCAGTATGGAGAATCTCGGCAAATTCCTGCAGGCCGCCGTGCTGGCCTGGCTCATCGCACTGGTGGTCCGCGAATACCGGCGGCGCACCCGGATCGAAACAGTTTCTACCGCAAGGCAAGACGCGCGCAGCGCGCAATTCGTCGGGGCATCCACCATCGAAAAGAGAGAGTCCCCATGGGGTTGATCGACTATTGGCATATCGCGCGCCGGCGCTGGGTCATCATCGTCGCGGTGGTGGTGCTGTGCCTAGGCGCGTCGGCCGGATACCTGAGCACCTTGCCCACCACCTACGTCGCCACCAGCAGCATGTATGTCTCGATGGCGACCGGCACCTCGGTCAACGACTCCTACCAGGGCGGCCTGGCCGCCCAGCAGCGCGTGCGCTCCTACCTGGACCTGGCCACCAGCACCACCGTCGCCAAGCGGGTGATCGACGACCTCGGACTGAAGATGCCGGTCGCCGAGGTGCAGAGCAAGATCAAGGCGTACTCGCCGCCGGCCACCACCAACATCGTGCTCACCGTGCAGGCCTCGACCGCCGAGGGCGCGCGTGACTTCGCCAACTCGGTGGTCGCCCAATTCCGCAGGCTCATCGACGAATTGGAGACCATCGAGCGCGACGCCGCACCGGCCGCCCGGATCACCGTGGTCGACCGCGCCGAGGTGCCGTCCGGGCCGAGCGGGCCGCAGTCCAAGCGCATCCTGTTCCTCGGGTTGCTGGCGGGTCTCGTGCTGGGCTGCGCGGGCGCCTTCGTCCGCGACCGCACCGACCGCACGCTGCGCACCTCCAACAGCCTGGAAGCCATTCTGCCGGTGCCGATCCTGGGCATCATCGACGCGGGCCGCCCCGGCGCACCCGACGAGACCCGCAGGTTGCGCACCCGGCTACTGCGCGAGGGAGAAGCCAGAACCATTCTGCTGACCAGTCTTTCGGCACGATCCGAGCCGGACGTGGCGATGACCCTGGCCAAATCGTTCGCCGACATGGGCAGCAACGTGGTGCTCATCGACGCCGATACCACCGGCAACGGCAGTTCGCGTGCCTTGGCGAACACCGGCGCCGGTCTCGCCGCGGTGCTGCGCGGGACCACGCCGGTGCACGACGCGTTGACCGGATGGGCCGAGACCGGTGTTTCCGTGCTGCCCTTGGGCGAGGCCGACAACCAGACTCCGGACCTGCTCGCGTCGGACCGATTCGCGGCGATCGTCGCGAAACTCCGCACCGACTACGACCATGTCGTGGTGCAGACCGCACCGATCACCCACGCCGCCGACGCCATCGCACTCGCCCCGCTGTGCGAACAGACCATCGCCGTCGTGCTGCTCGGCAGCACCAGCGCGCCGCAATTACGCGGCGCCCTGGCCACATTCGGCGACAACAAGCTGACCGGCGCGGTAGCGTACAGCCAGCCGGGCAACCGGTTGCAGCGACTGACCGGGAGGCTGCGGCTTTGAGCAACGAATTGGTTCGTCGCAACGAGACGGTCGCTCGGCGGAGCATGCTCGCCGCCGCGCTCGGCGCGGTGGGTGCGGTACCGGTCCTGGCGTCCTGTAGCTCCACCGAGTCCCCGGCGGCGCCGGACATCGAATTCCGTTCCCCGCACGTCACCGACGCACCCGCCGCGCGCAACGTGCGCGACTTCGGCGCGGTCGGCGACGGCATCGCCGACGACACGGCGGCCATCGCCGCCGCGGCCGCGGTCAAGGACGCGCCACTGGTGATGTACCTGCCCGCGGGTCACTACAACGTGACCGCCTGGCCCGAATTGGGCGACTACGCCACGGTTCTCGGCGACGGCGCCGACGTCACGGTGGTCAACTGCATGGCCGACACCACGCTCATCGCGCTGCGCCGGCGCAGCCGCGTGCGGTTCGCCCGGCTCGGCTTCTACCTAGCCGGGCCGAAAGCGACCGCGGTCCTGCTCTCGGAATGCTTTCGCTGCTCGTTCGATTCGGTGGTGATCCGCGGCAACCACATCGCCGAGAACCATCCGCGCTATCTGCAGCAACGCGGCGTGGTGCTGGAGGGCAACACCGGCGGCACCGCATTCCTCAACTGTGACATCAACAATTTCGGCATCGGCATCGTCACCTCCTGCATCCAGAACTACGTCACCGCGTGCAAGCTCACCAGCAACTATGTCGGCGTGCTCGGCACCGGTAACGACCACAATGCCGGATTGGCGCTCACCAACGTCGAATTCGTCTCCGACTCCGATCCGAAGACCACCGACAAGCACATCCTGATCGACGGGGCGGCCAACGACTGGTGGCTCACCAACGTCTGGTTCGAGGGCGCCGACATCGCGCTGTCCGTCGGCAAGGCGGGCGGCGGCGGGCCCGCGCAGTTCGGCATGATCAACTGCAAGGTCGCCGCGCGCACCGTCGGCCTCGACCTGATCTATTGCCGCCAGCCCTATCTCGCCAACGTCCAGTTCGACAAGGACCTGGAGAAGCCGCCGATCGAGCTGCGGATCGATCCGAACGGCTGCCCCGAGGGCACCGCGGTGAACCTGATCTCCACGGCGGCGGACGATCTCAACCCGACGCTGTTCCCACCGCACTGGCACGTGCTCGGCCGGACCAGCATGCACGCGCCGACGTTCACCGGGACCATGGTCGGCAAGGCCGGACGCGGCGACACCGACGTCTTCCAGACCCAATCGGCCGACGGCGCACTGCGGTCGGCGGTACTGTCCAGCGGGACTTGGCTTTCCGAGCAAACCGAGGGCGGCATCGTACTCAAAGACGCGTCAGGGACATATTGGCGGCTGTCCGTCTCCACCGAGGGCGTGCTCAAGACGATGTCACTGGGCAAAAACCGACCTCGCGAGTAGGCGCCGATGTCGACCAGTCCGAAATCGTTGGCGCGCATCAGTCTCGGCCCGGTGTCACTGCACGGCAATACCGTCGTGCTGCGCCCACCGCGCATCGCGGACTACCCACACTGGCGGCGGATCCGGCTACGGGACCGGCGCTTCATCGAGCCGTTCTGGTACAGCTCCACGCTGGACTGGGCCGCGCGCCATTGCGGAACCCATTGGGTGCGTGAGTGTTTGACCAGCCGGGCGGAGGCGAACGCGGGCCGCAGGCTGGCCACGGTGATCGAGATGGACGGCCGGTTCGCCGGCCAGGTCGAACTCGGCTCGATCGACACCGCCACCGGTTCGGCCGAACTCGGCATCTGGGTCGACGCCGAGGTCGCCCGGCACGGGATCGGCGGCATGGCGGCGGCGCTGCTGATGGACTACGGCCTCGAGCAGATCGGCCTGGAACGCATCACCGCACCGATCTCGCCGGAGAACGTCGCCGCCGCGCACGGCGCCGCCGAGCTGGGGTTCCAGCGAGAAGCCCTGATGGGGCGCTACTTCGACGTGGGTGGCGCGCGGCGCGACCACGAACTGTGGGCGGTCACCAGGGCCGACGTTCCGGCCGGCGGATTCGCCCGGTCCTGGCTCGACCGCCACGACCGGCACGCCCCGCACGCGCCGGACGCGCAGCCGGACGCGACCGGCGCCTTCCCCAGGACCGCCGTGGTCGCCGCCGCCGCGCGCTTCTACGCGGGCCGGGTCCTGCATCTGCTCGACCCGCTGCGCGCCGCCCGGCCGGTCCGGCTCGAGCAGGCTGACGGCGCGCGGATCGTCGTCCGCAGCCGGCGACTGTCCGACTGGCGCCGGTGGCGCGACGCGCGGTTGCGCGGCCGGACCACGCTGGACCCGTACCCGGTGGCGGCCGACGACACGTGGGTCCAGCAGCACAGCCGAGTCCGCTGGCTGCGCCAATTCGTCCGTGCCCGTCCGGGTTTGCGTTCCCCGAGCGGACTGGTGCTGGCGATCGAGGTGGACGGCGCGTACGCCGGCGAGGCCCGGCTGTTCGACCTCGACATGTTCGACCGCAACGCCCGCATGTTCGTCTGGACCGAACCGGGGCACCCCGACGACGTCCAGGCCACGGCCACCCGCCTCCTGCTCGGGCACGCCTTCGGGCCGCTCGGTCTGTGCCGGGTATCCACCGCGGTCGAGCCGGCGGACACCCGCTCCGCCGACATCGCCGCTCGGGTGGGCATGACCAGGGAGGGTCGCATGCGCTGCTACGTCGGCGCGACCGGCCGCCGGAACGACCACGACCTGTGGGCGATCACGTCGTGCCCGGTCCCCGGATCGGACATCGAGTCCTCGGCGCCGTCCGCGCAACGGACGCCGGGTTCCACCGAGCATCAGTGACCACGCGCGGGGCTGTATACCAAACGACCGACAGGCGACCCGGTTGCGCGGACAAGCCGATCCGGCCGACGTACAGTTGTGCGCAGAACCCGGTGCGCGCAGGGAGGATTCGCCCAGGCGGTTCCGCTGCGAGTGCGACCCGACCCGCCAGGCGCCAGACCATCCCGCCAGGAGCCAGACCATGGAGCCTCTTTCCGCCGAACCGGCGGGCGCCCGCCGCTTCACCCGCAGCAACGAGCTCCAAGCCCGCCTGCACGACCTGGTTCCGGGTGGCGCGCACACCTACGCCAGGGGCGCGGACCAGTATCCCGAGTTCATGGCGCCGATCCTGGTGCGCGGCAACGGCTGTCACGTCTGGGACGCGGACGGCAACCGCTACATCGAGTACGGCATGGGGCTGCGTTCGGTCACCCTCGGCCACGCCTGCCGCCCGGTGCTCGACGCCGTGCACCGCGCGCTTGCCGACGGCATCAGCTTCAGCCGGCCGACCGAGCTGGAACTGCTTGCCGCCCAAGACTTTCTGACCTTGGTGCCCGGCGCCGACATGGTGAAGTTCGCCAAGAACGGTTCCGATGCCACCACCGCCGCCGTGCGCCTCGCCCGGGCCGCGACCGGGCGCAGCGTCATCGCCGTGTGCGATCAGCCGTTCTTCTCGGTGGACGACTGGTTCATCGGCACCACCGCGATGGACAGCGGCATCCCCGCCGAAATCGCTTCGAGCACTGTTCGATTCCGCTACAACGACCTGTCTTCGCTGGCCGCCGCGCTCGAACCGGGAACGGTGGCCGCCGTCGTCCTGGAGGCCGCTACCGCGCTGTCCGAGCCCCAACCCGGCTTCCTGGAAGGCGTTCGAGACCTGTGCGACCGGCACGGGACGCTGCTCGTCTTCGACGAGATGATCACCGGCTTCCGCTGGTCGGCGGGTGGTGCGCAGGCGGTGTACGGGGTGCGGCCGGACCTGTCCTGCTGGGGCAAGGCGATGGGCAATGGTTTTCCGCTGTCCGCGCTGGCCGGTAAGCGTGAGTTCATGGAACTCGGCGGGCTGCGCACCGATCAGGACCGAGTGTTCCTGCTGTCCACCACACACGGCCCGGAATCGGGTTCGCTGGCCGCCTTCCGCGCGGTCGTGCACGAGTATCGGACCGGCGACCCGATCGGCCGGATGGAACACGCGGGCCGTCGGCTCGCGGACGGGGTGAACGCGCTGGCCGCCGAATTCGGCATCGCCGACTACCTGCAGGTGCTGGGCCGCCCGTCCTGCCTGATCTTCGTCACCCGCGATCCGAACGGCCAACCGTCGCAAGAGTTCCGCACGTTGTTCCTCCAAGAGCTGCTGCACCGCGGCGTGCTCGGCCAGTCCTTCGTCACCTCGGCCGCGCACACCGATGCCGACGTCGACGAGACGATCACCGCCTGTGGCGAAGCGGCGGCGGTGTACCGCAAGGCGATCGAACAGGGCAGCGCCGACGGCCTGCTGGCCGGCCGCCCGGTCGCCCCCGCCATCCGCCGCCGCGCCGAGCCGCGCCGGATCGCCTCGGAGCACCGATGACCCAGCCGCGCATCGCGATCGTGCACGAGCGGTTCACCGAGTTCGGCGGTTCCGAGGCGGTGGTCGGCGAGCTGGCCGAAACCTGGCCCAGCACCGAGGTTTTCGCGCCGATCGTCGATCCCGCGGGCGTCCGGCCGCCGTTGACCACGGTGCACGACACCTGGCTCAGCCGGGCCTACGCCGCCTCCGGTCGCCGCTCGCACGCTCCGCTACTGCCGTTCGTTCCGCGCGCGCTGCGGCGCCTGCCCCTCGGGAACCGTTTCGATGCCGTCGTCGTCAGTCATCACGCCTTCGCCAGCCAGGCGGCCCTCGCCACCGACGCCCCGGTCATCGCCTATGTACACAGCCCGGCACGATGGGCCTGGGACAAGGACTTCCGTGCGCAGGAGGCCGGCGGACGCGCGGGCCAACTAGCCCTTGCCGCGCTGGGCAGCTTGGCGCGTCGCAATGAATTGCGCGCCGCCCCACGGCTTTCCCATGTGGTCGCCAACTCGCGCGCCGTCGCCGGGCGGGTCGCCGACTGGTGGGGGCTGGCCTCGACGGTCACCTATCCTCCGGTCCGGATCGACCGCTTCACTCCCGACCTGTCCATCCCGCGGGACGACTTCTTCCTCTTCGCCGGCCGGCTCGTTCCCTACAAGCGCGCGGATCTGGCCGTTCTCGCGGCCCAGCGCGCGGGCTGCCGGCTCGTCGTCCTCGGCGACGGCCGGTTCCGCGCACAGCTGGAAACGCTCGCGGGTCCGGAAACGACCTTCCTCGGCGCGACCACGCACGAGGTGCTGCTCGATACCTATCGCCGCGCGCGAGCCCTGCTGATGCCCGGCGTCGAGGACTTCGGCATCGTCCCGGTGGAGGCAATGGCTTGCGGCACACCGATTCTCGCCGTAGATCAGGGCGGTGCGCTGGACACGGTGGACCCCGGCGTGACCGGCGAGCACATCCCGCACGGGTCCGACGAGGCCGTCATCGATCACCTCGCCGCAGCGATGCGCGACTTCGAGCCGTCCCGCTACACCCCCGCGAAGATTCGGGCGCACGCCGAGTCGTTCTCCCCTGCCGCGTTTCGCTCGCAGATGGCCGACACCGTCGCCCAGTACCTGCGCTGACCGAGCACGCAGTCGACCAGCGGCCGCGGCGATACCCTCCGTTGAGCCGCACCGGGCGAAACGCGGTGCGGCTCAACGCCGGCCGTGAACGACGGTTCAGGCCGAGCAGGTGGGAGCGGACGGTTTCGGCGCGCTCCAGTCATTCGCGGCGACCCAGTGGAAGACGGCCAGCCGCCGATCGATATAGCGTTGCAGCCCCTGGGTGGTGCCGCAGTCCGGTGCCAGATTTCCCGGTTTGTAGTACTTGGTGATCAATTCCTTCAGTTTCCCGTTATAGGCGTCTTCCTGGTCACACGTCGCCTGCCGGGTGTCGTGGACGAACGCGGGATTCCGAAAGAGTTCGGCGCGGGTTTCGCTGTGCACCGGTTTGTCGAAAATGGCCGGAGACAACTCCAGCCATTCGCCGACCTCCTGATACCAGCGGTCGTCGTGATCCTTACCGTCGCAGATCTGCCGCGAGATCTCCGGTGCGACGCCGAACAGCGAATCATCGGCCTGAGCTGGGGCTCCTGGCAGCAGCGCGGTAGCGGCCAGCGCACACGTCACCAGCCCGGTTTTGGCGGAGAATGTCAAAGAACGAGCCCTCCATGTGGTCGTGAACTGCACATGTCTGTCCCTTTGACTAGGCAGTATGTCACTCACACGGCCGCATGACCGGTTTCCCGCTGACAGCGGCGGGCCGTGCGTGGGACAGTCTGAGGATGAACGCGCGCCGTCGGCTTGCCGCTGTTGTTGCCGGAATCGTGAGCGTCGCCTTGTTCGCGGGCTGCGGCACCGCGAACGACAAGGGCAGCGGTCCGACGACCTCGACCGCGCCCGGGGTGATCCCGCTCATCTCGACGAACGATCTGCCCGCGGCGAAGCCCGACGAGGTGCACCTGTTCGGGCTCAACGATCTGCACGGCAATCTGGAGCCGCCCGCGGGCTCGACCGGAAAGGTGGCGGGCTACGACGCGGGCGGCGCCGCCTACCTGGCAACGCATCTGGCGCGACTGAAGGCGGCCTATCCGGCGAGCGCGATCGTCGCGGCGGGTGACGATATCGGAGCCAGCCCGCTGGTGTCCGGGCTCTTCCACGACGAGCCGACCGTCACCTTCATGAACACCATCGGAGTCGCCGCCTCGTCGGTCGGTAATCACGAATTCGACCACGGGGTAATGGAATTGGCGCGCCTTCAGCAGGGCGGCTGCGCGCCGGACGGATGTTCGCCCGGCGAACCGTTCACCGGTGCCAAGTTCCCGTATCTGGCCGCGAACGTCACCGACGCCGAGGGCAAGCTGCCGCCGGCGCTGAAGCCGTGGACCATCGTGCAGGTCGGCGCCCACAAGATCGGCCTCGTCGGCACGGTCACCCCCGATACCGTGAACCTTGTTTTCCCCGAAGGCATTCGGGGATTCACCTTCGGTGACGAGGCCGCGGCGATCAACCGCTATGTCCCGGATTTGAAGGCGGCGGGCGCCGAGACGGTCGTCGCGCTGATGCACGACGGCGGCAGCCAGCGCACCACCGCCGGCGCCCAGGTCGACTACAACGGCTGCGCCGACATCACGCCGAACGTCACCGATCTGGCCGAGCGCATCGACCCGGCGGTGACGGCGCTGTTCACCGCGCACAGCCACCAGTCCTACGTGTGCGCCATCGACGGCAAGTCGGTCACCCAGGCGGCCTCCTACGGCCGGCTGATCACCGACCTGACACTGAGTTTCACCCCCGGCGGCGTGCGGGCCGCGGCGGTCAATCGAGTGGTCACCCGCGACGTCACGCCCGACTCGTCCACCACCGCCCTGGTGAACTTCTACACCGAGCAGGCCCGCCCGCGCACGGCCAGGGTGGTCGGCACGGCCGCCGCGACGCTGCCGCACGATCCGGACGCGGCCGGCGTCTCGCCGCTCGGCGCGGTCATCGCGGACTCGATGCTCGCGGCCACCGCCGGACCGGTTCCCGCGGTGGCGGCGTTCATGAACCCCGGCGGCGTCCGCGCCGATATCAAGGCGGGGCCGGTCACCTACGGCGACATCTACACGGTCCAGCCGTTCGGCAATCAGGTCGTCACCCTCACCCTCACCGGGCAGCAGGTCCTGCGCCTGCTCGAGCAGCAGTGGGACAACGCCAGCAAGCCCGCGACGCTCTCCCCCGCGGGCCTCACCTACGCCTATTCGGACTCGGCGCCCAAGGGCGCCAAGGTGATCGGCGACAGCGTCCGGATCGCGGGCCTGCCACTCGATCCCGTTGCCGCCTACCGCATCACGACCAACAGCTTCCTCGCCTCCGGCGGCGACGGCTTCACGGTCTTCACCCAGGGCACCGACAGCGTCCCCGGCCCGACCGATCTGGTCGCCCTCGAGGCTCTCTTCCGGGACGGGTCACCGGTCCAGCTGCCTGCCGCTCGGGTGGAGAAGCGATAACTGTGCAGTAGCCCAACTTAATTGGACGGTTGACCAGTAGTAGGATATATGGAAATTGTTGTAACACTTACCCTTTGACCTGCGCCGATGGGTGACCAGTCCCACAACGTGATCCGGTCCGGAACGCTTGCCGGAGTCGATCTGGACCCATTACAGTTTTGCATAAGTCAGGACGAAGGGGTTCCTACTTTCGGCCCGATCGCTGTTACCGCGTCAGGTCTGCGTCTCGCGGCCGAACCGAAATCTCCGCATTCACCGTTGCATGCCGGATGACTTGTGCGACAACACGGTTCGAATGAACAGCAGGAGAGGGCGATGGCTACCTACATCGTGACGGGCGGTACCGGATTCTTGGGCCGGCGGGTCGTTCAAGAGCTCCTGGATCGGGAGCCCGACGCCGTCATTCATGTCCTCGTGCGCGAGGAATCGTTGCAGAAGTTCGCCGACCTGGCCACCGGATGGGACGGCGGCGAGCGGGTGTTCTCGCTGGTCGGCGACCTCACCGCGGACGGGCTCGGGCTGACCCGCGAGGCGCCGCGGGCCGACCACATCATCCACCTCGGCGCGGTCTACGACATGACCGCCGACGAGGACACCGCGCACGCGGCCAACGTCGCGGGCACCCGGTCGGTACTCGACCTGGCCCGCTCGATCGGCGCTGTGCTGCACCATGTTTCGTCGGTCGCGGTGGCCGGCGACCACCGGGGCAAGTTCTTCGAGGAGGACTTCGACCTCGGCCAGCAGCTCACCTCGCCGTACCACCGGACCAAGTTCGCGGCCGAGCAGCTCGTCCGCGATTCGCGGGGCGTGCGCTGGCGGGTGTACCGGCCCGCGATCGTGGTAGGCGACTCGCGCACCGGCGAGATGGACAAGATCGATGGCCCGTACTACTTCTTCTCCGCGATCGCCAAGCTGGCCGCGCTGCCGGCCGAGCTCCCGATGCCGCTGCCCGATCTCGGCGCGACCAACATCGTGCCGGTCGACTACGTGGCGGCCGCGATGGCCGTGCTGGTGCGCAAGCCGGGCCTGGACGGGCGCACCTTCCACCTGGTGAACCCCGAGCCGCAGCCGTTCAGCGACGTGTACGGGGCGCTCGCCACGGCCGCCGGCGCGCCCGCCGGGATCGGCGTGGTGCCGCTCAGCGCCCGCGCCCTCAGCGGACTGTCGCACCTGCCCGGCGTGCCCGCCGTGCGCGATTTCCTGTTGGAGCAGCTGGGGATCCCGGCCGCCGTCGCGCCGCACACCTCGTTCGCGGCGGAGTTCATCTCCGACTCGACCCGGGCGCAGTTGCGCGGCACCGGCCTGTCGGTGCCGTCGTTCGACAGCTACGCCGACCGGCTGTGGCAGTACTGGCGAGCGCACCTCGACCCGCATCGCGGGCAGCCCGCGGTGTCCAGCGAGCCGCTCAACGGGCGGATCGTGCTGATCACCGGCGCGTCCTCGGGCATCGGCCTGGCCACCGCGCACGCGGTCGCCCGCCGCGGCGCCACCGTGCTGATGGTGGCCCGCGGCAAGGACGATCTGGCCGACGCGGCCGATTCGGTGCGCGCGGAAGGCGGTGCGGCATACGACTATCCGTGCGATATCACCGACGCGGACGGCGTCGAGACGCTGGTGCAGACCATCCTCACCGAGCACGGCCACGTGGACTACCTGGTGAACAACGCGGGCCGATCGATCCGCCGCTCGGTGCTGAACTCCACCGACCGCATGCACGATTTCGAGCGGACCATGGCGGTCAACTACTTCGGCGCGGTCCGGTTGATCCTGGCGCTGCTGCCCTCGATGCGGGCCCGGCGCTTCGGCCACGTGGTCAACATCTCCTCGATCGCGGTGCAGACCAAGGTGCCCCGGTTCGCCGCCTACGTGGCGAGCAAGTCGGCGCTGGACAACTTCAGCGAGATCGCCGCGGTCGAAAACCGGGACGCGGGCATCACTTTCACCTCGGTGCGGATGCCGCTGGTGCGCACCCCGATGATCGCGCCGACCGATCTCTACAAGTCGCTGCCGGTGCCGGACCCGGATCAGGCCGCCGCCATCGTGGTGCGCGCGCTGGAAGACCGCCCGCACCGGATCGACACTCCGGTCGGCACTTTCGCGCAGGCCGTCGATCTGCTGATGCCCTCGGTGAAGCGGACGATCCTGCATCAGGGCTTCCGCATCTTCGGCGAATCCACCGCGGCACAGGGCAAGAAGCCGTTGAAGCAGACTGCGGCCGACCCGGGCCGCAGTCCGCTGAAAGTGCTCGCCCCCGTTCTGATGCCCTTCATGTCCATGCCCGCCCCCGCCGCCCGCGTCGCCAGAGTGGTGCCCGGGCTCCAGTGGTGATCCCCACCGCCGCGCACCATCTCGCCCCCCGCGCACAAATCGGCCGGCAATAACGTACGCGGCGGGACGGGAAGCGCGCGGCGGTGGATGCCGGGCAAATCGGTCGCGGGTCGGGTCAGATTCGTGCGTGGTGCGGTGGGGCGATATCGGGATAGCGGCAGTGGATTCGTTCGATGCAGTGCCGCACCGTCCTCAGTTCGGCGTGGAGTTCACGCAGCCGCTGCGCTTGATAAGTTCGTTCGGCGGTATTGATGGCACGCGCGAGGGTGCGTGCGTGCGTGGCAAGCAAGTCCAGAAATACCCGGGCCTGTGCGATGTCGGAATCATCGGACATTCGCTGTTCCTATCACGCACCCAGGCCCGGCGCCGTCCGAACTCTGCGCGTTCCACAGGATTTCGCCGCAGCGTATCCGAATCGAAAAGGACCACGGTCGTTTCAGAGAATTTGCTGTGCCGGTGCACAATTCGGCGCCGGACAGCGATCGGCGGGGCCGGCATTGCGCCGGCCCCGCCGCGGATTCCCCGGCCGGGAACTCAGACCCGCGCGGCCGCGAACTGCGCCGCCGGCCACATGGCCCAGCCGTAGTTGCCGTGCTGGGCGGGATCGCCGCCACCGCCGCAGACGGGATCGCCGCCCGTGCAGTAGTTTCCGGTGCGCCAGCCGTATCGGTCGGGCACGTTCCAGCCGATCGGCCGGAGCGGGTCGCCGAACAGCAGCACCGCCGCCACCCGGGATTCGAGATAGCCGGGCAGCGTGGCGATGCCGCCGAGGCCGGTCACGATGCCGGTGCCGAGCACGCCGTGCGTGACGACCGCGCCCTGCGAGTAGCCGACCAGGATGAACCGCTGATCCGGGCAGGCCGAGGCCTGCCACACGATGTGCGCGGTCATGTCCTGGGTGCCCCGGCTGATCGACGCCGGATCGAGCAGATCCGCCGGGTAATCGACGCGGTAGGCGCTCGAACTCACCGGAAGCGCCTGTAGCAGCGTGCCATACAGGGGATCACCGACCGCGGCGCCGAGGTATCCGGGTTCCTGCGTGCCGCGGGCAACCACCACCTCGACCGCCGTGCAAGGCGAGGCCCACGCACTCAATCCTGTCGTCGTTCCGAATCCCGCGACCAGCAGTAGCACGATGAATGCTCGTACCACCCGCCGCTTTTCGAAATGAATTACCTTCCGGTCTGCCATTGTGATCACCTGCTCACGCCGTTGTGAGAAGCCGAATGACACTTGTCAGCGACAAGTGCCACTCGGCTATATCTGCGAAGGTAAGAACGGCGGAGCGACCCGTCAAGCACAACGACCCGAACGATGCGTACTCAGCGCCGAATCGTGTCCTGGCGCACTATTTCTAAGGCACGAGAACCGCTGCGCCCGTGAAACGTCCGTGCGCGAGGTCGGCAAGGGCCTGATTTGCCATCCCCAAGGAGTACCCACGGGTGGTGACTTCTATGCGATGTTCGCTTGCGAGAGCGAGAAATTCGCGGGCATCGGTGCGGGTGTTCGAGGTGACCGAGCGAATTTCCCGCTCCTGGAACAGATGCCGCTGATAATTCAGGACCGGCAGGTCGCTGAGATGAATACCGGCGATGGACAGGATGCCGCCGCGGTCCAGCGCCTCGAGCGCGGGCGGCACCAGCGTGCCGACGGGCGCGAACAGGATCGCCGAATCCAGCTGCACCGGAGGCGGATCCGCCGCGCCCTGCACGGAGCTGGCGCCGAGTTCGCGGGCCAGCTCCTGCGCGGCCGGATCGCGGGTCATCACGTGCAGCTCCGCGCCGCGGGCCAGCGCCACCTGCGCGGCGATGTGCGCGCTGCCGCCGAAGCCGTAGAGGCCCAGGCGTCCGCCGGGCGGCAGCTGGGCGCGTTGCAGCGCGCGGTAGCCGATGATGCCCGCGCACAGCAGCGGGGCAAGTTCGTTGTCCGCGTAGCCATCCGGTAGCCGCAGCGCGTACGCCGCGGGCACGGTGGCGAATTCGGCGTAGCCGCCGTCGGCGTCCCAGCCGGTGTATTCCGAACGGGGGCAGAGGTTCTCCGCACCGCGCAGGCAGAACTTGCAGGCACCGCAGGTGTGTCGCAGCCAAGCGATGCCGACGCGATCGCCGACCGCGAACTCCTCGGTGAAGCGTGCGTCCTCCGCGACCGCACCGACCGCCGACCCGACCGCGACCACTTCCCCGACCACCTCGTGCCCCGGCACCACACCCACGCGATGCACCGGCAGGTCACCCTCGGCCACATGGAGGTCGGTCCGGCAGACACCGCAGGCCAGCACGCGCACGAGTAACTCGTCGGCGGCCGGTTCGGGCACCGGTTCGCGCAGTTGATCCAGCGGCGCCGCATCGATCGGCCCGGGGCGGCGCACCCGCCAGCCGGTCATCGATGCGGTCCGGGCAACCTCGTTCATACCGATCTCCCCTCATGGTCAGGATGCACGGTCGTATCGAGCTGCGCCCACCCTACTCGTCCGATTTCGCCACGTCACAGCTCCGCTTCTGATACATTTTTGTATTGAATACATTTCTGTATCCATTGCGCCGACCCTCGTCGGCCGCGCTCGAGGAGGTGCCC
Source organism: Nocardia sp. NPDC006044 (assembly GCF_042871115.1). NCBI lineage: Bacteria > Bacillati > Actinomycetota > Actinomycetes > Mycobacteriales > Nocardiaceae > Nocardia > Nocardia sp. NPDC006044. Next base: position 3,803,117 of record NZ_JBIAID010000001.1, read on the forward strand.
GTTGGCGTCGTCCGCCGAAGCCAAGACCTCGGCAACCCGGGTCACCCGCCGCCGCGCCGAGACCAGGGATCGGCTGCTCACCGCAGCGTACGAGGCGTTCGCCGAGGAGGGCTTCGGCAAGGCGACCGTGGAACGGGTCTGCGAGCGGGCCGGATTCACCCGCGGCGCGTTCTACTCCAACTTCGGCTCGCTCGACGAGCTGTTCCTGGCCATGTGGGAACAGCGCTCGGCGGCCATGCTCGCCGACGTGCGGCGCATGCTCGACGAGATCCCGGTCGGCACCGACGACGTACGCACCTCGATCGAACGCCTGGAACGCGCGGTACCCGTCGATGAGGGCTGGTACCGGATCACCGCGGAGTTCACCACACACGCCCTGCGCAATCCCGAACTGCGCCGGGTGATGGCCGCGCGCGAGGAGGCGATCGTGAACGCCCTCATGCCGACCGTCGTCGCCGGACTGGCCCGGGTCGGGCGCACCGTGCCCGATCCCGAGGCGCTCGGGCAGGCGCTGGTCGCGGTGCACGACGGCACCAGCGTGCAGGTGCTGATGGAACCGCGCAGCCGGATCGCCCGGCGCCGGCGCACCGACCTCATCTATCACGTCGTGCTGGCCTACAGCACCGAAACCGAAGGATGAACATGTCCGATCCCGCATTCGCCGAGCAGGCAGATGTCATCGTCGTCGGCGCCGGGCTGGCCGGCCTGGTCGCGACCCACGAGCTGGTCAAGGCGGGCCGCAAGGTGCTCGTGCTCGATCAGGAGAACCGCAACAACCTGGGCGGGCAAGCGTTCTGGTCGCTCGGCGGACTGTTCATGGTGGACACGCCGGAACAGCGGCGGCTCGGCATCAAGGACTCCTACGACCTGGCGTTGCAGGATTGGCTCGGCTCCGCCGGTTTCGACCGCGACGACGAGGACCTGTGGGGCCGGCGGTGGGCCGAGGCCTATGTGCGCTTCGCGACCGACATCAAGCGCGACTACCTGCACGAGCTCGGGCTGCGGGTGACGCCGCTGATCAGCTGGGCCGAGCGCGGCGGCGGCTTCGCGGACGGGCACGGCAATTCGGTGCCGCGCTTCCACCTCACCTGGGGCACCGGGCCGGAGGTGGTGCGGGTGTTCGCCGAGCCGGTGCTGGAAGGTGAGCGAAAAGGTCTGGTCGGCTTCGGTTTCCGGCATCGGGTCGATGAACTGATCGTGGAGGACGACGCGGTGGTCGGCGTGCGCGGCAGTGTGCTCGAAGCGACCGACCTCGAGCGCGGTAAGGCGTCGTCGCGAAACATCGTCGGCGAGTTCGAGTTCCGGGCGAAGGCGGTGATCGTCACCTCCGGCGGCATCGGCCACAACCACGAGCTGATCCGCCGCAACTGGCCCACCGAACGACTGGGCAAGTGCCCCGAGACCATGATCTCCGGCGTACCCGCGCACGTGGACGGACGGATGCTCGGCATCACCGAGTCCGCGGGCGGTGCCATCGTCAACCGGGATCGCATGTGGCACTACACCGAGGGCATCAACAACTGGGATTCGATCTGGCCCGATCACGGCATCCGGATCATCCCCGGTCCGTCCTCGCTGTGGTTCGACGCGAACGGAAAGCGGTTGCCCGCACCGTGTTTCCCCGGTTTCGACACCATGTCCACGATGAAAGAGATCCTGGCCACCGGCTACGACTACTCCTGGTTCGTGCTCACCCAGTCGATCATCGAGAAGGAGTTCGCGCTCTCGGGTTCCGAGCAGAACCCCGACATCACCGGCAAGGACCTGAAATTCACGCTCAAGAGCCGGCTGGCCAAGGGCGCTCCGGGTCCGGTGGAGGCGTTCAAACAGCACGGCGTCGACTTCGTGGTCGCGGACAACCTGCGCGAGCTGGTGGCGGGGATGAACAAGATCGCGCGGGGTCCGCAGCTCGACCATGACGCGCTGGAACGCCAGATCGTCGCCAGGGACCGGGATGTGGCGAACAAGTACTCCAAGGACAGCCAGCTGATGGCGATCACCAACGCGCGCCAGTTCCTCGGTGACAAGCTCAGCCGGGTGGCCAAGCCGCACCGCATCCTCGACCCCGCGGCCGGTCCGCTGATCGCGGTGCGGTTGAACATTCTCACCCGAAAGACGCTGGGCGGCTTGCAGACCAACCTCGACTCGCAGGTGATGCGCCCGGACGGCACCGCGTTCCCCGGCCTCTACGCGGCGGGCGAGGTGGCCGGGTTCGGCGGCGGCGGGGTGCACGGATACAACGCGCTGGAGGGCACCTTCCTCGGCGGGTGCATCTTCTCCGGGCGTGCCGCGGGGATGGCGCTGGCCGCGAAACTCGGTTAGCGCCTGCAGCTCGCGGGCAGCTTCGACGCGGGCGGCGGCGCGGCGGCCACGGAGGTCGGCGCGATCGCCGGCGCGTGCGTGGCCTCCGGCACGGTGAACGGCGGTGTCCCGGCATAGAGCCGGGCGCCGGTGGCGCGCACGCCCGGGGTGAGGGTGATGCCGAGGATCTCCGCCTGATCGCCGTGCACGTCGGTGACGCGCGCGTCGAACGGTCCCGGCCCGGCGCCGGAGATGGACCAGTAGTTGTCCATGCCCCGGGTCAGGTTCTGCCACGCGCCGCCGGTGTAGGGCCGAATCGCGACCTCGCGCAACGGGTTTCCGGATCCACTGAGCAGGATGGCGAACCAGGCGCTGCTGGAGTCCGGTTTCACCTGATAGAACAGCTCCGGCACCGGCTCGGGATTGCGCACCACGCTGTAGCGGACCTTGGCCACCCCGTCGGACAGATCGGCGAGCTGGGTGAACGCGGCGACGCTCAAATCCAGTTGTCCCGGAGCACATGCCGGGCAACGGTCGACGATGAGCGCGCGCACGTCGCCGCGCGGACCCTGGATGTCGAGGTACGCGCCGCACGGATCGGCCCGGCCGAACTCCTGAGTCGACATGCCCACATAGAAGCCGTCCATGGGCAGCCCGGGGAACGAGCAGGACACGCCCTGGCTGAACGAATAGAAGCGGGCCTCCCCCGCCACGACGGGCTGCGGTTCCTGCGCGGGCGCGGCGGTGGCCTCGATACCGTTGGTGGCCACCGGCGTTCGCGATGTCGCCGACTGGACCAGCACATTCGACGTGGCCGGCGCGGCGCCCCCGTTCGCCGTATCGCAGCGCACCGGCTCCGGGCGGGTCAGCCACACGGCCACGCCCGCGATGGCGACCAAGCCGATCGCGGACCAGAGCCACCCCGAACGGAAGTGTCGTTGGTTGATCGGTATGCGGTGCATCGCTCCCCGACTACGCCTCTACCTACTCACGGACTCTCCATCCTGACGCCCCTAGGAAAGCAGCCGAACGGTCGTCGCATGCCCTGAACGTAAATTCTCCGCAGTGAAAGGAGCATGCTTCAGCAAGCGTGGGGCAAATGCCCAGCACCCTCCTGGACACTTCCGCAGCCCACCGGAAATTCACCGGCTAGCTGAACCCGTCCATCAGCGAAAGCACCCGCAGCATGACCTCATCCGCGCCGCCGCCTATGCTCAGCAGGCGGCTGTCCCGATACGCGCGCGAGGTCCAGGTCTCCGTCATATAGCCGGTGCCGCCGTGAATCTGCAGACACCAGTCCGCCACCTGACGCGAGAGCCGGCCCGCGTCCAGCTTGGCGATCGTGGCCATCCGCGTGACATCGCCTCCGGCGGTGTAGGTCTGGGCGATCGCCTCGGTGTAGACGCGCAGCATGTCCACCTTCGCGGCGAGCTCGGCGTAGGTGTATTGCAGGTACTGGTTCGCGGTCAGCGGCTGGCCGAACACCTTGCGCTGCTTGGCGTAATCGCGGGTCAGTTCCAGTTGCCTCGCACAGCTGATCGGCGCGCTGTAGGCGGCGAACATCCGCTCCATGACGAACTGCGACATCTGCTGCTGAAAGCCCTTGCCGATCTCACCGATGGTGTTGCGCACCGGAACTCGCACGTCCTCGAAGGTGAGCAGCCCGGTGTCGGAGGCCCGCATGCCCAGCTTGTCCAGCTTGCGGTCGACGCGGAAGCCGGGCGCGTCGGTGGGCACGATGATCTGGCTCATCCCGCGGTACCCGCCCTCCGGCGAGGTACGCACCAGGGTGCACAGCCAGTCCGCCTGAACGGCGTTGGTGATGAACACCTTCGAGCCGTTGATCACCCAGTCGTCGCCGTCGCGGCGCGCGCTGGTCCGGATCCCGGCCACATCCGACCCGGCCTCCGGCTCGGTAACCGCTACGCCGCACACGGTTTCACCGCGCATGGCGGGCGCGAGGTACTCCCGCTTGAGTTCCTCGCTGCCGTGCGCGTGCAGCGACGGCGTGGCCATCGCGACGTGCACCCCGAGCGCCATCGGAAACGACCCGTGCGCGACGCGGCCCAGCTCCTGGCACAGCACCACGGTGAACAGATGGTCGGCACCCTGCCCCGAGTAGGCCGGGTCGTACTCGAGCCCCAGGACGCCGAGCTTCGCCAGGTCGGCGAAGATCTCGTGCAGCGGCATCGCCTCCGCCTGTTCCCACTCGTCGATGTGGGGGTTGATCTTCTGCTCGACGTAGCGCCGGACCATCGCCCGGAACTCCTGATGTTCGTCGCTGTACATCACGCGCTCCTACTTCGAGTTGCCTCGCCCCTATTGTCGCTGCGCCAGTACCGCCCGTCACACTATTTCTCGATTCCACCGGGCGAATCTCGGCAGCTCTCCGTGCGGGGAGATCAGAGGGCGTGCGGCTCGTCGATGGCGGCAGGAGTAACGTGCCGGGCATGTCGCGTGCCCGCATCATCCGGATCGCCACTCGGTCCAGTCCCATGGCATTGGCCCAGGCCGAACAGGTCGCCGCCCTGCTCGGCGAGCTCGGGGTGGACAGCGAGCTGGTCAAGGTCACCACCGCGGGCGATCGCTGGATGGGCGACCTGTCCAAGCTCGGTGGTAAGGGCGCCTTCGTCAAGGAGATCGACCACGCGCTGCTGGTGGACGACGCCGACCTGGCGGTGCACTGCCTCAAGGACATCCCCGGCGACATCCCCGTGCCCGAGGGCCTGAAGTTCGCCGGCTACCTGCCGCGCGACGACGTGCACGACGCGGTGATCACCGGCAACGGCGCTCCGCTCGCCGAGCAGCCCGCCGGCACCGTGGTCGGCACCAGTTCGGTGCGGCGACGGGCCCAGTTGCTCCTGCACTACCCGCACCTGACGGTGAAACCGTTGCGCGGCAACGTCAACACCCGGCTGGCCCGGCTCGAAGAGGGCCACATCGACGTGCTGATCGCGGCCGTCTCCGGCCTGCACCGCGTCGGCCAGGCCCACCGGATCACCGAGACCCTCGATCTCGACACCATGTGCCCGCCCATCGGCGCGGGCATCATCACCCTCGAATGCCGCGCCGACGACACCGAGCTCCTGGAACTCGGTGCCCGCCTGGATCATCCGGACACCCACCGGCAGGCCGACGCGGAACGGGCCATGCTGCACGCGCTGCAAGGACACTGCAACTCCCCCATCGCGGGTTACGCGAGCACCGAGGCGACCGGCCGGTTGACCCTGCACGGCAAGGTGTTCAACGAGGACGGCACGCAGTGGCTGGACTCGCACCAGTGGGGCGTTCCGGAGGATCCGCAGGCGCTCGGCTTCTTCGTCGGCGCGGATCTGCTGCGGCAGGGCGCCCGGGCGATCATCGACGCGATCCCGCACTGAGCGGGTAGTCAGCGCCAGCGGGCGTGGCGCGGGAACAGGGAACGACCGGCTTCGTGCGCCACCTCGACGAGCACGCGAGCCAGTCGCGCGGTGTCCAAAGCCGTTCGCTCGCCGCCGATCTGACCGGACAGCGAGAGCGCGGCCACCGCGGCGCCACGACCGCGGATCGGCACGGCGACGCAGGCGATGCCCGACACCGATTCCTCGTTGTCGACCGCCACGCCTTGGCGTTGCCGGACGCGGGCGAGTTCGCGATGCAATTCGGCTCTGTCGCAGATGGTTCGGGCGGTCAACTGCGGCAGGTGATCGCGGAAGGACGTTTCGACGATGCTCGGTTCCAGCGACGCGAGCAGCGCTTTGCCGAGAGCCGTACTGTGCGCGGGCATCCGGCCGCCGAGCCGGGTCGGCACGGTGGCGGCGAACCGGCCGCCGGCCTTGTCCAGATAGAGCACCTCACGGCCGTCGAGCACGCCGAGATGTCCCACCATGCCGGTTCGCTGGCAGAGATCGTGCAGCAGCGGGCTCACCACATCGCGAATCTCGTTGTGGTCGGCGGCAAGTCCGCCCAGCTCCAGCGTGCGCATGCCCAATCGATAGCCGCCGGGGGCGTGCGCGAGCCAGCGTAGGCGGATCATCTGATCGAGGATGCGATGCACCGTGGACCGCGGCAGGCCGGTGCGCTCGGACAGGCCGAGCAGGGTGAGCGTCGGCGTCGCGCCGTCGAAAGCGTCCAGTATCAACGTCATTCGCTCGATCATCGAGACCGGCGGCTGTGGCGGCCGGGCGGACACCGGTGCCGAACCCGCCCACAACTCGCCGGATTCGGGAGGAGTCACCGCCTCGACTGTCATAGCTCACCTCCACTGTGGCGCTCGCCTAGAGCTTAGATCACGTTTGTGTCACCCATCACAGTGCCTCGGCGCGCGCCCGGTGGAATCCCGGAAACTACGGAGACCACTACGGATCTTCTCGGTAGCCGGGAAAGAAACTTGACAGCTATGCCCTGCCGTCCCGATGGCCGACCATGGCGTACAACCACTCTCGCGTGTACCGCTCGGCCAGCAGCGGAAGGAAGGTGTCGATGGTGGCGTGGTCGGCGACGTGATCGTAGGCCGAGCGCAGGAACTGCTCGATGGCGTCGTCGTCGACGACACCCTCGAACTCCTCCTCCAGGCGGACCGCGGCGGCATGCAGCGCGACCGCTTGGTCGAGCGACGGATCGTGGGGGTTGGGCGAGGTAACAGGGCTCTGCACAGCGGACTCCCGATCGTGACGAGACAGTAGGTGCGGTGAGCGCATGCGCTGGCTCGGCATGCCTCATCGAGTCGAGTACCCAACGGTCCGCCCGGGACACACAGACGATCCGGGTCGAGAAAAGTAGAACAGGTTATTGTTTGTCCGGCGGCGGCGTGCCACGCTGGTCGAATGGATCTCGTCGCCATCGAAGCCGTCCGTCAGCTCAAGTACCGCTATTTCCGGACGCTCGACCTCAAACGGTGGGACGAGTTCGGCGACACCCTCGCCGTCGACGCCGCCGGGCGCTACGGCACCCATGCCCTCGGCGAGCCACTCACCTTGGACGGCCGCGACGCCATCACCGCGTTCATGCGCGAAAACCTCGGCCCCACGATCGTCACGGTGCACATCGCGACCCATCCCGAGATCGCGGTCGACGGCGAAACTGCCACCGGCTCATGGGCTTTCGAAGACACCGTCATCGCCACCGAATACGGCGTGCTCATCCGCGGCGCCGGCTACTACACCGACGCCTACCGCCTCGACGCCGACGGCAGCTGGCGCATCACCTCGACCAGCTACCAGCGCATCTACGAGTCGACGCAGTCCCTCGCCGACACCCCCAGCTATCAGCTCCTGACCAACATGTGGGCGACCCCGACGCCGAAATAGGCGTCACCCGCGAGCGGTCCACTTTCTGGGTGCTGGCGCTGGACGCGGCCATGGCGGCGGCGGATGCTGCTAAGTATGTCCTCCCTTGCGCCCGGCGAGTTCTCGACCGAAGTCACCTACCTCAACACCGCCTCGTTCGGGCTGCCGTCCGCCCGCGCGCTGGCCGCCGATCGCGAGGCGACCGCCCGATGGGCGGCCGGTCGCGGCGGCCCGATGTCGAACGACTACCTGATCCCCAAGTTGCGCGAGTCCTACGCCGGGCTGCTGGCCGGGGCCAGCGCGGACGATATCGCACTCGGCAGCGCGGCCTCGCAGTTGATCGGGCCGGTCGCGGTCGCGCTGCCGCCCGGTGCCGAGGTGCTGGTGGCCGAGGGCGAGTTCTCCTCGGTCACCATGCCTTTCCTGCACCGCGGCGATCTCGCGGTGCGGGTGGTGCCGCTGGAGCGGCTGGCCGAGGAGGTGCGCCCGGAGACCGCGCTGGTCGCGGTGAGCGTGGTGCAGTCCGCGGACGGGCGGATGACCGATCTGCCGACGCTGCGGGCGGCGACCCGCGCGCACGGCGCGCGGCTGCTGGTGGACGCGACCCAGGCGGCGAGCTGGCTGCCGTTGAGTTTCGCCGACGCCGACTACTGGGTGTGCGCCACGTTCAAGTGGCTGATCGGCGCGCGCAGCGTCGCCTTCTTCGCCGCGGGACCGGAGGCGACCGAGTCGGTGCGCCCGGTCGGGCCCGGCTGGTACGCGGCCGCGGATCCGTGGGCCGAACTGTACAACCCGACCAAACTGCCGACCACCACCCGGCGTTTCGATTCCACGCCGGACTGGCTCGGGGTGATCTCCGCCAGCGCGGGCGTCTCGCTGATCGAGGAGTTGACCATCGAGAAGATCGGCGCGCACAACCTCGACCTGGCCGACCGCTTCCGCGCGGGGCTGGCCGAGATCGGCCTGTCCTCGGTGGCGAACCGGTCACCGATCGTCAGCGTGCCCGGCGCGGGCGACGCGGCGCCACGACTGGAGGAGGCCGACGTGATCACCTCCGCGCGCAACGGCGGGTTGCGCTTCTCGTTCCACCTGTACAACACCGTCGAAGAGGTGGACCGGGCGCTGGAAGTGCTTGCCGCGCAATGATCCACCGGCTTCACCGCGACGCCGGCGCAGCATCGCGGCAGCGCTGCCTGGCCCGGCCGATCCCCTCGATCTCGACCTCCACCACGTCACCGTCCCGCAGGTAGGGATAGCGACCGGAAAGCGCTACGCCCTCCGGCGTTCCGGTGTTGATGACATCGCCGGGTTCGAGCACCGCGTACTGCGACAGATGCCAGACCAGATAGCCGACGTCGAAGATCAGGTCGGCGGTGCTGGAGTCCTGGCGCGGTTCGCCGTTCACGAACGACCGCAGCCGCAGGTTCCCGGCGTCGAGCCGATCGCGCGGCACCAGGGCGGGGCCGAGTGGGTTGAACGTCGCGCAGCACTTGCCTTTCGACCATGGACCGCCCGATTGTTCGAGCTGGAAGGCGCGTTCGGAGACGTCGTTGGAGATGGTGTATCCGGCAATGTGATTCAGCGCCTCGTCCACGGAGCCGAGGTAGTGTGCGCGGCGTCCGATCACCACGGCCAGTTCCACCTCCCAGTCGGTTTGCTGGGAGTCGCGCGGGATCAGCACGTCATCGTAGGGGCCGACGACGGTGTTCGGGGTCTTGAAGAACAACACGGGGGTTCGCGGCGGCTCCGCTCCCGATTCGGCGGCGTGCGCGGCGTAGTTCATGCCGATGCACCACACCGCGTGCGGGCGGGCGATCGGGGCGCCGATGCGTTCACCCGTGATGTCGACGCGGGTAAGCCGTTGCGCGGCAAGCGCCGCGGCGACGGCTTCGATGCCGTCCGCGGCGAGAAAGTCGCCGTCGATGTCGGCGGTGAGCGGGCGCAGATCGTAGGCCTGGTCGCCGTCGAGGACGATCGGCCGCTCCGCGCCCGGTTCGCCGATGCGCTGCAACTTCATTCGGGTACTCCTTCGGTCATCCAGGTCGGGGCGAGGGGTAACTGGTAAGTGCGCCAAGCGACTTCGGTCAGTACTTGGACGCGGTCGGCCGGACTCAGCTGAGCCAGCGTGCCCATCGTGGTGTGCCACACGGTCCGATACGACGCCGCCGTGAGCGTGAACGGCCAATCGCCGCCGACCATCAGCCGTCCGGCCCCGAACACGTCCACCGCGTGGTCGACGTAGGGTTGCCAACGGGCGGAGCTGATTTCAGCGCCGGAGACCGTGGCCAGTCCGGAGATCTTCGCGACCACGTTGGGCTGGGCGGCCGTCTCGGCGAGCAGATCGGCCCACGGTTGCCAACCACCGGTCGCGATCGGCGGCTTGCCCAGGTGATCGAGGACGATGGTCAGCTCGGGATGCTCGCGGGCGATCCGCGGCACCTGCGCGAGCAGGTCGGGCCGTTCGGCGACCGCGTCGAAGGTGAGGCCCGCCTCGGCGAGGAGCCCGAGACTGGCCGAAACCTCGGGGCGCAGCAGCCATTCCGGATCCGGGTCGCGGTGGATCATGTGCCGGACGCCGGCGAATTCCGGCCGCGCGCGCAGGCTGGGCAGTTCGGCGGCGACCACGTCCGGTCGGTGCAACGGCAGCCAGCCGACCACGGCCGCCGGGTGCGGCGTCGCCGCCGCGGCAGCGAGCAGCGCCCGGTTCTCGGCCAGCGAGTCGGACGCCTGCACCAGCACGACGGCCCCGACGCCGTGCTCGGCGAGCTCCGGCGCGACGTCGGCCAGGGTGTAGTTCCGGTATAAAACATCCGATGTTTCGGTTAACCAGTCGTACTCGACGTTGAACATTCCGCCGTCTATCCGCCAGATATGGACGTGGGAGTCTACAGTCATCGGAGGCATACGTTCACATTCCCGAAGGCGAAGGAAACAGGTGTCGGTCACCGACGACGCGATAGCGAAGATCAAGGCGATGATCATCTCCGGCGACCTGGAGCCGGGCGCGCGGCTGCCCAGGGAGGCGGACCTCGCCGCGCAGCTCGGCGTCTCGCGCAACTCGTTGCGCGAAGCGGTCCGCGCGCTGTCGCTGGTCCGGATCCTGGACGTGCGGCAGGGCGACGGCACCTACGTGGCGAGCCTGGAGCCCAAGTCGCTGCTCGACGCGATGAGCTTCCTGCTCGAATTCCATCAGGACGACTCGGTATTGGACATCCTCGGCATCCGGCGCATCCTCGAGCCGGCCGCCACCGCGCTTGCCGCGCGATCGATGCCGGAGGACGGGATCGATCACCTGCGCACGCTGGTGGTGCCGGAGACCAATTCGGTGACCGAGCTGGTCGCGCTCGATCTCGAGTTCCATGCCGCGATCGCCGCCGCCTCGGGCAACAAAGTGCTTGCCTCGCTGCTGGATTCGCTGTCGCTGCCGACCATGCGCGCGCGGATCTGGCGGGGCATCACCGAGGAGAAGGCGTTCGAGCGCACGGTCGCCGAGCACCGCGGGATCTGCGACGCGATCGCCGCCCGCGATCCGGAGCTGGCACACGCGCGCGCCCTGGCCCATGTGGCCGGCGTGATGGAGTGGCTGCGGCGCGCGGCCCTCTGACCCGGGTGTGCCGCGGGTCATGCGCATCGGTCCAACTCGTGCCAGAGGTCTTCCGGGACTGCGATGTTCAGCATCGCGATGGTGTCCTCGACTTCCGTTTCGGTGCCCGCGCCGATGACGGTGGCGGCGACGGCGGGGTTGCGGCGCGGGAACTGCAATGCGGCCGCACGCAAGGGGACGTCGTACTTCGCGCAGAGCCGGTCCATGGTTCGTGCGCGCTCGATGGTGTGGCGCTGGGCGGGCCGGTAGTCGAAGGTGGCCCCGTGTCGCGGGTCGGCCAGGATTCCGCTGTTCAGGACGCCGGCGACGAGTACTCGAATGCCTCGACGGGCGCACTCGGGGAGCAACTCGGTCTCGGCGCGCCGATCCAGCAACGTGTATCTCCCGGCGATCAGCACGTGATCGATGGCTGTCTCGCGGACGAAGCGCAACGCCACATCCACATCGTTGACGCCGACGCCGATGCCGGAAACGACGCCCGCGGCGCGCATCCGCGTCAGTTCGGGCATCGCCCCGGCGAGCGCCTCGGCTTGATACTCGTCCGGATCATGGATCAGCAGCAGGTCTATCCGGTCCAAGCCCAGCCGGTCCAGCGAATCCGCGACGGACTGTCGCACCCCGGCGGCCGAATAGTCCCGTAGCCGTGCGCGTTTCGGCGCTCCGTAGAAGTCGTCCACACCGTCGGGGGCCGACGGATCGTCGTAGAGCAGGCGTCCGACCTTGGTCGACACCGTGTACTCCGACCTGGACCGCAGAAACCGCCCGAGCCGCTCCTCGCTGCTGCCCGCGCCATAGTGCGGCGCGGTATCGAACGCCCGAATGCCCGCGTCCCACGCCGCCGCCAGACCGGCCTGGGCGTCCTCCTCGCTCACCGCACGGAACAAACCCGCGTAACCCGCTCCGCCCAGCACGATGTCGGCTACGTCATTCACCCGAACCGCCCGGGGCATGCAGCTCCCACATCACCGGCAGCGGCGCGTCTACGGCCGAATAGTCGTGGACCGCATCGAGATACTCGTTGATCCGGGCCTGCCACGCGATGTTGACGGGCAGTTCCGCCAACCGGCTCAACAGCAGATCGTAGGCGGCGCAGTCGATCACGTGGAACAGGTCGGTTCCGCTGCGCCAGATGGTCCAGGACGTGGCCCCGGCGTCGGTGATCGCGGCGACGAGTTCGGCCGGTACCGCACGATGCGCGGCCTCGTAGTCGGCCTCGGCACCGGCTTTCAGCTTGGTGTGCAACGCGATTCGCATCCTCACTCACTCCTGCCGTCGCCCGCTGGCGATGCGGGTGATCACCAGGGCGACCAGGATCAGCGCACCGTTGATGAACTTCAGCGAATCGGCGCTGACTCCGCCGTAGGACAGCAGCTTCTGGATCAGCGTGAGAATCAGGACGCCGAAGAACGCGCCGAGCACCGAACCGCGCCCGCCGTTGAGTGCCACGCCGCCGATCACACAGGCCGCGAACACCTGGAAGATCATCCCGTCGCCCTGGCTCACCTGCACGCTGGCGAACTGCCCCGAGTAGATGAGCCCGCCGATCGCGGCGAGCCCGCCCGCGACGATCAGCACGGCGATGACGACGTTGCCGGTGCGGATGCCCGCGGCCCGCGCGGCGGCCTCGTTGCCGCCGACGGCGTAGAGGGCACGCCCGGCGGTCGTATAGGTGAGCACGAGATAGCCGGCGAGGAACAGCGCCAGGCAGAGCGCCACATCCACCGGCACACCCACTATCCGTGTGTTCCCGAGCCATTCGACCGACGGCGGGATCTTGGTGAGCGTGAACCCCTCGGTGAGGAACGTGAGCAGCCCGCGCAGCGCGATGAGCATCGCCAGCGTGACGATGAAGCCGTTCAGCCCGAACCGGACGATCAGCACCCCGTTCAGCGCGCCGACCGCGAGGCCGACCAGCAGCGCGATCGGAATGGCCATCCACGGTGCGGTCCAGGTGTAGGCCCCGACCTTGGCGGTACCCATGGTCGCCCAGATGGCGACGCCGGGCGCGAGCCCGAAGGTCGACTCCAGCGACAGGTCCATCCGGCCCACCACCAGCACCAGCACCTCGGCCAGCACGATCAGCGCGATGCCGCTCATCGAGGTCAGCACATTGGTCAGGTTGGCCGCGGAGACGAAGTTGGTGTTGATGAAGTACCCGACCACCAGCACCAGCAGAATCGGCGGCACGAGCAGGAAGTCGCGCAGCGCGCCCCAGCGCACCGCGGCCGGCCGGCGCCGGGTCGCAGCGATCGCGGTCATGACAATCCTTCCATGGCCGCGACGAGTTCCTTGTCGCCCCAGCCCTTCTCGAATTCCTGAACGATCCGGCCCTGCACCATCACCAGGACCCGATCGCAGTCGCGCAGATCGTCCAGCTCGTCGGAGACGACCAGGACGGCGGTCCCCCGGTCCGCGGCGTTACGCACGACGCCACGCAGCGTCTCCTTCGACCGGATGTCGACGCCCGCGGTCGGGGTGATCAGCACCAGGACCGCGGGTTCGGTGGCGAGCGCACGGGCGAACACCACCTTCTGCTGATTGCCGCCGGACAGCTCGGCGACACTCTGATCCGGGCCCTCGGTCTTGATGCCCAGATCGTCGATGGCCCTGCCCGCCAGTACGTTCCGGGTCCGCCGCGACAGCAGTCCCAGGCGGCCCAGCCGGTGGGGCACGGTCAGCGTCGCATTGTCGGCGACGCTCATCTCCGGGATCAGACCTTCGTCGTGCCGATCGCGCGGCACGAACCCGATGCCCGCGTCGAGCGCGGCGTGCACACCGCTGCGGCGCAATCGATCACCGGACACGAGAACGGAACCGGCTGCCGCCCGGTGCAATCCGACGATGGTCTCGGCGACCTCGATCCGGCCGCTGCTGCCGCCCCCAGCCAGACCGACGATCTCGCCCGGCCTGACCTCGAAGGTCACGTCATCGAATGCGCCTGCCCGAGTGAGCCCTTCGACCCGCAGCGTCGGCGCGGCGGACGCATCCGGAGCACGCCGCGCGACCGGCGTCTCGAGCTCGACCGAGTCACCGGTCATCGCGGCGACGAGTTCCCGCTTGCCCAGGTCGGCGACCGGCGCGGTCACCACGTGCCTGGCATCCCGGAAAACGGTGACGTCCTGGCAGATTTCGTAGGTCTCGTCCAGATGGTGGGAGATGAACAGGAAGGTGACACCCTGCTTCTGCAGATCCTCGATACGGCCGAACAGCCGCTTGATCGCCGGTCCGTCGAGTTGCGCCGTCGGCTCGTCCAGAATGATGAAACGCGCACCGTGCGAGAGGGATCGCGCGATCTCGACCAGTTGCCGATGCTCCACCGACAGATCCCGGGCGACGGTATCCACCTCGACCGGCACCGACCAGGTCTCGAGCAGCTCGCGGGCGCGCCCGCGCACGGTGCGCCAGTTGATGATCCGGCCGCCGAAACCCTGGCTGTTGACGAACAGGTTCTCCGCCACCGACAGGTCCGGGATGATCGTCGACTTCTGATACACGCACGCCACCCGGGACCGCCAGCCGTCCCGGTCGGCGGGTGACGGCGCCGGAAGACCGTTGAACCGCACCTCCCCCGCATCGGGAGTCTCTAGTCCGGTCAGGATCGACACCAGCGTCGACTTCCCGGCTCCGTTGCGGCCGACCAGCGCGTGCGTCCGGCCCGCCTCGACCCGCAGGCCGACCCGGTCGAGCGCGACCACGTTGCGGCCGAACCGTTTCGACACCTCGATCGCCTCGGCGATCGGCTCGCCGGTCATCCGCCGTGACCCCACAGACCGGGCGCGGTGGTGTTCACCGTGTCGAGTTCGCCGACCTTGCCGCCGTCGCGGGTGACCACGGGCGCGGACAGCTGGTCCTCGAGCGTGCCGCCGACCCCGGTGTCGATGATCGTCGAACCGTGATCGGTCGGGCCCGGGGCGAACTTGCGGCCGTCGACGGCGGCCTTGGCGTAGAACGCCGCGTATTGCGCGTACAGGTCGGCCGGCTGCGAGATGGTCGCGTCGATCTCGCCCGCCTCGATCGCGTCCAGCTCGGCCTTGATGCCGTCGTTCGACACGATCGTGATGTGGCCCGGCGCACCGGCTTTCACCAGTTTTCCAGTGCGCCGCAGCAGCGCCATCGTCGATTGCAGGAACACGCCGCCCGCCTGCATGTAGATGCCGTTGATGTCGGGGTCGGTCAGCAGTTTGTCCTGGAGGCCCGACACGGCGCGATCGCCCTTCCAGTCGGTCGGGATCTCGATCACCTTGATGCCGGGATACCGCGTCTTCATGCATTCGGCGAACGCCTCGGACCGATCGCGCCCGTTGATCGAACTCAGGTCACCTTGGAACTCCACGACTTTGCCGGTGCCCTTCAGGGTTTCACCGAGATAGAGGCACGACTTGGTGCCGTAGGCCCGATTGTCCGCGCGCACGACCATGTACACGCCGCCGCTGTCCGGCCGGGTGTCGACGCTGACCACCGGCACGTTCTTCGCGGCCGCCGCGCTGAGCGCGGGCTTCACCGCGGCGGTGTCCTGCGGCGCCATGATGATCGCCTTGACGTTCTTGGACAGCAGGGTGTCGACGTTCGATTTGAGCCGGTTGGCGTCGTTGTCCGAGGACGTGTTCTCCAGCTTCACCCCGGCGGCAGCCGCTTTCGGGCCTAGATAGCCCGCGTAGGCGCTCCAGAAGTCGGAGTCCGAACGGGGCTGGTCCGCGCCGACGAGCACACCGGTTTCCGCGCCGCTGCCGACGGTGACGGCCGGGGCGCCGGGACCGGTTCCGGTGGACTCCCGGGAACAGGCGGCGCCGGCGGCAATGACCAACGTGGCGCCGAGGGCTATGCCGATGAGGCTGGCGGTTTTCATGGGTTCTCCTGCTGTCGGGTCGGGCGGGCCTGCGGATCCGCGCGCCACGCGGCTCCGGTCGGATACGTGTAGTCGCGCAATGATTCCGGCCGCATCTCCGCGCTGAAGCCGGGCTCGCGCGGGGCGAGGTAGCGGCCGCGGACCACGCGCACCGGATGCCGGAAATGCTCGTGCAGGTGGTCGACGAATTCGATCGCGCGTCCCTCGGTGGTGCCGGTGATCGCGATGTAATCGATCATCGCCAGGTGCTGGACGAGCTCGCACAGTCCGACGCCGCCCGCGTGCGGCACCACCGGAACGCCGAACTTGGCCGCCAGCAACAGGATCGCCAGATTCTCGTTCAGTCCGGCGACCCTGGCCGCGTCGATCTGCAAGATGTCGACCGAACCGGCCTGCAGCAGTTGCTTGAACAGGATCCGGTTCTGGCCGTGCTCGCCGGTCGAGATTCGCACCGGCGCAACGCGTTTGCGGATCGCGGCGTGGCCGAGGATGTCGTCCGGGCTGGTCGGCTCCTCGACCCAGGCCGGATTCGCCTGCGCCAGCCGGGAAATCCAGTCCACGGCGACGTCGACGTCCCAGCGCTGGTTCGCGTCGACGGCCAGCCCGATGTCCGGGCCGATCGCCTCCCTGGCGACCTTGACCCGGCGCACGTCCTCTTCGACGTCGCGGCCGACCTTGATCTTGATCGTCCGGAATCCGTCGGCCACCGCCTGCCGCGCCAGCCGGGCCAGCTTGTCGTCCGCGTAACCGAGCCAGCCGGGCGAGGTCGTATAGGCCGGATATCCGATGTCTACCAGCCGGTCCGCGCGCTCCTGCTTACCCGGCTCCGCGCGGCGGAGGATCTCCAGCGCCTCGCCGGGGGTGAGCGCGTCGGTCAGATAGCGGAAGTCGATCAGGTCGACGATCTGCTCCGGCGACATCTCGGCGACCAACTGCCACACCGGTTTTCCCGCCAGCTTCGCGGCCAGATCCCACGCCGCGTTGAGCACCGCGCCGACCGCCATGTGCATGACGCCCTTCTCCGGCCCGAGCCAGCGCAATTGGGAATCGGCGGCCAGGTCGCGGGCGAATCCTCCGAGGTTCCCGGCGATTTCGGCCACCGAGCGGCCGACCACGAGATGCTCGAGCGACTGGATCGCGACCCGCTGGACGTCGTTGCCACGCCCGATCGTGAACGCGAATCCGTGCCCCTGCGGACCCGCCGGATCGTCGGTCCGCAGGATCACGTAAGCGGCGGAATAGTCGGGATCGGGGTTCATCGCGTCCGAGCCGTCCAGCTCGCGCGACGTCGGGAACCGGACGTCTACGGTGTCCAGCGCCGTGAGGTGCGCCATGGGGAGATCCTCGTTCCAGATAGTGATCTGGGTCACGACTATACATCGGATGTCTTTTCGCGCAATGGGAGATCGAGAATTCGTCAATCCTGGTTGCGCAGTGGCAATCTGGCGCGAGCCGCGCGGAGAGATGTTATGTTCGCCGCAGTTAAACATCGGATCTGTCCGGTGCCGTGCCTCGCGCACCGGAACCGAGGTGAGAAGGTGGTCGCTATGTCGTCGCAGGATCCGCTCGACGGACTGGTAGCTGTGGTTACCGGGGGTGCGTCCGGCATCGGGAAGGCAATCACCGAGGCGCTCGCCGCGGCCGGCGCACGCGTCGCGGTGCTCGACCTGAACCCCGGTGAGAGCGCGGCGGTCGCGCTCCGTTGCGATGTCGCCGATGACGACTCGGTGCGCGACGCGATCGCGCGCGTCGTCGACACCTTCGGCCGGATCGACATCCTGGTCAACAACGCGGGCATCGGCGCGCAGGGGACCGTCGCGGACAACCCCGACGACGAATGGCGACGGGTGTTCGAGGTCAATGTGTTCGGCACGGTGCGCGTTTCCCGCGCGGCGCTCCCCTATCTGCGGCAATCCCCGGCCGCGGCCATCGTGAACATCTGCTCGATAGCGGCCACGACCGGATTGCCGGACCGCGCCGTCTACAGCGCGAGCAAGGGTGCGATTCTCTCGCTCACCCGCGCGATGGCGGCCGACCATCTCCGGGAGGGGGTCCGGGTGAACTGCGTCAATCCCGGAACCGTCGATACGCCCTGGGTGCAGCGACTGCTGGCGTCGAGCGCGGATCCCGATGCCGAGCTGGCCGCGCTCCGGGCACGGCAGCCGCACGCGCGGCTGGTCACCGCGCAGGAGGTCGCCGGGGCGGTCACCTATCTGGCCGGTCCGGCGGCCTCGTCCATCACCGCGACCATGCTGGAGGTCGACGGCGGCATGCACTCCCTGCGGCTGCGTGCGGCGGCGCAGGTGGCCGGGGCCGCGCGATGACCGCGCGCCGGCTGCCGCGGCCGCGCGAGCTCGCGCCGCTGGTCAAGTTCGAGCGGCCGTTCGGCGGCCGCGCGCGCAAACTCGCTCGCGCGCAGACGATCTGGGAGCTGCGCGAGCTGGCGCGCAGGCGCACGCCGAAGGTCGCGTTCGACTACGCCGACGGCGCCGCCGATGCCGAACTGAGTCTCGCGCGGGCGCGCGAGGCGTTCTCCGACCTCGAGTTCCAGCCGGCGATCCTGCGTAATGTCGCCGAGGCCGACCCCTCGGTCCAGGTGCTGGGCCAGACCTCCGCGCTGCCGTTCGGCATCGCCCCCACCGGGTTCACCCGCATGCTGCACACGGCCGGCGAGCTGGCCGGGGCGCGGGCGGCCGAACGCGCGGGCATCCCGTTCACGCTGTCCACGATGGGGACCGCCGCGATCGAGGACGTCGCCGCGGGGACCGGCGCCAACGCGCGCAATTGGTTCCAGCTCTACATGTGGACCGACCGTGACCGCTCGTCGGCGCTGGTCGAACGGGCCGGGCAGGCGGGCTTCGACACCCTCGTCGTCACGGTCGACGTGCCGGTGGCGGGCAACCGGATGCGCGACGTGCGCAACGGGATGACGATCCCGCCGTCGATCACGCTGACCGGCGCGCTCGACGCCGTGCGCAAGCCATGGTGGTGGTGGGACTTCCTCACCACCGAGCCACTGTCGTTCGCCTCGCTGGACCGCTGGTCGGGCACGGTGGCCGAGCTGATCGGCGTGATGTTCGACCCGACCGTCACCTTCGACGACCTGGCCTGGATCCGGGCGACCTGGCCGGGCAAGCTGCTGGTGAAGGGCGTGCAGACGGTCGACGACGCCAAGCGCCTGGCCGGCCTCGGCGTCGACGGCATCGTCCTGTCCAATCACGGTGGGCGGCAACTGGATCGCGCGCCCGTCCCGTTGCACCTGCTGCCCGGCGTGGTGCGCGAGGTGGGCGACGACCTGGAGATCCACCTCGACACCGGCATCATGCACGGCGCCGACATCGTCGCCGCCCTCGCGCTCGGCGCGCGCTTCACGCTGATCGGGCGGGCCTACCTGTACGGGTTGATGGCCGGTGGCGAGGCCGGGGTCGACCGCACCATCGAGATCCTCCGCACGCAGATCGTCCGGACCATGAAGCTGCTCGGCGTCGGCTCGGCCGAGGAACTCGAGCCGGCGCACGTGCGGCTGCTCGAACGATATCGAGCGCGCGAATAGGGTTACCGCTGTGCGGGTTTGGTGATCAGCGGCAGATCCAGGGCGGTCAGGATGCCCGCGGGCGCCTCGACCACCGCGGGGATGGCGTTGACGATGCGCATGGCGGTGGCGAGCAGGGTGGCGTGGTTGTGGTCGCCGTGGTGGCTCGACGTCACCAAATCCATCGCGTAGCTCGGTTCGCCGGTGATCTCCACCCGGTAGGAGCCCTCGTGGTGAGCGGGTTGCGGCCAGTCCGGGCACAGGTCGGGGTGCAGGCGGGTGACGTGCTCGAGGACCGTGACCGGTGTGTCGCCGACCATGCCGCGCACCTCGAAACGCAGTGCGGCGGCGGTGCCTTCGGCGATATGGCCGGTGGCGATGTCGAAGGCATGGGTGGCCGGGACACGCTGGTAGGTCTCGGTGACCGCGTCCAGGGTGACGCCGATGCCCGCCGCGAGCTGGCGGACGGTGCCGCCCCAGGCGAGGGACAGCACGCCGGGCTGGAGCAGCATCGGAATGTCGTCCAGGGGCTTGCCGAATCCCATGATGTCGAACATGACTTCGCGGTTGTCGTAGCTGGCGTAATCGACGATCTCGATGCAGCGGAGCTCGTCGATCCGCAGGCAGGTCCCCGCGAGGGCGAGCGGCATCAGGTCATTGGCGAAGCCGGGGTCGATGCCGTTGACCCACAGCGACGAATTGCCTTGCGCCGCCGCCTCTTGGATCGGCTTCAGCAGTTCATCGGGCAGCACACCGTAGGGGTACTGGAAGAACACCGGCGCGCACGCGACGACATTGATTCCGGCACTGAGGATCCGGCGCAGGTCGCCGACGGCGTCCATCAGGCGGTTGTCGGTCATCGAGCAGTAGACGACGCAGTCGGGTTTCGCGGCGAGAATCGCCTCGGTGTCCGTTGTCGCGGTCACGCCGACCGGATGATCCAGCCCGGCAAGGCTTCCGGCGTCCTCGCCGTCCTTCTTCGGGCCGGAGACCCAGACGCCGGACAGTTCCAGGTCGGGGTTGGCGATGACGCCGGCCAAGGCGTGCCTGCCGACATTGCCGGTGCCCCACTGCACTACGCGATATGTCATGTCAGATCCGGAATCGGGAGGTCGAGGTTCGGGGTGATCAGGCCGCCGTCGGGTTCGAGGATCTTGCCCGTGACGTACTTGCCGGCCGGGGACACCAGGTAGAGGGCGGCCGCGGCGATGTCTTCGGGATCGCCGATGCGGTGCAGCGGTGTCTTGGTTTCCAATTGGGTGCGCATCGCGTCGTTGCCCGCAACGATCTCCAAGGCGGAGGTCAGGATCGAGCCCGGCGCGATGCCGTTCACCCGGATGCGCGGGTTCAGGTCCAGGGCCGCGAGTTTGGTGTAGTGCGCGAGCGCCGCCTTGGCGGTGCCGTACGCCGCGAACGCGCGGCCGGGCAACCTGCCCATGGTGGAGGTGATGTTGAGAACGGAACCGCCGCCCGCGGTTTCGAGGATGCGCGGCACCGCGGCGCGGACCAGGGCGTGCGCGTTGGTGACGTTGAAGTTGAACGCGTCCACCAGCGCCTGCGGGGTGGTGTCGAGCAGCGGGCACGGCAGGGCGCCGCCGACATTGTTGACCACGATGTCGAGCCGGCCGAACCGCTCCACCGCGATCGCGGCCAGCGCCGCGGTCGCCTCGATGTCGCTGAGGTCCGCGGGCACCACGTGCGCCTGGCGTCCTGCCGCGGCCACCCGTTCGGCCACCTCGTCCAACTGGCTCTTGGTGCGGGACGCGATGACCACGTCCGCGCCCGCCTCGGCGAAGGCCACCGCGATCGCCGCGCCCAGGCCGCGGCCCGCGCCCGTCACGATGGCGACCTGCCCGTCTATGCGGAACCGATCCAGAATCATTCGCGCTCCATCCATGCCGTACGCGATCCCGCGCAGACCTGCGGTTGTCGAATATTCGACAGTAAATGCACTAATATTCGACACATAGTAGGTCGCCCGCCCGAGCAGAAACAAGGGGTTCCGTCATGCCGGACCGCTCCGTCTCCCCGCCGACGCGTCGCGTCGTGGACATCGTCTCGCTGCTCGCGACGACCACGGAACCGATCAGCGTCGCCGGGATCGCCGAACGACTCGACATCGCCCGGGCAACGGCGACCGCGATCCTCACCGAGCTCGACGCGGCCGGATGGGTCGGCCGGGACCCGCAACGCGGTTACGTGATCGGGCCCGCCCTCGCCGGACTGCACGGCGCCGCACTCCCGCACGGAGTCGGCGCGATTCTCGCGACGCTCGCCGCACGGACCGGTTCCGGCGCGACGTTCAGCCGGATCGAGCCCGACCAGCTCACCGTGCTCGACGTCCGGCACGGTACCGACCGGGTGGTGCCGGGAATCCCGGTCGGACATCGCATTCCGCTACAGTTCCCGGCCGGGGCGAGCGTGATGCCGTGGCGTTCGGCGAGCGAACAGAACGCGTGGACGGCGACCGCCGCGGGCGCCGACCGGCGCACGGCCGGCACGCTGCTCGCCCTCGTGCGCGACCGCGGGGTCGCCGTCTTCCGGCCACGCGCCGACGACGCGGGCATGGTCGACCTGCTCGCCGATCTACTCGGCGCGGTGGGATCCGAACTGCTGCAACCACATCTGCGCACCCGCGCCCTCCGGCAGCTCGCCGCGCTCACGTCCAGGCCGTTCACCAGGGCCGAATTGGATTCCGACGACGCCCTTCCGGTGAGCTACCTCGCGGCGCCCGCTTTCGACGCGACCGGTACCGCGGCGTACGAGGTGCAGCTCGGTCCGCTCCGCTCGCACGCTGCCAAACCCGAACGGGACGAATACATTTCGTCGATCCTCGACGCCGCGCACCAACTGACCACCGCGCTTTCGCAAGCGGCACACCGCTGATCGGAACGTCGGCGGGCTGCCCTATCGTTGCCAGAGGTTTGGCGCTGCTGGAATGTGGACGGGGTGAGCATGGGTAAACAGAATCGGCGCAAGCGTACGGGGCGGCGGCCGGAGACCGGTGCTTCCTGGTCTACGCGGCCGGAGTCCGCGGCCCCGGTTGACCCGGAGCAGATCGCCAATGCGCTGATGGCCGCCGCGATGGAGACCGCGCAGGGCGCTTCGGTGGCCGCGGAACGCTGCGCTACGGCGCTCACCGGGAACGGTCCGCTGAGCGCACCGCTGGAGCACGGCGCGGATCTCGCGAGTCAGCACATCATCACCCGCGTCTTCCAGAACGGCTGGCTGCCCGAGGATGTGCACCAGGCGGCGCGGCGGCACGTGGACGAGTACGCGGTCGCGCTGCTCACCGACGTGATGGCCGCATACCTGCGGCCGTTCGCCGGCGCATCAATCGACGAGACGTGGCGCACGCAGGTCGACGCGCTCGAGGCCGTCGTCTGGTGGTCGTCCGCGGCACCACACCTCGGGCAGTGGGCGGCGAAACAGCTGCTGACCCCGGCCGAGGCGGTCACCACCGTGGTGCAGGCGCTGGCCCTGCTGATCCGGCTGCCGCGGCTCGAACTCATTCGTCCACTGCCGGGCACCGCGTCACCGGCCGCCGCCGCGCATCACCATGTCGACGAGAAGATCCTGAGCCGGGTCCGCGGGTTGCTCGCGAAGGCCGAGTCGACCACGTTTCCGGATGAGGCCGAAGCGCTTTCGGCGAAAGCGCAGGAGTTGATGACCAAATACGCGGTCGATCGCGTGCTAATCGACGCGGGCGCCTCAATGCCCGATCTTCCCGGCGCGGCGCGGATCTGGCTCGACACGCCCTATGTCGACGCCAAGGCGCTGCTCGTCGACGTGGTCGCCACGGCCAATCGCTGCCGCGCGATCTTCTCCTCGGCCTGGGGGTTCATGACCATCGTCGGCGACGACGGCGACCTGGAGATCGTCGAGTTGCTGACCACCTCACTATTGGTCCAGGCCACCAGGGCGATGATCGCCAGCGGTAACCACACCGAGCGCAGCGCCGACGCGCGCAGCCGTTCCTACCGCAAGTCGTTCCTCATCGCCTACGCCACCCGAATCGGTGAGCGGCTGGCCGCGGCGACCGAGGCCACGATCGCGCAATCGGCCGACCCGGAACGGCTGCTGCCGGTCCTCGCCTCGCATCAACTGAAGGTGGACAAGGCCTTCGACACGTTGTTCCCGACGGTACGCAACCGCGGCGTCTCGATCCCCAATGCCAACGGCTGGGACGACGGCCGCGCCGCCGCCGACAACGCCGAACTCGGCGCCCGCGGCCGCCAGTAGCGTCACGAGGCGACCGTCCGGTCAGCGGGGAACACCGCGCGATCGAGGTCGGGTATCCAGCAGTCGGCCGCGATATCGCTGTTGTAGTTCTCGCGAAAGTGGCTGACCAGCGCGGGGAGGTCCGGGTGGGTGTTGGTGACGTCCCACAGGAACGCGTGCGGGTAGGCGGGCGTCGGATCCACGATCGGCACCCGCCGGATATGCGGGTGCCAGGGGCTGTTGAATCCGTCGCCGCTGAACGTGACCAAGGTGTCGGACGCGGCGATCCGGTCGATCAGGAGCTCGATCGGCGCGGGCCCACGCGTGGCGTCGGGGTTGCCGAGCACTTCGGGCCGGCGCGTCGTGTCGATCGGCACGCCGCTGAATACGCTCAGGTCCCGGTAGTAGTCGGACCATTCCGACGGCACCGCGGCGCCGGGCACCCAGACGGTGCAGGCGCGAAGGTCCCCGAGCCGCACCGCTGGGCGACCGGCGAGCGGATGATTGCGGCCAACCAGTAGATGCAGTGGCTCCAAATACGCTGGGGCGGCGGCAATCTGGGCAGGCAACTGACGCGGCCCGCCGTACGCCCTGGCAAACGCCGCGTCGGCGCGACCGCTCAGCAAGGCGTCGCGCGAGGTGGTGAACGCGTTCGACAGGACGATCTCGGTATCGGCGCCGGGATGGCGGTCGAGGTAGAACTGCAAGGCCTGCGTCGCCGCCTGTCGCTCGCCGAGGACGGCCACCCGCAACGGGCCCGGATTGTCCCGCACGGCCGCGACCGCCTCGCCTGCCATGGCCAGCAACGATCTGGCGTGCGGCAGCAGCCGCAGGCCCGCGGTGGTGGGCGTGATCCCGGTGTGGATCCGCTCGAACAGGGTTGCGCCCAACTGGTTTTCCAGCTTCACGATCCGTTTGGAGACCGCCTGCTGGCTGAGCCCCAGTACATCGGCGGCCAGGCTGAACTGACGGTGATCGGCCGCGGCGACAAATGCCCGGACGGCGGCCAGGTCGAGGTCTGCGGTCACCTCGATATACAACCATCAGTTGTACCGCCCAGCATGTCTATTGTTCGACTTGCCCTATTTCACCTGGTCACATGATGCGAAAAGCCGTGGCGCCCGGCGGGTTCGGACAACCGGACGGCTGACGCCACTCTCGTCGAGGGCACAGGTGATCCGATGACAGGCGCGTCTTTCGTGCATCTACACAACCACACCGAGTACTCGATGCTCGACGGCATGGCCAAGATGGGTCCGCTGTTCGCCGAGGCCGAACGCTTGAACATGCCCGCGGTGGCGATGACCGATCACGGCAATATGTACGGGGCCGCCGAGTTCTTCCGGCAGTCGAAACGGTCGGGGGTCAAGCCGATCATCGGGATCGAGGCGTACGTCGCGCCCGAGTCCCGGTTCTCGAACAAACGGGTGTTCTGGGGTGATCCGGCGCAGAAGGGCGACGACGTGTCGGGCTCCGGCGCGTACCTGCATCTGTCGATGTTCGCCAGAAACGCGGCCGGCCTGCGCAATCTGTTCCGGTTGTCGTCGCTGGCGTCGTTCGAGGGACAGCTGGGCAAATGGCCGCGGATGGACGCCGAGCTGATCGCCGAGCATGCCGAGGGCATCATCGCCACCACGGGCTGCCCGTCCGGTGAGGTGCAGACCCGCCTGCGGCTGGGTCACTTCGACGCGGCCTACGCCGCGGCGGGCCGCTGGCGGGACATCTTCGGCCCGGAGAACTTCTTCCTCGAGCTGATGGATCACGGACTGACCATCGAACGCCGGGTCCGCGAAGATCTGCTGGCGGTCGGCACGAAGGTCGGCCTCACGCCAGTGGCGACCAACGACTGTCACTACGTGCTGCGCGAGCAGGCGGCGGCGCACGAGGCGATGCTGTGCGTGCAGACCGGGAAGGCCCTGTCGGATCCGACCCGGTTCCGGTTCGACGGCGACGGCTACTACCTGAAGTCGGCGGCGGAAATGCGGGCGCTGTGGGACGAGGAGGTTCCCGGCGCGTGCGATGCCACCCTCGCCGTGGCCGAACGGGTCGAACCCTATGACGAGGTGTGGGAGTTCCGGGACCGGATGCCGGTGTTCCCGGTGCCGGATGGTCATACCGAAGACAGCTGGCTGCGGCGTGCGGTCGAGGCCGGGCTGCGCTGGCGGCTCCCCGCCGGCGTTCCCGAAACCTACTGCCGCCGAGCAGAATTCGAACTCGACATCATTCGGGACAAGGGATTCCCGGCGTACTTCCTGGTGGTCGGCGATCTGGTGGCGCATGCCCGGCAGGTGGGGATCCGGGTGGGTCCGGGCCGCGGCTCGGCGGCGGGCTCGCTGGTCGCGTACGCGCTGGCGATCACCAATATCGACCCGATCGAGCACGGGCTGCTGTTCGAACGGTTCCTCAACCCGGAGCGCCCCTCGGCCCCGGACATCGATATCGACTTCGACGACCGCCGGCGCGCGGAGATGATCCGCTACGCCACCGACCGGTGGGGCGCGGACAAGGTCGCGCAGGTGATCACCTTCGGCACGATCAAGACGAAGGCGGCGATCAAGGACGCCGCGCGGGTGAACTTCGGCCAGCCCGGATTCGGCATCGCCGATCGCATGACCAAGGCGCTGCCGCCCCCGGTGGCCGCCAAGGACATCTCCGTCGCGGGCATCACCGACCCCGGCCACGACCGATACGGCGAGGCCGCCGAGGTGCGTGCGCTCATCGACAGCGACCCGGATGTGCGCCGAATCTATGACACCGCAGTGGGATTGGAAGGGATCGTGCGCGGCGCCGGCGTGCACGCGTGCGCGGTCATCCTGTCCAACGAGCCGCTGCTCGACACCGTCCCGCTGTGGAAGCGACCGCAGGACGGCGCGATCATCACCGGCTGGGACTACCCGTCGTGCGAGGACATCGGGCTGCTCAAGATGGACTTCCTCGGGCTGCGCACGCTGACGGTGATCGGGGACTGCCTGGACAACATCCGCGCCAACCGCGGTGTCGACATCGACCTGGACACCCTCGCCCTCGACGACGGGCAGGCCTACGCGATGCTGGCCCGCGGCGACAATCTCGGGGTGTTCCAAATGGATTCGGCGGGCATGCGGGAGCTGCTACTGCGCATGGCGCCCACCGAGTTCAACGACTTGATCGCGTCGAACGCGCTGTATCGACCGGGTCCGATGGGGGTCGGCGCGCACTGGGCGTATGCCGACCGGAAGAACGGACGGGAAGCGGTCACGCCGATTCATCCCGAATTGGCAGAGCCGTTGCGCGACATTCTGGCCGAAACCTATGCGCTGATCGTCTACCAGGAGCAGATCATGCAGCTGGCGCAGCGGGTGGCCGGATACTCGCTCGGCCAGGCCGATCTGCTGCGGCGCGCGATGGGCAAGAAGAAGCCGGAAGTGCTCGCCCTGGAATTCGAGAACTTCCGGAAAGGCATGCGCGACAACGGATACAGCGACGCGGCGATCACCGCGCTGTGGGACGCGGTGCTGCCGTTCGCCGGCTACGCCTACAACAAGTCGCATGCCGCGGGCTACAGCCTGGTGATGTACTGGACCGCCTATCTGAAGGCGAACTACCCGGCGGAGTTCATGGCCGCCCTGCTCACCTCGGTCGGGGACGACAAGAACAAGTCGGCGATCTATCTGGCGGATTGCCGCAAGCGCGGAATCCGGGTGCTGTCGCCCGATGTCAATCACTCCGTGGGCACGTTCTCCAGCGTCGGAGCGGATATCCGGTTCGGGCTCGGTGCTGTGCGCAATGTGGGTGAGCCCGTGGTGGCGGCCATCATTCAGGCTCGGGAGCGGGGCGGGTTGTTCACCGGCTTCTCCGATTACCTCGCGAGGGTCGACGCGATCGGCTGCGCCAAACGGGTGGTCGAATCGCTGATCAAGGCGGGCGCCTTCGACTCGCTCGGCCATCCACGCAAAGGGTTGCACCTGATCCACGAGGCTGCCGTCGACGCGGCGATGAACACCAAGAAGGCCGTGGCGCGAGGGCAATTCGATCTGTTCGCCGCCGATAATGCCGGCGCGGAGCCGCTCGGTTCCGTGTTCGAGATCCCGGTGCCGGACCAGGAATGGGACAGTAGGCAGTTGCTCGGTCTCGAACGGGAAATGCTGGGACTCTACGTTTCCGGTCATCCGCTCGACGCGGTCGCGCCGCTGCTCGCCGCGCGTTGCGATACCCCGCTCGTGACGATCGCCGAGGGGCGGGTTCCACACGGTCGGCAGATCCTGGTCGGCGGCATAGTGGCGGCGATCGATCGACGGGTGACGAAGAAGGGTGAGCCGTGGGCCATCGTGCGGTTGGAGGATCTGGATGCGAGCACCGAGGTTCTGTTCTTCCCCGCCGCCTACAGTGCGGCGGCAGCCAGTCTCGCCGAGGACGCCGTCGTGGTGGTTGCCGCCCATGTCAGTGTCCGGGAGAGCCGGCTTTCGGTGCTGGGCGATCAGGTCACGGTTCCCGATCTGAGTGGGCACGCCGCGGGAAACCCGGTCACGGTGACGATTCCGGTTGCCGCGTGCACCGCCGAGAATGTGCGCACACTGCGCGAAACGCTGCAACGCCACGCGGGACCGGTAGCGGTTCGGATCAGGCTGGTCGGTAAGGCCGGGCCGCAGTTGCTCGCGATCGATCCGCGGTTCCACGTCACCACCTCGCCGGCCTTGATGGGCGAGCTCAAGGCGTTGTTCGGGCAAGCATGTCTGCTGTAGTCGCTATTCGACCTTTTCGAAAGGCGTGGGGCTCTGGCCGGTCCAGCGATACAGGTGGGCGGTGCCGGTTTGCTTGGTACCGTCATCCGATTTCGTGGTTCCGGATGTGGCGACGTAGTAGCGGCCGTCGCCCAGGGAGATCAGTCCATAGGGGGCGTGGAACTGCCAGCCACGGGTGCCGGAACTGTCGTCTCGCTGACCGCCGGGCGCGAGCGAAAGCACTTGCGCCTGTTCGGGTCTGGGCTGTCCGATCAGCTGCTGGCGTTGCGGCTGCTGCTTCGCCTCGACCATGAAGAACGGATAGTTCGGGAACTGCGGCTTCTTGCCCGGGTAGACGGCGAGGAACCAGTTGCCGGTGTGCCGATCGAACTCGAGGTTCTGCACACCGAAGGTGGTGTTTCCGGTGCGGACGAAGTACTTTCCGTCCGGGGTCGCCGGTCCGCTGGTGTGCGGGGAACGCTGGGTGAGCGGGCGCTCGTACTCGCGCCAGCGGCTGGTGTCGTACTGGAGGATCACCTGGTAGTCGTTGTCGGTGCGGCTGGTTTCGGAATAGATGCCATAGGCGACGGTGAGTTTCTGGTCGCCGTCGACGCTGCCGAAGGCTGGGCCGAACGCTACGCCGTCGATGCCGCTGCAGCCATACCGGTGGTCGGGGGTCGCGGCGGTGTCGCCGTCGAATTTGCCGTCACCGTTCATGTCCGCGGTGTAGTCGGCCACCACCTCGCGCAGATACACCGTGGTGACGATGCCGGTGGATTCGGCGTTCATATCCCGCTCGGTGATCCGGTCGACGTCGATGATGGCGATGTAGAACGCTTGCGCCGCTTTGTATTCCAGCGAGCCGTAGACGCGGCCGTCACGCTCGTCGAAGGCGAGGTCGCCCAGGTGGCCGGTGAATCCGGTGAGGGTGCCGATCACCGTGCCGTGCAGGTCGGTCTTCACCAGCAGGTCGGTGAAGGAGAAGTACATGAACCCGTTGCGGGTGTCGATCGCCATGCCCTGCACGTGACCGGATTTCCAAGCGCCGCCGGATATTTCGGTCGGGAGCTGTTGCACTTCCGCGCCGGCGGGCGGCAGTGCGGTCAGCGCCGCCGCGAACAGGGTCAGCAATCCGAGACGCAGTAACCGAGCGAACACCGGGACCTCCATCGTCGTACGACGTCGATGCCGTGACGTTAGAGTGGCGAACCGACCGTGTATCGACTACGCGGAGAACAGCATTCAACGAATCGGTGAGCGGAGGACCGGAAAACGACGAAAGCCCCTGACCGAAGTCAGGGGCTTTCGCGAAATATGTTCCGGCGGTGTCCTACTCTCCCACACCCTGTCGAGTGCAGTACCATCGGCGCTGGCAGGCTTAGCTTCCGGGTTCGGAATGGGACCGGGCG
>NZ_JBIAID010000002.1:0-881414 GCF_042871115.1 Nocardia sp. NPDC006044
CGAGTCAAAAGGTCGCTTTGGGAGATCAACTCGCGACCTTTTGACTCGACTCGATGACGAGGCCACCAACCCGACCCGGGGTGCGCCGCACCCCACCCCAGTTCCACTGAGGGTGCGCAGCACCCGCCACCCTCCACACCCGCCCCCAACAACAATGCACAGCCCACCCCTTCCTCCCCCCTCCCGGACGGACGGACGGACGCGCCCGAACCTCACCCCAAATGTTCGCGCAGATACTTCAAATCGTCGGCCACTCCCTCGCCCGGCGTCTCCAAAATGACCGGAGCCCCTGCGGTCTTGCAGACCTCCGCGAGCAGTTCGGGATCGATGGTGCCGTCCGAGAAGTTGGCGTGCCGGTCAGCACCAGAATTGAACTCGTCTCGCGAGGAGTTCAAGTGCACCAGGTCGATTCGGCCGGTAATGGCTTTGATTCGATCGACGACGCCGATCAGTTCCTCACCCCCGGCCCAGGCGTGGCAGGTGTCCAGGCAAAAACCAGCATCGAAATCGCCTACCGCGTCCCACAATCGGGCGATCGAGTCGAAATGCCGGGCCATGGCATGGTTGCCGCCCGCGGTGTTCTCGATCAGGATCGGTACGGCGAAGCCGCCCTTGTCCTGCTGACGCTCGAACAGCTTGCGCCAGTTGTCGACTCCGGTCTCCAACTCCGCGTCGGAGCGCACGTGTCCGCCGTGCACGACCAGGCCGAACGCGCCGAGATCGGCGGCCGCCTTCGCCTGCTGGGCGACCGCGTTGCGCGAGGGCATCCGCAGCCGGTTGTTCAGGCTTGCCACGTTGATCTGGTAGGACGAGTGCACCACCACATCGATCGGGCTGGCCAGGATCTCCTCGGTGCGCGGGTGCGGAGTGGGCTTGTCCCAGCTCTGCGGGTCGACGACGAACATCTGGATGACGTCGGCGCCGAGTTGCTCGCCGAAACCGATCGGGTCGCCGTCCTGCCTGACGTGTGCTCCAATCTGCATGCGGCCAGCTTAACGACCACCACCGACAGCATTGCGCGGATTGCCGACGGGGGTTTGTTGCATCGCGCGGGCCCGGCGAGATACATCGGTAGTATCCGCGCGCTCGACCCGTAGACGGGGGTGAACACCATGTTGCAGACCGGTCAGGTCTTCGCCGGCTATGTCATCAAACGCGTCCTCGGCCACGGCGGCATGGGCACCGTCTACCTGGCGCAGCACCCGCGCCTGCCCCGGCTGACCGCGCTCAAACTGCTCAAACGCGAGCTGTACCGCGAAACGGAGATCCGCAGGCGGTTCGAGCGGGAAGCCGACCTGGTCGCCGGGCTCGACCATCCCAACATCGTCACCGTGTTCGATCGCGGTACCGAGGACGAGCAGCTGTGGATCTCCATGCAGTACGTGCCCGGCGCGGACGCCTCCTGCGCGGACGTGAACGTGCTCGCGCCGGGGCGGGCCGTCCAGATCATCAGCGACACCGCGATCGCCCTCGACTTCGCGCATGCCAATCAGGTGCTGCACCGGGACGTGAAACCGGCCAACATCCTGCTGGCCAAGGCCCCGATCGGGCAACCGGAGCGGGTGCTGCTCACCGACTTCGGCATCGCCGGCGTGCGCGGCAGCGACACCACGATCGGCTCGGCGGGTTCGATCACCGCCACCCTGGCCTTCGGCGCGCCGGAGCAGCTGATGGGGCAGCCGCTCGACGACCGGGCGGATCAGTACTCGCTCGCGTGCACATTGTTCTGGCTGCTGACCGGGGTCGCGCCCTATCCCGGCGCGAATCCGGCTGCCGTAGTAAACAGCCATCTCTACGCGCCGATACCCGTGCTGAGCCGGATGCGGCCGGGACTACCGCCCGAGCTGGACCGGGTGCTGGCGCGAGCGATGGCCAAGCGGCCCGCCGATCGGTTCGCCGACTGCGCCGAGTTCGCCGCCGCGGCACGGCACGCGCTCGCCGCCGGCACCCCGCGCCGTCCCGCCGGTCCCGTGCACAACGCACGGCCCGGACCGATACCGCCTACTCGCACATTCCTCCCGCCAAGCCATTCGACAGTTCCGCCGGGCCAGACCGGCAGGCTGGCACCTGCGCCGCACGAATCGGCAACGCCGCCAACCACATCCACGCCACCGCCGCCGAGATCCGTTCCGCCGGGCCAGACCGGAAGACGAGTACCTGCGCCGCACGAACCGGCAACGCCGCCAACCAGATCCGCACCACCGCCACCGAGTTCCGTCCCGCCGCCGACATCCGTTCCACCGCCGGGAAGCCCCGTTCCGCCACCGCCGAGATCGGTTCCGCCGGACCAGCCCGGCAGGCGGGCACCCGCGCAGCACGAATCGACCACGCCGCCAACCAGATCCACGCCACCCCCGCCGCGATCGGTTCCGCCGGCGACGTTTCTCCCGCCGCGCCGCCCGGTCCGGCGCGGCACGATCGAGCTGCCCGACCTGCCGATGCGCCCCGGTGCGACACCGCGGCGGCAGGCTCCGCCGCCGGACGCGCGGCCTCCACCGATAGCTATCGGCTATCGAATGTCACTGGCGTGACCCCGCTTTCGCTGGGCCGCCGCCGGTTCAGTGACAACTGCTATGGTTTCGATGTTTTCCGTGGTCCGGCCCGTGCCTGATCACGTGTTCTTATGCTGTGCGCCTGTTCGTCGGTGGGTCCCGGCGGGCGGCGGGAAGTGGAGCAGACATGCTGGCCAGCGGTGACGTTTTCGCCGGTTATGTCATCGAGCGGCAACTGGGTCGCGGTGGCATGGGTTCGGTCTACCTGGCGAAACATCCGCGACTGCCGCGGATGACCGCGCTGAAGCTGCTGAACCGGGAGATGTTCTTCGACAAGGAGGTGCGGGCGCGGTTCGAACGGGAGGCGGATCTGGTCG
Organism: Nocardia sp. NPDC006044; assembly: GCF_042871115.1. Taxonomy (NCBI): domain Bacteria; kingdom Bacillati; phylum Actinomycetota; class Actinomycetes; order Mycobacteriales; family Nocardiaceae; genus Nocardia; species Nocardia sp. NPDC006044. Next base: position 2,870 of record NZ_JBIAID010000002.1, read on the forward strand.
CCCAGCTCGATCACCCGAACATCGTCACGGTCTACGACCGCGGGCTCGAGGACGAGCAACTGTGGATCTCCATGCAGTTCATCGACGGCATCGACGCCGCCTCGGTGCAACCGCAGGCGCTGCCACCCGAGCGCGCCGTGCAGATCATCAAGGAAACCGCGGACGCCCTCGACTACGCGCACGGCATCGGCGTGCTGCATCGTGATGTGAAGCCCGCGAACATCCTGCTGGCCCGCTCCGGCAGCGGCCGCGGCGAGCGGGTGTACCTCACCGACTTCGGCATCGCCCGGTTCCGGGACGACACCGGCCATCTCACCCAGACCGGAACCTTCACCGCCACACTGGCTTACGCCTCCCCCGAACAACTGACCGGCTCCGCGCTGGACCACCGGTCGGATCAGTATTCGCTGGCCTGCTCGTTGTTCTGGTTGTTCACCGGCACCGGGCCGTTCTCCGCGACCAATCCCGCTGCGGTCATCCAGGGACATCTGCAAGGCGCGCCGCCCGCGCTGAGCAGCCACCGCCAGGGCCTGCCCTATGCCCTGGACAGCGTGCTGGCCAAGGCTATGGCGAAACGACCGGACGATCGCTACCCCAGCTGCGCCGACTTCGCCGCGGCCGCGCGGCATGCGCTCACCAATCCCAGCGTGCCGTCGATGCCGGTGGTCGGCGGGCCGCGCCCGTTCACCGCGCCGCCGACGCCGGTGAACGGACCGCGCCCGGCGACCGGGCCGCGGCCGACCACGGGTCCGCGCCCGACCGCCGGACCGCAGACCCCCACCACGGGTGCGCCCTACCAGGTATCGCACGGTCAGGGTCAACCGCAGAGTGGGCCGAATTACCTTGCGGGGCCGAACTTCCAGACACCGCCCCCGGCCACCGTGGTGGCCCAGCCGCGCGGGACCGGACCGACGCCGCAGGCCAACCCGTACCCGGGACCGCAGGGCGGGTACAACCACGGTCCGCAGTCGGGCTACAACTACACCCCGCCCCCGCCCATGTCCCCGGTCGGGGTCGCCGGACAGCGGCCACGGAAATCGAATGTCGGCCTCATCATCGGCATCTGCGTGGCCGTGGTGATCCTGCTGGTCGTGGTGCTCGCCATCATCGGCGCGGTCAGCGATTCGGGCTCGTCCGCCGGCAGCACCACGACCACCTCGGCCGGCACCGGGCCGGGCGCCACCGTGCCCGCGACCGCGGACTCGATCAGCGCCGAATTCCCGCGCATGGTGCCTGCCACCAAGACCGAGACGGTCGGCTACAACGGCGCGAAGTGCTGGGAGACCGACACCAGCTACACACCGTCGCCCAGCGACGGCGACCCCGAGTTCGGTGCCTGGCAGTGGCAGTGGCGCTGCTACGGCGGCGGCGACAACTCGGATCCGCTGTATCGCATCTACGTCTACAAGTCCGCCGCGGACGCGCAATCGGTGCTCAAGACGCTGCCGAGCAACACCAAGTCGACCGACTCCAACGGCGGAAAGTCCTACACCAACTACAAATTCGACGCCGGCGGCCCCAAGATCGTCACCGCCTTCACCGGCGACCCGGACCGCGCCCAGTACCTGATGTTCACCGACGGCATCAGCTCCATCGATCAGACCCTGCGCTGGTGGCGCTCGGCGCCGCTGAACTGACAGTGCTGCACCCCGGGCCCACCCGTCACCCGACCACCACCCCTGAGCGGATCGCTACGCGATGCTTGAAGAATTTGCCGGGTACACCATCGAACGCCTGCTCGGCCGAGGCGGCATGGGATCGGTGTACCTGGCGCGGCACCCACGCCTGCCGCGTTTGACCGCGATGAAACTGCTCAACCCGGAAGTGTTCCACGACAAGGAGATCCGCACCCGGTTCGAGCGGGAGGCCGACCTGGTGGCCCGGCTCGACCACCCGAACATCGTGACCGTGTTCGACCGCGGCGTCGAAGACGAGCGGCTGTGGATCTCGATGCAGTACATCGACGGCACCGATGCCGCCGCGGTGGACTCCTGGTCGCTGTCGCCGCAGCGGGCTGTGCAGATCATCGCGGAGACGGCGAAAGCGCTCGATTTCGCGCACAGCCGCGGCGTGCTGCATCGAGATGTGAAGCCCGCCAACATCTTGCTCGAGGGCGCCGGGGGCACGGCCGAGCGGGTGTTTCTCACCGACTTCGGCATCGCCCGCTTCCGGGACGAGACCGGGCGGCTCACCCAGACCGGAACGTTCACCGCCACACTGGCGTACGCGTCGCCGGAGCAGCTTTCCGGCGCCATTCTCGATCACCGCTCGGATCAATACTCGTTGGCCTGCACACTGTTCCGGCTACTGACCGGAACGGTGCCGTTCGAGGCCACCAACCCGGTCGCGGTGATCCAGGGCCATCTCCAGGCTCCACCGCCGCCGGTCAGTCGCCTGCGCCCCGGCCTGCCGGTGGCGCTGGACGCGGTGCTGGCCAAGGCGATGGCGAAGCGAGCCGAGCACCGGTTCGACTCCTGTGCCGAATTCGCCGATGCCGCATGGCATGCGCTCACCGCGCCACCGCAGTTCGCGCCGTTCCCGGCCGTGGACCAGCCGTCCATGGTGCGGCAGCCACCCACGGTGGCGCAGCACTGGGGGCGCGGCACCGAAACCCCCGCCCCCGTCGCGCCGCTCACCGGTGGCCCCGGTCGCTCGCGGTCCACCGTCATGATCGGGAGCGTGATCGGTGTCCTGCTGGTCGCCGGCCTGATCGCCTCGATCACCGTATTCTCACGCGGCGGAACAGGTTCCGCGAGCCCGACGTCCACCGCCCCGACCTCGGCGAGCACCGTCCCGACCACGACACGCACCAGCGCGAGGACCACCACACCGTCGACCTCGCCGCGACCGACGCCCGACCGCAGCCAGGTGAGCGCCGACGCCGCGGCAATGAGCAACGAGTTCTCCGCCATGCTGCCGGAAACCACACCGCGGCAATTAGTTCCGGCCGGAACGGGCTACAACAAGGCGGGCTGCTTCGCCTATGCCCCAGGGGCTGCGCCCTCGCTCGACAACGACGACCCCGCCCTCGGCGACTGGCTGGTGCTGTGGCGCTGCTTCGGCGGCCCGAACAAGGCGTCGTTCTCGTTCTATCTGTACAACTCCCCCGCCGACGCCCGCGCCGCGCTCGACGGGCTACCCGCCAACGACCGGAGCACGGCGGCCAACCACGGTCACGAGTACACCAACTACACCCTGCACGGCAGCGACGAGCGACGCCCGCGCATGATCACCGAGTTCACCGCGGACCCACAGCGCGCCGCGATGCTCATGTACAGCGCGGGTTTCATCGCCGACCAAGCCGAACTCATGCAATGGTGGACCGCCGCCCCGCTGAACTGAGTTCACCGCAGCGGCGGCGCGATACCAAGGCGGCTAACCGAATTCGTGGTGCACGAATTCGTGGGTGGGATGGAAGCCGATGGCCTGGTAGATCTTGCCCGCGGTGCGGTTGGCTCGGTCGGCGAAGAGGCAGACGTCCAGGCTGTCGGCGCGCAGGACCTGCGAGATGTGCGCGGTGACGGCACTGGCGTAGCCGTGGCCACGCTCCTGCGGCGGGGTGTAGACGAGGCCGATCCGGGCCCAGCCGTTCACCGGGATCTGGTGGGCGGCAAAACTTGTCGGCCGACCGTCACGCTCCCAGAACCAGACCATGCCCGCGGCGACCCGTTTGCCGATGGCGGCCTTGTCCAGCGCGGCCGCCGGTATCCCGGCGTCGTTGTGCATGGCCGCGGCCCATTCCAGGCACAGCGGCAGCTCGGATTCGGTTGCCCGGCGGGCCTTCCCGGGCACGTCGGGGACGCGCAGCGCGCCGAGCCGGTACAGCCGGGTGGTGTAGGACGGCTGGAATTCGAGGTCGAAGCGGGCGCTCCAGCGCTCGGCGAAGGCCGTCGCGTCGGCGACAAGACCTTCCACGCCTTTGCTTTCCGGGACCACCTCGGCCAGCGCGTCGGCCACCGCGGGCGCGCTGCCCGCGGGCAGTTCCCCGAGATACACGTCCCTGCCTTCGATCCGCATCGCGACGCCGGTCACGGTGGCGTCGTCGGCGTATAACGATAGGAACCGTGAGGATCCGTCGTCGGCGTGCAGGCCGGCGACCTGGTTGGCGATGCTCGTGGTGATCACGGTGTGCCGCAGCGGATCACGGAGCAGGAACGATTCGGTGCGCGAGCGGAACTCGGCCGCGTCCGTGGTGATCTCGATCCTCATGATCATCCACGGTAGGCGTCGAAAACGTTGCGCGCCCGTATTTTTGGGCGACCAGCACGGACGGCCGGGCAACCGACCGACCAGTAGCGCCGACGGCCATGGCGTTCAGTGGTCCGGCGTCACTCCGTTTCGCTGCCGCCGCTACCACCCGTGCGGAGTTTGAGCAGGATCAGTCCTGCGGTGCACGCGAGAATCAATCCGGCGACGGTGATTTCGACGTGTAAGCCGGCGATGCCGAGGACAGCCCCGACGATTCCACCGACGAAGAAGAGCCAGGCGAAGGTCCGCGAAATGATCGTGGACAGCGAGCGCGCTGACTTGTTCGACATGAGCTGCTGCGAAGTAGCCGAGACCGCATCCTTGGCGGCTGCGGACGACGACTCCCGCTGCGACGTTGTCGAGTAAGCTCCCATCATCTACTCCTCGATGACGCCGATCAGAGAACCAATGCCGCGTTCATCACACAACGCTTCTCTCATCTGGGTACAGGCGTCTCACGCGTAACTTTGCTCACACGCTACGACCTGCCGCGCCGGATAATGGCGACACGTGCCCACGACACGCCGAAGATATCAATTCGAGATCTGAATTACCGATGTTTAAAATCGTGCCTGGTCGGCGCACCGATGGCGACCGTTCGCCTGGCTGCGTGGGCCGCGCTCGAGTAAGGTGATCCCGACTCGAACCGCAGCAGGAGTGAATCACCGATGGAGAGCACCAGGACCAAGCTCGCAGGTCCGGCGATCGCCGCAGGCGCGATCTCGGTCGGGCTCATCCTCATCGGCGCCTGCGGAATCGGCAAGCAGGACACCTACGTGGCGCCCCCGCCGTTGCAGTCGGACCCCAATGTCGCGCCGGTAGCGCACGAGGGCCCGACCCTGACCGTGCCCAAGGTGGCCATTCCGCCGTCACCGACCTGGCAGATCGCGCCCTACCAGGCGCCGCACGCATCGCCGTTCACCGGGTTCAGCACCACGACGCCCGGCGAAACCCCACCCCCGGAGGAGGCGCCGGGCGCCCTGCCGAACGGGAACCCGCCGCACGAGCGCCCGTCCGAGGACGCCAGGCCGACAACCGAATCGCCGACCACGACCGAGGCCACCACGACGCGGCGGACCACTCCCCGCCCGACGACCGCCAGGCCGCGGCCCACGACGACTTCGGACGAGCCGTCCACCCATCCGAACGGCAGCCCGTCCACCGACGACGAGTGACCCCGCGGTGGTGCGCGGATAACGCACCACCGCAAGGATTTACAGCTCGGGCAGGGCGTACTCGCCGACCCGCGCGCTGAGCACCCGCAGATGCTCGAGCCCGCCGCCGAGCGTGCGCTCGATCGCGGTCAGCCGGGCCACGTAGTGCCCGACCGGGTACTCCGCGGTGACGCCGATGCCGCCGTGCATCTGGATGGCTTCCTGACCGATGTGCCGCGCGGACCGGCTCACCTGGAGCCGGGCCCGCGAGGCGACGTGCGGGTCGCTCGAACCATCCGCGACGGCCGCGGTGGCGTACAGGCTCATGCTGCGCGCCAGTTCCAGGGAGACGTACATGTCGGCCGCCCGGTGCGTGAGCGCCTGGAACTTCGACAGCGTGACCCCGAACTGCTTGCGCTGCTTCAGGTAATCGGTGGTCAGCCGCAGCGCCTCCTCCATCGCCCCGACGGATTCCGCGCACAGGCTCGCCTGCGCGAACACCAGCGCCGACTGAATCGCCGCTGCCGCGTCACCATCGCCGCCGAGCAGCTCCGCCGGAGCCTGCTCGAACTCGAGCTGCGCGCCACGCTGGCCGTCCACCGTGCGGTAGGACTTGCGGGTGACGCCGGCCGCCTCGGCGCCGACCAGGAACAGCCCGGTCCCGCCACCCGGCAACTGCGCGCTGACCACCAGCTCGTCGGCACAGTCGCCGTGCGCGACCGGGTTCTTGACGCCGGTCAACGCGTACGAGTCGCCTTGCGGCACAGCCGTGGTGGCCAGTTCGGTGGACGGCCAGCGCACGCCGGGCTCGGCATGGGCGAAGGCGAGCAGCTTGCTGCCCGCGGCCACCTCCGGCAGCACTCGCTGCCGCTGTTCGGCGCTGCCCGCGGCGGTGATCAGCGCACCGGGCACCAGCACCGCGTCCAGGATGGGCTCGGGTGCCAGCCTGCGGCCGACCTCGTGCAGCACGACCATCGTCTCCACCGGGCCGGCGCCGACGCCGCCGTCCTCCTCGGAGAAAGTCAGGCCGAGCACGCCGAGTTCGGCCAGCTGCCCCCACACCTCGCGGCTCCAGCCGAGTTCGGTGTCGGTCACCTTCAGCCGGGTCTCCGGGTCGTAGTTGCGGGCGAGCAGGTCGCGCACGGTGTCGCGGAGCATTTCCTGTTCATCGGTGAGATCGAAATCCATGGCGGCGCCTCACAATCCGAGGATCGTGGAGGCGATGATGGTGCGCTGCACCTCGCTGGAGCCTCCGTAGATGGTTGTCTTGCGATAGTTCAGGTAGCCGGGGCCACTGCGCTGCGCCCAACCGGGCGAAGCGATGCCCTCGGCGCCGACCGGCAGCGCGTCCGGGCCCGCGATGTCGACCAGCAGTTCGGTGGCGGCCTGCTGCAATTCCGAGCCGCGCAGCTTCAGCACCGAGGACGCCGGATTCGGCTTGCCGTCGGTGGAATTGGAGACCACGCGCAGCTGGGTGAGTTCCAGGGCGAGCAGCTCGTTCTCCAGCTCGGCGATCCGAGCCGCGAACAACGGATCGGACAGCAGCGTGCCGTCACCCGACTTCGTCTGCGCCGCATACTCTTTGGCGATACCGAGCTTCACCTTGGTGCGGCCGACGCCGGTGATGCCGGTGCGCTCGTTGCCGAGCAGGAACTTGGCGTAGGTCCAGCCCATGTTCTCCTCGCCGACCAGCTGATCGGCCGGGACGCGCACGTTCTCGAAAAACACCTCGTTGACCTCGTAACCGCCGTCGATCAGCTTGATCGGGCGGATGGTGACGCCGGGCGACTTCACGTCGAAGAGCAGGAACGAGATGCCCGCCTGCTTCTTCGGCGCGCTCGGGTCGGTCCGCACCAGGCAGAAGATCCAGTCCGCGTACTGGGCCAGGGTGGTCCAGATCTTCTGGCCGTTGACGATGTAGGAGTCGCCGTCGCGCACCGCGGTGGTGCGCAGCGAGGCCAGGTCCGACCCCGCGTCGGGCTCGGAAAAGCCTTGGCACCACCAGATGTCGAGCGCGGCGGTGGGTGGCAGGAAGCGCTCCTTGAGCTCCTGCGAGCCGAAGTGCGCGATCACCGGGCCGACCATCTGCGCGTTGAACGTGAGCGGCTCGGGCACCGAGGCCAGCTGCATCTCGTCCTGCCAGATGTGGCGCTGCATCGGGGTCCAGTCCTTGCCGCCCCACTCGACCGGCCAGTTCGGCACGGCAAGGCCGTGCTCGTTGAGGGTCTTGTGCGAGCGGACGATGTCGGCGCGGGACAGCTCCTGGCCGTACTTGGCGCGCTCACGGATGTCCGCGGGGATCTCGGTCCGATAGATGTTTCGCAGTTCGTCGCGGAAGGCGACATCATCGGGGGACAGGCTTATTTTCATACGCAGCTCCGTCTGTGTCTCGTACGTCCGAGTCCAACCTACCCTCCGGTAATCCTCTACTGTCGAGTGGATCACACCGGCAGGACACGCTCGCGGGCGTCAACACCGGGTGAACGGCAGCGCTACCCGGGCGGTATTGCGAGCGAACTGGTACGTTGCTGCACGTGGGTTGGGGACCCCGAGACTTTGCGTATCGAGGAGTTCGAGTGAACGGCAGGACCATCGCACGCGCCGCCACGGCCGTGACGGCTCTCGGCATCGGCGCGGCGCTGACCATGGGTGGCACGGCGGGCGCGGATCCCGAACCGGCACCGCTGGACGCCGCGCTGACCTACCTCAACGAGACCGCAGGCCCCGACCCGACCGCGCAGGCGGGCGTCGCCGCACTGACGCAGTACACCAAGCTCGCCGATGTCGCCGGTCTGCGCCACGTCACCAGCGCCTTCACCCCTTTCGCCTATGCCGCACCCACTTTCGGCTGTGGCAGCATCGGCCCGGTCACCACGATCATCGCGGCCGCGACCACCGACGGTGTCGGCAACAGCCAGGATCTCAATGTCGCGCCGGGCTCGCTGCGGTTCAGCGCGACCCCCGCGCACACCGGCACGCCGCTTGCCTCCGGCCTCGTGGTGGCCTGGCTGAACATCAACAACGGCGCCAGCGGCATCGATTCGCTCGACGACATCACCGAGTACGGCCTGCCGTCGTTGTCCAAGACGGTGAACAGCGGGCCCGGCACGGTGATCGCGTCGATGTGGGGCATCATCGACTACCCGTTCGCGCACTGCGTGATGACGCCGACCGTCGGCACCTTCATGGTGCCCGACCAGCCGGTGGCGCATCCGGCGCCGTCCAACACGAATGCTCCCGGCGGACTGGTCACGCCCGGACCGAACGGGACCGAGACCGGCCCGCTGCCCGCGCCCGCGCCGACCACCGAGCAGAAGCCCGCCCCGGCGCCGCCTCCCGCGCCGGCCCCGGTGGCTCCCCCGTCGCCTGAGCCCGCTCCGGCGCCTGCACCGGCACCGCCGCCCGCACCGTCCGCCCCTGGTGCGCCCGCGGGCGCCGCCGTGCACGGCGAGTTCACCAAGCCGGCCCCGGCCAACTGACCCGACGGCACCGCCGCGAACGGCGGTGCCGCACCGCTCGATTCAGCGCACCTTGGCGAAGAAGGCCCGGATGTCGGCGACGTGCATCCGCGGAAGTTCCATCGCGACGAAGTGATTGCCGGAATTGCCCTCCGGCCAGTGCACGATGTCGTTGTCGCGCTGGGCAAGTCGCAGCATCAGCGCCGAGCCGCCGGCGTAAACACCGGTCGGAACCAGCTTTTGGCCCTTCGGCCAGGCGAATCCGTTGTCGCCCAGGCCGTTGTACATCGGCCAGGACGAGGTGGCCGCGGTATTGGTGAACCAGTACAGGCTGATGTTGGTCAGCAGGTGGTCGCGGTCGATGACGTCCTCGGCCCGGTCGGCGAGCGGGGTGAATTCGTCGAACTTGTGCGTCAGCCAGCCGAGCAGGCCGACCGGAGAGTCGGTCCACGCGTGCGCGAAGGTCTGCGGCGCGGCATGCAGCAGGACGTGGTGGTTCACCCCGGTCATCCATTTCTGCATCTGATCCCATTCGGCCCGCTCCTCCGGCGTCATGGTCGGCACATCGGCCGCGCTCGGCATGCCGATACCGCCGTCGATGTGCGCGCCCAGCACCCGGTCCGGTGCGGCGATCGCCAGCTCGGGCACCACATACGCGCCGAGGTCGCCGCCTTGGGCACCGAATCGCCGGTAACCGAGCCGGTCCATCAGCACCAGCCACATCTCGGCCACCCGGCGCGGCGTCATCCCCATGTCCTGCGGCGCTGCCGAGAACGCGAACCCGGGCACCGACGGCACGACCACGTGGAAGGCTTGCGCCGGATCGAGGCCGTGCTTGCGTGGATCGGCGAGCAACTCGATGGTCTTGGTGAATTCGACGAAGGTGTTCGGCCAGCCGTGGGTCAGGATCAGCGGCACCGCGTCCGGCTCGGGCGAGCGCACATGCACGAAATGCACGTCGAGGCCGTCGATCTCGGTGCGGAACTGGGGGAACTCGTTGAGCGCCGCTTCCTGTGCGCGCCAGTCGAATTCGGTGCGCCAGTAGTCGGCGAGCTCGCGCAGATAGTCGACCGGAACGCCGCGGTCGCGGCCCGGGCCCGGCAGCTGCGGTGACCAGCGGGCGCGGCGCAACCGGTCGTGCAGGTCGTCCAGGTCCGCCTGCGGGATGTCGATGCGGAACGGCCGAACGGCGGTGCGGTGGTCGGTCATCGGTGGGGCTCCTTGCCTGTCTGTCTTGCGATCTGTGCACCACGCTAGAACCCATGTAGGACCATCTATGTCCTAGTTATCTGGAATTCTCGGATCCATGAACGACACACCGGCACGGCTGCTTCGGCTGCTGTCATTGCTCCAGACTCCGCGCGAATGGCCGGGTAGCGAACTGGCCGAACGGCTGGGCGTCACCGATCGGACGGTGCGCCGCGACGTCGACCGGCTGCGTGAGCTGGGCTACCCGGTCGAGGCGACGATGGGGGCGGCGGGCGGGTACCGGCTCGTCGCCGGGGCGGCGTTACCGCCGCTGCTGGTCGAGGACGACGAGGCGGTGGCCATCGCGGTCGGACTGCGCGCGGCCGCGGGGTACGCGGTCGCGGGCATCGAGGAGTCGTCCGTGCGGGCGCTGACCAAGCTGGAGCAGGTGCTGCCGGCCAAGCTGCGCCGCCGGGTACGGGTGCTCGGCACCGCGCTGGCCCTGCCGACCGATACCGGTCCGCTGGTGGATCCGGAGGTGCTGACGGCACTGGCCGCGGCCGTAACCAACCGGGAGCGAGTGCGTTTCGGGTATCGCGACGGTGACGGCAGGCAATCGCGCCGGCATGCCGAACCGGTCGGGCTCGCACCATCGCGGCACCGGTGGTATCTCGTCGGGTATGACCTCGACCGTGACGACTGGCGGATCTACCGGGTCGATCGGATCGAACGTCCGCAGCCGACAGCGGCGCGCTTCACTCCACGCGCACTGCCCGCCACCGATCCCGCGGCGTATGTGGCCGGTCGCCGGACCGACTGGGGTACGCCCACTTTCCGGCTTTCGGTCACTTTCCACGCGGCGGCGCGGCGGATCACCGGCCGGGTGGGTGACGAACCGGGTGACATTGTCGCGATCGACGAGGACACCTGCCGCCTGGACACCCTCCGCGACGACTCACCGGAGTGGTTGGCGCACAGGCTGATCGCGCTCGGCGTCGAGTTCACTGTGCACGAACCACCGGAGCTGATCCGCGCGCTGCGTACGGTATCCGCGCGAATCGAACGCGCCGTCGGCCCGGAAGCTCAGCGCGGCAACTGAACTCGCAGGACCGCGCCGCCCTCGGTGCCGGCCAGGAGCTCGTCAGGCCGGCCGGGCGTGGCGACGACCGAGGTCAACGGTTCACCGGACAGCACCGCACAGGCCACGCCGGTGGCCGGATCGACGCGGACCAGCTGGCCGGAAAGCGTGGTGACGTAAAGGATTCCGCCGGCATCGATGAGCAGGTCGTCGGCGAAATCCGGGACGCCGGGCAACGCCGAGGCGAGGTTCGCGACCACGGTCTGGTTGCCCGGATCATCGATCGAGACTCGGAGAATCTGGCCGAGCGGGCCGCCATTGGCCGTCACATACAGCGAACGCCCCTGCGCCACAATCCCATTGGCACCCAACTTCGCCGCCTTCTCGGTCCACGCGGTGTCGACGCTCCCGTCCCGGCGCACTCGGATCACGCCGACGGTGGACGCGACATAGAGATCGCCCGTCTCATCGAAGGCCGCGCCATTGGGAAACGTGAACCCGGAAACGAAGACCTCCGGTTTCGGGTTCACGGCGGCCGGATCGAAACGGACGACACCACCGGGACGAATCGCGCTGGTCGGTGAGTCGCCGTAGACGACGTAGAGCAGTCCGTCCGGTCCGCTGCGCACGGCGCCGGGGAATTCGACGGGAACCGTCGCGGTCAGTGCGCCCGAACGGTCGTATCGCTGCACCTCGTTGCGGTAGAGCCGGGACACCCACAGGTTGCCCTGGGCGTCATAGCCGACGTTCTCCGACCAGTCGAGCATCGGCACCCCGGCGGGCATCGCGGTGGCCGCGAACGCGGGCGCGCACGCGGCGATCGGCGGCGCGGCGACGATCGGGTCCGCCGTAGCAATAGGTGCGGTACACGCCAGCGCGACGAGTGCGGCGGGCCACAGCAGCGAACCTGGGCGACGGAGTGTTCTCAACGGGCACCTCGGTCTCGGGTAAGACGGCACGACGATCGGCTGGCAGTCTAGCCACCTGAACAGAAGCAGTCCGTTCTCACACCAGGCGTGGCCGGGGCGAAAACGTGCCGCGCCCGCTCGGGCGCCGCATGAAGTCCCCTGAGCGGCAAAATATTTGGCAAGATCGGGGAATGCCATTTTTCGACGGCGAGCGCGGCCGGATGCACTATCGGCGGTGGCCGGTCGAAAACAGCGTCGCGACCGTGCTGTTGCTCCCGGGATCCGGTCAGCACAGCGGTCACTATCACCGGTTCGCGCGCACGCTCCGGACCGCGGACATCGGGACGTGGGCGCTCGATACCTACGGGCAGGGCCTCAGCGAGGGCGAGCACGACAATCCGGGCACCTTGGCCGAGCTGGTCGCGGACGCGCGGATGCTGTTCGATCTCGTCCGGGCCACGGAGCCGGGACCGCCGCTGGTCCTGATGGGGCATTCGCTCGGCGCGGTCACCGTGCTCGGCCTGTTCGGCGCGGCGGAGCCGCAAGCGCGCGGGACGACCGCGGACGCCGCCGCGGTGGAACGCGCCTACCCGCTGCGACCGGCGATCCCGGCGGACGCGGTGCGCGGCCTGGTGCTGTCCGGCGTCTCGAAACGGGCGCTCGGCGGCGGTACCCCGGACGCGCTGGGAACACCACTGCCGCGCGGGCTTCCGATCCTCGCGGTGCACGGCGTCGAGGACCGGCGGGCGCCGATTGATGCGGTCAGGGTATGGACTCAGCGCCACGAGTCGGTACATTTACGCGAGTACACCGATGCCGGGCACGATCTGCTGCACGAGCCGGTGCACGCGCGGGTCGCCGCCGACATCGCGGACTGGATGCAGGGTGCCGTCGTGGGGTTGGCTCGGCGCCCGTGAACTGAGCCTGCTCAGAGATGAGGAAGGGGGACGTCAGATGCCAGCTGAGGAGAACGCCAACGGGGTCGGGAGCCCGGATCTTTCGGCTTTCGCGGCGCCCGGAGCCAGTGCCGCGGGGTTACACAGCGCGGTCGACGACGGGGACCTGTGGATCGACCGCGTGCTCGTGGCGGACGGAGTGCACGAACGCTGCGCGCGCCGCTACGAGCAACTCGCCAATCAGATCGAGGACCAGATCCGCACGCTCAGCGCCGCCTCGTCGCTGCCCGGGTTCGGCGGATTCGCCTCCGGTGACGCGTTGCGCGCCGGCTTCGAAACCAAGGCGCACGGCGCACTCACCCGGATGTGGGAATACGCCGAAGCCGCCAGGGAACTCGCGCTGACCTTCCGGGCTGCCGGCGCGGCCTACCACCGGGCCGACCACGTACTCGCCTCGGCCGTCGGCCGGATCGACGCGGAGGGGGCGGCGCATGCGTAAGTTGCCCCGCACGCCCGAGCGGTTGCTCGCCCGGCGCAACGATCCGGCGTACGCGCCGAATGTCGAGGTCTTCGACAACCTGACCCATCAGGAAATCCACGACAAGGTCCGACTGCTCGATCCAGCGGTGCTCAGCGGCGGTCAGCAGGCCTGGGGTGACGCGGCGGCGGGGCTGGCCGAGGCGATCTCGCAGGCGCACATCGAGATTCGGGCGGACATCGCCGACGGCTGGCGCGGCAGCGCGGCGCAGCAGGCGGTCGAGGCCGTGTACGGGTTCGAACAGACCGGCCAGGATCTCGCGGACGTGCTCGCGGTGGTCTCGCAGCGGCTCGGCCAGGCGGCCGACGCGGCGGAGGCGCTGCGGGCCGCGGTATCCGCACCGTCCGGGAAGGCGCCCGATCTGGGTGCCGCGCTGCTGGATCCGACCGCGGCGACCAGCAATGTCGCCGACCAGAAGACGACCGAGCACACGCGGCAGGACATCGTGCGCTCGATGAACGACATCTACGCCGGGGTGTTCATTCCGACCGGCAACAACGTGCCCGCGTTCCTGGACGAACAGTTCGGCGAGGCGCCGGCCGCGCCGAGCGGGACCCCCGCCGCGAAGGTCACCGGGGCCGGCGTCGACGCCGGAACGCCGGTCGCGCAACAGCTTCCGGCGCAGATGCCGGAGGCCGCGACACAACCGGTCGACGCACCCGCCGCCGCACCGACGTCCGGGCAAGCCACGCCCGCGGATGACCAGCCCGCGGCGACCCCACCCGCGACGGTGGCGGCGTCGAGCGCGGTCACCGATGCCGGAGGTCCCGCCGCCCCGGCGGCACCCAGGGTCACCGCGGCCGCGGCGGACACTCCGGTCTCCCTGGCCCCGGCCGCGACCCGGCTGCACACCGCGCCCGCCACCGCCGCGGCACCGAACACCACCACCGCCTCGACGGCCGCACCGATCAGCGTGCCCGGCGCCCCGGGCACCGTGGGCGCGGGCACCCCGGACGAACAACGCAAACGCGATGAACGCCGGACCAACTCCCCCAGCGGCAGCGACGCGGTCGCCGGGCTCGGCGCCGGTGCGATGGGCGGCCTGATGGGCGGCGCGATGGCCGTCGGTGACGCGCCGCGCCACGGCGCCAGCGTCGCCGCCAGCGCCGCGGCGAACGCGCGCGCCCCGCGCTTCGACGACGAGGACGAGGACGACTTCCACTTCGACGACCTGCCGACCTACCTCGAACCGGCCGACGACAACGGCGAGCTGATCGGTTCCATCGATCCGACCACGCCGCCGGTGCTCGGCGAGTGGACCGAGCTGGAGTGAATTGGACGCTGACGCCGGACCAGTTCGCGCTGGCCTGGGCGCGTACCGACGGTGATCGCATTCCGTACCCGCTGGCCGTTCGCTTGTCCGCACGCGACACCGTCGAGCGGGACGCGCAGCTGCCGGCCTTACAGAGTTGGTGTGATCGGGTGCTCGACCCCGATCTGGAGGCGGCGCTGCGCGTGCTCGGCGCGCCGGAACTGCGGATCGAGGTGTTCGGCGAGCGCACCGTCACGCCGAGTTCGGATACGCCGACCGGACGGGCACTCCACGCCGCGGCCGGCGATATCGGTGCGGGAGACTCCGAGGCGGGGATGGTCCGGCCGGTGCGGGTGCTGGGTGCCGCGGCAGGCAACGTCGCGGTGGTGGCCGCGCAGCGTCCCGGCGCCACTGCGGATCGCGGCGGGGATATCCGGCTGTTCGTAGGGAGTGTGAAAAGCCTGACCGCCCGGGTCGTTTCGATGCTGCCGGAGCGCACACCGGGCACCACCCCGCGCCTGACCGCGCCGCTGGCCCGGGTCGGCGAGGACAGTCGCGACCTGGTCACGGTGCCGGTCGCCGGGCCGACCGTGCCCAGCCGGATTCGCAGAATGTTGCGGCAGCCGCGCGACGGCATCGGCCAGATCGTGGTGTCCGCCCGGCGCGGCGCGGGCGAGCTGCGGCCGTTCGGGGTGCTCTGCTGGATCGATGTGGTCGACGACGGCCGCTATTCGGTGCGCACCGGCACGGACGTGGACATCATTCCGGTGACCGCACACGGATTCATCGCACAGCTGCGCCCGATGGTCACCGCCGCCGAGCGGGCCGGGGCCTACGCCGACCGCTGGTAGTCACGGATTGCGTGCGGTCGGTCCCCCAAACCGTCCCGGACCGCGGCGCGCTCCCGGCGTTACGGTGGTCGGATGCCCCTCTATGAATTCGAAGGCAAACGCCCGCAAGTCGATCCGACCGCGTTCATCGCGCCGACCGCGACCCTGATCGGCGACGTGCGGGTCGAGGCGGGCGCCTCGATCTGGTACGGCGCGGTGCTGCGCGCGGACCTGGCGCCGATCATCATCCGCGAGCGCGCCAACATCCAGGACAACGCGGTGCTGCACGTGCCGCCGGACGTGCCGATGGAGATCGGGGCGGGCGCGACGATCGCGCACAGCGTGGTGTTCCACGGCGCGTCGGTCGGCGCGGAAGCCATTGTGGGCAACGGAACCACGGTGCTGGATCTGGCGAAGATCGGCGCCGGTTCGATGATCGCCGCGCACTCGCTGGTGCAGCCCGGCACCGAAATCCCCGACGGCGTACTTGCCGCGGGCTCCCCCGCCGTAGTGAAGCGCCCCATTGAAGGCACCCAGGCCCAGATGTGGATCCAACTCAACCCCACCTTCTACGCCGAACTCGCACAACGCCACCGCAAGGGGATCACCGAGGTCTGACAGACGCAGAACTCAGGCGAGCAGGGTGGTGACCTCGTCGTCCTCGAGCTGGTGGAAGTCTTCGTAGGCGGTGCCGACGCCGCCGAGGGTCTCCGGGACCAGGGGGCAGACGATCTGGTCGGCTTCCGCGGCGACTCTGCGCAGGGCCTCGGCCGAGGAGACCGGGATCGCGACCACGACCTGGGCCGGCCGATGCAGGCGGGCGACCCGGCAGGCGACCACGACGGTCGCGCCGGTGGCCATTCCGTCGTCGACGATCACCACGGTGCGTCCGTCGAGCGGGATCGGCGCCGAGTCGCCCCGCCACACCATCCGGCGGCGATCCAGTTCCGCGCGCTCGAGGTCTTCGATCCCGGCGAACTCCCGCGGCGTTATCCCGATGTGCGACAACACATCCGGGTTGAGCACCCGGATCCCGCCCTCGCCGATCGCGCCCATCGCCAGCTCCGGCTGCCACGGCACGCCGAGCTTGCGGACCAGCAGGATGTCCAAGTCACCGCCGATGATCTCGCGCACTCCGGCGGCCACCGGGACCCCGCCGCGAGGCAGACCGAGCAGCAGCGGATCGGCCGCGCGCAAGTGGTCCAGATGCGTGGCGAGCGCGCGACCGGCGGCCGTCCGATCGGTGTAGATCATCCACTGAAACGCTACGCCGACCGGTCGCCCGATCTGTCCGCTTCGCGATACTGCGCCGCTCGCGCCGCCGGTCCGGGTCAGCCGCGTTCGGTGATCGCGAATCGGCGCAGGGAAAGACTCGGATTGGTGGTGCGGACCTCGGCCAGCCGGTCGAGGTCGACGCCCGCGGTCAACACGCCCGGATCGTCACCCAGTTCGGCGAGCACAGCGCCGGTCGGATCGATGATCATCGACGCGCCCGCGCCGAGCGGCGCGGCCTGATCGGCGGCGGCCACATAAACGGTGTTCTCGATGGCCCGGGCGCGCAGCAGCGTCGTCCACTGATCGACCTTGGCCGGACCGGGAATCCACTGGGCCGGCAGCACCAGCACCTGCGCGCCCGCGGCGGCCACCCGCCGGATGCCCTCCGGGAAGCGCAGATCGAAGCAGGTCTGCAAGCCGAATGTCACGTCCGCCACAGTGAAGGTGGCCGGCGGCTCGATCGCGCCGGCCTCGATCACCTCCGATTCCAGGTGCCCGAAGGCGTCGTAGAGATGGACCTTCCGATACTTCGTGACCAGATCTCCGTCCGGCCCGAGGACGACCAGGGTGTTGCGGATCCGGCTACTGTCCGGCGCGATCTGTTCGACCGTCCCGGCCACCAGATGAACCCCGAATTCACGGGCTATCTCGCCGAGTCCGGCGACGAACGGCCCGGTCAGAGGTTCGGCGGCGGCCACGACGCGGTCATCGAGGCGGGTGACGGCAAACATCGAGTATTCCGGCGCGACCACCACCGACGCGCCCCGATCACGCGCCGCGCGGACGTGCTCGCGCAGCGCGGAAAGGTTGGCCGACGGGTCGGTGCCGGGGGCGAACTGGACGACCGCGACGTCCAGCTGGTTCGGTGCTGTGGTCTGATTCGTTTCGGAGCTATCCAGTTGCATAGGTCTCACCGTATTGGGGCGGTGGCCGGGCAAGCCAGCACGAGGCAGTAAACTCCTGGTCAATGAGTACCAATCAGGTCGACAGCGTTCCTGGCGACAACGACAGGGACACCGACGGCCCGACCTTCGCCGATCTCGGGATCGATGACCGCATCCTCGCGGCCATCGCCGATGTGGGCTATGAGTCGCCGTCGCCGATCCAGGCTGCGACGATTCCGCCATTGCTCACCGGCGCCGATGTGGTCGGCCTCGCGCAGACCGGCACCGGCAAGACCGCCGCGTTCGCGATCCCGATCCTGATGGGTCTCGAAACCTCCGGCAAACTTCCGCAGTCCCTGGTGCTCGCGCCGACCCGCGAGCTCGCGATCCAGGTGGCCGAGGCGTTCGGCCGCTATGCCACGCACATCCCCGGGCTGCACGTGCTGCCGATCTACGGCGGCCAGGCCTACGGCGTGCAGCTGTCCGGCCTGCGCCGCGGCGCGCATGTCGTGGTCGGCACGCCCGGCCGGGTGATCGATCACCTGGAGAAGGGCACGCTCGATCTGTCCCAGCTGAAGTATCTGGTGCTGGACGAGGCCGACGAGATGCTGAAGATGGGCTTCCAGGAGGACGTCGAGCGCATCCTCAAGGACACGCCGTCGACCAAGCAGGTCGCGCTGTTCTCCGCCACGATGCCCGCGGCCATCCGCAAGATCTCCAAGCAGTACCTGAACAATCCGGTCGAGATCACGGTCAAGTCGAAGACCTCCACCGCCACCAACATCACCCAGCGCTGGGTGCAGGTCTCGCATCAGCGCAAGCTGGACGCGCTGACCAGGGTGCTCGAGGTCGAGTCGTTCGAGGCGATGATCATCTTCGTGCGCACCAAGCAGGCCACCGAGGAGCTGGCCGAAAAGCTGCGCGCCCGGGGCTTTTCCGCGGCGGCGATCAACGGTGACATCGCGCAGAACCAGCGGGAGCGCACCATCGGTCAGCTCAAGTCCGGTGCGCTGGACATCCTGGTCGCCACCGACGTGGCCGCGCGCGGCCTGGACGTGGACCGCATCTCGCACGTGGTCAACTACGACATCCCGCACGACACCGAGTCCTACGTGCACCGGATCGGCCGCACCGGCCGGGCCGGGCGCAGCGGCGAGGCTCTGCTGTTCGTCGCGCCGCGCGAGCGCCACCTGCTCAAGTCGATCGAGCGGGCCACCCGGCATTCGCTGGAAGAGATGCAGCTGCCCAGCGTCGACGACGTCAACGCGCAGCGCGTCGCCAAGTTCGGCGACAACATCACCGAGAGCCTGACCTCGTCGAACCTGGCGTTGTTCCGCAGGCTCATCGAGGATTACGAACGCGAGCACGACATTCCGCTGGTCGACATCGCCGCGGCGCTCGCCGTGCAGTCCCGCGACGGCGACAACTTCCTGATGCAGCCCGAGCCGCCGGAGCCGGTGCGCGAGCGGCGCGAACGCCCGGATCGCCCGCGCCGCTTCGAAGGCGACGACGACCGTTCCGGTTTCGGCCAGCACAGCCGGGCCAACGGCACCGAGCTGGCCACCTACCGGATCAGCGTCGGCAAGCGGCACCGCGTGGTGCCCGGCGCGATCGTCGGCGCCATCGCGAACGAGGGCGGCCTGCGCCGCAGCGACTTCGGGCACATCAGCATCCGGCCCGACCACAGCCTGGTCGAGTTGCCCGCGAATCTCCCCCCGGAGACCCTGGAGGCGTTGCGTCGCACCAGGATCAGCGGCGTGCTCATCCAGCTCACCCCCGATCAGGGTCCGCCGGGACAGCGTTCGTTCGCCCGCGGAGCGCGCCGCGAGGGCGCGCCGGCGAAGCGGCCGGAGCGGCGTAAGCCACGCTCCTGAGCCGGGGAGGCTTCCCCGAGGTCAGCGGCGCTAGCTACAGTGTTGCCGTCCGGGCGTAATTAGTGCCGACGGCAGCGGGTGTCCCGCGAAAACTCGAGACGTGATGAGCGACAATGGCGCAGCCTGCTCTGGGCGACAGTTGCGCAGCCCGCTCATCACCGATCGGGTGCGGGTGTCCCGCAAGACACAGGAGGGCCGCGTTTGTTCGTGTTCGGTGATCGTGTCGTCTGCTCCGCCGTCGACCTCGTGCGCGCGGCGCGCTGTGAATTCGCGCTGCTTCGCGCCCTCGACACCGAACTCGGCACGATCGCGGCCGATCCGGAGACCGCCGCCGAATGGGCGCCTAGGCGGCGCACCTGGTTCGATGATGCGCGCGACCGCAGGCTCAGCGACTTCCGCGACCGGTTCGGCAGCTCGATGGTGGAGATCCCACGCCCGCAGCACAACTCGGACAGTCCGAAAACACTGATCGCCGCGTTGACCGCCGCGCACGCGGAGACCGTCGCGGCGTTGCGCGCCGGGGTGCAGGTGATCCACGGCGCCACCTTCTTCGACGGAACCTTCGACTGCTCCGGCGATTTCCTGGTGCGCGCGGATCATCGGGTGCGCTACACCGTGCACGGCACCGCGCACAGCAAGGCCGACCGGGTCGGCGCCGCACTGGAACTCGCCGCCTGCGCCGACGCGGTGGACCACAGCGGATCGCTGACCGGTCCGCTGCTGCGGCTACACCTCGGCGAGGACAACACCGCGTACGCGCTGAGCGATCTGCTGCCGGTGTACCGGGCGCGCAGGCGC
Source organism: Nocardia sp. NPDC006044 (assembly GCF_042871115.1). Taxonomy (NCBI): domain Bacteria; kingdom Bacillati; phylum Actinomycetota; class Actinomycetes; order Mycobacteriales; family Nocardiaceae; genus Nocardia; species Nocardia sp. NPDC006044. The sequence goes on from NZ_JBIAID010000002.1 coordinate 23,251, forward strand.
AGAGTCGAACGCATCGTGGACGAGAAACTCAGCGAGCTGCTACCCGTGCAGTGGGGCGATCCCCGTTACCTCGCCTGCGGGCGCTGCGGAACCTGCACGACGGCGTCGGCGGCCGCACGGGATCTGCTGCTGGTCGCGGGCATGCCGACCACGACCAGGGCCCGGCTCCGCGAAGCCGGCGTGAGCACCATCGATCGGCTGGTCAGCACCGAGAACACCGTCCGCGGCGTGCCGCCGCGCACCTTCACCGCGCTGCGCCGCCAAGCCGAAATCCAGCTGCGCCGGGAGGATTCGGGCCTGCCGACGCACAGCCTGATCGATCCGATCGCACTCGGCGCCCTACCTGCGCCCTCCCCCGGCGATCTCTCGCTCACCGTCGACGGCGGCGGACGCACCCCGCTGGCCGTGGATGTCGGCGGGCCGGGCACCGTGCATCTCAGCTTCCGCGGACCGTTCGGCGTCGAGGGCGAGCCGGGCAGCGAGGCAGCCGGGCAGCGGCGCGCGCTGGAGGAGGTGCTCGACTATCTCGTGCAGCGCCGGCGGATGTATCCGGATATGCACGTCTACCACTACACCTCCGCGGTGCGCTCGGCGTTGCTGCACTGCGCCGGCAGTTCCGGCGTCGGCGAGGAGATCGTGGACGAGCTGCTCTGCGACGGCGTGCTGGTGGACCTGTATCCGATCGTGCGCAACGCGCTGATCATCGGCGAACGGTCCTACCGGTTGAGCAGGCTGGCGCGACTACTGCCCGGCGCGGCGCATTCGCCTGCGGCGGAACGGGATTGCCTGACCGTGCTCCGGCTGCGGGACTGGCTGCTGGATCGGGCGGCCGAGCAGCGCATCGATCCGCGGGCGATCACGCTGGAGCGGGCCGGATCCTGGTGCCAGGTGGCCGGACCCGACGGGCTGGAACCGATCCCGCCGTCGCGGCCGTCCTCGTTCGAGGCGGCGCTCGCGGAATACGCCGCGGCGCAGGACGAACCGCGCCACACCGCCGCCATGCTGGCCGCGGCGCTCGGGTATCACCGGCGGGAACGGCAGCCGCTGTGGTGGGCGCACGTCGATCGGCTGAGTCATCCGGTCGACGAATGGGCCGACGCGCCAGGGGTTCTGGTCGCCGAGTGGGGCACCGTCGACACCAAGTGGCATCGCAGCCCGGACCGGCCGACCATGCGCCGGTATCTCACGCTGACCGGGCGGATCGGGTCGAGCTGGAGCGCGGGCGGGCCCGGGCCGGCGACCGTGCTGACGCCTGGTGCCACCGTCTACACGTTCTACGACCGGCCCGCCGCCGCGGGGATGGTCACCGCGGTCGGACGCCGGGCCACCGCCGTCGCGACCGTGCTGGGCTGCTCGGTGGACGCCGAATTCGACGACGCCGTCCGGCTGGAAGAACTGCTGCCCGACGGCTGCGAACCCTACGACGAACTACCCACCGCGATCGCCCCCGGCCTACCCGCATGGGACTGGAATGCCGAGACCGCGGTCGAATTCGCCGCCCAGCAGCTGCTCGTCGCGCTCCCGGAGATTCCCGAAAGCGCCGTGTTCGACCTGCTCGCCCGCCGCCCGCCGCGCCTGCGCAACGGTGCCGCGCTGCCCGAAGTGCACGGCGACCATGCCGCCGCGATCACCGCCGCGATGCGCGAACTAGACCACTCCTATCTCGCCGTGCAGGGCCCCTCCGGCACCGGCAAGACCTCCACCGCCGCCCGCGTGCTGGAACGCCTGGTGACCCGGCACAAGTGGCGGGTCGGCATTGTCGGACAGACGCATTCGACGGTGGAGAACCTCCTGGACGCGCTCGTGCGAGCGGGCGTGCTGCCGGAGCTCGTCGCGAAGAAGGACGTCGAGTCGGTGGCGCCGGAGTGGGTCGTCATCGACGCCTCCCGCTTCTCGCGCTTCCTCGACAACGCCATCAGCGGCTGCGTACTCGGCGGCACGCCAACGGATTTCGCGAACGAGGAGATGGTGCCGCGGGAGTCGCTCGACCTGCTGGTGATCGCGGACGCCGGGCGGTTCCCGCTGGCCGACGCGGTCGCGGTCGGGGTCAGCGCGCGAAATCTGTTGCTGCTCGGCGATCCGGTGCCGCCGGTCACGCACAGCGCGCACCCGGAGCCGGTCGGTGAATCGGTGCTCGGCTGGCTCGCCGAGGGGCGGCACACGCTGTCCAGCACGCGCGGTTACTTCCTGGACCGCACCTGGCGGATGCATCCGCGGGTGTGCGACCCGATCTCCCGGCTCTACTACGACGGACGGCTGCGGTCCAACGAAACCGTCACCCTCGCAAGGGAACTCGACGGCGAGGCACCCGGGGTGAACACCGTCCTGGTGCCGCATCACGGCAATGCCACCGAATCCGCGGCCGAGGCGCGCGAGGTGGTCCGCCGGGTGCGCGCGCTGCTCACGATGAACTGGACCATCGGCACGATGACCAGGCGGCTGCATCCGCACGACATCTTCGTGGTCGCGCCGTACGCGGCGCAGGTCGGACGGATTCGAACCCTGCTCGCCCGGGCCAAGATCGAGGATGTGCTGGTCGGCACGCCGGACCGGTTCCGCGGACGGGAGGCGGCGGTGGTGCTGCTCTCGATGACCACGTCCAGCCCGGCCGACGCGCCGTACGGGATGCCGTTCCTGTTGTCCCGCGCGCTGATTCACGCGGCGCTGTGCCGCGCGATGTGGAAGGCCGTCATCATTCGCTCACCGCTGCTGAGCGAGTACCTGCCCGCCTCGCCGGAGGAACTGCCCGACCTGGCCGGGTTCCTGCGCCTCTGACCGATCCCGGCTCAGCCGAAGCACTTTCCTTCGCCACGGTAGGTGGGAACGGTGGTCCGGGTGCCGTCGGAATCGACCAGGTGCACCTGGTCGAAACGCTCGCACAGCTCGCCGGCCTTGGCGTGCCGGAACCAAACCCGGTCGCCGATGCGCAGTTCCGACGCACCGGTCAGCGGTGTCTGTACCTCGCCCGCGCCCTCGGTGCCGATCAGGCCTAATCCCTTCGGCCACACCGGCTTCGGCACCCGCGAGGCTCCGGTCGGACCGGACGCGATGTAGCCACCCGCGAAAACCGTCGCGATGGACGGGGCCGGGCGGCGCAGCACCGGCGTCGCGAAAAACAGTGCGGGCCTTGGGGTGAAGGACCGGTAGTGATCGAACAGCGTGGGCACATACAACCCGGAACCCGCGGTGACCTCGGTGACATCCGGATCGGCGGTGCTGACCTCGATGGACCCCGATCCGCCGCTGTTGACGATCTCCAGCTTGCCGGTCACCGCCCGCACCGCGTCGAGCACGCGCTTACGGCGCTTGGTGATCTCGGCCGCCGACGCCCGCTTCATCAGGCGCAGCGCGACATTGCTGTCCGGCATGCCGGCGATCTGCGCCTCGTAGGTCATCACGCCGACCACATCGAACCTGCGCCGCAGCGCCTCACCGGCCAGCGCGGCCGCCTGCTCGGGCGTGCGGATCGGCGAGCGGCGCACGCCGAGGTGCAGCGGCCCGATGCGGAGGGAGGCGTCGACGTCGAGACACACCCGCGGGCGCACCCGGTCGGTGCCGACGGCGGCGCGGATGAGGGTCAACTGGTCGGCATCGTCGATCATCAGGGTGATCGACCGCAGTAGCGTCTCGTCGGCGGCCAGCTCGGCCAGTCCGGCGCGGTCGGCGGTCGGATAGCCGAGCAGAATGTCCCGGGCGCCGCAGCGGACCAGCCAGATGGCCTCGGCCAGGGAGTAGGACATGATGCCGGCGAAGCCGCCTGCGGCGGTCAGCTCGTCGCCGAGGACTGTTTCGAGGATGGCGCGACAGCGCACGGATTTGCTGGCGACCCGCACCGGGACGCCGTTCGCGCGGCGCACCAGATCGGCGGCGTTCGCGTGTAGCGCGGTCAGATCGAGGGCGGCCAGCGGCGGGTCGAGCTCGGCGGTGGCCGCGTGCAGGCCCGCAATGGGAGATGTGTCATCGGTTCGCTCGCTGCGCTCGCTCACCAGGCCAACTCAACCATCAAACTGGTCAAACGTCCAGTATTTGCGGATTCCTCTTTCCCGAGGTCACCGCGGCAGGCGTACCGGCTAGACCTCGGCGGCCCTGGTCGCCAGGCTGCTCACCAGATCGTCGAGTACGACCAGCATTGTCTCGTCATTGCAGTCGGCGAGCCAGCGCAACACGGTGCCCTGCAGCACCGAGACCGCGTAGGCGGCGATCGCCTCGACCGGCTCCAGCCACTGCGCGCCCGAACGATCGGCGCAGAGCTGCAGGAAGGCGGCGACTTCGGTGTCCATCTCCCGGTAGACGGCGGACGCGGCCGGGTCGGCTATGCAGTCGGTCTGCACCGCCCACCGCTCGCGCAGGGTCTGCACCGTCGCCTCGTAGGCCTGAACCTGCTTGGCCGGCGCGGCCTTGACCAACGGCCAGTACGCGCTCACGCCGGCGTGCAGTAGCACCCGTAGGGCGCGCACACCTCCATGGTCCAGTGACGCGGCCGCCTTCTCGACGGCCTCGCAGATGGTCGGCCGCAGCCGAACCACTGCGGTGTCTCCTCGTACGCTCAACGACGACTCCCTCGGCGAAAAGATCTCGCGCACCCTCGTCGGCGCGACTCGTCGAACATGGCGGGCAATTCGCTGGAAACCCCAGGCTGCCCGGTCCAACGTTCATCAATGGTAGAGGGTTTCCGGGGTTTGAGAACAGGTTCAATGGGTAATTCCAGACTGAAAGAATGTTTTGTTACCCAAACGGAATGGTGGGGGGACCACTCCGCCCTGCCCGGATTTCCCTCCCCCGAGGTCACTCTCAGCCCTGCCCGGCCGATAAGCAGACCGTTGTCCACTGTACGGGCGGGCTCGAACGTGCCCCGAATCCTGTGGCCGATCACACAGCTGAACCGCACAAATCGGTCACCTACCGGTGTGCGGTTCGATCCGCGAACGACACCCGCCCGATACCGACGGGCGGATAGCCTTGGTCGGTGACTCTCTCGCCGCCTGCCGACCAGTACTTCATCTCCGGCACCTTCAACTTCCGCGACCTGGGTGGACTGCGCACCGTCGACGGCGCGAAGATCCGCCCCGGCGTGCTGCTGCGCTCGGCGCAGCTGACCGGCCTCGACGAGGCGGGCCTGGCCGCCCTGCGCACACTGCGGGTCAGCGACGTGCACGACCTGCGCGGCGAACGCGAGATCGACCACATCGGCCACGACCGGGTGCCCGACGGCGTACGGGTGAACGTCACCCCGTTCGACGCGCGGATGGCCGAGGCGCCGCCGCATCACACCGACGCGCAGGGCGCGTTCACCCACATGCTCGAGGTCTACCGGATGTTCCCCGCGCTGCCCGAGGCGCACGCCGCGATCACCGCGCTCGCCGAATCGATCGCGCTCGGCGACGGCGCGGTGCTGGTGCACTGCGCGGCGGGCAAGGACCGCACCGGCTGGGCCATTGCCACGCTGCTGCGCGCGGTCGGGGTGACCGAGGCCGACGTGCGGGCCGACTACCTGGAGAGCAACGGCGCCGTCCCGGCGTTGCGCGCCATGATGACGACGAAACTGCTGGGCGGCGAAGAACTTTCGATCGACCTGCTCGGCGTGCGCGAGGAATACCTCGACACCGCCACCGCATCGATGCACGAGTTGCACGGTGACGTCGACGCCTATCTGACGGCCGCCGGGTTCACCCCGGAGCTGCGGGCCCGGCTGCGCGAGCGGATGCTGGAGTGAGACAGCATCATTCGTCCTGAGCAGGGCCCCGGCGGACCAGGCCGTCGGCATCGATGGTGACCTGGTCGCCGGTGTGGAACCAGGTTCCGGTGAACCGGGCGGCGGTGGTGGTCGGGTCGTTCCAGTAGCGCGGGCAGACGTTCGGGCCGCGGCACAGCAGTTCGCCGTGGCCGACCTGCGCCTGCGGCCCCCACAGGGCCAATTCCGTGCCGCCGAACGGGAATCCGAGCACGGTGTCGCCGTCGTCGGCCGGCTCCGCGTCGTCCACGGCGAGGCCGATGCCGCTGGTCTCGGTGGCGCCCCAGATCGACCACTGCCGTGCGGCGGGGAACATCTCGCGCAGTTCGGCGGCCAGGTCGGCGGGGGTCGCGGGCGCGGCGGCCCGTTCGCCGCGGTGCCCGGCCTTGCTGACCCGGGCGATGCTCTCGGTGCGCACACCGTCCGCGCGCAACGCGGCGAGCTCGGGCAGCAGTCCGGCGAAGATCCGCGGCGTCGCCGAGACCATGTCGATCCGTTCGGCCACAATGGCTTCCGCGAGTCCGCGGCGGTCCCGGGCCAGCACGACGGTGCCGCCGACGGCGAAGGTCGGCAGCAGCTGATCGACGCAGCCGCTGGCATGCGCGAGCGGCAGCAGCAGCAGGTTGCGCAGGCCGTCGGTCGGCAGATCGAGCGCCGAGACCACCGAACGTATTGCCGACAACAGGTTTTCGTTGGTCAGCTCCACGCCCTTCGGCGCGGTGGTGGCACTGAGCTGAGTGCCGCTGGTGTAGCTGAGCAACGCCAGATCGCCCAGTGCCGCACCGTCATCGATGAACGCCGCGCCATCGGGCAACTCGGCTCCGCGGGCGATCTCCCGGCCGAGCACGAAATCCGCTCTGCTGTCGGCGATCACGCGCTCGGCCACCGCGTCGGGCAGGCCGTCGTGCACGAGCACCGGCACCGCGCCGCTGAGCAGGGCGCCGAGAAACGCCTGCACCCAGCGGACACCGCCGGGCATGTGCACGGCGACCCGGTCGCCGTAACCGATGCCGTGCTCCTGCAATCCGCCCGCGATGCGCGAGGCGGAATGCCACAGCTCCCGATAGGTCAGCCGCGGGCCGCCGATCTCGACCACGGCCTCGCGCTGGGAGAAGGCGTGCACCTGTAGGTCGAGCAACTCGGTGAGCGCCGGGGTGAGGTTGCCGTAGCGCAGCACGCCGTCGGCCCCGCGCGCCAGCGGGTTGGCGCTGGCATACGGGCGGGTCAGGGGGTATTCGACGAGCAACTGCGACATTCGTCCTCCGCGCGCCTCGAGTCAGCAGGCTCTGCGACTATATGACGCGAGTCACATTTTAGCCGGGAGAGGCGGAGAACGTGTCCGGTCTGTCACCGCCCGGTATAAGTCGCCTTCCCCGGACCGACCTCGAGGAAGCTGCGCACCGCGCCCTTCAGGTCCGCGGTGTCGAACAACGCGCCGGACACCTCGGGTGTCACCGAATCCGCGTGTGCGACACCGCCGGAACGCCAGGCCTCGATGATCTGCTTGGTGGCGGCGTGCGCCAGCGTCGGGCCGTTCGCCAGGCGGTGTGCCAATTCCCTTGCCGCCGTGTCGACGTCGTCGTGCACGGCGTTCACCACACCCCAGTCCGCCATGGTGGACGCCGCGTACAGGTCGCCGGTCATCACGAATTCGCGGGCCCGGCCCGAGCCGGCGCGTTCGGCGAGTCGCTGCGGTCCGCCCATCGACGGCGTCAGCCCGACCACGGTCTCCACCAGGCCGAACTTCGCCTTGGGCGCGGCCAGGATGATGTCGCAGGCCAGGGCGATCTCGAACGCGGCGGTCAGGGTGAGACCGTGCGCGGCGAACACCACCGGGCACGGCAGCGCCTCGATCGGATGGATGATCTGCGCGAACAGAGTCCGCCACAGTTCGGCGCCCTGCTCGACCGACAAACCGTCGAAGACGTGCACGTCCACGCCGCCGGAGACCAGCTTGCCCTCGGCGCGCAGCAACACCGCGCGTGGCGGGTTCGCCGACAGCTCGGCGACGTCCTCGATGAGCGCGTCGAGCATCGCCCGGTCGAAGAGGTTCAGCGGCGGATGGGCGAGCGTCAGCGTCGCCACCTCGGCGCCGCCGTCGGTGGTTTCGCGTTCCAGGCGGGTGGCCTTCGTATCGGTCATTCGGTCAGACTAGGTGCTGCGTCTGCGAGACTGTCCAGGTGACCAAGTCGGTGGAAAGCGGCTCCTACGTCGAGCCCGGCGAGTTCAAGCGGGATACGAACTACATCACCACGCGAATCACGGCCGACGGCCGCGATGGCTACCCCGTCGAGCCGGGCCGCTACCGGTTGATCGCGGCGCGGGCCTGCCCGTGGGCGAATCGGACGCTGATCGTGCGGCGCCTGCTCGGGCTCGAGGGGGTGCTCTCGCTGGGATTGTGCGGGCCGACGCACGACAAGCTCAGCTGGACCTTCGATCTCGATCCCGGCGGCGTCGACCCGGTGCTCGGCATTCCGCGGCTGCGCGACGCGTACCTGGCCCGGTTCCCGGACTATCCGCGCGGCATCACCGTGCCCGCGGTGGTGGACGTGCCGACCGGGCAGGTGGTGACCAACGACTACGCGCAGATCACCCTGGATTTCTCCACCGAGTGGACCGAGTACCACCGCGAAGGCGCGCCGCAGCTGTATCCGGAAGCGCTGCGCGCGGAGATCGACGAGGTGAATCTCGCGGTGTTCCGCGACGTCAACAACGGCGTCTACCGCTGCGGTTTCGCCGGATCCCAAGACGCCTACGAGGCCGCCTACGACCGGCTGTTCAACCGCCTGGACTGGCTCACGGAACGGCTTGCGACGCAACGCTATCTGGTCGGCGACACGATCACCGAGGCCGATGTGCGGCTGTTCACCACGCTGGCCCGATTCGACCCGGTCTATCACGGCCACTTCAAGTGCAACCGGTCCAAGCTGAGCGAGATGCCGGTGCTGTGGGCGTACGCGCGTGACCTCTATCAAACCCCCGGTTTCGGCGACACGACCGACTTCGGGCAGATCAAGGAGCACTACTACGTGGTGCACCGGGACATCAACCCGACCGGAATCGTGCCCAAGGGACCGGACCTGGAGAACTGGCTGACCCCGCACGGCCGGGAAGCGTTGGGCGGGCGGCCATTCGGTGACGGCACGCCGCCCCCGCCGCCGGTGCTGGCCGAGCGGGTGCCCGCGCTGCGCCAACCGGACTGATGGAACCGATCAGGCTGGGTACATCGTTGTCATGACGAGCTGAGGCCATACAGTTCAACCAGCAGTCCGAAGAGGAGGGTGCCGCCGATGTTCAAAGGCGCGTTCGAGAAGACGGTGGTCCAGCTACTCGATACCGGGTCTCGCTTGCAGGGGCCCGCGGTCGCCAAATATGTCGACCGGATCCGGCGTTCCCACCCGTCGGAAAGTCCCGCGCAGATCATCGAGCGGCTGGAGAACCAGTACCTGCTCGCGGTGACCGGGAGCGGCGGCGCGGTCGGCGCGACCGCGGCGGTGCCCGGCGTCGGCACGGTCGCGGCCCTGGCCGCGGTCAGCGCGGAGACCACCTTCTTCATGGAGGCCTCGGCCGTGTTCACCCTGGCGGTGGCCGCGGTGCACGGCATCTCGCCGGAGGACCAGGAGCAGCGCCGGGCGCTGGTGCTGGCCGTCGTGCTCGGCGAGGGCGGCATGGACATCGTGCAGAAGACCGTCGGCACCTCGGCGAAGAACTGGGGCACGGTGTTCGCCAACCGGATTCCCGGGCTCTCCTCGATGAACGACTCGCTGCTCAAGCGATTCATCGTCCGCTTCATCACCCGGCGTGCCGCGTTGATGGCGGGCAAGGTCGTGCCCGCGGGCATCGGCGCCGTGATCGGTGGCGTGGGCAACCGGGCCATGGGCAAGACCACGATCAAGAACGCGCGCGAGGCGTTCGGGCCCGCGCCGGTGGTCTGGCCGGCCGACCGGCACCTCATCGTCGATGCCGATCCGCTCACCGCGATCGACCCGACGAAGCCGCAATCGCCCACCAAGCCGTCGTGAGCGCGGTGTCGTCGCTCGCCTTCTCCGTTCGCGGCCTGACCAAGCGCTACGGTCTGGTTTCCGCCATCGAGAACGTGAGTTTCACCGTTGCGTCCGGCAGCACCGCGGCGCTGGTCGGGCCGCACGGCGCGGGTAAGACCACGTTGGCGCGGACGTTGCTCGGGCTGCTCGTGCCGACCTCGGGGACGGCGTCGGTCGGCGGGCCCGGATCGAACCGGGCGCGCGGTGATGCCGATCGCGACGTCAGTTCCGCCCGGGTGGTCGGCGGGGTGCTCGCGCCCCGCGGACTGCACCCCCGCCGGACCGCGCGCGACCATCTGCGGGTTTACGCCGCGGCGGTCGGCGTGTCGGATGGGCGGGTCGAGGAGGTGCTCGAGCTGGTCGGGCTCGGCGAGGAAGCCGGATCGAAGGGCAGCGCGTTGTCGGCCGGCCAGCAGACGCGGCTGGCGTTGGCGACCGCCGTGCTCGGCGATCCGCCGCTGCTGGTCCTGGACGAGCCGATGAACGGCCTCGACGCCGCGGAACGTGGCTGGCTGCAAGACTTTCTGCGCAGGCACGCCAAGCGCGGTGGCAGCGCGCTGGTGACCAGCGAGAGCCTCGCCGCGGTGCTGCCGGGGGCGGACAGTGTGATCGTGCTGAGCGAGGGCGCGGTGGTCTATCAGGGCACGCCGGCTCGGTTGCGGCGCGGCCATCCCGATCGTCTGGTCGTCGCGGCGTCCACGCCGATCGCGCTGGCCACCACACTGGCCGCGCGCGGCTTCACCGACGCGGTGATCCGGCCGGACGGGCGGCTCGCGGTGGCCGAGGCGACCGAGTCCGATATCCGGGACGCGGCGACGGCGGCCCAGGTGCGGCTGGACAGCGTCATCCCCGACCTGATCCATCCCGACCGGGTGCTCGCGTCGTTGACCAAACCGCAGGCTCCGGCCCCCTCGCCCTACCCCGGGCTGTCCGGGGCCGCTCATCATCCGACGCCGATGCCCTACGGAATTCCACGATGATCACGATTGTGCCCCCGGACCTGGTGCCCGCCATCAACTCCGAGGTCCGCAAGGTCGCCACACTGCCGCTGAACCGGATCCTCGCGGGCGCGCCGCTGGTGGTCGCGCTGCTCGCGAGCGTGACCAGCGCGCTGCTGGCGGGCAAGGCCGATCCGCGAAGCGAGCCGGTCACCGGCACCGCGACGATCGGGCTCTACGCCGGCATCGTGGTGGTGGTGCTGGCGGCGGCCGTGTTCGGCGCGGTCGGCAGCGGTGGCGAGTACCGGCATCGGACCATGGCGGTGACCGCGTTGTTCACCGCGGACCGCGATCGGCTCACCGCGGCGAAGCTGGTGGTGACCGGCGTGTTCGCGGTGGCCGTCGCGCTCGCGGTCGAGGCGGTCGCCGTCGTGACGCTGCTGGCGTTCGGGCGCGGCAAGTTCGACGTCGACCTGGAACTGGCGGCGGTGCTCGGCGGCGGATTGTTCGCCGCGGTCTGCTGGTCGGTGATCGGCGCCGGACTCGGCTTGCTGCTGCGTTCGTCGTCGACCGCGATCGCGGTGCTGCTCGGCTGGCTGGTCATCGCCGAGCCGCTGCTCTGGCTGATCGCCGACGGCGTCGGCGCGACCGGTTTCGTCACCCTCTTCCCCGGCTCCGCCACGATCAGCACCGTCGCCGTCGGCTCCTACCCGGACAGCGACTTCCTCGCCCCCACGCCCGCCGCGGTCGTGGTCCTGCTGCTGTGGACCATCGGCATCGGGGGCGCGGGCTGGTGGAATCTGCGTCGCCTCGACCTCTGAGCCATAGCGCGGGAACAAAAGACGTGTCGGTGCGCGTCGTTACCGTGGATGGTTATGGGCGGGGTTGTCGAAGCCAGTGCACACACCGAGTCGCCTGAGCGCGAGCCGGACGGCCCCGGCTGGATTCGCCGGCTGTGGGCCGAAAGCCGTTCGCACCCGGGCACGCTGGCGGGTCTGGCGGCGGCCGTGCTGGCGGGTGCGGCGGTGGAGATCGCCGGGCCGCTGCTGACCAAGCGCGCCGTCGATGCCGCGGGCACCGGCGAGACCGCGGTGATCGGCGTGGTCGCCGGGCTGCTGCTGTTGCTCGCGCTCGGCAGATTCGCGGCCGGATTCGGGCGGCGGCTGCTCGCCGGCAAGCTCTCGCTGGACGTGCAGCATTCGCTGCGGGTGGACCTGCTCGGGTCGCTGCAACGGCTCGACGGGGCGGGGCAGGACGCGATCCGGACCGGGCAGGTGGTGTCGCGGTCGATCACCGATCTGCAGCTGGTGCAGGGCCTGCTCGCGATGGTGCCGCTGTCGACCATGGCGGTGCTGGAGTTCCTGCTCGCCGCGGCGGTGATGCTGTGGTTGTCGCCGCCGCTGGCGGTGCTGGCGCTGCTCGTCGTGCCCGCGATCGCGGTGGTGGTCTACCGGGTCCGGCCGAAGCTCTACGCGGCCACCTGGTCCGCGCAGCAGCGCGCCGCCGATGTCGCGCAGCACGTCGAGGAGACCGTCACCGGCGTTCGCGTGGTGAAGGGGTTCGGGCAGGAGGCCCGGATGGTGGACGTGCTCGAAAAGCACAGTCGCACCCTCTATTCCGAACGGATGCGCGCGGCCGCGGTCGACTCCCGGTTCGCGCCGACGGTGGCCGCGATCCCGCAGCTCGGCATGGTCGGGGTCATCGTGCTCGGCGGGTTGCTCGCGTTGCACGGGACGATCGGGATCGGCACCTTCGTCGCGTTCGCCGCGTACGTCGCGACGATGACCGGGACCGCGCGGATCATGGCCGGCGCGCTGGTGCTCGCCCAGCTGACCCGGGCCGCCGCCGAACGGGTGTATCAGGTGATCGATACCGCGCCGATCGTCACCGATCCACCGGAGCCGACGCCGCTGCCTTCGGGTCCGCTCGGCATCGATATCGACGCGGTGACTTTCGGATTCGACCCGCAGCAGCCGGTGCTGCGCGAGCTGGACCTGACCGTGCGGCCCGGCGAGACCGTCGCGATCATCGGGCCGGCCGGGTCCGGGAAGACCACGTTGTCCCTGCTGCTCCCCCGGTTCTATGCGCCGGACTCGGGCCACATTCGTCTGTTCGGCACCGATGACGATCGCGTCGACCTCGCGGATCTGCGCGGCGCCATCGGCGTCGTGTTCGACGACCCGTTCCTGTTCTCCGACACCATCGCGGCCAATATCGCCATCGGCCGGCCGGAGGCGACCGACGCCGAGATCCGGCAGGCCGCGACCTCCGCCGCGGCGGATGAGTTCATCAGTGAACTTCCCGACGGCTACGACACGGTCGTCGGCGAACGCGGGCTGACGCTGTCCGGCGGGCAACGTCAGCGCATCGCGCTGGCCAGGGCACTGCTGGCTCAGCCGCGCATTCTCGTGCTCGACGACGCGACCTCCGCCGTCGACGCGATCACCGAGGCCGCGATCTTCGGCACGCTGCCCGATCAGGCCGGGCGCACCACCTTGATCCTGGCGCACCGGGAATCGACGCTCGCGCATGCCGATCGGGTCATCCGGCTGCCCGCACCGCTGAGCGCGCACCTGCCCGCACACGGCGCGGCCGCCGCGATTCCCACGACCGTCGCCAACGGCAGCGCGGGCCGCACCTTCGCGGCCGCGGCCGCCGATCTCACCGAAACCCCCGAGCTGCGCCGGAATATCGCGCTGCTGCCGCCCGCCACCGAGCAGCCGCTGCTCGACGCGCGGCGGATGCGGCAGCCCGATCCCGAGTTCCGGCTGACCAGGTTGTTGCGCCCGGTTCGCGGGCTGGTGTGCGCCGCGATCGCACTGCTGCTGCTGGACGCGCTGGTCGGGGTCGCCTTCCCGCCGATCGTGCGGTTCGCCATCGACAGCGGGGTCAGCGGGGACGACGCCGCTGCCCTGGGTGTCGCCGCCGCACTCGGTCTGCTGCTGGTCGCCGCGGGCTGGCTGGTCGGCGCGGCGAACACGCTGATCACCGCGCGCACCGGCGAACGGGTGCTGTACGGCCTGCGCATCCGCAGCTACGCGCACCTGCAACGGCTCGGGCTCGACTACTACGAGCGGGAACTGTCCGGCCGGATCATGACGCGGATGACGACCGATCTCGACTCGCTGTCCACGTTCATGCAGACCGGACTGGCGACCACGCTGATCGGCGCGCTGACCTTCGCCGGGATCGCGGTCGCGCTGCTGGTGATCGACCTGTCGCTGGCATTGGTGGTGCTGGCCACGCTGCCGCCGCTGTTCGTGGCGACCGCGCTGTTCCGCCGGTTCGCGTCGACCGCGTACACCGTGTCCCGGGAGAACGTCTCGACGGTGAACGCCGACTTCCAGGAGAACGTCGCCGGACTGCGTGCGGTGCAGGCCAATCGGCACGAGCCGGTCGCGGCCCGGCGCTTCGCCGAATACTCCGATCGATACCGGCGCAGCCGGATGCGCGCGCAGGCCTCGATCGCGCTGTACTTCCCGTTCGTCACCGCGTGGTCGGGCGTATCGCTGGCCGCGGTGATCTTCGTCGGCGCGCGCGAGGTGGCGGCGGGTACGACGACGGCGGGCACGCTGATCGCTTTCGTGCTGTATCTGGATCTGCTGTTCATGCCGGTGCTCGCGCTGTCACAAGTGTTCGACGGATATCAGCAGGCGCGCGTGGGTCTGCGCCGGATCGGCGAGCTGTTGCGCACGCCCTCGGCGATCGCGACCGATCGGCCCGACTCGGTGCCGATCGAGCGGCGCCTGCGCGGCGAGGTCGTCCTCGACAACGTGCGCTTCCACTACCCCGGTGTCGAAGCGCTCGCCCTGGACGACGTCTCGCTGACCGTTCCGGCGGGCAGCACCCTCGCCCTCGTCGGGCCCACCGGCGCGGGCAAATCCACCATCGTCAAATTGCTGGCCCGGCTCTACGACCTTCCGGCCGACGGCACCGGCGCGATCCGGGTCGACGACACCGACATCCGTGATTACCGTCTCACCGACTATCGCGCCCGGCTCGGCATCGTCCCGCAGGAGGCGCACCTGTTCAGCGGTGACGTCGCGAGCAATATCGCCTTCGGGAAACCGTCCGCGACCGAGGCCGATATCGCCGAAGCCGCGGCCGCGGTCGGTGCGAGCGAGATGATCGCCGCCCTCCCGCACGGCATGCGGCAGCCGGTCGGCGAGCGCGGTCGCGGCCTGTCCGCGGGTCAGCGGCAGCTGATCGCGCTGGCCCGCGCCGAGCTGGTCCGCCCCGACCTGCTCCTGCTGGACGAGGCCACGGCTACCCTCGACCCGGACGCCGAGGCCTCGGTGCTTGCCGCGAGTCGATCGCTGACCCGCGGCCGGACCACCGTCCTCGTCGCACACCGGCTCGGTACGGCCGCACGGGCCGATCGGATCGCCGTCGTCGAGCACGGCCGGATCGCGGAAATCGGGACCCACGCCGAGCTGCTCGCCGCGGCCGGACCGTATGCCGCACTGTGGTCGGCGGCACGTGAGACCGGGGGAATATTCTTGGTTACGGACAAGTCGTCTTCTATGAGGTGAGGTTTGTCGGGTGGTCAGTCGCTCCGTCGGTTTGCTGCTGGGCCTATCCTCAGATAGGGCGCATCGGCGCGATTCCGCTGATCCCCGTGCCGGGCACGTCACAAACGTCGCAGCGCGAAGAACGAAATGAGGCGAACACCTGCTGTGAGCAGCTCAACTTCCCAGTTCGGACAGAACCAGTGGCTAGTCGATGAGATGTATCAGAAGTTCAAGCAAGATCCATCTTCGGTCGATGAGAGTTGGCACGAGTTCCTCGCCGATTACACGCCCGAAGCCACGGGTGATTCCGGTAACAGCTCGGCCGCTCCGGCCGCGGCCGCTCCCGCGCAGGCGCCGACCCCGGCTCCGGCACCCGCGCCGGTGAACTCGGCCCCCAAGGCGAACGCGGCGCCCAAGGCCGCCGCGCCCGCACCGGCCAAGCCCGCGGCCGCCGCGCAGGCGCCGGCGAAGGCCACCGCGCGCACACCGCAGACCACCCCGGCACCGACCTCCAACGCGGCGCCCACCTCCGGCGCCCCGAAGACCGAGACCGCGGCCGACGAGTCCAAGGTGCTGCGCGGCGCCGCGGCGGCGGTAGCCAAGAACATGTCCGCGTCGCTGACCATCCCGACCGCGACCAGTGTGCGCGCCATCCCGGCGAAGCTGATGATCGACAACCGGCTGGTCATCAACAACCACCTGGCCCGCACCCGCGGTGGCAAGATCTCGTTCACGCACCTGCTCGGTTTCGCGATCGTCAAGGCGGTCAACGCCTTCCCGAACATGAACCGGCACTTCGCCGAGATCGACGGCAAGCCGAACGCGGTCACCCCCGCCCACACCAACCTCGGCCTCGCCATCGACCTGCCCGGCAAGGACGGCAACCGGTCGCTGGTTGTCGCGGCGATCAAGGGCACCGAGGCGATGACCTTCGGTCAGTTCCACACCGCCTACGAGGACGTCATCCGCCGCGCCCGCGACGGCAAGCTGACCTCCGACGATTTCTCGGGCGTCACCATCTCGCTGACCAACCCGGGCACCATCGGCACCGTGCACTCGGTGCCCCGCCTCATGCCTGCCCAGGGCGCCATCATCGGCGCGGGCGCGATGGAGTACCCGGCCGAGTTCCAGGGTATGAGCGACGAGCGGATCGCCGATATCGGCGTCGGCAAGCTGATCACGCTCACCTCCACCTACGACCACCGCATCATCCAGGGCGCCGAGTCCGGTGACTTCCTGCGCACCATCCATCAGATGCTGATCTCCGACGAGTTCTACGACGAGATCTTCCACGGCCTGGGAGTGCCGTACGAGCCGGTGCGCTGGCGCAAGGACATTCGCGAACGCGGCGTCGACAAGAGCACCCGCGTGCTCGAGATGATCGCCGCCTACCGCAACCGCGGCCACCTGATGGCGGACACCGATCCGCTGCGGCTGGTCAAGGACAAGTTCCGCAGCCACCCCGACCTGGACGTCACCCAGCACGGCCTGACCCTGTGGGACCTGGACCGCACTTTCAACGTCGGCGGCTTCCACGGCCAGGAGCAGATGAAGCTGCGCGAGGTCCTCTCGGTCCTGCGCGACGCCTACTGCCGCCACGTCGGTGTGGAGTACACCCACATCCTGGAAACCGAGCAGCTGCAGTGGATCCAGGAGCGGGTCGAGCAGAAGCACGTCAAACCGACTGTCGCACAGCAGAAGTACATCCTGAACCGGCTGAACGCGGCGGAGGCCTTCGAGACCTTCCTGCAGACCAAGTACGTCGGGCAGAAGCGCTTCTCGCTCGAAGGCGCCGAGGCCGTCATCCCGATGATGGACGCGACCATCGACCAGTGCGCCGAGCACGGGCTCGACGAGGTCGTCATCGGCATGCCGCACCGCGGCCGGCTGAATGTGCTGGCCAACATCGTCGGCAAGCCCTACTCGAAGATCTTCACCGAGTTCGAGGGCAACATGAACCCGGCCGGCGCGCACGGCTCCGGCGACGTGAAGTACCACCTCGGCGCGCACGGCACCTACCTGCAGATGTTCGGCGACAACGAGATCGAGGTCTCGCTCACCGCCAACCCCTCGCACCTGGAGGCGGTCGACCCCGTGCTCGAGGGTCTGGTCCGGGCCAAGCAGGACCTGCTGGACAAGGGCGACGGCGCGGAGGGCTACTCCGTGATGCCGCTGATGCTGCACGGTGACGCCGCGTTCGCGGGTCAGGGTGTGGTCGCCGAGACGCTGAACCTGTCGGGTCTGCGCGGTTACCGCGTGGGCGGCACCATCCACATCGTGGTGAACAACCAGATCGGCTTCACCACGGCGCCGGAGAACAGCCGCTCCACCGAATACTCCACGGACATCGCGAAGTTCATCGGCGCGCCGATCTTCCACGTGAACGGCGACGACCCGGAGGCCTGCGACTGGGTGGCCCGCCTCGCGGTCGACTTCCGGCAGAAGTTCCGCAAGGACGTCGTGATCGACATGGTCTGCTACCGCCGCCGCGGCCACAACGAGGGCGACGACCCGTCGATGACCCAGCCGGCCATGTACGACGTGATCGACACCAAGCGTTCGGTGCGTAAGGCCTACACCGAGAGCCTGATCGGCCGTGGCGACATCTCGCTGAAGGAGGCCGAGGACGCGCTGCGGGACTACCAGGGTCAGCTGGAGCGGGTGTTCAACGAGGTCCGCGAGCTGGAGAAGTACACCCCGGAGCCGAGCGAGTCGGTCGAGGACGACCAGCGGGTGCCGACCACCGTGCAGACGGCCGTGGACAAGACCATCCTGCAGCGCATCGGCGACGCGTTCCTGAACGTGCCGGACGGGTTCAACGTGCACCCACGGGTCAAGCCGGTGCTGGAGAAGCGTCGCGAGATGGCCTACGAGGGCAAGGTCGACTGGGCCTTCGCCGAACTGCTGGCCTTCGGCACGCTGATCGACGAGGGCCGCGCGGTGCGCCTGACCGGTCAGGACTCGCGGCGCGGCACCTTCACCCAGCGGCACTCGGTGATCATCGACCGCAAGACGGGCGAGGAGTACACCCCGCTGCACAACATCGGCAGCAAGGATCCGGGCTGGTTCGCGGTGCACGACTCCGCGCTGAGCGAGTACGCCGCCGTCGGCTTCGAATACGGCTACTCGCTGGGCAACGAGAACGCACTCGTGTTGTGGGAGGCGCAGTTCGGCGACTTCGTCAACGGCGCGCAGTCCATCATCGACGAGTTCATCTCCTCCGGTGAGGCCAAGTGGGGCCAGCTCTCCGACGTCGTGCTGCTGCTGCCGCACGGCCACGAGGGCCAGGGTCCGGACCACACCTCCGGTCGTATCGAGCGGTTCCTGCAGCTGTGTGCCGAGGGCTCGATGACGGTCGCCGTGCCGTCCACCCCGGCGAACTACTTCCACCTGCTGCGCCGCCACGCGCTGGACGGCATCCGCCGCCCGATGATCGTCTTCACCCCGAAGTCGATGCTGCGCAACAAGGCCGTCGTGTCGGATCTGAAGGACTTCACCGAGAGCAAGTTCCGCTCGGTGTTCGACGAGCCCTCCTACGAGCAGGGCATCGGCGACCGCAGCAAGGTCAAGCGGGTCCTGCTGACCAGCGGCAAGCTCTACTACGAGCTGGCGGCCGAGAAGGCCAAGCAGAAGCGTGAAGACGTCGCGATCGTGCGGATCGAGCAGCTCTACCCGCTGCCCACCTACCGCCTGAACGAGTCGCTCGACCGCTACCCGAACGCGACCGACATCGCGTGGGTCCAGGAGGAACCGGCCAACCAGGGCGCCTGGCCCTTCTTCGGCCTCAACCTCCCCGAGTTGCTCCCCGAGCGCCTCGGCAAACTGCGCCGCATCTCCCGCCGCGCCATGTCCGCACCCTCCTCGGGTTCGAGCAAGGTGCACGCGGTGGAGCAGGCGGAGATCGTCGCCGAAGCCTTCGAACCGACCAACTAGGTAGCTGTGCCCGGACGCCGGGCCGACTCCGCTTTCCGAGCGGAGTCGGCCCGGCGTCCGGCGTTTCCCGGCATCGACACTGGTGGGCGCGGTCAGTAAACTTCGCCACCATGAGCGACGGGGGTACGCCGGTAACCGCCGGCCAGCAGGTTTCGGTCGTTCCCGAGCAGGTTCGTGACGTCGGGAAATACGTCTACGAGTTGGCCGAGGCGCTGCGTTCGGCCTTGGATTCCGCCGCGAAAGACGTGGACGCGCTGACCAACGGGAGCTGGACCGGCGACTCGGCCACCGAGTTCGCCAACGGGTGGACCGACGTCCACGACGGCGGCGTGCAGATCATGTCCGCCCTCACCGGCATGGCGGAGAAGCTCGGCGTCACCGCCGACACGTATCAAGCCCGCGACGCGAACAATGCCGCCGCGTTGAATACCTCCACCCTGGACCTGCCATGAGCTCGGAATTCTCGGTCGACCTCGAGCATCTCGACCAGATCGTCTCCCGCCTTTCCGGGTTGGCCGGCTTCGTCGCCGACCATCTCGACGAAATCGACGACCGGGTCGCCGCCCTGCACGACACCGGCTGGGAAAGCGTTGCCGCCCAGGCCTATGCCGACGCCCATCGCCAATGGGCCACTGGTGCGCGCGAATTCGTCGAGGGAGTGCGGGAGATGAGCGACGCGGCGAAACAAGCGCACGGACGCTACACCCGAGCGATCGAACTCAACAGCAAGATGCTGCAAGGGGGTTGAGCCGTGCGCATCGACTGGCAGATCTACTACGACGCCGCCAAGAAATGCCACGACCTCGCCGCCGATCTCCGTCGCGCGGACAAACCGGTGCACGACGCCGTCAAAGGTGAATGCGCGGGCATGGCCGGTGACGCGCCCGGGTGCAAGGAGTGGGGCGAGAAGTACGACACCGCCGCGCGCGACACGATGCAGTCGTGCACCGACCTCGCGGACGCTCTCACCAATTCGGTTATGTGCTGTACGCGGCCGGATACAACTACGGCATCAACAACAAGAGCAATCCACCACCCGATCGGCCCGTTGTGCACGAGGTGTCGAAATACCAGGTCACCATTCCGACCTCGGTGCGCAACAACGGGATCGGCATCGAACACCACGGTGGTGTTCAGGAACTCTTCGACCTGCTGATCGCAAAAATCATCGAGCAGTTCGGCAAGCTGCCCAATGGCGATATCGCAAAGCTCGCGAAAGCATCATCGACCTGGGCCACTTTCGCCAACCACGAAACGGTTACGGGAGCGGCAGGCCAGCTCACCTCCATCATCGGCCTGTTCGACACCATCGATGACAAAACGAACCTGCCGCCCCTCCTCGACCACCTCGAAACCCTGCGCAACGGCGCGACCCAGGTCGCCGCCGCAGCCCAGAACCTGGCCGGCCCCGTCGCCGAATACCACACCGGCACAGTCGATGTGCGCGCCAACTTCGAATCCTCGATCACCAAGGCCGAATGGGCCATCGGCCTCACCGTGGTCGCCGCCGCAGCCGCCGCCTTCTTCACCTTCGGCGGCAGCGCGGCCGCCGGGGCAGGCGGCGTAGGCGTCATCGCCACCAACACCGTCAACACAATCCGCACCGTCTACCAAGGCAGCAACCTCCTCAAAGCAGTAGGCCTGGCCACCGCCGCCGCCGGAGCCATCGGCGTAGTCAAATCCTTCGACAAAGTCCCCGACCTAACCACCACCCTCACCTCCCTAGCCACCATCATCGCCATGCGCGTGCTGATCGATAACGATGGTCAGCCGAGGCCAGGCGCAAACAATCCTGCGGAGGATCCCAATATCGGCCGGCTCAGCGAGTCCGAACGTGCATCACTCGAGCGGGCACAGCAATTGCACCCTGAACTCGAGCTTCGGGCCGCAGCCGAAGAACGCGACGGCGAATACGTCGACAAAGACGGCAAAACATACGACCAGATGGGTAACCCGAAAACCTCCGAGTACTGGAGCCCCAAAGTGGAACAACAGTTCAAGGATGCCCTCGATGCGCACTTGAATAAATCCATTGACCATACACTGGTAGACTTGACCGGCTTCAGCGAAGAATCGAGGAGATCGATCAAAGAATACGTGGATTCGCTGTCGCCCCAAAAGCGCGAAAAAATTGTACGGATTGGATTCTGATGAGCGTAATAATGTTCTCCCAAGAGGATTCATTCTACGTCCGCAAGGCAGTATTTCGAATGATCCTCGATCGAGCCAAGTCCGAACTCAGTGACCCCACTGACATCGAGGAGCTGGAAATCGCCGAACTAACTGAAGGCATCTCGATGTTCAGGTTGCCGAGCGATCAAGGCTCACGGATTGGCACTGCACTCTTGCACGGGATTCAAACCCTACGGTCCGAGGTCACCTCAGGTAGTCCTACCGAGGAGCCGGTTCGCGAGGGGATAGAAGGCGTCCTCGGTGAACTTATCGAGTTCATGCAAATACACCTGCCATCGAGCCGATAGCCACTGGGATTTATCGGATGAATGAAATCATCGAATACGAGGATCGGTGGCTGCTGTGGCCGTTGCGGGGTAGTCGGGGTGCGCGTATCGAGTGGGGCGCGGATGAATTCGAGCTCTCGATGGATTCGGGGTTTCGGATCGTTGCCGGGTATGGGACAGAGTTGTCACCGCGTTTTTACCGAGGTTTTCCCGACCGGCGCGTGATCACTCACTGGTCGAAGACTGAGGTCGAGCGGATTCTTAAGGCGCCGATAAAAGCTACGGCGTTTTTCAAGAATGGGTGCGTACGACTCGGATTCGGGAAAGGGTGGGTCATGCTTACATCGGAGCATTACCCGGACGTCCCCTTCGCGGTATACTCCGGCGAGGATCTGCTGTGGCGTCGGTCAGGCTTGGTCGAGCAGACGAAATATCCTGTCATTCAAGTTGATCCGTGGACGGGCACTCGAATTACGGCACCGCCGTGGCCGTCTCGTCCGGATGATCTGAACATTGTTTACGATTCGGATGATATCAACGGTTGAGTGAGGCTGGCGGCGGCCTGAGAGTTGCCGGGTGGGGTTGGACGAAAGTTCTTGCGGCAGGGCACTACACGGGGTACCTGCTGGCCTCGATCTGAAATCCTCACTTCTGGGCCTACACAGCGACATCACCAGATGGAAGCAACCATTTGCGGCTTCGGAAGCCCCTGGAAGTGGGGGCATTTTGGTGAATCAATGTGGCGCTCGTCACATTAGTTCTGGTTCTGGGGGATCGTCGGATATGAATATCCCTGTCGATCAATATCAACGCTTCGATTCGTCTGGGGGACAAGGCGTTCCATAGCGGTCGGGGGCGGGAGAGAAAGCCTAAATGTTCCAAAAGACTGTCATGCGCGCGGGCCGCAACATCCTCACGGTCGTTCTGCCCTTCGCGGTAGTGGCAACCCTCGCCAACGCGGGCACCGCGTCGGCGACCGAACTCGCGGACCAGCAGGCTCGGTGGGCCGACAGCCTGTCGGCGACCGGCGCCGAGCAAGGCGTCGAATACAAGACGACCACGTCTGCGGACCTGAAGTCCGTCTCCACCGTGCTGAACAGTGGCAAGTTCACCCTGACTGCGGATTCGTCGGCGGTGCGGGTGGAATCCGCCAGCGGCGCGAAGGTCACCGAGTTCCCGATGTCGATGAAGTCGGCCGCGGGCAACACGATCGCGCTGGCCCCGCAGATTTCCCCGGACGGGAAGACCCTGACCGTCACCCCGCAGGTGACCCAGGAAATCGCCGGTGAACTGAAGAACGTCGCCGCCGGCGACCTGAAGCCCATCGCGACCAACCCGGACGCGCAGAACCACGACCCGGTGGCCAACGGCCTCGCGGCCGGCGCCCTCACGGGCCTCGGCGTCGCCGCCATCCTGTGCATCCCGGCCATCCTGGTCTTCATCGTCGGCTACTTCGCCTGCATCATCGCCAGTGGCATCAGCTACGTCGTGTTCGCCGCGGTGATCGGCGCGATCCTGGGCGCCGTCGCACCCCAGGTCATCCCGCAGGTTCTGCCCTGATGATCACCTGACCGGGATATTTACCCCGGTCGCAAGTATCGGCTCCGCACAGGGCCGGCGCAGCATCCCGGACGCCGGGTCGACACCGCCGAAAAGCGATATCGACCCGGCGTTCGGCATCTCCGAGGTCGGCACCGGCGACCGCGTTCAGCCGCCGAGCGGCGCCCACCGTCGCCAGTACCCGAATTTTCTTATTTGCGAGGATGTCACGGTGCATCTGTTGTTGCGGGTGGCCGTTGTCGCCGCCGTGCTCACCTCGGCCGGTTGCTTGCCGGACAATTCGAAACCACAAGCGGCCGAGACGACTACAACCAGCAACCAGCCGGGGGACCGACAGCGCACCGGGGCGCTCGCCGAGGGAGCACGAATGGCGGAAGCGCTTGTGTTACCAGCGGAAGTCGACCCGGCGCTGGTCCGTCCGGGTGAGTCCGGAGTCTTGACCAGGGCGATGCTGTTGGTCAGCGTCGGGCACAACCCGGTGATTCGAGACGCCGCGACGAAGAACGGGCTGGTAACCGGGTTCATCACCTCGGGCTCGGACGCGTCCGGTGGGTCGTCCGAAAAGGTTCTGACACAGGGCATCATGCGGTTTCCAGACAGCTCGGCGGCGATTCGCGCCGCGGAGGATCTCGGCGACGCGGCGCTGTCGTCGCGAGGAATGTTGGAAACGGATGCACGCCGGGCAGTTTCGATTCCCGGATCCCCCGGTATCCGATTCAGCCTGTACAGCATGCACAACACTTCGAACGGGACCGATCGCGTCGACAGCATGGCGTTCACTCCGCATGCCGAGTACGTCATCTTCACTCGCGTGTCCGCGCGGTCCGATGAACAAGCGGCGGCGGCGACGATACGAGCCACTGAACTACAACGCCCGCTGCTCGATTCCTTCGCCCCTACGGACGACGCGAAGCTAGCCGACCTCACCGCGGACCCAGAGGGGATGTTCGCGCTCTCCGTAGGAAAGGGCTCCGCCGAGTCCGGCAGTTACGGCCCGCGTGGCGCCGCGCTTTTCGCATTTGACCAACTGGTCGCCCTGAAGGTGTTCCAGGACACCGGAATGACGGCGGCGGGCGTCCGCGGTACCTACGTGTACCGCACACGTGATCCGGAAGCGGCGAAACGGCTCGGGCAGGCACTGGCGGATTCCGCGATTCGCCTTCGCAAGATTCGGGACGCCGGCCTCGTCCCCGCGGCAAACCCACCGGATGCCGGTGCCGCGCGCTGCTGGTCGATCACCGATGGCGGTAACAACAGCTGGCATTGTGTTGTGCCCGAAGGGCGTTACGTCGGTGAGATTTGGGCCCGTGATGCGACCGAGGCGCACGATCTGACGACAAAACAGCAGCGCGCCTTTGCTGCGGCTCGGTAAACGACTGAACCGACGAGCGCAGACTCAGTCGCGCAACGCCGCCGCCAGCGCCGGGCTGAGGGCAAGTGCGGGAAGCGATTCCACCAGCAGGTCGATGAGTTGAACACGAGGGATGGGTTTTTCGCTCATCCAGGTGAGGATCGTTTCCTCGACGAAGGCGATCCAGCCGCGTAGGGCGAGGGTCAGGCGGGGCAGGTCCGGATCGTCAGGCGGGATCGATAGTTCGGCGAGCACGAGTTCGGCTATCGCACTGCGGGATTCGTTGACGTAGGTGACCATGCCGGGGTTGTAGCTGGACGGTCCGCGCAGGATCGCGTGGTACGCGGCGCGATTGTCTTCGACGTAGTCGACGTAGCGTTCGACCGAATCGCGCAGCATGTCGAACAGTCCGAGGCTGCGGTCCGGCGCGGTGGCGGTGAGGAACTCGGCGCTGACGTGCCGCGCGATCGCCTCGTGGAATTCGCCGACGGAGGCGAAGTAGTGGAACAGCAACCCGCGGGAGATGCCCGCTTCCTTGGCGATGTCGTCGACGGAGATGTCTTGGAGCGCGCGCTCGGCGAGCATTTCGGCCCCGAGGGTGATCAGTTGCAGGCGGCGTTCGTCCGGGCTGAGCCGGACACGCTTGGACTCTCCCGGACCGGAACGACTGATACTCACACCGACATCCTACTGAACGTGATTCAATACTGTTGACTGATGCTCAATAAGCCTCTACGCTCGGGTACATGAGTCGCAAGGTTACAGACAAAGCTGTCGGCGACCGGCCAGTCCGCCGCGTCAAGACGATCATCATCGGCGGCGGGTTCTCGGGCCTCGGTCTAGCCATCCGGCTGAGCCAGCAGGGACGCAACGACTTCCTGGTGCTCGAGCGCGGCGGCGATGTCGGCGGCACCTGGCGCGACAACACCTACCCCGGTGCGGCCTGCGACGTCCCCTCACACCTGTACTCGTACTCGTTCGCGCTCAACCCGGACTGGTCGCGCTCGTTCTCCCGGCAGGGCGAGATCCAGAAGTACATCCAGGGTGTGGCGAAGAAGTACCAGGTCTACGACAAGCACATCTTCGACTGCGACGTGACCAGCGCCCGCTGGAACAACGACACCTCCCGCTGGGAGGTCGAATCGACTCAGGGCAGCTTCGTCGCCGAGACCGTGGTCTCCGCGGTCGGCGCGCTGTGCGAGCCCGCGCTGCCGGATATCAAGGGCATCAACGACTTCCAGGGTGAGACCTTCCACTCCGCCCGCTGGAACCACGACGCGGACCTGACCGGCAAGCGGGTCGCGATCATCGGCACCGGCGCCTCGTCCATCCAGATCGTGCCCGCGATCGCGAACAAGGTCGCCCACCTCGACGTCTACCAGCGCACCGCCCCGTGGCTGCTGCCCCGCCTGGATCGCCCGTACACCACACTCGAGCGGCTCGCGTTCAAGCACGTGCCCGGCTTCCAGCGCCTGTCCCGCGCGGCCATCTACGCCGCGCGCGAGACCCAGGTCGTCGGGCTGGCCAAGATCCCCGCGCTGATGGGTGCGTTCGAGCTGATCGCCAAGGCCAAGCTGCGCGCCGAGGTGCGCGATCCCGAGCTGCGCGCCAAGGTCACGCCGAACTTCCGCATCGGCTGCAAGCGCATGCTGATCTCGAACAACTACTACCCCGCGATCAGCAGGGACAACGTGGACGTGGTCACCGACGGCATCGCCGAGGTGCGGGCGAACTCGATCGTCACCCAGGACGGCACCGAACGCGAGATCGACGCGCTCATCGTGGCGACCGGCTTCCACGTCACCGACTCGCCGACCTACGAGACCATCTCCGGTCGCGACGGGCGCACGCTGAGCGAGGTCTTCGACGAGATCGGCCAGCAGGCCTACAAGGGCGCGACCATCGCCAACTTTCCCAACATGTTCTTCCTGCTCGGCCCGAACGTCGGCCTCGGCCACACCTCGATGGTGTACATGATCGAATCGCAGCTGAACTACGTCGCCGACGCGCTCGCCACGGTCGACAAGCTCGGCCTGCGAACGGTGGAGGTACGCCGCGACGTGCAGGACGAGTTCAACCAGGACCTGCAGCGCAAGCTGAGCAAGAGCGTCTGGCTCAACGGCGGCTGCGCCAGCTGGTACCTGGACAAGCACGGCAACAACACCACGCTGTGGCCCGACTTCACCTTCGAATTCCGTAGGCTCACCCGGTCGTTCGATGTGGACGCCTACCAGACCACCATCCAGTCCGAAGCCGACCTGAAAGTAGGGGCACCCCAGTGAGCAAAGACGCTTACTTCGAGAACAAAGTCTGTGTGATCACGGGAGCCGGCTCCGGCATCGGTCGTGCGCTCGCGGAGAACCTGGCCAAGCGCGGCGCGAAGCTGGCGCTGTCCGACATCGACACCGAGGGCCTGGCCGAGACCGTGCGCCGCTGCGAAACCCTCGGCGCCGAGGTCAAATCCGATCGGATCAATGTCGCCGAGCGCGAGGCCGTGCTGCTCTACGCGGACGCGGTGAAGGCGCATTTCGGCAAGGTGCACCAGATCTACAACAACGCGGGCATCGCCTACCACGGCGACGTGATCAAGTCCGAGTTCAAGGACATCGAACGGATCATGGACGTCGACTTCTGGGGCGTGGTCAACGGCACCAAGGCGTTCCTGCCGTTCCTGATCGAGTCCGGCGACGGCCACGTGGTCAACGTGTCCAGCCTGTTCGGCCTGATCGCGGTTCCCGGCCAAAGTGCTTACAACGCGGCCAAATTCGCGGTGCGCGGGTTCACCGAGTCGCTGCGTCAGGAGATGCTGGTCGGCAAGCACAAGGTCAAGGTCACCTGTGTGCATCCCGGCGGCATCAAGACCGCCGTCGCGCGCAACGCCACCTGGGCCGAGGGCATCGACGGCGCGAAGGCGGCCTCGATGTTCGACGCGAAGCTGGCCATGCACACCCCGGAGATGGCCGCGCAGACCATCACCGAGGGCGTGCGCAAGGGCCACGGCCGGGTGCTGATCGGCTGGGAGGCCAAGCTGCTCGACGTGTTCGTCCGCGTCACCGCCTCCGGCTACCAGCGCATCGCCGCCGTCGTGAACCGTCCGTTCCTACCCTGATTCGAGTTCGAAAGATTATGCGGGACATCAATCTTCCGCTGCCCGTCGCCCGAGCGGTGCTGCGTCCGATCTTCCGCGCCACGCTGAACCAGCGGGCGCCGTGGCGGATGCAGCGCCTGCTGCTCGAAGTGGGCTCGGCAGCGCAACTGGTGCCCGCGGGCACCATCATCGATCAGATCCGGCTCGGCGGCAGGCCCGCCGAGAAGATCACCGCCACCAAGACGCCCCGCGGCGCGGTGCTCTATCTGCACGGCGGCGGTTACGCGGTCGGCTCGCCGGCCACGCACCGGTCGCTGGCCGCGCGGCTGGCGCACCAAACCGGTTCGACCGTGTACGTTCCCGACTACCGGCTGGCCCCGGAGCACCCCTTCCCGGCCGCGCTCGACGACGCCGAGGCGGCGTTCCTGGAGCTGGTACAGGGCTCGGGCTACCTGCCGGGCCAGATCGCCCTGTCCGGTGATTCGGCGGGCGGCGGTCTGTCCCTGGCTACCGCGCAGCGCTTGATCGCCCGGCACGGGTATACGCCGGCCGCGCTCGGCCTGATCGCGCCGTGGACCGACCCGAATCAGATTCCCGAGCGGGACAGCGATCTGGTGATCAACCGCCGGTGGTCGCGCGCCTGTGCCGCCGCCTATCTCGGCGACGGGGATTCCAGTGATCCTGGTTACGCGCCGCTCACCGGTGAATTGGTCGGCCTGCCGCCGACCTATGTGCAGGTCGACGTGGACGAACTGCTGCACGGGCAGTGCGGCGATCTGGTCGAGGCCCTGCGCAATGCGGGCGTGCCGGTCCGGTTCACCGAGAGCAAGGGCCTGTGGCACGTCGCGCAACTGCAAGCCGCGCTGGTCGCCCCGGCCGCCGCGGCGCTGAGCGAACTGGCGGCGTTCCTGCGGGAAGCGATTCAGCCGGCCGAATTGCGGGACTTAGGATAACTACGACACGGGTCCGTACTCGGCGGTTACGCACGGATCCGGTTCTGGTGGTCGACCTCACGGCCCTGACCAAGGTGTCGTAGATTACTGGCGAGTAAACCCACGTGGAAGGGCACTGATGCGAGAGTTCGAAGTCCCGGCTTCCTACACCATTCCGGAAGACGCGAACAATTCCGACAACGTCTTCCGGCATGCCGAACAGTCGCCGGACGCGGTGCTGTTCAACGTGCCGAACGGCAGTGGTGGCTGGCAGGACGTGACGGCCGCGCAGTTCGCGAAGACCGTCACCGGCGTGGCCAAGGGACTGATCGCCTCGGGCATCGAACTGGGCGACCGGGTCGCCATCATGGCCCCCACCCGGTACGAGTGGGCCGTGCTCGACTTCGCCATCTGGGCCGTCGGCGGCTGCACCGTCGCCATCTACGACAGCTCGGCCGCCGAGCAGGCCAAGTGGATCCTGCAGGACTCCTCGACCAAGCTGCTGTTCGTCGACAGCGACAAGCACCGCGCGATCATCGATGAGATCGAGCCCGCGGCGCTGACCGAGCTGAAGGAGACGCTGCAAATCGACAAGGGCGTCGTCGACGAGCTGACCGCCCGCGGCAAGGACCTGGACGACCAGGCCGTGCACGATCGGCGCAAGCAGGTGAACGCGGCCTCCCCCGCCACCCTGATCTACACCTCCGGCACCACCGGGCGGCCCAAGGGCGTCATGCTCTCGCACGCCAACCTGTACGCCGAGTCCCGCTCGGACGGGATCGCGCTCGGCACGTTCATCCGGCCGGGCAAGAAGACGCTGATGTTCCTGCCGCTGGCGCACGTGTTCGCCCGCGCGGTCGCGCTGGTCGCGTTCGACGCCAAGGTGACCGTCGCGCACACCTCCGACTGGTCCACCCTGGTCGACCAGTTCGGCAGCTACCAGCCGCACTTCATCCTCTCGGTGCCGCGGGTGTTCGAGAAGGTGTTCAACAGCGCGAAGCAGAAGGCGCACGACGGCGGCAAGGGCAAGATCTTCGACGCGGCCGCGGAAACCGCCATCGCGTGGAGCGAGTCGCTGGACAACGGCGGGCCCGGGCTGGTGCTCAAGCTCAAGCACGCGCTGTTCGACAAGCTGGTCTACAGCAAGCT
The DNA here is from genome assembly GCF_042871115.1 of Nocardia sp. NPDC006044. Lineage (NCBI taxonomy): Bacteria > Bacillati > Actinomycetota > Actinomycetes > Mycobacteriales > Nocardiaceae > Nocardia > Nocardia sp. NPDC006044. The sequence goes on from NZ_JBIAID010000002.1 coordinate 52,946, forward strand.
GCGCACCGCGCTCGGCGGCCAGTGCGAGGCCGCGGTCTCCGGCGGCGGACCGCTCGGCGCGCGCCTCGGCCACTTCTTCCGCGGTGTCGGCGTCACCATCTACGAGGGTTACGGCCTCACCGAGACCACCGCGGCAATCACCGTGAACACCCCGGAGAACATCCGGGTCGGCTCGGTGGGCCAGCCGATCGAGGGCCACGGCGCGAAGATCGCCGAGGACGGCGAACTGCTGTTGCGCGGGTCGGTGGTGTTCGACGGCTACTGGGGCAACGAGGAAGCCACCAAGGAAGCCTTCCAGGACGGCTGGTTCAAGACCGGCGACCTCGGCGCCATCGACGCGGACGGGTTCATCACCATCACCGGCCGCAAGAAGGAACTGATCGTCACCGCGGGCGGCAAGAACGTGTCCCCCGCGCTGCTCGAGGACTCGCTGCGGGCCAACCCGCTGATCAGTCAGGTGATGGTGGTCGGCGACGGGCAGCCGTTCGTCGCCGCGCTGATCACCCTGGACCCGGAGGCGCTGCCGGGCTGGAAGAAGAACCACAACCTGCCCGAGGACACCCCGATCGAGAAGCTGATCGAGAACCCGGAGCTGATCGCGGATGTCGACGCCGCGGTCGCCGAGACCAACAAGAAGGTCTCGCATGCCGAGGGCATCAAGAAGGTCCGCATCCTGCCGATCGACTGGACGCAGGAGACCGGGGAGCTCACCCCGAAGCTGTCGCTCAAGCGCGCTGTGGTGATGAAGCAGCACGCCGACGATGTAGCCAAGATCTACAACTGAGTAGCAATCCTGCGGACCGTACGCGAGTTCCCTTCGCCTACAGCGATTTCGACTCGACCAGCCGGCTGATTTCGTGAGAACATGGGTAACTCGCCGGGTACCGGCTCACCCAGCCGGCTGGTCGACCGCCAGCCGCCAACGCCACTACCGCGGCACATGGTCTGGCCTGAAAACGCGGAGAGGCGGGGGAGCGATGACTGACGGCGCAAGGAAATTGCTCGATGAAATCCAGGCGGAGCTGGCGCCGCGCGAGGCGGACAACCGGCTTGTTCCACTGATCGCCTCGGGCAAGGCGGCGCGGGCGGTGTTCGCCGCGATCGCCACCGAGGAGTGGCGGATCACCGGGAGCGACTGGCGAAGTTTTCACGAGATGGCGGCGCGGGCGGCGGACACGCAGGCCCGCGCGTTCTTCGGCATGCTCGCGCCCGGTGAGCAGCAGGCGCAGGGGATGCTGGACGCGCTCTTCGCCGCGGCCGGCGCGGATCCGGGAACCGAACTGCCGCGGGCCGGATGTCAGGCGTACCCCGCGTATGTGGCGTGGCTGGCGGTGAACGGCGAATCGTCCTCGGTCGCCGCCGGGATCTACGCGAACTTCGCCACCTTCGGCGCGTACTGCCGCGACGTGGCCGCGGGCATGCGCGAGCACTACGGATTCGACGACGCGGCCTGCGCGTTCTTCGACTTCTACGCCACCGACGTGCCCGAAATCGAACAGCAGGCCATTCGTGCCATCCAGGCCGGGCTCGACTCCGGACGCCTCAAACGCGACGAAGCGCACCTCTACGCCCGCCTCTTCCAAAGCTACGAACTCATGTTCTGGAACACCCTCGCCGACGAGTTCGCCGCTTGACGCGGTCGACAAGCGTCATTGAATGGTCACATTCCTGGGCCTATCCCGGCAGTACGCTCGGATTCATGGCCGATCTGCGATCGCGGGTGGCGGCCGGGATCGTCTCGGCAGCTGCGACGCTCGGCGTCGCGGAGCTGCTCGCGGCGTTCTTCGGCCCCGACAGCGCGCCCCTCAACGCCCTCGGCGCGACCGTGGTGGACCACACGCCGGACGGGGTGCGCGAATGGGCGATCACCACGTTCGGTACGAGCGACAAGACCGTGCTGTATATCTGCATGGCGGTGGTCGCGGTAGTGGTCGCCGGACTGGCCGGAGCGCTCGAACGTACTTCGCGCACAGCGGGTTCGACGATTCTCGCGATCTTCGGTGTGGTGGCGGCGATTGTCGCGGCCGGGCGGACCGGTTTGTCCGGGGCGTTACCGACCATCGTCGGTGTGGCAGTCGGTATCTATGCGCTGCGCGTCCTGACCCGCCGGATCGACGCGGTTGCCGAAGCATCCGAACCGGCCGGAGAACAGAGCCCTGCGTCGGAGGCGCCTCCGACGGGTGAAACCGACAGCGCCGGAACGAGATCCGCAGCAGCGGCGGCGCGCCCGACAACCACCGACAGCCCGGCCGAGTCAGCAGTGCCCGCAGATTCGGCAACGGTCAATAAAGCCGCGCACACAGGGGACAGCGCTGCCTCCGATAACACCGCCGATTCGCCAACAGCCGCTAAAGCCGAGCCCACAGGAGGCACCGCTGCCTCCGCCGATTCGGCAACGGTCGATAAGGCCGCATCCGCGGGAGGCCCAGCTGCTATCGGCAGCACCGATGACTCGGCTGCGGCGGGTGCGACCGAGCCGGGGGCAGCCACCGCGACGTCGGACTCCGCCACAGCTGAGCGAGCAGCGGCGGGACCCGAACGGCGGCGGGTGCTGCAAGGTCTGGCCATCGTCGGCGGTCTTGCCGTGGCCACCGGCGTCGGCGGCAAAGTGCTCGGGTTGCGGCGGCGGGACGTGTCGGGTGAGCGGGCGGCGGTCGAATTGCCGCAGCCGGTCGCACCCGAGGTGCCGATCGCTCCGGGCGCGGATCTTCGAGTGCCGGGGCTGACTCCGTACCTCACCGCCAACTCCGACTTCTATCGCATCGACACCGCGCTGATCGTGCCGCAGTTGTCCAAGGACGACTGGTCGCTGCGTATTCACGGCATGGTGGATCGCGAGATCCGGCTCAGCTGGGCGGATTTGGCGAATCGTCCGGTGCTGGAGCGGCTGGTGACGCTGGCCTGCGTGTCGAATCCGGTCGGCGGCGATCTGATCGGCAACGCGCGCTGGCTCGGCTATCGTCTGGACGAATTGCTGGCCGAGGCCGGTCCGCACCCCGACGCGGACATGGTGCTCTCGCGCAGCGTCGACGGCTTCACCGCGGGCAGCCCGCTGTCCGTGCTCACCGACGGTCGCGACGCCATGCTCGCGGTCGGCATGAACGGCGAGCCGCTGCCCGTCGCGCACGGCTACCCCGCCCGGCTGGTGGTCCCCGGCCTCTACGGTTACGTCTCCGCCACCAAATGGGTGACCGAACTGGAGGTCACCCGATTCGACCGGGCCACCGCCTACTGGACCCGCCGCGGCTGGTCCGCGCTCGGCCCGATCAAGACCGGCACCCGCATCGACACCCCGCGCGGCCGCGGCCGAATCCAGCCGGGCCGCACCACCATTGCCGGCGTCGCCTGGGCCCAGCACCGCGGCATCCGCGCCGTCGAGGTCCAGATCGACAACGGCAACTGGCAACCCGCCCGCCTCGCCGACGAACAATCCGTCGACACCTGGCGCCAATGGACCTTCGACTGGGACGCCACCCCCGGCCCGCACACCCTCCGCGCCCGCAGCACCGACGGCCCCGGCGACGTCCAAACCGCCGCCCGCGCCGACGTAGTCCCCGACGGCGCCACCGGCTACCCCTCCGTCACCATCCAGGTCGGCTGAATCGCGGTTCGCACCGCGAAACTGTCCCGTGTATCTACCGGATAGGATCGGCGGGAATCCGTCCCCCGCCCGGAGGAGCGCCGCGTGTCTGCCGTATTCGATTGGGCCAAGGAAGAGAACCTGCAACCAGCACCGATTACGGTGGCGATCTGGAAAGAGCTTCCTGAAGCCTTCTGTCGCCTTGTCGAGATCGTGAACGGTGAAGCTGTCCGGGCCGAGTCACCAACACGCGCGCATCAGAAGGCCGCGAGACGGATCGCTGAGCTGATCGAGACGGCTGCTGCGGCGCACGTGGATCAGTACCGCGATGGGTGCCTGGATGTGAACACAGACTTCGATGTCGTGCTGTGGGAGTTCCCCGAGGCCACCATCCGACGGCCGGATGTGGCGCTCTTCGACTGCGCCCCAGACGATCTCCGCCCGCTACCCGCGTCGATGGTCAAGCTTGTGGTCGAGGTTGTGTCACCAGGGTCTGAGAAGACCGATATCGCCGAGAAGAAGGCCGAATACGCGCTCGCCGGCATCCCTTGGTATTGGATTGTCTGGATCGCGGACAATCAGGTCTCATCGATCCAGATCCATGTCCTGGATCACGCATTCGGCCAGTACCGTCTACATGCCCAACTGAAGCCAACCACCGTGGAGACCATCGTGGAGATGCCGATTCAGATCGAGGTCGACTGGGAACGGCTCTCCGCCCTTACTCTTTGACTTCCTGTGCGTAGTCGCCGGAGCCCGGCGTCCACCTCTCCCAGGTAGCACTGCGCCCCAGGGACGAGGGTCCTTGGGGCACAGTGGTTTTGGGTGATCAGCCGACCAGGGACTCTTGCTTGGTGAGTTTGTCCTTCGGGCCGGGGGTGGCGGGTTTGCCGTGGCGGATGAAGAGGGCGGAGGCGAGGACGCCGATGAGCAGGATGCCTGCGGGGAGCAGGGTGGACTGGCCGAGGGCGGTGCTGAAGGCGTCCTTGACGAACTCCGGGATGGGGCCTTGGCCCGCACCGCCTTCGGCGACCTTGCCGCCGCCGAGACCGTTGGCCGACATGCGGGACGCGATGAGGGCGCTGATCGCCGCACTGCCGAGGACCGAACCGACCTGACGGGTGGTGTTGTAGACACCGGCACCGGCACCGGCCTGCTGAACCGGCAGGTTGTGCGTGGCGGTGGTGGCGAGCGGACCCCAGATGCAGGAGTTCGCGAAGCCGGCCAGCGCGGCCGCCAGCAGGAACCACACGATGGACGAGTCCGGCGACATCAGCGCGGAGAAGCAGAAGATCGACGCCGAGAACAACGCGAAGCCGATGGTCGGCAGCAGCCGCGGGTGCAGGCGGTCGGAGATCTTGCCGATGAACGGCGCGAAGATGAAGGTGACGACGGCCATCGGCGCGAACACCAGGGCCGACTTGGTCGGCGAGAGCTCACGCACCGCTTGCAGGTAGAAGTACGACGGCACCATGAACGCGGTGACCGTGGCACCCATCGCGGCGATGGCCACGTTGGACAGCGCGAAGTTGCGCTCCCTGAACAAGTTCAGCGGCAGCAGCGGTTCGCCGGTGTTGCGTGCCTGGTTCACGAAGAACGCGGCGAGCACGAGCACACCCGCGCCGATGATCAACCAGATCCGCAGCGACCAGTCGTAGCTGTTGCCCTCCTGGATGCCGAACACCAGCAGGAACATGCCGACACCGCTGAGCAGCACGCCGGGGATGTCGAACTTGTGCTGGTTGGTCGGCAGCGCGGGCACCAGCCAGACGGCGAGCGCGAAGGCGACCAGGCCGACCGGGACGTTGACGAAGAAGATCCACTTCCAGCTCAGGCCGTCGACCAGCACACCGCCGAGGATCGGGCCGACCAGGGTGGCCAGCCCGGCCACCGCGCCCCACAGGCCCATGGCCGCGCCGCGCTTGTCCGGCGGGAAGGTGCGGGTGATCACCGCCATGGTCTGCGGCGTCATCAGCGCGGCGCCGATGCCCTGCGCGGCACGCGCGGCGATCAGCATGCCGATGGTGCCGGACAGGCCGCACCACAGCGACGCGCCGGTGAACACGGCCAGGCCCATGAGGTAGATGTTCTTGGGGCCGAAGCGATCCCCGAGCCGGCCGGTGACCAGCAGCGGCACCGCGTAGGCGAGCAGGTAGGCGCTGGTCACCCAGATCACCTTGGAGATGTCGGCGTGCAGGTCGGTCATGATGGCCGGGTTGGCCACCGCGACGATGGTCATGTCCAGCAGGATCATGAAGAAGCCGACGACCAGCGCGGTGAGCGCCAGCCACGGATTACGTTGAGTGGTCATGGGTTCGGAGTTCCTATCTCGGATGTCCCCGAAGACGGGGGAAGTACGGCGGCTGCGTGCCAGCCGGTGACGTCGCGCGGGGGGCGAGCCAGCCGCCGGGCGTGCGGCGTCGGCGGTGGCTCGCTGTGCGTCTCGACGGTCCACGGGTTGTGGTGGTGATGCTTGGCGGCTCTGGTGCCGGTGGCCTGATCGAAGTCCTCCCATTGCAGGCCGCCGTCCTCGAGCTCGCCGAGAAAGCCGGTGACCCAGGCGATCTCGGCGCCGATCATGGCGTGCAGATACGGGAGAACGATGGTGTAGCGGCGCGGCACCTTCCGCTCGCCTGCCCAGTCGATCAGCATCCCGACCTCGCCGTGTTCGGCTTCGAGGTGCCCGATCCGCTCACGCAGCAGCGCGAGCACGTCCTCCTTGGGCAGGTTGTGCGCCTCGGCCAGCGCGACCGGGAAGATCGGGTACTCCGGCACGGGGGACCGCAGGATCTCGGTGATCCTGTTGCGCAGCGCCGCCCGGCCGTGCTCGGTGATCCGGTAGGTGGTGCGCTCGGGCCGGTTGCCCTCGCGGTCGACCCCCTCGGATCGGACCAATTCCTGCTCGGCCAGCCGCGCCACCGTGTGATACAGCGAGCCGGGGCGCACCTTGATCAGCGCGTCTTCCCGGCGCGCGATCAGCATTTGATACATCTCGTACGGATGCATGGGCTGCTCCTCGAGCAGCGCGAGCACAGCGATCGCCAGTGGCGTCACCACCGGCCGCGCCTGCTGCGCCATGTCCGTCACCTCCTGCTGATCGTGCTCGCGCGGTCGTCGAACGAGCCGGAACCATCGACCCGCGGGGCGAACATTAGCCCCGTCCTCCGACATGCTCCGCGCTTAATATTCCACACGGAATATACGGCGCGGAGCAATGCGCTCGCAAGGCCGGTCGATCGGCTAGAAAGGTGACTGTGCGCACAGCAAACCGGCCCCGACATCAGTCAGGGCCGGCCTGGCGCTGGGCTATTTCAGCAGGTCGATCCGCTCAGGTCACGCTGAGGTCGGGAGCGATCGGCAGCGCGTCGGTGCGCCGCAGCCGCCCGGTGCCCGGCGTACTGGCCCACACCGCGAAGGCGAGCAGGCCGTCCAGCACCATGGCCAGCACGGCGACCAGCAGCGCGCCGACCAAGACGCGGTCGTACTTGTAGAGGCTGATGCCGTCGAAGATGTAGCGGCCGAGGCCGCCGAGGTTGACGTAGGCGGCGATGGTCGCGGTGGCGACCACCTGGAGGGTCGCCCCGCGCAGACCGGTGAGCAGGATGGGCAGCGCGTTGGGCACCTCGACCCGGAACAGGATCTGGGTCTCGGTCATACCCATGGCGCGCGAGGCGTCGACGACATCGGCCGGGACGTTGGCGATGCCGGCGTAGGCCCCGGCCAGCAACGGCGGAATGCCCACGGTCACCAGCGCGAGCAGCGGCGGGATCAGGCCGAGCCCGAGGCCGAGCACCAGGAAGGTGAGCAGGCCGAGCGTCGGCAGCGCGCGCATGGCGTTGGCGAAGCCGACGAGCACCGCGGCACCGCGCTTGGTGTGCCCGATCACCAGGCCGAGCGGCAGCGCGACCGCGGCGGAGATGACGATGGTGAGGAAGCTGTACCAGAGGTGTTCGGCGACCCGGTGTTCGATTCCGGCCGGCCCGCTCCAGTTCGCACCCGCGGTGAGGTAGTGCCAGGCGTCGAGGAAAAGATTCATGCGGCAACGCCTTTCGCCCGCGCGGCCCTGGCATCGGCCCGCGCCCACGGTGTCGACCAGCGGCCGAGCGCGTAGACCAGGCGGTCGAAAATCAAAGCGAGCGCGAGGATCACGAGGATGCCCGCGATGATCTCGTCCGGGTAGTCACGCTGATAGCCCTGGGTGAACAGCTTGCCGACGCCGCCGACCCCGATCAGCGCGCCGACCGAGACCATGGCGATGTTGGTCACCACCACCACCCGCAGGCTGGACACGAAAACCGGGATGGCCAGGGGCATGTCGACGGTGAGCGTGCGCCGCAGCGGGCTGAACCCGACCGCGTCAGCGGCGTCGATCACCTCGGCCGGCACCGAATCCAGCGCCGCGGGCACCGCGATCACCAGCAGCGCGGTCGAATACAGCGTCAGCGCGATGATGACGTTCAACGGGTCGATCGTCGAAATCCCCACCAGCGGCGGGATGATCACGAACAACGCCAGCGACGGAATGGTGTAGGCCAGGCTCGCCGTGGTCACGGTCACCCGGCGCAGCCAGGACACCCGGCGCACCAGCGCACCCACCGGAATCGCGATGAGCAATCCGAGCAGCAAGGGCACCAGCGCCAGGTACAGGTGGGTTTTGGTGAACCCCATGATCTCGGCGAAATTGTCGATCAGGTATCTCACGCCGGTCCCCCGCCGCTCACTTCCTGTTCGAAGAAGTGCCGGTTGCGTTCGGCGTCTTCGACGGATCGCTGGTCGGCGAGCTGTTGCAGGATCTCGGTGGCCAGCACCCCGCCCCGGACCGCGCCCGAATCATCCACGGCCACACCGACTCCGGAGGGCGAGGAGATCGCGGCGTCGAGCGCCTGGCGCAGGTCGCCGGTCGGGGTGAACAGCGAGCCGCCCGCGGAGGTGCTGTCCGGCAGCGAACGTCCGCCGCGGACCGCCTCCACGCCGGTCACGTCGATCCAGCCGGACGGCTTGTGCTCCGCGTCGACGATCAGCACCCAGTCGCCGCGATCCAGCCGCAGCGCGGGGATCTGCGCCGCCGTCGCGGTCCGGATCTCGTGCAGGGGAACATCTTTCGCCGACCGGAAGGACAGTCCCCGGTACCCGCGATCGCGGCCGACGAAATCGGCGACGAAATCGGTGGCCGGTTGGGACAGCACATGATCCGGTGCGTCGTACTGCTGCAGGACCCCGCCGCGCCCGAACACCGCGACCCGATCGCCGAGGGTGATCGCCTCATCGATGTCGTGCGTGACGAACACGATGGTCTTCTGCAATTCGGCTTGCAACCTTTGCATTTCGCTCTGCAACTCGGCCCGCACCACCGGGTCGACGGCGCTGAACGGCTCGTCCATCAACAGCACCGGCGGGTCCGCGGCCAGTGCCCTGGCCACACCGACGCGCTGCTGCTGCCCGCCGGACAGCTGCGCCGGATACCGGGTGGCCAGCGCCCGGTCCAGGCCCACCCGATCGAGCACCTCCAGCGCGGCCGTCCGGGCGGCCTTGCGCGAATCACCGCGCAGCACCGGCACGGTCGCCACATTGTCGACGACCGTGCGGTGCGGCAGCAGTCCCCCGCTCTGGATCACGTAACCGATACCGAGCCGCAGCTTTACCGGGTCGACCGTCGAAATGTCCTGTCCGGCAATGGTGATCGAGCCGGAGCTGGGCGTGATCATTCGGTTGATCATCCGCATCGACGTGGTCTTACCGCAGCCGGACGGGCCGACGAACACGGTGAACGAGCCGGATTCGATGCGCAGATCGAGGTCGGTGACGGCCTTGGTGCCGTCCGGGTAGGTCTTACTGATACCGCGGAATTCGATATCGGACAACGGTTTTCCCCTAGCCGGTCGGTGTGTTCAGTCCCTGCGCGGCCACCCAGGCGACGGCCGCCGCCTTGGGCTCGGTCTTGCTGGACCCGGACACGGCCTCGTTCAACTTGATCAGCTCCGCGGTGGTCAGCTTGGCCGAGGCGGCGTTCAGCACGGCCAGTGCCTTGTCCGTCTTCTTGGCCGCGTTGAGCAGCGGGACCACGTTCTGCGCGGGGAAGTTGTGCTTCGGATCCTCCAGCACCACAAGGTTGTTCTGCGTGATGGCGGGCGAGGTGGTGAAGATGTCGGCCGCGGTGACCTGGCCTTCGACCAGCGCGCGCACGGTGGCGGGGCCGCCGCCGTCGGCGATCGGCACGAAGTTGTTCGCGGCGATGTCGAGGTTGTAGTTCTTCTTCAGGCCCGGCAGGCCGCCGGCCCGCTCCTGGAATTCGGCCGGCGCACCGAATTTCACCTCGGCGGCGTGTGCGGCCAGGTCGGCGATGGTGCGCAGGTTCCAGCGCTCGGCGGTGGCCTTGGTGACCACCACCGCGTCGGAATCCTCACCCGGGGCCGGGGTGCCGATGGCGAGCTCCGAGCCGAGCGCGGTGGCGAGCGCGCTGTTCACGTCGGCCGCGCTGGTGGCGGTCGCGTTCTTGTCCAGGTACTGGAGCAGGTTGCCGTTGTACTCGGGGATGACCGAGATCGCGCATTGCCGCACGGCCGGGACGTAGGCCTCCCGGCTGCCGATGTTCAGCTTGGTGTCGACCTTGAATCCGTTGACGCGCAACACTTCCGCGTATACTTCGGCTACCGTCTCGGATTCCGGGAAGTTCGCCGAACCGACGGTGAGCCCGTCGCCCTCGCAGCTGCCCTTGCTGGCCAGTGGGTCGGAGTTGCCGCCACACGCGGACAGGATCATGGCGACGGCCAACGCCGCGGCCGCGACGATGAACCGGGTGGCGCGCAGCGTGAGCCGCAGCGCCGACCGGCCATGCCGCGCCGCATGGGGGGTGATCGAGGTTTTCACTGGAGTCCTTCCGGCCTGACGGGCAGTGCGAGGTCCCGGGGCAGCACAGCCACCGGTACATTCTGGGTGTCCATACTGCCCGCTTCAGGGTGTTCGTGTTGGCTCTGTCGGTCTCTCGGAGAGTTGGTGTCGCCGGATGGTGTTGCCCGCGTCGCTGCGGATGCTGGCTCGAGTACTGGTCGTCGCGACCGCGACACTGGCCGTATCCTGCGGTAACAGTGATCAGGGCGCGCGGATCACGGTCGGTGCCGGTGATTCGGCCGAGTCGAGCGTGCTCGCCGAAATTTATGCGGGCGCGCTGGCGCGGGTCGGCGCGCGCACGTCGGTCACGCCCCATCTCGGTAGTCGCAGCGACTATCTCGGCGCCTTGGACGCGGGCCGGATCGATCTGATCGGTGAGCACAACGGCGCGCTGCTGGCGTACCTGGATCCCGCCGCGACCGACCGCGCGCCCGACGTCGAGAAGGTGCCGAGCGCGCTGAGCAGGTCGCTGCCGGAGGGACTGGTGATCAGCGATGCCGCCGACGGCACCGACCTGCGACCGCGGGTCGTGCTGAGCGCCGAGGCCGCCACCCGCGACAACCTGCGCACCATCGGCGATCTCGCGCCCCGCTGCGAGACGCTCACGGTCGGTGTGGCGCCCATCCCGGATCTGATCACGCTGCCGCCCGTGCTCGAGCAGGTGGCGGGTTGTCACTTCGCCGCGCGAGTGTCGTTCGCCGACCCGGGCGCGTTGCGAAAAGCCCTGCTGGACGGTGAGGTTCAGGCGGGTCTGCTGACCGGTCCGCCCGCCGTCGTCCCCGGCTCGACCGAGGGGCTGACGGTCCTGTCCGACGCCGACTACGCCGTACGCACCGAGAACGTGCTCCCCCTGTTCCGCAAGGGCGTACTCGATGACCGGCAGATCAAGAAGCTCAATTACGTTGCGGGCGAACTCACCACCGACGATCTGGCGAAGCTGATCCGCGAGGTCCGCGACGCCGGCGCGAATCCCGCGGACGTCGCTCGCAAGTGGCTCGACGACCACTCGCTGTAAACACCGCACGTTCGGCAGCGGAGCTGGCTAACGTCTGACCGGTGAGTATCAGGTTCATCGCCGGCTATGTGGCACTCGTGGCGATATTGCTGTTCGCCTGGACGACCTACTCGGACAAGAATCCCCTGTTCGCGGCGGCGTTGATCGTCGCGCTGTGCGCGATGATCGCCATGAACATCTGGATCCATCTGTCCTTGCGCAAGCACACCCCCAAGCGGAAGGCGCCCGGTCCCGAACGGGATGGGGCGCCTTCCGGCAAGTGAACCGACTTACTACGCAACGCCTTCGGCACGCGCGGCAGCCGCGACGGCCTCGGCGACCGCCGGGGCGACCCGCGGGTCCAGCGGGCTGGGCACGATCTTCTCCGGGCCGAGCTCGTCGGCGACCACGCTGAGGATCGCGTCGGCGGCGGCGATCTTCATGCCCTCGGTGATGCGGCGGGCGCCGGCATCGAGCGCGCCCTTGAACACGCCGGGGAAGGCGAGCACGTTGTTGATCTGGTTCGGGAAGTCGCTGCGGCCGGTGGCGACGATCGCGGCGTACTTGCGCGCGACCTCGGGGTGGATCTCCGGGTCCGGGTTCGACATGGCGAACACGATCGACTCCGGCGCCATCGAGGCGATGAGTTCCTCGGCGATCAGGCCGGCGGACAGGCCGAGGAAGACATCGGCGCCGTTGAGCGCCTCGGCGGCGCCACCGGTCAGCCCGCGCGGGTTGGTGCGGGTGGCCAGCTCGGCCTTCACCTCGTTGAGGTCGCTGCGCTCGCGGCCGATGATGCCCTTCGAGTCGAGCACGGTGACGTCCCGGACACCCGCGGCCAGCAAGATATTCGTGCACGCGACGCCGGCCGCGCCGGCCCCGGACACGACGACCTTCATGCCGTCGATGGAGCGACCCTGCACCTTGGCCGCGCCGTTCAGGGCGGCGAGCACCACTATGGCGGTGCCGTGCTGGTCGTCGTGCATGACCGGGCAGTCGAGCGCCTCGATGAGTCGCTTCTCCACCTCGAAGCAGCGCGGCGCCGAGATGTCCTCCAGGTTGACCGCGCCGAAGCTCGGGCGCAGCCGGACGACCGTCTCGACGATCTCGTCGACGTCCTTGGTGTCCAACACGATCGGGATCGAGTTGAGCCCGGCGAACTTCTTGAACAGCGCGGCCTTGCCCTCCATCACGGGCAGCGAGGCACGCGGACCGATGTCACCGAGGCCGAGCACGGCGGTGCCGTCGCTGACCACGACGACGAGGCGGTCGGTCCAGGTGTAGCGCTTGCAGAGCTCGGCGTCTTGCGCGATCGCCCGGCTGACCTGAGCGACGCCCGGCGTGTAGGCGATCGACAGGTCGCGCTGGGTCTCCAGCGGCGAGCTGAGTTCTACCGAGAGCTTGCCTCCGAGATGCCCCGCGAAAATCTCGTCGTGGGTGATTTCGGAAAGACTTGCAGTGGCATTCGGTGCGTCAGTCACAGGTGACACGATTTCACTCCTGCTCGGGCCGGGCAAACCGGGGGACGGTTACCGCCGGGTATATAGGTATAAGTGTCTATGGTCGCTCCGCAGGCTCCGCTCCTGCGGTTTTCATTACGCTCATCGAGTGCGCTGACCGGTACGTTTCGCTGTTACGGCGGGTCACGAAAAAAACCTGTAGCCGATTTCGCTGACGTGGCGCGGCACTGATCCGCGGAGCGGGAGCCGGACGGGTAGGTCCGGACAGAACATGCGGCGTGATCCCCGGGTCGCGACGGTGCGTCGCGAGGCGAAGATCTCCGTGACTCCAGTACCCGGCGGTGGCTTAGGTAAAGGAATCCGGCATATTCTGCCAGCACGGTCCGCGACTTGCCAAACCGGTCGGGTTCCCGCCGTGTCGCGCGCCGGTATCCAGCCTAGTGCGGCGGAATTACCCGGCGGTAAGGGAAAACTCGCAGGTGGCCGCGGCCGGACGGTGAGTTGTCACATCGCGATCGGGTCGGCCGGTGTGAGGTGCGGGACGGTGCCGTCCTCGTCCTCCGGCAGGATCGCCGGGGCATCCGGGACCGCCGCGGACCGCGCGCTCAGCACACCCGGATCGCGCAGATGGGAGACCGCGGGGCCGCGCGCGTCGAGCACGAGGGTCTCGCGCCGGCGGCGCGGAAACGGCTCGCGCGCCGGTGCCACGGAGGTTTCGGTCGCGCCGACCACGCCCGCGTCCAATGCCGCGATTTCCCGCGCGTCCGGGCGCACCCAGACGTTGTCCAGGCCCCCTGACATCAATCGCACCCGCCAGTCCGCCTCGGGCCCGGGATGATCGGTGCGCCGATGCATGCCACGGCTCTCGGTACGGGCGAGCGCGCTGTACTTGGTCCACCGCGCGACCGCCAGCAGGGCGGCGGCCTGCCTGGCCCGCAGGCGGTCCGATCCGGTGCCGCCGAGGTCGAATTCGGCGCCGGGCCACATCGCGTCGAGTTCGCCGATGCTGTCGACCAGGCTGCCCGCGCTGCGCCAGTAGCTGCGCCGCAGCGGCAGCGTGTGTTCCTGCACGAGGCCGACCACGGCGCGCGGATCGATCCGCGCCACCGCGCTGAGTCCGGCGCCGGCCACCTCGCGGGTGGGACTGCGCCGGTCGGCCGTGCGCGCGTGCCTGGCCGCGCCGGCGCCGGCCCACACTCCCGAGGCGATGGCCCACGCGCCACCCTGACCGCCGAAACCACTGACCGCGCCGGTGATCGGTTCCCTGGTGGTCACGTCGCCCGCGCCGAAGAGCCCGTGGACCGTGGTAGCGCAATCCGGCCCTACCAGGCGCAGGCCGCCGGTGCCGCGCACGGTGCCCTCGAGCACGGCGCGCAGCGGCACCCGCCCGGTGCGATCGACCAGGCCCTGCCCGATCAGCCACCCACGCATCGCGGCGGGCACGTCGTCGAGCGCGGCGAACACCCGGCGGCCGTCGGCGATCGCGGCGAAGGCGGCCGCGCGCTGGCCCGCCAGGATCGTGCCGGACTCGTCGTAGAGGGTGGCGAAATGCCATCCGAGGCCCGGCGCGGAATGCGGCGGCGCGGCCGGGTGCGGCACATTCACCACCGGCGTCAGGCCGTACGCGCTGGAGAATTCCATGCCCGACAGTTGCGCCCCGGCCTCCGCGGCGAACAGCAGTCCATCGCCGGTGTCCACGTCGGTGCCCGCGCCGCCGGACAGGAACGCGCAGCCTCCCGTGGCCACCACCACGGCGCCGGCCCGGACGGTCCACGCCCGGTACTGATTGTGCTGCTGCACACCGGTCGCCCCCGCGACCTTGCCGTCACGATCGATGAGCAGTTGCAACGCGGGATGGTGATCGAGAATGCGCACGCCCGCGCTCAGCACGCTGCGGCGCATCCGGCGCAGGTAGCTCGCCCCGTCGAGGTACACCCGCAGCGAGGAGCCGGGGCCCGCGCCCGGAAACCGGTAGCCCCAGCTGGCCAGCTGCTCGACGCGCAGGTGCGTCTCCTCCAGCACCCGGTGCATCCAGTCCGGGTCACCGAGGCCGCCGCCGTGCGCGTAGCCGCGGTGCACCGCCTCGTCCCTGGCCGGGCCGGGTGGGATGTTCCACAACGAGGTGGTGCCGTGTGCGGTGGGGCCGCTGGTGCCACATCTGGCCTTGTCGGCGAGCACGACCCGGGCTCCGGTGGCGGCGGCGGATACGGCTGCCCAGGTTCCGGCGGGCCCGCCGCCCAAAACCAGTACGTCCGTCTCGAGTTCCGCCACAAAGAGAAATATTCGGCCACAATTCACGGAACCGCAACCATTAACGAAATATTTAGCGCTGCTGTATTCGATCCGTTGCCGGCGAAGCGCCGCTGATCAGCTCCACCACTGGGTCCACAGCAATAAACCGGCGGCGATAAAAACAACCGCAGATCCAGAAAAAGCGGCGAAACCACGACGCTTGTCCGAATAAATCTGTGCCGCAACGGCAATCACCGCGGACAGCACGTGCCACGCCACCGATTCGGCGCCCGGCCCGGGGAACTCCCGCCGGGCCGCGATGACCGCGGTGCCGATGACGACGAGCGCCAGCGCCACCGTGCCCGCGGCGACGATGCCGCTGAAGCCGCGCAGCAGTTTCACGAGCCGATCACCGGTACGCCGGTCGCCTTGCCCGTCAGCACCTCGAATTGCGCGGGGTCGGTGGTGAACTGGCCGAGCTGGATGGTCTTGTTCGAACCGTGGTAGTCCGACGAGCCGGTGGTGATCAGGCCGAGCTCGGCGGCCAGCTCGGCGAGCACGGCACGATCGGTCGCCGAGTGGTCCGGATGGTCGAGCTCGAGTCCGCCGAGGCCGAGGGCGGCCAGCTCGCGGATGTCGTCCAGGGCGAGCAGCCGGCCGCGCTTGCGGGCCCGCGCGTGCGCGACCACGCTGACCCCGCCCGCGGTGGCGATCATCTCGACCGCGCGCCGCAGCGGCGTGTCGGCCTTCTCCGCGTAATAAGGCCCGTGCGGCGCGAGCAGTTCCTCGAACGCGGCATCGACGCTCGGCACCACGCCCGCCGCGACGAGCGCCCTGGCCAGGTGCGGGCGCCCCGCGGACGGCCCGGCCGAGGCCAGCACCGCGTCGGGATCGATCGGCAGGCCGTCGGCCACCATCCGGTCGGCCATGGCGCGCACCCGCTGGATCCGTTCGGCGCGCAGCCGCTCACGTTCGTCGGCGAAGCTGCGGTCGGTCGGGTCGAAGAGATAGGCCAGCAGGTGCACCGGCACCGGCCAGCCGTCCTCGCCCATGCCGATGCAGGACATCTCCATGCCGCGGACCAGCGTCAGCCCGTTCGGCAGCGCGTCGACCGCCTCGGCCCAGCCGGACGTGGTGTCGTGATCGGTGATCGCGACGACGTCCAGGCCTGCCGCGGCCGCGTTCCGGACCAGTTCGGCCGGACTGTCGGTGCCGTCGGACGCGGTGGAGTGGGTATGCAAGTCGATGCGCACGCCCTCAGTCTTACCCTGTCGGCGCGGCGAACCGCACGCGCAGGCGACGTAGCATCACCGTGTGCCATCCATCCCGCCGCTGCCGTCGTTCCGTGGGTCCGGCCGCGGACCGCGACAGCTGCCGCGCATCCCGATCCCGACCGCGCGGGCGATCGTCGACTGCGGCGTGTATGTCGAAGGTCGGCGGCTGCCCGGCAGATTCACCCATCGGGACGCGCTCGCGGAGGTGCGCAACCGGGGCGCGGGCTTCGTCTGGGTGGGCCTGCACGACCCGGACGAGGCGCAGATGGCCGACATCGCCGAGACTTTCGGGCTGCACGCGCTCGCGGCCGAGGACGCGGTCAAGGCACATCAGCGACCGAAGCTGGAACGCTATGACGACACGCTGATCCTGGTGATGCGCACGGTCGCCTACGTCGAGCACGAACTGCACAGCATCAGCGAGATCGTGGAGACCGGCGAGATCATGGTGTTCACCGCGCCGGACTTCGTGGTGTCCGTGCGGCACGGCGAGCATTCCGAATTGGCCTCGCTCCGTAAGGAACTGGAGGCCGACCCGGCGCAGCTGATGCTCGGCACCGGTGCGGTGCTGCACGCGATCGCCGACCACGTGGTGGACTCGTATATCGAAGTGACGCAGTCGATCGAGCTCGACATCGACGCGATGGAGGAAGAGGTGTTCACCCCGCGCAGCCGGGTCACCATCGAGTCGATCTATCAGCTCAAGCGCGAGGTGGTGGAGCTGCGGCGCGCGGTGAACCCGCTCGCGGTGCCGCTGCAGGTGCTCGGGCACAAGCCGGACGTGCCGCTGCCCAAGGAGATTCGGCGTTACATGCGCGATGTGGCCGACCATCACGCCGGGGTCGCCGAGCGGGTCACCGACTTCGACGAGGCACTGAGCGCGCTGATCAGCGCCGCGCTGGCCAAGGTCGGCGTGCAGCAGAACACCGACATGCGCAAGATCTCGGCCTGGGTCGCGATCGCCGCGGTGCCGACCATGATCGCGGGCATCTACGGCATGAACTTCACCCACATGCCGGGATTGGAAGCGAGCTGGGGTTTTTGGCTGGTGATCGTGATCACCCTGGCCATCTGCGTCGGCCTGTACGCCAATTTCCACCGCAACGATTGGCTGTAGCCCGAATTACATTCTGGCCGCACCGCGTTCGGGGTCGCGCACGTCGATTCCCGCCTCCGCCCAGGCATCTCGCAGCGCCTGCGCCCCGCGCACCCGCACCCAGGCCGCCTCGGTGGCGGTCACCGGCGTCACCGCGAAGTAGCGCACCGGATCGGCCGGCGCGGGCAGCACGACCTCGGGAATCCCGCTCTCGCCCAGCAGCACCGCGGTGAACGGCGCGCCCTGCCACATCTGCTCGCCCAGGTCCATCAGCGCATCGGCTTGCAGCACAACACCTTCCACCGCGGGCGCGGCGGCGAGCACACCGAGCGACTTGGCCAGCCCCGAGCTCGCGCCCGCCGAACCGCGCAGCGTGAGCACCAGTTCCGCGCGCGGCCCCTGCACCGGGTCGGCAAGCAGCGCGGTGGGATCGCCCATCGGGTGCCGGGAACCGCCCACCGTCGCGTAGTGCACCAGGTCGCCGTCGACGATCCGCAGGATCTCGATCGGCTCCACCCCGAGGAACGTCACCGACGCCGAATCGACGCCGGTCGCAGGCACACCGAAATGGTCGAGCACACCGGTGCGGACCGTCGACAACACCTCCATGCGTCAGATGGCCAGCCGCGCCAGCATGTCCCGCGCCTGCTCCGCGGACTTCGGGTCGCACAGCACGTCGTAACGCCCGGCCACCAACTGCATGGTGGAGGCGAAGTCGCGCTGCCCCTTGGTCGCCGCGTACGGGATCGAGGTGGAGATGACGCCGAAGATGACGCCGCCGACCAGGCCGACCAGCAGCGGGCCGAGCGCGCCGCTGGTGGTGAACAGGCTCAGCAGCAGGCCGAGGAACAGGCCCAGCCAGGCGCCGCTCACCACGCCGCCGCCGATGACCTTGCCCCAGGTGAGCCGGTAGAGGACCCGTTCGACCTGCATGAGGTCGACGCCGACGATGGTCACGTCCTGTACCGGGAACTCCCCGTCGGCCAGGTAGTCGACGGCCTTCTGCGCCTCGGCATAGGTGGGATAGGAGCCGACCGGCCAGCCGGACGGCGGCGTCGGCAGGGCCTGCCGGGCGCGATTCGAGTTCCCCAAGGGATTCGTCATGTCTCTATTCTGCTATTTCGCGCGGTTTTCCGGGGGTGTGAAACGCGTGGTGCGCGTCATTGCCGCCGCCCGGCCCTTTTCCGCGATCACCTGAGCCATTTTCGCGCTCGCCTCGTCGATCATTTCGTCGCCGAGCATGACCGCGCCGCGGGCGCCGCCCTCGGCCGAGGTGTGGAAGGCGTACGCGTCCAGGATCAGCTCGGCCCGGTCGTAGTCGGACTGACGCGGGCTGAAGATCTCGTTGGCCGCCTCGATCTGGCCGGGGTGCAGCACCCACTTGCCGTCGAAGCCGAGCGCGGCGGTGCGCCCCGCGGCCCGCCGGAAGCCGTCGACATCCCGAATCTGCAGGTACGGACCGTCGATCGCCTGCAGGCCGTGCGCGCGGGCGGTGAGCAGGATGGTCATCAGGATGTGGTGGTAGGCGTCGCCGGTGTCGTAGCCCTCCGGCTGTTCGCCGACCACCAGGGTGCGCATGTTGATGCTGGCCATGAAGTCGGCCGGGCCGAACACCAGCGCCTGCACCCGCGGGCTCGCGGTGGCGATCTCATCGATGTTGCGCAGGCCCGGCGCGTTCTCGATCTGCGGCTCGATGCCGATCCGGCCGACCTCGAGTCCGGTCGCCTTCTCCAACTGGGTGAGCAGCAGATCCAGCGCGCGCACCTGGCCCGCGTCGGTCACCTTCGGCAACAGGATCGCGTCCAGCGCGGTGCCCGCACCCTCGACGACGGTGATCACGTCGGTGTAGGTCCACTGGGTGGTCCAGTCGTTCACCCGGACCACGCGTAACTGGGATCCCCAATCGGAGTCGTTGAGTGCCGCCACGATATTCGCGCGCGCCTCCGCCTTGGCCTGCGGTGCGACCGCGTCCTCCAGATCGAGAAACACCTCGTCGACGGGCAGGCCCTTGGCCTTCTCGATCATCTTCTTGCTGCTGCCCGGACAGGCGAGCACCGAACGACGCGGCTTCAAGATCACTCCCATCGATCGTGGCGTGGTACTTACACCCGGCCGCGAACCTCTAGCCTGGCAAGCATGGCAGCTACCAGGGTGTACGTCGCCAGGCTGGCCGGCCTGGTGGTGCTGGGACCGGACGGCGAGTCTATCGGCCGGGTCCGTGACGTTGTGGTGGCCATCCGGTATGACCGCCAGCAGCCCCGTATCCACGGCCTCGTCGTCGAATTGCCCACCAGGCGGCGGATTTTCGTGCCGATCCTGCGGGTCACCGCGATCGAACCCGGCGTTGTGACATTGAACACCGGGACGGTGAGTCTGCGCCGGTTCACCCAGCGGCCGGGCGAGATGCTGGCGCTGGCGCAGATCGTGGATTCCTCGGTGCGCGTGGAGGATCCGGACCTGCCCGACCTCGCCGGGGTGGACGTCGTCGTGGTCGATCTCGGCATGGAGCAGACCCGCACCAGGGACTGGCGGGTCACCAAGGTCGCCGTGCGCGGACACCGCCGGATCGGGCGCCGTCGCACCGTGCACGTGGTGGATTGGATCCATGTCTCGGGTCTGACCCCGAGCGGCATCGACCAACCCGGACAAGAGGTCACCCAACTGCTCGAGCAGTTCGACGGCTTGCGCGCCGCCGACGTCGCGCACCTGCTGCGCGAGTTGCCGGAGAAACGCCGCCTCGAAGTCGCCGTCGCGCTCGACGACGAGCGGCTCGCCGATGTGGTGCAGGAGCTGCCCGACGACGAGCAGGTCGACCTGCTCGGTCACCTCGAGGTGCGCCGCGCGGCCGACGTGCTCGAGGCGATGGACCCGGACGACGCCGCCGACCTGCTCGGCGAGCTGCCGGTCAGCGAGGCCGAATCGCTGCTGGCGCTGATGGATCCGGAGGAGTCCGAACCGGTCCGCAGGCTGCTCGAGCATTCGCCGTACAGCGCGGGCGGCCTGATGACGCCGAAGCCGGTGATCCTCACCCCGTCCACCACGGTCGCCGAGGCGCTGGCCCGGGTGCGCAACCCCGATCTGACGCCGGCGCTGGCCTCGATGGTGTTCGTGGTCCGGCCGCCGACCTCGACGCCCACCGGCCGGTATCTCGGGTCGGTACATATCCAGCGGCTGCTGCGCGAGCCGCCGGCCCATCTGGTCGGCGGCATCCTCGACGCGGGCCTGGCCCCGCTGCGCGCCGACGTCCCGCTGGCCGCGGTGACCCGCTATTTCGCCACCTACAACCTGGTCTGCGGACCGGTGGTCGACGAGGAGAACCACCTGCTCGGCGCGGTCAGCGTCGACGACGTGCTCGACCATTTGCTCCCCGATGACTGGCGCGATCAGGAAGAGCTGCACGAAGGGATAGCCGGACATGAGTGACAAGGTCGGCGGCGCGCGGCAGCGGCTGGAGACGCCGGTCGAGTCCCGATTCCGCATCGATTGGGACGCGGACGCCCTCGCACGCAGCAGCGAACGCGTGGCGCGGTTCCTTGGAACCGGCCGCTACCTGGCCATTCAGACGTTGGTGGTGGTCGTTTGGATCACGTTAAATGTCGGCGTCATCGCGTTGCGCTGGGATCCATATCCGTTCATTCTGTTGAATCTGGCGTTCTCCACCCAGGCGGCCTACGCCGCGCCGTTGATCCTGCTGGCGCAGAACCGGCAGGACAACCGCGACCGGGTCTCGCTGGAGGAGGATCGGATGCGGGCCGCGCAGACCAAGGCGGACACCGAGTTCCTCGCCCGCGAACTCGCAGCGTTGCGGATCGCGGTCGGCGAAGTCGCGACTCGCGACTATTTGCGCAGGGAGTTGGAGGAGATGAAGGAGATACTCGATCGGATCGAGGGCGCCGGCCCGGCCAGTCCGCGACGCAAGAAGAGTTCCGGCCAAAAGCAGTCCCCAGCCCCGGTTTCACCGGCTGTTGCTGATGATTGACCGGAAATACCGAACAACTACCTGACTGGTGGGTAACCTGGACAGCGTTGTCCCGAGCGGTACTGGGAGGGGATGTCCCAGAAAGCCGTCTCACACGACGTAGAGGATTGGTGTGGCTGAATGCGTATATCTGCTCCGATAACCGTCTCGGCCCTGGTCGTAGCCGGTCTGGTCGCTTCCGGCTCAGCCTCCGATCCCTCCACTCCCGCCGGCGCGCCCACGGCACCCGAGGCTTTGCTGGCCGCGGCCACGAATCCCGCCGGATCCGCGGACAGCTCGGCCAAGTCGAGCGAGACCGGACTGTCTAAGACAGTCGGCTTGCTCCCGGTGACCCAGGAGTCGCCCCGCAAACTACGGGCAATGACCCCGTCCGACGGTTCGGCGCCGTTTGCCGGCCGGGTGCCGTTGCAGGAGATCTCGCTACCGCTCATCGGCGGCGCGCTCGGCATCCCGGAGGTCGTGCTCGCCGCGTATCGCAACGCCGAACTCGCGCTGGAGTCCTCCACGCCGGGCTGCGGGTTGTCCTGGAGCCTGCTGGCCGGCATCGGCCGCATCGAGTCCGGGCACGCGGGTGGCGGCCGCACCGACGCCGCGGGCACCACGGTCTCCCCCATCTACGGCCCCGCGCTGGACGGCACGCTGCCCGGCAACGAGGTGATCAAGGCGGCCAGCGGCGGTTACGTGCGCGCGGTCGGGCCGATGCAGTTCCTGCCCAGCACCTGGGACCACTACGCGGCCGACGGCAACGGCGACGGCGTCGCCGACCCGAACAACGTCTTCGACGCCGCGCTCGCCGCGGGCAAGTACCTCTGCTCGGGTGGGCTGAACCTGCGCGATCAGGCCCAGGAACTCCAGGCCGTGCTGCGCTACAACAACTCGACGGCCTACGCGGCCAACGTGCTGAGCTGGGCCGCGGCCTACCGCACCGGTGGCGCGCCGACTCAGGTGACCATCTCCCCGGACCTGATCCCGCCGGGCAGCAGCACCGGCGCGCCTATGCAGATCCCGGACATGACGGCGGTGACCTACACCAACAACACGCCGACCACGACGGCTCCCGCGGCGCCGCAGACCACCACCACCACGACGCCGACGCCGACCGAGGTGATGATCACCATCCCCGGCCTGCCGCCGATCCCGTGTGGCATCTTCTGCCCACCGCCGCCGAAGCCGCTCAATCCCTGTGAGCCCGCGGTCATTCCGGCCCCCATGCCGCAGCCCGGCGAGGCCGGGGCGCCCGCCGTGGTGCCCGGCGCGCCCGCCCAGACCTTCGGTGCGGGTGTGGCCCCGAAGGACCCGGCGGCCGCCGGCGCGAAGGATCCCGCGCGCCCGGACCAGCCGCCCGTGGCGCCGGTCTGCACGCCGCCGGACGCGGCTCAGCAGCAGGCTCAGCCGCCGCAGGCGCCCGCACCCGGCCAGCAGGCCGTACAGACGCCGGAAGCGACCCCGGAGGCCCCGCCCACGGTCACGGCCGAGCCGGCCCCGCCCGCGGAGGCCGCGCCGACCCAGCAGCCGGGCATCACATTGCCGTTCGGCATCGTGATTCCGCTGCCGCCCGCCCCCCAGGGCTGACGCCACACTCGAAGTAGGTCACGAAGCAGTAACAAAAAGGTCTCGGGTGCGGTAGTCTCCTCTTCGTCAGATCACGAAGGGCTCATCGAGCCGTTGGAGGGTCACCGCACAGTGGGGCGTCACCGAAAGCAACCGGCTGTCACCGTTAAACGCAGCTCGGTTATCGCATTGACCGGATTGGTTCCCGCTGGACTGATGGCATGTACTGCCGCGTCCAACGTGGGCCACGGAACCACCGCGAACGCGGTGGAACAGCATCTTCCGGCGGACGATCAAGGCGCACTGGGTGCCAAGCCCGCCGCCCTGATGACGGATCCGGGCGCGACGACGGAGTTCGTCGCCAACAAGATGGCCAAGCCGAGCGGACCGCCGGTGGTGAAAAGCGTTGCGCTGGCCGACAATCGGCAACTCGCCGCGCTGCCCGCCGGGCCGATGGGCGTGCCGGGCATCGCGGTCGCGGCGTACGAGAACGCCGAGCGCGTCCTCGCCGAGGAGAACCCCACCTGCCACATGCCATGGTCGATGCTCGCCGGAATCGGCCGCGTCGAATCCACCCACGCGTACGGCAAGGCCGACGCCGACGGCAACCCGATCAACGCGGTCTACGGCCCGGTGCTCGACGGAAGCCTCTACGGCAACAACATCGTTCGCGACACCGACGGCGGTGAGCTGGACGGCCTGGCCGGATACGACCGGGCGATCGGCCCGATGCAGTTCCTGCCGCAGACCTGGAAGCGCTACGCCGCCGACGGCAACGGCGACGGCATCGCCGATCCGCAGAACCTGTACGACGCGGCGCTGACCGCCGGAAAGTACCTGTGCGACGGCGGTTTGAACATGCGCGACCTCGCCCAGCAGTCGAAGGCGATCCTGCGCTACAACAACTCGATGGCCTACGTCGCGAACGTCATGGCCTGGGAGACCTCCTACAGCAGCGGCGTCGCACCACGGGCCGGGGACCTGCCCAGAATTTGACACGCCTAAAATTCCTGCCATGCCAGTAGTTACGGAATCGGATGTGCGGGGCGCGCTCGCGAAGGTCGACGATCCGGAGATCCGCAAGCCGATCACCGAACTCGGCATGGTGAAAAGCATCGCGATTGCCCCGGACAGCAACGTCCACATCGAGATCTACCTGACCACCGCGGGTTGCCCGCTGCGCACCGAGATCGTCCAGCGGGTCACCAAGGCGGTCGCGGACGTGTCCGGCGTCGGCGCGGTCACCGTCGATCTCGACGTGATGAACGACGAGCAGCGCACCAACCTGCGCAAGCAACTGCGCGGCGACTCGGCCGACCCGGTCATCCCGTTCGCTCAGCCGGGTTCGCTGACCAGGGTGTACGCGGTCGCGTCCGGCAAGGGCGGCGTCGGGAAGTCCAGCGTCACGGTCAATCTCGCCGCCGCCCTGGCCGCGCGCGGGCTCTCGGTCGGCGTCCTGGACGCCGACATCTACGGCCACTCGATCCCGCGCATGCTCGGCACCGACGCGCGGCCGACCCAGGTCGAGAAGATGATCATGCCGCCGCAGGCGCACGGCGTGAAGATGATCTCCATCGCGCAGTTCACCCAGGGCAACACGCCGGTGGTGTGGCGCGGCCCGATGCTGCACCGCGCTCTGCAGCAGTTCCTCGCCGACGTGTTCTGGGGCGACCTGGACGTGCTGCTGCTCGACCTGCCGCCCGGCACCGGCGACATCGCCATCTCGATCGCCCAGCTGATCCCCGGCGCGGAGATCCTGGTCGTCACCACCCCGCAGATCGCCGCCGCCGAGGTGGCCGAGCGCGCGGGCGCCATCGCGTTGCAGACCCGGCAGCGGATCGCCGGCGTCGTCGAGAACATGTCCTGGCTCGACCTGCCCGACGGCAGCCGGATGGAGCTCTACGGTTCCGGCGGCGGGCAGGTGGTCGCCGATCGCCTCACCCGCGCGGTCGGCGCCGACGTGCCGCTGCTCGGGCAGGTGCCGATAGAGCAGGCCGTGCGCGAGGCGGGCGACGACGGCACACCGATCGTCCTGAGCGCCCCGGACTCCCCCGCGGGCAAGGCGCTGATCGACATCGCCGACAAGCTGGCCGTCCGCCGGCGCGGGCTGGCGGGCATGTCGCTGAACATCGACACCACGCGGCACGGGTAACCAGACCTCGACGACCGATTTCCGCGTGGGCGTTGTTCGCTCGGTGTCGGTGGGTGGCAATAAGCTCGGGGTCATGCTCACGTTGCTGTTGTACGTGCTGATCGTCGGTCTCGTCGCCGCGGTGCTGTTCCTGCTCGCCAGTGCGGTATTCGGCCGGGCCGAGGAGCTCGGGCCGCTGCCGGAGGGCACCACGGCGACCGTGCTGCCCGCCGAGGGAATCGCTGGCACCGATGTCCGGGCGCTGCGGTTCCAGCAGGTGGTGCGCGGTTACAAGGCGTCCGAGGTGGACTGGGCGCTGGCCCGCCTCGCCGCCCGGATCGACGAACTACAGCATCAACTGGCCGAGGCGCAGGCCGCGCGCTGGCAGACCCCCGTCGCGCCGGAATCGAAATGAGCCCGGCCGCCCTGGCCGTCGCCGAGGACGACGGCCGGATCCGCTGCGCCTGGCCGCTGGAAACCCAGTTGTACCGGGACTACCACGACTTCGAGTGGGGAAAGCCGGTGCACGGCGACGACGCGCTCTTCGAACGGCTGTGTCTCGAGGCGTTCCAGTCGGGGCTGTCCTGGATCACCATCCTGCGTAAGCGGCCAGCGTTCCGGGCGGCGTTTGCCGGGTTCTCGATCGAGCGGGTGGCCGAGTTCGGCGACGCCGACGTGGCGCGGTTGCTCGCCGACCAGGGCATCGTGCGGAACCGGCTGAAAATCGATGCCGCGATCGGCAACGCCCGGGTTGCTCGCGACCTCGATATCGGCCTGGACGAGCTGCTCTGGTCGTTCGCGCCGGACCCGCGACCACGCCCGCGAACCGGTGCCGACGTGCCCGCCAGCACACCCGAATCCGTAGCTCTGGCAAAAGAATTGAAGCGGCGCGGGTTCCGTTTCGTCGGCCCGACCACGGCCTACGCCATGATGCAGGCGACCGGAATGGTAGACGATCACCTGGCCGATTGCTGGGTCGGCAGTGACGTGTCCGACACAGTCCGACCGGTCACTTTTTGAACTCAGGTATCCGTCCACATCCGCGATAGGGAAGAATGGGACAGGTGTAGCTCGCCAAATGCCGGCGAGCTCGCTGGTTGGTGACAACTGGAGTTCCAAGAAAGTGCGCAGCATATCGCGCAGATCTGGAGGGAGCAGAGGATGGCGGCCATGAAGCCCCGTACCGGGGACGGTCCCCTCGAGGCAACCAAGGAAGGGCGTGGAATCGTCATGCGGGTTCCACTCGAGGGTGGCGGGCGTTTGGTCGTCGAACTCACGCCGGACGAGGCCGCGGCGCTCGGCGACGAACTGAAGAGTGTCACCAGCTGATACCTCGGCGCTGGCCGCTGTGGCCGGTCTGCTGGCTTGCCCGGAATGCGCGCTCGAACTCGAGCCGCGTGATCGGGTACTGCGCTGTGGACACGGGCACAGTTTCGACATCGCCAAGCAGGGCTATGTCAGCCTGCTGACCGGCGCGTCGACCAAAATGACCGGTGACACCGCGGCGATGCTGGACGCGCGTGCCACCTTTCAAGGTGGGGGACATTTCGCACCGATCGCCACCGCGGTAGCAGCGGCGGTCGGGCCGGACGAGCATGCGTCCGGCACCGTACTGGAGGTGGGCGCGGGCACCGGCTATTACCTGGCCGGTGCGCTCGACGCCGCACCTGCTACTTCGGGCATCGCGCTGGACGTGGCCAAACCGGCCGCCAAGCGCTGTGCCCGCGCTCATCCGCGGGCGGCCTCGGTCCTGGCCGACGCCTGGCGTGGGCTGCCCGTACGCGATGGCGCCCTGCGCGCCGTGCTGTCGGTGTTCGCGCCGCGCAACCCGGGCGAGGTCGCGCGCGTACTCGCCGACGACGGCCGATTCGTCGTCGCTACCCCCACCGAACATCACCTGCGCGAACTGATCGGCCCGCTCGGCATGGTGACCGTCGACCCGGACAAGGATCGCCGCCTCGACACAGCCATGTCCGGCCACTTCACCGCCACCAATCGCGTCCTGGTCGAGTACCCGATGAAACTCACCCGCGCCGACGTGGCCAACATCGTCGGCATGGGCCCCTCCGCCCACCACACAATGGCCGAAAACCCACGCATCGCCACGCTCCCCGACATCACCGAGGTCACCGCCTCAGTCGTGGTGTCGACCTATCTGCACAGCGACCGAAACACCCCACCCGCCCCCTGACTCCGTCGGAGTCCGCGCGCACGGCCTGCCCGCTCTGGCATCGAGTCGAGTCAAAGGTTGCTGTTGAAGATCTTTCAGCGACCGCATGACTCGGCTCGATGAGGGTCTCACCGGGCGGACGCGGCCCGGATCTCAGGCTTTGCGGACCTGTTCGTAGACATCGACGGTCTGCTCCGCGATCTTGGACCAATCGAATTCCGCGATGGCTCGCGCACGCCCGGCGGCGCCGAACTCGGCGGCCAGCACGGGATCGCCGGCGACCTCGTTGATCGCTGCGGCCAGTGCGCGCTCGTAGTCCTCGGTCGCCGCCGGGTCGTAGTGCACCAGACGGCCGGTGCCGCCGTCGACCACCACCTCGGGGATGCCGCCGACATCCGAGGCGACCACCGCGGTCGCGCAGGCCATCGCCTCGAGATTCACGATGCCGAGCGGCTCGTACACCGAGGGGCACACGAACACCGTCGCGGCAGCCAGGATCTGCCGGATCTGCTCGGTCGGCAGCATCTCCCGCACCCAGAACACATTGCCCCGGCTGCGCTGCAACTCCTCGACCGCGGCGGCCGTCTCGGCTTCCAGCTCCTTGGTGTCCGGCGCGCCCGCGCACAGCACCAACTGAATATCCGGATCGAAGTCGCGGGCCGCGGCGAGCAGGTGCCCGACGCCCTTCTGCCGGGTGATCCGCCCGACGAACGCCACCATCGGCCGGTCCGTGCGCACCCCGAGCACCGCCAGCACCGGCCGCGCGCCGGCCGCCACCGGTCCCGGGTACCAGACGCCGGCGTCGATACCGTTGTGCACGACGTGAACCCGGTCCGGGTCGACCGCGGGGTAGGCGTCGAGCACGTCGTGGCGCATGCCCTCGCTCACCGCGATGATCGCGTCCGCGTGTTCGACCGCGTTGCGTTCCGACCACGAGGACAGCCGATAGCCGCCGCCGAGCTGTTCGGCCTTCCACGGCCGGCGTGGCTCCAGCGAATGCGCGGTGAGTACGTGCGGGATGCCGTAGAGCGTCGCGGCGAGGTGCCCGGCCAGGCCGGTGTACCAGGTATGGGAATGCACGACGTCCACGTGTCCGGCGGCGTCGGCCATGCGCAGCTGCGCGGACATCATCTGCAACGCGGCGTTGGCGGCGTAGAGCTGCGGATCGGGTTGGTGCACTACGGCATCGGTGCGCGCGACACCCATGCAATGCACGGTGACCTCACACAGCCGGCGCAGCTGGGCGGTCAATTGCGTCACATGTACCCCGGCCCCGCCGTATACCTCGGGTGGGTACTCGCGGGTCAGCATCGCGACCCGAAGCCGGTCGTGCGCGCCGGAATCCGCCGTCGAGCGCCCGGTGTCCGTGCCGAAACTCACCAGGTTCAAAGTAGACGTTCACCTCCGCTGAGGCCACTCGCGCGCCGGTTACCCGGTAGTTTGGCAGGTGTGAGGAGCCAGCCGCACGTACTCGGGATCGTGCTCGCCGGTGGCGAGGGCAAGCGACTCTTTCCACTCACGGCGGATCGTGCCAAACCAGCGGTGCCATTCGGCGGCGCGTACCGACTGATCGATTTCGTGCTCAGCAACCTGGTCAACGCGGGTTTCCTGCGCTTGTGCGTGCTCACGCAGTACAAGTCGCACTCGCTGGACCGGCATATCTCGCAGACCTGGCGGCTGTCCGGTTTCGGGGGCGAATACATCACGCCGGTGCCAGCGCAGCAGCGTCTCGGTCCGCGCTGGTACACCGGCAGCGCCGACGCGATCATGCAGTCGCTGAACCTGATCTATGACGAGGACCCCGACTACATCGTGGTTTTCGGCGCGGATCACGTGTACCGGATGGATCCGGAACAGATGGTCAACCATCACATCGAGTCCGGCGCGGGCGTCACCGTCGCCGGGATCCGGGTGCCGCGCAGCGAGGCCAGCGCGTTCGGTTGCATCGACTCCGACGAGTCCGGCCTGATCACTCAGTTCCTGGAGAAGCCCGCGCATCCGCCCGGCACGCCCGACGATCCCAATGTCACTTTTGCGTCAATGGGCAACTATGTCTTCACCACCAAGGTGCTGGTGGATTCGATCAAGGCGGACGCGGACAACTCCGATTCCGATCACGACATGGGCGGCGACATCATTCCGTCGCTGGTGTCCGCGGGACAGGCCGGTGTCTACGACTTCGCCGACAACGAGGTGCCCGGCGCGACCGAACGCGATCGCGGCTACTGGCGCGACGTCGGCACCATCGACGCCTTCTACGACGCGCACATGGACCTGGTCTCGGTGCACCCGGTGTTCAACCTGTACAACCGGCACTGGCCGATCCGCGGCGCGGCGGAGAACCTGCCGCCGGCCAAGTTCGCCCAGGGCGGGCTGGCGCAGGAGTGCATCGTCGGCGCGGGCAGCATCCTGTCCGCCGCGACGGTGCGAAATTCGGTGCTCAGCTCGAACGTGGTGATCGACGACGGCGCGACCGTCGAGGGCAGCGTGCTGATGCCCGGCGTGCGGATCGGCCGGGGCGCGGTGGTGCGCCGGGCGATCCTGGATAAGAACGTGGTGGTCGGCGAGGGCGAGATCATCGGGGTCGATCTGGAGCGCGATCGCGAGCGGTTCGCGGTCAGCAATGGCGGCGTTGTCACCGTCGGCAAGGGCGTCTGGGTGTAGCGAAACATTGGACAGCACGAACATTCGGGCCGCAAAATTGGTCCTATGATCAGGCGCGCGCAGTCCGATCCCGCGCTGAGACAGGTGCGTGCCCTCGTCGCGTCGCTCGATATTCCACGGCCGTGGCGCCTGGCGACGTTCGTCGATCATGTCGCGACGCGACTCGGCAAGCCGATCATGCTGCTGCCCCAGCCCGAGCTGACGGCGAAGGGTTTTCCCTGCGGGGTGGTCATCGAACGGCCGGACAGTTTCGCCGTCGCCTACGACGCGGCGAGCTCCGGCTATCACACCGACCACATCGTGCTGCACGAGCTGGCGCACCTGCTGCTCGATCACGCGGGCTACGTCTCCCCGTCCGCGCACCTGCGCACGTTGCGCCAGTTGTTCACCGAACTGGACACCGAGATCGTGCTGCGCGTGCTGGCCCGCACCGACTACGACGACATCCTGGAGAGCCAGGCGGAGCTGTTCGCCTCGCTGGTGATGTCGGAAACCGACGCGCCCCGTTCGGGTTCCGTGCTCGGCCGCGCGATCTTCCACCGGTAGCGGGCCGATGCTGCCGAGCGCCGTCACCCTGCCGATCACGCTGACCGCCTGGTTCCTGCTGATCGTCCGCCTGCTCCGGTTCCGCACGTCGCTGGTCGAACGTCGCTTCAATATGCTGCTGGCCCTGCTGACCGTCATCCTCACCACGCACGAACCGACGCTGCGCCACCAGCTCAGCACACTCACCGGCGGCCACCTGAGCGAGGGATTGATCTACCAGCTCGGCGCGATCGGGTTCATGTTCACCACGGCGGCGAGCCTGCTGCTCGCCGCCGCGATGCTCGGCCGCGCGCCGTCGGCCGCCGCCGTCTACGCGCTCGCCGGCGGGTCCTGTGCGGTGGCGCTGCTGTGCAGCGGACTGGCTCAGGGGCCGAGCCCGCAGACGATGTACGAGCAGCCCGGATGGGGGCAGTTCGGCTTCTGGCTCGCGCTGGCGCCGATGTCCTACTGGATGGTCTTCTACTTCGGCGGCGTCTGCCTGGCCGAGTTGCGCAAGCAGCACGACCGCGACGAACGCACGCTGCACGCCATGGTGCTCGGCGCCAGTGGCACGGTGTTCCTGATGTTCAGCCTGACCCTGGTCAGCGCCGGCCTGCGCGCGTTCGGCCACGAAAGCGGGCTGACCCGAGCGCAACTCGTCATCGACAACAACGCCGTGTTCTTCCAGGCACTGCCGTTCCTCGGCATCGGCGCGGTACCGGTGCTGGCCCGGCTCATCGACGCGACCGAGCTCGACGCCTGGTCACGGCGCCGAAAGCGATTGCTGCCGTTGTGGTTCGACCTCACCGCGGCCTGCCCGGAAATCGTGCATCGCACCGCGACGCCGGTGGGCCCGCACCGCAACCGGTACATCCTGCACCGCACCGTCATCGAGATCCGGGACAGTGTGCTCATCCTGGCCAGGCACGCCACGCCCACGCCGGCGGACCTGCGCGCGGAGATCGCCGCGGCGGGCGCGCAGCGCGAAGCACTGGATCTGGCCGTGCGCTTGACCCTCGCCTGCGCCGCCAAGACCCGCGGCGACGCACCGGCGGGCACCGGTTCGTTGCAGCACTGCGCCGGGGACAATCTGGCGCAGGAGGCGGCCGAGCTGGCCGCCATCGCCGCGCAGTGGTCGCGGGCGCGCGCCCTGGTGGACGCCGCCGCGATCAGAGCCGCGGCGCGGGCGTAGCCGGGCAGAACGGCGCGCAGGGGCCGGGCGTGCGCGGCACCGTGGATTTCGACGGTTGACCGAAGTCGGCCGTGCTGACCAGATAGACCACCAGCACGGCGGCGACCAGAACCAGTGCGAACGCGACCATCGCGCCACCCCAGTGAATCTGCGGGCGACCGTCGTCATCGTTGTTGCTGTTGTTCAGGATGTAGTAGAGCACTCGGCTCGCACCTCTTCCGCATACCCGTCGCCGGGCAGCACCGCTCTGCTGTCGGACGTGCTCTGAGCAGCATGCGCCTCGCGTCGCCGCGATGTAGCTGTTTGGTCCACCCGGCGGAACGGCGCCGGTGACCGGCCCACCCCTCCCGGGTCGGTCACCAGCGATCCGGCTTGCCTTCGTGCGCGTCCGTCATCGGCCTCCCCGCCGCGGACCCGACCTCTCGAAGGCGAACCGGTCATCGTACATCCGTTGCGGGACTTCGTATTCCGTGACATGTCCCACACCGGGACGAGCTACCGGCTAGGCACCGGCGGAGCGGGCGAGGCGGTACAGAACGGTTCGCACGATCCGTGCGTCGGGGTGACTTTCGCCGGGCCGGTATCGAAATCGGCGTTACTCACCGCCACCATCGCGATCACCGCGGCGAGAATGATCAACGCGAAGAAGATGAGCGCGGGCCGCAACCAACTCGATCGAGTTTCGAAGACGGTGTGGCCGATGTGGCCGATTTCGAACAGTTCGTGCCCACGCATTGCGATACCTCCGCAGGCGGAATACCCCGCGCGCGAGCAGGAAACCGCGATGTCGGTACGGACTAACCGCGCGAAGCGCAGAGCAATCCGTCGCCGACCGGAATCAGCACGCTGGTCAGTTCCGGGTCCTCGGCGATCGCCCGGGTGGCCGCCCGCACCGCCTGGGTGGCCGGATCCCGTTGTGCCGCATCGGGTACCCGCCCGCCGAGCAGCGCGTTGTGCAGCAGGATCGCGCCGCCGGCGCGCAGCAGCCGCACCGCCTGGGTGACGTACTGCGGGTGCTCGAGCGGCGCGGCATCGATGAACACCAGGTCGTAGGCGCCGTCCGCGAGGCGGGGCAGCACGTCGAGCGCGCGGCCGTTGATCAGCCGGGTGCGCGCGGGCGGGATCTCCGCGGCGCGGAACGCCTCCTTCGCCGCGCGCTGGTGCTCCGGCTCGGAATCGATGGTGGTCAGCGTGCCGTCCTCGCGCATGCCGTCGAGCAGCCACAGTCCGCTGATCCCCGCGCCGGTCCCCACCTCCACCACGGCTTTGGCGTCCAGCAGCTGCGCGTACATGCTCAGCAGCGCCCCCACCGACGGTGGCACCGGCACCGCACCGAGTTCGGTGGACCGTTCGCGCGCGCTGACGAGGATCTCGTCTTCCACGACGGATTCCTCCACGTAGGCGAGATTTCGCTCCAAATTCGATGCCACGCCTATGAGGTTAATGCTGGGCGCCTGGTATGGGCGTTCCGAACTACTCGCCCCGCCGAGCAATCTCCGCGCAGTTTTTCTCAGGTGTCCCTCAGCATCTCCATATCCAGGCCATATCCGGACAGGAAAGAGTATGGGCAACGCAAGACCAACAGACCGGCTCGACACGGGACGCGGGAACAACGACAGACATCTTGTCGGTTGTATCCCAACGTAACGGATTCCGGCCCGAAAGAGATTTCGGATCGGAGCCTGGTTCCGAGTTTACGGTCCCTAGTAGGAGGTAGCCCCATCCACATGGTCGATGCGGCGCGTGAGCACGCCACCCTGCCAGAGCAGATTCTGCCGATCGAATCCGACGCCGCCGAGGAGGCCGCCGATCTGACCGGTACCGCTGCTTTCGATGCCACCGGTGACCGGGCGGCCATGCCGTCCTGGGACGACCTGGTCCGCGAACACGCCGACCGTGTCTACCGTCTTGCCTACCGTCTTTCCGGCGACGCCCAGGACGCCGAGGATCTCACTCAGGACACCTTCATCCGGGTGTTCCGCTCGCTGTCCAGCTACCAGCCGGGCACCTTCGAGGGCTGGTTGCACCGCATCACCACGAACCTGTTCCTGGACATGGTCCGGCGCCGCAACCGCATCCGGATGGAAGCGCTGCCCGAGGATTACGACCGGGTCCCGTCCGAGGGTCCCGACCCGGAGCAGGCCTATCACGACGCCCGCCTCGACCCGGATCTGCAGCGCGCGCTCGATTCGCTCGCGCCGGAATTCCGCGCCGCGGTGGTGCTGTGTGACATCGAAGGACTCTCCTACGAGGAAATCGGCGCTACGCTCGGCGTGAAACTCGGCACCGTGCGCAGCCGGATTCATCGCGGGCGGCAGGCACTGCGCGACTACCTTGCGCATAATGGAAGTGAGCAGCGGTTCGCCGCTGACGCGGCAAGTATCGGGTGAGCTGGACGAAAGCCGGCATCACCCCACGGTTCGGATGATGTCGGTTGGAAGGGTGAGCACCGAATGAGTGGCGACTCCAGCACGCCCGGTCGTCGTCCGCCTCGTTTTCGTCCCACCGAGCATCTGGCCAGCGAAGCGATCGCGGCCTATGTGGACGGCGAGTTGCGGATGAATGCCTATCTGCGTGCCGCCCAGCATCTTTCTCTGTGCCCGGAATGCGCGGCCGAGGTCGACGCACAGCAGCAGGCGCGTATCGCGCTGCGCCAGTCGGGCCCGATCTCGATTCCGCACGGCCTGCACGACAGCCTGACCCGAATTCCGCTCGCCGATCTTCCCGGCGCCGCGTCGAGCCAAACATCGGGTACCACCGGGACTCCGCGCAACGAGGCAGTTTTCGGCTTTCTCACCGATTCGTTCGCCGCGACTCGGTGGACAACGTGGTGGCGCAAGTAGAGTTTCCCCCGTGACGGAGCGGAGCGAAGGAACCACAGGCACAGCACGCCTCGGCGCGGCGGAGCCGAGCGCTGGCGAGGCGGCCGACAGAGGCACCCTGAGGCCGCCGGACGCGCCCGTCCTGGGCCCCCGGCCGGTATACCGTCCGCATGTCGACAACCACACCGCGCAGGCCTTCCGCAGGCCGGCCGGCCAGCGCGGGTCGTTCGCCGAGCCGCTGCCGCGCGGCGCGCAGCCGGCGCCGGGACCGGACGTGCAGAACCGCCCGCCGGATGCCGTGCTCGCCGAGGCGTTCGGTCGTCCCGACGGTTCCACCGAACTGCTGCAACGTGATCCCGACGCGGCCGACGGCGCCGCACCGGTCGCGGGCCCGGTCGACCCGTGGCGTGATCCGGATTCCGCCGCCCGCCTCGGCGCCCCCGCGGTGCCGACCCCGAAAGCCCAGCCGCTGCCGCAGGCGCAACGCCTCAGCGCGCGTGAGGTTCTCTTCGGCGCCAGGGTCGCCCCCAAGGCGCTCGCCTTGCTCGCTTTGGTCGCACTTGCCATAGGCGTGCTCGGCGGGCTGGTCGGCAGGCTGACGGCCGAACAGGGCTCCACTCTCACTTCGCGCAACGCGACGCTCGAGCAGAGCTCCGACACCACCCAGCCGCACAGCCAGATCGCCAAGGTCGCCAACGCCGTGCTGCCCGCCGTCGTGTCCATCCGGGTCACCGTCGGCGACAACGGCGCGACCGGCTCCGGTGTGGTGATCGACGGCCTCGGCTACATCGCGACGAACAATCACGTGGTCTCGATGGCCGCTCAGGACAAGTCCAACCGGGCCGTCATCCAGGTCCAGTTCTCCGACGGCACCAGGGTGCCCGCGCACATCGTCGGCCGCGACCCCAAGTCCGACCTGGCCGTGCTCAAGGTCGATGTGAAGAACCTCACCGTGGCCAGGCTGGGCAAGTCCGGCGACGTTCAGGTCGGCGACGAGGTGCTGGCCATCGGCTCGCCCCTCGGCCTGAGCAAGACCGTCACCTCCGGCATCGTCAGCGCCCAGCACCGCCCGGTGAAACTCCAGGGCGAGGGCAGCGACACGAACGCGGTGATCGACGCGGTGCAGACCGACGCCTCGATCAACCCCGGCAACTCCGGTGGCGCGCTGGTGGACATGGAAGGCCGCGTGATCGGCATCAACACCGCCATCCGCAGCGAGACCGGCGGCTCGGTCGGCCTCGGCTTCGCCATCCCGGTCGACCGGGTGACCCAGGTCGCGCAGATCCTGATCAGGGACGGCCAGGTGCACCACGCCACGCTCGGGGTGTCCAGCCGGAACAAAACAGTCAGCAACGAGGTTTTCGCCGGCGCCCAGGTGGCGGATGTCGTAGCCGGCGGGCCGGCCGACCGGGCCGGGATCGTCGAGAACGACGTGATCGTCAAGGTAGGCGATCGTGAGGTCACCAGCGCCGAGGAACTGACGGTCGCCGAACAGTTGAACGAGATCGGCAAGACCGTCACCGTGCAACTGATCCGGGACGGCCGCCTCGTCGACGTGTCGGCGACCCTCGGCTCCGATTGATCGCGCGGGCGGTCGCCGGTAAGGCGACTGCCTGCGGTTCGTCCGCGGCTCCCCACACCACTCGATGCGAGATCGCCTCCGCGAACCGGTAGCCTGATTAGGTGTTCAGCAATATCGGCTGGAGCGAGATGATGATCTTGCTCGTCGCCGCCCTCGTGATCCTCGGACCGGAGCGACTGCCCGGCGCGGTTCGCTGGACCACGCGCAGCCTGCGGCAGGTGCGCGATTACGCCAGTGGCGCGACCTCGCAACTGCGCGAGGAGCTCGGTCCGGAGTTCGAGGATCTGCGCAAGCCGCTGGCCGACCTGAACGAACTGCGCGGCATGACGCCGCGCGGCATGGTCACCAAACACCTGCTGAACGGCGACGATTCGATCTTCCGCAACATGGAGGACGCGCTGCCGGACAAGAAGGACTTCCTCGGCGCCAACAGCGGCATGCCGGACTTTCCGATGCCGAAACTGGAAAAGCCGTTGGAACGCAACGAACGTCCCCCGATCGACACAGACGCAACGTGACCTGGCGTCACTGCGTCACGAAAAGGGTGCAGTGTCAAGAGTTCTAGACACTTTGCCCTGTCCAGCTGTCTAGACTTCCCACATGTCGGCCGATGACGTGGCGCGCGTTTTCGCAATCGAAGACAAGGTCGAGCGACTCAAAGCGGCCACCGATGGTGTGGCTGCGGCCCAGCAGACCATCAACGAGCTAACCAGGATCCGTCGTGCGGTCATCCGGGAGCTACACGCCGAAGGCTGGACCTTCGCCAGAATCGGTGCGGCAGCCGGACTTTCCCGTGCGCGCATCCATCAGGTGAGCACGCAGGGTCCGGCGCCGGAGGGTCTGTTCTTCGGGCACGGGACGCTCACGGTGCTGGTGCCGGAGGTGCGCGCGGGCCGGGTGATCGGCGCACCGGATCCCGCGGCGGCGCACCGGCTCGTCGAGTTGCTCCGCGAGCTCGGCTTCACCGCTTCGGTCGAGCACTTCCTGCCCGGGCGACCGGTGGACCTGAATCGGGACGGCCTGATCGTGCTGGGCGGGCCGGAACTCTCGCCGAGCGTGCGGCAGCTGATCGCCGCCGACCCGCGGCTCCGGCGCGCGGTGGCCAGGGCAGGCGACGCGCGGCGCGGCATCGAGGATCGGGCCGCGCGCCGGGTCTATCGGCCGGGTGGTCCCGATCCACACGACATCGCCTACCTGGCCCGGCTACCGCGCCCGGACGGGCGTGGTTCGGTGCTGATGATCGACGGCATGCACCCGCCGGGCTCGCTCGGTGCCATCCGGTTGCTCGCCACCCGGTTGGCCACCCTGCACGAACGCGCGGGCACCCACCTGTTCTCGGTGCTGGTGGCCTGCCGGTTCGATCGGGCGACCGGTGAACCCCTGGAAGCCGAGCTGCTCACGCCGGTCTATCGGCACGACCCCGAAAACCGTTTGCCCGCACCGGGTATTCGTCGCTGAAAAACGCGGGCCGCCGGTGCGTGGCCGAACGCTGCCGATGATCATCGTGACCGAATTGTGTCGCGGGTCACTCGCCTCTTCCGTTCGGGAAATGTTGATGCAATGCTTGAATAGCTAGAAGGTAACTATGCGTGATAGGTGAGCTCGATGAGTGTTGAACTTTCGACGGCGGCCAGTTCCGCACCCACGATCCGGACGGTGCGGCCGAAGCCGACACAGTCCGGCGCTGTCGATGCGGCCGACCCGATCGTCACCACCCACCGGGTCACCTACAGCGACCGCTTGAAGCTGTTCATCGGCGCGGGCGAGACCATCGACAACTTCCTGCGCCCGCTGCGCAGGCTGGACGGCTACCACCGCTTTTCGATCCAGCTGTCCCGGCTGCCCGCGCCCATGCGCTCCGCCGACATCACCCCCGCGATCAGCTCCGCTCCCGGGGGGAACTACCTCCAGTGCATCGGCTCGGCCGACGCGCTGGTCATCGAGTTGCGCACCGTCCTCGACGGTGTGGCGCGCCGATGTGTCGTCGGCCGCGGCACCGGTCACGACGGCGAACCCGGTATCTGCGTGCAGGTTCCGGAAAGCATGCCCGCGCCGTGGATCTATCCGGACGAGGTATTCACGGCCGAGGACGCGGCCGAGATCTTCGCCGTCTACTTCCGTACCGGCACGGTCCCACCCGGCCTCGCGCTCCGCGAGACGTCGGATTGATGCGTGACCAGAGGAGGCAGTGATGAATCTGCTCGTCACAGTCGGCGGCGCCGTCCTGGCGCTCGGCCTGCTCATCCTGGTCGTCACCGTGCTGAGACGGCCGGCCAAGTCGCCAGGACAACTGACCGTCGCCGCCTTGCAGGCGCGACTCGCCGAAGAGGGAAACCCCGCGCCGACGGAGGCCGAGGAACGCCTCGCCGACCACGTGTCGGCGGGTTCGAATCAGCCGCACACGTCCTGATTTCCCGCACCCGCGATAGTCGGCGATTCGGTATGCGCGAAATCAGCAGGTGTGCGGTGCCGCGCGGCCGGATAGCTTTCGGATAGCTAGGCTGGGAGGGGCCCGGTCTACTCCGGTGTGTGCTCGCTCGAGAGAGGAACCGTGCTGATGCGCGCAATGCTCGAGCAATTGATAAAGCTGGCGGGGCGGGGGCCGGTGGCCTTGGCGCGGGTTGTGGACACGACCGGGCCGGGGCCGCGTGAGCTGGGTGCCGCGATGATCGTGACCGGCTCCGGCGAGGTGTTCGGGTCGGTGTCGGGTGGGTGTGTGGAGGCCGCGGTCGTCGAATCGGCACGCCAGGTGCTGGCCACCGGGCATGCGGTGACCGACCGGTTCGGGTACGCCGACGGTGACGGCATCGCGGTGGGGTTGACCTGCGGTGGGGAGATCGAGGTCTTCGTCGAACGGCTGGGGCCGGATCAGGTCCCGGTGCTGTCCGCGCTGCGGGAGCGGATCGCGAGCGGCGTGCCCGTGGCGCTGGCGACCAGGCTGGATACCACCGCGGAGTGGAAGCTGCTGGCGGCCGGGTCGCAAGATACGTGGCACGACGTAGATCGGGACGCGCTCGCACTGCTCGCCGCCGGGCGCAGCGGGGTGGTCGGCGCCGACGAATGCGAGATCGACGCCTCCCCTCGTCCACGCGTCTTCGTGCAGGTGTTCGGCGCGCCCGCACGGATGATCCTGGCCGGCGCCAACGATTTCGTCCGCGCACTGAGCCGCACCGGGCGGCAACTCGGCTACCGGGTGACCGTGGTCGACGCTCGCGAGACCTTCGCTACTGCGGCGCGATTCCCGTCCGCGCACGAGGTCGTCGTGGAGTGGCCGCACCGGTATCTGCGCACGGAGCACGAGGCGGGGCGCATCGACGGGCGCACCGTCGTCTGCGTGCTCACGCACGACACCAAGTTCGATGTGCCGACGATCGCGACGGCCTTGGATATCGACGACATCGCCTTCGTCGGCGCCCTCGGTTCCCGCCGCACGCATGCCGAACGCACCGACCGCCTGCGCGCCGCAGGCGTCACCGAGAGCAAGCTGGCCCGGCTGAAAAGCCCACTCGGCCTGGACCTCAACGCCCGCACCCCCGACGAGACCGCGATCTCCATCGCCGCCCAGATCCTCGCCGACCGAGGCAACGCCTCGGCCCGCCCACTCGATCGCACCACCGGCCCCATCCACCGCTGAGCCGTCAGAGCAGGTGCTCGATGCGCAGCGGGATGTCGCGGAGGCGGCGGCCGGTGGCGTGGTGGACGGCGTTGACGATGGCGGCGGCGGCGCCGATCATGCCGAGTTCGCCGATTCCCTTGACGCCCAACGGGTTCACCACGGTGTCGTCG
Source organism: Nocardia sp. NPDC006044 (assembly GCF_042871115.1). Classification (NCBI taxonomy): domain Bacteria; kingdom Bacillati; phylum Actinomycetota; class Actinomycetes; order Mycobacteriales; family Nocardiaceae; genus Nocardia; species Nocardia sp. NPDC006044. Next base: position 92,872 of record NZ_JBIAID010000002.1, read on the forward strand.
ACCTCGACGAAGGAGATGTCGACCTCGGGTGCGTCGGCGTTGACCGGCAGCAGGTACTCCAGCAGGGACGCGTTGGCCCAGCGGCCGTCCCGGGTGTCCGGCAGCGAGCCCTCCATCAGCGCCTGGGACATGCCCCAATTCATACCGCCGAGCACCTGACTGCGGGCCAGCTTGATATTGAGCACCCGCCCGGGCGCGAACGCGCCGACCATGCGGCGCACTCGAATCAACCCCAGCTCCGGATCGACCGCGACCTCCGCGAACTGGGCACCGAAGCTCATCTTCCCGTACGGCGCCGCGGGCGAGGCCGGTCGCCAGCTGCCGGTGGTCTCGATGTCCGAAAGGTGGTTGCGCTCCAGCACATCGGCGTAGGCGTCGGTCACCGACGGATCGTCGACGAGCCGCAGCACGCCCTCGACGCCTTCGATCTCCTCGGGCGTGCGACCGCGCAGCGGCGAGTCGATATCGGCGACCGCGATCTCGATGAGCTGGGCGAGCAGTTGCGTGCACGTCGTGTGCACCGCGGAGCTGACCGCACTGGCACCGATCGAGCCGACGGTCGCCGCGATGTTCGGATAGTCGGTATTGCCGATCTCGAAGCGGATCCGATCGAACGGCATTCCCATGGCGTCGCAGGCGACCTGCGACATGGCGGTCGCGACACCGGTACCGAATTCCTGCGTGCCGGCCTGCACGACCAGTGAGCCGTCCGACCGCAGCCGGGCATGGGCGCGCTGCGGCTGTCCGGGCTCGTATACCGGGTAACCGGCCGTGCCGACGCCCCAGCCGAGCAGCCAGCGGCCGTCGGTGTGCGATCCGGGGGTCTGGATCCGGCCGTCCCAGCCGAACCGCTCGGCGGCGAGCTGGAGGCATTCGACGTAACCGTCGGAGCTCCACGGGTTTCCGCTCTCCGGATCGACGGCCGCGTGGTTGCGCAGCCGGAGTTCCACCGGGTCCGCGCCGAGCTGTTCGGCCAGCTCGTCGATGGCGCATTCCAGCGCGACCATGCCGGACGCCTCGCCCGGCCCGCGCATGAAGGTCGGCGTCATCGTGTTGCCCTTGATCAGCCGATACTGCCCCTCCCAGTGCGGAATTCCGTACGCCTTGCTCGCGACCTCCAGCGACGGTTCGGCCCAGTCGTCGAAATGCGAAGTGACGGAGAGCTTGTGGTGGCGCAGCCCGGTGAACCGCCCGTCGGCGTCGCTGACCAGGGTGACCCGTTGTTCCTGCTCTTCACGTAATCCGGTGCCGTAGAACATCTGTTCGCGATTCAGAATCACCCGCAGCGGCCGGCCCAGTTCCCGCGCGATCAACGGGGCGAGCGTCACGTGCGGCCACATCATGGCTTTCGCGCCGAACCCGCCGCCGACATAGTCGGTGACCACCCGCACCTTGCTCGGCGAGATGCCGAGGTGCGCCGCGATAGTCAGCTGGCTGGCCACGATGCCCTGGGTGGCGTCGTAGACGGTGACCGAGTCGCCGTTCCACATCGCGGCGGTCACCGAGCATTCGATCGGATTGTGGTGATTGGCGGCGAACCGGAACGTCGCGTCGACGGTGTGCGCGGCGTCCCGGCTCGCGCTCGCGAAGTCACCGCGCGACTGGGCGGCGGGGATCTGACCGGCGAAGATGCTGTCCGGCAGGTACTGCTCGTCGCGTCCGTCGTCCAGGCGCACCAGCGGGGGTCGCGCGTCGTAGGTGGCCTCGACCAGGCGGGCGGCTTGCTGCGCGACCTCGAAGGTGTCCGCGACGACCACCGCGATCGGCTGACCGAAGTAGTGAATCGTGGTGTCCTGCATAGGAAAGAAGGTCTGTCCGGGTGCGGGCTGACCGAACATCGAGGGCAGCAGCGGCACCGCGGGGACCTTCGGCAGGTTCTCGTGGGTCAGCACCGCGACCGCGCCGGCGCGCAACGCCCGGCTCACATCGATGGATGTCAGTGTGCCGTTGCCGATCTCGGCGCCGACGAGCACGCCGTAGGCGGCATTCGGCATCGGGATCTCGGCGGTGTAGCGGGCAGCTCCGGTGACCTTGGCGTGCCCGTCTATCCGGTCCAGTCCCTGGCCGACCAGCCCGGGAACGGCGGGTGCGCTCATTTCGCGCCTCCCAGCCGCTCGGCGACGATCTCCAGGGTGCGCACCATGGTGCGTTGTGCCAGTTCGATTTTGAACCGATTCATCGCATGGCTGTCATCGGCGGCGGCCAGCTCGGTGGCGGCCGCCGCGGCGAAGTTCTCCCGCGTCGCGGGCTTGCCGACCAGCAGCGCCTCGGCCATCCTGGCCCGCCACGGCTTGGTCGCCACCCCACCGAGACCGATGCGGACATCGCGCACCTGACCGTCCGCCACATCCAGTGCGACCGCCGCGGAAGCCGCGGCGAACTCATAGGATTCGCGGTCGCGCACCTTCAGATAATGCGAGTTCACCGCGAACGGCAACGGCGGCACATCGATGCGGACGATCAGCTCGTCGGCGGTGATCGGATGTTCGAGATGCGGTGTGTCACCGGGCAACAGGAAGAAATCGTCGAACGCGATGGCGCGGGCGCCGCGCGGCCCCTGTACATGCACCACGGCGTCGAGCGCGGTCAGCGGAATCGCCATATCGGACGGGTGCATGGCGAAACAGTGCTCGCTGGTACCCAAGACGGCGTTGCCGCGGTGCAGCCCCTCGTGCGCACCGCATCCGCTGCCCGGCGCCCGCTTGTTGCAGTCGAACGCGGTATCCCGGAACTGCGGACAGCGCACCCGCTGCATCAGGTTGCCGCCCATCGACGCCATATTGCGGATCTGCGCGGACGCGCCCTTCCACAGGGCGATGGACAGGAACGGAAAGCGTTCCACCACAACGGGATCGGCGGCCACCTCGCTCATCCGGACCAGCGCGCCGATGCGCAGGCCGCCATCGGGCCGGTGCTCGAGCTCGGTGAGCGGCAATCGGTTGATATCGACGACGTTGTCCGGTTCCATCGCGCCGATCCGCAGCATGTCCACCAAAGTGGTTCCGCCCGCGAGGAATACGGTATTCGGGCGGGCGGCCACCGCGGCGAGCGCCTGATCCACCGTCTCGGCGCGGGCAAACGCGATGGGCTTCACCGGTTCTCACCCATCTCGTCGCGCGCGCTCCTTATCGCGTCCCGGATGTTCTGATACGCCGCGCAGCGGCAGATATTGCCGCTCATCCATTCGGCGATCTCCGCGTCGTCACCGGCGTGGCCCTCTTCGATGCATTTGATCGCCGACATGATCTGTCCCGGCGTGCAATACCCGCATTGGAAGCCGTCGCAGCTGATGAACGCGCGCTGCACCGGATGCAGCTCCTCCCCCTTCGCGACCCCCTCGATGGTGGTGATCTCACGCCCCTCCACGCTCAATGCCAAGGTGAGGCAGGACAATTCGCGCTTGCCGTCGACCCAGACCGTGCACGCGCCGCAGGCCCCCTGGTCGCACCCCTTCTTGGTGCCGGTGAGCCGGAGGTACTCGCGGAGGGCGTCGAGCAGGCTGACCCGTGGTTCCAAGGCCACCGGGAAAACGTGGCCGTTCACCCGCAGTGTCGCCAGCGTGTAGTCGGGACCGGCAAACTCTGGTTGCCGCGTGCCCTGCTTGGGTAGCTCACCGATAGTCATAAACGTATCTCCTGCTCATGAGCGCGCGATGGACGGCGTCTTGAAGTACAGAATGCGAACGTAAGACCAAAACAACACTCTAGCGTCCACTCAGCAACCATGCTCGCTAACTACCGAACGAGCAGATCGCATCCTTTGTCGGCGCATGGTTTTCGGCAGCACGCAACGAACCCGGGCACCGCGGGCACCCGGGTTCGCGCGTCGAGATATCGGTCAGGCAGCCGCCCACTCGGGGCGCAGCGTCTTCATCGGCGGCCGATCGGCCAGCGACACCTCGGTGCTCTGCGCGGTGAAGGCGTCACCGACCAGCGGGAACTGGGTCAGCGCGGCCCCGGAGTCCTGCACGCCGCTGCGACCGAGCACGGTGCCGAGGATCTGCCTGCTCATCACGCCGAGATCGGCCAGCGGGCGGTTGCGGTGCGTGCGCACGCCCAGGTTCACCTGGCCGATCGCGGACAGCCCGAGCTGGTCGTAGGTATCGAGCAGCAACCCGATCTCCACGCCGTAGCCCGGCGCGAACGGGACCGAGGTCAGCAACTCGCGGGTGCCCGCGTATTCGCCGCCGAGCGGTTGCAGCACCTGGGAAAGCTCCGGGCGCAGCGCGGCGAGCAGCGGCCGGGCGACGAGCTCGGTGACCCGGCCGCCGCCGTGGGCGTCCACCGCACCCCCCTGGTGCAGCGGCCTGCGGTAGTACGCCTTGACCAGGTGCATCGCCTCGACCATGAGCAGCGGTCCGAGCAGTTTCGGCACGAATTCGGGATCCGGGTCGATCAGGTCGGAGTCGACGAAGGCGATCAGATCGCCGCTGGTCACGGCCAGCGAGCGCCACAGCACCTCGCCCTTGCCCGGCACCGGATCCAGCTCCGGCACCGCCTGCTCGCGGGTGATCACCTCGGCGCCCGCGGCCAGTGCCCGTTCGGCGGTGGCGTCGGTCGAGCCGGAGTCGAGCACGATCAGCTCGTCGACCAGGGTGCCGAGCAGCGGCATGATGCTGCCCACCACGTCGGCGACGGTGTTCTCTTCGTTCAGCGCGGGCAGCACCACCGAAACGGTGCGGCCGTCTTTGGCGGCGACGAGCTCGTCGACCGACCAGTGGGGGCTGTCCCAGGTGTTTGTCGTCGCCCACGGGGGGCGGTCTTCGCGGCTGTGGGGGTGGTGGAATTTCATACCAAACCTCGCAGGGTGCGTGCTGGGGGCCGGATGCCTTGGATCGCGGCGATCATGTCCACCACCCGCCGGGTCGCGGCGACTTCGTGGACGCGGAAGACTCGGGCGCCGGCGGCCGCCGACCAAGCTGTTGCTGCCAATGTGCCCTCCAACCGTTCGGAAAGATCGACACCTAGAGTCTCCCCGATGAAATCCTTGTTGCTCAGTGCCATCAGGACTGGCCACCCGGTATTTACAAGAACGTCCACTCCGCGCAACAAGTCGAGCCCGTGATAAGTGTTCTTGCCGAAATCATGGGTCGGATCGATCAGAATCGAATCCGCGCGCACCCCCGCCGCGACCGCGTTCTCCGCCGCGCGCACCAAGGTATCGGTCACTTCGGCCACGATGTCGGCGTAGCGGACACGATGCGGCCGGGTGCGCGGGACCGCCCCGCCGGTGTGACTGCACACGAGGCCGACGCCCTGTTCGGCGGCGACCGACACCAGGTCGGGGTCGGCGCCGGACCAGGTGTCGTTGATCAGGTCCGCGCCCGCCCGGACCGCGGCCAGCGCCACCTCGGCCCGCCAGGTGTCGATGCTGATCAATAACTCCGGGTACTTCGCCCGGATGGCCGCGACGAACGGGACCACCCGCCGCGTTTCCTCGGCCGCGTCGACCAGCGATCCCGGCCCGGCTTTGACCCCGCCGATATCGACCAGATCCGCGCCCTCGACGACCGCCCTGGCGACGGCCGCCATGGCCGCCTCGTCAGTGAACGTGGCACCTTTGTCGTAGAACGAATCGGGGGTGCGATTCACGATCGCCATCACCAGCGCCCGATCGGTCGCCACCGGCTTGCCGCATAAGGTAGGAAGCGGCGTTGCGGTGGTACTGAACATCCCCCGACTGTAGCTAACCCGCCTCTCCGCGAACTTAGGCCATACAAGTCGGTGCCGCGCAATTGGCGTTCAGGTCAGGCGTACGGCTGAGGCTGGGCGTGCCCGACGAGTTACCCATGTGCCGACGAAATCAGTCGTTGGGTTTATCAGTTCTTCGGCGCGCGCCCCGCGGCCACGTCGGCGGCGTAGTCGTCGTACGCGGGGACGTAACCGTCCGAGCGGCCCGCGAGAACGTACAGGTTGCCGTCGCCGTCGGCGGCGTACCCCTGCTTGCGCAACTCGACCTTGCGGCTCTTGAAGGTGGAGGTCTGCTCCAGCTCCTTGACCACGCGGATGAACAGCGGGACGGCATAGCCGGGCAGCTGTTGATAGACCTCGCCGGCGATCGCTTTGCCGTCGAACTCGGCATCCGGGGCCAGCGTCACCGCGGCCATGCCCGCCTTGCCGTCGGCGCCCGGCACATCTACGCCGTAGACGACCGCCTGGGAGAGCGCGTGCGAGCGGGTCAGCGCGCCCTCGACCTCGGTGGTCGCCACGTTCTCCCCCTTCCAGCGGAAGGTGTCGCCGAGCCGGTCCACGAACGCGATGTGATGCCAGCCCTGATCGCGCACGAGGTCGCCGGTGTCGAACCAGACGTCACCCTGCGCGAAGCCGTCGCGGACCAGCTTCGCCTCGGAGGCGTCCCGGTCGGTGTACCCGTCGAACGGCGAGCGATCGGTGACCTTGGACAGCAACAGCCCGACCTCGCCGGTACCCACCCTGCGCAGCCGGCCGTCCTTGTCCCGCTTGGCTTTTCCGGTCTCGTCGTCGTACTCGACCACGGCATACGGGAGCGGCCCGAAGCCGGCCGTGCGGTCGACGCTGAACGCGTTGATGAAGGCGATGTTGGCCTCGCTCGCGCTGTAGAACTCGACGATCCGGTTGATGCCGAACCGCGTCTTGAACTCGTCCCACAGTTCCGGGCGCAGCCCGTTGCCGACCGCGAGCCGCACCCGGTGCTGCCGGTCGGTGGGCGTCGCCGGTTGATTCAGCAGATAACGGCACAGTTCACCGATGTAGATGAAACCCGTTGCCTGCTCACGGATCACCTCGTCCCAGAACCGGGACACGGAGAACTGCCTGCCGAGGGCAAGCGTGCCGCCGGCGCCGATCACCGCCGACAGCGCGACGGTGATCGCGTTGTTGTGATAGAGCGGCAGGCAGCAGTACAGGGTGTCGTTGCCGCGCAGGCGAATTCCGAGTCCGGCGATGCCGGCCAGGCTCTTGGTCCAGCGCAGGTGCGTCATCACGCTGGCCTTCGGCAGGCCTGTCGTGCCGGAGGTGAAGATGAGGAAGGCACGTTCCTTGGCGGTGACCTCCGCGCACGCCTGCGGATCGGTCGCGTCCGCGTGCCGGGCGGCGTCGTGCAAGTCGTTGGCAGACAACACGTTCGGCAGGGGCTCGGCCAGCGAGTCCAGTGCCGCCGCGCATTCCTCGCCGACCACGTCGAGCACGCTGTTCAGCAGGCCGAAGCTGTGCGCGAGCACCTGGCCGCGCTGATGATGGTTGAGCAGGCCCGCGGTGGCGCCGAGTTTGACCGAAGCCAGGATGACGAACAAGGTTTCGGGCCGGTTGGTCATCAGCACGCCGACCACGTTCCCGCGCCGCACGCCCCGCTCGGCGAGCACCGCGGCGTAGCGATTCACCTCGGCATTGGCCTCGCCGTAGGTGTAGGCGGCGCCCTCGAAGCGCAGGAAGGTCCGGTCCGGATGCCGGTGCGCGGCGCGCTGAAAGTACAGCCCCACCGAGGATGTGTCGTCCGGCCCGACCAGCATGCCTGCCGCGTTGCGCAGCATGGCCGGCACGTCGAGCGCCATCGCGGGCAAGTTTCTGGCCAGGCTGAATAGGCTCACCGTCGAGCGGCCGTCGGAACTCACTGTCTAGCTCTCCTCATCAGGAAGGTGTTGCTCGCGCCTCCAGTGCCGTGAAGGCGGACGAAAGATCGGTGACCACGGTGATGCGGTCCATGGCGGGCTGGGGCACGAACTTACGGTCGTAGAGTTCGTCGAGCCACTGGAAAAGGCCTCGGTAGAAGCCATTCGGGTCCAACAACACCACCGGCTTATTGTGCTGTCCCAGATACCCTCCGGTCCAGGTTTCGAAGAACTCCTCGAGCGTGCCGATGCCGCCGGGCAGGGTGAGGAAGGCGTCGGCGCGGTCCTCCATGATCTGTTTGCGCTGCCGCATGGTGTCGGTGACGACCAGTTCGTCGGCGTCCACGTCCGCGACCTCGCGGTGCACCAGATGCTTCGGGATCACCCCGATGGTGTTCGCGCCGCCGGCCCTGGCCGCGGTCGCCACCTCGCCCATCATCGAGACGTTGCCGCCGCCGGACACCAATTGCCAACCGCGGCGGGCGATCTCGGCGCCGACCTCGGCGGCCAGCGTGAGGTAGGCCGGATCGGCGGTGCTGGCCGAACAGTAGACACAGACGGCGTAGGGCTGCTGTTCGGTCACCACTGGTCCTCCGTGCCGAGTGCTTCCTCGGCGGCGCCCGCCTCGGCGTAGGACAGGATGATCTGCACGATCTCCTCCACGCTGTCGGTGACATGGATCAACCCGAGGTCGCCGGGCGAGATCTTGCCGGAGCCGCCGAGCGAATCCCGCAGCCAATCGACCAGGCCGGACCAGTACCTGCTGCCGAACAGGATGATCGGGAAGCGGGTGATCTTGCGGGTCTGCACCAGGGTGAGCGCCTCGAACAGCTCGTCCAGGGTGCCGAAGCCGCCGGGCAGGCAGATGAACGCCTCGGAGTACTTCACGAACATCGTCTTGCGGACGAAGAAGTAGCGGAAGTTGATGCCGAGATCGACCCACTCGTTGAGGCTCTGCTCGAACGGCAGCTCGATGCCGAGGCCGATCGAATAGCCGCCCGCCTCGCAGGCGCCGCGGTTGGCCGCCTCCATCGCGCCGGGACCGCCGCCGGTGATCACCGCGAAACCGGCCTTGGCCAGCGCGGCGCCGATCGCCCGGCCCGCCTGGTACTCCGGATGATCCGGGCCGGTGCGCGCCGAACCGAAGACGGTGACCGCGCGCGGCACCTCGGCGAGCGCGCCGAAGCCCTCGACGAACTCGGCCTGGATGCGCAGCACGCGCCACGGGTCGGTGTGTACCCAATCGGTGTCGCCGCGCCGATCCAGGAGATTCCGGTCGGCCGTGCCGGTACCGTCCTTGCGGTCGCGCCGGAGCATGATCGGCCCGCGAAACTTGGCTGTCGACTTCTGCGTGTTGGCAACCTCGCGGTCAGCGGCGTCGGTGGACATGCCGACCACGCTACCGGGGACCGCACGAAGCAACGGCCCGGAGGCGAGAAGTCGTCCCACGTTCAATGGCCCGACCCGAGAGCGAGGCCGGCCCGCAATCTACGGGCCGGCAAACCTCGCGGTAGGTCAGCTCGACCTGCCGGTGAGGTAGTTGCGCAGCATCGCGGTGACCGCCGTGATCTGGTCGACGGGGACGTGCTCGTCGCGCTTGTGCGCGAGGTTGGGGTCGCCGGGGCCGAAGTTCACCGCGGGTATGCCGCGGGCGGCGAAGCGGGCGACGTCGGTCCAGCCGAACTTGGCCCGCACCCCGCCGCCGCCGTGGCTGTTCACCGAGGCGATCAGGTCCTTGGCGGCCGGAGCGGTCAGGCCGGGCAGCGCGCCGGGCGCCGAGTCGGTGACCTCGAAGGTCAGCTCGAGGCCGGCGAAGACCTCGCGGACATGCTCGACGGCCTGCTCGACCGTGCGGTCCGGGGCGAAGCGGAAGTTCACGTCGACCTCGGCGGCGTCGGGCACCACATTGCCCGCCACCCCGCCGGAGACGCGCACCGCGGACAGACCCTCGCGGTAGGCGCAGCCGTCGATGTCGACCTCGCGGGCCCGATAGTCGGCCAGCCGCTGCAGGATCGGAGCCAAGCGGTGAATCGCGTTGTCGCCCAACCAGGCTCGCGCCGAATGCGAGCGCACGCCGGCGGTGGACAGCCGAACCCGCAGCGTCCCTTGGCAGCCCGCCTCGATCCAGCCGCCGGACGGTTCGCCGAGCACCGCCAGGTCGCCGTCGAGCCAGTCCGGGAATTCACGTTCGATGGTGCCGAGCCCGTTGAACTCGGCCGCGATCTCCTCGCAGTCGTAGAAGATCAGCGTCAGGTCGTGCACCGGCTCGGCGATCGTCGCGGCCAGGTGCAGGAACACCGCGTCGCCGGACTTCATGTCGACCGACCCGCAGCCGTAGAACACCCGCTCCCCCGCCGCGTTCTCGGTGAAGTGGCCCGGCACGTTGTCGGCGATCGGCACGGTGTCCAGATGCCCGGCCAGCACCACCCGGCTGGGCAGCCCCCGATTCGTCCGCGCCAGCACCACATTCCCGTGCCGCAGCACCTCGAACCCGCTCGTCTGCTCCCGCAGCGCCCGCTCGACGAGGTCGGTGATGGCCTGCTCGTCGCGCGAGACACTCGGGATATCGACGAGGGCGGCGGTCAGGGTGATCGGGTCAGCACGCAGGTCGAGGGTCACGCCCCCACCCTACGACCGTGTGGTGTGGCACATCGGCGGAGCGGGCTCACCACGTGCCCGAGCGGGTCGGTAATCTCTGTTGACGTGAGTATTCAGGGAGCAGCAGCAGTCGGTATCGCCAATGTGACCGCGGACGGGACCGTCCTGGACACCTGGTACCCGAGCCCGGAGCTCGGCGAGTTCGCCGAGACCGGGACCAAGCGCCTGGATGACGCGCCCGCGGAGTTCGCGGCGCTGCTCGGCTTCGACGAGGCGCGCGGGGTCGACGTGGTCGCGGTGCGCACCACGATCGCCGACCTGTCCGCCGCTCCGGTCGACGCGCATGACGTCTACCTGCGGCTGCATCTGCTCTCGCACCGGCTGGTCCGGCCGCACGGGGTGAGCCTGGACGGTCAGTTCGGGCTGCTCAGCAATGTGGTGTGGACCAACCACGGCCCGGCGGCGGTAGAGGGCTTCGAGACCACCCGCGCCAAGCTGCGCGCCCGCGGCCCGGTGACCGTGTACAGCGTCGACAAGTTCCCCCGCATGGTCGACTACGTCATCCCGTCCGGCGTGCGCATCGGCGACGCCGACCGGGTCCGGCTCGGCGCGCACCTCGCCTCCGGCACCACCGTCATGCACGAGGGCTTCGTGAACTTCAACGCGGGCACCCTGGGCAACTCCATGGTCGAGGGCCGCATCTCGGCCGGCGTGGTGGTCGGCGACGGCTCCGATGTCGGCGGCGGCGCGTCCATCATGGGCACCCTGTCCGGCGGCGGCACCACGGTCATCTCCATCGGCGAACGCTCGCTGCTCGGCGCCAACGCGGGCGTCGGCATCCCGCTCGGCGACGACTGCGTGGTCGAGGCGGGCCTCTACCTGACCGCGGGCACCAAGGTCACCACCCCCGACGGCGCCGTCGTCAAGGCCGCCGAGTTCAGCGGCCAGAACAACCTCCTGTTCCGCCGCAACTCGGTCACCGGCGCGGTAGAGGTGGTGCCCCGCAAGGGAACCGGCATCGAACTCAACGCCGCCCTGCACGCCAACGACTGAACCGTCAGGTCAGGCGTTTCTTCTGGACCTTGCCCATGGCGTTTCTGGGGAGGGAGTCGACGACGCGGATCTCGCGCGGGCGTTTGTGGGTCGAGAGTTGGTCGGCGACGTGGGTGATCAGGTCCTGTTCGATGGAAGGCGGTGCGTCGCCGCGTAATACGACGAAGGCGACGATGCGCTGCCCGAGGTCGGGGTCGGGCAGGCCGACCACGGCGGTCTCGGCGACGGCGGGGTGGCCGAGGAGTACGGTCTCGACCTCGCCCGCGCCGATGCGGTAGCCGCCGGATTTGATCAGGTCCACCGATTCTCGGCCGACGATGCGGTGGAAGCCGTCCTGATCGATGGCGGCGACGTCGCCGGTCCTGAACCAGCCGTCCTCGGTCCAGGTATCGGCGTCGGCATCGGGACGGTTGAGGTAGCCGTCGAACAGCATCGGTCCGGAAACCTGGAGGCCGCCGATGCTTTCGCCGTCGTGCGCGACATCCGCGCCCGCCTCGTCACGCAACCGGGTCCGCACGCCGCGCACCGGGGTGCCGACCCAGCCTGGACGGCGCTCGCCGTCGGCCCGGGTGGACAGCGTGATCATGGTTTCGCTCATGCCGTAGCGCTCGATCGGCGCGTGGCCGGTGAGTTCACGCAACCGCTCGAAGACCGGGACGGGCAGCGGCGCGCTGCCCGACACCAGCAGCCGGGCATCGGCCAATTGCTTTGCCGCTTCGGGATCTTCGACGACGCGCGACCACACGGTCGGCACGCCGAAGTACAGCGTGCCGCGCGCGGCGGCGTACGCCTGCGGGGTCGGCTTGCCGGTGTGCACCAGCGGGCTGCCCACCCGCAGCGGGCCGAGCACGCCGAGGATCAGGCCGTGCACGTGGAACAGCGGAAGCCCGTGCACCAGAACATCGTTCGCGGTCCAGGCCCAGGCGTCGGCGAGCGCGTCCAACCCGGCCGCGATCGCGCCGCGGCTGAGCACGACCCCTTTCGGCAGACCGGTGGTGCCGGAGGTGTAGAGCACGAAAGCCGTTGCGGCCGGGTCGGGTTCGGGATAGGTGTGCCACGATCGGGCGTGCACCCGCACCGGAACCACCGGCAACTCGCTGCCCGCCGGCGCCTTACCGAGCCACGCCTGCGCCCCGGAATCGGCCAGAATGTGGGCCAGCTCAGCGGTTCCCGAGTCCGGCGGCACCGGCACGACGGTCACGCCGGCGATCAGGCAGCCGACGATCGCGAGCACCGTGGTCACGGTCGGCTCGGCCAGGACCGCGACCCGGTCGGCTCGGGCCACCCGCTCGGCGACCGAGGTCGCGGCCCCGAGCAGATCACTGCGGGACAGCGTCACCCCGTCGATGGTGACGGCATCCGGGATGTCCGCACCGCCGGCGACGGCAAGCGGATTCAGGGAACTGAGCAGCAGCGGCGGACCGAACGACATGCGCCCAAAGTACTTCGCTCAACCCATCCGGCCCGCAATGCCTCGGCCGATCACAGACGAATGAACCACCGATGTGACCGTTGACACATCCGATGAGGCGGTGAGACAGTGAATGCATAGCCTTCTCAATGAGATAGAGGTCGACGATGACCAGGCCACTTCGCGCAACGACGCACGAGACCGTACCGCCGGACGAGCTCGACATCACCCAGTTCATCGATGGCATCGCCGGCCTGCTCGGCGGCGCCGCGAACGTCATCATGCAGCTCAGCTCCCGGCCGGTCGGCTACGGCGTGGTGGAGAGCACCGTCGACTGCGGAAAGGTCATGCTGCACCCGGTCAAACGGCTGCGGACCACGATCACCTACTTGGCCGTCGCCATGCTCGGCACCGAGGACGAACGCGCCGACTACCGCGAAGCCGTCAATCGTTCGCATCGCCCGGTGCATTCGACCGCGTCGAGTCCGGTGCGGTACAACGCCTTCGACCCGAGTCTCCAATTGTGGGTGGCCGCTTGCCTTTACTGGGGCGCGAAGGATCTCTACGAGCGCATGCACGACCCGATGGACGAGCAGACCGCCGACGCTTTCTACCGCTACAGCGCCCGCCTGGGCACCACTTTGCAAGTGCGCCAAGACATGTGGCCCGCCGATCGGCAGGCCTTCGCCGCGTATTGGGACACACATCTGGCCGGCACCACGATCGATCCACCGGTGCGCGACTACTTCAACGACCTGATCGAGCTGAAGATGCTGCCCCGGCCGGTGCAACTCGCCTGCGCCCGCCCGCATCGGTTCTTCGTCGCGGGCCTGCTCCCGCAGCACCTGCGCGACCAGATGGGTTTCACCTGGACCGCGCGCGACGAACGCGTCCTCCAGCACATCATGCGTGCCCTCGGCACCGCGCAGACCTGGCTCCCCCGCCAGGCCCGCATGTTCCCGATGAACGCCTACCTGCTCGACCTGCGCCTGCGCCGCCGTCTCGGCCTGCCCCTCGTCTGACCGTCCCATGGCGAGCACAACAGGTTGCTGAACGTTTGCGTGTCGCGACCACGGTTGCGCGTCGAGCGGTGTTATCTCGAAGTGCACCTGGGGGGCCGAGCCAGGAGGAAACGATGGGCTATCGGACTGTTGCGACCGCGGCCGCCGCCGCGGCGACCTACTGCGCACTGTTCGCGCCGATCGCCTGCGCGGAACCGCCCGCTCCGGACGTGGTCCCGCCGCGCACCTCGATCTCCATCCGCTCCACCCTCGGCCCGCACTGGAGCACCGCGAACGAACACGAATCGCGCACCAGCCTCTCGCTGACCAAGCTCTACCTGGCCGACTACGCGCTGCGGCACGGCGACGGCTCGCGCGCGGACCGCGACCTCGCCGAGCGGATGATCCGTTACTCCGACGACGGCGCGGCCACCGCCATGGAGGCCAAGTATCCGCAGGCGCTCAAAAGCATTGCGGCGGAATACCGGCTGACCGAAACACACTCCGCGGGCAGCTGGGGCGCGGCATACACCAGCACCGCGGACCTGACCGGCTTCCTGGACGCCAAGCTGCGCACCGACCCCGGCTCACCGATCTTCGACTGGATGGCCGCCGCGGGCCAGAGCGCCGCCGACGGCACCGAACAGGACTGGGGCACAGCGCGTGTGCCGTTCGTCCTCGGCACCAAGTGGGGCTGGTCGGATATCGGCGAACCCGATGTCGCGTCGGCCTCCTACGGCCCCGGCTTCACGGTCGCGGCGCACACGCACGGCACCGCGACCGAGCAGACCCTGGACATCCTCGGCGCACTCCCGCTGGCCGCCGTGGAACTGCTGACCGGCCGCTGACCCGGGTCAGGGCACCCGGAACGACACCACGATGTGATCGCGGGCGAACTGCCGGATCGCCACCTCGTCGCCGAGCGGAATCACCGTCTGCGGCGTCAAGGCCAGCGACAACGCGGTCCGCGCGATCATCTCCGCGAGCGGCTCCGGGTCATAGGCGGGCAGCTTGCCTTCCCGCTGCAACCGAGAGATGAACTCGGCCACGTAGTCTCGGCCGAGTTCGAGCACCGGCGCACCCTTGATGGTGAGATACGGCAGCACCAGCTCGGGCTCGGTCGCCAGCAATCGGTGCACGAGCCGGTTGTCCCGCAACCCGGTGATGAACGCGGCGAACAGCTCGACGATCTGTTCCTGCGCGCCCGCGTCGCGATCGACCTGCCGCTGCAAGGCGGCGTCGACGTCCTCGACGAACTCCCGGGTCTGCCGCAACCCGACCGCCTCGATCAGGTCGGACTTGCTGGCGAAGCGGCGATACAGCGTGGCGAGGGAGAGCCCGCAGCGCCGGGCCACCTCGACCATGCTGGTGCGTTTGATGCCGAAGTCGAGGAAGGCCAGCAGCGCGGCGTCGAGCACGCGCGTCTGATTGCCGTCTTCCGGACCGGCGCTTCGCACCAACGGCAGCAGTCTGGTCAGCCTCGCCATGCCGCCAGCCTATCCGGATCGCCGAAACGATGACACAAGAATCATTGCAGCGCATCATTGACACAGTTGACGAGACGATGAGAAAGTGAAATGAGAACCTTCTCATCCGTTCGCCGGTCCGGAGACCACCTCGGGCCCAGAAAGTCGAGGTCAACGATGACCGCACCGCTGCATCGGGTCGAGCCGCCGGCCCCGCCGGCCCTCACGCCGGAAACCGTCGAGCCGTACATGGACGGCATCGCGGCCTTCCTCGGCGGCACCGCCAACGTGATCATGCAGCTGAGCCTGCGCCCGGTCGGCCGCGGCGTGCTGGAGAGCCCGGTGGACAGCGGCAAGGTCACGCTGCATCCGGTCAAGCGGTTGCGCACCACGCTGACCTACATCGCCGTGGCGATGATGGGTTCCGACGAAGAACGCGCGGCCTACCGCGAGGCGGTCAACCGCTCGCACCGCCCGATCCACTCCGGACCGCAGAGCCCGGTGAAATACAACGCCTTCGATCCGAAGCTGCAACTGTGGGTGGCGGGCACCATCTACTGGGGCATCGAGGACCTCTACACCCGGATGCACGGACCCCTGGATCCGGCCGCGGCCGAGGCGCTCTACCAGTACAGCGCGCGGCTCGGCACCACCTTGCAGATGCGGCCGGACATGTGGCCGGCCGACCGCGCGGAGTTCTATCCGTGGTGGGAGGAGAACCTTGCGCGACACCGCATCGAGCCCGCCCTGCGCGCGTACTTCGATGACCTGATCGATCTCCGGATGATGCCGCTGCCGATCCGGCTCACCTTCGCCAAGGTGCAACGATTCATCGTGGCGGGGCTGCTGCCGCAGCACGTGCGCGACGAGATGCGGATGACCTGGACCGAGCGGGACCAGCGCCGATTCGACCGGCTGCTGCGCGGCATCTCGGTGGTGAACACCAGGCTGCCCAAGCAGGCGCGGCTGTTTCCGCTGAACCTCTACCTGTTCGACCTGCGCCGGCGGATGCGGCTGGGCAAGCCACTGGTGTAAGGCCTTTCAGGACTTGCTGACCAGGGCACGCAGGAAGAACGTGAGGTTGGCCGGCCGCTCGGCCAATCGCCTGGTGAGATAGCCGTACCACTGGCTGCCGTACGGCACGTAGACCCGCACCGCCCGGCCTTCCCCAGCCAGCCTCGACTGCTCGGCGTCGCGGACGCCGTACAGCATCTGATACTCGAAACGGTCAGGGCCACGGTCACTTTCCGCCGCGCGATCCTCGGCGTCGGCGATCGGCTCCGGATCATGGGTGGCCACCATGGGATAGCCGTCACCGAGCATGAGCGCGTCGAGGCAGCGCAGATAGGACTCGGTCACCTCGTACGCGCGCTGGAAGGCGACGTCGTGCGGCTCGCGATAGGCGCCCTTGCACAACCGGATTCGCGATCCCGGCCCGGACAGTTCACGGCAATCCGCCTCGGTCCGGCGCAGGTACGCCTGGAGAACCGCACCGAGCCAAGGGAATTCACCGCGCAGCTCACGGACGGTGGCCAGCGTGGCATCGGTCGTGGTGTGATCTTCGGCGTCGACGGTCACCCACACATCGGCCTGGGCGGCCTTGGTGCACAGGATGCGCAGGTTCTCGGTGGCGGTCGCGGGTCCGTCGTCCGGCAGGGCCTGGCCGAGCGCGGACAGCTTCACCGACACCTCGACGGGCGGTGCGTCGATCCCCGGCAGTGCCGATCGATTCAGCGCGGCGAGGTCGTTGATCAGCGAAAGATATTCGGCCACTGTGGCATCGGCCTGACTCCGGTCGGTGGTGTTCTCCCCGAGGAAATCCACGCTGACCATCCGGCCGCTGTCCAGCAGCGCCTGCGCCACCTCGATCAGCTCGGCCCGGGTTTCCCCCGCGACGAACCGCCGCACGATGTCGGCGGTGATCGGGATGCCGGTGAGCGCACGCTTCAGCCGCGGCGACTCCGCCGCCGCGAGGATGAGGGGACGCAGCGGATTCACCGGTCACTCCCCCATGTGCGGGTAGCGGTAATCGGCGGGCGGGACGAAGGTTTCCTTGATCGTGCGCGCGGCGACCCAGCGCAGCAGGTTCAGCGGGGAGCCCGCCTTGTCGTCGGTACCGGATGCGCGCGCGCCGCCGAACGGCTGCTGACCGACCACCGCGCCGGTCGGCTTGTCGTTGATATAGAAGTTGCCGGCCGCGAATCGCAGTGCGGCGCCGGCCTGTTCGATCGCCTGGCGATCCTGCGCGAACACCGCGCCGGTCAGCGCATAGGGCGCGGCGGCGTCGACCTCGGCCAGAATAGCCGCGTAGGAATCGGGCCGGGCGTCGTCGTAGACGTACACCGACAGGATCGGGCCGAAATACTCGGTGGCGAAGGACTCGTCGTGCGGATCATCGGCCAGCAGCACCGTGGGCCGGACGAAATACCCCTCGCTGTCGTCGTAGGTGCCGCCGACCGGGATGGTGATCCCCGCGTCCCTGGCCCGGCGGATCGCGGCGGCGTTCTTGTCGAACGAGCGCTGATCGATCAGTGCCCCACCGAAATTGGACAGGTCGGTCACGTCGCCGTAGGTCAGCCCGTCGGTCAGGTGCAGGAACTCCTCACCCATCTCGCGCCAGACCGACCGCGCGATATAGGCGCGTGAAGCCGCCGAACACTTCTGCCCCTGATACTCGTAGGCCCCGCGAATCAGCGCGGCCCGCAACGCATCCGGATCGGCCGACGGATGCGCGACGATGAAGTCCTTGCCGCCGGTCTCCCCGACCAACCGCGGATAGCCGTGATACCGGCCGATATTCGTGCCGACCTGCTGCCACAGGTACTGAAAGGTCTTGGTGGAGCCGGTGAAATGAATCCCGGCCAGCTGCGGATCGGCCAGCGCCACTTCCGACAGATCGATACCGTCACCTGTGACCAGGTTGATCACGCCCGGCGGCAACCCGGCGGCCTCGAGCAGCCGCATCGTGTAGTACGCCGACAACGTCTGCGTCGGCGACGGCTTCCACACCACCGTATTGCCCATCAACGCGGGCGCGGTCGGCAGATTCCCGGCGATCGCGGTGAAGTTGAACGGCGTGATGGCGTAGACGAACCCCTCCAGCGGCCGGTAGTCCAGCCGGTTCCACACCCCCGCACTCGACTCCGGCTGCTGCTGCATGATCTGCCGCGCGAACGCCACATTGAACCGCCAGAAGTCGACCAGTTCGCACGGCGCGTCGATCTCGGCCTGCTGCGCCGACTTCGATTGCCCGAGCATGGTCGCCGCGGCCACCGTTTCCCGCCACGGCCCGGCCAGCAGATCCGCCGCGCGCAGGAAGACCGCCGCCCGCTCGTCGAACGGCAAGCTCCGCCATCCCGGCGCCGCCGCCATCGCCGCGTCGATCGCGCCTTGCGCTTCGGACCGCGTGGCGTCGGTGTAGGTCCCCAGTACCTGACTGTGCCGGTGCGGCGCGACGACAGCATGCCGCTCGCCACTGCCCGGCCGGTGTTTTCCGCCGATGACCAGCGGAATCTCGACGGTCTCCGCGGCGATCTCGGCCAGCTTGGCGACCAGCCGTTCCCGCTCCGGACTGCCGGGCGCGTAGGTATGCACCGGCTCGTTGCTAGGGGTAGGAACAACCGTGACAGCGTCCATACTTCAGGCTAACGCCGCCCCGCGCCCCGTGCCTTTGCCCGTCGTGCGTGTCGGGCGTCCGTCGGCCGAGCGCCACGAAAGGCGATCGTCGTGCTGGGGCCGTGGTGCGAGCTGATTACGCCGCGGCGGTCAGGCGTTCAGCGGCCGCGGCGATGCGTTCATCGGTGGCGGTCAGGGCGATGCGGACATGCTCGGTGCCGGTCGGCCCGTAGAAGTCGCCGGGCGCGGCGAGGATGCCGCGATCGGCGAGCCAGTCGAGGGTGGCGCGGCACGGTTCGCCGCGAGTCGACCAGAGGTAGAGGCCCGCCTCGGAGTGATCGATGCGGAAACCGGCCTGCTCCAAGGCTTTTCGCAGAACCTCACGCCGGAGCCGGTAGCGCTCGCGCTGCTGCGCCTCGTGCGTGTCGTCGCTCAGGGCCGCGGTCATCGCGGCCTGGATGGGGAACGGCACCATCATGCCGGCGTGCTTGCGCACCTCCAGCAGCTCGGTGACCAGCGCCGGGTCGCCCGCGACGAAACCGGCACGGTAGCTGGCCAAGTTCGAGGTTTTCGACAGCGAATGCACGGCAAGCAGATTCGTGTGGTCGCCGTCGCAGACCTCGGGGTCGAGGATGGAGACCGCCCGGCCCTCCCAGGTGAGCCCGAGATAGCACTCGTCGGAGGCGATGATCACGTCGCGTTCGCGCGCGAATTCGACGACCTTGCGCAGGTGATCCACGCCGAGCACGCGACCCGTCGGATTCGACGGCGAGTTCACGAACATCAGCGCGGGCGTGCGCGGACCGAGCTGGGTGAGCCCGTCGGCGCGCGCGATCTGCGCGCCCGCGAACAGCGCGCCCACCTCGTAGGTCGGGTAGGCGACCTCGGGGATGACGACCAGGTCGTCCGCGCCGAGGCCGAGCAGCCGGGGCAGGCCGGCGATCAGTTCCTTGGTGCCGATCGCAGGCAATACCGAGGCCGGGTCGAGACCGGTGATCCCGTAGCGCCGCTTGAGCGCGTCCACCGCGGCCGCGCGCAGCTCAGGGGTGCCGTGTGTGGCCGGGTAACCGGGTACCGCCGAGGCCGAACTCAAGGCCGTGCGGATGAGCGGATCGACCGGGTCCACCGGGGTGCCGACCGACAGGTCGACGATCCCGCCGGGATGCGTCGCCGCCTTCGCCTTCACCGAAGCGATGGTGTCCCAGGGAAAGTCGGGGAGCAGACTGCTGACCCGGTTACGCGCGGACACGGCAGAGCTACTCGCTCGCCATCGGCGGCAGTTCCTTGATGAACGGCGGGTCGTATTCGACCTGGCCGACCTTGGTCGCGCCGCCGGGCGAGCCCAGCTCGTTGAAGAAGTCGACGTTGGCGTTCACGTAGCCGGACCACTGGTCGGGGGTGTCGTCTTCGTAGAAGATCGCCTCCACCGGGCACACCGGTTCACATGCACCACAGTCCACGCACTCGTCGGGATGGATGTACAGCATGCGACCACCCTCGTAGATGCAGTCCACGGGGCATTCCTCGATGCATGCCTTGTCCTTCACGTCAACGCACGGTTCAGCGATGATGTACGGCACTGCCGCTCTCCTAGTCTGTCCTCACCTTGCGGGGATAGTCCGCCCAGCGAAACCCTATCCGGACACCCCACGCTACTCCGGGTCAGTCTTACCTAACTTCAGATGTTCCGCACGCCACTCTCGCCGTCCGAAACCCCGGTCAGGACCAGGCTGTTCGGAGCCGTCCCACGTCATCGCGGGTACGGCCCCGGCTGTTCGGAAACCTCCCGGTCGGGCTACCGGTATTCCGGCAATCCGACCAGATCCGAATTCGATCGCCGCGTGGCGCCTTGTCTATCACCGCCACCGGCAGTTACCGGAAGCCTACGCCGCTATCCCACGGTGAGGGGCAACGCCGAAACCCTGTGCTGCGGAACGCCGTACGTGGTGGTCCGTTCCCGGGCCGGACGGCCGATGCCCGCGGCGATGTCGACCAGCTCCGCGACGGTCTTCGCCGAGCCGTGCTGCGAGCCGGCCATCCGGGAGATGGTCTCCTCCATCAGCGTGCCGCCCAGGTCGTTGGCGCCGCTGTTCAGCATCACCCGGGTGCCGATCGTGCCGAGCTTCACCCAGCTGGTCTGGATGTTATCGATCCGCCCGTGCAGCATGATCCGCGACAGCGCGTGCGCGGCCTGGTTGTCCCGGTTCGTCGGCCCCGGTCGCGCGGCGCCCGCCAGGTACAGCGGCGCGCTCTGATGCACGAACGGCAGCAGCACGAATTCGGTGAAACCGCCTGTCTCGTCCTGGATTCCGCGCAGCACGCGCAGGTGCCCGACCCAGTGCTTCGGGTTGTCCACGTGCCCGTACATCATGGTCGAGCTGGAGCGCAGGCCGATCTGATGCGCGGTGGTGATCACCTCGATCCAGGCCGAGGTGGGCAGCTTGCCCTTGGTGAGCACCCAGCGCACCTCGTCGTCCAGGATCTCCGCGGCGGTGCCGGGGATGGTGTCCAGGCCGGCTTCCTTCAGCGCGACCAGCCAGTCCCGGATGCTCTGCCCGCCGCGGGAGGCGCCGTTCACGATCTCCATCGGGCTGAACGCGTGCACGTGCATCGACGGCACCCGCCGCTTCACCGCCCGGACGATGTCGGCGTAACCGGTGACCGGCAGGTCGGGGTCGATGCCGCCCTGCATGCAGACCTCGGTGGCGCCGTCGACGTGCGCCTCCCAGGCCCGGTCGGCGACCTCGTCCATGCTCAGGGTGAACGCGTCGGCGTCGCCCTTGCGCTGGGCGAACGCGCAGAAGCGGCAGCCGGTGTAGCAGATGTTGGTGAAGTTGATGTTCCGGTTGACCACGTAGGTGACGTCGTCACCGACGGTGTCGCGGCGCAGCTGATCGGCCAGCGCGGCCACTGCCTCCAGGTTCGCGCCGTCGGCCGTGGCCAGGGCCAGGTATTCGGCATCGGAGAGTCCGGCCGGATCCTTCTCCGCCGCCCGCAGCGCGGCGAGCACCTCGGAGTCGAGGCGTTCCGGCGCGACCACCGCGAGGTCGCGGGCCTGCTCCCGGATGGTGTCCCAATCCCCGAACGCGCCCACCACGTCAGTGCCTGATTGGCGACGTTCACGGTGCCCTTCGTGGTCACGCAAGCTACCGCCTTCGGGCCCGTCGCTCACGCCGCGGCCGATCGCGGAATCGCTGCGACTCTCGGTGTTACGCCCCTCGGTGTCGATCGAGGTGTTGAGGTCGACTCGACCGGCGGACTCCCAGGACTGGTCCGGTTCCTGCCAGGGCAGACCGACCGGCATCGCGTCCGGGTTTGCCAGTCCGGTCACCGGATCGCTGAGCGCGGCGACGTGCGCGCCGATCCGCGGATCGATCCACGGGCTGCCCGCACGCACATACTTCGGGTGCGCGGAGGTCCGCTCGACCAGCTGGTAGCCGGCCGCCTCGGTGATCTCGCGCAGGGTGTCCAGGTTCGGCCAGGGCCGTTCCGGGTTCACGTGATCCACCGTCACCGGCGACACGCCACCCCAGTCGTCGATACCCGCGTCGATCAGCGCCAGGCAGTCCTCGTGCGACACCAGATTCGGCGGCGCCTGCACCGGCACGTCCGGGCCGAGCAGCAGCCTGGTCACCGCGATGGTGGCCAGGAACTCCTCGATGCCCGCGTCCGGGACGTCGCGCATGGCGGTGTCGTCCTTGGCCCGGAAGTTCTGGATGATGACTTCCTGGATGTGCCCGAAAGCCTTGTGCTGCTTGCGAATCGCCATGATCGACTCGGCCCGCTCGGCGATCGTCTCGCCGATGCCGACCAGCAGGCCGGTGGTGTACGGGACGGACAGCCGGCCCGCGTCGGTGATCGCGCGCAGCCGGACCGCCGGGTCCTTGTCCGGGCTGCCGTAGTGGCATTCGCCCTTGTCGGTGAACAGCCGGGTGGCGGTGGTCTCCAGCATCATGCCCATGGACTGCGCGACCGGCTTGAGCCGGGAGATCTCCTCCCACGACATCACGCCGGGGTTCAGGTGCGGCAGCAGTCCGGTCTCCTCCAGCACCATGATCGAGACGGCGCGCAGGTAGTCCAGGGTGGAGTCGTAGCCGCGCTCGTCGAGCCACTGCGCGGCCTCGGGCCAGCGATCCTCGGGCCGGTCGCCCAGCGTGAACAGGGCTTCCTTGCAGCCCAGCGCGGCGCCGCGACGGGCGATGTCGAGCACCTCGTCGGGTTCCAGGAACATGCCCTTGCCCTCGGCGCGCAGCTTGCCCGGCACGGTGACGAAGGTGCAGTAGTGGCATTTGTCCCGACAGAGGCGGGTCAGCGGTATGAAGACATTGCGCGAATAGCTGATCGTCTTGGGCCGGCCGGCCGACTCCAGCCCGGCGTCACGCACCCTGGCGGCGCTGTGACTCAAATCTTTCAGGTCGTCGCCGGTCGCGTGCAGGAGCACGGCGGCCTCGTCCACATTCAGCGTGACGCCGTCACGCGCTCGTCGCAGGGCCCGGCGCATGGCCGAGGGGGAAGGGGGTGCGGCAGGAATGGTCGGGCTCGGCAGTTCGGTCACGCCTCCGCCTCGCTGACGCTCGGTTCCACCGTGATCGGTGGTGCTGTGTTCGGGGTTCCTTCGCTACGCTCAGTCACGGCTTCGATCATGCGCTAACCATCCGGACCTGTCTCCTTCCGATGCTGATGAGTGAGCGTAACGACCGGAACCCACCGGGCGCGGGACGCTGCGCTCACCACGGAGCCCTGGGACAGCGAGGCACCATGTGAGCGTTGACAACTGCGCGAGGCTCGGGGAAATTCCACCGGCACCCGGGTGGATTCCCGTACCGCCGGTCCGGCCGCGCCGCGCCGCACGCGATCGGCAGCCCCCACGGCCGGAGTTCGTGGAACCATGGCAAGCATGTCGCAGCCGCGCACGATCATGGCCGATCCGGCCTGGCGCCCCAGTCCGAAGGCGAAACTCTTGTGGACCATTCAGGCCGTCCTGGTCTGGGTGGTTCCGTTCGCGGCGCAGCTCGTGTGGGCAGTGCTCGACTCCGGTAATCGGGGGTGGCAGCTCGGTGTGTTGCTGGTGACGCTGGTGCTCGCCGGGTTGAACATCGGGGTGGTGCCGTGGTGGCGGTACGCGGTGCACCGGTGGGAGGTGACCGAGGAGGCCGTCTACACCCGGGTCGGCTGGCTCACCCAGGAGAGCCGGGTGGCGCCGATCTCGCGGGTGCAGACGGTGGATACCGAACGCGGCCCGCTGGAGCGGTTGCTCGGCCTGGCCACGGTGACGGTGACCACCGCCTCGTCGGCCGGCGCGGTGCAGATCTCCGGACTCGATCTCCCGGTGACCGAGGAGACCGTCACCCGGCTGACCCGGATCGCGGCGCAGCATCGAGGCGACGCGACGTGAGTGCTGTGCAGGCCGTCGCGCCGGAGACCGATCAACCGTGGTCGCGGCTGGACAAGCGAATGCTGTTGGTACATCCGGTCACCGAGGTGGTGAAGTTCATCCCGGTGCTGATCGGGTCGGTGATCCTCGGCACCAGCAGCGGCAACCACGTGTGGAGCGTCATCCCGCTGGCCTTGATCGTCGGGTTCGCGCTCACCCGCTGGTTCACCACCACGTATCGGGTCGGGCCGACCCATGTCGAGCTGCGCACCGGGCTGGTGCAGCGCAAGAAGCTCGCGGTGCCGCGGTCGCGGATCCGGTCGGTGGACATCGAGGCGGACCTGCTGCACCGGCTGCTCGGCTTGGCGGTGCTGGCCATCGGCACCGGGCAGCAGGCGGATTCGGGCGAGAAGTTCAAATTGGACGCGCTGGACGCGCGTTTGGTGCCCGACCTGCGCACCGCGTTGCTCGCGCACACAGGGCAGACGGCGCAAAGCGTTGCCGGGCAACCCCTTCCGGATGACTCGACCGGCCCCGAAAGCCAGGACGCACAACCCGGACGCGAGATCGCGCACTGGAATCCGGGCTGGGTTCGGTACGCGCCGCTGTCGTTGACCGGTTTCGCGATCATCGCGCCGATCGTCGGCCTGGCGTTCCAGTACGGCGTCGGGCAGGTGCTGTTCCGTTCGGACGCGGTGCGGCGGGTGGAGAACGGCGGCGCGGCGCTCATCGCGATCGGCACCGCCGGGTTGATCGTGGTGATCGTGCTCATCGTCAGCCTGGCGGCCTGTGCGCGTTATCTGACCACGTATTTCGGCCTGCGGGTAATCGATGACGGCCGGACGCTGCACCTACGCCACGGCTTGTTCACCACCCGGCAGATCACCCTGGATCTGGCCCGCTTCCGCGGCGCGACGGTAAACGAGCCACTGCTGCTGCGGCTGGCCGGTGCGGCCGAACTGGAGGCCATCATGGTCGGGGCGAGCCCCCGGCAGAAGATTCTTCCGCAGGCGCCGCGCACCGCCATCGAACACACGTTGAGCCATCTGCTCGCGCCGGATGAGTTCCAGGACAAGGCGATTCCGCCGGCCGCGGGTCCGACACCCGGTAGCGCGCCGCTGGTCCCGCACGGGCCGATCGCGCGGCGCAGGCGGTACACCCGCACGCTGGGCCCGATCGCCGTGGCCACCCTCGTCATGCTCGGCTTCTCGGTTGCGGGCGCGGGCTTTTCGCCGTGGTGGTATCTGATTCCGGCGCTGTCGGTTCCGGTCGCGATCGCGCTGGCCGAGGACCGGTATCGCGGCCTCGGCCACACCGTGCTGCCCGAAACCCCTACCAGCCCAGCCTGGTTGATCGCCCGGTCCGGCTCACTGGGCCGCGACCGGGACTGCCTGGAGGCGCCCGGCGTGATCGGCTGGACCGTCCGGCAGTCGTTCTTCCAGCGCCGGGCCGGCGTGGCCACCGTCGTCGCGGCGGCGGCCGCGGGCAAGAAGCGCTACCACGTGCTCGACCTTCCGATCGATGAAGCCTGGGCCCTCATCGACTCGGTCACGCCGGGGCAGCTCGGCGAGCGCTAACGCCGGCTGAACAGCCCGGAATTGATCCGGATGTAGATATAGATCAGCGGCGGCACCAGTCCGCAGAACAGCAGCAGCACGGTGCGCCAGTCGCTGGCCAGCATGATGTCCCCGCCGGGGCCGGTGCTCGCGCACACGAGGAAACCGAAAGTCCAGGCGGCCAACGGCAGGAACATCGCCGCGACCCGGGTCGAGACGGCGCGGGCGCCCATTACCAGCAGGATGTTCACCACGCCCGCGAGCACCCCCGACAACGGAAACGCGGTGCTGCCGAAGTAGGTCGGCAGATACAGCACTTCCAGCGCCAGCGTGATGAACGCGTCGATCACCAGCACCACGAGGACGAGCGGCGCCAACCAGGGCGCCACCGGGGCGGGCGACTCCAGATAGGAGACGGGCGCGCGGCCGCCCGGCTGACCGTCGACGGCCGTCTTCACGGCACCGGCGGGAAGCCGAGCAGGGTCAACAGATGACTCTGCATGTCGACGAACCCGTACAGCACCGTCAGATACAGGTCGTGTTGCGCCTGCCAGTTCGGCTTCATGCTGTCCACGAACGCGACGATCGCGTCCTGGACCGACCAGTTGTACATGGCAGCGAGTCTATTCCGGCATCGCGGCGGCCGTGCCCCGCATGATCACTTCTCGCCGTCGACCGGGAGGTTGGCCACCACCGGGAACTCGCCGGTGTAGCCCGCCCGCTCCTCGGCGATGGCCAGCACTCGCTTCCGCGCCACCAGCCAGCCGACGATCAACATGGGGATGATCAGCACGAGCGTGGCGACGGTCCAGGTGCCCACCGGATAGTCGAAGCCGGTCAGCACCACCACGAAGAACAGGAACACCAGCGTCAGCAGCCCGGTGTAGGGCGCGCCGAACATGCGGAACGACGGCCGTTCCGCCTTGCCCTGCTTGCTCCACCGCCACAGCTGCAACTGGCACAGCACGATGGTGGCCCAGGAGGCGACGATGCCGAGCGAGGCGAGATTCAGCACGATCTCGAAGGCGCGGTCCGGCACCACGCCGTTGAGCGCGATGCCGACCAGCGCGATCAGGCTGGTCAGCAGGATGCCGCCGTAGGGAACGCCGTTGCGCCCCATCACGCCGGTGAACTTCGGCGCGCTGCCGTTCATCGACATGGACCGCAGGATGCGTCCGGTCGAATACAGTCCGGCGTTGAGGCTGGAGAACGCGGCGGTGAGCACGACCAGGTTCATCACGCTGCCGATGCCGGGCACGCCGAGCATGGTGAAGAAGGTGACGAACGGGCTTTCCTTGGCGGTGTAGGCGGTGTACGGCAGCAGCAGGCCGAGCAGCACCAGCGAACCGACGTAGAAGACCGCGATGCGGAAGATCACCGAGTTGATCGCGCGCGGCATGATCTCGGCCGGGTTCTCCGTCTCGCCCGCCGCCGTGCCGACCAATTCGACCGCCGCGTAGGCGAATACGACACCGGAGACCACCACGACCAACGGCATGATGCCGGTCGGGATCAGGCCGCCGTTGTCTGCGATCACGCTCGGCCCGGTCGGGTTGCCCTGCACGGTGAACCGGCCGATCAGGAAGATCGTGCCGACGATCAGGAACGCGCTCAGCGCGAACACCTTGACCAGCGCGGCCCAGAACTCCATCTCGCCGAACCACTTCACCGAGATCAGGTTGATGCTGAGCACCACGACCAGCGCGATGAGCGCGAGCAGCCACTGCGGGATGCTGCTGAATCCGGACCAGTAGTGGAAGTACTGGGCGATCGCGGTGGTGTCGGCGATGCCGGTCATGGACCAGTTGAGGAAGTACATCCAGCCGGCCACGAACGCGGCCTTCTCGCCGAAGAACTCACGCGCGTAGGACACGAACGACCCGGAGGACGGCCGGTGCAGCACGAGTTCGCCGAGCGCGCGCAGGATGAGGAACGCGAAGAATCCGCAGACGCCGTACACCAGGAACAGTCCCGGTCCCGCATTGGCGAGCCTGCCGCCCGCACCGAGGAACAGCCCCGTGCCGATGGCGCCACCGATGGCGATCATCTGCAGCTGCCGCGGTTTGAGACTCTTGTGATAACCCTCGTCCTCGAGGCTGAGGTGAGCCTTGTCGCCGACCGCCGTCATGAACCGCTTCGCCTCCACATCGATGAATTCGAGATCACGGGAACGGTACCCGGCGAAAGATTTCGAGGTAACAGCAACCCTCAAGCTACGAATATTCGCAGCTCAGGGCACATTCGAAGAGTACGCCGAATTCCAGCAGGAAGTACGAACAGCCAGCCGCCGGATCGCTGGAAGTTCGCTATTCGAGGCCGGCGAGCAGATCATGTTCACGACCGTCCGTACCGACCGGTCCGCGTCGTCCGCGTACCAGGGTGTAGCACTCCTCCGGCAGTACCGGCTGAGCAACATTGTTGGACAGGGCGAATTCGCGGCCGGACGGCGCCACCGTGACCTGCGTGGCGTGCGCCCGCAGCGCGGCCCGCTTGGCCGCGAGCGCGTCGGACACGTCGATGGTGGTGGTCACGGTGCGGCTCGGCACGCTCGCCAGCTCGCCCTCGGCGGGCAGCCGCCAGCCCGACGGCAAAGCGCCGGGCAACCCGTCCACGGTGCGCTTGGCCAGCGCGTTCGTGTGCTGGCGCAGCATGTCGGCGTCGGTGACGGTCCAGTAGAACTTGGGCGTGTCCCAGCCCTGCTCGGCGGCGGAATGCACTGCGGCCGTGGCGATCTGGTGGGCGCGAATATGGTCGGGGTGGCCGTAGCCGCCGTTCGGGTCGTAGCCGATCACCACCTGCGGGCGCAGTTCCAGGATGACCTCGGTGAGCGCGCGCACGGCCTCCTCACCCGACTTCACGAACACACCCGGCTTCTCCGCCGCCGGGGTGCCGGCCATGCCGGAATCGCGCCAGTGGCCGGCACCGCCGAGGAAACGCGGCGGCGCGGCATCCAGGGCCTGCAGGGCCCGGGTCAGTTCGAGAACGCGGTAGCCGCCGAGTTGATCGGCGCGGTCGGCGGTGAGCTGGGCCCACTCGTCGCCGATGACCTCACCCTCCTCACCGAGCGTGCAGGTCACCACGGTCACCGGCACGCCACGGCGCCGGTAGTGCGCGATAGTGCCACCGGTGGTGATGGATTCGTCGTCCGGGTGCGCGTGCACCAGCAGCAGGCCGCCGGTCATTGGATCTTGCGCCACTGGCCCGCGTCGCCGAAGATGCCGACCTGGATGCTGCCGCTGAGCGACGCGCCGTCCACCCGGGGGCCGGCCGCGGCGACCACGTTGTCCTGCACGATCGGCAGCACCGTGGCCAGCTCCCACAGCTTCGGCTCGGCCTCGGCCAGCACCCGGCCGGTCTCGATGCCGCGCAACGCCTCGTCGATCGGCAGCTGCAGGGCCGGGTCGCACACGCCGGAGAGGTTGGCGGGCGCGCGGCGCGCCGGATCCGAGCTCTGCTGCGCCGTACCGGCGGTCCCGGTGCCGGGTTCCGGTGGCGGGCAACCGTATCGGGACGCGAGCACGGTGGCCGGATCGGAACCCGCACGCTCCCAGCCGACTATCGCGTCGACCGTGCCTTCGACGAGCTCGCGCCCGTAGAGCTGATCGGCGGAGACGCTGCGTACCGTGGCATCGATTCCGGCACTGCGCAATTGGTCGGCGGCGGTATTGGCGACCGCGAGGGCGGTGGTGTCGCCCTCGGCCGCGCCGATCCGGATCGACAGGGATTTACCGTTTTTCGCGACCGGGCGCGGCGTCGGCGCGGGCGAGGTCGGCGAGTTCACCGGCGGCGCCTCCGGCGCACGGCCATAGCCTGCCTCCGCGAGCAACGCGAACGATTCCTCGGCCGGCGGCCGCGGCGGCGAGGTGGGCGCGTAGCCGGGATCGGACGGCGAAAGTATCTGTGCGCGAGCCGGTTCCACCCAGCCACCGGTCTGCGCGCCGACCGTGGCGAGCAGCGCGGGATCGAGCAGCGCCAGCACGGCGCGGCGGACCCGGATGTCGCTCACCGGTCCGGTCCTGGCGTTCAGCGCGAGTTGCAGCACCCGCGACTGCGGCATGATCGCGGTGCGCACCGACGGGATGGCGGCCAGCTGCGCCTGCGTCGCGACGCCGCCGTGCACCAGCGTCATCTGAGCGTCGTTGGTGCGCAACGACTCCGCCAGCTGCGCCGGCGTGCCGCCGCGTCGCAGCAGGATCTCGTCCGGGGCGGCCGGGGTGCCCCAGAAGCGCGCGTTGCGCTCCAGCAGGACCTCCTCCCGCTGCGGATCGACGTTCTTGATCGCGAACTGCGAGCCGGACACCCGGATGCTCTTCACCCAGCCGTCCTGGAACCCCCCGGGCGAATCCTTCATCAGATGCGAGGGCAGCAGATTGGTGAACAGCTGCTGCCAGGCCGGATACGGCTCCCGCATCTTCACCGTGACCAGCTTGCCGCCGTCGGCCGAGCCGATGTCGGTGATCAGCCGGTAGCCCGCCGAGTCGGTCACGCCGGGCTGGGAAATCATTTGCTG
This sequence comes from Nocardia sp. NPDC006044, assembly GCF_042871115.1. Lineage (NCBI taxonomy): Bacteria > Bacillati > Actinomycetota > Actinomycetes > Mycobacteriales > Nocardiaceae > Nocardia > Nocardia sp. NPDC006044. Next base: position 123,041 of record NZ_JBIAID010000002.1, read on the forward strand.
CCACAGGAATTGGAAGTCCTCGGCGGCGATCGGCGCACCGTCGGACCAGTTCGCCTCGTTGCGCAGCGTGTAGGTGATGGTGAACGGATCCTGCGCGCTGACCTCGGCCGAGGCGAGCAACGACGTATCCGGCACCCAGTCGGTGACGCCCGGCGCCGACTGACTCGGCACCGGGCGGAACGGACTCGGCAGCACCATCGAACTCAACGCGGCCGAGGCAGGCGACTGATCCGAGCGCAGATGCGGATTGAATCCGATCCCGATCGTGTCGATCGCGACGACCACCGTGCTCTTGCCCGGCTTGGCCTGCGTCGTCTTCGGACTGTCGGTCGTCTCGATCGGCGGTGGCGGGTTCGCCGTACAGCCGGCGAACACCGTCAACGACGCCGTCACGATGATCAGCAGTGCGCGCCACGTGGCGCGATTCCTTGCCCCCGTGCTCACGCTGCGCACTCTACCCGCGACTTACAGCGCGGCCCGGTCCCGAGCCTTTCGACGCGACAGTTCGCGGCCACGCTCGGTCGCGCCCAGGATCACCTTGCGCACCCGGACCACCTCGGGAGTCACCTCGACACACTCGTCGTCGGCGCAGAACTCCATCGCGGCTTCCAGGTCCAGCTGCAACGGCTTGGCCAGCGTCTCGAACACGTCCGCGGTCGCGCTGCGCATGTTGGTCAGCTTCTTCTCGCGGGTGACGTTGATGTCGAGATCCTCGGCGCGCGGGTTGATGCCGACGACCATGCCCTCGTAGGTGTCCGCGCCCGGCTCGACGAAGAACTGGCCGCGATCGGCGAGCTGGATCATCGCGAACGGGGTCACCGTGCCGGACCGATCGGAGACCAGCGCGCCGGTGTGGCGGGCCCGGATCTCGCCGGCCCACGGCGCGTACCCGTGCGAGACCGCGTTGGCGATGCCGGTGCCGCGGGTGTCGGTGAGGAAGTCGGTGCGGAAACCGATGAGGCCGCGCGAGGGGACGATGAACTCCATCCGCACCCAGCCCGCGCTGTGGTTGGCCATCTGCACCATCTTGCCCTTGCGGGCGGCCAGCAGCTGGGTGACCGCACCGAGGTACTCGTCGGGGCAGTCGACGGTCAGCTCTTCGTAGGGCTCGTGCACCTTGCCGTCGACCAGCTTGGTGACCACCTGCGGCTTACCGACGGTCAGCTCGAAGCCTTCGCGGCGCATCTGCTCGACCAGGATGGCCAGCGCGAGTTCACCGCGGCCCTGCACCTCCCAGGCGTCCGGGCGGCCGATGTCGAGCACGCGCAGCGACACGTTGCCGACCAGTTCCTGATCGAGGCGCGACTTCACCATGCGGGCGGTGAGCTTGTGGCCCTGCACCCGGCCGACCAGCGGCGAGGTGTTGGTGCCGATGGTCACCGAGATGGCCGGCTCGTCGACGCTGATCCGCGGCAGCGCGACCGGGTTCTCCAGGTCGGCCAGGGTGTCGCCGATCATGATCTCCGGGATGCCCGCGATGGCGACGATGTCGCCGGCCACCGCGACCTCGGCCGGCTGACGCTCGACGCCGATGGTCTGGAGCAGTTCGGTGATCTTGACCTGCTTGACGCCGTCGCCGTGCATCCACGCGACGTTCGCGCCCTTGCGCAGCTCGCCGCTGTAGATGCGGACCAGCGCGAGGCGGCCGAGGAACGCGGAGGCGTCGAGGTTGGTGACGTGCGCCTGCAGCGGTCCGGCCGGGTCGCCCTTGGGCGCCGGGATGTTGTTGAGCAGCACGTCGAACAGTGCGTCCAGGTTTTCCGCGTCCGGCTCGTGCCCGTTCTCCGGGCGCTCCTTGGACGCCTTGCCCGCGCGTCCGGAGGCGTAGAGCACCGGCAGGTCGAGCGCGAGCTCGGCGGCCTCGGCCGCGGAGTCGTCCAGATCGGAGGCCAGGTCGAGCAGCAGGTCGTGGCTCTCCTCGACGACCTCCTCGATCCGGGCGTCCGGCCGGTCGGTCTTGTTGACCACCAGGATCACCGGCAGCGACGCGGCCAGGGCCTTGCGCAGCACGAACCGGGTCTGCGGCAGCGGCCCCTCGGAGGCGTCCACCAGCAGCACGACGCCGTCGACCATGGACAGGCCGCGCTCGACCTCGCCACCGAAGTCGGCGTGGCCGGGGGTGTCGATCACGTTGATGACGGTGACGGAACCGTCCGCGTGGTGCCGGTGCACCGCGGTGTTCTTCGCGAGAATGGTGATGCCCTTCTCGCGCTCCAGATCGCCGGAGTCCATCACCCGGTCGACGAGCTCGGCCCGCTCGGCGAATGCGCCGGATTGGCGGAGCATGGCGTCGACCAGCGTCGTCTTACCGTGGTCGACGTGCGCCACGATGGCGACGTTGCGAAAATCGCGCGCAGACGACACGCTGAATCCTCCTGCTGTTAGGTGTAGGTACCGGCCGACCCCTGCAAACAGGTGGAGAATCGAAACTCACCGGGCATTGCGGCCATATACACCCTACCTGCGTTCCGGTCACCCCTCCGCGCCAGGCACGTAACTAAGGGTATGCTAACCGACATGGGCAAGGTCAAGGCTAAGCAGGTTTCGCGCCTGAAACCGAAGAAGAAGTGCTGTCGAAAAAAGACGCGCTGCCTGAAATGCCCTGTGGTCATTATGCGTATGAAGAAGTGCGAAGCCGCAGGCATCTGCGGCAAGGACCTGAAAAAAGCGCTCAAGCAAGCCCGCGCCGCCTGACCTCCCCGGCCCCGTCCGACCGGCCGGGTACCCCGGCGCACTCGAACCTTCCGGCAATGACGGACATCACTCCCGGCGCGGGTGTAGAACCGGGTTATGAGCGCCCCGCTGCTGACCGAAACCGAACTCGAACAGTCACTGACCGATCTGCCGGACTGGACCAGGGACGGCGATGTGCTGACCCGCACCGTCCAGGCGCCCACGTTCCTCGCGGGCATCGAACTGGTCCGCCAGGTCGCCGAGGCGGCCGAGGCCGCCAATCACCATCCCGACATCGATATCCGCTGGCGCAAGGTCTCCTTCGCGCTGTCCACCCATGATTCCGGCGGCCTCACCGCGCTGGACGTCGAGGCGGCCCGCACGATCGATCGACTGGCCGCACAGCTCGGCTGACCCGGCTCAGGCGGCGCGTGCCTGGCCTTCGGTCACGCGCGCCGCCGCTTCCGGCTCGGGCTGTACGCGACGGCCGACCCGGATCACCCAGACGAAGAACACCAGCGCGCCGAGCACGTCCACCGCGCCGAGCCAGGCCAGCACGGCAGGCCGCGGAATCGTCCAGATCGAATCCTGGAAGAACGAGAGCACCCACGGCACCCCGATCAGCGTGTTCACCAGCCAGTAGCCCGCGATGAGCTTGGCCCCCGGCGCCCGCCGCAGCGGTCCGTACAGCAACCACAGCACCATCGGCAACAGCCAGACCCAGTGATGCGACCAGGAAATCGGCGAGACCAGCAACCCGAACAGCTGCACCATGATCAGCGTGCCCATCCGGTCGTCCGGACCGAGCGCCCGCCAGGCGAAGAACGCCAGCACCGCGACCACCAGCACGCCGGCCATCCACCAGGGCCCGGATTGCACGTCGTAGCCGAGGATCCGGCTCAGCGTGCCGCGCAGCGACTGGTTCCACACCGAGCCGACCGGGCCGATCCGGTCGGCGTCGCCGAGCAGCGTGCCGAAGTAGCGGCGCGCCTCGTGCGGGGCGATCAGGAAGCTGATCCCGACGGTCGCGCCGAAGACCACCGCCGACCAGACCACCGCCAGCCAGCGCCGCCGCGCGACGAAGTACAGACCGCTGATCGCCGGGGTCAGCTTGATCCCGGCGATGACCCCGATCAGCCCGCCGGACAACCACCAGCGCGAGCTACGCACCGCGATCATCGCGCCGAGCACCAGGAACACATTGACCTGGCCGTAGTCGATCGTGGTGCGCACCGGTTCCATCCACATGCCGAGCGCGGTCCAGCCGACCGTCGCGGCCTGCCAGCCGGGTTCGCGTACCCGCTCCGCGCCGAGGATCAGCTCCAACGCGATGCGCACGACCACGTAGAGCGCGGCCACGGTGGCCAGCAACCAGCCGACCGCGACGGCGGTGAACGGCAGATAGTGCAGGGGGAAGAAGACCAGCGCGGCGAACGGCGGATAGGTGAACGGCAGCGGGAAGTCCGGCGTCTTCTCCGCGTAGGTGAAGTCGTAGAGCTTGTCGGTCAGCAGCGAGGCCGACCCGTCCACGTACACGTGGAGGTCGACGACGTTGAGCCCGTTCTTGTTCAAGAACATCCAGAGCAGCCGCGCCAGCACGGACAGACCGAGTGCCGAGACAGCCCATCGGAGTTGACGGTTCAAATCGCAGGCTTTCGACTCGGGTGCGGTAGGTCGGCCCGGCACCCGGCGATGCGGGTGTTCGGCGACAAGAATGGATGGCTGGCACTAGATTAACCGCAGCGCCGATCCCGATCGCCGCGCCCTCGTATCAGCAGATCCCTTCCGAATCACTGATAACATTTGCATCACCTTTCACACCAGCAACACCAGTAGCGCGCTACCGTCTGATAACACTGATCGTCCGCAGCACCTGTAGGGCGACGCGGCTGTACACATAGCCGCGATGTCCCTAGAGTGACCCCCGAAACGATGGCTTTTCAGCATCGACCCCAGATGTACCCGAGGTAAGGACGGCTAGACCAGTGCTTCGCACCCGAGGAACGCGGATTGCATTGTCCGCGCTCGCCATCGCGGCGAGCGCCACGCTTGCCGCGCCGATGACGACAGCTGTCGCGGCGCCCGCGCCCGCGCCTGCGGCGACTCCGAACACCGTGCCCATGGTCCCGGAGGGCGTCCCGGTCGATGCCCTCGCCGCCCTGGCCCCCGCCATCGTCGGCTCGATCGCCGGCCCCGCCGATATCGCGGCGGGCCCGCAGTCGGCCATCCTCGACCAGGCCCGCAAACTGCTTGCGACGCTGGCACTTCCGCCGCAGATCAAGTCGACGCTGGAACGGATCATCACCTTCCTCGACGGCAGCGGCGGCGGTGGCCCCGAGCTGCCGCAGGAGGGGCCGGTCATCGCCCAGTTCCTCTACCCGACGATCGGCAAGGGCTGCATCGGTCCGACCGCCGACTCGATCGGCACCGCGCTCGCCGTCGCCGGCCCGGCCCAGCTGCCGCCGCCCGGACCGAAGGCCGGTCAGGCCGGGTTCGTCTTCACCGCGCTCGGCACCAAAGCGCCGACGGTGGAACAGAATCCGCCGATGACCGTGCAATGGATGAACCTGGACACCCGGCAGTCCGGTGTGCTGCCGCTGACCGACGAGGCCAAGATCAACCCCGGTGGCCCGGCCACCCTGTCCGCGATCGCCGACACCGGCGCGGGCCGCGTCGTCGCGGTCATCTCCGGTTCGCTGACCACCAAGGCCGACGACGCCGACCCGCGGACCTGCTCGTTCCTGCCGACGCTGGGCTTCTTCACCGTGGCATAGGTTCTGACGTACAAGGGCGGCGACTCTTCGGAGTCGCCGCCCTTGTCGTTTTTACGACACCACTACGGAGAAACGCCGCGATGACCGATGCACGGATGGTGTTTGTGGTAGACCGCTAACTATGGCGACGATCGAACATTCGATACGGCCCGGCCGCTCCATCCGGAGCAGGCGCTCGCATCGATCGATACTGTCCATCCGGTCCGAGGGCTCGATCCTGTCCATCGGCTCGGCCTACTCGATCCTGTCCATCGGCAGCGTCGGCTCGGTGTTGTCGATCGGGTCGGTCGGCTCGTTCGGGTCGGCCATCTCCTCGTTCTCATTCACCAGCCTCGGTTCGGCGTTCTCCGGCCTGTCGCGCTGGTCGCTGTTCTCCTGGCTCGGCGATCACGAGGCGCCGGACTCGCGCCCGACCTTGCGGGTGGTGCCGGACGAGGAACCCGACCTGCGCGAAGCGCCGTTGAGCCACTGCCAGACCTAGCGGTTCACCACTGGCCGTACTCGGTGGCGAGCGCGTGGTTGAGATCGATGCCGATGCCGTCGAGCGAGCGCTTGTCGATCTCGAACTGGTGCAGGTGCGCGGCGGGATGCACGACGCCGTTGGAACCCCAATTGTGTTGCCAATACCAGGAACACAGGCCCGCGGCGCGGGCCAGTTCGATGGTGGGCGCGTTGGCGTACATGCCGGTGTTCGCCTTGCCGAGCACCGACTGCCAGCCGAGTAGGTAGGGCGCGATCATGGTGGCGAATTCGACGGCGGTCGGGTTGTCGTCGATGGACGCGTAGATCGGCACGTCGTCCGGACCGCCCGCGGCGAGGTGCAGGTCGAGCCCGCGCTGGGCGTGTTTCTTGCCCGCCTCCAGGCCGCCCCGCCAGTCCGCGGTCGGCCCCTTGCCGAACTGATAGCAGGACACGATCTGCAGGTTCGCCGCGTGCAATTCGTCGACCTCGTTGGCGCGCAACGGTTTGCCCTCCATCCATTCCGCGCCTGGCCGCCGATCCGAGACGTAGCGGATCACGCCGAGATGTCCGGCGTCCCGGATGGACTCGGCCGACGGCACGCCGCCCGCGTAGTCGATCAGGGTGCCGAACGAATTGGCGGAAGCGGGCTTCGCGGAAACGGTCAGGCCGATCGCGGCTGCCGCTGCGGCATACCCGAATAGCTCACGCCGGGATACAGAACTGGAACGCATCGCAGGACTCCTTCGCGCAACCCCGACCGTGGATGGCTGTGTTCAGTTGGCGACACTCACGGGTCCTCGCGTGATCACGCTCCGCCGCCCCTCCGGCCCGTCGCTCGTAGCGCAGCGTGCCCGGCGCACCTTCCCCAAACATGTACGCACGCGCCGGGAGCCTCGAACGTGTACTTATTTCACCATATTCACATGGGAACCGCTAGACCCATGGGACACACCCGTTCACATTGGTCACACTGGTGTGGGGGTGGGTATCGGTCCGAACTCCGGCTGGTCGCGCTTACCGCACGCCGCTCATGCGCGCCGCGACGTCGATCGTGCGACCGGAACTGTCGGCCAGCTCTTTGCTGACTACGCTCGCCACCTGGGCGATCACCTGCTTCTTGATGCCCGCGAGCGCACCGAGCGTCGCCGCCCGCACACCGTGCGCCTTGAATTCCAGGCGGATGTCGTCCTGGTCCGGCGGCGGCACATCGATCACCACGAGCAATGGGTCGGCGGCGCGCGCGGTCAGCACCAGCGGCACCTCCACGTCGGCTCGGTAGCGGTTGGCCTTGAGCACGTCCACGGTGATGTCGAGGCTGACCGGCAGCGTCAGGTCGAAAGACCGTGGCGTGTCCGTCTTGTCGTCCAGCTGCGGCACCCGGACGCTGCCCCGCACCGTGACCGTCGCCGACTTCCCCGGTCCGGTCTTCAGCGGCCCGATCTCGATCGGCCGGCCCGCCATCCGCTCCACCACATCGAACACCCGGTCGCGGGTGACGATGCGGGAGAAGAACCGGTGCCCGAATTCGTCGTAGCCGATCCAGTCGAACTCCGCCTGCTCCCGATGCGCCGACCGGGTGCCGCTCACGATGGCCTCGACGTCGAAGACCCGGCCGCGGCGGGCCTGCGGATCGGCGAGCATGGCGTTCACTCGCGACGCGACCTCGCGTTGCACCAGGCCCGCGATCGGGTCGAGCAGCATCTCCCCCGCGGCGTCCATCGCCTGGGCGCGCAGCACGAAACTGACATCCTGCTGGCTGACCGGCGGGATATCGATGACGATCAGCAACGGGTCGGCGGTGCGCGCGTGCAGGGTCAGGTCGATCTCGACCCTGGCTTCCAGCCGCAGCTTCTTGCCGCCGAGCATGACCTTCAACGTCAGCGACACCGGCACGGTCACGTCGAACGTGACGTGCGGCCCGCTGTGCAGCACCTCCGGCGTGCCGACCTTGCCCTCGGCGACGAATCCCGCGAGTCCGGCCGGGCCGAGGGAGAACGGGCCGATCGTCATGCCGCGCCCGGTCATCCCGGACACCGCGGCCTCGATCCGGTCCTTCGTCACCGCGTGCGTGACGAAGCGTTCGCCGAAATCGGCATAGTCGATCCAGGCCGGATCGCTACTCGGTTCGTCGGTCGACTGCATCAGATGTTCCGGAACCCTCACCGCTCGATGGACAACGGACACGGTACGCGACCGACATTGCCCAGAACTTGCACGAGTCTGAACCCGAGATCCCCGTCCTGCCGATGAGGGGGAGGCAGGGCGGGGATCGGCGACGACGCTGCCGGGCGCCGTCACTATCCATCGTAGGGCTATCGCGCGCGCTCATCGGCCGTCTGCGCGCACCGGCTACCGCCGACGGCCGGCAATCTTGCTCACAATCGGCCGAATCCCACGATCCCCGGCACCTGGGCCAGCGCGAACGTGTGGATACTCACCTCGCCGAACTCGTTGCCGCCGATGGTCGTCACCACCCCCGCCTCGGATTTGAGCACAATGTTCGTGTGCTGGCCGAATGGGCTGGTGCTGTCGTACATCAGCACGTCACCTGTGCGCGGCTGATACCCGCCGATCGGGGCGAACCGACCGGCACTCGCGTAGTACTCCTGCAATGTGTAGACGCCCGGGATTCGCCACGAACCCGAGTTCGGGTTGGCCAGCGGTGCCCCCGACTCCCGCATCACCCAGCTGACGAAGTCCGCACACCAGGGTTCACTCACGCCTTCGGCGTACTTCCCGCCCGAACCGGGGCTACGGAATTCCTGGGCGGTCACGGCGACGATCTTGGCTTGGGTCGGATCGAGCGCCGTCCCGTCGATCGCGGGGAACGCGGTACTGCGTTCGCCGACGATGGCCGGTGGCTTCGAGTGGTCTTGCCACCAGCGGACCCCCACTACTCCGGCGGCCGCGAGGGCGATCACCACCAGCCCCGCCACGAGCCACGGACCCACCCGTCGACCAGTCCGCTCGTGCTGGGGCCCCGCGTTACGTTGCGGTACTCGGTGCGAGCCTCTGACCTGCTGTTCCGTCATGTCTCCCCCAGATTCGTGGTGCGCGCGGCCGGTCTCGGCCCTTGCTGGATTGGACGAACGAGCGGCCCGAACGGTTCCCGCGGAAAAACGATTTTGCCCACCAATGGAACCAAGGTATATTGTCTACCACTCCGGCCCAGAAGGGTAGATTATTGTGAGTTTGAATATTAAAAACGAGAAGGTGCACGCCTTGGTGCGTGAGGCAGCGGAACGGACGGGGATGTCCCAAACCAGCGTTGTCGAGGAGGCACTGAAACGCATGTTGAAAGAACTCGATGCCGAGCGCGAAACCGCACGGCAGACGCGCAAGGCACGGCTCTGGGAAATCGTGGCGGATATCGACGCCAGGATGACGCCGGAGACCCGCGCCTTGCTGACCACCGATGATCTCTACGACGATCGGGGGCTGCCCGCATGATCGTCGACGCATCGGCGCTGCTCGCCATCATCAAGAAGGAACCAGAGCGAGCCAGCTTCATCGACGCACTCGACGCGGCGGAGAGCCGGTCGATGTCGGTGGTCAACCACTTCGAAGTGGCGATCAAGGTGGATCGCGATCCGGACCCGATCATCGCGCGTCGCCTCGCGGAGTTGATCGACGATGGAGACATCGAACTCGCTCCAGTCTCATTGGAACAGGCCGTGATCGCCCGCGCCGCATACCGCGATTTCGGCAAGGGCAGCGGCCATAAGGCACAGCTCAACCTCGGCGATTGCTTCGCTTACGCACTCGCCACCGTCACCAAGAAGCCGCTGCTCTACAAGGGCAACGACTTCGTCCACACCGATATCAGATCCGCGGTCTGACCTCGGGGCTCGGTTCCGGGCGGCGCGCCGCCGCCCAGAATACCGTCCGGGCGAAGCGAATCCGCGCTACCCTCCCAGGACACCGGGCGACGGGGAGGTACGACCCTGGACACGCTGTGGACCTTCGTAGTACACCGGCGACATCAGCTGCTCATCGACTCCTACCTGCATGTGTCGGCGGTGTTGCAGTCGGTGCTGATCGCGACCGTGGTCGCGGTGCTGATCGGAATCCTGGTGCACCGCAGCCCCCTTGGCTCGTCCATCTCGACGGCCGTCGCCAGCGCCATCCTCACGGTGCCGTCGTTCGCGCTGCTCGGCCTGCTGATTCCGGTGCTCGGCCTCGGTGTCGCGCCGACCATCACCGCGCTGGTGCTCTACGCGCTCCTGCCGATCCTGCGTAACACGATCATCGGCCTGTCCTCGGTGGATCCCGCGGTGACCGACGCGGCCCGCGGCGTCGGCATGAACCGCCTGCGCGTGCTCACCGCCATCGAACTTCCCCTCGCCTGGCCCGCCATCCTGGCCGGCATCCGGGTCAGCACGCAGCTGATCATGGGCATCCTCGCCATCGCCGCGTACGCCAAGGGTCCCGGGCTCGGCAACCTGATCTTCTCCGGACTCGCCCGCCTCGGCAGCCCGAACGCGGTGCCGCAGGCCCTGGTCGGCACGGTGCTGATCGTCGTACTCGCGCTCGTACTGGACGGGATCTATGTCCTCGCCGGACGACTCACCACCTCGAGGGGAATCCGTGACTGACACCGAAACCCGTTCCGGCGGCGTCGAATCGGCGGTGTCCGGCGAGCAGATCGTGCTCGACGCGGTCAGCAAACGCTATCCGGGCCAGCGGGAACCTGCCGTCGACGAGGTGTCGATGACCATCCCGGCCGGCGAAATCGTCGTGCTCGTCGGGCCGTCCGGCTGCGGCAAGACCACCACGATGCGGATGATCAACCGGCTGATCGAGCCGACCTCGGGCACCATCACCATCGGCGGCCGCGACGCGGCGACGATGAATCCCGACGAATTGCGCCGCGGCATCGGCTATTCGATCCAGCAGGCCGGACTGTTCCCGCACATGACCGTCGCCAAGAATGTCGCGACCGTGCCGGGTCTGATCGGCTGGGACCGCAAGAAGATCGCCGCCCGGGTCGACGAGATGCTCGACCTGGTCGGCCTCGATCCCGGCACCTATCGCGACCGGTACCCACGCCAGCTGTCCGGCGGTCAGCAGCAACGCGTCGGGGTGGCCCGCGCGCTCGCCGCCGACCCGCCGGTGCTGCTGATGGACGAGCCGTTCGGCGCGGTCGACCCGATCACCCGCGGCCTGCTGCAAGACGAATTGCTGCGGCTGCAAGGCGAATTGGGCAAGACCATCGTCTTCGTCACGCACGACTTCACCGAGGCGGTCAAGCTCGGTGACCGAATCGCGGTGCTGGGCAACCAGTCCCGCATCCTGCAATACGACACCCCGGCGGCGATCCTCGCCGATCCGGCCGACGACACCGTCGCCGGTTTCGTCGGCGCGGACGCCTCGCTCAAGCAACTCACCCTCACCCGGGTCGGCGACGTCGACATGGGGCAGTGCCCGACCGCCGTCGAAGACGAGCCGGTCGAGGCGCTGCGGACCGCGCTGGCCGAACAGGACTGGCCGTGGGCGCTGGTGCTCGACCGGCAACGACGGCCGCTGCGCTGGGTCTCGGCCGACCATCTGGCGCACGCCGACTCGTTGCGCGGCACCGGAACACCGGTCGGCGAACCGCTCTCGTTGCGCTCGACCTTGCAGGACGCGCTGGAGGCTCTGCTCGCGGATCAGACGGCGAACGCGGTAATCACCGGCAAGCGCGGCGAATACGTCGGGCTGATCAACATCGACACCTTGGTCGCCCATCTCTCGGCGATGCGCGCCGAACACGGCTCCGGACGTCCCGCGGCGGGTGACGCGCCGTGACGGCGCCCACCGGCACCCCGCCCGCGACCTCCGCGCCCGCCGCGCAGCGCCGGGCCGAACGCATCCGGCTGCTCGTCCAGCCGGTGGTCGTGCTGGTCCTGACCGCGGGCGTGCTGGTGTGGGCCTTCGCCCGCGACCTGACCACCACCCAGCAGGCCAGCCTCAACACCCGCAACATCGTGACCGTCACCTGGCAGCACATCCTGATCTCGGTGACCGTCGTGCTGATCGTCATCGCCGTCGCGGTGCCGCTCGGCACGCTGCTCACCCGCCCCGGATATCGCCGTCTGGCACCGGTTTTCGTCGGCATCGCCAATATCGGTGCGGCCGCACCGGCCATCGGCCTGATCGTGCTGTTCTATCTGGCCACCCGCACCACCGGCTTCTGGATCGGTGTCGCGCCGATCGCGTTCTATTCGCTGCTTCCGGTGTTGCGCAATACGATCCTCGGCTACCAGCAGGTGGATCAGACGCTCACCGACGCCGGCCGCGGCCAGGGGATGTCGGCGGTAACGGTGTTGCGCCGCATCGAGTTTCCGCTCGCGGTGCCCTATATCCTGGCCGGTCTGCGCACCTCGCTGGTGCTGGCGGTCGGCACCGCGACGCTGTCGTTCCTGGTGAGCGCGGGCGGTCTCGGCATCCTGATCGACACCGGCTACAAGCTGCGCGACAACGTCACGCTGGTGGTCGGCGCCGTCCTCGCGGTCGCGCTCGCCCTGCTGGTCGACTGGCTCGGCGCGCTCGCCGAACAGTTCCTCGGGCCGAGGGGGCTCACATGAACCGGCGCCTGCGGGGGGTGGCAATGGCGGCCGGTGTGCTGCTGATCGCGGCCTGCGGCCTGGAATCCGGTGGCGCGGTACCGCTTCGGGTGGGGCCGGGCAGCATCGTCGCGGTTCCGGAACTCGACGGGGTGCGGATCATCGTGGGGTCCAAGGACTTCACCGAGCAGAACATCCTCGGCTACATCGTCGAATTCGCCATGTCGGCGGCCGGCGCGCAGGTGCGCGACCTGACGAACATCCAGGGCTCCAACAGCCTGCGCGACGCCCAGCTGCACGGGCAGATCGACGTCGCCTACGACTACACCGGCACCGGCTGGATCAACTACCTCGGCAAAGAGACCCCGATCCCGGACGAGGTGGAACAGTTCAACGCCGTCCGCGACGCCGACCTCGCCGCACACGGCATGGTGTGGACGGACATGGCGCCGATGAACAACACCTACGCGCTGCTGATGAGCCAGGCCACCGCACAGGAGACCGGGGTGCGGACGTTGTCGGACTACGCCGCGCTGATCGCGAAGGACCCGGATGCCGCGGCGACCTGTGTCGGCACCGAATTCAATGTGCGCCAGGACGGATACCCGGGCCTGGCCCGCAAATACAACATCGAAGTCGGCAAGGTCCGCAAACAGATCGTGCAGGACGCCGTGGTCTATCAGGCGACCGCCGACGGCAAACAGTGCAAGTTCGGCTCCGTGGCCGCCACCGACGGTCGCATTCCCGCGCTGAATCTCATTCTGCTGCAAGACGATCAGCGCTTCTTCCCGAAATACAACGCGGCCGTGGTGATGCGCAAGTCCTTCGCCGACGCGCACCCGCAGGTCGCCACCGTCCTGGCGCCGATCTCGCAGCGCCTCACCAACGAAGCCATCACCGAGCTGAACCGGCAGGTCGATGTCGAAGGCCGCGAGCCCGCCGACGTCGCCCGCGACTGGATGGTCGCGGAAGGATTCGTCACCGCCCGCTGACTATTCGTCTGCGCGCCAATGGATCCCGCCTGCGGCATCACATAGGCAGGTATCCATTTGCGGCCCGCGACCACGGCGCTATCAGGCAAACCATGCGACGGCACACCAAAAGATCTCCCGCACACTGAATTCGATTCAGGTGCGGGAGATCGAGGGACGCGCGACCGGCGACCGCACGCGAGCGCGGCCCGGTAGCCCTGCGCCGCAGGGCATCAGACCCGCGGCACCCGGCCGAGGTAGTGCAGCAGTTCGGCAACCGTGCTTTCCCCCGGCGCACCGTCGACGATGTCCGCGTACGCGCCCCACTGACGCAGCGGCTCAACGATTTCCGCTTCTTGACCGCCGCCGGGCGCGGGGTGGCCGGTGCGCGCGGCGGTGAGCAGGTAACCCGCGAGCTCCTCGGTCAGCGGCGACGCCTGACCGGTGCCGATCGCGATGTCCCAGGCGTGCACGGCGGCGTCCAGCGCGCACATCACCGCGGCGACCGATGTCGGCAGCGCACCGTGCGGCAGCGGGGTCGGCACTGTCTCGGTGTCGTCGGCGACGGTCGCCCACGCGGCGGTGGTCTGCTCGATGGCCACCTCGACCAGCGCGGACGGCGAGCCATCGATGGTGCCGGAGGGATCGAACGGGTTGTAGGCGGGGCCGGCGCCGATGCCGAGCGCCGCGGCGTAGGCGAGCTGATCGCCGGCGGCGTGCTGGATCACCTGCGTCACCGTCCACTCCGAGCACGGCGTCGGCAGCTGCCACTGGTCGTCGCCGACACCGGCGACCACGTTTGCCAGGGCGCGGTAGGACTCCGCGAGCACGTCGCGCCACACCGGCTGGAGGGTGGCGATGGAGGTGGTGGTGACGTTCATGTCCGGGCCTTTCGAGAGGGTTTTCCTTGCTTCTGACATCAGCTTATGTGTCTATTAGGCTAGTTTCGTTCCTAATAATCCGGAGGTAAAATGTGACGCCGACCACAGTTCGCGTGCTGCGTTTGCTAGCTCTGCTCCAAGATCGCGCGCACACCGGCAGGGAGCTCGCCGACCGGTTGGCGATCACCGACCGCACGCTGCGCAACGACATCCAGCGCCTGCGCGAACTCGGCTATCCCGTGCAGGCGCAACGCGGGGCCGTCGGCGGCTATCGCCTGGGTCGCGGCACCACCATGCCGCCGCTGCTCCTGGACGACGATGAGGCCGTCGCGGTCGCGGTCGCCGTCGGCCTGGCCGAGGACGGCGCGACCGGAATCGCGGACATCACCGACAACGTCACCCGTGCCCTGGCCAAACTCGACCAGATCCTGCCGAAACGCTTGCAGCGCAAGGTGACCGCGCTGCGCGAGGCCACCGCGATCGGCCCCGCCACCACCGGTTCACGCGAGCCCGACGCCCCGGTCCCCGCCGCCATCCTGACCACGCTCGCCGGCGCCGTCCGCGACGCCGCGACAGTCCTGATCGAGCAGGCGGAACAGGACCGCGGCGAAGAAGTGGAACCGTATCGGCTCATCAATTGGCAGCGCCGCTGGTACCTGGTCGCCTACCACCTCGAAACCCATTCCTGGACTGCGATTCCCGTCGCCCGGATCCGGCAGGCCGCCCCGGGAACTCGCCGGTTCGCCGCCCGCGCGCTCCCCGACGACGACCTGGTCGCCTTCGTCATGCGCCACATCGCCAGCACCGGCTGGAAGGTGCACGCCCGGGTCACCGTCCTGGCTCCCGCCGAAACCGTCATCGCCAGAATCAATCCGGCGGTCGGCGTGGTCGAGGCGGTCGATGCCGACACCTGCGTCCTGATCACCGGCGCCGACGCCCTGGAAACCCTCGCCATCTACCTGAGCATGCTGATGATGGACTTCCGCGTCGACAACCCCCCAGAACTGGTCGACCACATCCGCACCCTCGCCCGCCGCTACGCGAACGCCGTCCCACCCGAAACCCCCAGCCCCACAACATCTCACCGAACTCGGGACGAATGATCACCGAGAAGATCGGGTACCGCGCGACCAAGGCAGCTTCGAGCGCGCAAGCCTGGCCGGGCGACCAGCCACGTCGGTCGCGCACCCGTCGAAGTTCCCGGCCGCACCTGTATGACTTCTCACGTCGCCACTCGACGCGCTATCTCCTACGCTCACAAGCAGTTTCTCCATCCCAGTGTGCGTGCATCGACTCTCGCGGTCCGATGTGAGAGAGGTCGGGCATGACCAGCGACACCACGGCGGCACTCGCGCTGCCACAGACGCCACTCAGCCAGGCCGTCCTGGCCCTCACACTGCGGGTGGAGTCGCCGGCCATCGCCAACCACAGCATCCGGAGCTTTGTGTTCGCCAGGCTCTTCGCCGAGCACATCCAGGCCGCGCCCGATACGGACTACGACCCCGATCTGCTGTTCGCCGCGACCGTCCTGCACGACATCGGCCTCAGCGAGGCAGCCAACGGCAACCACCGATTCGAGGTCGACGGGGCGGACAAGGCCGCGGAGTTCCTGACCGAGCAGGGCGTCGGTGCCGCCGCCGTCGACTCGGTCTGGGAGGCCATCGCGTTGCACACCTCGCAGCACATCGCCGATCGCCGCGGCACGCTCTGCCTGCTCACCAGGAACGGCATCGCCCTCGACTTCGGCAGGGACACGGAGTTCATCAGCGACGAGATCGGCGCGCGGATTCACGCGCGATATCCGCGGCACTCCATGGCCACGTCGTTGGCGGACATCATCATCGAGCAGGCGACCGCCCGGTCGGACAAGGCCCCGCCGTTCTCTCCCGCTTTCACGCTGCTGCGCGAACGGCAGGCCGGGCAACGAACGCTGCTCGAGCACGCGGCCGACCTCGGCCGCTGGGGTAACTGACCCGGAAAAAGCGAGCGCCGACGCTTCTCGGGTCAGGCGTGCCCGACCGTCGCCGCCGCGTCCGGCGCCTTGCGCATCGGGATCAGCGCGGTCAGCACGATCGCGACGATGGCGGCCGCCGTGGCGATCAGGAACGTGGTGTGGAACCCGTCGCGCGACGGGAACACGTGCACGCCGAGCTGCATCGTCATGTGCGCCAGCACGACGCTCATCACGGCCGACGAGGTCGACGTGCCGACCGATCGCATCAGCGAGTTCAGTCCGTTGGCCGCGGCCGTCTCGGTGATCGGCACCGCGCCCATGATCAGCGCGGGCATCGCGGCGTAGGCCAGGCCGACACCGGCGGCGACGATCATCGACGCCACCATGATCTCCCAGACGCTGTTCATCAGCACCACCGCGCACAGGTAGCCCGCCGCGATCACCGCGGAACCGAGCGCCAGGGTGATCTTCGGTCCGCGCGCGGCGGACAGCTTCGCCGACACCGGCGACAGCAGGATCATCACGAATCCGGTCGGCGCCAGCGCCAATCCGGCATTGACCATGGTCAGGCCGAAGCCGTAGCCGGTCTGCTCCGGCGCCATCAGCAGCTGCGGGAAGGTCAGCGACATGCCGTAGAGCGCGAAGCCGACCGCGACCGACGCGATGTTGGTGAACAGCACCCGCGGCCGCGCCGAGACCCGCAGGTCGACCAGCGGCGACCGCTGACGCAGCTCGTAGGCGCCCCAGCCGAGGAACACCACCAGCGACACCGCGAACAGGATCAGCGTGGTCGGGCTGCCCCAGCCCCAGTCCGCGCCCTTGGTGATCGGAATCAGCAGTGCCAGCAGTGCGACCGAAAGACCGAGCGCGCCACCGAAATCGAAGCGGGCGGGGGTGCGCACCGGCGACTCCGGCACGAACACGAAGACCAGTGCGGCACAGACCAAGCCGAGGCCGGCCGCGGTCCAGAACAGCATGTGCCAGTCCGCGTTCTGCGCGATCGCCGCGGCCAGCGGCAGGCCGAGGGCGCCGCCGACGCCGAGCGTCGCGCTCATGATCGCCATCGCCGAACCCACCTTCTCGGCGGGCAGTTCGTCGCGCATGATGCTGATGCCCAGCGGAATCGCGCCGACCGCGGCACCTTGCAGCGACCGTCCGATGATCTCGGGGAGCAGCGAGGAGAAGGCCGCGCAGACCACCGAGCCGGCGACCAGCGAGAGCAGGTTGACGAACAGCACCCGGCGCTTGCCGAACATATCGCCGAGCCGGCCGCTGATCGGGGTGAACACCGCGCCGGCCAGCAGCGTGGCGGTGACCACCCAGGAGGCGTTGGACGCCGAGGTGCTCAGCAGGTCGGGCAACGTGGGGATGATCGGAATGACCAGCGTCTGCATCAGCGAGACGACGACACCGACCATGCCGAGGGTCGCGATGAGGACGGCCGGCGATGGACGCCTTCGGTCGTCGGTATCGGAGACGGTCGAAGACGCGTCGGCAGCAACAGTCACAAATGTGCACGCTACACACCTTGTGTATCGTGCACAATTGGATATAACGTGACGCACCCGACATAGTGAGGCCCATGTCCGAATTCGGTCCCGCCGACAACGCAGCGCTCACCCGCCTGGTCTTCGAGCTCACCCTGCTCGCCAGGCACTTCCCCGCGTCGCTGCTCCGCCGTCCCGGCTTCCAGCTCGACCGGTCGGCTTTTCTCATCCTGACCCGGCTGGAGTACGACGAGCCGCTGAGCCTGCGCGAGCTGTCCGAGGCGTTCCAGCTCGATATCTCCACGATCAACCGCCAGGTCGGCGCCATGCTCAAGCAGGGACTGGTCGACCGCGTTCCCGATCCGGACGGCGGGATCGCGCGCAAGATCCAGGCCAGCATCAAGGGGCTGGACGTGCTGGCCGCCGATCGCATGCAGAGCCGCGAAGGCATCGGCGCCGTGGTCGCGGACTGGGACGGTACCGATGTCGATCAGTTGAGCAGGTTGATCGCGCGGTTCAATCAGTCCGTCGAGCAGATCGAGGAGAACCCGTGGCCGCGGCCGCCGGAGGTGCGGCTCTAGCGGACTCCCCGCGCGGAGTTCAACTCGGAGATCGTCCGGCCGCCCGTTCCCGCCGAGTTCCGCTCCACCGCAACCTGACTCGGCCCGGGCGGCGCCACGGCCGCGACCCCCGTACCATCGAAGCGTGAGGCTGGGTGTGGGGTTGCTGGCCGTGTCCGTGCTCGCGGCCGGATGCCAGGCCGGCGAAGATGAGTGGTCCGACTGGACCGTGACGGCGTACTACACCGCCGTCGAGTCCTACCATGACGGTCCGCGCGAAACCGTGCACGGCTGCACCAGCATCGACTGCGTCGAGTCCGACGCCCAACTAGGCGAGCTACCAAGCGATTTCGTCGACGCCGTGCGCGACGAGGGCACCGGCCGGATCACCAGCGGCGCCAACGCCGGCGCCTACCTCAACTGGTCGTACGACATCGGCTTCTGGCTCGACTCGCACCCCCGCGACGCCGCGGGTGAAATCCTGCAACCCTTCCGCAGCGCCGCCGCCGACGGCCTCGAACCCGGCACGCACCTGCGCCTCGCCGACTGCGGCATCATCGATCCCGCAACCGCCCAAGCCTGCACCAAATTCCAAGCCACCGAATGGTCCATCGGCGAAGAATTCATCCCCGGCCCCAGCGGCCCCCACCACCTGGACCTCTACATAGGCGAGGAAACCGCCCCGGACTTCCCCGACACCCCCGACTTCCCCCTCTTCACCGGCGCCGCCCTGGAACCCCTCCCCTAGCCGACCCGCAACCCTTCGATCGGTTGACCGGTGATTTCCGCGATGAGTTCGAAGTCCTTGTCGACATGGAGCACAACGAGTTTCGACTGTTCCGCGATGGCGGCGATCAGTAGGTCGGGGATCGACGGCGCGCGGTGACGACCCCGTTCGGCGAGGGTTCGGAGCACCTCGACCGACCGGTTCTCAGCGGAGGGGGTCAGGTATTCCACGGGCATGCTCGCGAGGGGCGGAAGATCGAGCAACTCGGTCAGATCCTGGGCGGATCGGGCCGAGTAGCCGGTCTCCAGCACGGTAACCGTGGAGATTCGCACCAGCCCACGTTCGATCCGCGTAGCCCAAAGTTGCGCGTCGGGACTTCGACCCAACCGCACCAGGGCGGACTTGTCGACGAGCCAAGGCCGCTCGCTCACGACCACGCCTGCCGCATGACCTCCGAGTCGCCCAGGTCTCGCGCCAGCCGCCCGAGCCGATCGAGGTCTGCTGCGGTCACGGGTGCCGCTGTGGACCGGAAGTCCCGGGCGATCCAGCGGCGAAGGAATTCACTGCGAGATACGCCCAGATCTTTTGCGCGCCGATCTATCTCGGCGATCGTCGAGTCGGGCACATCACGAATCAGTATGTCGGTCATCCAGCCCACCTCCTCGATATCAAAGATATCACCAGGAAGCGTGCCGGAAAAGAGGCTAAGCGCTGTCGTGTCCACACCCCGACTCTCGCGCAAAGCAGCCACCACCGGAACCCGTACTCCGGCGATTGGGGATAACTCGGGGGTGTTAGGGAACGAGGCCTCAACCAGCGCAACGTGATCCAGAGTTCGCCGGTAGCGCGGGCGGCGGGGCGCTAGGCTCTGCGGCTGGGTCGGACCCGACGTCTTGGGAGGCGCTTCGATTCACACGAAACAACACGCGTGGTGGGACAACTATCTGGTCGCCCTGCTGGGGCTGGTCGTGGCAGCCGGGTTCGCGCTCGCCGCGCTGGCCGCGGCATCGGGCGGGGCCTACTTACTGGCGATTGCGCTGGCGGCGCTGGCGCTGCCGTTCGCGATTCCCACCATCGTCCAGATACTCGGAGAGTTGTTCATCTACTTGATGATTCCGGTCGTATTGGTCGGATTCGTACTATTTCTCCCGGTTCTCGCCGTGAGTCCGGCAGCGCGGAAGTGGGCGCGACGGAGGTGGCGGCACCGCTGAGCCGGGGCCGACGAAGATCACATAGACCATTCGGTGGTCGTCCGTAGAGTTGCGGCATCGAGCTGTTTGCCGCGTAACCGAAGGACGGAGGCCCCGGGGTGAGCGAGCCTCAGCGAGCGAGCCGAAGAGACGACGCGCGTTCGCGCCCGCCGGAGCCGAGCGCCGGCGAGGCGGAGTCGTGAGCGGCAGCAGGGCCGTGAGCTGGGACTTACGGGGTATCGCGTGGTGGCTGCCCGGTCTGGTCGTGATCTCAGCGGGCTTGCTGCTGTACTCACCCTTCGGTGTTTCCCTCATCGAGGGGCGCGCGGTCGTGGCGGTCGCGATGCTGGCGTTCGGCGCGTCCGCCGCGGCCCGGTGGTGGTTGGCGCGGCGGGCCGGCCGGTGCAGTTCCGGGTCCGATCAGCCGCCGGATGACGACAGAGTCCGGCTCGTGCGTGCTCAGCGGTTGCTGGGTGCCGAGGCGGTGCTTGCGGCAGGGTTCGGCGTTCTCGGCGTCGCGGCCTTGGCCATGTCGGTGTCGACGTCACTGGTGTGGGTCGGGACGTTCTTCGCCGCGCTCGGAATCTGCGGACTGCTGGCCGGGACGCGACGCGATGATGTCCTGGTCGCGTCCGCGGCACTCGCGGGCTGGCAGGTGCTCGCCGGCGTGATTCTCGTGACGCTGCCCTTCCGCACCGGACTGGATTTCACCGCGTGGACCATCCTCACGCTGTTGATCACCGGAACGGCGATGGCGATCCGCGGCCTGCGCCTGACCGCACCGCTGCCGCGCGCCGGCTCCCTGCGCTGGTGGCGTCCGGCCGCCGTCACCGTGCAGCTGATCGTGCTCGCCGTGACCGCAGGCTGGTACGGGACGATCGTCACGCAAGCCGCCCGGCAGGACGCCGAGCAAACCCGGCTCGCCGCCTTCTACGAAGTGCCCCAGGGTATTTCACCGCAGCCGCCCGGCACCGTGATCCGCTCGGCCTCGATGTCGCTACCCGGCGTGCACGGCCGCGGTCAACGCATCCTGTACTGGTCCCAGGACCGGAACGGCACCCCGGCGGTGTCCTCCGGCATGGTCTGGACGCCGCTCACCGAGGGTACCGACCGGCCCATTCTGAACTTCGCCCACGGCACCGTCAGCCTCGGCCCGGAATGCGCCCCCAGCCGGCAATCCGGGATCGCCTCGACCATGCCCTGGCTCAACAACGCCCTCGACCGCGGCTGGGTGATCGCCGCCAGCGACTACGCGGGCGCGGCGGGCACCGGCGACGGTGAGCACTACCTGGTCGCCGCCGACCAGGGCCGCGACACCGTGAACGCCGCGCGCGCCGCCCGCAACCTGCCCGGCACCAACGCCGGCACCGACATGCTGATCTACGGCGTCTCCCAGGGCGGTCTCATCTCCCTGGCCGCCGCCGCCCAATCCCCCACCTACGCACCGGAATTGCACCTCGTCGCCGACGCCGCCACCGCGCCGGCCTCCGATATCGCCGGCATCCTGCGCGCCGATCCGCCGCAGCTCCTCAACGGCTGGGCCGTCACCCCGTTCCTCACCACTCAGTACGCCAAGGTCTATCCCCAGCTCGACCCGAACGCACTGCTCACTCCCCAGGCCGCCCTGCGCAACCAGGAGATGGCCGGAGCAGGTTGTGCCGCAACACCTTTCGCCGCCCTCTTCGCCCGCATCACCACGGTTCCCGGCATGGGCGACTACTTCAAAGGCGACCCACTGGCCGATCCCTCCTGGCGTAGAGCCTTCGAGGAAAACCGGGCCCCCGACCTGCCGCCCGGCATCCCGGTCTATCTCGCCCAAGGCCTGGACGACCAGCTGGTTCCGCCGAAATTCACCGCCGCCCTGGTCAACCGCTACTGCGCCGCCGGTAACTCCGTGACGACTCAGTGGAACCCCGGCGTCGGCCACGACAACGACAACGAAAAAGCCGTGGCCCCCCGCGTGATTCAATGGTTCGCCGACCGGCTCACCGGCACCCCTGCCCCTGGCAGCTGTGCCGAACCGTTACCGGCAGATCTCGCAGAGCACTAGTCGCCACACACGAACCACGTTGAGGCAGAGCGCATCTGCCTGGTGGCAGTGATGACGTGGAACAAACCCGCGCGGAGAATCAGGCCGCGTAGGGCCGTTCGGCGCGGGCCTTACGGAGGGCGGATCCCCACCAGACGAGTTGGTCGAGTAGCTGGTCGGCGGCGGCCGTGGGGGCGGCGGGGTCCGCGAGTTGGCCTGCCGGGCCGAAGAGTTGGCCGGCCCCGTGGAAGCTCACCGTGTCGCGGACGGTGACGGCGTGCAGTTCGGCGAAGACGTGACGGAGGTGCTCCACCGCGCGCAGGCCGCCGGAAACGCCTCCGTAAGAGACGAATCCGATCGGCTTGGCCTGCCACTGGGTGAAGTGCCAGTCGATCGCGCTCTTGAGCGGCGCGGGGTAGCTGTGGTTGTACTCGGGAGTGATCACGACGAATCCGTCGGCGACGGTCAGTCGCGCGCCGACGGATTGCAGCGCTCGCGCACCCTCGGGGTCGGGTTCGTTGGACATGTACGCGGGCAGTTGCTCCACCGCGAGGTCGATGAGGTCGACCGCGATGTCGTCGCGCCGCTTCGCGTGATCGATGAACCAGTTGGCCACCGTGGGGCCGAACCGTCCCGCGCGGGTGCTCCCGAGGATTACCGCGACCTTGACCGGATTCTCCGTCATGCCAATTCCTTTCGATGCGTGCAGGATGATGACGCAAGCATCGAACATCAACAAAGGTTAAGGTCAAATCGGCGTGCTCAATACCTATCTTTCGGGCCGAGCGGCTCAGGTCGGCCGCTTCTTGATCGCGTACTGCAACGCGCTTTCCGCGTTGGCAGATCCTTTCATCATGATTTCGAGCGCACGCACGAACGGATCGATGCCGGTGGCCACGCGCCCCTGTTCGAGGATCGCGACCCGGCGGACCCGCTGATCCGCAAAACCGCATACCCCGCGTTCCCCGGAGGTCAGCGCGGTCCCGGGCGGCAGCGACACCATGCTCGGTGTCGCCTCGGCGATCAGCAGGAATCCGCTGGCGGCAAACCCGCGCAGCGCCCCGAGCGACCACTCCTCCAGCCGGCCTTCCTTGGTGGTCTTGACGCCCTCTCCGGTCTGCCGTCCCGCGTCCGGATCGGTGGGCGCGTTCGTCCGGGCCGGTCCCGGAACCTCACCCCCGAATGTCTCGTAGGTCATGATGTTGATGGCCTGACTCGGGTCCGTGCCCCGGGTGATCACCACGACCTCGGCCTGGCGCAGCGAATCCAGCCGCTTTTCCTGATCGCGCTGAATGCGCAGAAGTTCCCCCGCCAGTTTCCGATTCAGCTCATTGTCCAAGTACCGCTTGCATCGCGCGGTGTCCTCCGCCCATTCCTGCACCCGCGCCCGCGCGAGCGCACACAGCTTCTGATAGGCGACGATGATGTCCTGCGCCGTGTAAGTCTCATCGGGATCATCGATCGCCGTCTTCACGAGCACCGTCAGCAGTTTATGCAACGGACCGGTCGATTTGGTCGGCGGCGTCACCTGATCGGCGAGAATGGTAGCGGCACGGGTGAATTCAGTGATCGGACTGGATCCCGAAGTGGTGGGTTTGGTGGGATCATGCAAGGTGAGCACGGCGATCTCCAGAGCGAACGAGATGGTGAGACCTCCTCAGTCTGAACCCTTCTCGGCACCGATCCGCCCGGAATCCGAAGCATACGAACAGGTTCGGTTCGACCGCCCCAGGACGCTGCTACACCCAAGACCTTCATCGGAGCCAGGCCGGACACGGAGCGGATTCGTCCACCTTCGATTCGCGACCACGGTCGACGTGCGGCAGGGTTGTGCGCACCATGACTGACGAAGGTTCCCCGCAGACCAACCGCTGGCGACACGGCGCACGGCTAGCGGCGTGCATCGTCTTCCTGCTCACGATGTTCTATCTCGTAGCCGTCGTCCACGTCATCGACATCAACCGCGTGCGCGACCTGGTGGAAGCGACCGGCCCCGCCGCACCGCTGGTCTACGCACTCGTCGCCGCGCTCCTCGGCGCCATCCTCGTCCCCGGCCCGATCCTCGCCGCCGGCAGCGGTCTCCTTTTCGGCCCCCTGGTCGGCACATTCGTGACGCTGGCCGCAACGGTCGGTACCGCAACGATCTCCAGCTACCTCGGCCGCCGAGCCGGCCACCAGAGCGCCCGCGGCCTACTGGGCCCCGAACGCGCCGACCGTCTCACCGCCCAACTCGACCGCCACGGCCTCTGGGCCGTAGTCGGCCAACGCTTCATCCCCGGTGCCCCAGATGCCCTGTCCGCCTACACCTTCGGCGCCCTCGGCATCCCCCTCTGGCAAATGGCCACCGGCGCCCTCATCGGCTCCACCCCCCGAGCCTTCGTCTACACCGCCCTAGGCGCCTCCATAGGCGACCTCTCCGCCCCCCTCGCCTACACCGCCATCACCATCTGGTGCATAACCGCCATCCTCGGCGCCCTAGCCGCCCACCGCACCCTCCAAACCTGGCGCCACCGCAAAACCCCCGACCCCGAACCACCAGCAAAGCCATAACCGAGGCCCTCGCGCTGACGCCCAAATACCGGCCGGGACAAGGTTCGAACCTGTTGACGCCACAGCGTGCCTAGACGACCGAACGGCGGGGCTCAGTAAGGCAGGGCTTCTCACCAGCCGACGAGTGCGACAGGAGGGCAGGTGAAACCTGATCACTCCCTCGACGATGGCCAGGGCCACCGCCAACAGAGGGTCCAATTTATTCTCAGCGCCTCGATATAGTCGAAAAACGTATAAATCGACCCGCTCCGACTGATAGGGTCGTGTAATGACCCTGCTCAGGTTCACGGTGCGCAACCACCAGAGCATCCGGGATGAGATCACCGTCGATCTCGCACGCCCATCGTTGCGGACACTCCAGCCACGGGACGGCGACTGGAGCGCCGTGACATACCCGATTGCCGGGATCTTCGGCGGCAACGCGACCGGTAAATCCGCTGTGCTGGACGCGCTGCGGTACACCTTCACAGCGATCAGTCAGTCCGCAACAACTTGGCAGGCATCGAAGTCCATGCAGCGGGCGCCATTTCGGCTCGACGGGACGGCGCGCACCTCATCGAGCACCTATGAGCTCGATTTCGTGCACGATGGACGCCGTCATCTATACGGCTTCGAGGTGGACTACGACGGGATCAAACGCGAGTGGCTGCGCGATGTACCCAACTCGCGATGGCGCACGCTGCTGGATCGCGACCGGGAAAGCGGCACGTCTACCTTCCACCAGAGTCTGCACGCGAAGATCGACGTGACGGGGCGTGAGCTCGTGCTCAGCCGGGCGCTATTGCTGCCCGACTCACGCCTGTACCTCCTAGCTGATTATCTGGTCTCCAGCTTCGACTGCGTCCTGGTAAAGGACTCCCATCGTGAGGCACGTCTGTCGAACATCGCGGACTCGCTGGCCGAGGGAACCATCACCTTCGCAGACCTCGAGGCGCTGCTCCAGGCCGCCGACATCGGCGTTGTGAAGGTCGGGATCGAGGAGAGAAAACTTCCCGAGCACGTGCGTCGAGCCCTCGGCCGCCTTCTTCTCGACTTGCGTAAAGAGGAAGACGAGCCCAGCGACGATGACGAGTCCACCCACCTGGACGAAGACCAACTCGCCCAGGTGGTGCGACATCTGGTCTTCACTCACCGCGGCACTGCCGACGAATGCCCGGAGTTCTCTATCCGAGACGAAAGCGACGGAACCATCGCCTGGCTCGCCATCGGCGTGCCGGCACTGGCGGCGCTGCGACGAGGAGGGCTGCTCCTCGTCGACGAAATCGACGCGAGCCTGCACCCCCATCTCCTCGAGGTCCTGTTGGGAGCGTTCGCGGAACCTCGAGTCAACCATCAGCAAGCGCAGCTCATCTTCACGAGCCACGAGGCCTACGTCCTCTCCCCGCTGAGCGAGGTGAAGCTGGAACCCGAGCAGGTCTGGCTTACGGACAAGACGTATGAAGGCGTTACCGAACTGACCTGCCTAGCCGACTTCCCGAAGCACCCCGATGCGAATGTGGCACGCCGCTATCTCACCGGCCGGTATGGCGGGACCCCGCGGCTCTCGCCGAGCACGCTGGCAGCACTCGTTGGCTCCGAGGAGCGCTGAGGATGCCGGTACGCAGGCAGAGCGGGCGTACCAGCAGGCCCACGCGGCAGGCCGCCCGGCGCATCCTCGTGGTTACCGAGGGAACGCGGACGGAACCCCAGTACGTCGAGGGACTGAACAGCTATCTGCGCAGCCGGGGTGCGACTGCTGTCGTGAAATCAGTCCCCGTCGGCAAAGACCCGGTGAAGGTAGTCCGGAAGGGCATCGAGATTCGCGACAATGCGGCGAGCAATGAGAAGAACTACGACGTGTGCGTCTGTCTCGTCGATGTCGACCAGCACCAGGCGTTGCCGGCTGCCTGCCAACTTGCCGCACGCGAGTCGATCCTGCTGCTTGTCTCGAACCTCAAATTCGAGACTTGGCTGCGGTGGCACGTCGAGGACAAGCACTCTGCGCTGAGCACCACGCAGCTCGACGACCTCACTGCGAAGCTTGGACTGGTCACGAAAAAGATGCTCGCACCGACTTTCCCGTTCCACGCCGTACACAGCGCATGTGAGATCGCTCGCCGAGTGGACCCCAACCTGGCGGCCAGCAGAATAGGCCCCGATCCCTCCTCGGCAATGCCGGTCCTCGTGGATCTCATGCTTGGGCGATGAGACCTGACGAGACGGACTGCTAGACGTTGAAACGGAATTCGACTACGTCGCCGTCTGCCATGACGTAGTCCTTACCTTCCATCCGCACCTTGCCCGCAGCCTTGGCCGCCGCCATGGAACCGTGTTCGACCAGGTCGTCGAAGGCGACGATTTCGGCTTTGATGAAGCCGCGTTCGAAGTCGGTGTGGATGACGCCGGCGGCTTTGGGGGCGGTGTCGCCCTGGTGGATTGTCCAGGCGCGGGATTCTTTCGGGCCTGCGGTGAGGTAGGTCTGGAGGCCGAGGGTGTGGAAGCCGGTGCGGGCCAGGGCGTTCAGGCCGGGTTCGGTCTGGCCGATGGATTCGAGGAGTTCGAGGGCGGATTCGTCGTCGAGTTCGAGGAGTTCGGCTTCGACCTTGGCGTCGAGGAAGACGGCGTCGGCGGGAGCTACGGCGGCCTTCAGCTCGGCGATCTTCGCGTCGTCGGTGAGGACGGACTCGTCGGCGTTGAAGACGTAGAGGAAGGGCTTGGTGGTGAGCAGCGAAAGCTCTTTCAGCAGTTCGCCGTCCAGCTTGGCGCGCGCGGAGTAGAGGGTCTGGCCGCTGTCGAGGACCGCGTTGGCGGCGACGGCCGCGTCGAGCAGGGGCTTACGGTCCTTCTTGATCCTGGCTTCTTTTTCCAGCCGCGGGATCGCCTTCTCCAGGGTCTGCAGGTCGGCGATGATCAGCTCGGTCTCGATCACCTCGATGTCGGCGAGCGGGTCGACGCGGCCGTCGACGTGCACCACGTCATCGTCGGCGAAGACGCGCACGACCTGGCAGATGGCGTCGGCTTCGCGGATGTTGGCGAGGAACTTGTTGCCGAGACCGGCACCCTCGGACGCGCCCTTGACGATGCCGGCGATGTCGACGAAGGACACCACGGCGGGCAGGATTTTCGCCGAACCGAAGATCTCCGCGAGCTTGTTCAACCGCGGATCGGGCAGCGGGACCACGCCGACGTTCGGCTCGATGGTCGCGAACGGGTAGTTCGCGGCCAGCACGTCGTTCTTGGTCAGCGCGTTGAAAAGCGTCGACTTTCCGACGTTGGGCAGGCCGACGATTCCGAGGGTGAGACTCACGAGAAGAGGAGTCTACGCGGCAGGCGCGAGCCACCGACCCGCGCCTGCCCCACCGGTGATCAGGGGATAAGCACGACCTTGCCGAGATTGCCGCGGTCCTCGATCAGCGCGTGCGCCTCGGCGACGTCGTCGAGCGCGAATTCGGCGTGCACGACCGGCCGCAGCTGATCCGACGCGACGTACTGCCACAGCTCCTGCCGCCACTGGTCGAGCAGGTCCGGCTGGCGCTGCGCGATGCGCGCGATCTGGAACCCGATCACCGACTTGGCCCCGACGAGCAGGTCGTAGGCCTGGATGGTCCCGCCGCCGGAGCTGTAGGCGACGAGCCGGCCGCCGGGAGCGAGCGCGGCGATGGCCGGCCCGAGCAGATCGCCGCCCACCGCGTCGAGCGCGTAGTCGACGGGCTGACCCCACGACTCCTGCCCGTACTCGATCACCTCGTCGGCGCCGAGCCCGCGCACGAACTCCGCCTTGACCTGATCCGAGACCGCACCGACGACCCGGGACGCGCCGCGCACCCGAGCCAGCTGCACCGCGAGATGCCCGATACCGCTGGCCGCCGCCGTGACCAGCACGGACTCGCCTTCGAGCGGGTTCGCCGCAGCTAGCGCGCCGAGCGCGACCAACCCGCTGCGCACCAGCGCGACCGCATCCACCGCCGACGCCCCGTCCGGAATCGGCGACGCCATCGCGACCGAGAGCAGCGCGTATTCGGCGTATCCGTGCCCGAACACCAGACCGGTCACCCGATATCCCGGCGCGTAGCCGGTGACACCGTCGCCGACCGCGACCACCTCACCCGCGACCTCACCGCCGAGCGGGATCGGTTCGCGCTGCTCGCGTACCTTCCGCACCATCGGCAGGGTCACCCCGATCGCCTCGACCCGGACCAGGAGTTCACCCGGGCCCGGCGTCGGCACCTCGGCCGACCCGATCTCGAGCACTTCAGGACCACCGCTGCGCTCGTATTGGACCCGCCGCATCACACCTCCAGAAAACATGGGAAAGACGACACGGTAACCAGACCTCGGTGTGCGCTCATACCCAATTTCGGGTCCGAGTGCTCCATCTCACCGCGCTTGCGGTCGCCGCCGGGCGGCGTAGCGTGACCTGCATGGAGCCGATCACCGAGGTGGTGACAGCGCGGCCGGCGCCCATGCTCACGCCGTTCATCGATCACTATCGCGGCTACCGCATGACGGGTTATGCCGCCGGGTTGCATCGCGGTCTGCCCTCTGCGCACATGACCTTCATCATCAGCATCGGCCCGACGATCGACGTTGTGGCGCAAACGGATCCGAGTCAAGCCCCGCAGGAATACCGCTGCTCGGTGAGTGGGCTGCAGGCGAACACGGCGTTGATCTCGCATACCGGGCACCAGGAGGGCGTCTCGGTCGCGCTGACCCCGCTCGGCAGCCGTGCGCTGTTCGGGGTGCCGGCCGCGGCGCTGTGGGACACGTCGGTGGAGTTCGCCGACGTGGTCGGCCCGGTCGGGCGCGAGCTGTGGGAGCGGTTGCAGGAACCGCTGAGCTGGCCGGAGCGCTTCGCCGTGGTCGACCGGATCCTGACCCGGATCGCTTACCCCGAGCGCGTGGTCGCACCGGAACTGACCTGGGCGTGGCGCACGCTGGTCGACTCCGGCGGCACCGTGTCGATCGGGTCGCTGGTCGAGGAGATCGGCTGGAGCAGACAGCACCTCGCTCGCCGGTTCGGCACCGAGTTCGGGCTGGGCCCGAAGCTCGCGGCGCGCATCACCCGCTTCGAACGAGCGCGGCGCATGCTGGAGCGGACCCCCTCGTTCATCACCATCGCGCAGGTCGCGGCCAGCTGCGGCTACTACGACCAGGCGCACTTGAATCGCGACTTCGCCGAGCTGGCCGGGACCAGCCCGACGGTCTGGCTGAGCGAGGAGATTCCATCCGTCCAAGACACCGAACGGTCCGCCGGGCGACGCTGAGCGCATGACGAATCCAACCCCCACCGACATCACCACCCGCACCGCCGTCTGGCCCGCGCTGACCTTCCGCGACGCCAAGGCCATGTCCAAGTTCCTGGTCGACGCCTTCGGCTTCCAAGAGACCGCGATGTACACCCGCGAGGACGACCCGTCGATCGTCGTGCACGCCGAACTGCGCTGGCCGCTCGGCGGCGGCGTGATGTTCGGCTCGGCGTGTAAGGACGAGAGCGAGTTCGGCAAGCGCGTGCCCGGCAACGACTCGACCTACGTGGTCTGCGAAGACCCGGACGCCCTGCTCGAGCGCGCGACGGCCGCCGGAGCCGAGGTGCTGCGCGGACTGCGCGACGAAGACTACGGTTCGCGCGGCTTCACCGTCCGCGATCCCGAGGGCAACCTCTGGAGTTTCGGCACCTACTGGGGCGAGTAGCCCGGACGACGGGGAGCACTGCGTAAGTTCACCGGGGACTGCGGCCCGGCGGCACCGAGTGTCGTTGGGCCGCTGGGTCATTCACCGTCCGCCGAGGCCGGACATGGCGATGCCGCGAATGAACGCGCGTTGCGCGATCCCGTACACCACGAGCAGCGGCAGCAGAATGACGATCGAGGTCGCCAGCAGAATCGGCCACTGGGTGTAGTACTGCCCTTGCAGACGCACCAAACCCAGTGTGACGGTGGCTATCTCGTTACGCTGGATCATCACCAGCGGCCACAGGAAGTCGTTCCAGACGGTGATCCAGGTGAGCACACCGAGCACCATCAGGGCAGGCCGGGTGTTCGGCAGCAGGACGCGCCAGTAGACCTGCCAGGTAGAGCAGCCGTCGAGAATGGCCGCCTCCTCCAATTCCATGGGCAGCGTGTAGAAGAACTGCCGCATCAGATAGGTGCCGAAGGCGCCGCCGAACAGTCCGGGCACGATCATCGCCCACGGCGTGTCCACCCAGCCGAACGTCCGCATCAACAGGAACTGCGGGATCACCGTGACGGTCAAGGGCACCATGAGCGTGCCGAGGTAGGCGACGAACAGCATCTCACGGCCGCGAAACCGTAAGCGCGCGAACGCATACCCGGCCAGCGAGCAGAAGAAGACCTGCCCCGCGGTGACGCACGCCGCGTACACCACGGTGTTGAGCAGCATCCGCCACAGCGGCAACAGCTCGAATACCTTGCCGTAGTTGGACCATTGCGGGCTGGCCGGCAGCAGGGCTCGATCGGCGATCTCCCCCTCCCGCTTCAGCGATCCGGACGCTGCCCACAGAATCGGCGCCAGCGCGCACCAAGCGATCCCGATCAGCACCGCGTAGATCCCCACCCCATGTACCGTCCGGCGCATGATCGCCTTGTCCGCGTTCACAGATCGACGGCCTCCCGTCGGGCAAACCGCAGCTGTATCACCGTGAGCACCAGCAGAATCGCGAAGATCACCCACGCCAACGCCGACGCGTACCCGACCTCGTAGAACCCGAAGGCGTTCTGGAACAACATGATTCCCAACAGATAGGTGCCGGTGTCCGGCCCCCCGTTGCTCCCGGTCAGCGCATACACCTGATCGAACGCCTGCATCGAATTGATGACCGTGATCACGAACACGAAGGACAACGGTCCCCGGATCAACGGCAGCGTGATCGCCGAAAACCGCCGCAGCGCACCGGCTCCGTCGAGCTTCGCCGCCTCGTACAGCGGCTCCGGCACCCCCTGCATCGCGGCCAGCAGAATGACGGTCGCGAACGGCACGCTCTTCCACACGGTGACCACGCTCAGCGATATCAGCGCCAGATCCGGATCGGTCAACCAGGGCACCGGCCCCCACCCGAACCAGCCGAGCCCGATATTGAGCATCCCGTCCTCGGTGAAGATGAACCGCCACACCACCGCCATCGCCACCGTGGACGCGACCAGCGGCAGGAACGCCACCGTCCGAAACAGCCCGATGCCGGCCACCTTCCGGTTCAACGCCGCGGCGATCCCCAGCCCGATCACCACCGTCGGCACCAGCGTCAGCACGGTGAACACCGCGCTGTTGCGTAACGCGATGAGAAACAACGGATCCGACCCGAACAGCCGCCGATAATTGTCCAGCCCGACGAACCGCATCGGCCGGAACAGGTCCCATGCGTGAAAGCTCAGATACAGCGAGAATCCCAGCGGAAACAACAGGAACACCACCACCGCAGCGACATTCGGCGCGATGAACATCCACCCGGCCCGCTCCCGTGCGCGCGCGAGCTGGGTACCCCTCACGAGGACTCCAGGAGAGCATTCAGGTCGGCGGTGAACTGCCCGTCGAAGGAGGCGGCCGTCGCGGCACCCCGGAGAACCCGGTTGAACCCGCGCTCGAGCAGTGCGGAGACCTTCCCCCAGGCCGGTGTCACCGGAAGCGGACGCGAGCTGTCCGGTCCCTCGGTGAACACCGCCAGATTGTGGATATCCCGATGTGCCGCAGCGAATCCGGGCGAGCCCATCGCGGACTTCAACACCGGCACGAACAACCCGGACGCGGCGACGATCGCCTGCCCCACCGGTCCGGTAGCGAATTTGACGAATTCCCAGGCCTGTTCGATCCGCGGGCTACCCGCCGCGATGGACAACCCGGTGCTGCCGACATCGGTGATCGATCCGGGCCCACCGTGCGGTCCCACCGGCAATACCGTGACGTCGATCGAAAGCCCTTCCTGCCCGGCGAATTCGGAATACAGCCAATGCCCGCCGAGCACCATCGCGGCGCGCCCGCCCCGGAACAGATCCGGCGCCGAGACCGACAGCTGATCGGCGACTCGCGGCGCCACCCGATGCCGCACCGCGAGATCCGCATAGAACTGAAAGCCCGCGGCAAACCGAGGATCACCGAGGTTGGCCCTGGCCGGCGCCACCGGCGGCGTGAACCACTCCGCCCCGTTGTTCATGCCGAAGCAGGCCGCCGAGTAATACGGCACCCATGCATCCGCAAACCCCCATTGCCGCCCACGGGTGAGTGTGCGAGCGGCGTCCAGGAATTCGTCGAACGACCACGCGTCCCGCCAGCGCGCCGGCGGCGTCAGCCCGGCCGCCGCGAACAACTCCCGGTTGTAATAGAGGAACACCCCGGACCACTGCTCGGGCAGCGCGTACTGCCCACCGCCATAGGTGAACGTGTCGTACAACGCCGGATAACTGTCCCGCCGCAACATCTCCGCGTACGCGGGCTCCCGATCGAGCAGCGTGCGCAGATCGAGCAGCACCCCGCGCTCGGCCAGCCCGGAGTAGAGCAGTTCCCACGCCATGACGACGTCCGGGCATCGCCCGCCCGCACAGTAGGTGAGCAGCTGCTGCTGCGGATCCGGCCCGGACATGATGGTGCGAATCCTGATGTCGGGGTGCCGCTTCTGGAACTCGTCGATGATGGTCAGCCGCACCCGCGCCTCTTCCGGCCTGGCCTGGAAGAAGAAGGTCAGCGCGTCGTCGGGTGATCCACATCCGGTCGCGCTCAGCAGCGGCGCGGCCAAGGCCGAGCCGAGCAGGGTGCGACGGCGGACCGGTGACACGAGCTCCTCCACGGCGGGCGGGTGGTTCCGGGAATCTCGGCATCAGAAACGTCAGCGTGTAGGACCGATCGGCGGACGTCGGAGCCAGCATGGCAGCATACGGATGGCAACATCGCCGGGCGAGGGAACACGCCCACCCGCACCGGCGAACTCCGGCGATCGTGAACAACGATCGACCGGGCGACCGACGCCGCGCGGGCCACCCGTACCCGCCGCGTGCCCGGATCGAGCCCGCTCGTACGAAGACACAGGACTCGTCGAAGCGGCGCGCGCGATCCGTATCGCAATGTTCAGACTTCACTAAGTCCGGCTCATTCGCGCTTCAGTTCAGCTACGTTGTGAACGTTTCAGCAAGTCCAGCTCTATCACGGGAGAGTAGTTCGCATGGCGACCATCGAATACCTCCGGACTGATCCCGACCTCCCTCCCGTGGGTGTCGTGGACCGTTCGCCTATCACCCCTGCCAAGAAGGGCATCTTCGCCGCCATCGCGGTCGTCGGCGCGATCGCCTGGGCGGTCCTCGCCATCTCGCGCGGCGAGTCGGTCAACGCGGTCTGGATCGTGGTCGCTGCCGTGGCCACCTATGTATTGGCCTACCAGTTCTATTCGAGACTCATCGAATACAAGATCGTCAAGCCGCGCGACGATCAAGCCACCCCGGCCGAGATCCTGGAGAACGGCAAGGATTACATGCCGATGGACCGGCGGGTGCTGTTCGGGCACCACTTCGCCGCCATCGCCGGCGCGGGCCCGCTCGTCGGCCCCGTTCTCGCCGCCCAGATGGGCTACCTCCCGGGCGTGCTGTGGATCGTGATCGGCGTGGTGTTCGCCGGCGCGGTGCAGGACTACCTGGTGCTGTGGGCCTCGACCCGCCGCCGTGGTCGCAGTCTCGGTCAGATGGCCCGCGACGAGCTCGGCGCGGTCGGCGGCGTGGCCGCGATCATCGCCGTGCTGGTGATCATGATGATCCTGCTCGCGGTGCTCGGCATCGTCGTGGTGAACGCGCTGGCCGCGACCCCGGGCAAGGACGGGACGTTGCAGGGCGGCAGCCCGTGGGGCGTGTTCTCCATCTCGATGACCATCCCGATCGCCTTGTTCATGGGCGTCTACCTGCGCTACTTCCGGCCGGGCAAGGTCGGCGAGGTGTCCGTCATCGGCTTCGCGCTGCTGCTGCTGGCCATCATCTCCGGTAACTGGGTGGCCGGATCCGGTTGGGGCCAGGACCTGTTCACCCTGTCCGGCACCACCATCGCGTGGGGTCTGATCATTTACGGCTTCGTGGCCTCGGTGCTGCCGGTATGGCTGCTGCTCGCGCCGCGCGACTACCTGTCCACCTTCATGAAGATCGGCACCATCGTCCTGCTGGCGGTCGGCGTCCTGATCACCATGCCGGTGCTGAAGGCCCCGGCCGTCTCGGAGTTCGCGAGCTCGGGCAAGGGCCCGGCGTTCGCCGGCAGCCTGTTCCCGTTCCTGTTCATCACCATCGCCTGCGGCGCGCTGTCCGGATTCCACTCGCTGGTCTCCTCCGGCACCACGCCGAAGCTGCTGGAGAAGCAGTCGCAGGCCAGGATGATCGGCTACGCGGGCATGCTGATGGAGTCGTTCGTCGCGGTGATGGCGATCATCACCGCGAGCATCATCGACCAGCACCTGTACTTCGCCATGAACGCGAGCGCCGGCCTCACCGGCGGCACCGCGGAGAAGGCGGCCGCCTACACCAATAGCCTTGGCCTGAGCGGGAATCCGATCACCCCGGCGGAGCTGACCCAGGCGGCCAAGGACGTCGGCGAGACCAGCATCGTCTCGCGGACCGGCGGCGCGCCGACGCTGGCCGTCGGCATGTCCGAGGTGCTGCACCGGTTCCTCGGCGGCTCCGGGCTCAAGTCGTTCTGGTACCACTTCGCGATCATGTTCGAGGCGCTGTTCATCCTCACCACGATCGACGCGGGTACCCGGGTCGCGCGCTTCATGCTGTCGGACTCGCTGGGCAACCTCGGCGGCCCCGCCAAGAAGTTCAAGGATCCGTCCTGGCGTCCGGGCGCCTGGCTCTGCTCGGCGATCGTGGTCGCCGCGTGGGGTTCGGTGCTGCTGATGGGCGTCACCGATCCGCTCGGCGGCATCTACACGCTGTATCCGCTGTTCGGCATCTCCAACCAGCTGCTCGCCGCGATCGCGCTCACCGTCGTGCTGACCATCGTGATCAAGAAGGGCCTGATCAAGTGGGCCTGGATTCCGGCGATCCCGCTGATCTGGGACCTCACCGTGACGATGACGGCGTCCTGGCAGAAGATCTTCTCCGCCGATCCGAGCATCGGTTACTGGAAGCAGCACAGCAACTACGTCGCCGCGGTGGACGCGGGCAAGATCTTGGCGCCCGCGAAAACGGCCGCCGACATGGACAAGGTCGTGCGCAACACCTTCATCCAGGGCAGCCTGTCCATCATCTTCGCGGTGCTGGTGCTGGTCGTGGCCGTCGTCGGACTATGGGTCTGCGTGCGCGCCTGGCGCGCGGGCGGCGGACCGGACAGTGAGTCGCCGGACGAGCCGTCGAAGATCTTCGCGCCGAAGTCCTTCCTGGCGACCTCGACGGAGAAGGAGGTGCAGCGGGAATGGAACGCCCTGATCGAATCGGGGAAGGTCCGAGCACCGGGCGCCGCGCAGACGAAAGTGACGCATTGACCGTGCGCGTGGCTCCGCAGGGCAGTCGACCGGCTGCCCTGCGGAGCCTGCGGGCCGCTGGAAGTTCTTGTGCGACAGCGGTTCGCGCCGCCGGCTGGTGGTTCAACTCGATCCTCGGCGGCCAGGACTATCAACGGTACGTGGACCATCTGACCCGCAACCATCCCGGCTGCGCGGTGCCGACGGAACGCGAATACTGGCGCACCCGGCACGCGGACGCGGACAACAACCCGACGAACCGCTGCTGCTGAGGCCCGGCGGAGCGACGCGATGAGGGCGACGCTCCGCCGGTCCCGGCCGGGCTGATCTGCGCGTTCATCGCGCGACCCGCCCGTGCGCGAACATCTCCGGCGGTGATGGCAGATTCCCGCTAGCGGAGTATGCCCTTACCTGACATTGTGGTTGACGTGACGATCACGGCGTTTGATTTCGAGCGGTGCTATCGGGCGGTATCGACCAGGGACTCCCGCTTCGACGGGCAGTTCTTCACCGCGGTGCGGACCACCGGAATCTATTGCCGCCCTTCGTGTCCGGCGATCACGCCGAAACGGGCGAACGTCTCGTTCTTACCCACCGCGGCGGCGGCGCAGCAGGCAGGCTATCGGGCGTGCCGCCGCTGCCTGCCGGACGCGGCCCCCGGATCTCCGCTCTGGAACACCCGGGCCGACCTGGCCGCGCGGGCCATGCGGCTGATCGGCGACGGCGTCATCGAACGCGGCGGCGTGCCCGCGCTGGCCGCCACCCTCGGCTATTCACAGCGGCAGTTGACCCGCGTGCTCACCACCGAACTCGGCGCCGGACCGCTGGCGCTGGCCCGCGCGCACCGGGCGCACACCGCTCGACTATTGATCCAGACGACGGCAATGCCCATGTCCGACATCGCCTTCGCGGCCGGCTTCGCCAGCATCCGCCAGTTCAACGACACGGTGCGCGAGGTGTTCGCGGTCAGCCCGACCACCATGCGCACCGAGGCGCAGAAGGTGAAGTCCACGTCGAACGGGCGCCCGGCGCCGGCCGTCAACGGCAACCTCAGCCTGCGGCTGCCCTATCGCGAACCGCTGGACAAGGCCTGGCTGGAATGGTTCCTCTCGGCACACGTGGTGCCCGGCATGGAGCTGTGGGAGAACCGCGCGTACACCCGGAATCTGCGTACCCCGCACGGGCATGCGACGACCCGGCTGAGCTTTCAGCGCGACCATGTGCAGGCCGAGCTGTCGCTGCACGACATGCGCGACCTCGCCCCGACGGTGGCGCGGCTGCGGCACCTGCTCGACCTCGACGCCGACCCGATCGGCATCGACGAGGCGCTGGGAGTCGCTCCGGGACAGCCGGTTTCGACGCCGGAGCTGGCCGGGCCGGATACCACCCGGCTGCCGGACGCCGGCGCTGGATCACCCCCGGATGCCGAGACCGCGCTCGATCCCGGTGCCACGCGGCGGCCAGTGTTCTCCCCCGGTATCCGGGTGCCCGGTTGCCTCGACGGGCCGGAACTGTTGCTGCGCACGATGATCGGGCAGCAGATCTCCGTCTCGGCGGCGGCGACGCACACCGCGCGGCTGGTGGATGCGCTCGGCGACCGGGTCGACGGGCCGATTCCGCTGCTGTTCCCCACACCGGCGGTGATCGCCGAACGAGGTGCCGAGGTGCTCACCGGCCCGACGCGGCGGATCCGGTCTATCATCGGCGCGGCCGAGGCCCTCGCGAGCGGCGAACTGGCGTTGCACCAAGGGCGCACCGCCGCCGATCTGCGCCGTGACCTCTTGGCGCTGGACGGGGTCGGCCCGTGGACGGCCGACTACGTGACCATGCGGCTGCTCGCCGATCCGGACGTGCTGCTGAACACCGATCTCGTGGTTCGTCAGGGTGCGGCGGTACTCGGCATCGACCTCGCCGACACCGCGCACTGGGCGCCGTGGCGCTCGTATCTGTCCATGCACCTGTGGAAGACGGCGCTGACCGAGCGCGCAGGCCGATCCAAGACCGCCGCGGCCAAGTCCGCCTCCTCGAAAGTGAAGTCCGAAGCATGAACGCTCCCATCGCCGTTCGCCCGGCCAAGCGCCACATCGGCACGGCCACCGCGGATTTCGCGACCGTCGAGACGCCGATCGGACCGTTCACCGCCGTGATCGACGCCGATGGGGCGGTCCTCGCCTCCGGATGGACCGCCGACGTCGGCGACCTGACCCCCGTGATCCATCCGACCCTGCGCCCGGCCGAACTGCGGCAACGCGATTCACTCGGTGAGCTGACCCGGATCATCACCGCCTATCACGACGGCGACCTCACGGCGATCGATGCCGTCCCGGTTCGTCAGCAATCCGGCAAATTCCTCATGCACGCCTGGGATGTCCTGCGCAAGGTGCCGCCCGGCGCCCCGATCACCTACACCGAATACGCCGCCATCTCCGGCCGCCCCGACGCCACCCGCGCCGCCGCCAACGCATGCGCCCGGAATGCGGCGGCCCTGTTCGTCCCGTGCCACCGCATCTACCGCATCGGCGGAGCGCTCGGCGGCTTCCGCTGGGGCTTGCCGATCAAGCGCTGGTTGCTCGATCACGAGGCGTGATCGTTTCGGGCCGATTGAAGGTGACCTCCGCCCGGCCAGCGGTTTTCAGGACACCGCCGGGGTGGTGTGCTAGATAGCTGAGGTAGCTCCGCCGACGCGGAATAGCGGGGGTGGTGGCTGTGTTGAATCCCGGTGTCGGCGTCCGGACAGCCCCGGGCCTCACCCCATTTGTCGCTACGAGCGACCACCCGCCGAGAGGCGCTTGTGGGACGTCGGCACCCAGCGAATACGCCGTCGGCACACCCTGCTGGCGGCGTATTGCTATCCGTTCGGGACCCCGGTCAGCAAAGGGCGTAGGTCAGCGCACGACTAGCTGGGCCATCTACTCTGCGAACGAACCGCAGCGAGGGGCTAAGTCTTTTGGCGATCGAGTAGGGCAGCTACGAGTGCGATCAAGGTCAAGATCAGGTAGCCGACGGAGGCGATAGCGAGCGCTGCGCATTCCGCCCAGGGTGAGCACCACGATGAGCGGCAGCACAGCTTCGGCGACCGAGCCGCCGGTCAGCGCCAGTGCTCGTGCGGCCAAATAGATCCGTAGTGGTGATCGATCGGCGACAGCGGTCATGGGTGTGTCGTGTTCTCCGCCATCCCGTCATTCGACCTCGATACCGCGCTGAGTTCAACCGGCCGGTCAGGCTACGGTGGCCTCGAGGTGGGAGCCGGTGCGGCCGCGGCGGACGTGCAGGCGGCTGGGGATGCGCTGGCGCATTTCGTCGACGTGGCTGACGACGCCGACCACCCGGCCGCCGGCGCGGAGTTCGTCGAGCACGCCCATGACCGCGTCGAGGGTGTCGGCGTCGAGGCCGCCGAAGCCCTCATCGATGAAGAGGGTGTCGAGCACCAGGCCGCCGGATTCGGCCGCTACGGTGTCGGCGAGGCCGAGGGCCAATGACAGTGAGGCCATGAAGGTTTCGCCGCCGGAGAGGGTTTTGGCGGGGCGGATGGCTCCGGTGTAGTCGTCGCGGATGTCGAGGCCGAGTCCGCCGCGGCGGCCACGCGGGCCCGCCTTGTCGGAGTGGACGAATTCGTAACGGCCGCCGGACATCCGGCGCAGGCGCAGCGAGCCCGCTTGGGCCACCTCTTCCAGCCGCGCGGCGAGGACGTAGGAGCGCAACGACATTCGGCGGTTGTTCTCGCCACGGCCCGCGACGACCTCGGCGAGGCCGGCCAGCTCGTCGTGGGTGCGTTGCAGCGGGGCGATTCGATCGACTGCGGCCCAGAGTTGGCCGCCGAGGTCTTCGAGGAGGCCGACTCGCCTGGTCGCTTCGGCGTGTGCGGCTACGGCGGCGTTCAGCTGCTGCTGCGCCGCGGCGACCGCGGACTCGAGCTCGGTCAGGTCGCCGGGTTCGAGCGAGGCCGCAGCCTGGATTTCCGGTTCCGCGAGAACGGCTTCCGCGTGCGCGCGGACTCGGTCCGCGTTGGTGAGTTCGGCTTCGATCTCGGCCTGGCGTTGTGCGGTGCGGCTCGCCGCGGTGACTACGCGCGCGTAGGCGGTGAGCCGCGCGACGACGTCCTGGGGTGCTGCCGATGCACACGACGGAGATGCCGTTGCCGAATCGTCGGCGGGCGATGTGACTGCCTGGTCGGCAGTCGATGTATCCGTGTTGTCAGTGGTCAAGGTGGCCGAGCCGACGGGCGCTGTGGCCACGTCATCGGCGGCCGCTGTGGCTACGTCATCGGCGTGCACAGAAGTCGCATCGGCAGACGTCACCGCAACCGCGTTGTCAGCGGTCACCGCAACCACGTCGTCGGCGGTCACGGTAGCCATGCCGTCGGGGTGCAGCGTTGCCGGATCACTCGATGCGGCGTTTGCTGCACCTGCGGCGTTGTGCACCCCTTGGGTATCGGCCGTCGCCGCGGCGACTCGTTGACGACCGAGTTCACCCTCAGGTATGAAACCTGCGGCGTGGGCGAGATTTTCGACGCGGTCGGCGATGACGGCCACCTGCTCGCGGGCTGCTGCGGCGTCGGCGCGGGCGTCGCGCAGGGTGGTGGCGTCGGCGACGAGAGCGGTGAGGCGGGCGTAGCGGCGTTCGATGGTCTCGTCGTTGCCTGCTGCGGCGCGGAGCCGGTCGTTGAGTTCGGCGAGCCGGGTGGTGGCGGCGGCCACGTTCGCGGCGACTGTGCTTCGGCGCGAATCGGATTCGCGGAGTTCGTCGTGCAGTCGGGACTCGTCGGTGCGCAGGCGGGTGAGTTCGGCGGTGAGGCCGTCGACCAAGGCGGCCAGCTCGGCGGTGTCCTCGTAGCGGTCGGTGGCGGCGCGCAGGGCGGCGGCCAGTTCGACCCGGTCGGCGTCGCCGCCGCGGGCGGTGAGCGCTTCGATCTCGCGCTCCAGCGTGGTGATCCGGGCCTGCACGCGGTCGCGCGCGTCCTCGGCGGCGCGCTCGGCGGTCATCGCGGCCTCTTCGGCGTCCTTCGACACGGCGGTGGCGGCGGGGCGGGCGGGCGCGGGGTGGTCGGCGGAGCCGCACACCGTGCAGGGCAGGCCGTCGGCGAGACCGGCGGCCAATTCGGCGGCCATGCCGGCCAGCCTGCGCTCGCGCAGATCGAGGACACGCTCCTTGGCGTCGTTGTGGGCGGCGCGAGCCGACTCGAACTCGACTCGGGCGTGGTCCAAACCTGTTTTGCGGGAAGCGAGTTCGACCGCGGCCGCGGCGGCGGTCTGCAAACGCTCGCATTCGGCCGTCAGGGTCGGCAGTGTGGCAGCGGCGTTCGTCGCCTCCCGCAAACGAGCCTCGAGCGTGGCGAGCGAACCCGGAAGTTGTTCACGCAGCCGGGTCAGCTTCGTCACCTGGGTGTTGAGTGCCGCGTCTTCGTCGCGCAGCCCCGCGAGTTCCCGGGTCAGCCGGGTCGCCGCGGTCGCATCGGCGCGGACCTCGTCCAGTCCGCCGATCTGCGCGCTCCACCGTCGAATCGCCGCGTCGATATCGGCGTCGTCCCTGATCACCGCTGGATCTGCGGACTGCGCCGACGTCACCTGCACCAACTCGGCACCGCCGAGGTCGGTGCCGCCGGGCTCGAGCAGGCGCGCGGCTAATGTGCTACTGGCACTGACCGTTTCCGCATCACGGCGACGCATCTGCATGACGGCGTCGCGCGCCTCGTCGATGGCCGCGGCGACTGGTTCGGCACGGCGGGCCAGTTCGAGTTCGGCGTGCAACGCGGTGCGGTGATCCGTGGCCGCGGTGTAGTCGTCGAGTTGCTTGCGGGCGGCCGACATTCGGCGGCGGAGATCGTGCAGGCGACGCTGTTCCTCGGCGAGCGCCCGCACCCGGCCCGACTCCTGTTGGCGGCGTTCGGCTTCCGTCGCCGCGGTGGTCAGATCGGTGCGCGCGGTGGCGAGCAGCTCCTGCGACCAGCCGACCGCCTCCAGCGGCCCGAGGGTCTCGGCCGCGCCCGTCCCGGCCGCGACACCCACCTGCGCGATCAGCCGGTCGATGCCCTGCTTGCGGGCGTCGAGGTCGGCGGTGGAGGCTCGGCGCTTGTCCGCGAGCCACTGTTCGGCGCTGCCGAATCGTTCTGTGTCGAAAAGCTTTTCGAGCAGCTTCTCCCGGTCTTCGTTGTCCGCCCGCAGGAATCGGGCGAAATCGCCCTGCGGCAGCAGCACCACCTGGAAGAACTGCTCGGCGCTCATGCCGAGCAGCCGGATGACCTCGTCGCCGATATCGGGTATGCGGGAAAGGTTTTCGCCGCGGCCGTCCAGCCAGGCCAGCGTCGCCTTGGCGGGGTCGGTGCGCATGCCGGTGCCGCGCAGCTTCGGGCGTTCGAATTCGGGAATGCGGGTCAACCGCACGCGGCGCCCGCCGAGGGTCGCCTCCAGGATCACCTGCGGCGGAGTCTGTTCCGCCGCGTGGTCGGAGTGCAGCCGCTTGCTCTCGTTGCGCGCGCCGGGGACCCTGCCGTAGAGGGCGAACGCGATCGCGTCGAGCACGGTGGTCTTGCCCGCGCCGGTCTGACCGTGCAGCAGGAACAGCCCGTCGGCGCCGAGCGCGTCGAAGTCGACGACCGTGGTCTCGGCGAACGGGCCGAACGCGGTCATCTCCAGCCGGTGCAGCCTCATGCAGCCGCACCACCGCGGGCGCTGGTGCTCGGCAGCAAGGGGCGAGCGGCGGGCCGCGCGCTCACGCCGAGAGTTCCGCGGCCGAGTCGGCGGTCAGCGCGTGCTCCGGTTCCGCGACGGCGGCGGCGAGTGCGCGCTCCAGCCAGGCCATTTCGCCCTTGCTGGGCTCGCCGCGGACGTCGGTGAGAAAGCTCTGCGCTACTTCGGTGTCGCGGCGACCGTGCACCCGCTCACGGTAGCGCAGCTCCGGGTTGCCCTCCGGGCGCACCCACTCGACGTGGACCGCGTGCGGGAAGCGTTCGCGCAGCTTACGCATCGCGTCGACGGGGCGGGTCGAGTCGGTGAGCACCGCGGACACGTAGTGCTCCTCGGCGGGCGCGTGACCTGCGTCGGTGAGCAGGTCGTCGAGGGTTCCGGTCAGTTTGGTCAGCCCGCGGACCACGGGGAGGTCGCGGCGCTCGACCGAATGCAATCCGCCGGCCTCTAGTTCGATGAGCCACACCGCTTTACGGTGCGAGCTCTCCGCGAACGAGTACGGCAGCGGAGAGCCGCAGTAGCGCACGGACTCCGACAGTGTCTGCGGGGAATGCAGGTGGCCGAGGGCGACGTAGTCGATGCCGTCGAAGGCCGACATCGGTACCGTCTCCACGCCGCCGACCGAGATCGAGCGTTCCGAGCCGGTCGCCTCGCCGCCGACTACGAAGGCGTGCGCGAGCACCACGGTGCGGATCCCGTCGCGCTGGGCGATGTCGGCGCGGATCCGGGCCATCGCGGCGGCCAGGATGTCGGCGTGCGAACGCGCCTGCGGCACACCGAGTTCGGCGCGGGTTATGTCGGGCTCCAGGTACGGTATGCCGTAGAAGGCAACGGCGCCGTGCTCGTCGTCGAGCAGAACCGGCCGGTCGGCCTCGGCGACGGTGGTGCGCAGATACAACCCGCCCGCCGCCGCGAAGCTCGCGCCGGCGCCTAGTCGCGCGGGTGAATCGTGGTTGCCGGAGGTGGCGACGATGCGGGCGCCGGCCGCGCGGATGGCCTCGAAACCGCGGTTGCACACCGCGATCGCATCGGCGCTCGGGATGGACCGGTCGTACACGTCGCCGGGCAGCACCACCACGTCGACCGACTCCGCGGCCACCAGCTCCGCGATCGCGGTCAGTGAACGCGCCTGGTCGGCAAGCAGATCGACCCCGTGGAACGTGCGCCCGATGTGCCAGTCCGAGGTGTGCAGCATCCGCATCCGCGAAACCGTAGGCCACCGCACCGACACAATTCAATTGCCGAACCCCTCGTGTCGGATAGCCGCCCGCTCGTGCGGCGTGTCCGCGGTGATTCATCCGGCACTCCGAGGGCTACTCCACGAGGCGTGCGCGCTCTGTGTGGTCGACGCGCGCTCGGCCGATCTGCTGACGCACAGCCCAACCGCGAGTGCGGTTTTCGACGCCGCGGCACGCAGCGAGGCGGACCGCGCGTGACCGGATCCGTGGCGGCCGGGCGACGCGCGTCACGAATTCAGTTGCCGCGTCATGACCGGCTTCGCCGCGCGGCGGCGTATGTATGGCTTGACCGTTGCGTTTGCCGACACGGCGCTGCGTAATTGCCGACCGCCGCGTACTTGTCGGTGGCGTGCGGCACTATCGGCGCTATGACCGCACCGATGCTCGTCGCACTGATGCTGGTGTTCGCCGCCGGGGTAGGGATCGGCTGGCTCGGCCATGCCGCGCGGGCGGGGCAGCGGGCGGCACAGGCGGAGGCGAGACTCGCGGCGGCGACGGACAACGAGCACCTGTTGCGGCAGTCGCTCACCGCGGCGAACGAGGATGCGGCGCGCAGGCATTCGCATGCGATCGGCGCGATGGTCGACCCGCTGCGCGATGCGGTCGGCGCGCTGAACCAGCACATCCAGCAGGTCGAACATCATCGGATCAACGCGTATTCGAGTCTGCGCGAACAG
The DNA here is from genome assembly GCF_042871115.1 of Nocardia sp. NPDC006044. Taxonomy (NCBI): domain Bacteria; kingdom Bacillati; phylum Actinomycetota; class Actinomycetes; order Mycobacteriales; family Nocardiaceae; genus Nocardia; species Nocardia sp. NPDC006044. Next base: position 167,861 of record NZ_JBIAID010000002.1, read on the forward strand.
GTCGCGGGGATGCAGCGCACCTCGCTGCAGCTGACCAGCCAGACGAGTCAGCTGGTCGCGGCGTTGCGCGCGCCGCAGGTGCGCGGGCGGTGGGGCGAGATCCAGTTGGAACGGGTGGTCGAGCTGGCGGGGATGACCCGGCACGTCGACTTCGACACGCAGGTGACCCGTGCGGCGCGCGGGGACGGCGATGGCGACCGGACCGGCAACGTCCGGCCCGACCTGGTGGTGAAGCTGTCCGGCGGCAGGCACATCGTGGTGGACGCCAAGGTGCCGTTCAGTGCCTATCTGGACGCCAGCATGGTCGATGATCCGGACCTGCGCGCCGAACATCTGATCCGGCACGCGAAACACCTGCGCGGGCACATCGACCAGCTGGCCGACAAGGCGTACTGGGCCGCGTTCGATCCGGCGCCGGAATTCGTGGTGCTGTTCGTGCCCGGCGATCCGTTCCTGGACGCGGCGCTGACCACGGACTCCGGGCTGCTGGAGTACGCGTTCGGCCGCAACGTGATCCTCGCGACGCCGACCACGTTGATCGCGTTGCTGCGCACGGTCGCGTTCGGCTGGCGGCAGGAGGCGCTGTCCCGGGACATGGCGACCGTGCAGCACTTGGGCAAGGAGTTGTACGCGCGACTCGGCATGACCGGCAGGCATCTGGACCGGCTCGGCGCGCAACTCGGCAAGGCGGTCGACGCCTACAACTACACCGTGGCCTCGGTGGAATCGCGGGTCATGGTCACCGCGCGGAAACTGCACGACCTGGAAATCGCGGAACAGGAGGTGCCGGCCATCCAGCGGGTTGATTCCTGGCCACGCGCGGTGGGCTTCGCCGACGCCGACGATTAGCCGGGACAACCGCCGTGCCATAACGCCGTCCGAGGCGGCGAAGGTTAGTGTTCATAATGTGGCTGCTTCCCAACGTGTGCGAACCCGGGTGCCCGCGCCGCAACGCTCGATACTGCCGACGGTCCCGGGAATCCCGGTGGGCGCGGCGGTCCTGATCGCGGTTGCCTGCACGTTTCTGGGTTTCTTGATCGATGCGAACGGCGACAGTACCGATCTGACCGGTACCTTCGCCGCGCTGTACGTCGTCGGTTGTGTCGCAGCCGTACTGACGGTCCGCTATCGCGGGCTGTTCACCACCATGGTGCTGCCGCCACTGCTGCTGTTCATCGCGGTTCCGCTGGCCTACAAGGTGCTGACCGCGGTGGCCATGACCTCGATCACCGAGGTCCTGCTGAAGCTGGCGGTGCCGCTGGTCGAACGGTTCCCCACCATGTTCGTCGCCACCGCGCTGGTGCTGCTGATCGGCGGGGCACGCATCCTGATGCAGCGCCGCGGTGAGCCCGCCGACCGTGGCACCGAGTCCAAGCGCGGCGACAGCTGGGGCCGGACCGCCACCAAGCGCCCGCGCAGCGGACGGGCGGCCGGCGCCTCCGGTCTCGCCGACTCGGCCCGCCGCCGCACCCGCCGTCCTAAAGACGATCCGGACGATCTCGACGACATCGAAGACGCCCCACGCCCGTCCCGGCGCTCCGCCGCCTCGGTCGCCGACGCCCCGCCGCGGGTGGCCACACCGGCCCGCCCGCGCGAGGGCCGCCCCGCCCCACGCACCGGCCCCCGCCCCGCCGCAGCCGCACCACGCACGGACCCCGAACCACCCCGCGGCAATCCCCCACGCCGCCGCAGCGACCTGCCGCCCCCACACCCCCAGCCCAATGTCCGCTACCGCGAACGCGATTCGAGCCGCACCGACCGCCGCAGACCGGAAAACCTGTAGGTCGTCAGTCACGCAGTGGTGCCGGCGAATGACACGGTCTGCCCGCGCTCGATCGCCGGTTCATCGCCTCGCCGAGCCTCACGGCACCTGCACCGCACGACAGCGTCCTCGACATGCCTGCGGCATTCGATATGCCTGCGGCATCAGTGACAACGCATCACCCTTGTCGACCTGCCGCAACTGCAGCGCTACGGCTCGATGCCGGGTCACGAAACTGGGACACGACACCGAAGCGCGACAGTGAGGCGGCATGACGTCAGGCGCGACGTCGGGGCATGAGGCCCGGGGCCACGAGGCACCGAGGGATGACGCCGAAGCATGACGCTGGGGCACGACGCCCGAAGCAGAACAAACACTGAGGCGATATGACGTGAGGCGCAACGTCAAGGCCGATGCCCGGGACACGACACCGAACCATGACACTGAGGCACAACGCCAAAGCACAACACTGAGGCGACATGACATGCGACGTCGGGCCGACGCCCGGGACACGACATCGAAGCACGACACTGAGAGACGACGCCAAAGCACGACATTGCGGCGACATGACATCAGACGCGACGCCCTGGGCACGACGCTGGGGCACGCCGCCGACGACGGCATCGCACTTGGGGCCGACCGACGGGAACGGTCCTGAGCCCCGATCGCGACGGGCAGGTGTTCAGCAGTAGTCATCGAGTCGAGTCAAAAGGTCGCGAGTTGATCTCCCAAAGCGACCTTTTGACTCGACTCAACAGGCCAACAACCTTTTGACTCGACTCGATGAAGAAAGATCTCGAGAACAGCACCACAGCCAGTCCCCACCCCGCCAACCCTCACCTCCACCGACCCAAGCCGCGGGAGAGAAGGCCGGGGACCCCACCTGACGTGCTCAGCACTATCCGGGCATCCCCTCTGCCAGGCCCCAAACCCCGCAGACCGGTCACCCCGGGACATCTCTGAACCCACCGCACCGAAACAGGGACACTGCCGCACCCTGAGGGATGTGCACCTACCCCGTGCGGACCTCCCCGCTCGTCCCGTGTGTACTTGCCCAGTGAAGCTGAAGACCTACCCTGGTTTTCACTGCAGTAGTGCTGGGCACGTCGCCTGCCGTACCCGGCTTTAGGCGCATGTCAGGATGGGCGGCGTCGGGTTCCGGCGTGGTCATCTGGCTGTGGTTGCGTCACGGAATTCTTCGGAGGGCTGGCCTGGTGCTCGAAAGCTGAAAACCTGCGCGGGTTTTGCCTGAAGTGGTGCTGGGCGCGTCGTCTGCCAGTGCCGGTCTACATCCGCGATAAGGGCGCGCAACCTCGGGTTCCATCGTGTCCGTCTGCTGTGGTGGTGTTGTCGAGGGTTGTTCGCACAGCTGCTTCGTTCTTCGCATACCTGTTGCCGGGTTGAGGGGTATGCGGAAGGTGAAACGGGTGTGGGAGGTCGGCCCTATCTGTCGCTTGGTCTGCGGGGCTGTGGGTCTCGTCGTGGCACCTCAGCCTCCTGCGGTGAGCCTTCATGCGAAGCGTCCCAAACTCGTTCCGAACTCCGGCTCGAGATCCGCCACGCTTTACCGCCCGTTCTCAGTGCGGATCCCGAGAGCGGGCGTGGATTGAGCAATCCGCGCGGCCTCTGAGGGCTGTGCACGATTTCGATGAGGCACTCGCCCCCATCGCGTCCGCGCAGACGCTATCCGTGGAGTGCGCAGTCCGGCCTACCCGAAGATCCGCACTGCCCTAGAGATCCGCACCAAGATAGTTACCTCAATCGGGTGCCGATCCCGGGAAGAGCGCGGATTGTGCGGTGTACGTGCCGCTTTCGAACTTGCATATCTTTACCGGCTCGCAGTCCGGCCCACCCGAAGGTCCGCACTGCCGCTAGGTCCTACACTGCCGCCGGGAACCCACACCGAAATAGGACCCCAGAGCGAGTCCCGTGAACATGCGGGCTTGCGGCGCGCACGAAATCGCTGACTGTTCAGGTGCCGAGCGGAGAGGCGCGGGAAACCCGCGCGCCGATTTACCGCGCGCGAGTGGTGCGCAGTTCGCGGGGCAGGGCGAAGACCAGGGTTTCGTTGGCGGTGGTGACCGGCTGGACGTCGGCGAAGCCGTGTTCTTCGAGCATGTCCAGGACGCCGCGGACCAGGATCTCGGGGACCGAGGCGCCGGAGGTGATGCCGACCGTGCGGACATCGGTGAGCCAGGCGGGGTCCACCTCGCGGGCGTAGTCGACCAGGTAGGAGGCCTTGGCGCCGGCGTTGAGGGCGACCTCGACCAAGCGGACCGAGTTCGAGGAGTTGCGCGAGCCGACGACGATCACCAGATCGCATTCGGGGGCCATCGCCTTGACCGCGACCTGACGGTTCTGGGTGGCGTAGCAGATGTCGTCGCTCGGCGGATCTTGCAGCTTGGGGAAGCGCTCGCGCAGCCGCTGCACCGTCTCCATCGTCTCGTCGACGCTGAGCGTGGTCTGTGAGAGCCAAATCACTTTCGACTCGTCGCGGACGGTGACCTTGTCCACCGAGGTCGGGCCGTCCACCAGCTGCACGTGGTCGGGCGCCTCGCCCGCGGTGCCCTCGACCTCTTCGTGGCCTTCGTGGCCGATCAGCAGGATGTCGTAGTCGTCGCGAGCGAAGCGCTTGGCCTCCTGGTGCACCTTCGTGACCAGCGGGCAGGTCGCGTCGATGGTGTGCAGGTTGCGCGCCGCGGCGGAGGTGTGCACGGCCGGGGAGACGCCGTGCGCGGAGAACACCACGACCGAGCCCTCGGGCACCTCGTCGGTCTCGTCGACGAAGATGACGCCCTGCTCACGCAGGGTTTCCACGACGTGGCGGTTGTGCACGATCTCCTTGCGCACGTAGATCGGCGCACCGTGCTTTTCCAGCGTCTTCTCCACGGTTTCCACCGCTCGGTCCACGCCGGCGCAGTACCCACGCGGCTCCGCGAGCAGCACCCGCTTGCCGCCGACGGTATCGGCGGTTCCGGCACCCGCTGAGCGGGCGATTCCGACGTTCAAGGGTATGGCCGTGGACATGCCGACAGCTTACGTGCGTGCACCGACTCCGTGCCGTCCGGGCGCTGCGGGCGAACTCGGCGCGCGGCGGCGAGGCGTACTCTGCGCACGCGGCCGGATGCGCCAGAATCACTCCCGTGAGCCCCGACCTTTGCATAGCACACCATTTCGGGCAGGCTAGGACCATGTTTCGACCACCGTTCCTGGCCCGGGTAGCCGCCGGGGCCGCCGTATACGCCATTGAGGAAACTCGCAGGCTACCCACGGCCGCAATGAATTTGCCGATCACCGCCATCAGCCAGATGCTGCAGACGACCATGCACGTCCAGCAGTTCGTGACCAGTCTCGCGCTCAAGGGCGACGCGGTCTTCGATCGATTGGGCAACGCTCCGGAGGAACAGCCGGAGTGGGCCACCTTCGACGAGGACCTCGACAGCGAGCAATCCTTCAGCGGTACCGCGGCGCGCACCAGCCGCTTCGATCTCTACGCCGCCGACGAACCCGAACCGCCCTCGACCACCCAGGAGACCCCGGCCGGGCGTAACGGTCACCCGGTCGACTTCGTCGCCGAGCCGGAATCCGCTGAGCCGGCACCGGAACTGGAGATCGTCCGCGCGGAGGACCCCGCGCCGGCGATCAGCGAGCCGGAAGTAGCCACCCGCTACGACTACGCCAACATGACCCTCGCGCAGCTGCGTGCCCGCCTGCGTATGCTGACCGTCGAAGACCTCACCGCGCTGCTGGATTACGAGCAGCAGACCCAGGACCGGGCACCGTTCGTGACCATGCTGACGAATCGGATCGCCACCGTGCGGGCCCAGTGACCGAACCCCGGACTCCGTCGACGGTTGGCCGGGCCGCCCCCGGCCAACCCGAGCAACAACCCGCCGCTCCGGCGAACTCGGCCGAGCAGCCGTATCCGGTCCGCTCCGTCGCGATCAAGGTCGCGCAGTGGATCGATCGCCTCGGCAGCATCTGGGTCGAGGGCCAGATCACCCAGATCAACCTGCGCCCGGGCACCCGCACCGCGTTCCTGGTGCTGCGCGACCCGTCCGCGGACATGTCGCTCTCGGTGACCTGTGACCCCGACCTCATCCGCAAGTCCCCCGTCCCGCTGCAGGAAGGCAGCCGGGTCGTGGTCTACGGCAAGCTGTCCTTCTTCACCGGTCGCGGCACATTGTCGTTGCGCGTCATCGAGATTCGCCCGGTCGGCATCGGCGAGCTGCTCGCCAGGATCGAGCGGCTCAAGGCGCTGCTGGCCGCGGAGGGACTCTTCGATCCACGGCTCAAGCGGCCGATCCCGTTCCTGCCCAAGACCGTCGGCCTGATCACCGGCCGCGCCAGCGCCGCCGAGCGCGACGTCCTGACCGTCGCCCGAAATCGCTGGCCCGCAGTGCGTTTCGAGATCCGCAACACCGCGGTGCAGGGACCGAGCGCGGTGCCGCAGATGCTGGAGGCGCTCGCCCAGCTCGATCGCGACCCGGCCGTCGAGGTGATCGTCCTCGCCCGCGGCGGCGGCAGCGTCGAGGATCTGCTGCCGTTCTCCGACGAGGCGCTGTGCCGCGCCATCGTCGCCGCGACCACCCCCGTCGTGAGCGCGATCGGCCACGAGCCGGACAACCCGCTCAGCGATCTGGTCGCCGACCTGCGCGCCGCCACCCCGACCGACGCCGCGAAACGCGTCGTCCCCGACGCCGCCGCGGAATTGGCCGGCGTGCACGACATGCGCGCCCGCGCCGCCGCCGCGTTGCGCGGCTGGGTCGACCGGGAAACCCGCGCGCTGACCCAGTTGCGCTCGCGGCCGGTGCTCGCCGATCCGTTGCGCGAAATCGACCGTCGCCGTGAGGAAGTCGAGCGGCTGCGCGCGTCTACCCGGCGCAGCGCCGAGCAGTTCATTCGCACCGAGGCGACCGCGACCAGGCATCTGCGGGAGAAGCTGACCGCGGTGGGCCCCGCCGCCACGCTGGCCCGTGGCTACGCTGTCGTGCAGCGCGTCGCCGGTCCCGAACGGCACGTGGTGCGCACGATCGAGGACGCGCCCGCGGGCAGCCAGCTGCGCATCCGGGTCGCCGACGGCGCGGTCACCGCGGCCGCGCTCGGCACCCAGGCGCTCGGCCCGCGATCCACCGAAGACACCGAAACCAGGAGGAGCTGACCTTGGCCGAGCCCGAGACCGAATTGGCCGAGATCGCCGCGTTCGGCTACGAGCGTGCCCGTGACGAACTGGTCAACGTGGTGAAGATGCTCGAGCAGGGCGGTCTCGACCTGGACGAGTCGCTGGCCCTGTGGGAGCGCGGGGAGGCGCTGGCCAACCGCTGCGAGCAACACCTGGCCGGGGCCAGGAAACGCGTCGAGGACGCCTTGTCGCGCACCGACCTGGAGGACGGCAAATGACGATCCGCCGGGCCACGCCGGACATCCGCACCACCGATATCGAACGCAGCCGTGAGTTCTACAAGCTGCTCGGGTTCGAGGAGGCGATGGATCTCGGCTGGGTCGTCACCATGGTCTCCCCGTCCAACCCCACTGCCCAGGTGCTGCTGGTCGGCCCCGGCGCGGAGAAGCTACAGCCGGACATGAGCGTCGAGGTCGAGGACGTGGACGCTGTGCACGCGGCGATGACCGCCGAGGGCGCCGACATCGTCTATCCGCTGACCGACGAGCAGTGGGGCGTGCGCCGCTTCTTCGTCCGCGATCCCAGCGGCACCATCGTCAACGTGGTCAGCCACCGCTAGGGAAACGTGCAGGCCGGGCCGCCGCCGGAGCTGTCGACCCAGCCCGCGCGCAACATCCGTAGCAGTCGGCACAGGTAGTCGCCCGCCGAGGCGGAGCCGCTGTCGGCGACGAGCGTGGAGGTTGTCTGGTCGATCGGGGCGGCAGCGGCGGCGGGCGCCACCAGCACGGCGATGACCGCGAGTCCCGCAAAGGTCTTCTTCATCAGTTGTCCGCGTTCGTCCGAAATCCCCGCCCGCAAGCAGTATTCGACGACTCCGTCCGGCGCGCACGACCCCATTCATCAGGGCTTGGCGCACACCGCGGTCAGGGCTTGAGAGGTTGGGCTGTGACAACAGCCTGGGCCAGCGTGACGAACGAGTCGCGTTGCCCCGCGCCGGTGATCAGCACCCTGGACTGGCCGAGGTCGGCGATCCAGGCCGATTCCGAGCCGGGCTCGGAGTAGACGATCCACTTCTGGTCGCCGACCTGCTCGGTGCCGGTGGCGTAGCGGGAGCCCAGGACGAAGCGCGACATCGATTCCTCGGTCGCGTTGCTCTGGCTGAAGCGCATGTAGGAGCCGTGGCCAGTGATATAGCCGACAGTGCTGATCGGCCCGCCGCCGTTACCGCTGATGTTTTCCCGGCTGCCGGAGTTGGGTGTCCAGTCGGCGGGCACAGCCGGGTTCCGGATGGGGAACGGGAGGCTGCGCGCGTCGGAGGTGAGCGCCGCCTTCACATCGAAGTGGGGAATCTGCCCCTGCGTCGGACCCTTTGCGGCGAAACTGCATTGGCTGGCCAGGCCGGCGAAAACCACGGCGATCAGCACGAGCGGGATCAGCGACCAGAACAGATCCCGGTAGTCGTTCATGATGCGTGGCTTTTGTGGGGACACGCACTCAGTATCCACTCGGGGGTCGGGTGCTCGAGCTCGCACCCCGCTGGGGCGTGCAGGGTGTACGCCCGTCTCAGTCGGAGTGAGACAATCGTCCGGACCGTCGCGCGCGGTCAGGCAGCTTGCGTAACCACGGAGAACCCGCGTGCGGCGCATCGAATTCTGTACCGACGCACAGGAGGCACCCCGCAATGACGGCATCTTCCCCGACACCGAGCCGCCGCGAGGCACCGGACCGCAACCTCGCACTGGAGCTGGTCCGCGTCACCGAGGCCGGTGCGATGGCCGCGGGCCGGTGGGTCGGCCGCGGCGACAAGGAGGGGGGCGACGGCGCCGCGGTGGACGCGATGCGGCAGCTGGTGAACTCGGTGTCCATGCGCGGCATCGTGGTCATCGGCGAGGGCGAGAAGGACGAGGCGCCCATGCTGTTCAACGGCGAGCTGGTCGGTGACGGCACCGGTCCCGAGGTCGACTTCGCGGTGGACCCGGTGGACGGAACCACGCTGATGTCGAAGGGTTCGCCGGGCGCGATCGCGGTGCTCGCGGTGGCCCAGCGCGGCGCGATGTTCGATCCGTCGGCGGTGTTCTACATGAGCAAGATCGCGGTCGGCCCGGACGCCGCCGACGTGATCGATATCTCGGTCCCGATCGCCGAGAACATCCGCCGGGTGGCCAAGGCCAAGAACCTGTCGAAGTCGGACCTGACCGTCTGCATCCTGGACCGGCCCCGGCACGCCGGGCTGATCCAGGAGGTCCGCGACGCGGGCGCGCGCATCCGGCTGATCTCCGACGGTGACGTCGCGGGCGCCATCGCCGCGGCTCGCCCCGATTCGGGCACCGACATCCTGGTCGGCGTCGGCGGCACCCCCGAGGGCATCATCGCGGCCGCCGCCATGCGCTGTATGGGCGGCGAACTCCAGGGCATGCTCGCACCGACCGACGACGAGGAGCGGCAGAAGGCGATCGACGCCGGCCACGATCTCGATCGGGTGCTCACCACCGAGGACCTGGTGGCCGGCGACAACGTCTTCTTCTGCGCGACCGGCGTCACCGACGGCGACCTCCTGCGCGGCGTCCGCTACTACGGCGGTGGCGCGTCCACCCAGTCGATCGTGATGCGCTCGAAGTCCGGCACGGTCCGGATGATCGACGCCTACCACCGGCTGACCAAGCTGCGCGAGTACTCCTCGGTCGACTTCATCGGCGACGAGCACGCGGTGCCCCCACTACCCTGATCCGACCGAAAACGCCCTGCACTCGGCCGGTCCGGCCAGAGGATCTCCTCGGTCGGGCCGGCCGTTTCGGCCGAAGGGCGCTTTCGGTAGGACGGGGCGAGGGGCGCGGTCTAGTAGGCCGGACGGGGCATGGCGTGCGGTCTAGTAGGTCGGACTGGGCAAGGCGCGCTGCCAGTAGGCCGGACTGCACAAGGCGTGCTGTCAGTAGGGCGGAATGGGCGGGTGGCACCTTCGGGTCGAGTGGAGTACGGGTGCGCGGCTTCTCGCCTGCGCCCGGTTGTTATTCCGGGCGGTGGGTGTGCGGATCACTACAGGCGTGGCGGCCCCAAGGGTGCTCGGTGCGGCATAGGGTCGGAATCATGACCGAGGAGACGCAGCAGTACCGCATCGAGCACGACACCATGGGCGAGGTACGGGTCCCGGTGGACGCGCTCTGGCGCGCGCAGACCCAGCGGGCCGTGGAGAACTTCCCGATCAGCGGCCGCGGCCTGGAGCGCGCGCAGATCCGCGCGCTCGGCCTGCTGAAAGCCGCCTGCGCCAAGGTGAATCGGGATCTCGGACTACTCGACCCGGCCAAGGCAGATGCCATCATCGCCGCGGCGAACGAGATCGCCGAGGGCAAGCACGACGCGCAGTTCCCGATCGATGTGTTCCAGACCGGCTCGGGCACCAGCTCGAACATGAACGCCAACGAGGTGATCGCCTCGATCGCCAAGGCGAACGGCGTCACCGTGCACCCGAACGACGACGTGAACATGTCGCAGTCGTCCAACGACACCTTCCCCACCGCCGTGCACCTGGCGGCCACCGAGGCGGTCATCACCGATCTGGTGCCCGCGCTGGACCACCTGCGGCTGGCCCTGCTGGACAAGGCGACCGAATGGCGCACGGTGGTCAAGTCGGGCCGGACCCATCTGATGGACGCGGTGCCGGTGACGCTCGGTCAGGAGTTCGGCGGCTACACCCGGCAGGTCACCGCGGGCATCGAGCGGCTGCTGGCGACGTTGCCGCGGCTCGGTGAGCTGCCGATCGGCGGCACCGCGGTCGGCACCGGGCTCAACGCGCCGGACGGTTTCGGCGGGAAGGTCGTCGCTGAGCTGGTCCGTTCGACCGGGCTGGACGCGTTGCGCGAGGCGGCTGATCACTTCGAGGCGCAGGCGGCGCGCGACGGATTGGTCGAGGCGTCGGGCGCGGTGCGGACGGTCGCGGTCAGTCTGACCAAGATCGCCAACGATATTCGCTGGATGGGCTCGGGGCCGCTGACCGGTCTGGGCGAGCTCCAGTTGCCCGATCTGCAGCCCGGCAGTTCGATCATGCCCGGCAAGGTCAATCCCGTTCTGCCCGAGGCGGTCACGCAGGTGGCGGCGCAGGTGATCGGTAATGACGCGGCGGTCGCGTTCGGCGGCGCGAACGGCGCGTTCGAGCTGAATGTCTATATCCCGGTGATGGCGCGCAATCTGCTCGAGTCGATTCGCTTGCTGGCCAATGTTTCCCGGCTCTTCGCGGACCGGTGTGTGCGCGGACTGGTCGCCAATGACGATCACCTGCGCACGTTGGCGGAATCGTCGCCGTCCATTGTGACGCCGCTGAATTCGGCAATCGGTTACGAAGAAGCCGCCGCGGTCGCCAAGGAAGCGCTGAAGCAGAAGAAGACAATTCGCCAGACGGTTATCGATCGCGGTCTGCTCGACGAGAAACTCACCGAGGAAGAACTCGACCGGCGTTTGGATGTGCTGTCGATGGCGAAGGTGAAAGACAAGAAGTAGCAGGGATTTTCGACGCTGCGTCGGGCGTCACGTCGGACACCCTCATACCGGTCCGACGTGACGCCCGAACGAGCTGTGCGCGGGTAGGTCAGCCGAAGTCAGACGTACTCGCGCTGCGCATCACAAAAAGATGCCGAGTGCAGCGAGGAATGCGCCCGCACCGAGGGTGACCAGGGCTACGAGGCCCCCAACAATTGCTGCGATCATGATTCTTTCCTTTCTTGCGTCCGCGCATTGCGGATGTACTCAGCTAATCGCGAGCAATACCGCGTGTGTTTCATCACATTTTTCGCGGCACAAGAAAGAAACCCGGCCGGCGCGGTAAAACCACGCGCCGACCGGGAGTAATTCAGCGCAGGTACGCGAGTTCTTCGCGAGCCTTTTCGCCTGCTTCACCGAGATCGGTCCGGGTGAAGACGTTCCACCGCTGCAGCAGCGGCTTGAACACCAGCTCGTCCTGCTTGGCCGGATCGTAGATGCCCGCCTCGGCGAGCACATCGTCGCTGTTGCGCCCGTCGGCCAGCGTCACCGACGGCACGGTGAAACCGGCCACCTGGTCGGCGATGGCCCGCATCGCCTGGTCCGGCGCCACGTTCAGGCCCGCCTCGACCAGCTCGGCGAACACGACGGCCTGCATCTCGTCGTCGATCGCGATGCGTTCGGCGATCGCGGTGACCATCGGGCTCTCGCCGAGCGCGGCGGTGTTGCGATGCCGGATCGCGGCGGCGATCTCCTCGAACGCGCAGGCGGCCAGCACGTCGAGCAGGTGCATGCCGGGGCGGCGGAAGCCGGTGGTCATGTTGTCCATCCGCATCCGTTCCAGCGCGACCGGGTCCACCGACCTGGTCGTCATGAGGAAGTTGCGGATCAGGATCTCGTGGCGGTTCTCCTCGGCGGTCCACCGGCCGACCCAGCGCCACCAGGCGCCGGTGCGCAGGTACTTGCCGAGCTCGCGGTGATACGAGGGCAGGTTGTCCGCGATCAGCACGCTGACGGTGAGGGTGAGCTTGGCGACGTCGCTGAGCTCGGACTGCTCCGGCGCCCAGTCGGTGCCGTGCAGGAACGCGAAGTTACGACCGTCGTCCCACGGCACGAAATCATGCGGCTGCCATCCGTCGGCGGCGTCGATGTGACGGCGCAGAATGGATTCCACGTCCAGCGCGAGGGATTCGAGCAACTCGCGATCGGTCAAGAGAGTTTGCACCTAGACAACCTAGCGGTTGAGCCCGTGATACGGGGATTTTTGGAATGAGACTGGACGGGCGTCCGGGACCGGTCGGGGCGTCCCGGACGCCGCACCGACTACTGCTTCGGGGTGACCGTGATCTTGCCGTCGACCCAGGTGATGGTGCCGCCGGTGAAGTCGCTCTCCTTGCCGCCGGCGATGTCCTTCTCGTCGCTGGTCGGGTAGCCGAGCTTGCCCATGGCGCCGCCGTTGTCCTCCCACGCCTTGCGGATCTCGCCCCAGACGATGTGCGCCTGGCCGTCCTTGGCCTTGTACACCGTGCCGCCGACGAAGTCCTGGTACTTACCGTCCTCGGGACCGGACTCCTGCGCCTCCAGCGGAGCGCCGAGCGCACCGGCCGGACCACCCGACTGCACGTACTTGTCGAAAATCGCACCGGAGACCGTGAGGTCACCACGCTGCGTGGCGATCTTGGTTTCCTCCGCGGCACCCGAGGCGTGCTCCTCGCCGTGCTGCATCGCGGCCGTGGTGGTGGTGATGGACGCCGCCGCGTTGTTGTCGTTCTTGTCGTCGTCCTTGCTGCAACCGGCGACGATCAGTCCGGCGGCGGCGAGCAGGGCGGTGTATCCAGCCGTTCGTCGAGCGAAGTGGTGCATTTCCATCCTCTCGAAAGTGGCGACCGATGGCGTCGCCTACTCGGTGACGCCGCTGGCAGCCTAGGCCGATGTTCAGCAATGACCCGGCGAATCCACCAGGGACACGCCGGGTCATACCGAACAGCTATCGCAGGGATATTACCCGGCGACTGTGAGCGGAAACACACCAGCCAACTCAGGCGTTGGGGCCGTACTCCTCCAGCATCTCGGTCACGAGCGCCGCGATCGGCGAACGCTCACTGCGGGTCAGGGTGATGTGGGCGAACAGCGGGTGACCCTTGAGCTTCTCGATCACCGCGGCCACGCCGTCGTGCCGGCCGACGCGCAGGTTGTCCCGTTGCGCCACGTCGTGGGTGAGCACCACCCGCGAACCCGTGCCGAGCCGGCTGAGCACCGTCAGCAGCACATTGCGTTCCAGCGACTGCGCCTCGTCCACGATCACGAACGAGTCGTGCAGCGACCGGCCGCGAATGTGGGTGAGCGGCAACACCTCCAGCATGTCGCGGGCGAGCACCTCCTCCATCACCTCGCGACTGGCCAGCCCGTCGAGCGTGTCGAAGACCGCCTGGGCCCACGGGCCCATCTTCTCGCTCTCGCTGCCCGGCAGGTAGCCGAGCTCCTGGCCGCCGACCGCGTAGAGCGGACGGAAGACAACCACCTTTCGCTGAGTTCGCCGCTCCAGCACCGCCTCCAGGCCCGCGGTCAACGCGAGCGCGGACTTGCCGGTGCCCGCCCGGCCGCCGAGCGAGACGATGCCGATGCTCTCGTCCAGCAGCAGATCGAGCGCGATCCGCTGCTCGGCAGAGCGGCCGTGCAGGCCGAACGCCTCGCGTTCCCGCACCAGCTGCACCCGCTTGTCCGGGGTGACCCGGCCGAGCGCGCTGGAGCTGCTGCCCAGCAACCGGATGCCGGTGTGGCAGGGCAGTTCCCGGGCGTCGTCGATATCGAGGACGGATTCGGAGTAGAGCTGGTCGATCTGCGCCGTGCTGACGTCGAGTTCCACCATTCCGGACCAGCCGGAAGTAACGACGTCCTGTGCGTGGTATTCGTCGGCTTGCAAGCCCACCGCACTCGCCTTGACCCGTAGCGGAATGTCCTTGGACACGAGCACCACCTGACGGCCCTCGGCCGCCAGATTGAGTGCACAGGCCAGGATTCGGGAATCATTGGTGTCGGTGCGGAATCCGACCGGAAGGACCGCGGGATCGGTGTGGTTCAGTTCCACCTGCAGCGTTCCACCCTCGGTGCCGATCGGCACCTGCTGATCCAGCCTGCCGTGCTGCAGGCGGAGATCGTCCAGGTTGCGCAGGGCTTCCCGCGCGAACCAGCCCAATTCATGGTGATGCCGCTTGCCTTCGAGTTCGCTGATGACCACCAGCGGTAGCACGACGTCGTGTTCGCCGAACCGGGTGAACGCCCAGGGATCGGACAAAAGGACCGAAGTGTCGATGACAAAGGTATCGGCCGGGGAATGCGAGGGGTGTGCCCCCTTCGCGGCGGTTCCGCCTTTCGCGGAACGGGATTGCGCCGAGGGAGCGGGAACGGAGCGTGAAGCAGTCACGGTGGGCTCCTCTTTGTCCGCGCGGCACCCGCACGAACGATCTCGCTGGACCGGTCCGTCCTGATGGGACCTGACGTTGCCGTCAGATGCCACGAGGGCCGGGTGCCGGCCCCCTCGTACTGATTAGCTCAGTCACGGTCAGGACCTCCCGTACGAGCCACACCGCCGCGGCCCGCACCATCGACGCTACCGTCGAACTACGCTTCCCCGCTCCCGCACAGGTAGGCGTGTCCGTGAATTTGTCGTTAACCTCACTCGCCGACCCGAAGGGCCGGGTCGGCGCGGGCGGTCGGCGGGGCCGGTTAGAGTCGCCTGTATGGCCGGTAACGAGGACCTGGAGAAGCTGTCGTCGAAGGAACTGCACGATCGAGCGGTGAAGCTGGCCGTGCGGCACGGGGACGTGAAGTTCCTGTGGCGGCTGCTCACCTCGATCCCGGCCGCCGAGGCCGCCGCGGGCAACCTCGGAGAGAGCGAGGCGGACATCAAGTACGTGCTGCCGATGCTGGACGACTACATCCACGCGGGCGACGGCGAGATCGCCGAGGTGCTGCGGCCGTTCTATCTGGAGTATCTGACCGAGCACAGCTGAGCGAACGCGCTGGTCCGACGGCTATGCGTGCTCGTCCAGCACAGTGATCGCCTCGGCTGGGCACGCCTGCGCCGCCTGCTGGAGCAGTCCGTACGATTCTGGCGACAGCGCCGGATCGAGTACCCGTACCTTCCCGTCGCCGGCGTCCTGATCGAAGACGCCGGACGCGAGCAGGGCGCACATCCCCGCGCCGATGCAGCGGTCCCGGTCGGCGGAGATTCGCATAACGCCCGCCTACCAGGTGACCGGAAGCCGGTGCACGCCATAGATGTCCATGTCGTGTCGCAGCGGGATGTCCGGCACGGGGACGGCCAGCCGCAGCGTCGGAAAGCGATTCACCAAGGCGGGCAACGCGACCCGCATCTCGACGCGGGCGAGTTGCTGACCGAGGCACTGATGGACGCCGTGACCGAAGCCGACGTGCCCGACCGCGCTGCGCCGGATGTCGAAGGTGTCTGGCTCGTCGAACTTGGCGGGGTCGCGGTTGGCTCCCTGGATCGACAGCGCGACCGTTTCCCCCGCTTTGATCACCTGCCCGTCCAGTTCGACGTCCGACAATGCCGTCCGCGACGTGGTCGGCACAATGCTCAAATACCGCATGAGCTCTTCGATGGTCTGGTCGGCGAGTTCGGGGCGAGCGCGTAGTTCGGCGAGTTGATCGGGGTGGGACAACAACGCGAAGGTGCCCAGCGCCAGCATGTTCGCCGTGGTGTCCAGGCCCGCCCCGAGCAGCAGGGCACCCACACCCGCGAGTTCGTCCTCGCCGAGGTCGGAGTCGGTGAGATCGCTGAGCAGGTCGTCGGTCGGTTCCGCGCGCTTGGCCACCACCAGTGCGTGGATGTGCTCCTCGACCGCCGCGAACGCCGCCGTTCGCTCGTCCAGGGTCGAGTTCTTGTCGTTGGCCACCTCGACGTACCGGCGGAACCGGTCGCGCTCGGTGGCCGGAACGCCGAGCAGTTCGCAGATGGTCAGCGCGGGGATCGGGAAAGCGAACGCGTCGATCAGGTCGACCGGCCCGCCGGTCCGCGCCATCGCGTCCAGGTGCTCAGCCGCGATCTGCTCGACGCGCTCGGTGAGCATGGCCATCCGCCGCACGGTGAACTTGCCCGCCAGCAGCTTTCGGTAGCGAGTGTGCTGCGGCGGGTCGACGCCGAGCAGGTCGCCGGGCGGCGCGGGCGGCATCGGGCCGAGATCGGCGAACGGGTTGTGCCCCAGCTCATACCGCACGCTGAAGCGTGGGTCGGCGAAGATCGCGCGGACGGTCGCGTGCCCGGTGGCGAGCCAACCGCGGTGACCGTCGGGGAAATTCATCCGGACGAGCGCGGGCAGGGCGGTCAGTTCCGCCGGTGGATCGAAGGGGCGACCGGGGGCACGAGTGGTGGGAAGTTCGACGGCTTCGGAGAGTGGTTGATTCACCATGATTCCTACTTCGGTCGTTATTCGTAGTTGGCCGAACGCTACGTTGCGTTCAAGTTCTCCTCAACGATCGAAGCAGCAGTCCGAATGAAAGACGCTGTTACAGCGTAGATTTGAATTGCAGTAGTCCTGCCGGTGAATGCAATTCAGCCATGGAACTGTTGCAATGATGTGCGGCTGAGCGCAATACTGGATCCGCGGTTCGCGACGAACCGCGCTATCCCCAGGGGGCGATCGCATGCCGGGTGGCAGGCTGACCCGATTCGATCGCGAGCAGATCGCGGACGGGCTCGCGGCCGGACTCGGATACGCCGAGATCGCCCGCCGGCTCGGCCGCCCGACCTCCACCGTCAGCCGGGAGGTGGGCCGCAACGGCGGTCCGAACCGATACCACCCCGGGCGCGCACACAAGGCGACCGCGCACCGCGCACTTCGACCTCGGTCGCCCGAATCGACGACCGAGAACACCGACGCCGCAGACGATCCAGCGGTCGAGGAATTCCTGACGCGGTTCATCGCGCAGATCACCAGGACCGGCCTTCCTCGCACCGCGGCTGCCGCCCTGGCCTGCCTGTACACCACCGACAGCGGCAGTCTCACCGCCGCCGAACTGGCCCGGCGGCTCCGGGTCAGTCCCGCTACCATCTCCGCCGCCGTGCGCATGCTCGACGACCAGGGACTGATTCAGCGCGAACGGAACGGCCGCCGGGATCGCTACGTCGTCGACGACGACGTGTGGATGCACGCGACCGCGGTCAGCGCACGACAGATCCAGGACCTGGCCGCGACCGTCCGGCTAGGCGCCGAGACATTCGGCCTCGGCACACCGGCGGGCCGCCGCGCCCAGTACACCAGCCAGTTCCTCGAATTCGTCGGCCGGGACATGATCGAGTCCGCCGAACGCTGGCGAAAAGCCCTGCACCAGCAGCAGACTCAGGAGTGAGCCGAACGCGCGCCGTTGTTCAGCGGCGCGGCAGCACGGCGCGGAAGAGGCCGACGGCGGTGCCGCGCAGGAGGTTCTCCCAGCTGAAGTGGTCGTGCCACAGGATGATCCGGCCGTCGCGCAGTTCCAAGGTGCCGGTGACCCAGAACGCGATCCGCACCGGGCCCAAGCGCAGGATGTCGGTGCGGTCGGTGAGCACGATGTTGCCGTCGGCGGCGATGTGGTGCATTTCCACCGCGAAACCGAGCGCGTCCTTGTTCAGGCCGAGCAGTATTTTGCGGGCCAGACCGGCGCCGAGATCGGGCAGCGTCGTGTTCTTCCAGATGACGTCCGGGTGCAGCAGGTCCAGCGCGTCCGCGACGGGACCGTGTTCGAGCGCGGCGAAGAACTTCCGCACCGTGGTGATCGCGTCCTGCTGAAGTTCCAGGTCTTGGGTCATGTTCCGACGATAGGCCGGAGCCGGGCCGTGCGGCAGGCCCGGCGGGCGCGACCGCTCAACTGCCTGCCCGGCTCGCGATCAGGACGGCCAAACCGTCGAGAACCCGTTCGATACCGAAGTTCAGGGCATCGTTCGCGCCTGCCGAATCCGCGGCGGCGGCCTCCTCGGCGAACGCGGCCACGACTTCCGGATAACGATCGCCCGCCTCGGTCATCATCTCGGTGAACTGCTCGGCGAACTGCGCCGTCGGGTCCTCGCCCAGACTGTGCGTCTGTTGCGCCAGGCTGCGGGCGTGGCCGTTCACCAGCACGATGGTGTCCAGCTTTTCCGGGCCGGTGAGACCGGTGCCGCTGAGCGCAATCAGCGCACTCTCCGTCCAGCCCAGTTCGTTCGGGCCGAACGGGCGGGTGCCGACGGTGAGCTCCATGGCCCATGGATGTTCGCGATAGCGCTGGTAGATCGACTCCGCCCACAGCCGGATCCCGGCCCGCCAGGATTCGGAACCGCCTTGCAGCGCAGCGGTATCCGGTGGCGTGCCCATCGCGGCGTCGAGCATCAGCGCGGTCAGTTGCTCCTTGGCAGGCACGTACCGGTACAGCGACATCTTCGTGAAGCCGAGGCTCTCCGCCAGCCGCTGCATCGACAGGTTCGCCAGCCCTTCGGCGTCGGCGAGTGTGATCGCCTCGGCCACGATCCCCTCCAGCGAGAGGGCGGGCTTCGGGCCCCGCTTGGGTCGCTGCTGGGTCCCCCACAGCAGCTGAACGGTGGTCGGTGTCGGCATGCGCAAATCCTTCCGGAGAACGGCTTGACTTGAAACTGTGTCTACCATACGCTGAGTCGTGTCCGACGGAAACAGTTTTCGATGGACACTGATAAAGACTACAGGAGTCACCATGCGTAACCAGTCCGTTCTCATCTCCGGCGCCAGCGTCGCGGGCCCGGCCCTCGCCTACTGGCTGAACCGCTACGGCTTCGACGTCACCGTCGTCGAGCGCGCCCCCGGCCTGCGCCCGGGCGGCCAGGCCATCGACTTCAAGGGCAAGACACACTTCACCGTCCTGGAGCGGATGGGCATCCTGGAAGACATCAAGGAGCGCCGGACCGGCACCACCGACACCGTCTTCGTCGACGAGCACGGCAAGCGGCTGGCCCTGATGTCCGGCGACTTCACCGGCGGCGACGTGGAGATCCTGCGCGGCGACCTGGCCGAGATCATGTACAAGCGCACCGCCGAGCACTGCGAGTACCTGTTCGGCGATTCGATCAGCGCGCTCACCGAACTGTCCGACGGCGTGTACGTGGAGTTCGAGCACGGCCCCGCGCGCACCTTCGACCTGGTCTTCGGTGCCGACGGCATCCACTCCCGGGTGCGCAAGCTGGCCTTCGGACCGGAAAAGGACTTCGTCAAATACCTGGGTCACTACTACTGCGTCGCCGGCGCCAGCCCGTGGAGCAAGGACGCCACCGGACCGCGCGAGCGGGTCACCGCCTACGGTCACAACGCGCCCGGCAGGCTCGCGATCAGCGGCGGGTCGAAGGCGCAGCAGCTGTACATGTTCATGTCCCCCGAGCTCGACTACTCCCGCGACGACACCGCGGCCCAGCGGCGCATCGTCGAGGAGGTCTACGCCGACGTGAGCTGGGACGTTCCCCGGATGCTCAGCGAGATAGCCGATTTCAACGACTTCTACCTCGACTCGATCAGCCAGGTGCGGATGAAGGGCGACTACACCAAGGGCCGGGTCGCGCTCGTCGGCGACTCGGCGTACGGAAACACCCTGGCGGGCTTCGGCACTGGGCTCGCGGTGGTCGGCGCGTACGTCATCGCCGGCGAACTCGCCATCGCCGGCGGCGACTACACCGTGGCCTTCGCGCGCTACAACGAGATCATGAAGGGCTACGCGAAGATCATGGGAAACAGCAACGCTGGAAGGTTCCTCGCGCCGAAGACCGGATACGGCATCAAGATGCGCAACTGGTTCCTCGAGTCGCGGATGTTCACCCTGATGATGAAGTACGCGGACAAGGCCGCCAACGACATCGACCTGCAGGATTACCCGGCCCTGGCCGGCGTTGCCGAGATCAACTGAAACCGTTGGCCGCGCGGGAAATTCGCTCCGCGCACCGGTTCGAGGCCGACCGGTATGCGGAGCGATCCGCCGATGTGCCCGCACCGGAGAATTCGCTGTGTTTCGATGGAACCGAAGCGGGGCGGGGCGCGTCTATAGGGTCAGAGGCACTCATGAAAGGGGACGGTGATGGCGGTGGACAGCCCGTTTCCCGGGTACATCGAGGATGCGAAGTCCGGGGCGTTGAAGGTGCGGATGGATCCGCAGGGGTTCGTGGATATAGATAAGGCGTGTCAGGACCTGATCGACTCGCTCGTGGCGGTGCAGACCGACGCCCGCGAGCTCGGTGAGCGAACGAATTGGGGTCTAGGCGAGGCGAATCCCCGGCTGTCGTCGGCGATCGAGCTGGTCACCTTGTTTCGCGAGAAGGCGTTCGGCGGCCCGAACAACGCCTTCGACACCATCACCGACTACATCTCGGTCGCGCAGGAGATCCAGGCCATGTTCACGGCCATGCGGGATGCCTACGTCCGCACGGACGCCGGGTTCGCCGCCAAGCTGCGGGAGCTCAGCGTATGAACCTCGGGATCAACGGAACAGTCACTCCGCGAATCGGTTTCGCGGTAGCGGCGGCAGCGGGCCTGCTGCTGCTGGTCGGCTGCGGCGAGGGAAAGAGCGCGGGCACGCCGGCACCGGGTACCTCGCCGACATCTTCCGCTGCCACCGCGAGTACATCGACCGGACCCGACCAGCCCACAGCTTTCGACCCGTGTACGGCACTGACGCCGCAGTTCCTCAGCCAGCACCGATGGGACGCGAAACCGCCGGAACCAAAGCAGGACAGCGCGAGTGGCATTGCCTGGAAGGGCTGCCGCTATGTCGCCAAGGCCGGCTACGGCTTCGTCATCGAGACGACCAACACCACCCTCCCCCAGGTCCGGGACAAATTCCCGGCAGCGGTGGAGGTTCCGGCAGGCACCCGCAAAGCGGTGCGCTACGAGGCGCGACCCGATGTCCCCGGCGGGTGCTCGATCAACATCGAGATGCGGTCCGGCTCGCTGTATGTCCTGACCAACGTTCCGCAGACACAGGCGAGCAAGAGCCTGCCCGCCTGCGACGCCGCCACCGAAATCGCCCAAGCAGTCGCACCATTGCTGCCCGCGGGCAGCTGAACCAAACCCTACGGGGGAGCGATCATGAAACAGACCGACGGCCGCGCGATCACCAATCCCGAGAACGCGCAGAGCTTTACCCACGCCGAGATCAAACAGGCGGCCGACGAGATGAACCCGGACGAGGTGGGCAGCGCGTCCGACGCCTGGTCGAAGATCGCGACGGCGGTGACCGACGCGGGGCACCAATTCGAGACCGCCATCAAGCAGGCGATCGAACAGCATTGGGAGGGTGCGGCGGCCGACAGCGCGGTACGCGGCATTCGCGACTACGCGACCCAGGTCGGCGAATTCGGCGACACGCTCAACGCGCAGACCACGCCGCTGTCGCAGGCGGCGAGCGCGGCGGCGAAGTTCAAGCTGTCGGTGCCCGACGTGGTGGATACCTCGACCAACCCGCGCGGCCCGGAGCTACGCAACTCCAGCGAGGAGCAGGCCCGCGACGACATGACCACGCAGTACATCCAGCCGTACGGCACCACCGCCCCGGCCATTCCGACGCTGCCGCCGCCGATCAGTCCGATCGCGGTGACCCCGCCGGGCGGTGACAGCAGTATCGATCCGGGCACGAGCCCCGGCTCGACGAAGACTCCGGACAACAGCAGTTCCAGTGCGGAGGATTCCAGCAAGCAGGCGCCGGCCGACAAGGCGGACAAGTCTTCGGAGGCCGGCCCGGCGGAAACCGAGGCGAAGTCGGAAGATACTGCCCCGCAGTCTGTTTCGAAGGAACAGACCAACGATCCGTCGACCACCCCGGCCTCGACGACAACGGCGGCAACCACGCCGAAGTCCCCGACGACCACCACCTCGCCCTTCTCCGCCAGCCCGATCGCGACAGCAATCCCCACCCCCACGACGCTGCCGTCCGCGACCGTCACCCCTGCCTCGGTCAACGGGACACCGAGCAGGTCAGGCTCCCCGTACACCAACGGTCATCCGAACACCTCGACTGCCCCGAACACCTCGGCGAGCCCGAACAGCGAAGCCCGCCAAGGCACCTCGCGACCGCCCGTACCCGCCACCGCACCGGTCGCCACAGGACCCCAGTCGGCCGCCGCTCCCGGTCGTACCGGCGCACCGGGCGTCTCGGGCTACCCCGGCATGTTCCCGCACGGCGCTCGCAGCCGAGGCGACGACGACGGCGAGCACAAGTCCCCCGGCTTCCTGCGCACCGAGGAACACGCCAAGGAACTGCTGGGCGAGGTGGAAAAGACTGTGCCGCCGGTTCTCGGAGAGAAATGACGGCGCAGTGGTCGTTGTCGGCGGAGCAGTTCGCGGCGGCCTGGTTCGGCACCGGCCTGGATCGCCTGCCCTTTCCGTTCCGCTTCACCAGCCGCTTTCCCGGGCTGCGTGAATACCAGAGCTACCAGCAGCAATTCCGCGAAGAGCTGGCTCGCCCCGAGCGGGTCCCGCTGTCACGCACCATCACCGTGCTGGCCCGGCCCGATTGGCGCATCGAGCTTTTCGGTAACGACAACACCCGCGACGGCGTCGAGTTGCGGGCGATCGGATGCGCCACTCGCGGCGGCGCGGGCGTGATCGCCGAGCAGGCGCCCGCACCCACGGGTGGCCGAGTTCAGCTGCGCCGCTGCCGGATAGACCAGCTGGCCACCGAACTGGTACGGCTGCTGCCGGAAACCCCCGCGGGCACCACCGGCGAGAAGTCGTTCCTGCTGGACGATCTCAACGACGATCGCCCCGACCCGTTCGGCAGCGCCCCGTCCAGCGAGGTCAAGGATCGCTATCGCCGATTCTGGCGCCAACCCTGCGGTACCCGCGGCACCGCCGCCGTCCTGCTCGGCCCGCGCAACGCCGAACCACTGCGCACCGGCCGCCTGCGCTGGATCGATACCACCGCCGACGGCCGCTACTACGAGGTTCCCGCCAACCGCGCCCTGATGATCCGGCCCGGGACCAGCGCCGACCTCATCCGCTATCTCGACGAGTCGATCGCGCGCGCCCGGGCCAGAATGGATTCGGCATGAACCGTATTGGTACCGGCCGGTCTGGGTAAGTTGACGGCATGACTACTACTCGGGATGAGATCGAGTCGTTTCTAGTCGAATACCAAGACTCGCTGACCGCGTTCGACGCCGAACGCTCGGTCGCGCAGTGGGGCATGCCCGGCACGATGGTCAGCGATGCCTTCGTCGGCACACTGTCCTCGCCCGCGGAGATGGTCGAGGGACTGAAGAAGTCTTACCCGTTCTACCAAAGCCTCGGCCTGGCCTCGGTCGGTCACACCCTGCTCGAGCAGGCCGACCTGACCGCCCGCCTGACCCGGATCCACGTGCGCTGGCACTTTTACGACAGAGATGGCGCGCTGCTCACCGATGGCGACTACGAATACCTGCTGCGCCGTGAAGACGACGGCCGGCTCAAGGTGTACGCCGCGGTGGCCATCGATGAGATGGAGAAGCTCGCGGCGCTGGCCGCGGCCAAAGGTATCGAAATGCCGGCGAACTGAGCGCTCAGGTGTTCCGGCGAATCGCGTCGATGAGCATCTCCGCTTCCTGCTGATGGCCAACGGCGTTGGCGTGCAATGGTTGTGCCGGCGAGTTCGGAAAGACGCCTTCGGCCCAGCGACTGTCCTCCGGTGCGCAGGCGTCGTGGCCGATGCTGGCCGGATACACGTCGACGAACGTCGCATCGTGCGCGGCCGCCTGAGCCGCCAGCACCGCGTTGACCGCTTCGACGCCGGCGAAGATCTGGTCGGCCTGAGTCGGCAGCAGCGGCACCGCAGGGAAGCAGCCGCCCGCGCGCACGCGCTCGATCTTGCCCATCACGAAGACCTCGGCTCGCGGGGCGCGGGCGTGGATATCATCCAGCAGCGCAGCCAATTTCGGTGCCAGTGCGGTGGCCGTCCAGCCGTCGTCCGCATAGTCGTTGATGCCGAAATCCACCGACACGATCGTTGCGTCCGCGGTCACCGCGCCCATCTGCGGAATGTTCGGCGCGCCGAACGGAAGCGGCTGCGCCACATACATGTTCGCGATCTTCGCGCCGGAGCATGCCGGGTCGCGCAGGGTAAGCCCGAGCGCCTCGGCGGTCAGGTGCGCGTAGTTGCGGTCGGACCGAAAACACCCCAGCGGATCGAGCTGATCCGGAATGAACGGTCCCGCCGCACTCGACTCCCCGACGGACACATACACCCCCGGCGGTTCCGCACCTGCCGCTTCCTCTCTCGGCGGTTGCGCACCCGCTGAAGACATGCCCGCGCCAAGCACCACCAGCGCGCAGACCACCCCGACCACCCGCCAGCCGACCACCAGGTTGCCTCCGCGTCGAGTCGAATCCCTACCTGAGCCCCACAACGCCAGCGCCCCGTCCAACAAGGGCAATCCGCGAAAACACTAGCGGGACACCTCGTCGCCAACACGCGACGACACGCACCCGAACCAACTCCACGACCACCCCCACGAACAACTGCCGCACGCCCACCGATTCCGCCCGCCACAACGCACGGCGCCAGGTTGGACAGCTCGGACGACAGGCCATTACACCGGGACATGGCTGGGCAGTTCGCGAGTAAGGCTGTGTCCCGTATGAGCACGATGGACGGCCGGAACGAGTCGGGCTCGCATATTCGGTGGAACACCGGATATGCGAGCCCGTCGGATGGATCGAGGGCGGCTCAGCCGAGCAGGCGCCAGTCCTCCAGGCCGTCGTAGAGCGGGACGCTCTGGGCGAGCTTGGTGACGCGGCCGCGGAGGGTGTCGACGTCGGAGCCGCCGGCGAGGGCGGTGCCGATGATGTCGGCGACCTCGGCGAACTCGGTGTCGCCGAAGCCGCGGGTGGCCAGGGCGGCGGTGCCGATGCGCAGGCCGGAGGTGACCATCGGGGGGCGGGGATCGAACGGAACGGCGTTGCGGTTCACCGTGATTCCGATCTCGTGCAGCAGATCCTCGCCCTGCTGGCCGTCGAGCTCGGAGTTGCGCAGGTCGACGAGCACCAGGTGCACGTCGGTGCCGCCGGTGAGCACGCTGACGCCCTTGCCCTTGACGTCGGCCGCGGCGAGGCGCTCGGCCAGGATCTTCGCGCCGGACAGGGTGCGCTCCTGCCGGTCCTTGAACTCACTGCCCGCGGCGATCTTGAACGCGACGGCCTTCGCGGCGATGGCGTGCATGAGCGGGCCGCCCTGCTGGCCGGGGAACACCGCGCTGTTGAGCTTCTTGGCGAATTCCTGCTGGGCCAGGATCAGGCCTGAGCGCGGTCCGCCGAGGGTCTTGTGCACGGTGGAGGACACGACGTGCGCGTGCGGCACCGGCGAGGGATGCAGGCCGGCCGCGACCAGGCCGGCGAAGTGCGCCATGTCCACCCACAGGTAGGCGCCGACCTCGTCGGCGATCGAGCGGAACGCGGCGAAGTCCTGCTGGCGCGGGTAGGCCGACCAGCCGGCCACGATCACCTTCGGACGAGCCTCGAGCGCGATGGTGCGCACCTCGTCCATGTCGATGCGGTGGTCTTCCTTGCTGACGCCGTAGAAGTGCGTCTCGTACAGCTTGCCGGAGAAGTTCAGCCGCATGCCGTGGGTCAGGTGACCGCCGTGCGCGAGGTCGAGGCCGAGCAGCTTGTCGCCCGGGTTCATCAGCGCCATCAGCACCGCGGCGTTCGCCTGGGCGCCGGAATGCGGCTGCACGTTGGCGAATTCGGCGCCGAAGAGTTCCTTCGCGCGGTCGCGGGCGAGGGTCTCGACGACATCGACATGCTCGCAACCGCCGTAGTAGCGCCGGCCCGGGTAACCCTCGGCGTACTTGTTGGTGAGCACGCTGCCCTGCGCCTGCAGCACCGCGCGCGGCACGAAGTTCTCCGAGGCGATCATCTCGAGCGTGTCGCGCTCGCGCGCGAGTTCGCCTGCCATCGCGGCGGCGAGCTCCGGATCGAGCTCACCGAGAGACTGAGTATTGACCGAGGCCGTCGTCTGCGTCACCGCCACAGTCTATGGGCCCGCTTTGTGCTCTTCAGCACGGGGTTCCAGGCAACTCCCCGGCCATCTGCCCCGCGGCGCGGGGTGTGGGCGGTCAGCTGCCGGCGGGCGGGAGATACCGGTCGAGCAGGACCGAAAGGTGCTTTTGCGCGTCGATCAGTGGCTGGGTGGATTTCATCGCGCGCGACTGCACGATGGCGCCCTCCAGCGTGCTCATCACGAAGCTGGCGAAGGACTTCGCCTCCTCGGCGGGCAGGCCGGCCGCCGCGAAGCCCGCACCGAGCCGTTCGTGCCAGTCGGCGAATACCGCACCGGCAGCGGCCTGTACGCCGGGCTCGGACTCGGCGAGCGCGGCGCCGACGATCGGGCAACCGGTGCGGAACGAGCTCGCGTCCAGCGCGGTGACCCACCAGCCGAACAGCGCGTCGAGCCAGCGCTGCGGCGGACGCGAGGTGGTGATCTTCTCGATCACGGTCGCGAGCCGAGCGCCGGCGATCGTGGTGGCCGTCGCGACGAGCTCGCTCTTGCCGGACGGAAAGTGCTGATACAGCGAATTGCGCGAGGCCTTGCCGCGGTCGAGCAACGCGGTGAGACCCGCGCCGGCCACGCCTTGCTCGCGGACCAGTTCGATCGCGCTCTCGATCAGCCGAGCGCGTGGGCCTGCGGTCATCGCGCACCCCCTGTCCGGTCGAAGTTCCGCGTGCCCGCCCGCCGGAGCACCGCGCCATTGTGACTTACGCCACGGCCCGCCGGGTAGCCGGAGATTCCGCCCGATGTCGGCGACCCGTGCGCGGCGCGAATGTCTCCCACGCGAATCTCCTCCTTCAGCGCTGTTGCATGAACCGATCGGTCCATGCTCCAATCATGACAGATGTGGACCGATCGGTTCACCGAAAGGACGGATTCATGTCGGAAACCACGATCGACCTCACCCAACTGACAGGTCTGGAATTGCTCCGTCTCGGGATGACCAGGCAGGACCGCCCGCCGTTCATCGGCGATCTGCTCGGTCTCGAGGCGGACCTGCTCGAGCAGGGCAAGGTGGTGTTCTCGCTGCGGACCCGCCCCGACTTCGCCAACCCGCTCGGCACCACCCACGGCGGCATCTGCGCCACCCTGCTCGACTCGGTGATGGGCTGCTCGGTGCACTCCACCCTCGACGCGGGCGTCGGCTACTCCACCTTGGAACTGAAGGTCAACTACATCCGCGCCGTACCCACCGACGGCCAGAAACTCACCGCCACCGGCACCACCATCCACGTCGGCCGAACCACCGCGACCGCCGAAGGCCGGGTCGTCGACGAACAGGGCAGGCTGGTCGCGCACGGCACCACCACCTGCGTCATCCTCCGCGGAAACCGCTGAGCCACCGGGAGTCCCGCCATGACCGAACGCAGCACCGCCGCCGCCGTCCGCAAGTTCCGGCGCGAACGCCTGATCGGCCGCTACCTGGCCAACCCCGCCGTCGGCCTGCTCGACCGCATCGGCATCCGCTCGGCCCTACTCGCCGAACTCGAGACCACCGGCGCCAAAACCGGCCTGCCACGCCGGGTTCCGGTCACCGTGTCGATCGACGACCGCGGCGCCTGGCTCATTTCCCAGCACGGCCGCCGGTCCGGCTGGGCACGCAATATCGTGGCCGACCCGAATGTCCGCCTGCGCCAAGGCAAACGCTGGTACACCGGTACCGCCGCGTTCGTCCCCGACGACGACGTGATCGCCCGCGCGCGCAGCTTCGCCAAGGGACGCGTCCCCGAATCGGCCGCGGAGTGGACCATGAAGGCGCTGGAAAGCGACCCGATCTCGGTGCGGATCACCTTCACCGACGCCTGACTCCGGCGGTGCCCCCGCTGCTCGGGGCACACTCATTCGGGGCCTCGCCAGCTGTAACGAGCCACCCTGATTCCACCGGTTAAGCAGGTGGAATCGGCCACGCCCCGTCGTGAGGAGTCAATATGTTCGGCCTGATCTCGGTCCCCGCCAACCCGCTCGAAGCACTGCTCCGTCAGCTGTCCACGATCATCTGCACCATCTCCTCCGGCCAGGGCTGCGCAGTCATCCAGTAGCGCACGAATTCCGCCGCGCGACCCGGCGCACAGCACCATCGCGGATATTCGTCTGGCCGGCACGAACCGGAGGGGATCGCGCCGTACGGCATACCGCCGCGCCATCGCCCTCGGGCATTCGCACCCGCCGCCACTGCCCGGCGGCGGGTGCGAATCCGCGTCGGCGGAGTGCCGGAGTCAGCCGCGCCGGACCGCGCCCGGGGTCAGCGGCTCGTCGAGCAAGCGACGGAAACGATCCGAACGGTCGTCCAGATCGACGGCCTGGTCCAGCCAGCCGCCCAGCAGGCGGTAACCCTCCACGTAGGTGGAGATGTAGGCGCGCCAGAGCGGCGAGGACAAGAAGCGCAAGGACTGCCGGGCGCGTTCGGGGGTGGTGAGACTCCAGGTCTGGAGGAATTCGGCGACCTCGTCCTGGCTGCGGTGCTGGTCGTGCAGGAGCAGGGCCGCGTCCTGACGAACGCTGAGCAATTCGGCCGAGGCGGTCGAGAGTCGTTCGGCGCGTTCGCCGTCGAAGCGCAGGCCGAGGTCGGCGTAGATCTCCTGGGCCCATTTGCCCCAGCCGGGGCCGACGATGGCACCCAGGGCCAGGTCGGCGAGGCCCTCGGCCATCAGGCACTGCGGGGTGTTCACCACGAACAGGGTCTGCTCGGCCTGGCCTGCCGCGACCAGTCCCGCCTCCTTACGGCAGTGCTCGGTGTGGTGGCCCGGGTAGGACTCGTGGGCGATCAGCACCGGCAGGTGTGACATGTGCTGCTTGAGGTCGGAATTGATCGCGACGCGGGAGTGATAGTTGCCGAGGTAGTAGTTGAACCCGGACCACGGCTTGTCGCCGACCACCTCGTAGGTGACGTGCTCGTGGTCGGGCAGCGGGTAGCGATCGCGGACCAGCTCGCGCAGGGCGCCGGAGAACGCCTCGACACAGGCGGACAACCGCTCCGGCGGAATCTCGTCGGCCTTGCGGTGCGCGATCACCCGTTCGGCCAGCGGACCGGTGCCGGCCAGGACCTCGTCCATCTGCCGGTGCGCCTCCCGATAGTTCTCGACGTCGCCCGGCGCGATGTCCACATCGAAGTAGGCGCGGACCTCGTCCACAAAGCCGATGTCGTCGCCCGCGAACTTGCGGCCGGAGCATTCCAGCGCGCGCAGGTGCACGTCCAGGAACTCGGTGCGCTCGGCCGAGAGCCCGGCGTCGGCCAGTCCGGCACGCAGCTCGGCCGCCCGGCGGGCCAGCTGACGCGGCTCCGGAGCGGGCGCGTTCTCCACCTCCCGGCGCAGGTCCGGATCGCCGGTGAACGCGTCGACGAAACCGTCTTCGAGCCGGTCGAATGCCAACCCGAGCCGCAGGTACTCGGTCACCAGTGGATGCGCTGCCATCCGACCGACATTAGTCCTTCGCCGACCCGGCTTACCCCGCTATCGGTACCCCGCTTTTCGCACGCTGTTGACGCAGAGCAGAATTCGGCTATGCGGCGAGAGTTAGACCGAATCACACGGAGCCGGCACGGTATGTGTACGCGTTTGCCGAACTGGAGCGTCGGGTAAGTGGCACGAATGAGCGAGCCCAGTCCGTATGTGGAATTCGACCGCAAACAGTGGCGCACACTGCGAAAGTCGACTCCCCTGGTGCTCACCGAGGAAGAACTCAGGGGCCTGCGCGGCCTCGGCGAACAGATCGACCTCGAAGAAGTCGCGGAGGTCTATCTGCCGCTCGCTCGACTCATCCACCTGCAGGTGGCCGCGCGCCAGCGGCTGTTCGCCGCGACCGCGACCTTCCTCGGCGAGACGCACCCCGATCGGCAGGTCCCGTTCGTGATCGGCGTCGCGGGCAGCGTCGCGGTCGGCAAGTCCACCACCGCCCGCGTGCTGCAGGCACTGCTCGCCCGGTGGGACCACCACCCGCGGGTCGACCTGGTCACCACCGACGGATTCCTCTATCCCACCGCCGAACTCACCCGCCGCGGGATCATGCACCGCAAGGGGTTCCCGGAGAGCTACGACCGCCGCAAGCTGCTGCGATTCGTCACCGAGGTGAAGTCGGGAGCGGCCGAGGTGTGCGCGCCGGTGTACTCGCACATCTCCTACGACATCGTGCCGGACAAGTTCCACTGCGTGCACCAGCCCGACATCCTGATCGTCGAGGGCCTGAACGTGTTGCAGACCGGGCCCCGGCTGATGGTCTCGGACCTGTTCGACTTCTCCATCTACGTCGACGCCCGCATCGAGGACATCGAGAACTGGTACGTGCAACGGTTTCTCGCGCTGCGCGAGACCGCCTTCGCGAACCCGAACGCGCATTTCCACCACTACTCCGGATTCACCGACGAGCAGGCGACGCACGCCGCGTCGGAGATCTGGAACAACACCAACCGCCCGAATCTGGTGGAGAACATTCTGCCCACCCGGCCGCGCGCCACCCTCGTGTTACGTAAGGACGCCGACCACAGCATCAATAGACTGCGGCTACGTAAATTGTGATCCCGCTTACAATTTCCACGCGGCGTCGAGGCGTTCGGCCACATTGATATCGCGGGCCGCGGCAATGTGCGGTTTGTCGATCTCCTTGGCGATATAGCGGGCGACGAAACGCCGGATCTCCTGATCGACGCTGGCGAAGACGCGCAACAGGTTCCCGCGAATGGTGTCGGTGGCGACATTGATCCGGACATCGCTGGAGCGCGGCGTCGCGATGTCGATGATCACACGCAGCGGCTCGGCGGTCCGCACGATCAGGTGCACGTGGATGTGGCCGTCCACCTCGAACCGGTGCTTGTCCAGCGCGAGATCGATGAGCATGTCGACGCTCAGCGGGATCTTCAGCGCGAACGAGATCACCTCGTCGACGTCACGACGCACCACCGCCTGACCGAGCTGCACCTGCGCGCTGGCCTTCGCCAACCGGCCGGGCCCGACCCCGATCGGGCCGAAATCGAAGGCGGCGCCGGTCAACTGGGAGAACGCGCCCAGGATCCGTTCCTCGGTGGCGGCGTACTCCAGGAACCGTCGTCCGAAGTCCTCGTAGCTGATGTAGGGAACGGCCTTCGCCGCCGCGACCTCACTCATCGCCGCCTCCGCTCTCCCGCGGTGCGGTCAGATGCCGAAGCGCCGGTGTCGTGCCGCGAAGTCGCGCAGTGCCCGCAGGAAGTCCACGCGCCGGAATTCCGGCCAGTACGCCTCGGTGAACCATATCTCCGAGTATGCGCTCTGCCACAGCAGGAATCCGGAGAGTCGCTGTTCACCGGAGGTGCGGATGACCAGGTCCGGGTCCGGCTGGCCGGAGGTGTAGAGGTGCTGGCCGATGGCGTTCACGGTGATCGACTGGACCAGATCCTCGCCGGTCTCGCCCGCGGCGATCTCCTGCCGGACCAGCGAGCGCACCGCGTCGGTGATCTCCTGCCTGCCGCCGTAGCCGACGGCCACGTTGACGTGCACGCCGCTGTTGCCCTCGGTCCGCTCGGCGGCGGTGCGCAGACGCTTGGCGATCAGCTCGGGGAATCCGTCGAGCGTGCCGACAATGCGCACGCTCCAATTCTGTTCCGGCGCCGACAGTTCCTCGACCACGTCGGTGATCACCTCGAACAGCGTCTCCAGCTCTTCGGGATCGCGCTGCAGGTTCTCGGTGGAGAGCAGGTAGACGGTGACCATCTCGATGCCCTCGGCCTGACACCAGCCGACGAGCTCGGCGATCTTCACCGCGCCGACCCGATGTCCGTGGCTGACGTCGGTGAAACCGTTCTCTCTGGCCCACCGCCGATTACCATCGCACATCACCGCGACGTGGCGGGGATGTTGTTTGCCGGCCAGCTGCTTCATGAGCCGGGCCTCGTAGATGCGATACGGCAAACCCCGCACCTGAACCGGAAGCTCCACGCGGCCACCCTACGCCCCGCGGGCGGGATCCTGGCAGCGACCGGGTCTCCCGGTACAGTGGCGGTGGGCCGGTAACCTACGGTTCCGTAGGTTACCGGTGAGTTCAACCAGGAGGTAGCTCGTGTCCGAATCGGTCGGCGCCGCAGACCCCGGAGTGGTCGACGGCTCGGGGTCGCAGTCCCTGGCCGAGGCACTGGTGAAGCCCCGGATGCGCGGCTGGATCCACACCTGGGCGGTCGGCATCGCGGCCGTCGCCGCCATCGTGCTGGTGGTCGAGGCGGCCTCCATCTCGGCGACCGCGGGGTGGTCCACCGCCGTCTACGGACTGACCGTGTGCGGTTTGTTCGGCATCAGTGCGGTGTATCACCGGGTCACCTGGCCGACCCCGCAGGCGCGCATCCGGATGAAGCGCGCGGACCACTCGATGATCTTCCTGTTCATCGCGGGCAGCTACACGCCGTTCGCGCTGCTCGGCCTCCCCGGACGCACCGGGCAGACGCTGCTCGTCGTCGTGTGGGCCGGCGCGCTGGCCGGTGTCGCGCTGAAACTGTTGTGGCCCACCGCTCCTCGCTGGGTCGGTGTGCCGCTGTACCTGTTGCTCGGCTGGGCGATCGTGCCGGTGGCCGGGCAGTTGAACAGCGAGATCGGCATCGCCCCGCTGATTCTGCTGCTGGTCGGCGGCCTGTTCTACAGCGGCGGCGCGATTCTCTATGCCACCAAGTGGCCCAACCCGTGGCCGACCGTCTTCGGCCATCACGAGTTCTTCCACGCCGCGACCGTGCTCGCCGCGCTCACCCACTACGTCGCGGTGTGGCTCGTCGTCCTCCGATGACCAGTACGAACGGCTAAGCTGCTCGTTCGTGTTCCTAGTCACTGCCGTTCGTGGCGGCGTATTGCCCGGGCGGATCGTCGCGGACGTGCGAACGCCATGATCGCCCGGTTGGTCATCTGGGCCCTCAAGGCCCGCGCGGGTCTCGCGGCGGTGGTGATCGCCGCGAATCTCAGCGGTCTGTTCGTCATCATCACCGAGCTGTGGCTCAGTGGGTCGCTCAGCCGGCTCGGGCCGGACTGGATCCGGCACATCGCGCTGGCCGGCATCTATCCCACGCTTGGGTTCGTCGCCGGCGTCGCGCTCGCGATCCGGGACCGATCGCATCATTTCGGCTGGCTCGATCAAGGCCGTAAACCGACCGAGGACGAAGCGCGTCAACTGCTGCGCCTGCCGATCACCATCACCACGCGCGCGCTCGCCGTGTGGATTACCGGCGTCATCGTGGCGACCGTGTCGCTGATGCGCCTCGCGCCGGACAACGACCCCGCGGTGATGGCGTCGCTGTTCACCTTCGGCGGGATCGAATCGGTCGGGCTGACCTTCCTCATCGTGGATCGGCTGATCCGGCCGACGATTCCGGTGGTGGCCGCGGTCCTCGGGCCGACCATGCACTGGAGTTCCTCGGTGCTGGTCCGGGTGGTGGTGAGCTGGGCGGTGGCTGCCGCGTTGCCGTTGCTCATGCTGATCGTGGTGCTGGGGAATCCGGTGGCGGACCCGAGCGATCGCGTGCGCACCGCGATCTATCTCTCGGTGGTCGGGCTCGGCGTAGGGGCACTCGCCACCGCCTTCCTGGCGCGCGCCGTGGCCACGCCGATGCGCACGTTGCGCCGGGCTCTGGATCGGATCACCGGAGGCGATCTCGATGTGCGCGTACCGGTGGGCAGCACCAGCGAGATCGGGCGGCTGGAGAACTCGGTCAACGAGCTGGTCGCCAATCTGCGTGAGCGGCAACGGTTGCGGGACCTGTTCGGCCGGCACGTCGGCACCGAGGTGGCCGAGCGAGCGCTGGCCGGTGGGCTGGATCTGACCGGGGACGTGCGGGTGGTTTCCGCGCTGTTCGTCGACGTGACCGGATCGGTCGAACTGTCCACCGGGTTGCCGCCGGAAGAGTTCGTGGCCAAGTTGAATCGGCTGCTCGCGACTGTGGTCGCGGCGACCGAGGAGAACAACGGGCTGGTCAACAAGTTCGAGGGTGATGCGGCGCTGTGCATCTTCGGTGCGCCGATCGCGTTGCGTGACAACGCCACTCCCGCGCTGCGGGCGGCGCGGCGGATCCGCGACGAGGTGGTCGCGGCGGGGGAACTCGATATCGGCATCGGCGTCGCGCACGGGCTGGTCTTCGCCGGGGATATCGGTGCGGACACCCGACTGGAGTACACCGTGATCGGCGACGCGGTGAACGAAGCGGCGCGGCTCACCACCGAGGCCAAGGAGGTGCCGCGGCGAATTCTGGTGAGCGGCGCCACAATCGAGGCAGCCGCGCCGCACGAGCGCGCGAAATGGACACTGTACGAGACGATCCTGCTGCGCGGGATGAAGCAGCCGACCGCCTGCTGGACAGACGTCGATCAGTCCGCAGTCCCCGCCTCGGCGAGCAACAACGGCGATGAGGCGGCTGCGCCCAGCGGTACCGCCGATCCTGATACCGATCGTAGTGCGATGGTCGAAGTTCGCACCGCCGCAACGGAAATCGACTGAGGGGTTGGGGATTTACTGCGCCGTAGCGCATGCTCGACAGTCTGGCAGTCGGCGGCACTCCACCGCTAGCCTGGTGTCCCGCGGCACCCAGTCACTAGCCCGGTAGCCGACGGCACCCCCCCGTGGCGTCCCGGCCGCCACCGCGCGCGACTGACCAAACCGCATTAAGGCGAACGGTCCACCGATCACACCGGCGGAAATGGGGACCGGGCGAACCAGAAGCGCCCCCAATGAGCGCAATTGGGGGCCGACTGGCCATAACGCCGAGCAGCGACTTGATCGCGCCGTCTGGCGGCGAGCACGATGACCAGCAGCGCGGATACCTCCGCGGCCCGCAGCTCAGGCATCGCCACCACCAGCGAGCCATGGGCCGACAACGGTTTGCCGGGCGGTCGGCAGCGCCTACGTCCGCTCTAACGCCGCGCCCCAGCGCGTCTGGCTAGCCGTCGACAAGGTCGAAAACGATCGCAATTCGGTGGTCGGCCGGGCCCGGGCTGAGCAACCCGTTGATCGCGCACCGTCTGGCGGCGAGCGCACTACGAGTGCGATGAGCGGCAGCGCGGCTACCTCCGCACCGATCGGCGCCGCAGCTCGGCATCGCCACGATATCTGGCCGAAACGGTTCGTTGAGCAGTCCGCACGCCTGGCAGCGCTCACATCCGTACTGGCGCTGCGGCTCAGCGACGTACTGCAAGCGGTCCCGCTCGCTGCATGGGGGTGCGGGAACCCACTCCGCATCGCTCAGCAACCAGTTATCGGTTACCGGTAACCACGTGATCTATTGCCCCACGGCCCAACTCGGGGCCGACTCGCCTTTAACCGTTGCCTATGTGCGTTCCAAAGCTGCACGCA
Source organism: Nocardia sp. NPDC006044 (assembly GCF_042871115.1). Taxonomy (NCBI): domain Bacteria; kingdom Bacillati; phylum Actinomycetota; class Actinomycetes; order Mycobacteriales; family Nocardiaceae; genus Nocardia; species Nocardia sp. NPDC006044. Next base: position 203,509 of record NZ_JBIAID010000002.1, read on the forward strand.
GCTCAGCGGCTGTCGCTACGGGGAGGTCGCAGACCGTGCCGCGGCAGACGTAAGCGGCGGGCCCGCCACCGAGCAGGGGGCGATCTGCCAGCAGAGGCACCGAATTCGGTGGGCCCGCCAGGATTACCGTGCCGCCGGGAGCAGTGGTGCGGGCTGTGGCGAGCAGTTCGCTTGGGTCGCTGAATGATTCGGTGGCGATGGCGACCTGGAGGGGACCGCGCAGGGCTGCCTCGGCGACCGTCATCCACTGGCCCGCTGAGCGCGGTGCGCGGGCCAGGACGACCGCGCCGCGCTGGAGGGTTTGTTCGGCCAAGGTGAAGTACGGGACGGCCTGGTCGGGCTCGCTTAGGGCGGCCGCGGTGAGCAGCGCCTCGGCAAGGGCGGACGCTCCTGCGGGGGTCGCGCCGTCGACGGGGTCGCGGGGACGGGCGACCAGAGTCTCGGCGTCGTCGGCGGTGTCGAACCAACTGCCGGGGATGCTGGGGTCGGCGAAGTGCTGAATTGCCTTGTCCAGCAACCGTTGTGCCTCATCGAGCCAGTTGAGGTCGCCGGTTGCCTGATGCAGGGCGAGCAGGCCGGTGACGAGCCAGGCGTAGTCCTCCAGCACGCCGGGCGACGTTCCCGCGATGCCGTTCAGCGAGGCGCGGCGCACCCGGCCGTCGATCACGTGCTCGGACAACAGGAATCGCGCGCAGCGAACCGCAGCAGCCACCCAGTCGCCTTCACCCAGTGCGGCGCCCGCTTCGGCCAAAGCGGTGATCGCCATGCCGTTCCACGCGGTGACCACCTTGTCGTCACGGTCCGGTTGCGGTCGGCCGTCGCGCGACTTACGCAGGGCCGCGACGATGCGTTCGAGCCGATCGATATCAGCGGGTGCCGGATCGGCATATCGGGTGAGCACGGACGTGCCCTGCTCGAAGTTCCCGCCGGTCGTCACACCGAAAAACTCGGCCGCCCAAGCACCTTCGATCGGACCGAGTTCGCCGACCAACTCAGCGGGCGTCCAGACATAGGTCGCGCCCTCCACACCTGGCCGACCGGGTTCGAGATGCGTATCGGCGTCGAGAGCCGACGCGAACCCGCCCTGCTCGGTACCCAGATCATCGAGGATGAACCGCACGGTCTCCCGAGTAACCCGGTGCGCCAGCGACTCCGGCCTATGCCCCGGTGCACGCCGCGCCAAATGCCCGTAGGCACGCAGCAATTGAGCGTTGTCGTACAGCATCTTCTCGAAATGCGGTATCAGCCAAGCGGCATCGACGGAATAGCGCGCGAACCCACCGCGCAACTGGTCGTATATCCCGCCCCGCGCCATCGCGTCGGTCGTACGAGTCACCGCCGCCAGCACCGCCGGGTCACCACTGCGCTCCCAGCTACGCAGCAACCCCTCCAACAACGCCGACGGCGGAAACTTCGGCGCCCCACCGAATCCCGCGTGCTTCGGATCCTCGTCCCGCAGCACCGCCGCGACCGCATGATCGAGCAGCTCCGCCGTGATCGTCAGGTCCGAATCCGGCAGCCCCGCCGCCTGCGCCTGCAACGCCTCGGTCACCTGCGCCGAAGCCTTGTGCACCTCATCCCGCCGCTGCCCCCAGGTCTCGGTGATCGCGGTCAGCAGTTGCGTGAACGACGGCATCCCACCCCGCGGCTCCTTCGGGTAATACGTCCCGCAATAGAACGGCTCCCCCGCCGGCGTCAGGAAGCAGGTCATCGGCCACCCACCCTGCCCCGTCATGGCAACCGTCGCATTCATATAAACCGCATCCAGATCAGGCCGCTCCTCCCGATCCACCTTGATACAAACGAAGTTCTCGTTCATCACCCCCGCAGTACCCACATCCTCGAACGACTCATGCGCCATCACATGACACCAGTGGCACGACGCATACCCGATCGACAACAGAATCGGCACATCCCTGGCCGCCGCCTCCGCCAGCGCCTCCCCATCCCACTCCCGCCAGTGCACGGGATTGTCGGCATGTTGACGCAGATATGGCGAGGTCGCACTGGCCAATCGGTTCATACCCCTAGCCTTCCACATCGGGCAAGGCAAGACGGCTCATGTGCCAGCGCTTTGCCCGTCGACTCCGATCAGCACTCATGCGGCGCTACGTGCCGAATCCAGTTTGGTCAACTGATCGCGGACGGTCACATGAGCGCCATCATCTCAGGGACCCGACCGCTCGGTACCAGCAAGTTTGCCCCATCTCGACGAGACCATTGAAGCCGCTACTCCGTCAACCGGTAGGTGGTGCGCCTGCCCGCGCCACCGACCTGTTCAACCCATCCAGCTTGCCGCATTCCGTTGAGCGCCTTACGGATTCCTTGCTCCGAGAGTCCCATCGTGGCTTGCAACTCGCGAACGGTCGTTGCCCCGGCGGCGAGCAGGGTTGCGATCTTCTGCTGGGTCGCGTTCAGCGGGGGCCTGGAAGCCTGGGCTGGCGCGTGGCCCACAGAGTCGGCGGTGCTACCAGACTGCGAAGTACCGGTGTAGGTTCCGGTTTTCAGTACAGCGGTGAAGCGAATCCCCGTGTCGGCGTATTGAGCTGGAGGAAGTCCGGCATCGTCGAGCGCCTCGGCGATAGTGGGAATACCTGTCGCCAGCGCCTCGATTACCCGGCCTCCGGACTCGGGCGACCGCAGGTACTGGCAGATCTTGACCAGCCACATATTCCGAGCCGACGTGACCGCTTCCTTACCGAGCCGATCCAACGTGATTCCGTAGAGACCACCAGGATTGGTGACGACGAGCCGGTCCCGGCGAAGACGTACCTCGATCGCCATTCCGGCGGACCAGTTGTCGAGGTCGCGGTGCAGGAGGGCGTTAGCGATAAGCTCGCGGAAAGCTGCCAGGGGGTATGCGGGAACGTCGATGACGGTGCCATCGCGCTGAGTGACGATCGCGGTGTCGAAGGTTTGCCGAGCCCAGTCCAGCGCAGCATCCAGCATCCTTGGTATCGGACCCGAAATCGTTACCTGATTGCGTGCCCGCGTCCCGGGGCGATCGGTTGCCAACGGCTCCGCGGCAGCCTGTATCACAAAGCGCGGCATCCATTCTTGCGGGTAAATGCCGAGAGCGAGCAGTCCGGCCACGGTGGGGATCCCGTCAGGGGTCAACGCTCCGGCTCGACGGAGCAACTCATCTCCGCTGAAGCGTCCCAGCCCCTTCCGATCACGGTCTTGAACATTGCGCGTGAAGTCTTCGACCAGTTGATCGTCCAATTCTGCCCTGGTCGCGCCGAGCACCGGAGCACGATCGAACATCGGAGAGTTCCGAGCCGACAGGAACGCCTGTTCCTCCAAAGCCGACATCTTGAAATCGCCGTCGTAACCACGCATGAACGCCGCCCCGGTCGCACTCACCCGGCAGGGTTTAGCAGATTCGTCGCATTCGTGGACGATCGCCACAACCACTGGCTGATCTTCCACGGTCTCGTCACTGATCGTCAGCCGGACCGGCGGCGTGAACGCCCGAGCCTTCTTCGCCAAGCCCTGCTTCAACTCTTGCGTGTTGGTCAGCCCAACCGGTCGAAAACCAAGGTTCTCGTCCAGGCCAAGAATTATCGTTCCACCACCTGGCTGATTCGATAAGGCGGACAGAGTCGAAGTGAGCGACTCCGGGAGACCACCGGCAGCGGATTTGACCTCGACATCGGTGTAATCACCGCCGAGAGCGCGGAGTGTGTCCAGAAGCTGTGCAAGATCCTGAGCCATAGATAAACGCTACTTTAAACGCAACCGAAACGCAACCAAGTAGAGTTGCGTTTCAAGTCGCGAGCAGGTCATCCCAACGGAATCGGCACCGACAAGATCGAGCTATCGGATACCGGACCTCCGATCGCCGCAGGATCGGCGAGGAAGCCGAAGTCTCGCCATGCCAAGGCACCGTCTTGACTACCTTTTCGTAGTCAGGTGGGTCGACTACGAAAGGGTAGTCATTGCCCGGTATGCAGCACGTTGCGAGCTGCTGATCGGGCAGCTCCCGAGATAGAGCCGGGAAAGTTTGCGCTGTTGGTGACACCTGTCACAGGGGCGTCCGGTCACAGGGCTGAGCACTGCGGCGTCTTGTGTTCGTCCAGCTAATGGCCGGGCAAGGGTCCCGGCAGTCGAGGAAAAGAGCTGTTGTCGTGCGTATCACTGTTTTCGGGGCCAATGGGCCTACTGGGCGGCTGCTGACCGGGCAGGCGCTTGCTGCTGGGCATGCGGTTACTGCGGTTACTCGGCGGCCGGAATCGTTTCCGGTGCAGCATGATCGGGTGGAGGTGGTTGGTGCCGATGTGTTCGATGCGGGGGCGGTGGAGGCGGCGGTCGTGGGGCGGGATGCGGTGCTCTCGACGCTGGGGGCGCCAGCCGGCCGGGGACCGATCACGACGTATTCGCTTGGTACGGCGAATGTTGTCGCCGCGATGCGACGACATGGGGTTCGGCGGCTCGGTGTCGTCAGTTCGGCCGGGGTCGATCCGCGTCCGTATGCCGATGCGGGGTTCCTGTTCAATCGGGTGTTCCTGCCCTACCTCACGCGGGTGCTCGGCAAGACGTTGTACGAGGACATGGGGAGGATGGAAACACTGGTGCGCGCAAGCGATCTGGAGTGGACGATCGTGCGGCCGGGTGCGCTCTACCACCTGCCGTCGGTCAGCGCGTACAGCGTGGTCGAGGGGCGGGCCGACGGTATGTACACCGCTCGCGCGGACCTGGCCGCGTGCCTGCTCGGCCTGGTCGCCGACGATCGTTATCTCCGCACTACCGTCGAAATCGTCTCCTCGGTCGGCAATCCGACACTGCTGCAATACATCCGGCACGAGGCCCAGCCGAAGGGGTGAACCGACGCATCGCCGGGGCCGCAGGCAGGGCAAGATAGCGGGATGCCTCGAATCGCCACTGCCGACCAGGTCGAACGCGACGCGCTGCTGGAATTCCTGCGGCAACGGCATCGCGGGGTGCTGGTCACCAGCCGCGCCGACGGCTCACCACAGCTCTCGCCGGTGACCTGTGGGCTCGACTCGGCGGGCCGCCTCGCCGTCTCGACCTATCCGACCCGCGCCAAAACACGCAACGCCAAGCGGAATCCACAGGTTTCGATCTGCGTGCTCTCCGACGACTGGAACGGCCCGTATGTCCAGGTCGACGGCAGGGCCGAAGTCCTGGACATGCCGGAAGCCCTCGACGGTCTGGTCGACTACTACCGCTGCATCTCGGGCGAACATCCCGACTGGGACGAATATCGCGCGGCGATGGTTCGCCAGAACAAGTCGCTGATCCGTGTCCATATCGACCGCTGGGGACCGATTGCCACCGGCGGCTTCCCACCCGCGCTGGCGGAGAACCCGCAATAGGCTCCCCACCGGTCAGCGCGGCGCGCGCCGACCGGCCGCCTCGTTCCGCAGGACCGGCAACTCGAGCAGCGCCAGCGGATTTCCCGACGCCTCGGCCAGGATCCGCTCGCGCGCCTCGAGGGTCAGCGCCGGCCAGCGATCGGTGAGCAGCGCGCCCGCGGCAGCCAGGTCGAGCGGCGCGGGACGCAACTGCGGCACCCCGGCCGCAGCGGATTCGGTACGGCCCGCGAACAGCATGACCACGCCCTCGGCATCGAGCCGCCGCGCCGCGAAGCGGAGCGCTTCGGCCGAGGCCTGGTCGAGCCATTGACAATCATCGACCAGGCACAGCACCGGCCCCTGCGCCGACAACTCGGCGAGCAGCGACAGCGTGGCCAAGCCCACGACGTACGGATCGGCGGGATAGGCGGCCGCGGTCAGGCCGATCGCGCTGCACAGCGCGTCGCGTTGGGGCTCGGGCAGGGCGTCGATCGAGGCACGGCGTTTACCCGAGGCCGGGGCCAGCAGGCTCTGCAAACCGGCGAACAAGAATTCGGATTCAGCTTCCACCCCGGCGCAGCGCAGCACCTGCCAATTCGGGTTCACCAACTCCGCGGCGCGGTCCAGCAGTGCAGTTTTGCCCGCACCGGGTTCGGCGACCAGCGCCAGCGCGGCGCTGCGCCCCTCGCACGCTGCTGCCAAAAGTGTGCTGATGTGCCGTTCTTCACCCATGCGGCCGTACAGCATGGCCACTAACCTAGGCTTTCTGGAACGAATCAGCAAAACGTCGAAGCTGCGGTGAAGTTGCCACGATCCAACGCCGGCCGTCGGTTCCGGAGCGCGAGCTCATCGTCGGTCGGCGAGCCAGCCGCCCCTTCCCGGAAGCTGCCGTCACCGGCGGCCGGCATGTCGTCGTTCAATTCCAGTCGGACCAGATCGGCGGCGGGCCGACGACGGTGACTCCGTAGCTTCGGAGTAAGTCCAGTTGCTGGTCGTGGTCGTGGTCGTGGTCGCGGACCTCGGCCGCGCCGACGCCGGAGAAGTAGCCTTCGATCGCACCCGGCGTATTGCCGACCAGAACCTCGCTCTCCTCGGTGATGGTCTGGAAGGTATGCGGAATATTGCGCGGGCCGTAGACGAAGGCGCCGGGACCCGCCTCGGTGACAGCGCATTCGGTCAGGGAGTATCCGCCGATCCAGAACCGGACCCGTCCGGACAGGATGACCCAGAACTCGTCTTCCCTGGTGTGGTAATGCAGCGGCGGCGCACCCGCGGGGAATACCTTGGCCCGCATGACGGTCAGTGCGCTCGCGGTGTCCTGCTCCGCGAGCACCTGCTCGAAACCGCCGTCGTAGTAACGAACCTGCGGCTGAGTCCAGGGCGCCCGAACGCCCACGGGGCCTGCGTAACCCATTGCGATGTCCTTTCTGTACGGGCGGGACCGTTATGTCGTCCCCCGCGACAAGAAAACCGCAGCCGCCGTCAGCAACGGATCACCGTCCGATCACCATCGATCACGGTGGTACCTCAGGGGGTGAAGGTCTGTAGGTGATCGACGGTGACGAACTCGCTGGTGGGGCTGGCTTGCGCGACCGCCTTGCGGAGCGCTTCGAGACCGCCCCAGTCGTGGGCCGGCTCGGCGAGCGGGTAGTCGAAATCGTCCCAGTGCGTGGGAATTACGTAGCGCGGATTACCGGTGACGCGCAGTAACCGCGCGACATAGTCGGTGATCTTGCCCCCGCCCGCGGGCAACAGCAGCACGTCGGGGTGCAGACCGGTCAACTCGGACTCGATGTAGTTGGAGCCGCCGAAGTTCAGCACGCTCACCCCGCCGCCGCTCACCTCGTAGGCCAGCGTGCCGCCCTCGACCAGATCGCGAATCACCTTGGGCTCCGGTAACTTTGCCGCGCCGAGTCCGGGCCGGGTGCCGGCGAAGGCCACCTCGGCCCGCGCACCGGAGACCGAATGCAGTGAGCGCAGTGCGCGAATGGTATAGCCGTCGAAGCGCAGTCGCTCGCCGCCGGTCGTGATCGACAGCTGCGCTTCGGGGGCGCCGAGTGCGGCCAGCAGATTCAGGTGGGTCTCGGTGCCGAGCACGGTCGCACCGGTCTTCCTCGCCAGGTACGGCACATCGGTCAGATGGTCGTAGTGACCGTGGGTGACCAGGATGTGATCGGCGCGCAGTTCGCCGCTGTCCACGTAGCGGTCGATGAGGGCGGTGTCGACGGTGATCGGGGTGTCCGGATCGGCGCCCGCAGCGGTATAGGTTCCGGTATGGAACCTGGTCAGCCAGGGGTCGATCAACACCGTCTTACCGCCCGGCAGCCGGATTTCCCAGCTGTTGTTGCCCCACCAGCGCAGGGTCGTGCCGCCGGGTGCCGGCGCCGACGGCTTCGCGGATTCCGTTCCGCCACATGCCACTACGCCCGCGAGCACCGCCGCGCCCGCCGTCACCCCGAAGAATTTCCGCCGTCCGAAACCTGTCATGCAGGCACCCCAGCACAGCAGCGATCCCGCTGTCCAAGACCGCCGCGGCCGCTCGGCGATATCGAAACCGATATCGTCGCAGCGTGGACATGCTGCGTCAGCTGCGGTACTTCGTTGCCGTGGCCGAAGAACTTCATTTCGGGCGGGCCGCCGAACGCCTCGGCATCGCCCAGCCACCGCTGAGCCAGCGCATCCGCAAGCTCGAAAACGACCTCGGCGCGCGGTTGTTCGACCGGGACAGCCGCCGGGTCGAGCTGACCGAGGCGGGCCAGATCCTGCTCGCCGAGTCCCGCGATCTGCTCGCCCGCTGGGAGCGCGCGACCTCGCTGGTCGGCAAGGCACATCGCGGCGAGATGGACGCGCTGCGGGTCGGCGTGCCGCCCGAACTGGCGGGACGGGTGCTCGCCGCGATCCTCACCGCGTTCGAGAGCCGCGAGGTCCGCGTGGATCTCCAGGAGCTGACCACCGCCGAGCAGGTCCGCCTGCTGGCCGACCGGCAGCTCGACGCCGGGCTGCTGCAACATCCGGTCGACGTGGTCGGCCTCGAACTGGGTCCCGCCGTGGACACTCCGGTCGGCGTGGTGCTCCCCCGCGATTCACCACTGGCCGTGCGTTCTTCACTCACCCTCGCCGATCTGGCCGGACTCGGACTGGTGATCTTCCCGCGCGCCGCCGCGCCCGGACTCTACGACTCGACCCTGCGCACCTGCTGGGAACACGGCTTCAAACCGACGCGGGTGCAGCACGCCCGAAACCCCGAATTCGTGCTCGGCATGGTGCTTTCCGGCCGTGGCATCGCCTTCGATCAGGGCATGGTGGCGCAGAAGGAACCGCGGGTCGTCTGGCGGCCCCTACCGGAAGGCACCTTGACCTGGCGGCTGTCCCTGGCCTGGCCGGCCCACGCGCCGCATCCGCTGGTGCCCGAACTCGCCGAGCTGATCGTGCGAGTTGTGCAGGGCGACGGCACATCTCGACCAGCAGCGGTTCAGGCCGCGCCGCACCGGCCGTGGAACGTGGTGTACGGCAGTCCGTGATCGATGCGGTCGATCGCGAGCGCGGCGGCGGCGCCGATCGCGCGATCCACCTCGGGCAGCCGCTGTGCGAGCGACTCCACCCTGGTGAATACCGCTACGGCATAACGACTTCCGTCCGGATACTCCAGCACACCGATCTCGTTGCGCACTCCGGGCAAGGTGCCGGTCTTGGCCCACACCCGCACCTCCGGCGGGAACGCGCCGGCGAGCCGATGCCAATTCACTTGCTGGCGCATGAGATCGCGCACCCAGCCGCATGCCTCGACGGGGCCCGCGAGATCCTGGCCGATGAGCGTGAGCAACCGGGTCATCTCCCGCGGCGTGCTCGCGGTGGTCCGAAGCGGGTCCAGCGCGCGGGTGCCGAGGATCTCGGCGGCGGTGAGCGCCGGAAACCGCTCGGCGAACTCGGCCGCATCCCGCGCGCCGATGTCCTCGGCCATGCTCTGCACGATGTGCCGCGGCGCGCCGACGATCCGGGTGGCGCCGAGGCCGAGCTCACGCACCAGCGAGCGCACATTGTCGATGCCGACCCGGTCGAACAGCAGATCGGCGGCGGTGTTGTCGCTCAAGGTGAGCGCGAAGAACGCCGCATCCCGCAGACTCAGATCGACATCGTCGTGACAGCCCGCCGTGCCGACCCCGCCGAGCCGGTCCGCACCCCTGGCCCGTACCCGATCGGCCGGATCCAACTGTCCCGCCGCCACCTGCCGGGCGAACTCCAGCACCAGCGGCACCTTGACCACCGAGGCGAGCACCACCGGCTCGTCGGCGCCCGACCCGGACTCCGCACCGCAGTCGAAGCACCGCGCATGCACCCAGCCCCGCACTCCGGCGTCCCGGAAGATCTCGTCCACGCCTCCAAGCTGCCACACCGACCGGCGCTTGACTCTCCCGGCGCTGGAGCCGCCAGGCTCGCGATATGAAACTCGACCTGGCCAAAACCGACAAGCACTACTACCACGCCCCCACCGAGCCGACGCTGCGCACCTTCGACGCCTATACGTACGTGACGGTCACCGGTTCCGGCGCCCCGGGGAGCCCGGGGTACGTCGCGGCGATCGAGTCGCTCTACCGAACCGCACACGGCGCGAAGAAGATCGCCAAGGCCGCCGGCCACGACTTCGTGGTGCCGAAACTGGAGGGCCTGTGGTGGGTCGACTCCGACGAGCCGCCGCTGACGGTGCCCCGCGAACACTGGCAGTGGAAGTTGATGCTGCGCATGCCCGAGTTCGTCACCGCGGCCATGGTGCCGGGGGCAACCTTCGAGCAGATCACCGAGGGTGACGCCGTTCAAGCGCTGCACATCGGTCCCTACGCGACCGAACCGGAGACCCTGGCCAAGCTGGAAGCGTTCATGAACGCCGAGGGGCTGACGATGAACGGACGCCATCACGAGATCTATCTGTCCGATCCACGCAGAGCACAAGCAGAGACAACGAAGACCATCCTGCGCCACCCCGTTCGCCGGGCCGCCGAAAAATAGGATGCGCCGGTCTAATTCGGCCGGATACAGTTCTCGAGCGCCCGGTGCACGGGCAACGGTGGAATGGAATCCGTTGTCCATCCGGAACTCCGGCGCGCACGGACACGCACCCACGGTGCGCGCACCCGTCTATTTGGGGTGCCCGAAATACGGTGGGCGCGGCGGAAATCGAGCCGATATACCTGCATCTTATGAAAGGGCGTAATTGCCATGCGCGAATTCAGTATCGCACGTCCGAAAGACGACGCAGCCCGGGATATCAGCGCGGCGACGTCATCGGTACATGCCGAGCAACATGCCTTGCACCGCAACCACGGTGGCCGGCTCGCCTACGAGCAGGCGGCGGCGCGCGAGCTGCTGCTGCTCGCGGCCTCGACCGTGATACGGATCCGGTAGCGCGCTACGGGGTGCGCGCCAGCACTTCGCGGCCGACGTAGCCGAGCAACCGGCGATGACCGGGCTCGTCCGCCTCGACGAATACCTCGGCGTCGAAGATGCCGGGAGCGCGGAACCGGTCGATGCCGCCGCCGGCCTGCATGGTGGCGAGAAGTTCGCCACACAACTCGTCGTCGGCCAGGTCCGGCCTGCCGATGGCGACCGCGAGATCGACACCGTGCACAACCAACTCGGTGAGATGCACAAGCGCCGCCGCCGCGGCGGGCAACTCGCCCAGCGGGATGTGCACGGTGTTCTCCAGGGCGTCGAGCCGATGCCAGGCCGCCCGGTCCACCTCCGCAGCCGCCGCGTACGCGCCCTGCGGATCGCCGCCGAGCCAATCGGATTCATGATCGGCACCGGAATCCGTGCCGCTCAACGCGGCCGCGAAGATGTGCATGTTGCCCACCGTGTGGTTCAACACGGCACGCACATCCCACTCCCGGCAGGGCGTCGGCGCGGTCATGGAGCTGTCGTCCAAAGCCGCGACGATCACGCTCGTCGCATCGAGTGCACGGTCGATCTGTCCGATCACGTTGTCCATGAGCTTCCTTCGGTCGAGCGGTCTGGCTGAATTGGTAACACAGGCGGGCGACATACGGAGGCCGTTGCGAAAGCTGCTCGCGGTGAATTAGGTTGCCAGCAGTGTGCTTCTCGGTGGCCGTTGGATTAAGCGGCTGCGTTGGCCGAATACATCTCGCTACAGTGTGCAATGCGCCCGGGTGCGCATGCAACGGCCGCTACACAACGTTTGAAAACTGGTGTGTCAGCGACGTTGTGACCGTAGAGCGGACTATGCGACGAGGTGGAGCTGACAATCGGTTTCGATCGAGCTACGGCTGTGGTGATTTCGTTATCCAGTTCAGGTGTTGTTCAAACCTGTTAAGCCCGATCGAAATTCGGACATTCACACATTCACCTGGCCATCCGGTCGGCAATGCCGCCTATCATCCCTCCGCATGCGCATAGACCTCTGCACGCTCGTCGTCGACGACTACGACGCGGCGATCGCCTTCTTCACCGAAACGCTCGGCTTCGACCTGATCGAGGACGCTCCGGCACAGACCAACGACGGACGCCCGAAACGCTGGGTCGTCGTCCGCCCGCCCGGCGCGCAGACCGGCCTACTGCTGGCCCGCGCGGACGGTGCCGAACAGTCCGCAGTAGTCGGCAACCAGACGGCGGGCCGCGTCGGATTCTTCCTCCAGGTAGACGATTTCGACGCCGCGTTCCACCAGATGGTGGCGCGCGGCGTCGAATTCGTCACGGCGCCAAGGCAAGAGCCCTACGGACCGGTCGCGGTATTCGTGGATATCGCGGGCAATCGCTGGGATCTGCTGGGCCCCAGCTGATCTGAACGTCAGGGTTTGTCGGCGCGACTATCCGGCTCCGCTTCGTCCTGCCGGGTGGTGATGCCGCGCTCGGTCCCCTCGTCGGCCTCCTGGTCCGGTTCCGGGTGCTCCGGCTCGAAGGTGGCGGGCAGCTTCTTCAGATGCTTGTTCATCGAGCGAACCAGCAGCACGGTGCCCGCGAGCAGGATCAGGATGATCACCAGGCCGAGCGGCGACGCCTTACCGAACTCCGGCCCGGTCGGGGTGCCGCCGGGCGCTTGGGCGAGCAGAGCCAGCATCACCGGTGCTCGTCCTCGATCCCGGCGAACAGATCGGTCTCCGGCAGCGCCGTCTTGACCCTGGTCTTGGCCAGCTCGAACTCCTCGGTCGGCCAGAGCCGCTGCTGCAGCTCCAGCGGGATGGCGAAGAACGCGCCGTTGGGGTCGATCTGGGTGGCGTGTGCGCGCAGGGCGTCGTCGCGCTGCGGGAAATACTTGGCGCAGTCGATCTGCGTGGTGACCCGGGAGAACACGTCGCCGCGCTCGGGGACGTACTTGCGCATCCGGTCCAGCCACTCCTGCAAGGGGAACGGCTCGCCCATCCGCTCGTACTCCTCGGCGAACACCTCCATCCGGCGGGCAGTGAAACCGTGGTCGTAGTACAGCTTCAGCGGCGTCCACGGCGCGCCCGCATCCGGGAACTGCTCGGGATCGCCGGCCGCTTCGTAGGCGGCGACCGATACCTCGTGGCAGCGGATGTGGTCCGGATGGGGGTAGCCGCCCAGCTCGTCGTAGGTGGTCATCACGTGCGGGCGAAACTCGCGCACCACCCGGACGAGCGCCTCGGTGGCCTCCTCGAGCGGTACCGTCGCGAAGCTGCCCTCGGGCAGCGGCGGCAGCGGATCGCCCTCCGGCAGGCCGGAATCGACGAAGCCGAGCCAGTGCTGGCGCACGCCGAGCGCACGCGCCGCGGCGGCCATCTCCTCGCGCCGGATCTCGTTGATCCGGTCCAGGACACCGGGGGTGTCCATCGCGGGGTTCAGGATGCTGCCACGTTCGCCGCCGGTCAACGTCACGATAAGGACGTCGTGTCCCTCGTCGGCGTACCGGGCGGTCGTCGCGGCACCCTTGCTGGATTCGTCGTCGGGGTGGGCATGCACCGCCATGAGGCGAAGGCCACTCACGTCTCGTTCACCGTCGCTCTCGCTCGCGGGTGTCTGGTCGTCGTTCCCTATAGTTCCATTCGACCGACTTTTGTTCCGACGTACCCCCCGGGAGCGACCTTGTGACCGATCGAAGCGACGCCCCGGCTCCCGCCACACCCCAAAGGCCGACCGACCGGTACGGAACCAAGCCGCCGGTGCCGCGCCGCTGGCTGCCGCTGGTCCTCGGCGTCGTCGTGGTGTTGCTGGGTTGCGGCGTGGCCTTCGTGGGCTATCAGAAGTACGGCCCCAAGGACCTGGAGTCCGAACAGCTCGGCTACACCGTGGTCGACGACTCGACGATGACCATCCGGATCAAGGTCACCCGCAAAGATCCCGCACAGCCCGCCGTCTGCTTCGTCCGCGCGATGGCTCGCGACAGCGTCGAGGTGGGTCGCCGCGAGGTGCTGATCGAGCCGTCTACCAGCGGCACGATCGAACAGACCACCACGGTCAAGACGTCCGCGCGAGCGGCGTCGAGCAGTATCTACGGTTGCAGCGAGCAGGTCCCCAGCTATCTCCGAGCGGGGTGATTTGCCTCTTTTGCCGCAGCAATTGTCCTCGAAATTAACTCCGACCTGCACGTTTGTGATTCATGCTAAAATGGCCTGATACACGGTTCCGGGGTTCGGAGCCGTGTTTGCTGCATTGGCGGCCAGCGCTATCTGTTCCGGATTACGAGCTTTGCCCGGAACCAGGGTCTGTCGGGGTTCGATGAACTTCAGGATCGCTCTAGCCGTCGACTGGTGCGTGCCCGCCCCACGGGTGGGTACCGCGGCAGTTATCAGGGAATCCCGGCCTGCCGGGAACAACTACTAGGGAGTGATCGAGATGACTGAGACGCAAGTGACTTGGCTGACCCCGGAGTCGCACGACAGGCTCAAGGGCGAACTCGATGCGCTCATTGCCAATCGTCCCGTTATCGCTGCCGAGATCAACGAACGCCGTGAAGAGGGCGACCTCAAGGAGAACGGCGGATACCACGCCGCGCGCGAAGAGCAGGGCCAGCAGGAGGCGCGCATCCGCCAGCTGCAGGAGCTGCTGAACAACGCCAAGGTCGGCGTCGCGCCGACCAAGTCCGGCGTCGCGCTCCCCGGTTCGGTCGTCAAGGTCTACTACGACGGCGACGAGTCCGATACCGAAACCTTCCTCATCGCGACCCGCGAAGAGGGCCTGAACGACTCCAAGCTGGAGACCTACTCGCCGGCTTCCCCGCTCGGCGGCGCGCTCATCGACGCCAAGGTCGGCGACACCCGTGAGTACACGCTGCCCAACGGCAAGACGATGAAGGTCACCCTGGTCAGCGCGGAGCCCTACCACAGCTGACCCGCCCGGCCGCGGTGTCGCGTAGCCACCGGCTGCGCGCCCCGGCCGACCTGTTCCCCTGAGACACGAACGGCCGCACCCGAATCCCCGGTGCGGCCGTTTCGTCATCTTGCGGACCCTAGCTCAGTGCCTGTTCGAGGTCGGCGAGCAGGTCGGCGGCGTCCTCGATGCCGACCGAGAGCCGGACCAGATCCGCGGGCACCTCGAGCACGGAGCCTTCAGTCGACGCGTGCGTCATGGCGGCCGGGTGTTCGATCAGCGACTCCACCCCGCCCAACGACTCGGCGAGGGTGAAAACCTTGGTGCGCGAGCAGAGGTCGCGGGCCGCGTCCGGGCCGCCGTGCAGCCGCACCGAGATCATGCCGCCGAAGCGGCGCATCTGCTTCGCGGCGACCGCGTGGCCCGGATGCTCCGGCAGGCCCGGGTAGATCACCTGGGCGACGGCCGGGTGCCGGGTCAGGAACTCGGCCAGGGTCTCGGCGTTGTCGCAGTGCCGATCCATCCGCACCGCAAGGGTCTTGGTGCCGCGCAGGGTGAGGAAGGCGTCGAACGGGCCGGGCACCGCGCCCGCGCCGTTCTGCAGGAACGCGAACGCCGCGTCGAGCTCGGGATCGTTGGTGATCAGCGCGCCGCCGACCACGTCGGAGTGCCCACCCAGGTACTTGGTGGTCGAGTGGGTGACGATGTCGGCGCCGAGCAGCAGCGGCTGCTGTAGGTACGGGGTGGCGAAGGTGTTGTCCACCACCAGCTTCGCGCCCGCGCCGTGCGCGATGTCGGCCAGCGCCGGGATGTCGCCGATGCTCAGCAGCGGGTTGGTCGGGGTCTCGACCCACACCAGCTTGGTGTTCGGCCGGATCGCCGCGCGCATCTCGTCCACGTCGAACACGTGGGCCGGCGAGTGCTCGATCCCCCACTGGCTGAACACCTTGTCGATCAGCCGGAAGGTGCCACCGTACGCGTCGTCCGGGATGACGATGTGGTCACCGGGACGCAACGTGGCGCGGATGGCACAGTCGGTGGCGGCCATGCCGGACGCGAACGCCCGCCCGTAGGTGCCGGATTCGAGCGCGGCGAGGTTCGCTTCCAGCGCGGACCTGGTCGGGTTGCCGGTGCGCGCGTACTCGAAACCGCCGCGCAGGCCGCCCACTCCGTCCTGGGCGAACGTCGAACTCGCGTAGATGGGCACGTTGACCGCGCCGGTCTGCGGATCGGGATCGAATCCTGCATGCACGGCCCTAGTGGAGAACCCCAGCTCACTCATGAACCCCAGCCTAATCAGGGGCGATTTTCGAGCAACCCCCTGGTCGGGTCAGATCGACGTTCTGCGCACGAATCCGGCTCAGCACCGATCTAGTTACGCAGCTAGGGCGAGCAGACCGGAAATTTTCTTACGAGAACCTCACCAGACCCCGATCTCACCGGCACCCTTCCCATTTACGCTTAGCGCATGGTGACTGTGGAAGAACTGTTCGCGATCGACTCCCTGCTGTCCGACGATGAGCGCGAGATCCGCGATGCCGTCGCGACCTTCGCGAATCAACGCCTGCGACCGCACATCGCGGACTGGTTCGAGGAGGGCACCTTCCCGGCCCGCGAACTCGCGCCGCAGTTGGGCGAGGTCGGACTGCTCGGTATGCATCTCGAAGGGTACGGCTGTGCGGGCATGTCGGCGACGATGTACG
This sequence comes from Nocardia sp. NPDC006044, assembly GCF_042871115.1. Lineage (NCBI taxonomy): Bacteria > Bacillati > Actinomycetota > Actinomycetes > Mycobacteriales > Nocardiaceae > Nocardia > Nocardia sp. NPDC006044. The sequence goes on from NZ_JBIAID010000002.1 coordinate 219,803, forward strand.
GCCTGGCCTGCCAGGAGCTGGAGGCCGTCGACTCCGGCGTACGCAGCATGGTGTCGGTGCAGGGATCGCTGGCGATGACCGCGATCCACAAGTACGGCTCGGAGGAGCAGAAGCAGCAGTGGCTGCCGGAGATGGCGGCCGGGCGCGCGCTCGGCTGCTTCGGGCTCACCGAACCCGACTTCGGCTCCAACCCCGGCGGTATGCGGACCCGGGCCAAGCGCGACGGCACCGACTGGGTGCTCAACGGCTCGAAGATGTGGATCACCAACGGCTCGGTGGCCGATGTCGCGGTGGTCTGGGCTCAGACCGAGGACGAGGGCAGGCAGGTCATCCGCGGCTTCCTGGTGCCCGCCGGGACGCCCGGGTTCAGCGCGCGAGAGATGCATCGCAAGCTGTCGCTGCGCGCATCGGTGACCGCCGAGCTGGACCTCGACGACGTCCGCTTGCCCGCCGACGCGGTGCTGCCCGAGTCGCGCGGGCTGGCCTCGCCGCTGGGCTGCCTGAGCGAGGCGCGGTTCGGCATCGTCTTCGGCGCGCTCGGCGCGGCCCGCGACTGCCTGGCCTCGACCATCGAATACGCGCGCACCCGTGAGGTGTTCGACAAGCCGCTGGCCGGGTACCAGCTGACCCAGGCGAAGCTGGCGGACATGGCGCTGGAGTTCGGCAAGGGGCAGTTGCTCGCGCTGCACCTGGGCCGGCTGAAGGACCGGGACGCGGTGACGCCCGAGCAGGTGAGCGCCGGAAAGCTGAACAGCACCCGGGAGGCCATCAAGATCGCCAGGGAGTGCCGCACCATCCTCGGGGCCAACGGCATCACGCTGGACTATCCGGTGCTGCGGCACGCGAACAACCTGGAGTCGGTGCTCACCTACGAGGGCACGGCCGAGGTTCATCAGCTGGTGCTCGGTCGCGCGCTGACCGACGCCAACGCCTTCCGGTAACTCGGCGGCGCGCGAGGGAACGGTTCGCCGGCGAACGGAAGCCCAATCCATACCGGACGGTTGCATTTGCCGGCATCGACCGGCGGACTGATTCTCCCCCAAGGCATTTCGATGCGGCAAATTTGCTGGAACTCATTTTTCCGGCAAAACAGACTGGGTGAAGCGTCACAGTTCTATAAAGACTCGCCGATTGCTAGCATAAAAACATGTTTCTGCTCGGCCCCGCGTTGCTCGAAGTGTCGGCGCGCAAGATCTTGACCCGCCTGCACAGGACGCACGGGATGCCCGCGCTCGCCGCGGCGGCCGAACTGCCCGCCCTGTCGGCGGCGCTGGACCAGCACGCGGCGGCCGTGCGGGACATCCTCGAGCTGGGCGTCGAAGGCGCCGCACGGGTGCCGATGAGCGTGCTGCTCGCGGGTTACGCGCGCGGACTCCTCGACCACGTGCGGGAGGCCGCGGCCGAGCACGGCATGACCGGCGCGGCGCCAGGCGACCTCAGCAGCTGGGCGAACGCCGACTGGCTCCAGCTGCGCCTGGCCGGCGTGTGCCTGCACTCTTCGCAGCAGATCGCCTGAACCCCTGATCGCACGCGTCCACCGTAGGCAGCAGCCCACGGCGGACGCGTTTGCCGTATGCGCTCAGCGCCGCTCGCCCGGATCGCGGTAGCCCATGTACTCACCGGACTGCTCGTACGAGCCGCCGCCCTGCATCGCACCCTGCTCCCACTGCTGTGCGTGCTGGCCCTGGCCGCGGGTGGCCTGCTGATCCATCCATAGCTGCTCACGCGAGGCATCCTCACGGCCACGCGAGTACGCCTCCGCATGCCCCTTGACCGCGGGCATCTCCTCTTCCAGGCCGCTCAGCCAGCCCTCCCAGCGCTGCTGCATCGGCCGGACCATGCCACCGCCGACACCTACCACCAGGATGCCGCCGATGGTGGCGAGCACCGTGATCAGGATCGGCATGGTGACCGACATGGCCACGCCGATCTGGTTCAGCGCGGCCACGATGCCGACACCCCAGATGAACACCGCGGCGATCCGGCCGATCATCGCGCCGTAGGACAACCCGCCGAGCATGTTGCCGACCAGGTCACGCACCGCGGACGCGATCGCACCGGCGATCACCACGATGATGATGGCGACCGCGGCCTTCGGCAGCCAGGACACGATGCCGTCGAGCAGATCGCTCACCGGGTTCGGCCCGAACACGCCGAAGCCGAGTTGCAGGGCGATCAGCAGGATCGCGTAGTAGGCCAGCTTCGCCAGCAGATCGGAAGCGTCGTAGCGGCTGCGCGACATCATCTGCTTGAGGCCGCCGCGCTCGACCAGGCGGTCGAACCCGAGCCGGTCGAGCACCTTGTCCACGATCGTCGAGACGACCTTCGCGACGATCCAGCCGATGAGCAAGATGACGATGAATCCGGCCAGCTTGGGGACGAACGTGGCCACCGAACTCCACGCGTCCGAGAACCCCTTCTGGAAATCGATAGCCAAACTGGAGGTGTACATGCCCATCCCTTCGCTATCCGATTACGCCATGGCGGTTGCCGAGGCTTCTTCAAGGCCGGTTATACCCTGGCCACATAACTCGAATCGCTTATTTGCAGATAATTTGCCACATTGCGACTTTCGGCGCGACCGCACATCGGTCCGACGCACGGGGAACGTACTCTCCACTCCGGCCACCCGAGACTGGTCGATCGTCCTCACAATCCCGGCCCCGCCGCGAGGAGAAGATTGTTACGACCTGTCATCGCGGTGCCATCTCGATGTCACCGACACGCCGAGTCAAGCGGCGCACTCTTATCTCGGATTCGGCATCAGGGCAATGCCTCCCGCCTGACGTCACCCGGAGGTGCACGATGAAGACCTTGTCAGCCGACCGATCATTGCCTGATCAGCGCGAACTGGTGGCCGCCTTCGGCGGCAACGCCGGCGATCCGGTCACCGACCATCCGATCATCGACCTGGCCCGCCGACTGGCCACGCTGCACCGCCAGCGGCACGGCAACCCGCTCGGAGCCGCCGGAATCGATTGCCGCCGCGCCGAATTGGTCGCCGCCATCGACAACTGGGTGGCCACCCAACTTCCTCGCCGCAGTTGCACCGAGCATCTGCGCACCGGGTCGCTCGGTGCCATGGTCGATCGCATGGCCGCGGCGCACGCGCATGCCAGCCATCTGCTGCACACCGCGGAAAAAGTCTCCGACCTCCGGGTACATGCGGCGTGGTACCGGCTCGCCGCGTTGGCCGACGAGTGGGCGGATCTCATCGTGGGCGCGGTGCGAAAAGCGTAGTGGCGCAGGGGTACCCGGCCTGCGCGGACATTCTCAGCACCGAACTACGAGAACCGCGGGCAATCAGCGGGAAAATGTCCGCGCAGGCCGGGTCAGGCAACCAGCTCGGGCTGCGCCAACTGCAACTGTCGCGCCGAGAACCAGCGCATAGCTTTCGCGAGCAGCGGCAGCATGAGCACCATCAGCAGCAAGCGCATGCTCTGCACGCAGGTGATCAGCGGCAGGTTCGCGTCCATCGACTCGGCCGTGGCCAGCACCGCGTTGATGCCGCCGGGCGTGGTGGCCAGGTAGATGTCGGAGAGCTCGAGATCGACGAACGTGGCGACCGCGAAGGCGAGTCCGGCGACGATCGCGGACAACGCGACGATGGTGACCGTCATGCCGGGGATCATCCGGGCCATCTCGCGAACCACGGTGCGGGTGAACCGGGTTCCGACCTCGAAACCGATGAGCACGAACAGCAGATCCTTGAACAGGTTCGTCGGCGCGTACCCGTGGCTGACGCCCAGCGCGGTGAGCACCGCGGTCATCAGCATCGGCCCGATCAGCGCCGGGCTCGGCAGTCCGAGCCGCCTGCCCAGCTTGGTGCCGATGACGCACAGCATCACCGCGATGGACAACCCGGCGACCTGATCCCCGCGCCCGACGATCATCCAGAACGGCAGATCGGGATTGGTCACCGCGCCGCCGAGCGTCACCTTCTCGTTGCTCAGCCCGCCGCCGCTGTTGCTCAGCAGCGCGCCGAGGGCCGGCGCGCTCACCGCGACCAGCGCGACCCGCAGGTACTGCATGAACGCCACCTGACGCGGATCGGCGTCCATATCGTCGGCCACCGCCACCACCGCGGCGGAACCGCCGGCCAGCAGCCCGAGCGTCGCGGTCGGCAGTTCGACGTGCGCGAAGCGGGCGAACACCACCGCCACCAGCAGGCTGATCAACAGGGTCGCCACGGTCACCGCGAGCACCGGAATCAACGCCAGCCCGATACTCGACAGCAGCGAGATCTCCAGATAACTGCCCATCAGCACACCGAGCATGGACTGCACGCCGCACGTCAGCTGGCGGGGCATCGGCGCGGGCAACTTCCCGGCCAACGCGAGGGCGCCGCCGACGACGATCGCGAGAATCATCTGCGGCGCGGGAAAATTCACCCGATCGAGCAACTCGGCCCCGGCAAGCACCGAGGTAAGCAGAGCTACCCAACCGATCACTTGCCTCCGAGTCATACCTCGTGATCCTGGCCCTAGACGGTGAACAGACCGTTACAACTCCGTTATCGCGGTTAACGGCCGGTGTGATCCCGGCCGCAGGACACCAATCCCCAGTTCAGAACGGACATTTCCCAAGCCCTGCATTGGTTCGTACTCTGCCCGGTTTCCAGAGTACCGATTCGAGCGAACTTGCAGTTCATGGTTGTTCAGTTGCGTCGGCAAGGCGCCTCGGGCACTCGCCCGTGCAGGCGCTCGGCATGAATCGCGCGGACCGCCGAATCGCCACGTGTACTATTCGCCCGAACCACCCCCACCGCGGGAGCTCGGGCAAGGCCGGGCTGAGAGGGCGGACCCCAGCGCTTCGCCGACCGCATGAACCTGTCCGGGTAATGCCGGCGTAGGAAGAGCGTTTCGGGCATGTCTTCATCGACCCTGCACAACTCCGAACGGCACGAGGCCCCCTTCACCCTCGACGAGCCCGCCCCGAAGGTGCTGTCCTTCTGGGATCAGAGCGCATTCTGGGCAAACCTGGGTGTCAGCCTCATCGCCTTCTCCGGCGCGTACACCGTGCTGGCACCGAATTCCGAAGGCGCACCGCAGATTTCCATCTCCGCGGGCATCCTCGCGATGATCGTCGGCACGGTCGTCGGCGGTCTGATGCTCGGCCTGGCGGCGATCCCCGGCGCCAAGACCGGCAAGCCGGCGATGGTCCTGCTGCGCGGCCTGTTCGGCGCGAAACTCAGCTATCTGCCCACCGTGTTGAACATCGCCCAGCTGATCGGCTGGGGCACCTTCGAATTGATCGTGATCGGCGACGCGGCCGACGAGCTGTTCGGCGGCGGTCCGCACTGGCTCTACGTGGTGGCCGCAGGCGTGCTCACCACGGCGCTGACCATCTGGCCGCTCGGCTCGGTCCGGCTGCTGCGCCGGTTCGTCACGATCGGCGTGGTGATCGCGCTGATCTGGTTCTACATCCAGTTCTTCCGCACCGGGCTGCCCGATCTGTCGGCCAACCCCGGCCCGCACGGCAGCGGCCCGTTCGGCGCCGACTGGAACCTCTTCTGGATCGCTACCGACGCGGCGCTCGCGGTGTCTATCTCCTGGGTGCCGGTGGCCGCGGACTACACCCGGCACTCGCGCGGCACCGGGTCGGCGTTCGGCGCGGCCAGCGGGGCCTACGCGATCACTCAGATCGTGGCCTACACGCTCGGCCTGTTCGCGCTGGCCAGGGCGACCGGGGACGGCCAGTACTCGCCGTTCCTCCAGGTGAGTCTCGGCGGCCTGTTCTTCTTCGTGTTCGTGCTGCGCGAGGCGGACCAGTCGTTCGCCAACGTGTATTCCACCGCCGTCTCGATCCAGAACCTGGCCCCGCGCATCGACCGGCGGATCCTGTCGATCGGACTGGGCGTGCTGATCACGGTGCTCGCGTTGCGGCTGAACATGGCCAATTACTTCGGCTTCCTCGGGCTGATCGGGTCGGTGTTCGTGCCACTGCTCGGCGTGCTCGTCGCCGACTTCTTCCTGCGTGCGAAGGGCGACTGGAACACCGCCGACGACGCCCCGCCGCGCTGGGGGATGATCGTCGCCTGGCTGGCCGGGCTCTCGGTGTACCAGCTGATCAATCCGGGCGATGCCGGCGTGTGGACCGACTTCTGGGTGCACGTGCAGGAGCAGCTGCACTTCACCAAGCAGGCGTGGATGAGCGCGTCGCTGCTGTCGTTCCTCGCCGCGCTGGTGGTCGCGTGGGCATTCGGCCGGATCTCGACGCTCCGGCGTGCCCGGGTAACCGGCGGCACATCCGCGTAGCTGCCACGATGGACTGATGGGCGAAGTCAGGATCGGCACCTCGGGGTGGGTGTATCCGCCCTGGCGCGGCGTCTTCTATCCCAAAGGGGTGACACAGAAGCGTGAGCTCGCGTATTTGTCGGAACAGCTGAACAGCGTCGAGATCAACGGCTCGTTCTACGCGCTGCAGCGCCCGTCGAGTTATCAGAACTGGGCGAGTCAGACGCCGGACGACTTCGTCTTCGCGGTGAAGGGCAGCAGATTCATCACGCACATGAAGCGGCTGCGCGACGGCGATGAGCTGCTGGCGAACTTCCTCGCCTCCGGAATGCTGGCCCTGGGCCCCAAATTGGGCCCGATCCTCTGGCAGCTGCCGCCGAACTTCCCGTTCGATCCGGACGTGCTGACCAACTTTTTCGACCACCTCCCCCGGACCACAACGCAGGCCGCGGAGATAGCGAAACAGCATGACCATCGGGTGGATCCGGCGTATACGACCACCGACGCGAACCGTCCGCTGCGGCACGCCCTGGAGGTCCGCCACCCCAGTTTCGTCACGGCAGAATTCACCGACCTGTTGACCAAGCATGAGATCGCCCTCGTAATCGCCGATGCCGCAGGCAAATTCCCGATGATCGAGGAGGCTACCGCGGACTTCGTCTATATCCGGCTGCACGGTCACGACGAGCTGTACGTCAGCGGCTACACCGACGAGGGCCTCGACATGTGGGCCGGCAAGATCCGCGGCTGGTCCGCCGATCACGACGTCTACTGCTACTTCGACAACGATGCCAAGGTCATGGCCCCGCGCGACGCCCTGGCCCTGCGCGCCCGCCTGGCCTAGCCGGGGCCCGAGTACACGGGCCCCGGCTGATCAGCAGCAGAGAGCGGTCAGTGGCCGAGCGTGCCGACGCTCAGGAAGCCGAGCAGGTCGTGCCGGGTGATGACGCCGACCGGCTTGCCCTCCTCGACCACCATCAGCGCGTCGGTGTCCGACAGCGCCTTGGTCGCGGCGGAAATCGGCTCGCCCGCGCCGATCAGCGGGAACGACGGGCTCATGTGCTTGCCGACCGAATCGGTCAGGTGCGCACGGCCTTCGAACACCGCCGAGAGCAGATCGCGCTCCGAGACGCTGCCCGCGACCTCGCCCGCCATCACCGGCGGCTCCGCGCCGACGACGGGCATCTGCGATACGCCGTACTCGCGCAGGATCTCGATCGCGTCGCGCAGGGTCTCCGACGGATGGGTGTGCACCAGGTCGGGCAGCTCGCCGGACTTGCCCCGCAGCACGTCGCCGACCAGCGGTTCGACCATGCTGCCGTCGAGCCGCTCGCGCAGGAAGCCGTAGGAGCTCATCCACTGGTCGTTGAAGATCTTGGACAGGTAGCCACGGCCACCGTCGGGCAGCAGCACCACGACCACGGCGTCCGGGTCACGCTTGGCGACCTCGATCGCCGCGACCACGGCCATGCCGCACGAGCCGCCGACCAGCAGGCCCTCCTCGCGGGCCAGGCGGCGGGTCATGTCGAAGGAGTCCGCGTCGGAGACGGCGATGATCTCGTCCGGGATGGCCGGGTCGTAGGCGGACGGCCAGAAGTCCTCGCCGACGCCCTCGACCAGGTACGGCCGACCGGTGCCGCCGGAGTACACCGAACCCTCGGGGTCGGCGCCGATGATCTTCACCTTGCCGCCGGACACCTCCTTGAGGTAGCGCCCGACGCCGGTGATGGTGCCGCCGGTGCCGACGCCGGCGATGAAGTGGGTGACCTTGCCCTCGGTGTCGCGCCAGATCTCCGGGCCGGTGGTCTCGTAGTGACTGTCCGGGCCGCCCGGGTTGGAGTACTGGTCCGGCTTCCACGCGCCGTCGATCTCGCCGACCAGACGGTTGGACACGCTGTAGTAGCTGGCCGGGTCCTCCGGCGCGACGGCGGTCGGGCACACGACGACCTCGGCGCCGTACGCGCGCAGCACGTTGCGCTTGTCCTCGCTGACCTTGTCCGGGCAGACGAAGACGCAGTGGTAGCCACGCTGCTGGGCGACCAGGGCGAGACCGACGCCGGTGTTGCCGGAGGTGGGTTCGACGATGGTGCCGCCGGGGCGTAGCTGCCCGGACTTCTCCGCGGCGTCGATCATCTTCACCGCGATCCGGTCCTTGGAGCTACCACCCGGGTTCAGGTATTCGATCTTGGCCGCCACCAGTCCGGCGTTCGGGCCCACAACAGAGTTCAACCGGACCAGCGGCGTATTGCCGATGAGGTCCACGACATGGTCGGCGATGCGCATGCGCCCCATAGTTCCAGATGGACCCGGTGTGAGTTGGCGCACGCCACGCGCAACCCCGTCCGGTGCGACAAACCGGGATTCCAGCAAACCCCATTTAGGATCCGAACCATGAAGCAGCCGAACATCGCCAGGGCCGGCGTTGTTCTGGCCGGAGCGGCACTGGCCGCGCTGGCCGGACCGGGCGCGCAGGCGAACGCAGTCACCATCGAATTCCCGCAGGTGCCGACGCTCGCCTATGGCGGCCTGTGCGGCACGACCATTCGTACCTGGGCCGATGTCAGCCCAGCGTGGCCGGGCCGGGCGATCATCAACATGCGCGCGCTCCCCGTCGTCGGCATCGGTGACGGCGACTACCCACTGGCTCCGCTGTGCGAGGTGCGCACGATGGTGGACTGGCGCAACACCACCACCGGCGCGGTCGGCCGGTACGAAGACACGATCGTCACCGGCCTCTACGGCAGCATCCAGTACGCGCTGTTCCAGGACACCGGTCCCGGCCACATCGAGGTCACGGTCAGCACCGACGCCGCCAGCATTCCGGCGCACGGCTGGTTCGACGTTCCCGCTCCGGCTGCCCCGCCTGCGTAGAGTCGGTACATTTTCCTTTGTGAGCGAGCGTCGGCGAGGTGGAGTCGTGAGCGCACCGCGCATCGGCTGGCGCACGGCCGCGGTGACCGGTGCCGCAACAGTCCTGGCCGGTTCCGGAACCGGCGCCGCATGGTGGGTGACCTCGCGACTCCTGATGGCCCAGGCCGGCGCGGCGCGCGGCGTCATCGGCCGCGACACCTCGAAACCTCCTGAGGCAGACGGCATCTACACCGCGGGCTGCGTAGCCCCGGAACGCTGGCGCTCGGGCAAGCAGGCCGATCTGCACCTGATGATCTTCGGTGATTCCACCGCGGCCGGCGTCGGCTGCCTGGTCGCCGACGAGGTGCCCGGCGTGCGCCTGGCCCGCGGCCTGGCCCTGGCTACCGGTCAGCGAATCCGGTTGAGTACCAAGGCGATCTCCGGCGCCACCTCCAAGGGACTGTCCGGTCAGGTGGACGCCATGTTCGTGGCCGGGCCGCCGCCGGACGCCGCGGTCATCCTGATCGGCGCCAACGACATCACCAAGAAGCACTCGGTCCGCGCCTCCGCGCGCAGGCTGGCCGCCGCGGTCGCCCGGCTGCGCACCGCCGACAGTGTGGTCGTGGTCGGCACCTGCCCGAATCTCGGCACGGTGACCGCGATTCCGCAGCCGCTGCGCACGGTGGTGCACAACTGGAGCGTGCGGCTGGCCAAGGCCCAGACGGTGGCCACCGCGGTGGCCGGCGGCCGTCCGGTGCCGATGGGCTATCTGCTCGCGCCGGAGTTCCGCGCGCAACCCGAACTCCTGTTCTCCGCCGACGGTTTCCACCCGTCGGCCGCCGGCTACGAACTGGCCGCCGCGCAACTACTTCCGGTCCTGCTCGAGGCCCTGGACGAGGTGACCCCGCCTTCCCGTTCTCCGGGACGGGACGTAGATTCGGTAAGAACCCGCGAGTAACAACAGCGGTTCGCACGTTCCTTCCGACAAAGGAGTCCTCATGCCTGAGGCTGTCATCGTCTCGACCGCCCGCTCCCCTATCGGCCGGGCGGCCAAGGGATCGCTGGTCGACATGCGGCCCGACGATTTGACCACCCAGATCGTCCGCGCGGCGCTCGACAAGGTGCCCGCCCTGGACCCCGCCCAGATCGATGACCTGATCCTCGGCTGCGGTTCCCCCGGGGGCGAGTCCGGCTTCAACATGGCCCGGATCGTCGCGGTCCAGCTCGGCTACGACTTCGTGCCCGGCACCACCGTGCACCGCTACTGCGCGTCGTCCTTGCAGTCCACCCGGATGGCCTTCCACGCGATCAAGGCCGGCGAGGGTCACGCGTTCATCTCCGCGGGCGTCGAGACCGTGTCCCGGTACAAGAACGGCTCCGCCGACAGCTGGCCGAACACGCAGAACGAACTCTTCGCCGAGGCGCAGGCGCGCACCGCGAAGACCGCCGAGGGCGGCGCGGGCGTCTGGCACGACCCGCGCGAGGACGGCCTGATCCCGGACGCCTACATCGCGATGGGCCAGACCGCGGAGAACGTGGCCGGCTTCACCGGCATCACCCGCGAGGAGCAGGACCGCTGGGGCGTCCGGTCGCAGAACCGGGCCGAGGAAGCGATCAAGAACGGCTTCTTCGAGCGCGAGATCACCCCGGTCACGCTGCCCGACGGCTCCGTGGTGTCCAAGGACGACGGCCCGCGCGCCGGCGTCACCTACGAGGCGGTCAGCAAGCTGAAGCCGGTCTTCCGCCCGGACGGCACGGTCACCGCGGGCAACTGCTGTCCGCTCAACGACGGCGCCGCCGCGCTGGTCATCATGAGCGACACCAAGGCCAAGGAACTCGGCCTGACCCCGCTGGCCCGCATCGTGTCCACCGGCGTCTCCGGGCTGTCCCCGGAGATCATGGGCCTCGGCCCGATCGAGGCGTGCAAGCGCGCGCTCGCGCTGGCCGGCAAGTCGATCGACGACATCGACCTGGTCGAGATCAACGAGGCGTTCGCGGTGCAGGTGCTCGGCTCGGCGCGCGAGCTGAAGATCGACGAGGACAAGCTGAACGTCTCCGGCGGCGCCATCGCGCTCGGCCACCCGTTCGGCATGACCGGCGCCCGCATCACCACCACGCTGATCAACAACCTGCAGACCCACGACAAGCAGTTCGGTCTGGAGACCATGTGCGTCGGCGGCGGCCAGGGCATGGCGATGGTTATCGAGCGGCTCAGCTGAGCTGGGTAATACGCAGAACGGGTGGTCACCGGAATCCGGTGACCACCCGTTGTCAGCTCAGCGGGTCGGAACCCGCTGCGGTTAATCGTTGTTGAAGTAGCTCAGCAGTCGCAGGATCTCGACGTAGAGCCACACCAGGGTGACGGTGAGGCCGAGCGCCACGCCCCAGGCCGCCTTCTCCGGCGCCTGCGCGCGGATCAGCTGATCGGCGGCGTCGAAGTCGAGCAGGAAGCTGAACGCGGCGATCGCGATGACCACCAGGCTGAAGATGATCGCCAGCGGGCCACCGTCGCGCAGGCCGAGGCCGCCGGAGATGAAGAAGCTGGCGACCAGGTTGCCCAGCGCGAGCACCAGGACGCCGATCATGGCGCCGACGACCATCCGGGTGAAGCGCGGCGTCACGCGGATCGCACCGGTCTTGTAGACGACCAGCATGCCCGCGAACACACCGAACGTGCCGAGCACGGCCTGCGCGATCATCGCGCTGCCGCCGACCCCGCCGAAGGAGATGTTGGTGAACATGAACGACAGCGCGCCGACGAACAGGCCCTCGAACACCGCGTAGGACAACACGATGACCGGGTTGTCCATCTTCCTGGCGAACGTGGCGACGAGCACCAGCACCAGGCCGACCAGGCCGCCGCCGATGACGAACAGCGGGGCCAGCGCGTTGTTCGCGTTGGTCAGGCCGTAGGAGATGATCGCCGACAGCGCCAGCACGCCGAGCGTGATGGCCGTCTTGGTCACCACGTCGTCGATGGTCATCGCGCGGGTCGCGGTGGGCTGCTGGTACGGCTGCGGCTGCTGGTACTGCTGGCCGTACTGATTACCGAATTGCTGGCCCATCTGGCCGGCCCCGGTCACGCCCGAACCGAAGTTGGCGTAGCCACTACCCTCTTGCCTCGGCAAATTTCTGAATACCGGATTGCTGGTGCTACGCACTCGCTTCCCTTTCTGGTCGTTGCCGCTGTTCGTCGAGCTCTCGCTCGAGAACCAACTGCTGAGTCCAACGTTTGCTGCGCGGCGCAAGTTCCCGGAGGAGTCGCCGACGCGGACAAATCGGACTCTACCGCTGCTGCGCGTCGTGCAGGCCACGCACGGACCGAGTGACCGTGAACTTGCGGTTGCGCCCGACCACGTCGGTGCGGCCGACCATGCGCTCGATCACCCCGCGATAGTTCAGGTGCGAGTTGAAAACCGTCCACAGCTCGCCGCCCGGCCGCAGCACGCGACCGGTCTCGGCGAACATCTTGATCGCCGATCCGGTGTGCACGGCGGCGCCGACGTGGAACGGCGGATTGCACAGCACGAGGTCGGCGCTGTTGTCGGCGGCCGAGGACATGGCGTCGTCGCGCACCACGGTGACCCGCTCCGCGACCCCGTTGACGGCCACGGTCGCCCTCGCCGAGGCCACCGCGGCCGCGGATTGATCCGTGCCGAGCACCCGGAGCGCGGGCCGGGCCCTGGCCAGTGCGACGGCCAGTATTCCGGTGCCGCAGCCGAGGTCGATGGCCTCGCGGGCGTCGGGTTTCATCCACTTCAGGTGGTCGAGCAGGAACCGGGTGCCGATGTCCAGGCGAGCGCCGGAGAAGGCGGCGCCGTGCGCGACCACGTCGATGCCGAGGTCGTCGAGCCGGTCACGGACCGGGAACGGCGGATCACCGACCGGCTTCGGCCCGCTGACCAGCAGCGTGCGCGACTTCTGCCGGCCGCGGCTGGCCCGCACCTCGGAAAACGATTGGGCCAGAATGTCGTTCATCGACTTGGTCAGGTACTTGTCCCGGCCGCCCGCGAACACCACCACCTCGGGGTCGGCGTAGCGCGCGATGGCGTCGGCGACCTCGGACAGTCCGGCGAGCGCGCGCGGCAGCCGCAGCAGCACCATGCGGACGCCGGTCAGCAGCTCGGGGCCGAGCGGGTACGCGGTGTAGCGATCGGCATAGCCGAGGGCTCTGGCATTGCCGGCGAGCGCGAGCTCTCCGGTCAGCAGATCCTGGTACACCCGGACGCCGCGCAGGTCGTGCGCGGCGACCGCGCCGATGGTCAGCGCGCCGTACGCGTCACCGAGAATAGCTATCTTTCCGCTATCGGTACCGGCGAGGGCTTCGTCGGCGACATCGAGGATCAGCCGATCGGCGGCATCCACGGCATAGAGGTTTAACGCCTCCACATCTGGATACCGCCGCAGCCGGCTCAGCACGTCCTCGATATCTGCCACGCCTCAAGTGTGCTAGATCGTTGCCCCAAGGTCACATCGGCCCCGGCAAACCGGCGTCAGCAAACCGCACAGTCTCATGTTCATTTGCCATAACACATAGTGCCACAACAGATTTCGTTCAGTTGACCCCCGCTTTACCGCCCACGGGGGTCACCGCGTGCCACACCCCGCCGACCCCTTGACCGAGCAGATCGCCCGCCTTCTGATCCTTGGCGAAGAAGTAGACCGGCCAGCCCGCGATGGTGATTTGGCATGCGCCATCAGCACGTTCGACGAAGCCGACGAGCTGCGGATCGACACCGGCCGCGTACACGGCCTGACCACGCTGGGCGATCAGCGGCGGCCACGTGGTGGCGCAGGCGCCCGCGCAGTTCGACTTCGACGGCTTGGCGGTGTCGTTGTCGAATCGGTACAGCGCACGGTCGGTGGCCGTAACGTACTGTCCGACAGCGTTATTGTCCGCGATCGCGAGCTGGACGGCATTCGTGCCGGTCGGCCCCGTTCCACTGTAGATCTTCAGCCAGTCCTGGGTCTTGGCCGGCGCCTGGCTCTGCGGCGCACCGGCCGGCACCGCCGCCGCCACCGGGGCGGCTGCGGGTGCGGGTGCGGGCTTAGTCGAGTCGGCGCTTCCGCACGCACCCAGCAAACCGGCGAGAATCACCGAGGCAGCGGCGAATGGCCCCGCGACTCGCTGGAAGTGCTTGATCGACAGCATTTTTCGGATCCTCCGGATCGATCGATGACGCGCGATTCGCGTCCGGTCATCGACAACTACGAGACAGGCCCGTGCCCGGTTCACCCGAAAGTACTTCCGACGGCAAACATCGAGAAACCCGCAAATCCCGCGCGGCGCCCGGCTCGCGGTTTACCATCAGCCCCATGCGTAACAGGATGGTGTTGACCATCGCCGCAGCGACGGCACTGCTCGCGGGCTGCGGCAACGACGGATCCACCGCCGGCACCCCTGCGACGACCACCCCGTCCGCCCCGTCCACCGCGACGGTGGCCGAAGCACCGAAGGTCCCGCACGACGCCACCCCTAAACGCGGCCCGGCCTCCGGCGACGCGGGCCTGACCGTCACCGGCATCCGGATCGGTCACCAGCCCGGCTTCGACCGCGTCGTCTACGACCTCGGCGGCCAGGGCACCCCCGGCTGGATCGTGCAGTACGCCGACCGAGCCGTGCAGGACGGCAGCGGCAAGCCGGTCGACGTGGCCGGGAAATCCATCCTCGAGGTGCAGATTCTCGGCTCGGCGTACCCGTTCGACAGCGCCGTGGCCCCGTACGCGGGTCCCGACCCCGCAACCGACCCGAACGCCCCGGGCATCGCGGGCGTGTACCGCAACACCGTGTTCGAGGGCACCACGCAGTCGTTCATCGGCGTGAACGCGGACCGGCCCGGGTTCGTCGTCAGCTCGCTGAGCAATCCGACCCGGCTGGTCATCGACGTCGCCACCCCGTAGTACCGCCAGGGGGTATCGAAAGCGGGGCGGATCGTCGTCACTACACTGGCCGCGTGGTCGAACAGCACCTGCCGCTCCGCGCAACCGGGCTCGCCCGGGCGCTCGGCGTGCTGGTGCTCCTCGCCGGAATCGTGGCGATGCACGCGGCGGTGTTCGCGATGCACGGCCACGCGGAGGCGACCGTCGCCGATCATCACGCGGTCGCGGGTAGCAGCATCGGGACGATGCTGGACATCGCTGAAACACACCGCGAGGACGCTCTCATGAGCGGGACGTTCTCGCGCACTGTATCGGCGGACACCACGCCGAAGGCGATGCCGGTCGAGCACGGTATCGCCGGAAAAGATGGCCGAAGCCTCCCGGCGATGTCGATGGCGGTCACCGGATCGGCCGTGCTGCCCGACGCCGATCATGGTGCGCCGAAACCGGATTGCTCGGGTGACGGATGCAGCGGCGCGCACGGCGCAATGCACGGCTGTGTGTTCATCCTGGCCGCCGCCACCCTGCTGCTGGCGCTGGTCCTGCTGTACCGGCTGGGCCGCACTCGCCCCGGCAATGACGTTGCGCGACTGCGTCACCGGCGGCCGGGCCGGGAGCGCTCGCCGCCGTGGACCGTGCCCTCCCTAGCCGAATTGTCGATTCTGCGGATCTGACAGGTATCCGGCGACCCCTTCGACCGGTCGCCGTGTTTGTCCTGCCCGAAATCCCATCATGCGCAATTCTCAAGGAGCACAACTATGTTCATTCGCCGTACCCGAATCACCACGGCCGTCGTCGCGGGCGCCTCAGCCACCGCCCTCGTCTTGAGCGGCTGTAGCGACAACAACTCCATGCCCGGCATGGATCACGGCACGTCCAGCAGCACCACCAGCGCGCCGGCCGCGCGCAGCGATTTCAACGACGCCGACGTCAGCTTCCTCCAGATGATGTACCCGCATCACGCCCAGGCGGTCGACATGGCCAAGCTGGTGCCGAGCCACAGCCAGAATCAGCAGCTGCGCACCCTCGCCGCCGATGTCGAGCAGGCCCAAGCCCCGGAGATGCAGCAGATCACCACCCTGCTGCAAAGCTTCGGCAAGCCCGCCCCGGCCGCGAGTGGCCACGACGGCCACGCCATGCCCGGCATGATGAGTGCCGACCAGATGACCGCTTTGCAAGCCGCCTCCGGCCCGGACTTCGACCGGCAGTGGCTGACCATGATGATCGAGCACCACACCGGCGCGGTCGCCATGGCCGAAACCGAGCTCGCCGACGGCACGAACGCCGAGTCGAAGGCCTTGGCCCGCACCATCATCGACAGCCAGCGGGCGGAGATCGACACCATGCGCGGCATGCTCGGCCAGAGCTGATCCGACGGCGGGTCGCACCGGGATACCCCTCTGGCCTCGGTGCGGCCTGCCTCGCGCCAGACCGACCGCGCCCGTCACAGCACCCGCTGAGGCTCCCCGCTCTGCTCGAAGAACTGCTCCAGCAGCGCGTTGAACGGCGCACCGGTGTCCGGCACCAGGTGCCCCATCCCCGCGCATACCGCGCGTTCGGCACCGGTCTGTTCGGCGATGGCATCGCAGATGATCTCGTTCGACTCCATGTGCCCGCCGGAGACCACCAGGATCGGAAAGCCCGCCGCCCGGAGCAGTTCCATGGGCGGCGCGGCCTCGTCCGGTGGTCGCGCGCCTTGCAACCGCCGCATGCCGTCGATCAGCACCTGCGGTATCGGCTCGCCGAGCGTGACGGGCGCCCCGACGATGCCGAAGAAGCGCGGCAACGCCACTTCCGGCGGCAACCCGACGTCCTCGATCAGCGCGCGCGTCGCGGCGGAGACCGGATCGACCACGGGATTCCCGCGAGCGATACCGAACAGCGGCGGCTCGACGACGGTGAGTGAGCGGATGTGCTCCGGGCGCTCAGCGGCGGCGTACATGGACACGATCGCGCCATAGGAGAGTCCGACGAGATGCACCGGACGGTCGAGCACCTGCTCGGCGATCAGTCGCGCGTCCGATTCGAAATCCTGGCGGGCCGTGGCGGGAGTTCCGCCGTGCCCAGGGCGGTCCGGCGCGAGCACGGTCCATCGGCTGGTCAACGGCCGTTGGGCGCGCCAGGCTTCGCGGCCGCCGAGAATCCCGCCGTGCACCAGCACGACCGGCGGTCCCGCGCCCCACCGGTGCACATGCAACCGGACATCGGAATTCGCTGGATCCATCATGGTCTCCTCCGGTCTTACCGAGGTGTGCTGGGCGGCCCGCACTTCTCCATATTGACCTGGGTCATATGCAGGGTGGCCTGGGCGATCTCCGGGCCGACGGAGGCGATCGTGGCCTGTCCCTTCGAGATCGCCCGGTAGCCCGCGCTGATCTTGTCGATATCGCCGGCCACCTCGGCCGGCGCGTCGCCCTTGATCTGATCGAACAGGTCGGCGGTCTGCCCGTAGTCGAGGTTGTTGATGTCCGACTTCGAGCCCAGTTCCCGTGTCCGGAGCGACAACTGGATCATCTGCTGGCAGTAGTCCCCCGGGGTGCCCGGGGCCGCGGAGCTGCTGGTGGCCGGGGCGGCACTGCTGCTCTTGTCGTCGGAGCAGGCCGCGCCCGCGCCGGCGACCAAGACGGTGAGCGCGATCGTGCAGAGTGTTCGGCGATTCATGGACGTTCCTCCGAGCGTTGCTGGCTTGTGCTGCGCTCGATACTCCGAGGCGGACGTCTCACCGGCCTTTCACCCGCGTCTCAGGGAACTACCGCCGGTAGTTCACCGCTCGCGCACCGCGACTCGGCCGACTCACGTTCCGGGCGGGACGATGACCTGCCAGGCCGGGGCGTCCTGGGGCGCGACGCCGCTGCGCCTGCGTCCGCGCAGGAGATCCCATGTCACCAGGGCCGCACCCGCGAGCAGGGTCGCGACGGCGAAAATCGTGATGGCGAGGGCCGCGCCACCGAACCCCCACATCGCGACCACAGCGGCGACAACGGCGATGATCACGCCGATGAACAGCAGGCCGAAGCCGGCCCAGTTCCGCGTATTGGCCAATGTTTCGCCTGGCTGCGGTTCCGTGGTGCGGGTGATATCCGCGGCGTCATCGAGCGGGGGAATCTCGTACGGACCGTCGACTGTCATGCTGGTTTACCTCACGCCGCGATACCGGCTGGTCGGCCGGTACCTGATGCGACAATTATGCCCCGATCGCGTCCGCCGAAACCCTGGCGGCGAGCCGGATCAGTTGTAGGACTTGCCGACTCCGTCGAGCAGCCGCTCCAGTGTGTCGAACGTGGGCGTGGTGATCACGTCGATGAGGTCGGCGGCGACCGGGATCTTGTGCTCGGCGGTCACCGCCGCGAACTGAGCGGCATCGCCGGTGCGGAAGCCGTGCACCGCGGCGAGGCGTTGCAATTCGGGATCGGTGGACAGCAGGCGGCCGACCCGATCGCCCGCGTCGTCGAACGGCACCAGGGTGTGCCGGGACATGATGGTGGGCGACGGGTACAGCAGCGTCATACCGGGCTTGATCTGGCCGCGCACGGTGGCGTCCACGAACTGCGACTCGTAGATCCAGACCAGCGGCGTCGGGCCCATGCCGGACGCGAGGTAGGCGTCGAAGGGACCTTCGCTGCTGCTCTGCGTGTAGCCCTGACCGACGAAAAGGCGTGACACCGTGGGGATTACGTCTTGCTCGGCGGACATACCCTGCACGATCGTGTTGTTGTTCGCGACATACCCCGCGATCGCCAGGTACATCGCCGCGGAGTTCGAGCTGCGCGGATCGGTTGTGGAGATCAGCACGTTCTTGCGCGCCGAGTACGCGGTGTTGTCGCCGAGCTGGTCCCACCGCGTGTTGTTGCCGACCATGCGCAGGTACGGCGCCATATCGAAGGTCGGCACCGGACCCTGATGCACCACACCGGCTTTGGCGAGCAGATCCGCGATCGGCGTGAACGTCGCGATCGCCATCGGCGAGGAGAACGGAATGTATTTCGCACTCACGTTGCGCTGCCGTTGAATCCGCTCCGCCGCCTGCTCACTGGACGGAAACGCGAACGCGTACTTCCCGAGATCCACCGAAGTCGCGATCTCCCGCGACCCCGCCGAGTCCACCTCGACCCGAACCCCGTTGCGCGCCAAGACTTCCGCTACTTTCGGATCCTGGAAGAACGACATCTTCTCGGACCCGGCCACTCCGCGCACCAGTGTCAGCGACGACGTCCCGGGCGCCGCTGCCGGCGGCGCCGAACTCGGCTGCCGCACCGCCAACGCCACCGTGACCACGGTCACCACTACCAACGCCGCGACTACCGCGGCTACCGCCGCGGGCGCGAAACGCTTGTTTTCCGACCATGTTTCACGAAACGCGGCAGGCAATCGGCGATCGCCCGATTCCGCTTTGTGCTTGGCCCCGCGTGTCCGCGCGGTATCGGGACCGGCGGCTTCGGCCACCTCTCCCGCACCCTCCAGCTGCCGACGCACGTACCGTTCGACCAGAATCGGAATGAACGTCCGCACCGGATGCCCGGCGAACCGGGTTCGAGCCGCCCCCACCATCCCCTCGATGTACTCCGCAGAGTAAGTGCCGCCGAAGTTTTCGACCAACCGCTCCGTCAACTGACGGATCGCCTGTTCCTCCCGAACAGTGTCGGCAAGCACCACATTCTCCTCGACGTCCCAGCGGCCTGTGCATCCCCGCGACGGCTCCCCGACCCCATCGCGCCGGCCAACCCTAGCCCCATCCCAACCCTCGCCACCGGCCCCGATCGCCACCGTTCACAAAATTCAATCCCCCACCCCCAACCCGCAACCCGCCGTTGCTTCCCCGTTTCCCCCACCGAACCACCCGCCGTGGAAGCGAGGGGCTATCGTCGGCTGGAGTCGCCGCTCAAGGAGAACGCTTATGCCTCGTACTGCTGTTGTCACCGGTGCTTCGTCCGGGATCGGGAAGGCGACCGCCGCGGCGTTGGTGGCGCGGGGGTATCGGGTGATCGGGACGAGCCGAAAGCCGGAGGGAGTCTCCGACGAGGCTCGGGTGGCGGGGGTGGAATACCGGGCGCTCGATTTGACCGACGCAGGGTCGATCGCGGCGTTCGTGGCCGGGCTCGGGGACGTCGACGTGCTGGTCAACAATGCCGGCGAGAGTCAGGCGGGGCCGCTGGCGGAGCTGCCGGCCGAAGCGGTGGAGCGGCTGTTCCGGCTCAATGTGCTCGGCCCGGTCGCGCTGACGCAGGCCGTGCTGCCGGGCATGCGGGAGCGCGGGTACGGACGGGTGGTGATGGTGGGATCGATGATCGCCAGCTTCCCGATGCCGTATCGGTCGTCCTATGGCGCGACCAAGGCGGCGCTGAAGGGTTTCGCGGTGGCGGCGCGGTTCGAGGAGTCCCCCTTCGGGGTGTGGATCTCGACTGTCGAACCGGGACAGATCAATACGGGGCTGCGCGAGCGCCGGACGAAGTATCTGAACGAAGGTTCGCCGCACACCGCCGATTTCACCAGGTTCATCGCGAAATTGGATGAGGCACAGGGGAAAGGCATCACCGCCGAACGGGTGGCGGACACGATCGTGCAGGCGGTCGAGGCCGACCGGCCGCGCCCGCTCTACGCCGTCGGCAGCAATGCGCCGGTGATGTTCGCGGTGCGCAGGCTGCTACCGCGCACGGTGATGGAACGGCTCATCGCGCGCGTGCACGGCCTGTCGCGCTAGCCGCTCAGTCGGCCGCGACCTGCGCCTGCCACATCCAGTGCAGCTGCTCGAGCCGCGCAGCGATGCCGATGAGCAGGTCCTGCGTGACCGGATCGGCCTTCTCGGTCGCGTCGATCCGCTCCCGGAGGCCCTTGATCACGGCGGTCAGGTTGCCGACGATCCCGTCGATCACGGCGGTGTCCTGCTGCCAGCCATCGGGGAACCCGGGCGCACCGGTCTCCTTGGCCACGGTCGCCGCCCGGCCGTCCGGGCTCACCCCGATCGCGGTCGCTCGCTCGGCCGCGGCATCGGTGAAGTCCCTTGCCGCCGTAACCAATTCGTCCAGGGCGAGGTGCACCGACCGGAAGTTCCGGCCGATCACGTTCCAGTGCGCCTGCTTGGCGATCAGCGACAGGTCGATCAGATCGATCACGGTGGCGCGCAGCGCCTCCCCCGCGATCTTCTGCTGCTCCGCGTCGAGGGTGCTGGTGATGGGTTGGCTCATCGTTCACGCCTTTCTGGTCGGATCGGGTTCACTCACCGTCTACCCACAGCGCCCGGCCTAAACGTCGGCGTGACGAGCGCCATGTCCTGTCGGCCCGTCCTGATAGCGTCCGCCGCGTGAGTGAGCTCCCCACCGCGGCCGACGAGACCCGGTTCTGGACCATTATCGAATCGGCCTGGCAGTCGGTCGGCGCCGAATCCGCCACCCTCCGCGCGGCCCTGATCCACCGGGAAAACGACGATGCCGCGTACGCCATCGACCAGCACCTGCCCGCATTCCTCGACCACCTGCGAGCGCTCAGCGAGTCGCTGTCGACCGCGGACCTGACCGCACTGGACCGCGTGCTCGAGCGAAAGCTCTATGACCTGGACCGCGCCGACATCCACGAGGTCACCGACGGCTCCGACGACGGTTTCCTGTATTGCCGCGGCTTCATCGTCGCCATGGGCCGAGACTTCTACACCGCGGTGACCGCCGATCCCACCGTCGCCGTGATCGACGCGGAGTGCGAGCGAATGTGCTATTTCTTCGCCCACGTGCACAACAACCGCGTCGGCGACTTCCCCCGAACCGGCTCCGGTATCTCCCGCGAGTCATTCTCCAACCCGGCGGGCTGGAACTGAACGTCCGATAACGCCGGTCAGCTCGGTGGAACCTGCTGCTGGAACCAGGCGAGGATCTGCGGCAGGGCCACTCGAGCCGAGTTCGGGTGGTCGAGCTCGCCCAGATTTATCAGGGAGGCGTTGTCGCTGCGCAGGGCCGGTAAGCAGTGCTCGGCGTTGGCGAAGGGCACGTTCCGGTCGGCCTTCGCGGCGTAGAGGCGGACCGGCACGCGCGGGGTCCAATCACAGGTGCCGTCGCTATCGGTCACGGCCTCCGCCGCCGCGCCGGTCGGGTTGGCCGCCCATGCCTGGAATCGCGGCGTCAGCAGCAGATCCGGGGTGATGGGCAGCATGGTGGCGATGGTGAGTTCGTTGCGGGTGCCGTCGAAGAGTCCTTCGACCTTCCCGGCGTACGGCTCCTGAAAGGCCTCGGCCGGATCGTCGTACAGGTGGTAGATCCGGTTCATCGCGGTGAGCCAGTAGGCGAAGAAGAACACCGCGGGACCCGGCGCGATCCGTCCGTCGAGGCCCGCGGGGGCTTGGACATCCCGGAGCGCGTACGGTCCGCTGACCGGCGCCAGCGCGGCGAGACCGAACCCCGGCACCTGGTCTGCCTGGAGGGCCTTGCCGAATGCCATTGCGGCATGGCCTCCCTGGGAGAAGCCGGTCACCAGCACGTCGCGATCGAGTTCTTGCCGGCGTTGCCCGGCAATGCTTTTGGCCGCGAAGAGCAGGTCGGCCGAGGCACTGACCTCGGTCGGTGCGTGCGTGTACGGGTGACTCCCGGGCCCGTCGCCCAGCCCGAGGTAGTCCGGAGCGATCGCCGCGTAGCCCGCCGCCGCGAACATGATGGTGCGCGCCTGATCGGGACGACTCCGGTTATTCACCGACGGCGCATCGCTTTTCGCCGACAGGGTGCCGTGCGCGTAGCTGATCGTGCGCAGCCGAGGCGACTGCGTGCGCGGCAGCACGACCAGTCCGCTCGCGGTGGTCGGTTCGCCCTTCGCTCCGACGGTGCGGTAGTCCACCCGATACGCGTCCACCCCGTTTCGCACCGGAGTATCGAAGTTCCGCTCGGCCAGATAAGCCGCGGTGTCCTCGTTCGACAACTGCGCGACCGGAGTCGAGGACACCACGGTGCCCCGTTCACCCTGCCCTGGAACGGTCGCCTCGCTCGTGTCGGCCGCGCACGCGCCGGCCCCGCAGAGCAGGACGAACGCACTGACCAGAGCGAGGCGGCGCATGTCGCGACCCTATCCCGCCAGGCGGTCCGCCTCGTCGAGGTGGTCGCGCAGGCCGAGCAGCTCCCACCGCTGCAACGCCAATGGCACATTTCCTTCGCGCCACAGCCGGTCGTGGAACCGCTTCAACTCGAATTCGTCGCCGAGTTCGCGGACGGCCGTGCTGAGCAGATCCTGGATCTGGAGTTTGCCGATCTGGTAGCTCAATGCCTGACCGGGGTTGCCGGCGAAGAACACCGCTTCGTCCCAGGCGGTCTCGCGATCCATCGGAACGGCGATCGCGAGGCGGTCGGTCGCCTCCTCGATGGAGATCTCACCGAGGGCGAGCGCGAGATCGACTTCGACGCGTAGCGCCCGCAGCCGCATGGCACTTGCCACGAAGATCGCGCTGGCCGGTGCGTCGTCGAACAGACCGGCGTGCAGCATCAGCTCTTCGTAGTTGAACGCGATGCCCTCGTTGGGTGTCGAGTCGTAGAACCACCGCCGGGCCGGATTCTCGTGGTGCCAGCCGATCGCGACCTGCTGGGCGTGGACGCCCTCGTGCACGATCGCGGTGCGCGCGTCGAACGCGGCGGCCCGATCGAAGTAGGGCAGGTCCGGGCGCGGGTCCGGGATGTATCGGGTGGCCGCCTCGTCCATCCGGCCGGGTCCGGTCAGATCATCGGTGACGCCGAGCCAGGTCAGCGGCGCGAGGTAGGGCGGTAGCGGCGCGAACCGGTAGTGCCGCAAGCTTTCCGGTTGACTGAGCAGGCCGCGCTCGTCCGCGAACCGGCGCACGGCAAGCTCATCGACGGCCTGGCGCCGCGCATGCTCCTGCGCATCGGCGGGCAACGCGGGTGCGGGGGCGTCCCGATGCCGGGTGCGCAGCTGGGTTTCCAGGGCGACGGCCCGATGCCACTCCTGGGTGCCCATCCGGCGCAGCTGCTGGGCCGAATAGGGCAGCAGCGCAACGCGATGCAGGAAATAGGCCAGCGACTCCGGTCCGACCGGTTCGACTTCGCCGAGCGAGGGCAGTTGCTCGGCCAGCCAATCCCGGTACGCCGCAACGGCGTCTACGGCGACCCTGGTCGCGGCGGGCAGTTCGGGCGCGTACTCCTCCGGCAGGAACGGGGTCAGCGCGATCATCGCCGCCTCGAGCGAACCCGCGTTCTCGTCCAGCAGGCTCAGCGCACTGCGCGCGAACGACACCCCGGCCACGCCCGCGAGATTCGCCCTCGCCTGCTCGAGCACGAGCGGCACGTGCCGCAGCAGCGCGCTGATCTGCCCCGCTCGCGCACTGTCGAACGGCGTCGAGGCAAGCAACTCCACATAGATCGGGCCGAGGCTTTGCTGAATGTAGAAGCAAGGATTGCGCTCCCAGGCCCGGATCAGCTCGAGTTCCCAATGCACCCTGGCCAGCGCCGAACCGAGCAGCCTGCCGTCGACCCGCACCGCGACCGGCTCGTCGGACAGGTCGAGTTCGCGGTGCCTGCGGGTGAACTCGGCGAGCACGTCCCGGCGATCCGCGATCGCCTTCGGCGACCAATCGGGCAGCCACCCGTCCGGCCGCTCGACGCGCGGCAGGTCGTCACTCGAGTCGGGCACCGTCGCCAGCCGCCAGTTCCAGAACTCTTCCGCAAGCTTCGCTAGACCCATATCCGCACAATACGTCCGGCACCCGCAACCGGCCAGCGTCGGCCGATCGACCAGGCCGATCTCGTGCCGCGCCTGAACGACTCGCGCGGCAAGTGGCGGCCGGGGTTCCGATAGAAGCCGTCGAAGCGGGTAATCCAGTGGTATCGACGGACTTTCCGCACGCGGGAACTGCTGTCGAGCGGCGCCGCTCTCCTTGTCGATCGCGAATCACCGACCGCCATCGCGTCCGCGCCGCGCCAGGTGTTCACCGAGTCACGGCCCGGATGAGTGCCGAAGCGAAACGCATTGCGCCAGAGCCATTCTGGCCCGCAGTGAGCAGGAACTACCATGCGCTTGCCGCAGCGACGCGACAGGCCGAAGCGAAGTTGGCGACAGCATGAGCGAGACCATCTCTATCTCCTACGCACACCTGTTACGGCTCAGCGATGACGTGGGGATCTTCGAACACGCCAAATTGACCGCTCCCCGGCTCGAAAACGGTTACTGCGTCGACGATGTCGCGCGCGCCCTGGTCGTCGTCCTCCAGGAGCCGGAACCGACCGCGGAGCTGGCCGCACTGGTGCCGGTGTACGCGAGCTTCGTCTTCGACGCACTCACCGAGAACGGCCGCAGCCACAATCGCCGCGGCACGGACCGCAGCTGGCAGGACGAGCCGAGCCTGGAGGATCACTGGGGGCGCGCCGTCTGGGCGCTCGGCGCGTTAGCCGCGCACCGGCCGGAGTACGCCGAAAAAGCGTTGGCGCACTTCAGCATCGCGGCCGCGCGGCGGTCGCCGTTCCCGCGCGCGATGGCCTTCGCCGCGCTCGGTGCGGCCGAGGTGCTGCGCGTCGATCCCGGAAATCTCATCGCACCGGCACTGCTGACCGATGCGGCCGAGCTGATCGGCCCGCCGACCCGCCGCCTGGACTGGCGCTGGCCGGAACCGCGACTGCACTACGCCAATGCCGTACTGGCCGAGGCGCTTCTAGTGGCCGGCCGGACACCGGGGCAGGAGCGTAAGCATGCCGACGGTCTGGCGATGCTGCGCTGGCTGCTGGAGATCGAGACCGCGGGTGACCATCTGTCGGTGACCCCGGTCGACGGCTGGGCGACCGGCGAGAAGCGTCCCGGCTTCGATCAGCAGCCGATCGAGGTCGCGACGCTGGCCGACGCGTGCGCCCGCGCCTACGACGACACCGGGGACCAGCACTGGAAAGACGCGGTCATGTTGTGCGAGGCGTGGTTCCGCGGTTCGAACGACGTCGCCACGCCCCTTCTAGATCCGGTCAGCGGCGGCTGCTGTGACGGACTGGAACCCACCGGGCGGAACGAGAATCAGGGCGCCGAGTCCACGCTCGCGCTGATTTCCACGATGCAGCAGGCCCGACGCCTGCAACAGGTGACCTAGCGAGCGGTGCCGGTGTAGCGGTGCCAGGCGTTTTCGAGCTGCGCCGCCATGTCGATCGTCGGGTCGATCAACCATCGGGCCTGGAGGCCGTCGGCGAGCGCGAAGAACATGGTGGCCGCGGCGTCGGCGTCGATCCGATCGGACAGCGTGCCCGCCCGCTGCATCTCGCGCAGGGCTTGCGCGAACCCCTCGGTGCCGAGCCGGTAGCGCTCCAGCATGTAGTCGTGCGCCGGGTGGCGCGGATCGGCCGCGGCCGCCTGCATGTGGGTGAACAGTTCGATCAGCCCGGGCACCTTCGCGTTGCGCCGCACCACCGCCACGAACGCCTCGGGCGCCGTGCCGTGCATGGCGGCCAGGTCGGACTCGTCGCGCTTGCGCAGCACCGCGACGAACAATTCCTCTTTCGAGCCGAAGTAGTGCAGCAGCCCGCCTTGGCTCAGGCCGACCGCCTCGGCCAGCTCGGCGACCGAGGTGGCCAGGTAGCCGCGCTCGGCGATGGTGCGCAGCGCGGCCTCGAGGATCTGCTCCCGTCGTTCGATGCCTTTGCCGTAGGGACCCCGTTTCGCCACCGGGTCAGTGTAGGCACGTCGGGGGCCGTCCTTGCCATCGAAAACCGAGCGTTGTACGGTTTTCAGCAAGGCTCGCCCCGGCGCCCGCCGAGGTCCCGGCTTGTCCCCCCAACGAACGGGAGCACCACCCGATGCGATTGCGTCTGCGCGGACTCGGCCTGGCCGCCCTGGCCGCCGCCACCGCCCTGACCTGCCTGCCCGGCTCCGCCGCCGCGCGCCCCGAGGCGCCGGCCCAGGTCGCGCCGCTCGGCCCGGATTTCCTGTGGGGCGTCGCCGCCTCCGGCTATCAGTCCGAAGGGCACGCACCGGACAGCAATTGGCGCCGCTACGTCGCCGCGGGCAAAACCGATGACCCGTACCGGGATTCGGTCGACTTCTACAGCCGCTACGCCTCCGACATCGATCTGGCGGCCGGGCTGGGCGTCAAGGTCTATCGGATCAGCATCGAGTGGGCCAGAGTGCAGCCGGAGCCCGGCGTGTGGTCGCCGGAGGGGTTCCGCTTCTACGACAACGTGATCGCGAAGATCACCGCCGCGGGCATGCGTCCGATGATCACCCTGGACCACTGGGTGTTCCCGGGCCGGGAGGTCGATCGCGGCGGCTGGCACAACCCGGGGATGGTCGAGGACTGGCTGGCCAACGCCCGCACCGTGGTCGACCGCTACGCGCACGTCGACCCGCTCTGGGTGACGTTCAACGAACCGACCTTCTACGGCCTCAACGAATTACGGCACGGCGGTCTGCCCGCCGCCGACGTGCCCGGCATGCAGGATCGGCTCGCCCAGGCGCACAACGCCATCTACGACCACATCCACCAGGTTCAGCCCGGCGCCATGGTGACCAGCAATATCGCCTACATCCCGGCCGGCGAGGACGCGATCAACAAGCCGTTCGTCGACAAGATCGCCGCGCGACTCGACTACGTCGGCATCGATTACTACTACGGCATGTCCCCGGACACCATCACCTCGATGGGCCAGAACCTGACCCAGCTCTGGAAGAATCCATTGCAGCCGGAGGGCATCTACTATGCCCTGCAACACTATTCGCGCCAGTTCCCGGACAAGCCGCTCTACATCGTCGAGAACGGCATGCCCACCGAGAACGGCAAGCCGCGCGCCGACGGCTACACCCGCGGCGACGACCTGCGCGACACGATCTATTGGATCCAGCGGGCGAAAGCCGACGGCATGAACGTGCTGGGCTACAACTACTGGAGCCTCACCGACAACTACGAATGGGGCAGCTACACACCGCGCTTCGGCCTGTTCACGGTCGACGTGCTGACCGATCCGAGCCTCACCCGGCGGCCCACCGACGCCGTCGCCGCCTACACCGGCATCACCCAGGCCGGCGGCGTGCCCGCCGATTACCGGCCGACCCGCGCGCCGCAGCCTTGCTCGCTGGTCGACGCCGCCGCCAGCTGCCTCGACCCGGTGACCGTGCCCCGGTGAACCGTCAGCTCACTCGTAACAACTTATCGTAGAACGGATTTCGATGAATCTGAGATGGCGTCGCCTAACGGCGGCAGGCGCGGCAGCAGGCATTCTCACCGGAATCTGCGCCCCGGCGGTCCACGCCGAACCCGGCGGATCGATCGCGAGCGAGATCGCCGGCGTGGGCAAGGATCCGGACGGCAGCATCCCGCCCGCGGGATCCGACGACTGGACCTGCGTGCCCACCGCCGCGCATCCACGACCCGTCGTCCTCGTGCACGGCACCTGGGGCAATCAGAACGACTGGAACGTGCTCGCGCCGCAGCTGAAAGCCGAGGGCTACTGCGTCTTTTCGCTGAACTACGGCCGCGACACCGCGAGCGTGCTCGGCGCGCTCCCTGGCATCTACGGCGTCGGCGACATCCACGCCTCGGCCAAGGAACTCGGCGCCTTCGTCGACCGGGTGCGCGACGCGACGCATGCGCCGAAGGTCGATCTGGTCGGTCATTCCCAGGGCGCGTTGATGTCTCGGCAATACCTGCGCTTCGCCGGCGGCGACGCCGCGGTCGACCACCTGGTCTCCCTCGCGGGCACCAACCACGGCTCCACCATGCGTGGCGTCGCGGGCCAACTCTCTTCCGGCAGTGCGCATACGGCCTTCTCCACCGGCCTGACCGCGGTCGCCGGAGTCGCGGCCGCCCAGCAGCTCGTCGGCAGCGACTTCCTCCGGGCCGTCAACGCCGCAGGCGACACCGACCCCGGCATCACCTACACCGTGATCGCCAGCACCCGCGACGACGCCTCCACCCCACCGGAAGCCACCTTCCTCCAGGCCGGTCCCGGCGCCACGGTCGACAACGTCTGGGTCCAAGACTTCTGCCCCACAGACACTTTCGACCACGGCACCCTTCCCCAGTCCCCCACCGTCGCCTATCTCGTCAAGCGGGCGCTCGACCCGGCCTACACCGGCCCCGCCTGCCCCTGATCATTCGTGGAATTCGCCTTTGGGCAGCCGCGGGCGGGCGGTGGCGGGCCAGCGATCGTCGCTGAGCTCCAGCGTCCAGCCGGCCGGCGGTTCGGTGAAGTCCATCCACTTGCCGTCGCCGAGCCACAGCGACCAGAGGTCCTCCTCGGGGAAGTTGCCCATCCGGACGTGCAACGTCTGGGTCGGCGTCCGGCCGATCATCCAGGTGTTGTCGGCGTGGTCCTCGACGAAGACGACGCGCGCGGCGAGCGCCTCCTCCAGATCGGATACCCCGTCCGAGCGTCTGACCATGAGTTCTTGCCCCTTCAGTCGTCGAAGTTGACGCTGCGCACAACCTTGTCGAGCAGGCTACCGAACACCGATGCCTGCTCGGCCGTTGTCGTCCCCGTCGCTTGCAGCAGATAGCCGACATTCCCGCGCTGGTAGACCGCGTATTGCGTGACGGCATACAGTGATCGGCCATCGGCGGAGTAGGTGCCGGTCTGGATCGACCAGCCGCTGTGGCGACCGGCCGGCGGCCATACCTCGGCCTGCTCCTCGGTCCAGCCGGGCAGCCGCCGCGAGTCGGTGAACGAATGCTCGATCAGGCCCGACAGGTCGATCCCCTGGCCGATGATCACGCGGGTGAACACCACTACGACATTGGTCCGGAACCGGGACGACTGCTCGTGCCGAACAGCGAATACGTTGAGATAGCCCGCATTACGGCCATCGATCTCGGCCCAGGTATCGGGATCGAGGTCGATGGTGACGCGCCCCGGGATGGTGCCGGGGTCGGTGACCCGGTGGGTACTGAGCGCCAGGGATTCCAGCGCTGCGTAGACGGAGGTCTCGTTGTCTGCCATCTAGAACAACCCACCTACCCATTTGCCGACCGAGCTGCCCGCGATGCCGCCGACCACACCACCTACCACGCCGCCGACCGCAGCGCCGACCGGCCCGCCGAACGCACCGATCATCGCGCCACCCTCCGCACCGGCCACCATACCGCCCAGGGCGCCGGCGCCACTGCCGACCGCCTCCGGCACCGTCTCTGTACCCGCCTTCACCTGGCTGTATCCGTCGTAGACCTCGTACGCCGCGGCCAGCGGCAGCGCCGCCTTGCCGGCCACCCGCAGTGCCTTCGAGCCCGCGCTCTCGCCCGCACCCGCCAGCGTGTCGTCGATTCGGGGCGTGCCCGGCCCACTGTTGGGTCCGCGTACTCGCGCCTGTACTTCTTTGGGGTCCGGCAGTGTCGGATTCTTCGGATCGACGCCGAGCGCCTCGTTGACTGAACCGCGGCTCTTCGACGAAGAGTCGATGACATCTTGCAATGCCTGCTCGCGGGTCATCCCTTTCTTGGCCATCTTGTCTTCGATCAACTGATCGAAGGGCCGGTTTCCCTCATTCTTCATGAGTTCCTCGGCCGCGGCCCGGTTCGACATCAGATCCCGCGCCTTGGTGCGGAACTCATTGCGTATCTCGCTGGCGATCCGGGCGCGCTCTTCCAGCGGCATATCCGTTTTCGCGAGCTGTTCATTGAGCGCGGCCAAGCGCCGCTCGGCTTCGAGGTAGTAGTTGCGCACCTCCACATCGGTCAGCGAACCGTCGGGATACTCGGGCAACCCCAACGAGCCGAGACCGAATGCGGCGGCGTAGACCGGCGGATGATTCTGCTTGTCCAGATCGCTTTCGCTGAGTTGTCCGTCGGCGCCTTTGATCGCCGCGGCGAGATCGGCGTCCACCAGCTGGGCATTGATCATCAATTGATTGACCTCGAGTTGCAGCGCAACCCGATTCGCCTCGATCTTGGCCAGCTGATCAGCGGTGTAGGGTCCCTGCACAGACCGGGTGACCTTACCGTCGTCGCCGATCGCGAACCCGCCGGCTTTGGCGTCGGCGCGCAGGCCGGTCAATTTCGATTTGACCGTGGCGACCTCTTCGGCGGCGGTCTTCGCGGCGGCGGCGATGGCGGCGACGTGTTTGCCGTGGGCGTCGAAGTCGACGCGCGTCTTGCCGACCGACTGCTTGGCCGCCTCCGCCGCCGTCCCGTCCCAGGTCTGGAACATCTGCAGGTTACCGAGATTCGACGCGCGTTCGTCGCAGTGCTGCGCGTGCGAAGTGCAGACTTGAAATACCGACTCGATATCCGCGACGTTCCACCGATCGATGTCGGAGATCGTGATCATAGATCCAGCAATTTCCGACCGGTGGGCCGGTCGACCTGGTCGAGTTCGGTGGTGGATTTGTGCTCGGCCAGGCCGTATTCGCGCACCGCGTCGGTGACCAGGGACGAATGGCCGTCGAGTCGTCCGGTCAATGCCGTACCCGAGCCACGCAACTTCTCCAGCGCCCCCTCGAGCGCCGCGCGAGAACTACCCACCCAGCCGGAGGACGCCGAGGAAATCTCGGAATGCCCGGAGTCGAAGAGTGCGGTGCTGTCCCCGCACCAATCGGCCAGGCACCCCGCCGAGTGGTGCAGATCGGTAAAGTTCACCGAAAGTTCGCCAGTCATCGAATACCCCCGTATTCAGGTGCAGTGTTGAATGAACTGCACCTGAATACGTTAACGGGCTGCGGATACGCTATTCATGCCCCAATTATTCGGGGCCAGAGGCATTTTCGGTCTTTCCGGTCTTTTCGCCCTTATTTAACCGCGAGGTCGGTTTTCTCTTCGGGCTTATCCGATGCCGTTTCCTCCAGCACCGCTTCACCGCGAGCGACCATGCCCGCCTCATCCGACAACTTCAGTTGCGGGATGAACAGGGCAAGCACGAAAACGACTACCGCGCCGGGGATCAGGTACCAGAAGCCGGGGACCAGGGCGTTCACGTACGCGCCGACGATCGCGTCGTGCAGGCCCTCGGGCAGGTGCTTGACCACCGACGGCACCAGCGCGCTCGGGTCGAGCTTCGCCGCCATGACCTCGGGTCCGTGCGACATGAACGCGTCGGTGAGCCCCTCGGTCAGCCGGCTGGTGAAGATCGACCCGAAGATCGCGACGCCGATCGCGCCACCCATTTCCCGGAAGTAGTTGTTGGCGCTGGTCGCGGTACCGATCTGGTTGGGCGACACGGCATTCTGCACGACCAGCACGATGATCTGCATGATCAGGCCGAGGCCGGCGCCGACCACGAACAGCATGGCCGAGACGACCCACATCGGGGTGTTCGCGGCGAGCGTGGTCAGCCACAGCATCGCGGCGAGCATGATCAGCGCGCCGATCGGCGGGTAGATCCGGTAGCGACCGGTCTTGGTGATCGCGGTCATCGACCCGATCAGGGTGATCATCATGCCGACCATCATCGGGATCAGCAGCAGGCCGGAGATCGAGGCGGACGCGCCGGTGGCCATTTGCAGGTAGGTCGGGATGAAACCGATCGCGGCGAACATCACCAGGCCGACCAGCAGGCCGATCGCCGAGGTCAGCACGAACGTACGGTTGCGGAACAACCACAGCGGCAGCATCGGCTCTTCGGCCCTGGCCTCCACCATGACGAACGCGGCGACCACGACCACCAGCGCGGCGATCATCGCGATGATCGTCGTCGAACCCCACGCGTACTGCTTGCCGCCCCAGTCGGTGATCAGGATCAACAGCGTTGTCGCCGAGGACATCAGCAGCACACCGAGGTAGTCCGGCCTGGTCTTGGGCCGGTGGCTGGGCACGCTCAGGTAGCGGAAGGCGATGAACAGCGCCGCGATGCCGATCGGCACGTTGATCCAGAAGCACCAGCGCCACCCGAGCGTGTCGGCGAAGAAGCCGCCGAGCAGCGGTCCGGCGACCGAGGTGATGCCGAAGACCGCGCCCATCGGCGCCATGTACTTACCCCGGTCCTTGGCGGGCACCACGTCGGCGATGATCGCCTGCGCGAGAATCATCAGGCCACCGCCGCCGACGCCTTGCAGGCCGCGGAAGACAATGAACTCCCAGAAGCTGGTCGAGGCGGCGGCGCCGACCGACGCGGCGGTGAACGCGGTCACCGCGAACAGGAAAAGCCATCGCCTGCCGAACATGTCGCCGAACTTGCCGTAGATCGGCATCACGATGGTGGTGGCCAGCAGGTACGAGGTCGCGGTCCAGGCCATGTGCGAGACGCCGCCGAGCTCGCCGACGATGGTCGGCATCGCGGTGCCGACGATCATCTGATCCAGGCTGGCCAGGAACATACCCGCGATGAGCGCGGAGAAGATGAGCCATATTCGCTTCTGGGTCAAGACAATTGGGGTAGGCGGCGAGTCAGCCGTCGTGGTCATCGCTTCTCCTGGTTTCGCTCGGCGGGCTGGTCGAACATCCGGGCGGCCATCGCGCAATGGTCCTGCACAGCCGCGGTGAGTGATCTGCTGGTGTCGGCGGTCGCGGACATCGCGGCCCTGGTGGTGATGCTGGTCATGACCCCCGCTGCGAGAGCGGCGAATTCGCGGGCGACCGGTTCGCCGGCCCGCGCGGACAGCAGCTCGCCGACGATGGTCTCCTGCTGCGCGCCCGCGGCCATGAACCCGGCGAATACCCGCGGCTCCTCCTTGATGATCTGCATCACCAGCGAAATCGCCTCGCGCACTTCGTCTTCCGGCTCCAGCGCGGAGGCGAACAACC
This sequence comes from Nocardia sp. NPDC006044, assembly GCF_042871115.1. Taxonomy (NCBI): domain Bacteria; kingdom Bacillati; phylum Actinomycetota; class Actinomycetes; order Mycobacteriales; family Nocardiaceae; genus Nocardia; species Nocardia sp. NPDC006044. The sequence continues at coordinate 253,382 of NZ_JBIAID010000002.1, forward strand.
AGGTGAGGTCGGACATGAGCATCCCGGTCGGCCCACCGGCGACGAATTCCTCGCGCGCAGCGGGAGTTCCGATCTCCTCGATCGGCCCGACGATCGCGTCGAGTTTCGTGTCGTAGTAGTTGAAGAACGTGCGCGGCGAGACGCCGACGACCTTCGCGATGTCCTCGACGGTCGTCGCGTCGAGCCCGTGCGCGACCACCAGCCGACGAGCCGCCATGCACAGCTCGAGCCGGGTCTTGCGCTTCTTCTGTTCACGCAGGCCGATCGGGGGCTCCGCGTGAGTGGGAGATGACATGGCAAAAATTTAACACAAACTGCAAAATTTCAGGCAGTGCAACTTTCTGTGATCGCGCTCACCCGCACCGCCGGAGTCGCCGGGCAGGGTTATCGAATCTACTGTTCGAATGCGTACTCGATCACACTTCAATGAACCTCAGCTGGATAATTGCTGGTCATAAGCAACCTCTCAGAATCTTCATCTACTGTTCACCTCAGTAGATAAGCAGAGAGGCAACGACGCCATGAAGCGATCACCCCTACGACCGACCGGGCACCTCCGCCGATATCCCCACGCCACCGCACTCGCGCTGATCGCCGGATTCCTCGGCGCCGCAACCCTGCTCAGCACCGCCGTCGCGGTGGCCGACCCGGGCACCGGCTCGAATCGGACACCGGGCCGCGCCGGTTCGGCCCATCCCGGCGACACGACCGGCGCACACCACATCGATCCGTTCGGTTACAACCACACCGACGCCAACCCGCTGCGACAGAACGAGCACCGGAACGCATTGCGCGAGTATCGAAGTCAGCAGAATCCGGCCGAGCCGGCCCAGAACCGCAGCGGCGGCGCCAGCACCTGGACCGCGGTGCCGCGCGCCGACGGCGACGGCTGGGTCGTCTGCCGGCCCACCGCCAGCTGGTGCTAGCCGAACAGTTTCGAAACCCCTTGCAGTACTTCGCATTACCGATCGGCGGCGAATCACGCCGCCAGGTCGAGGACGGAAGAGAGAACTCGATGAACCCGGCAACGACCCCGAAGGCCTCCACCCTGCGCCGCACCTCGATCGCGCTGCTCGCGGTCGCCACCGTGGCCGGCGGCCTCACCTTCGGCGCGGGCACCGCCGCGGCCCAGGCTCGGACCAGCGCGGCCGGTGCCGCAGTGCACTGCCTGTGGGCGGGCACCGGCTACCCGCAGGGCGCGACCGTCGCCGCCGGCGGCCAGACCTTCCGCTGCGGCATCGACCGCGGCGCGGCGTCCTGGTCGCGCGGCCCCGCCGACGGAAAGTCGACCGCCGTCCCCAATCCCGGCGCTTACGCCGATCCCACCGGCCGGTTCAGCGCGGGCGCGCGGCAACCCGGCACCGAGTACAACGACTACTGCGTGGGCAGCCAGCTCATCGAGGGCAACGAGGACATCTACCAGGTGGTCGCGACCCGCGACGGCAAGCTGCACTGGAAGGCGGCCGCGCCGATCTCCCAGTGGGCCTTCGCCGCCGGCGACACCCGTCCCGGACCGTCCACGCGGTCGGTGAGCCTCTGCATCGACGGCAACCTGACCTGACCCGAGTCTCGGTCCGGGTCACATCCGCGCGGCGGCGTCACCGATCGCCTCGTCGAGAATGGCCAGGCCGAGGGACAATTCGTCCTCGGTCGCGGTCAACGGCGGGGCGATCCGGAACACGCCGCCCATGCCGGGCAGCTGCACGATGTTCATGTGCAGGCCCAGCTCCAGGCAGCGGCGGGTGACCTCCGCGCCGAGCTCGTCGGATCCCTGCTTGGTCTCGCGGTCGACGACCAGCTCCAACCCGGCGAGCAGTCCGCGACCACGGATGTCCCCGACGACGTTGTGCCGCTCGGCGATTCGTTCCAGTCCGGCCCGCAGGAACGCGCCGAGCTCGGCGGCGCGGGCATCGAGGCGATCGCGCACGAGCACGTCGAGCACGGTGTTGCCGACCGCGGCGACCAGCGGGTCGGCGACATGCGTGGTGAAGAACAGGAACCCGCGATCGTGCGCCTCCTGCTCGATCTCCGCGCTGGTGAGCACGGCCGCGAGCGGCAGCCCGGCGCCGAGCGTCTTGGACAGGGTGAGAATGTCCGGCACGATGCCGTCGCGCTCGAACGCGTACCAGGATCCGGTGCGGCACAGGCCGGTCTGGGCCTCGTCGAGGATCAGCAGCATGCCGCGTTCACGGCACTTCTCCCGCAGCGCGGCGAAGTAGCCGACCGGCGGTTCGACGACGCCGCCGGAGCTGAGGATCGGCTCGACGAGGCAGGCGGCCAGGCTGCCCACCGATTGCGCGTCGATCAGGTCGAAGGAGAAGTCCAGCTGCTTGCGCCAGTCGAGTTCGCCTGCGGCCGTGGTGAAGTCGGGACGGTAGGTGTGCGGCGCCGGGATCGCGAAGTTACCGGGCGCGGCCGGACCGTACCCCTTACGGCCCGCGCTGTACGTCGCGCTCGCCGCGGCCTGGGTCATGCCGTGCCAGGAGCGGGCGAACGAGACGATCTCGTGCTTGCCGGTGACCAGCTTGGCCATCCGGATCGCCGCCTCGTTCGACTCGGCGCCGGTGGTCAGCAGCAGCGCCTTTTCCAGCGGCGCGGGCAGGGTGCCCGCCAGCCTGCGGGCGAGGTCGACGACCGGACGGCTGAGCATGCCGCTGAACAGGTGGTCGAGTTCGCCGACCTGACGCCGGACCGTCGCGACGATCTCGGGGTGCGAGTGCCCGAGGATCGCGCTCATCTGACCGGAGGTGAAATCCAGGATCTCCCTGCCGCTTTCGGTGTACAGGAAGCTGCCCGCGGCGCGCGCGATGATCTCGGGCGTGAAGCTGCCCGCGCCCGCGTAGCGCACGAGGTGCCGGTCGGTGTCGGCCCAGAAGTCGTCGGTGGACTGCGGCGTGAAGGTGGGAGAAGCCATATCTCGACCGTAAGGCGGGTGCGAGCGACACGTCCATCTCACAATTCCGGCTGTGCTGTTCGGCTCAACCGTACAAGAATCGAGACATGCTGAATCCCTGGCGGCTGCGGCTGCTCAGCCAACTCGACTCCCTCGGCACCGTCCGCGCGGTCGCGCAGGCGGCCGACCTCAGCGCGTCCAGCGTGTCCCAGCAACTGGCCGTGCTGGAGGCGGAAACCCGCACACAGCTGCTGGAACGCACCGGCCGCCGGGTCCGGCTCACCCCCGCCGGGCTGATCCTGGCCCGCCGGGCCAGGGCGATCCTCGACCACATGGCCACCGTCGAGGCGGAGCTGCGCAGCCTGGGCGGCGAACCGGCCGGCCTGGTCCGGCTCGGCGCGTTCCAAAGCGCCATCCACTCGCTGTGCGTGCCCGCGGTGACCCGGCTCGCGCAGAGTCATCCGCACCTCGACATCACGCTGCACGAGCTGGAACCGCACGAGAGCATGCGGGCGCTGCGCACCGGCGACGCCGACATCATCATCACCACAACGGATTTCGTCGCCCAGCCGCTCGGCCCGGACATCGACATCGTGCCGCTGGCCACCGATCCGATCGTGCTGGTGCTGCCGCCCGGACCGGCCGCGCGCGGACCGGCCGACCTGGCCGCGTATGCCGACGAGCCGTGGGCCTTCGACACACCGAAGTCGTATATGGCGAGCCTGGCCACCCGGCTCTGCCGGGAATCGGGGTTCGAGCCGCGGATCGTCTGCCGGTTCAGCAACTATCTGATGGCGCTGCAGCATGTCGAGGCCGGGCTGTCGATCACGCTGCTGCCCGGCCTCGCCATCGACCCGCGCTATCAGGTCGCGACCAGAGAACTCGCCCGCCCGGTGACCCGGACTATCACCGCGGTGATCCGGCGCGGAACACCACCGCGCCCGGCCGTGAATGTGGTGCTCGACGCGTTACGCAGACACGGCGAGCTACCCGGCGCAACCGGTCCGTTGGGCGGTTGAAAACACCCGATCGAAAACCGGATAGCTCGCCGACGAACAGTAATTAGCTCACCGTACGGCTCACCGACACGGAAATTGACCATGGATCAACTCTTGCGTTACCCCAGGTAGACAGCACTTTTCAATATCCAATAAGCATTAGTTACCATTTCGTTATTGCTTTACCGTGTGTCGGAAATTTGTTCGAACCCGCAGGTGTCGAAAGATGGGAAATCGGATCCGCTTGGACTGACAGATCACCGTGATGTTCTCGAATCTTATTCGGAGACTTTGGTGAAGTCCGGTGCGCCTACAGGTATGGCGCCGCATGGCCGAGCCAAGGCCTTCGAAATGACCATCGGAGGACTTGATCATGGCATCGAAGAGCGACGACGACGTCCGAAGTACCCACTCGCTGCGCCGGGTGTTCTGGTGGACACTGGCCGCAGGCGCAGCACTATCCGGCGCACTCCTGTTCTCCGCCGCGGAAGCCTCGGCGCAGACGGTGACCATCCCAGGCGTCGGAGCTGTCGAAGTTCCGAACGAAATCTCTTTCCCCCCTGGCACTCCCGGCCTCCAGGCCGCGGGTCCCGCGCAGGAGAGCGCGCCGCCCGCCGCTCCCTCGAAGACCGAGTTCTCCGCCTTGGGAATCCAATTCACCCTTCCCGACATCCCGGGTATCGAATACTCCGGCCTCGCCGGACTTCCCGGCATCACCGCGCCGAATTCCGTTCAGCCCCAGGTCGCGCCGATGAAGACGACCGGCGAGGTCGCCGTCGAAGCGGCCCGCGCCAAGATCGGCTCGGACTACAGCGCCAACTCCGCGGGCCCCGACGCGTTCGACTGCTCGGGCCTGGTCCAGTGGTCCTACCAGCAGGCCGGAGTCTCGCTGCCGCGCACCAGCTACGACCAGCTCGCCACCGGAACCCCGGTGGCGCGGGACGATCTGCGCCCCGGCGATGTGGTGTCGTTCTACGGCGGCGGGCACTCCGCGCTCTACGCCGGCAACGGCAAGGTCATCCACGCCTCGACCTACGGCACCGGAGTCGTGGAGTCCCCGATGTCGTCGATGCCGTACGCGGGGGCCTGCCGGTTCCAGCGCTGACAAGGCCAGGTGGATACCGGGATCAGGCGCCGCTACGGTGATTCTGACACTGACGTCAGAGGTAGTGGTCAGTGGCCCGGATCACCAGGAGAACCCATGCGAATCGGCGAGTTGGCGGCCAAGACCGGAGTCAGCGTGCGCGCGCTGCGCTACTACGAGGAGCATCACCTGCTCGGCTCCACCCGCAGCGCCAGCGGTCAACGCCACTACCCCGACCACGCGATCGTCCGCGTCGGGATGATCCAGCGCATGTATTCGGCCGGGCTGTCCAGCAAGACGATCCTCGACATCCTGCCGTGCATGTCCACCGGCTCGGTGACCCCGGAACTCGCGGAAAGGTTTGCCGCCGAACGTGATCGCATCGACCAGCGGATCCGCGACCTGATCCGCACCCGCGACGAACTGGACGCGATGATCAGCTGCACGAACGATATGGTCGACGCCGGCCATCAATGCCGGCCGCAGTAACCCGACTGGGCGGGTGGCTTACTTCTGCGTCGGTTCGTCCGCAGGCGCGGGCGCGGCGATCCGGACCACCCCGGCATCCAGGTCGAGCGCGAGCCGGGGACTGTGTTCCTGCCCGTCGCTGTCCTCGCTGCCCTCGTCGGCCAGCTTCTTACCCGGAAACAGTTCGCCCATGACGCCCATACACCCCACGATAGCCCCGGCACCTGAGAGTGCCGGGAATGTCCCGGAATCACCGCGGGCTGACCCTAGTCGGTGCCGCCGTGGTACCTGGCGACGAATCGGCGCAGGATCTCCTTGGGCGTGGTGATCGATTCCCGGTGACCGAGTGCGGTGAGGTAGTCAGCCTCATCCGGGTCGAAATACCCTGCGTGCCGGTAGATTTCGATGCGCAGCGCGAGACCGTCGCCGTCCAGTTCCGGGTGGAACTGGGTGGCGTAGATGTGGCTGCCGACGCGAATCATCTGCACCGGGCAGTCGGCGGAGGTGCCGAGCAGCACCGCGTTCGGCGGAACCTCCTGGCACGCCTCCTTGTGCCCGACGAAGGCCCGGAAGGTCCGCGGAAGGCCCCGGCACAGCGGATCGTCGCCCGCGTGCTCGGTCAATTCGACGGTCTGCGCGCTCGGTGATTCACCGAATCGCTCGTCGCTGACTGTCCCGCCGAGCACATCCGCGAGAATGCTCAATCCGTAGCAGGCACCCAGATACGGAAAGTCCCGGCCGACGATCTCGACCAGCAGCTTCTTCAACCCGGGCTCGAATCGCTGCTGATAGTCGTATTTTTCGGCGTCCGGATTGCCGACATTGCTCGGCCCGCCGCCGACGATCACCGCCGAGAAGTCATCGAGCACCAGATCGGGCAGTCCCTGGTCCATCTGCACCCGCACCACGTCACCGGCCGCGAGCTCGCCCGCGCGCAGGACGGCCTGATACTCGTCGTCCGCGGCGGGGCGCTCGGGTCGCAGCTGGAGCAGCAGGCACGGCTTGGGCATGCCTCCGATTGTGCAAGATCGGCACCGTGGAGCGGGGCCAGTGCGGACAACTCGCGTGTTCGTATCCGGGGGTCGATGAAATCTAGCCTGCCCGCCGGGAATCGGCGAAAGAACTGTCGGTCGTTCGAATGACAGTCATCTGGCCGATACCCGATAGCGATCGCGACTGTCAGGCTCGTCGGCATACGACGAGCAGTCGGACCCGACTGAGGCCGAGCACAGAGGGGTTGATCGGCCATCAGTTCGGCTCATCGACCAGGTCATGCCGCTCGCCGGGTCTCGGGGTTGGGTCCACCCAAAGGATGACACGGGACAAGACCGCGGGCCGATGCCCGCCGAGGGGGCACCCGCGCAGAATCGCTAGGGCGGTTGGCGATGACAAGCATTCTGTAGGGAAACTGCTAGCCGCGCAGGATGTGATGCACGGGTGCAGTTGGCGGGGCTCCTGCGCAACCGAAGTGAGATCTCGATCTACCTGGTGAAATGGAGAAGACAGTGCCCGCGACGTTCCAGAGTTCCAGCACCTCTACCGCAGCTGACGCAGTGGAGGACTACCGCAGCCGCGGCTGGACCGTCGCCGAAACGGACAACGGAGCGTGCCTGATCACCGACGAGCAAGTGGCCGCCGTCGAACTCACCGGCCCGCTCGCCGCCGAAGTCCGCCGCTTCCTGCGCGCCAACAAGCTTTCCGGCCCGGTCATCGAGGTCCCCGGCGCCGAGCGCCGCGAGATCCACCTGGTGGTCGGCGTCGCCAAGGCCGCGCTGGCCATCGCGGCTCTGCGCGACGCGGGCGTGACCGTGCACACCGACGGCTCGAGCATCGCGCTCCCGCCGACCCGGCTGACCCGCGGCTGCGCCGAGTGGGCCATCTCCCCCGCCGAGGCCCGCTGGATTCCGCCGCTGGTCGCCATCGCGGCGGCGGTGCATGCCGCCACCCCGGCCCGCCGCCTCGCCGAAATCGCCTGCTGATCAGGCTTTCTCGTTCAGGCGACCACGTGCCGCGGCTCCGGGAAGTGACAGGCGGCCAGGTGGCCCGCCGCGGACTCGCCAAGTTGGATCAGGGGCGGTTCTTGCTCGGCGCAGATGCCTTGGGCCTTCCAGCAGCGGGTGCGGAAGCGGCAGCCGGACGGGGGGTCGATGGGTGACGGGACGTCGCCGGTGAGCCGAATCCGCTCGCGCTGGGTGGCGCTGTCCGGATCGGCCTCGGGCACCGAGGACAACAGCGCCTGGGTGTACGGATGGTGCGGACGGCCGTAAAGGTCGGCGCGATCGGCGATTTCGACGATCTTGCCCAGGTACATGACCGCGATTCGCGCACTGAAGTGCCGCACCACGGCCAGGTCGTGCGCGATGAACACGAAGGCGATGCCCAGCTCGCGCTGGAGACGTTGTAGCAGGTTGATCACCTGCGCCTGGATGGACACGTCCAGGGCGGATACCGGTTCGTCGGCCACGATCAGCTTGGGGTCCAGGGCCAGTGCGCGGGCGATGCCGATGCGCTGGCGCTGCCCGCCGGAGAACTCGTGCGGAAAACGATTGAAGTGCTCAGGATTCAGGCCGACCGTCGCCAGCAGTTCGCGCACCCGGTTGCGCCGGCCGCCGGGCGGGTCGATGCCGTTGATCTCCATCGGCGCGGCGATGATCCGGCCGACGGTCTGCCGCGGATTCAGCGAGGAGTACGGATCCTGGAAGATCATCTGGAGCTCCGGGCGGATGGGCGCCAGCTCCCGACGGCTCCGGTGGGTGATGTCCTGACCGTTGTAGGTGATGGTGCCCGCCGTCGGCTCCAGCAGCCGGGCCAGCATCCGCCCGGTGGTCGACTTGCCGCAACCGGATTCGCCGACCAGACCGAAGGTTTCGCCCGCGGACACGGTCAGGTCGATGCCGTCCACCGCGCGGACGACCTCGGTTTTCCGTTTGATCAGGAACCCGGAGCGGACGGGGAAGTGCATCTGTAATCCGGTCGCGGTCAGCAACGGTCCGCGCGCGGCGGGAGACGACTTCGGCAGGTGCAGAGTCTGTTCGGTCATGATGCCTTCCCGGTGCCGAGCGTCGGCAGGACCGCGTCGGCGAAGAGGCGATCGGCCGCTTCGGTGCTCAGATGGCAGGCCGCCCCACGTCCCGCGGCCGAACCGAGTTCCGGTCGCTCGGTGGTGCAGCGCGCGTCCGGTACCCGGTCCACGTGGTCGCATCGCGGATGGAACGGGCAGCCGGACGGCACGTCGATCAGGCTCGGCGGCGCACCGCGCACCGGGGTCAGCGGCGTGTCCACGTCACCGCCCAGGTGCGGGATCGAGGACAGCAGGCCCCAGCTGTACGGATGGCGTGGACGTTTGAGCACCTCGCGCACCGTGCCGCGCTCCACACACCGGCCCGCGTACATCACCAGCACGTCGTCGGCCATCTGCGCGACCACGCCCATGTCGTGGGTGATCAGGATGATCGCGGTGTCGAACTCGGACTGCAACTCGCGCAACAGGTCCAGGATCTGCGCCTGCACGGTGACGTCGAGCGCGGTCGTCGGCTCGTCCGCGATCAGCAGGTCCGGATCGCAGCAGAGCGCGATCGCGATCATCACCCGCTGCCGCATACCGCCGGAGAACTGGTGCGGATACTCGTCCACCCGCCGCTGCGGCTGCGGGATGCCGACCTTGGTCAGCATCTCGACGGCTCGCGCCCGCGCCTGCTTGCGGTTCGCGCCCGTGTGCTTGCGATAGGTCTCCATGATCTGGTCGCCGACCGTGTAGTACGGCGACAGCGCGGTCAGCGGATCCTGGAAGATCATCGAGATCCGCTTGCCCCGGAACTGCCGCATGGTGCGTTCGTCCGCGCCGGCCAAATCCGTTCCCTCGAACCGGATCTGGCCGCCGATCCGCGCCTGCCCGCGGTTGTGCAGGCCGAGGATGGCCATGCTCGACACGCTCTTGCCCGAGCCGGATTCGCCGACGATGCCGAGCGTCTTGCCCCGGGCCAGATCGAACGACAGGCCGTCGACCGCCTTGACCGTTCCGTCCTCGGTGCGGAAGTGCACCAGCAGATCTCGCACCGAGAGGATGGGGTCTTGGCTGGACATGTCAGGCTCCAGGTTCGCATCGGGCGGGGTCATGTGAGCCGCACCCTCGGGTCGATGAACGCGTACACGACGTCCACCACGATGTTGGCCACCACCACGGCGGTCGCGGCCAGCAGCACCACCGCCATCATCACCGGCAGGTCGGAGTCCTGAACCGAATTGACCGCCAACTGGCCGATACCCGGCAGGTTGAACACGGTCTCGGTGACCAGCGCCCCGCCGAGCAGCACGGCGATGTCCAGGCCGAGCAGCGTGGCGATCGGGCTCATGGTGCCGCGGAACGCGTGCTTCAGATAGATGTTCGCGTTGCCCATGCCTTTGGCGCGCACGGTGCGGATGTAGTCCTCGTTGAGCACCTCCACCATCGAGGAGCGGGTGAATCGCGCGTAGGCCGCGGCGGTGATGATGGCCAGGCAGACCCACGGCAGCAGCAAACCGGTCCCCCACTTCACCGGATTGCTGAAGAACGAGGTGTAGCTGGGCACCTTCATCAAGTGCGTCGAATACACGAACAGGAACAACAGGAACGGGCCGAGCACGAAGATCTGCTGCGCGCCGCCGAGCACCGCGAAACCCATGGCCGCCTTGTCCGCGACCTTTCCCTTGCGCAACGCGGCCAGCAGGCCGAGACCGATGCCGACCAGCAGGAACAACACCACGGCGCCGATGGTCAGCGAGAACGTGACCGGTATCCGGTCCAGGATGGTGTCGAGCACCGGCCGGTGGTTGTGGAACGAGTAGCCCAGACACGGTGCGGAACAATAGGTGTCGGCGATGGTGCGGCCGGTGAAGATCCCGCCGAGGTAGTCGAGGAACTGCTTCCAGACCGGCTGGTCGACGCCCAGCTGGTGAGCGACAGCGGCGATCAGCTCCGGTGAACAGCTCTTTCCGCAAGCCAGTCGGGCGACATTGTTGCCGGGGGCCACGTAGAACAGCATGAAGGTGATCGCGCTGATGATCAGCAGGATCAGCAGGCCGCCGAGGATCCGGCGGGTGAGGAAGGCCAGCATGCGGAGATCGCTCTCTGAAGGAGGTGGCGGCCGAACCGGGTGACGGGCTGTCGTCGCCCGGCTCGACCGGCCTGCGCTACTTCTCGATGTAGGTGTTGAACAGGTCGATGGTGGCGCTGAGCATGTCCATCCGCGCCCCGCCTACCTTCGAGCCGTACATGACCTGTTTGCGCGTGTACACCAACGGAATCGCGGCGGCGTACTCCTTTTGGATCAGCTGATCCAGCGGCATGTACCCGGCGCCCTGGGCGGCGATGTCCTGGATTGCCTGGATGCGGTTGATCTCGTCGTCCACGCGCTTCTCCTTGAGCTGGGCGTAGTTGTTGCCCTCGTCGCGGACCGCGCCGCCGTAGTACACCGCGCTGTAGACGGTCCGGTTGGTCGGCCAGTCCGGGCTCCACTGGTTCCAGATCAGGTCGAACGGGTTGTCCAGGCGCCCGACAGCGTCATAGAAACCCTTGGTCGGCACCGGATTCAGATTGACCTTGAAGCCGGCCGCCTCGAACGCGCGCTTGATCGGGACGCCCCACCGGTCGGCGGTCGGGGTGGAGTCCCAGGCCACGTTGACCTCATAGCCGAGTTTGCCTGCGTCGGTGAGGATCTGCTTCGCCTTCTGCGGGTCGCCGTTGTCGCCGACGCCGTACGGGTTGGGCTGCTCCGAGAAGCCCACCGAGGAGCGCGGGCTCAGCGTGTCGGCGATGTTGCCGAAGAACGGGCCGCCCTGCGTGGTGACGACGTCCTGCTTCGGGAAGGCGGTCGCGATGGCCTTACGCACCTGCACGTCGGTGACCCGGGCGGTGTTGATCGCGAAGACCTGCACACCGTTGGTCTCGTTGTCCAGGACGCGCTTCTTCAGGTTCGGATCCTGCATGATGGCCTGGACCTGGTCGCTGTCCACCCCGCTGTAGTACGAGGCGGCATTCGGATCGGTGTCGGCCTTGAGCTGGTCGGTCTGCTGCTTGGCCATCACGCCGAACTGGAAGTGGATCTGGTCCAGGTACTGGTGGCGGACCGGGTCGGTCTTCGGATCCCAGGTCGGGTTCTTCACCAGGGTCAGCGACTTGTCCACATCGTGTGCGCCGATCTTGTACGGCCCCGTGGCCATCTCGCCTAATCCGTTGACGTCCAGGTCATCCGGCTTCGCGTCGCGGTCCTTGCGCACCGGCACGGTCTGGCCCATCGAGGCCGCCATCGGGAAGTCCGACTCCGGCTCGGCCAGATGGAAGATGATGGTCTTGTCGTCCGGCGTCTCGATCTTGTCCGGTCCGAGTTCCTTGCCGCCGGTGAACGGACCGGGATAGACGGAGTTGAAATCGTCCTTGCCCGCCAGCCAGAGCTGGACCCACTTGGGCCCGGTGGCGAACTTCGTGTCGAAACTGCGCTCGACGCCGTACTTGATGTCCTGCGACCGGATCGGCGTACCGTCGGCGTACTTCACCCCGTCTTTCAGGGTGTACTTCCACGTCTTTCCGCCGTCGGAGGCCTCGCCGGTATTGGTGGCCAGGTCACCGACCAGCGCCATCGTGCCGTCGTCGTGCTGATCGAACACGGTGAGCCTGCGGTTGATCAGCCGGAACGCCTCGTCGTCCGGGGCGGTGTAGACCTTGGCCGGGTCGTAGTGCGGGAAGTCGGTGCGCCACAGCAGGTTCAGCGAGCCGCCCGGCTGGGCGCCGGGGATCTCGGCGGCCGGGCCGCTGGAATGTTTGCCCTCCGCGTCGAGGGTTAGCTTGCTCTGGCTGGCCTTCGGCTGGTCTCCACCGCCGGCATTGGTGCCGCCGGCCGAACAGCCCGCCGTCACCAGGGCCAGCGCCGCGGCCACCGCCGCGGCCTGCGCGAGTTGCGATCTTCTCATTCCAGTTCCTGCCTCCTCTTACCGCCGAAAAGCCCGGCGACCCAACGGTTATCGGCTTCCCTTCGGGTCAAGGGCGTCGCGCACCGAGTCCCCGAGCAAGTTGAACGCGAGCACGAAAAGGACCATCCCGATGCCGGGAAAGACCAGATAGGTGATGTCGGAGGAGATCAGGCCCGAGCCGTTCTGCACCATCACGCCCCAGTCGGGCGTCGGCTCCTTGATGCCGACGCCGAGGAAGGACAGCGCCGCCTCCGCCGTGACGTACGCGGGCAGGTCCAGCGTCGCCAGCACCAGGATCGGAGTCCACAGATTCGGCAGCAGTTCCCGGAAGATGATCCGCCGGGGACTCGCCCCGGTCACCTTGGCCGCCTCGACGAACTCGAGCTCGCGCAGCGAGAACACCTGCCCGCGCAGCAGCCGGGCGTTGCGGGTCCAGCCGAAGAAGGTCAGCAGTCCGATCAGGCTGGCCGCCCGCACCCAGGGCGGAACCTCCTGTCCCGTCGCCTGATAGCCGGCCCAGGCGACCGGCATGAAGGCGAGGATGAACAGGGTGGACGGAACCGACAGCAGGGTGTCGGTGATTCGGCTGATGAGATAATCGGTCCGGCCGCCGACGTATCCGGCGGTGACGCCGAGGACCGTGCCGATGATCGTGGTCAGCAGCACCACGGCCACTGCGATCAGCAGCGAGGTGCGAATTCCGTAGGCCAGCACGATGAGTACGTCACGGCCGGTGTGCGGCTCGATGCCGAACCAGAATTGGCTGTCGATGCCGCCGTTGGGTTTGATCGGGAAGCCGGTGTCGGTGAGTAATCCGTTGGCGGTGGTGGCGTACGGAGTGTAAGGATCTTTGCCGTAGAGCCAGGAGATCAGCGGTGCGCCGAGGCCGACGGCGAAGAAGAGCACAACGACAATGGCGGCCGTTACGCCGGTTTTGTCCCTTTTGAACCGGAGCCAGGCGAGTTGACCGGGAGAACGGCCGAGGGGCCCGGAGCCGGCCACCTCGACGGTGGCCACGGCATCCGGTGGAAGCTCGTCCGCGCGCAGGGCCACTAGTCCCCCTAGATCACTTGGTAAGAATGGGCGAAAGGTACGGCGCGCGAGCATTCAGCGTCAACCCCCACTCACGTTTACTGAGCAAGATGTACACATAAATCGGACAGTGCCTCGCGAATAGTGCACTGTTGCACCAGTTTTTGTTGCCGAGACCGGGGGCGAGCAAATGCTCAGCAGTCCCTCGGCGCCGAAAACACCTGAACCTCAACGGATGTCGGCTGCGAGCGAGTTTCGCTGCCTGGCCGATCAACTGGGGAATTCCCCAGTTCGGCGGGTTGCGCGGCGGGGGTGGATGTGCTCTCACCCCGAGGGGTCGCGCGCGTGTCCGCGGGGGCGGCGATCGGCATGGACCTGACGGAATAGGCATCTCCTATGGCGGCTACTGATTTTTCGTCTTTGCTTCCGGTTCTTTTCCGGACGTAGCGTGAAAACAGTTCGACGAAGTCAATTCTTTTCCGTCGAATCGATGAATACGCAATCGAAAGGACCGTGGTATGACCACGTTTGGCAGCGGTGCGGGAACACAAGAACTCAAAGGAAAGCGGGCGCTGGTCACCGGCGGTTCGCGCGGAATCGGTGCGGCCATTGTGCGGCAGTTCTTGAATGCGGGCGCCGAGGTTTTGACGACCGCGCGATCGGCGACGAGCACGGTGCCGGAGGGCGCCACCTTCGTGGCCGCCGATGTGCGCACGAAAGGTGGAGCGGAAGCGCTGGCCGCGGCCGCGCAGGAGGTGCTCGGCGGCGTGGACATCCTGGTGCACAACGTCGGCGGGGGGCGACCACACGACGGCGCGCTGGCGATTCCGGACGACGAGTGGCAGGACGCGCTGGACCTGAATTTCCTTGCCTCCGTTCGGCTGGACTCGCTGCTGGCGCCGGGGATGCGGGAACAGGGTTCGGGAACGATCGTGCACATCTCCTCGGCAGCGGTGCCGACCGTGGCGCCGCCGTTCCTGCACTACGTGGCGGCGAAGGCGGCGCTGGAGGCCTACAGCCGAGGGCTGGCGCTGGAGCTGGCGCCGTCCGGAATCCGAGTGAACACAGTGTCTCCGGGCAAGACCGCCACCCCCGGCGGCGAAGAAACGCGGGAGCTGTGGGCACGCCTGAGCGAGGCGCCGGGCCCGGCCACCGACAGCACCGCACCACTGGGACGCGACGGCAGGCCCGACGACATCGCCGACGCGGTGCTGTTCCTCGTCTCCGACCGGGCGAGCTGGCTGACCGGGAGCAATCTGTTCGTCGACGGTGGCGAATTCCCCAGGGGCTGAGAGTTTTCCAGCGATTTCAGGTTTGCGAGAAAGGGAATTCCCGGCATGGGTGCGTACAGCGGCAAGAATGTAGTGATCACGGGCGGCAGCAGCGGCATCGGATTCGGGATAGCGCAACTGCTGGCGGACGGCGGAGCGCGGGTAATGATCACCGGCCGTTCGCAATCCACGCTCGACGCAGCGTGTGAGCAGCTCGGCGAGAACACGGTCGCCGTGCGAAGCGATGTCGCCGCGCTGCCGGATCTGGATGCGCTGGCCGACCGGGTCGAGGACGAATTCGGCACGCTCGACGGGCTTTTCGTCAACGCGGGGATCACCCGCACCATGCCCTTCGCCGCGACGGTCGAGACCGAATACGACGAGCTGTTCGCGATCAACGTCAAGGGCGCGTTCTTCACCGTGCAGAAACTCGCGCCGCTGCTGAACGCGGGCGCCGGCGTCGTCCTGACCACCTCGGTCGCGAACGTCATGGGCATGGCCGAGGCCGGCGTCTATTCGGCGGGCAAGGCGGCGCTGCGCTCGATGACCCGCAGCCTCGCCCGCGAGCTGCTCGCGCAGGGAGTCCGGGTCAACGCGGTCAGCCCCGGCCCGGTCGACACGGGGACGCTGGAGAACACCATGACCGCGGCGGAAGCCGCGCAGTTCAAGGCCGAACGGGTCGCCGAGAATCCCATGCGGCGCTTCGGCACTCCAGCCGAGATCGCCACGGCGGCAGCATTTCTCGCCTTCGACGCCACCTACACCACCGGTGCCGAGCTGGTGGTGGACGGCGGCGCGACCCAGCTCTGAGCGTCAGGACACCTGGGCCAGGGCGGAGGGCTCTGGCCAGGTCTCCTGGCGCAGGAGTTCGAGCAGGGCCCGCTCCGCCGGGCCGGCGTTGTCCCGGAGGACGGCGATCACAGGCTGGGATACGACCGGGAACACCGGGCGCGCGAGGTGTTCATGACCGGGCGGCACCGCGGAGGCCGGAATGAGCGTGACCCCGAGCCCGTGCGCGGCCCAGCGGGCGGCCGTCGAGGTTTGGGACACCCGGGCGACCGTGGCCGGGGTCAGCTCGTTCCGCCGCAGCACGTCCACCAGCACGGCGTCGAGCGCGCTGTCCCGGTCGAACCGCACCCACGGTTCCCCGTCCAGTTCGCGCAGCTCGACCCGGTCCGCGGCGAGCAGGCGATGCCCGGCGCTCAGCATCACCACGAACTCCTCCTCGCCGAGCCGGTGCGCGCTGGCCGGGGTGCGGTCGCACGCCGCCATGAACGCGAGGTCCAACAGGCCCTGCCGGCACAACCGGTCCAGTTCGGCCGAACTCGCCTCCTCGAAAACGGTGACCTCCAAACGCGGATAGCGACGGCGCAGCGCCCCAAGCGCCCCCGGCAGTTGCCGCGTGCCCAACCCCATCTGCACCGCGATCACCACCTCCCCCACCAGCTCATCCGCCCCGGCCCGCGCCGTCGCCCGCGCCCGCCGCGACGCACTCACCGCGACCTCCGCCTCACGCAGAAACGCCCGCCCGACCACCGTCGGCACCAGGCCACTCGGCGTGCGCGCGAACAACTGCACCCCGAGTTCCCGCTCCAGACTGCGAATCTGTTGCGACAACGACGGCTGCGCCACATGCAACCGCTCCGCCGCCGCCGTCACCGACCCCTCCTCGGCCACCGCCAAGGCGTACTCGTACTGACGCAGGCTCATCGGATCCCGTCCCGCGATGGACCACCATCCACCCCGTTGTCATCGAAGTATCAACAAGCACTACAACGCAGTGGGCGAGACGTTTACTCCAGGTGCCGCGCCCGGAGGTCGCTCACCGGCGCGCGGTGCGGATACCACCGGCAGCGCACAAGCGTGGAACTGTCTGTGGCGCAGAGTGTTCGACAGGTGGTGCGGTTGCAGATAGGCGGTGTTCATTCGCCGGGATGATCATCGGGGGCGGGGGATTCCATGGGGGAATCCGGTTCAGGAGAAAGAAATGGGCATCAAGCTCGTCAATCGCGCTGTCCTGTGCACGGCGGTGGCCGCTACGTCCACCCTGCTCTTCACCGGTGTTGCCAGCGCGGCGACATCGACCACCATCAACGGTGCCACGGCTGTCGGCGGCGGTAGCGCGACCGTTTCGGTCACCTACAGTTGCGATCCGTCGAGCGATGCCCGGCGGTTGACGGCGGTGATCGAGGACAAGACCTCGGGTGGGCTCGGAGCCGGGTTCGTCGAGCCGACCTGCGACTCGCAGAGTCACCGGGCCGACGTGCCGGTGCGCCCGAGCGCCGGAGCCTTCAACCACGGGGACACCGCGAAGATCGCCACGGATCTGGTGGACGGCCTCGGCGACAGCGTGCCCGGCGCGGGGCGGTTCGGCACCGCGACCCTGGGCTAGAGACCCTGGGCTAGAACGGCCGGAGTGCGCGCCTGCGCACGGTGCGCAGGCCGCACGCCTGTCCGACGCTCGCACCCTCCAGCAAGAACTGGAACACGATCACCACATAGCCGAACAACCAACGGCCCACCGTCTGCCACACCCGCGGGCGGCGACCGTCCTTCCAGCGCAGCACCCGCATGCCGAACAGCAGCTTGGCCACACTGCCCCGGAAGATCAACGTGCCGAACACATGATTGACGAACGACACTCCGAACAGGCAGGGCAGGAACACCGGCGCGAACTCGGCGATCCCGGCCTCAGCGTGGAAAACCCGCACCGCCAACGCGAACGCGACGAAGAACACCAGCAGACCATCGACCATCGCAGCCAAGGCGAGCCGATTCTCCCCCGCCTCCTCCGGCACCCATACATCCGCCGGACGCGATCGCCGGGTGCGACCCGAAGTAGCCGTTGCGGGGTCGACGTAAGGTGCGCTCACGGACCACATTGTGCACACCGTCACCCCACTTGCCCAGCACCGAAAATTAGGGGGTATTCGTCGCTTCGGAACCGCTGTACCAGATCTCCTCGTGTGAGGTCGTGCGGATGGACACCGTATGCGGCAGCTCGATATTCGCTCGCCACGGAGTTGGGCTCGTACTTCTGCTTGCGGTGCCGGTATTGCTGTGTGCGCTGCCCGCGCTGCGCGTCACTCACGGCCTGTCGTGGGTGGTCGCAGGCGTTCTGATGATCGGTGCGCTCACGGCGTCGGCTGCGGCCGACACTGTGTTCGCCGCCTTCGCGTATTACCTGCCGATCGGCGTAGTCGCGATGCTCGTCGGCGGATTTCAGGCCTGGCACGACGGGCGAAACAGGGTTGCCGCCGCAAGGATCGCTACCGCACCCGATGCTTATCTTCGCCAGGCCTGTCGCGCTGGGGGAAATGAGGGGTCGCCGAACAGTCGGTCACCTGTATAGTTCGGAGCGACTCCAAACGGGGGAATCCATTGCTAGAGAGAGTAATTCAACGTGCGTAAATCCAACAGGGCGGCGGCCACCACCGTGGCGGCACTCAGTGCGCTGGCCGCGGCAGTCGCGTTCGCCGCGCCGCAGGCGGGGGCAACCGTCACGAGCGTCCACGTCGACAAGGGACAGAGCTTCGGCAGCTCGGCCGATGCCCGCGGCACCGGCTGCTCCTACCCGATCGTCGTGAACACGGACCCGGGCAAGAAGGTGGTCGTGCTCGACCAGATCGGCGACGACCCGAATACCGCGGACTACAAGCAATTCCAGCCGTACGAACTGGTGGCGGATGCGTCCGGGGCGGCCCGCTCCACCTGGACCCCCGACCGCAAGGGCCCGCACAAGATCGTGGTTCTCGAGCTCCGGGCCGACGAAGACTACGACGTCTACAGCCCCCGCACCGCGATGAACATCGGAACCGGCATCAACCTCGGCCCGGCCTGCGTCGTCCTGCCCTGAGTGATCCCGCGGACCGGCGTGCTGCCCGCAGCTCCATGCTTCGGCGACACCCGGTTTGCGGTGCCGGCGTCGCACGCCGTTCGACTGGCCTCGGCAGTTCGAGGGTTTCAGCCACGGCACCAATCCCATGGCATCCCTTGGTATCCGGGCTCGACGAGGCAGACCCGGGCGCGGGCGGTAGGGATGAGGGTGCAGGTGTCGCCGGAGCCGGTGCAGCCGGTCCAGGACAGCGCCCCTTGGTAGGTAACGAATTCTCCTCGTTGCGCGGTGAGGGTTACTCGGGTGCCCGGTCGGTAGTTCAGGGTGCAGTTCGTTGCGGAGACCGGACTGCATGTGACTCCGGGTGGGTTCGCGCGGACGGTGTAGCCGCCGGGTACGAAGATCGACAAGGTCACCGTGCTGTGCGAAGAGGACCAGTTCAGCTTGTCGAAGACGTCCGGGAACAGCTTGGGGCCGATCGTGGCGACGAGGATCAGCACGAAGATTCCCTTGAGTCCGTCGAGTATCCAGTCGACAACTTTGCTCGGCTTCGGCGGTGGGTCATCGGTGCTCTTCACCGCGGCGCCGGCCAGGACGACGCCGGCAGCAACTCCACCGTCGCGTTTCCCGGTTCGATCGCGCTCCTCTTCTTCATCGAGGACTCGGCGAATAGTCTCCGGTAGCAACTCGTTCAGCTCCGGGGCGATGAGGATCGGGATGAGTGCCGGGCTGTAATGCACGACGAGCCGAGCCCGCTGCTTATCGCAGGTGCCGCAGTTGTCGCATTTCCGGCAGGTGCCGAGATGCCGAAGGATGCGCTGCCGCAGAATACGGGTGAACTGCTCGTCGCTTTTGCCGTCCCAGCCGGAGCGGTCGAGAATTCCGGCGAGTTGAATGCATTGCGGCCGACCGTGTTTGGCGAGGATCAGCGCGCCGAATCCCTCGTCCACCCGAATCTTGTTCTCGTAAGCGAACTTATAGGCATTCTTCGTACTGACGGACAGCGCGGTGGCCAACGCCTTTCCGTGTAGTTCGCGGCGGATGTTGAACTGGTAGATCCGGCGCTGATGGTGCGTGAAGGTCGTGGCGACGATGTCGAGCATGCGGTTGACCTCGGCTGTGCGGCGCAGCCGGTCCGCCTCGTCGTCGTCGGCGACCAGCGGTTTCAACGGCAGCGCGCCGGTGTTCGCTCGCCGTCGACGGTCCTCGCGGCAGCGATTTCGCACGATCCCGCACAGCCACGCCCGCAGCTTCTCGGGTTCCCGCGGGTTCTCCCCCTCGACCCCCAAGCCTTCACGACCACGAGCCCGAGGAGGCCGACCATGAACGACAACGACTTTCGAGCGCCGAGGCAGTGATCACCATGGCGAACTCGAGAATCTCCGCCTGCGCGTCCGTCGCCGCGCTGACCGCCGTCAGCCCCCACCTGCCCGCGCTGTTCATCGGTTCCAGCGCGCTCATCTTCAGCATCCTGATCCCCGTTGTCCCCCAGATCCTCAACGAAGTCTTCTGGCTCAGGGCACTGGACCGGCCGGAGCGGAATATGCGACGACTTCTCGATCACGCCTCGACTACTGAAGCGGAGCGCCCTATGCGGATGCTGCGCCGTGCGCGAGGCGATGTACTGCGCGCGCGAGAGCGGAATGTCCCTCGTACCACCGAGAAGAACTGACCGAGCCGAGGGACCGAGACCGGCGGCGCCAGATGCTGGCCACTTGGCCGTGCAGCCGCCGGTGCGCGTAGCGGGCGGATGATCCCGGACCCCGTCTCGAGCGCGGGATTTCGCCCGACTACCCGGCTCAGGTCAGAGAGCTACTTCTTGGGTCCGCCATATCCATCTTTTTCATCGTACTCGGTGATCTTTACGTATGCTTGCAGCTTCGTGTCGAAGAACTTTTTCAATCCTTCCTCTGTTGCACAATTGAAGTGCTCGCCCAACTTGCCATCCGCATCGACGGAGCGACTGACGTCGATATGACACTCTATCGAGATGTTGCCTTTCATTTCGATGACTTCATCTTTTACCTTTTCTGCATATCCCTTCAGATCACCGCATATCGCTTTCCGGGTATCCGCGTTGAACTCGCTGACGTCATAGAGCGCCTTTCGTGCCGCGGCCCCGGGATTGCCTCCGCCCTTCAATTCGTAGGGCGCGCTGGCTTCGATCCTCGACCAGTCGGAGTACCAGCCGCCGGAGTGCTTCTTGTCGAGGTCGCACAGGACGTTGGCGACCCGCATCGCCAACTCTTGCTCCTTCTTCTCCGCCTCGGGATCGAATGGCTGGGACGGTTCCGTAACTCCCGAGATGGCTACGGGCTCCGGCCCTCTGAATGCCGCTTTGACCGCTTCGGCCGCCTCGTCCTCCGCGACCGCTGCTGCGTTCAGGCTTTTGAAGTCCGGCGGCATCTTGGCGGCCGCGGCGGATGCTGCGACAGCACTTTTGGCAGCTTCAGCCGCTTTGGCGATCGACTCGGCCTTTTCCTTCTGTTCATAGTAGGCATTGAGTTTGGAATCGTCCTTTTCGGCCTCCGCTTTGACTTCTTCGGCGTACTTTTCGGCGGCAGCACCGACTTTGGCGGTCGTTGCTTCGGCGGCTTCAGTAGCGGCGGACGCTGCGGCAGCCGCGTCGGCTACATTTGCAGCGTGGTCAGCCTTCGCAGCATCGCCAGTGTCGATGACGTAGTCGGTGTAGCTATCGGGTATGTCGTACTTTGTGCCGTAAGGGTCGTCGTTGAATTCCTCAAGGTATTTGGCGGCGATCGCTTGCCGCGCGGTGGCGCTGTAGGCGCGCTGGCAGTGTTGAATGATGATTTCTAATTCTTCTTTTTTGACACTTTCGCGCGCGCGGTCGCCGGCGCAATGCCTTTCCCAAGCGGCTGCCGATTCGGCAGTGGCAACGGGCGCCCCGAATTCGGTCACAACAGCTGCAATTATCAGGGCGATCGCCATTTTCCCTATTTTTCGCATGTATTGTTTGCGCATTCCGCCGGTTCTCCTTGCCGAATGATTCAGACGTCGGGGTTGTCGTTGATTCGTGGATGTATTCGGTACGGATTCCGGCATGGATGGGTCACTGCGCTGTGAGCGCCGCGCTCTGCGCTTCGAGGGTCCCCGAGGGACCTCGCGCGGTCCGAGCTAATCCGCGCCAGATCCCCGCTCACGCCTCCATCACCGAAGCAGAACGCCCGATGCGGATACTGCGACGCGCGCGAGGCGATGTACCGCGCGCGGGAGAGCGGAGCGCCTCAGTCTCCGCTGAACCACAGGTATCCGCGCCGCCGGATCGCGGATTCGGCGGCCTCGCGCAACACCGTGAACAGTTCACGCTCGCTGTCGTCGCCGGGCACGAAGGAGGAAATCTCCTCGATAAAGAAATTGAGCTGAGTGGTATTGAACATGGTGTCCGCGTGCCTGTTTATACCCCGAGTAAGTGAACCCGCCGGCGCCTGCAAGATAACGTCGCCCAGCGTATCCGACGCGTATCCACCAACTTCCGCAACCTTTTCACGTATTTGGTTTTGAATAAATACCGAAACGCCCACTGCTTCTCCTTAAGGGATCGGATACATAGTGATGACACCGCCGAATCGATCGGTCACCACCTTGTAGCGTCCGGTCGCGGCACCACCGAGTTCTTTCGAGACGTTCCCGATTATGTCCGGAGCAGTTATTTCACGTTTAAAATTCCCATCCACGGTGAATTCCGAACTCATGGCAGATTCGAACTCGACGTAGCCAGGCCGGTGGCGTTGAACTCGTCGCGCATAAACGGGGCGCCGCCGTCACAGACCGCGGTCCAACTCTCTAAAATTTCGTTGCCGCATCGCCGGTCCAGGTGCCATCAGTCAGCGACGCGACCTCCTCGGCGGCAGAGTCCACCACATTGCGCAGTGCTTCGGACAGCTCGTAGACAAACGCGCCGACCTCGCGCACATTCGCGGGCACCACCGAGAGGTTCTGGCCAGCCGTAAACGTCCCCCCGTACTCACTCATGGCATGGATCGTACCGACGGCGGCGCGGATACTCGAGCTGACGAAGTTCGAACGGCGCTGGAGGTCCTACTGAGTCCAGCCGTCGGGACCACCCCGTCCAAGCTTCTGGCCTAGGGCGAATCAACACTCCCTATTGCTGCTGGGCGCACAGGCCTGAGAGCTACAGTGCCGGACCAACGATCGTTCTCGACAGGCGGCGAATGTTGGGAACATCCCGCCGGGCGCTGGATCGAATCCTGGCCGGGACCCAATCCCGATGCCAGTGTCTAACCAGCCGGTTTCCGTGGGCTTCAAACTGCACGATTGTGGGGACGAACGCTGCGCGTCTTCTTGACCTTGACCTTTGGGGAAGCCTGATGCTGGTCGTACCGGTCGTTGTAATCGGTATCAGAAGGAGGTCGATATGGGGCTGCTGACCATTGGGGCGTTCGCCCGCGCCGCTCGGCTGACGCCGAAGGCGTTGCGCCTGTACGACGGCCTCGGGCTGCTGCGCCCGGCTGCGGTCGATCCCGAGTCCGGGTATCGGTTCTACGAGTCGGACCAGCTGGAACAAGCGCGGTTGATTGCCCAGCTACGCGGAATCGGCATGCCACTCGCTGAGGTCGGCACCGTGTGTCGTCTCAGCCCAGCGGCGGCGGCTGAAGTAGTCGGTGCGTACTGGCGACAGGTCACTGCCGCCACGGCGACTCGTGAACGAATGGCCACCGCCCTCGTCAATAACCTGTCCGGAAGGGCCACCACTATGTCGAAGACGAATCCAACCCTCGTTGTTCACTACGCTGCCCGGTGCGATATCGGAGCTGTACGCGACAGCAACCAGGACGCCGTGCACGCCAGCGACCGGTTACTGGCCGTCGCCGACGGCGCGGGCGGCCCCGCCGGTGCTGCTGCCAGCGTCGCCGCCATCGATGCTCTCAAACAGTTGGAACTGGCAGACATGCCAGCTGCCGAGCTGCTCACGATGCTGGCCAGCGCCGTCACCGAGGCTGACCGCACCGTACGCAAGGCAGCGACCGGCGACCAACAACCGCTCACCACCCTCACCGCCATCCTGTGCTCCGGCTCTCAACTGGCTCTGGTGCACATCGGCGACAGCCGGGCATACCTACTGCGCGGCGGCGAGTTGTTCCAGTTCACCCAAGACCACACTTATGTGCAATCCCTGATTGACCAGGGAAAGCTCGCCCCGCACGAGCTCGCATCCCATCCTCAACGTGCCCTGCTGGTGCGAGCCCTTGGCGCGGGTAACCATCAGGTCGAGGCAGATCTGGCGCTGCGGACCGCCTTGGCCGGTGACCGCTATCTGCTGTGCTCCGACGGACTGTCCTCCGTCGTCGACCGCAATGCTCTGCGCGCGGTCCTCGGCGCGGCACCCGATCCCGAACAGGCCGCGCAGCAGTTGGTCGAGCACGCGTACGCCCAGGGAGCGCCGGACAATATTGCCTGTGTCGTCGCCGACATGGTGGCGGTGTAGATCCTGAGACACCCAGGAACGAACGTACGGTGATGCCGCGTTCCGCGCGTGCGTGGGTAACGGAAGGTCAACGTGCGGACATCGTCTCGGGCTCGGCAACCCGCGCACATGCTGCGATGTGGGCGTTCGGCCCGGCTGCCACCGGCTCGGATGCTGGTCGATTGATCACGAGGAACTGGTGTAGGCATCTGCCGAGAAGCCACCTACATCAGTTCCTCGTGATCAGTTGTCCAGCAGCGCATTTCGGGGCCCGCTCTGCTGAACAGCCTTCTGCGCACGGTGAGCTGAGGGTGGCTGTGACTGCTGCTGCGAATGTGTCGGTGAGGGGAGTTAGCGTCTGACGCGTGTCAGTGAATATTGATGTCGCGTTTTCCATTCGGGGGTTACGGGACGAGCGTGAACGGGCGGGGGTGGCTGCGGTGCTCACCGATGTGCTCGAGCGCGAGCGGTTGAGCTTGGACGTCTTCATGACGTTCGGTGGGGACGGAGAGAGTTTGTCGGTGACAGTGGATTCCGACCGTCCGGTGATCTTCAGCGGGTTCTACCGCTGGCAGGACCCGTTCGAGGCGATGCTGACCAGCCGGGTGACCGCGCTGGTACCGCATGCCGAGCTCGTTTTCGATTGGAACTACGCCGATGAGGACTGAAGGCGAGGCCGTTGGCCCATGGAGTGATGTGCTGCCCGCCGAAGCTCCGGTCGCGCACCGGAACCTGGACGTGAACGTAGGTGGTCGAGAATTCACGACCCTCACCCATGACCACCTGCGCTACTGGCTCACCAAGCTGCCGTACGTGAGCGGGGGGTCGTTCATGACCGTGGCGCGCGCCGGTCAGGACGGCTTTATCCAGACCTATCGCAACCACGCGACCGAATACCTGCTCGAGGTGAGCACGGGAGCGGAAGACGGGACATACCTGGAAACCACGGTGGACAACCTCGACCGGGTTGCCCAGTTGATCTGGGACTGGCTGGAGAACGACCGGGTTCGCCTCGACGCGATCGACTGGAAGCATCGCTCGTTCTAGCGACCGCGATAGAACTGTCCCTCCAGGCTGGTGGGTTCAGGATCTCGAACAGCACGGTCGCTAACATCCGCGGGTGCCGATGTGCGAGCCGTCGGGCTCAACGGCCCATTCCCGCAGGAGGATTGACCAGATGCCGAACTGGCCGGCGCTCGACCCGATCGAACAGCACGACAAGCTCACCGAGATCACGAGCGAGGTGCTCCCCACCCTGCCGATCGGTTGGACTCGGCTTGTGGTGCGCGCCAGGATGATCGGGACGCATGCCGAATCCGATACCGGAGTGCGAATGCCCGACGGCACGATACGTGCCTGGTCCTTCCCGCCTGATGTCTGGCGGAAGTTTCAGCAACTGCGGAAAGGGATGTACGTTCAGGGACTCGGATCATGGATCGAGTTCGAATACATTCTGAATCCGCCCGACCGCTTCACCATCCGATACAACCGAGATAAGGCACCGGCCTTTTCGACCAGGCCGACAGCTGAGCACTTCGGTACCGAGAACAAGTGGTTTCCGCGATCGGACCAGGAGATGCCGGAGTGGTTCCGCCAGGGGCTGCGCCCAGCCCAGCCCGAGCGGCTCGCCGAGCCGGACATCGCGCTGCCGGACGCCGACAACAGACCGACCCGATCATCGACCTGACATGCCCGTTGTAGACGCTGTCTGTGCCCCCAGTCGGACTCGAACCGACACTCGATGGATTTTAAGTCCACTGCCTCTGCCAATTGGGCTATGGGGGCGTCCGGGACAGCGTACCGAGTCGTACGGGTGTACCGGAATTCCGACTGTTCAAGCTGTGCAACGTGTCGGCGTCCTCCTGGGAAATGTCGGGCAGTTGACCAAAGCGGGGGGCCGGGGCGGGGGTGGTGTGGGGCGGGGTCGGTCGTGTCTGGTTCGGTGCGGGTTATCGCCTGGGTGGCAGCGGGATTCGGGCGAGGTCGGTGGCGATGTGGATGGTGCCGGTGAAGTGTTCGCGGGCCTCGGCGAGGTGTGCGGAGAGGTCGCGGTAACGCTGGGAGAAGTGGGTGAGGACGAGGGTGCGGGTGCCCGCGTCGGCGGCGACCCGCGCGGCTTGCCCCGCCGTGAGGTGGCCGTATTCGTCGGCTAGGTGGGCATCGGCGTCGAGGAAGGTCGCCTCGATGACGAGCATGTCGGTGTCGGCGGCGAGTTCGTGCACGCCGTCGCAGAGACGGGTGTCCATCACGAAGGCGAAGCTCTGGCCGGGGCGCGGTTCGCTGACTTCGTCGAGAGTCACTGTGCGTCCGGAGATCTCGATCTGCCCCGCTTGTTGTAGTCGGGTGATGACCGGTCCGCTCAGTCCGAAGGAGCGCAGGCGATCGGGCAGGATGCGCCGGCCGGGCGGTTCGGTGAGCCGGTAGCCGAAGGTGTCGACGGGGTGGGAAAGCGGAACGGCCGACACCTCGAACGGTGCGCCGGGAAACGCCACCGGGCCTGGCGGGCCGATGGGGCGGGGCCGGATTTCCGCGCGCCGGTAATAAGACGTGGCATTGACGAGCCGCTCGTAATACTCGACCCCCGAGCCCGGGAAGCACACGTCGACCGCGTGCGGCACCTGATCGAGATTGATCCGCTGCACGACACCGGCGAGCCCGAGGCTGTGATCGCCGTGGAAATGGGTGATCGCGATCCGGGTGATGTCGGTGGCCGACACCCCGGCGTAGGTCATCTGCCGCTGCGTCCCCTCCCCTGGATCGAACAGCACTCCCTCCGCGTCCCAGCGCAGCAGGTACCCATTGTGATTGCGCTGCTTGGTGGGTACCTGACTGGCGGTCCCGAGGACAACGAGCTCCCGCTGCGACACTAGCGCCACGCTACTCTCGCGCCGCTTCCCGGCCCGACGCCCGAGACGCGCGCCCGACGTGGTGCCGAGCGGGCGTCCGGGCGATCAGGCAATGCGTGAGTGACACACCACGAGGACTTCGCGCAGACCATGTGCCGCTCGCTCCACTACTCCGCGGGCGAGTTGCGCAGCACCGAGTGGCGCCGGCTGTAGGCGAAGTAGATGACGAAGCCGAGCGCCATCCAGACGATGAACCGCAGCCAGGTCTCGACCGAAAGGTTCAGCATCAGCCAGACACAGGCGAGCACACCGAGAATCGGCACCACCGGCACCAGCGGCACGCGGAAACCCCGAGGCAGTTCTGGCCGGGTGCGACGCAGGATCAGCACGCCGACCGAGACCAGCACGAACGCGAACAGCGTGCCGATGTTGACCATTTCCTCGAGCGTGCCGAAGTCGACGAAGCCGGCCAGCACCGCGCAGACGATGCCGACGATCACGGTGATCCGCACCGGGGTGCCGAACTTGCCGGTGTGTGCCAGCTGCCGCGGCATCAGCCCGTCGCGGGACATGGCGAACAGCACCCGGGTCTGGCCGAGGAACATCACCATGACCACGGTGGTGAGCCCGGCGAGCGCGCCGATCGAGATGATGTTCTTCACCCAGGTATCGCCGTGAATCGCGAAAGCCGTTGCGAGCGTGGCATTCTCGCCGGACAGCTCGGTGTAGGGCACCATGCCGGTGAGCACCAGCGACACCGCGACGTAGAGGATGGTGACGATCAGCAGCGAGCCGAGAATGCCGCGCGGCACCGCCTTCTGCGGGTTCTTGGTCTCCTCGGCGGTGGTGGCGACCACGTCGAAGCCGATGAACGCGAAGAACACCAGACTGGCCGCGGCGAGCAGGCCGTACCAGCCGAAGCTGCTGTGCCCGGCGCCGGTCAGGAAGGAGAACAGCGACTGGCGCAGGCCGTCGCCCGATTCACCGGGCTGCGACGGCGGAATGTAGGGAGTCAGGTTCTCCGACTTGAAGTAGGTGATGCCGACGATCAGCACCAGCGCGATCACGGCCAGCTTGATCGCGACCGCGACCGCCGACACCCGCGAGGACACCTTGGTCCCGGTGGCCAGCAGCACGGCCAGGACCGCGATGAGCAGCACCGCGCCCCAGTCGAAGGACACCGAGCCGATGTGCACGATCGGCGTCGTGCCCATCACCTCGCCGAGGTACTGCGACCAGCCCTTGGCCACCACCGAGGTGGCGAGCGCGAATTCCAGGATCAGGTCCCAGCCGATGATCCACGCGACGAGTTCACCGAAGGTGGCGTAGGAGAACGTGTACGCGCTGCCGGCCACCGGCACCGTGGACGCGAATTCGGCGTAACAGAGCGCGGTGAGCCCGCAGGCGATGGCGGCGAAGACGAAGGCGAGCGAGACCGACGGCCCGGCGACATTGCCCGCGGTGCGCGCGGTGAGGGTGAAGATGCCCGCACCGATCACCACCGCGACGCCGAAGACGGTGAGGTCCCACGCAGTCAGGTCCTTGCGGAGTTTGGAGTCCGGCTCGTCGGTGTCCTTGATCGACTGCTCGACGGATTTGGTGCGGAACAACCCGCCCCATCGAGCCGGGTCCTGCCCCGTCGCGTCGTCCGGCCTGCGGATCGCCACACCTTCTCCTCTACCTCTGGTCGTGCTGTCGAGCTGTCTATGGCCCGGGGGCAGGCTAATGCACGCCCGCCATGTAGCTGCTGATCCGCGGCGCGATGGCGGCCACGATCAGGCCGGCGCAGACCGCGACGGCGCCGGTGATGCCGAAGTAGGCGACTTCGTGGTCCTGGTCATAGAACCGAGCCAAAGTACCCGACATCGAAGTGCCGATGCCAACCGAGAAAAAGTACAGCGCCATCATCTGTGCCCGGAAAGCTTCCGGCGCGAGCTGGGTGGTGACCGCAAGACCGATGGGTGAGAGCAGCAGCTCCGACACCGCGAATCCGGCCATGACGGCGACGATGAGCAGGATCGGCACATGCCGGCCGGTGATGAACGACAGCGGTACGAACAGCACGAAGGCGAGTCCCATGCCGATCACGCCCAGCGCGAATTTGCGCGGGGTGCTCGGCGCGCGCGAGCCGAGCTTGGTCCACATGAGCGCGAACAGCGGCGACAGCGTGATGATCCAGACCGGCTCGACCGAGCTGATCCAGTTCGACGGCGCGGTCCAGCCGAACAGGCGCCAGTCGATCCGATTGTCCGAATAGCCGGAGAGCACCGTGAAGATCTGCTGGAATAGCGACCAGAACACCGCGTTGGCGATGAACAGCGGGATGAACGCGCGCACCCGGCTGCGCTCGAGCGGCGTCACCTTGGCGCTGGTCAGCATGACGGCGAAGTAGATCGCCGCCGCGACGGCGATGACGCCGGTGGTCACGTCGGGCAGGTTGTCCAGGGTCACGAGGCCGGTCAGGAAGGCCACGGCGACCACAACGGCCGCGGCGGCGAGCAGGCCGAGCAGCGGGCCGATCGCGGTGCGCGGCAACGGGTTCGGCACGTCACGGCCGTGCGTGCCGAGGTTGCGCCGGAACACGACGTACTGGATCAGGCCCAGCGCCATGCCGATCGCGGCGGCGCCGAACGCGTAGTGGAAGCCGAGGTGATCGTGCAGCAGGCCGGTGAGCAGCGGGCCGCTGAACGCGCCGAGGTTGATGCCAAGATAGAAGAGGGTGAATCCGCCGTCGGCGCGCGCGTCGCCCTTCGGGTACAGCGTGCCGAGCAGCGAGGAGGCGTTCGCCTTGAGCGCGCCGCTGCCGAGTGCGACCAGCACCAAGCCGACGCCGACTCCGGTCAGGCCGGGCAGCACGGCCAGCGCGACATGCCCGGCCACCACCACCACGCCGCCGTAGAACACGGTCCGTTCCATGCCGAGCAGCCGGTCGGCGATCCACCCGCCGAGCACCGTGGACAGATAGACCAGCCCGCCGTAGGCGCCGACGATGCCGAACGCGGTGCTCTCATCCAGCCCGAGGCCGCCATCGGTGGCCGAGTAGTACAGGTAGTACCCGAGGATGCTGACCATGCCGTAGTACGAGAACCGTTCCCACAGCTCGACTCCGAATAGGTTTGTCAACCCGATCGGGTGGCCGAAGATGGTCCGTTCGGCGATCGGTGAATCAGCCGTTTTCGCTTCCGACATCCTCAGACCTTCCCATGTTTGCGACGATTCTTCGGCATCAACGCCGAAATTCCGAAGATCATCGCAGCATCGCGCCCGGTTGCGGATCGTGCCAGACTGCATATCGGAGCGTTTCCTCAGGCCCATGTTGGGCATCCGGGGAGCAGTGCGGTCCCGGCCGCGACGCCCCCCGGCAGACGACGAAAGTGACGCGCGGATGGATCCGATCGAAATCACGGTGCCCGCCTCGGTCGAGGACACGTTCGCGGTGCTGGCCGACGGGTGGTTGTATCCGCTCTGGGTGGTCGGCGCCTCGCACATCCGCGACGTCGACGCGGGCTGGCCCGCGGTCGGCACCCGCATTCATCACAGCGTCGGCCCGTGGCCGCTGAACCTGTCCGACACCACCAAGGTCCGCGAGGTGGACCCGCCGCGGATGATCGAGCTGGAGGCGCGGCTGTGGCCGGTCGGCTCGGCCTGGATCCGGTTGGAGCTGACCGAGATCACCGCCGCGACCACCCGGATCAGCATGTTCGAACGCGCGATCAGCGGACCCGCGGCGCTGGTGCCCGACCTGATTCAGACGCAGGTGCTGGCCCCGCGCAACAAGGAATCACTGTCCAGGCTGGCCGATCTGGTCACCGGCCGGGCCCGCGAAGGCAAGTCCGACTAGTCGCGGCGCCGGTCAGGCGATGGAGAGCGCGATGCCGTCCAGGATGTCGTGTTCGGACACGACGAGCTCGGAAATGCCTGCGCGGCGGGCGAGTTCGTCGGCCAGGACCTCGGCGATGACTCCCCCGCCGCCGATCACGTCGACCCGGCCGGGGTGCATGGGGCCGAGCGCGGCCCGCTCGTCGTGACTCATGCCGATCAGCCGATCACACACGGCGCGCAGCTGATCCAGGCTCAGCCGGGTGAGATGGACCTGCTCCGAGTCGTATTCGGGCAGGTCGAGGGCGACGGCGGCCAGGGTGGTCATGGTGCCTGCGACGCCGACCCAGGTGTGCGCGCCCTCGACGGGCACCCGGGCGAACGCTTCGGCCAGCCGCTCGGCGGCGAATTCCCGTGCCGCGCCGACCTGTTCGGCGGTCGGCGGGTTTCCGGGCAGGCAACGTTCGGTGATCCGCACACAGCCGATGTCGGCGGAGAACGCGGCCTGCACACCCGCGCTGTCGCCGAAGACGAGTTCGGTGGAGCCGCCGCCGAGATCGACCACGACGAACGGCCCTGCCTCGCTGGACAGTTCGCCGATCGCACCGGCGAACGACAGCCGCGCCTCTTCGTCGCCGCTGATCACCTCGGCCTCGGCGCCGGGCACCACGGTGCCGAGCTCGGCGCGGGCCATGGCGAAGAAGTCCTCGCGGTTGGACGCGTCGCGGGTCGCGGAGGTGGCGGTCATGCGCACCCGGCCGACACCCGAATCCCGCATCAGCGCAACGTAATCGGCCAGCGCGACCCGGGTGCGTTCGATGGCGTCGGGGGCCAGCGAGCCGGTGGCGTCGACGCCCTTGCCGAGCCGCACGATCCGCATCTCGCGGTGCACGTCGGCCAGGGTGCCGTCGTCGAGCACGTCGGCGATCAATAGTCGGATGGAGTTGGTCCCGCAATCGACGGCGGCTACCCGGTTGTTCATGCCTGTGCTCCGTTTTCCGGCGCGCCGGCCCGCTCGGACTTCGGCCAGTCGGCCGGAATCGCGGTGCCGCGCAACCCGTTGTCGGCGGCCAGCGCCACCGCCTCGTCGCCGAACGGATTCACGCCCGGCCCCTTGGCCAGCGCATGTGCGATCAGCACATGCAGGCACTTCACCCGCTCCGGCATCCCGCCGCCGGTGAAATCGGTGCCGAGCGACTCGATCTCGTTGCGCTCGGCCAGGTAGCTCTGGTGCGCGGCGAGGTAGGCGGCGGCCAATTCCGGGTCGCTGCCGAGCCGTTCGGTCATCTCGCGCATCACCCCGGCGGATTCCTGCCTGCTCGCCTCGGCGGTGAGCCGCGGGTCGGTCAGGTAGTACAGGGTGGGAAACGGGGTGCCGTCGGGCAGGCGGGGCGCGGTCTTCACGACGGCCGGGATCCCGTCCGGGGTGCGATACGCGACGGCGAGCACACCGCGCGGTTCGCGGCCGAGCTGCTTGGCGATGATCGCGAGATCCTGGTCGTTCGGCTGGGTCACCTGGGTCCTTCCGGTCCGGGCGGCGGCGCGACCGGCGGGGCGGGAGGTGGTGCCTGGCCGGCCGCGGGGGCGGGTTGTGGTTCGGAAATGCTGTGCCACAGTTCGGTGTACCAGGGGTCCGGCTCCCTGGACTTGGTCACCGCGGTGGGCGGGGCGGAGGCCTCCATGCCGGGCACCTGCACGATGTACGGGGTCTCACCGGGCAGCACCAGCCGCAGCCGGTCACGCGCCTCGGAACGGATGTAGGCCGGATCCTGTTGCTGCGCACGGCGATCGCGCAGCCGGGCCAGGTCCGCTTCCAGATCCCGGCGCTGCTGCGCCAGTTGCGCGGCCTCGGCCCGCTGGGTGAAGTACGTGCGCATCGGGACGGCGAGGGTGAGCGCCAGCGCGCACACCACGATCGCCAGGATCACCGCCTTGCCGGTGGACAGGCCGAGGATCGTACGGTCGTGCTTGTCCGCGCCGTGGCCGCCGGTGCGCAGGCCGACCTTCTGTGGCCCGGCCTTCTTGTCGTCGGATCGCCTGCGCGCGGTGCGTTTTACCGCCGCGGGCCGGGCGGCCGTCTCCGTGTCGGTTCCGGCCCTGGGCCGCGATCTGGCCGAACGCGACGTGCGGCGGTCCCCACGCCCGGCTGGACTGGTCCCACGCGCACGTCGCTCCGTCATAGCGTCCCTTGTTTACTAACCCTCGAAGGCGAAGCGCGGGAACGCGACATCTCCCGCGTACCGCGCGGAATCACCGAGCGCGTCCTCGATGCGCAGCAGCTGGTTGTACTTCGCCACCCGCTCGCTGCGCGCCGGCGCACCGGTCTTGATCTGGCCGCTGCCCACCGCGACCGCGAGGTCGGCGATGGTGGTGTCCTCGGTCTCGCCGGACCGGTGGCTCATCATCGTCTTGTAGCCGTTGCGGTGCGCGAGCTCCACGGCGTCCAGCGTCTCGGTGAGCGTGCCGATCTGGTTGACCTTCACCAGCAGCGCGTTCGCGGCGCCCTTGGCGATGCCCTCTTCCAGGCGCTCCGGGTTGGTGACGAACAGGTCGTCGCCGACGATCTGGATCTTCTCGCCGATCTCGTCGGTGAGCGAGACCCAGCCGTCCCAGTCGTCCTCCGACAGCGGGTCCTCGATGGAGACCAGCGGGTAGGCGGCGAGCAGCTCGGCGTAGAACTGGGTCATCTCGGCGGCGCTGCGCACGCTGCCCTCGAACTTGTAGCCGCTACCGGTGGTGTAGAACTCGGTGGCCGCGACGTCGAGCGCCAGCGCGACATCGCTGCCGAGCTTCAGGCCGGTCTTGCCGATGGCCCCGCTGATCAGGTCGAGCGCCTCGCGGGTGCCGGCCACGTCGGGGGCGAAGCCGCCCTCGTCGCCGAGACCGGTGGACAGGCCCTTGGACTTCAGCTCCGCCTTCAGCGCGTGGTAGACCTCGGCGCCCCAGCGCAGCGCCTCCTTGAAGGTGGGCGCGCCGATCGGGGCGACCATGAACTCCTGCACGTCCACGCTGGTGTCGGCGTGCGCGCCACCGTTGAGGATGTTCATCATCGGCACCGGGAGCACGTGTGCGTTCGGGCCACCGAGGTAGCGGAACAGCTCCAGGCCGGAAGACTCGGCGGCGGCGCGGGCCACCGCGAGCGAGACGCCGAGCAGCGCGTTCGCGCCGAGGCGGGACTTGTCCGGGGTGCCGTCCAGGTCGAGCAGCACCTGGTCGACGGTGCGCTGCTCGACCGCGTCCAGACCGATGACGGCCGGCGCGATCTCGTCGAGCACACCCTCGACCGCCTTCTGTACGCCCTTGCCGCCGTAGCGCTCGCCGCCGTCACGCAGCTCGACGGCCTCGTGCTCGCCGGTGCTGGCGCCGGAGGGCACGGCGGCCCGGGTCAGGGTGCCGTCGTCGAGGGCGATCTCGACCTCGACAGTGGGGTTTCCGCGAGAATCCAGGATCTCGCGAGCTCCGACCTGTTCGATGATGGCCACGAAAACGACACTCCTTAGGCTGCAGGCACGGTGGGTATTACGGGAATTGCCGTGCGCTGCGAGCCTAGCGTCCGCCGAGCTCGGCGGGTAACCGGCACTCCGGTGGGGCAGGTCATACCCGGCGGCCGACGCTGTAGGCGGCGGCGCGGTCGCGCACGGTCAGCAGGTAACTGGTGGACTGGTTGTAGGTGAGCAGCGCCTGCTGCCAGCCGTGCTCGGAGGTCAGATCGCCGCCGCTGGCACACAGGTAGCGGGCCGCGGTGAGGGCCGCGTCGTCGATGTTCTGCGGATCGGCCACGCCGTCGCCGTTGGCGTCGACGCCCCAGCGCTTCCAGGTTTCCGGGATGAATTGCAGCGGGCCGATGGCGCGGTCGAACTCCGGGTCACCGTCCAGCGCACCGCCGTCGGTGTCCTTGACCAGCGCGACACCCGGGGAGCCGTCGAGCGGGATGCCGATGATCGGCGGGCGCACGGTGCCGTCCGCGTCGATCCGCGAGCCGCCGTGCGAGCCGTGTTTGCTCTCCACGCTCGCGATGCCGGCGATGGTGGTCCAGGCGATGCCGCAGTCCGGCTTCGCGCGGGCGAGCACGGCGGCCGCGTAGCCATAGGCTTCCAGCGCGACCGAGGGGATACCCATGCGGTCGGCCTGTTCGTCGGCCCAGCCGCGCAATTGGATCGCCGTGCGGCCGGGACCGTCCAGGTCGATCAGCGGCAACGGGGTGCCGGGGCCGGGCGGGATGCCCTCGGGGATCGGCGGGAGATCGCGGTCGATCCCGCAACCGGCGAGCGCGAGGGTCACCACGACGGCGGCCAAGGCGCCGGTCTTTCGGAGGAGCACTCCATCCATCATCCAGGTCCGGCGGAGTACCCGGCGAAATCAGCCGAGCAGCTCGCGCGTCGCGGCGTGGGCGGGGGAGGCGAGTATGGCGCGCGTCTCACCGGATTCGACGACGCGGCCGTGGTCCAGGACGACCATGCGGGGGCAGTGGGCGGCGACCAAGGGCATGTCGTGGCTGATCACCAGCAGGGCCATGGCGCGGTCGTGCTGCAGGCGATCCAGCAGAGTCATGATCGATGCGGCGGTGGCGTGATCCAGCGCGGAGGTGATCTCGTCGCAGATGAGGACCGCGGGTTCGGCGGCGAGGGCGCGGGCCAGGGCGACGCGCTGGCGTTGGCCGCCGGACAGTTCGTGCGGGTAGCGGGCGGCCAGCTCGGGGGCGAGTTCGACCGACGCGAGCAGGTCGCTGATCCGCTGGGGCAATCGACGTCTCGGCACTCCCCCGATGCGGCGCAGCGGGCGGCCGAGGGTTTGCGCGACGGTCCGGCGTGGGTTGAGCGCGGAGCGGGGGTTCTGGGTCACCAGCTGAATGCCGTTGCCGCCATTGGTTCGCCGGCGGCCGGTGACCGGGATCGGCGTGCCGTGCAGTTCGAGGGTTCCGGTTGCCGGGCGGTGCAGGCCCGCGATGACCCTGGCGAGCGTCGTCTTGCCCGCGCCGGATACGCCGACGATCGCGAGCGCGGCCGACGGTGCGAGCTCGAGGTCTATGCCGGTGAGGACGGCATGGCCGTCGATCGACGCGCCGATACCGTTGGCGCGCAGCAGAAGCGGGCCGGTGGTCGCAGCCGGGTGCGAATCGGCCGATCCCACGGCGCGTGAGTTGCCGACCGAGGCCACGTCTGCGCCGGTCACCCTCTGCCGGGCCGGGACACCCGCTGGCGCTTCATGTTCCGTCGCATCGCCGATCAGGAACGCGGACTTCTCGCTGACCGAGTGCCCACCGCCGATCTCCGTCGGCGGAGCCGGGATACCCACCGGCGAACCGGATCCCGGCGGGCGATCGGTCGCGGGCTGTGCGGACGCAGCCGCATGCTCGAGGCTGTCGGTCACCAGTCCGCCGGCGAGTTCGATCACGTTGTCGGCGATGGCGTGCACGGTGTCGGTGTCGTGGCCGGACAGCAGGATCGCGGCCGAACGCTCGGCGGCGACCTCGGTGAGGAGGCGGGCGATGTCGGTGCGTAGGGCGCCGTGCAGGCCAGCCAGGGGTTCGTCGAGAATCAGCACACCGGTGCGGCGGATCAGGGCGCGGGCCAGGGCGACTCGGCGTTGCTGGCCACCGGAGAGTTCGCCGGAGCGGCGGCGCAGGTGTTCAGCGGAGAGGCCAACCAGTTCGAGGGTCTCGATCAAGGTGTCACGGGAGGCGTGCCGGGCGACCTCGTGCAGCAGTCCGCGCACCCGGATCAGCGGATTGAGCGCCGATCCTGGATCTTGGCCGACGAAGGCGACATGCATGCGGCGGAACCTTTGCCGGGCTGCGGGATCCAGTGCGAACACATCGTGACCCGCGACCGACGCGGAGCCGCCGCACCGGGAGGCACCCGTGGGCAGCTGTCCGAGCAACGCCCGCATCAGTGTCGTCTTCCCGGATCCGGAAGGTCCGGTGAGCGCGGTGATCTCACCCGCCGCGATCTGGAAGCCGATGGGCCCGAACAACTCCTGCCCTGTCGAACTGCGCACCGACAACCCGTCGACCACAACGGGTATACCGTCCCCCGCCCCCGCTCGAGACCGTGGCACAAGGTCACCGGCGTCGTTCACCGCATCACCGCGCGGGCTCCTCGACGCGCGCGGGGCATCGTCGACGACGCGTGCCTCGGCTTCCGCAACAGGTTCACTCACCATTGCTCCCCACCTCCGCCGACCACTGCCGGACATCCGCGGAGTCCGGATGCCGTTGCGTGCCTTGCCCGCCTAGCCGATGCCCGCCACCGCCGAAGCCGACGCGCGAGGTTCTGTCGCTCATCGGCGCTCCCCTCGCTCGAATGCCATCTGAGTGCCCGCCCTACTACTCGCCCGCGTTCGGCACCGTTGCCTGAAAGGGCCACGGCGGCAAGCTGATTCTGCTCGCTCATCCGTCCACCGCCCGACCCGAGCGCCCCACTGGACGCCCCGGCCACTGCGCCGATGTCCGCCACCACCGAGAACGAGGCGGGAGGCTCGGGCGCTCATGGGCGCTCCCCTCGGCCGAATGTGGTGACTGCCAGGTTCACGCTGACCGCGACGACCGCGATGGCCAGGCTCGGCGCGAGCACGGCCCACGGGTTGAGCAGCATGCCGGAGGCGTTCTCGCGCACCATAACTGCCCAGTTGCTTGCGCCCAGGGTGGTCGGCAGCTGCAGGAACGAAGCGGTGCTGACCAGGTAGACGGCGGCGACGAAGCGAAGGCCGAGTTGCGCGGTGACGACCTCGCGCAGGTTCGGGATCATCTCGCGGAAGACCAAGTGCGGCAGTGTTTCACCGCTGGCCTGGGCGGCTTCGACATAACCGGAGGCGGCGACGCCCGCGGCCGCTGCGGCGAAAACCCTGGCGCAGTATGGGGTACCGAACAGCAGCGCGACGACGAGCAGACCGGGGGCGCCCGCGTCCGGCCACGAGGTCAGGACGAGCAGGATGCCGAGCACGGCGGGCAGCAGCATGGCGAAGTCGGTAGCGAGCTCGATGAACCGGCCCACCCGCGGTCGCAGCGCGGCGACCGTGCCGAGCACACACGACAATGCCGTCACCGTCATCGCGATCACCGCCGCCAGTAGGAGCAGACCCCAACCGCCGTACAGCAATTGGCTCAGGACATCCCGGCCCAGCCGGTCGGTGCCGAACCAGGCGTCGGTGCCGGCCGGGCCGAACGGAATGCCGACGGGCGTCTCGGCCGGGTGCGGGGCCAGTGCGGGACCGAGCACGGCGAGCAGGCCCACCAGCACGGCGGGCAACCCCGTCAGCAGCCGAAGCCGATGCACCCGAACGTGATTCCACCGACCGTCGGTGCGCTGTTCGCGCGGTTCCAGCAGTCGCTTCATCCGCGCCCCCGCAACGACCAGGCCCGAATACCATCCGCAACGGCGAGCACGCACATGATGACCGCGCCGGACAGCGCGACCACCGAGGCGATCAACGACACGTCGCGGTCCGCCACCGAGCCGGCGAGCAGCGCCCCGAGTCCCGGATAGTTGAAGATGGTCTCCACCACCAGCGAGCCGCCGAGCACCATGCCGACGGTGGTCGCGAAACTCGCCACGATCGTGGGCAGGGCGAACGGCAAGGTGTGCCGCAGCTGCACCGCACGGGTGGAGAGCCCGTCCAGCACAGCGCTTTCCACGTGCGGCGCACGAGCGGCATCGACCATCGCGGCGCGCACCACCCTGGTGTTCCAGCCGATCTGCGGAATCGCCAGCGCGAGCACCGGCAGCACCAGCATGTCCGGGCTCGCCGGGAAGCCGGAGCGATCGGTGATGGTGACGGCGGGCAACCATCCGGCGGCCAGCGCGAACACCAGGATCAACAGCGTCGCGACCACGAATTCCGGCACCGCGGCGGCGACAGTCGTCGCGGGCTGCAGCAGCCGCACCGTGCCGTGCCCGAGCGCGCTCGGCCGACGCCGGACCGCGGCGCTCCCCGGCCTAGCGCGCTCACCCTGTCGCGCCGCCCACCACATGCCGAGCAGCAGCGACACGACCACGGTCAGCGTCAGCGCGATCCCCCCGAGCAGCAGGGTCGGCGGGAACTTCTCGGCCAGCAGGTCATTGATCGAACGTCCGCGCGCCGTGCGGCCGAAATCACCGGTCAGCACCCCGGAGATCCACTCCCAGAAGCGTTGCGGCAGCGGATGATCGAGCCCGAGTTCGCGTTCCTTGGCCGCGACCTGCTCCGGCGCGGCGTCGCGGCCGAGCACCGCCCGGGCCGTACTGCCAGGCAGCAGGTCGACCACCACGAAGACCGTTGCCAGCAGGGCGATCAGCAGGACGATGCGCCGGACCAGCAGGCGCGCGAACGAGATCACCCGGCCAACCAGGCTCGTTCCAGCTGCACCCTGGCGAAGCCGCCGAGCGTGGGCAGGTCGCGCACCTTGGCGGAGGCGATGTCGATGCCGTCGGCCATGCCCCACACCAGGTAGCCGCCGCGATCGTGCTGGATCTGCTGCACTTCCCGGCAGGCCTGGGTGTAGTCCGAGTCATTCTGTGCGGCCAGGGCTTTCGCGGTGGCCGCGTCGAATGCCGCGTCCTTGAAGCCGGTTTCGTTGCGGTTGGAGCCGCTGGACATCAGATTCTTCGCGTAGAACAGTGCGGAATCGTTGGTGCCCCAGGAGACCGTGTAGAGCGGGGCCTTCAACCAGGTCTGGTCGTAGAAGGCGTTCGACTCCTGGGTGACCACGTCGAGCCGGACCCCGATGTCGGCCAGCTGGGTCGCGATGACCTTGGCCGACTCGACCTCGCCGGGCGCCTCCGCCTTGGTCACCAGCGGATAGCTGCGCCCGGTGTCGAAATTGGCTTCGCGCAGTAGCGTTTTCGCCCGGTCGATGTCCCGGGTGCGCTGCGCGATCGCTCTGTCGTACTGCGGATCGCCGGTGCCCAGGATGTCGTTGGCGATCGTGCCGTAGCCCGAATGCACCTGCGTCACCAGGGCGTTTCGATCGACGCCGAGCCGCACCGCGGCGCGCACCCTGGGGTCGGCGAACGGACCATCCGAGGCGCGCATCGCGACGCCGAGCATGGTGTCGTCGGCCCGGCGCACCACCCGCAGGTCAGTGCGCCCCTCGGCCGTCCGCCCGGCGATCGCGCCGACATTGGACGCGAGGTCGATCTGCCCGCCGAGCACCGCGTTACCCAGCGCGGTCACGCTCTCGAACATGGTGACCTCGATGGCGTCGAGCAGCGGCGCCGGGCCGTGCCAGCGCTCGTTGCGCACCAGCCTGGCATTGCCGCCCTGGTACGACTCGAGCCGGAACGGGCCGGTGCCAATGGCTTTGGTGAAGTCGGTGGTGTCCTTCTTGACCGTGAAGGTCATCAGCCGCACCAGCAGCGGCAGCTGAGTGTTCGGTTCGGGCACGGTGAGCACCACCCGATTCGGTCCGTCGGCGGCGATATCGTCCACGGCCACCGGCATTTTCGACGCCCCGCCGACCGTGCGCAGCCTGCGCAGCGACCACACCACGTCGTCGGAGGTGACCGGGCTGCCGTCGTGGAAGGTCGCGCCGTCGGCGAGGGTGAAGGTCCAGCGGCGGCGTTCGGCGTCCGGCTCCCACCGGGTGGCCAAGCGCGGCGCGACATTCGGATCACCGCCGGGCACGGCGAGCGCGTCGTACACCAGCGAGGTGATCAGGAAGTCGCTGTCGTTGCTGAGGTTGGCGTGCGGGTCGCGTTCGCTGCGGGCCGCGGTGCCTAGGGCGCCGACGCGTAGCGTGCCGCCGCGCTGCGCGGGCCCGGACGAGTCCGTTCCCTTCGAGCACGCGGCGACGACGAGCATCGCGCCGATCCCGAGACTCGACTGCAAGAGCTGCCGGCGATTCAAACCCATTGCGCTGCCTTCTTCCTGGACGATCAGGACAGGCTAGCCTAACGGGTTGAGCGCAATACCGACGCGGTTGAGCCGATCTTCGCCGCATTTATGCGTTTCTGCTATTTTTTATAGACTCGCTTAGGTAAGCCTTGCTTAACGCAGCAAGACCAGATAGCTTCGCAGATCGACGTCACTCCTGCTCTTTCGAACGATGCGAAGAAGGGACTCCCTCGGTGAAAGGCGTTCTCTCCGAACGTAAGACGCTTCACCCGCAGGATATCGAACGTCGTGAGCTCCCCGCCGCCGCCGGGCGTGCGGTGCGTGAGCTCGCGCGGGAGATATCTACCACACTGATTTCCGCGTCCCACGACGAAGCCGCGCTGGCCGCCACGCTGACCGATCCGGCGCTGATCGCGCAGGTCGACGCCCGCGTCACCGAGTTGCCCACCGACGTCCGCCGTACTCTGCGCCCGCCCGCCACCAGCGCGGGCGCGACCATCGTCAGCCGGCTGCCGCTCACCGACGCCGAATTCGGGCCCACGCCACCGAGCTGGCGGGACGCCGCGCAGTGGAGCGGCAGCGCCGCCCGGCGGGCGAGCTCGTTCGAATTCGATCTGGTCATGCTGCTGCTCGCGCGTTGCGCCGGTGAGCCTTTCGGCTGGCAGGGCCAGCAGGGCGGACGGCTGGTCAACAACATCCTGCCGTCTCCCGGCCACGAGCACGAGCAGTCCGGCGCGAGCAGCAAGACCCTGCTCAGCCCGCATTCCGAGGACGCCTTCCACCCCGGCCGGGCCAACCTGCTGATGCTCGGCTGCCTGCGTAATCCGGACCTGGTCGGCACCACCGTGTCCTCGGTCCGGCGGGTCGAGCTGACCGCCGCACAGCGCAGGCTGCTGAGCACGCCGACCTTGCCGATCCTGCCCGACGTTTCGTATGGCACTGGGCACGAACGGTATTCGGCCGCGCCGCTGCCGACGCTGTGGAGCCCGGCGGGCCCGGACGAGACGACGCTGCGCTACGACCCGGCCTACACCCCGCTCGACGACGCCGACCCCGGCTTCCGCACCGCCTATGCCACGCTCAGCGCGGAACTCGAACGCGTCTGCATCACCGCCGCGCTCGTGCCCGGCGAGGTGCTACTGGTGGACAACGACGTCGCGGTGCACGGTCGGGTACCGTTCACCGCGCGTTACGACGGCACCGACCGCTGGCTCAAGCGGGTGAACGTCCGCCTGCCTGATCGGCCGCGGCGGCCGGAAGAGACCGACGAGAATGGATACGGGCAACGGATCGTCGCCCCGTTCCGCGCAGCAGTGAATTCCGCGTTCGCGTCCGGCGGCGACGAGCCGAGCCATACGGACGAACACCGGGCGACCCCTCCGGTGGCGATAGAGCGGGAAGCAGCACATGATCGAGGATCCTTTGAACATCCGTGACCGCAGCACCCCCTTACGGGTGCTCAGCCGCAGCGACCTGGCCGGCGTGCCGATCACGCCCGGCGATGTCGTGCGGGCCGTGGAGGACGCGTATCTCGCGTTCGCCGCGGGTGATTCGGACAACCCACGCAAACTCAGCGTGGCCAATCCCGACGGCTGGTCGGTGTCCTACGCGATGCTCGGCCGCGACGGCCGCCGCCGGGTGGTCGCGATGAAGACGTCGTACAAGTTCGATCCCGGTCACGATCGCAGCACCAAGCGCTACTACACGACCATCACGCTGTACGACGACAGCACCGGCGCGCCGATCGCGATGATGGACTGCTCCAGAGTCG
This sequence comes from Nocardia sp. NPDC006044, assembly GCF_042871115.1. Classification (NCBI taxonomy): domain Bacteria; kingdom Bacillati; phylum Actinomycetota; class Actinomycetes; order Mycobacteriales; family Nocardiaceae; genus Nocardia; species Nocardia sp. NPDC006044. The sequence goes on from NZ_JBIAID010000002.1 coordinate 295,600, forward strand.
GCGCGCTGCGCACCCCGGCGGTGTCGGCGCTGCTGGTGCGCGAGACCGTCCGCCGCGGCGCGGAGAGCGTGCTGCTGATCGGCACCGGCACCCAGGGCCGCAACGCGTTGCCGCACTTGCTCGCCGCGAACCCGCAACTGCGCAAGCTGATGCTGTACGGCACTCATCCCGAAGGCCTGGACGCGGTGCACCGGCAGCTCGCCGAGCACTACCCGCACGCGCTGCTCGAGACGGTGGAAGACCCGAAGGTCGCCGCGGCGAGCGCCGACGTGGTGCTGGCCACCGCCGGTCCGGGCACCGAGGTCGCGCTCGAATCCAGCGATCTCGCACCGGGTTCGACGGCGGTGCTGGTCGGCTACGGACTGGCTCCCTCGGCCTTGATCGACGCCGACCGGGTGATCGCCACCAGCGCCGAGCAGATGGCGTTGACCGGCACCGACATGGCCGGGCCGGACGGGACGCTGCGCGCGGTGGACGCCGAGCTGCCGCAGATCCTGAGTCGTCGTGCGGTCGGGCGACGCTCGGACGACGAACGCATCTTCGTCTACAACAGCGGACTCGTGCTGACCGACATCGCGGTCGCGCACGCGCTCGCCGAACGCGCCATCGCGGAAGGGCGCGGCACGGAGGTGCCGCTGTGGGATTAGACGCCGGCGCGGCCGGGGTGACGCGCGATTCGATCAGCGCCGCCCCGGTCCCGGCGCTCCTGGAGGAGTGGGAGCGCCGCGCGCTCGATGACCCGAATCTGCTGGGTGACATCGGTTTTGCCGTGGGCGGGCCGTTTCATGTCTTGTATCCTCCGTGGGTCGGCCGCAACATCCACGGGTTTCGCGCGGTGTTCGAGCAGTCCGGGATCGATGGCGTCATCTACTACGGCAAGAAGGCCAACAAATCGCCCGCCGTCGCCCGCGCCTGCGCGGAAAACGGTGCGGGCGTAGATGTTTCCAGCACCGGCGAATTGACCGCCGCACTGGCGCAGGGGATTCGCGGCGACGAGCTGATGGTGACCGGGCCCGCGAAGTCCGACGAGCTGCTCTGGCTCGCCGCCCGGCACGGCGCGCTGATCGCCGTCGACGACCTCGGTGAGCTGGAACGCCTTGCCGCCCTCGGCAACTCGGCCACGCCGGTGCGGATCCTGCTCCGGGTGCTGCCCGCCGCGTCGGCCAGCCGGTTCGGCATGACCGAGCACGAGCTCGAGCAGGCGTTGGCCGCACTCGACGGCCGGGGATCGATCCGCCTGGAGGGCTTCAGCTTTCACCTGTCCGGCTACGCCGCCGTGGCGCGCGCCGAGCTGGCGTCCGCGCTGATCGCCCGCTGCCTGCACGCGCGGACGCTGGGCCATCCCGCCACGACACTGTCGATCGGCGGCGGCTTCGGCGTCGACTACGTGCCCGCCGCCGAGTGGGCGGAGTTCACCGAGCGCGTCGACCGGCGGTGGTTCCATTCGGGCAAGTCGTTCGAGTCGTACTACCCCTACCATTTCCCGGCTCCCGGCCCGGCCATGCTCGCCGCGATCCTCGACCACGACGGTCTCGCTCAGCGGCTGCGCGACAACGCCATCCGGCTGGCCGTCGAGCCGGGCCGCGCGCTGCTCGCGCACGCGGGTTTCACCGTCTTCCGAGTGCAGGGCAGCAAGCTCCGGCACGCCGACGGCGTGCCGTATCGCCTGCTCACCGTCGACGGAACCAGTTTGAGCCTGTCCGAGCAGTGGTTCGAGAGCGAATACCTGCCCGACCCGCTGTTGTGGCCGGTCCGGCCGGGCACGCCGACCCCGACCAGCGTCGGTGCCGCCACCTGCCTCGACTCCGACATGCTCAGCTGGCGCCGGATCCCGCTGCCACGCGCCGCCGAGGTAGGCGACCTGCTGATTTACCCGAACACCGCCGGGTACCAAATGGATTCGAACGAATCCGCCTTCCATGACCTGCCGATTCCGCCCAAAGTGGTGCTGCACGACGCGCCCGAGCTCACCCACCCCGCCGACGGCCGGCCCACGCGCGATCGGTTCCGCTGGACGCTCGACGGCTGACCCACCACCCACCTGACCGAGGAGAAATTCCATGCCGCTCGTCACGCGTGTGACGGATCTGATCGGCCGCACGCCGCTGTTCGAACTGGCGGCGACCGCGACCGGCACCCGGTTACTGCTCAAGCTCGAGCAGTTCAATCCGACCGGCGCGGCCAAGATCAGGATGGCTCGCGAGATGGTGCTCGATGCGGAGCGTCGCGGTTTGCTGAGAAGTGGCGGGCATATCATCGAGTCCACCTCCGGGAACACCGGACTCGGTCTCGCGGTAGTAGCTGCCGAACGTGGGTATCGCTTCACCGCCGTGGTCGATCATCACGCGTGTAAGGACAAGTTGCGGGCGATGCGGGCAATGGGTGCGGAATTGGTGTTCGTCGCCGACGACGGCGACGACAACCTGGCGACCTCGGCGCGGGAGGACCTGGCCGAGGCGATGGCGGCCGCGCGGCCGGACGCGTACTTCACCGAGCAGCACAACAACGACGCCAACGCGGTCGGTTACTACTCCGTCGCCGAAGAGTTGCTGGAAGACGTTGAGCGGGTGGATATCCTGCTGTCCTCGGTCGGCACCGGGGGTTCGCTGTTCGGCACCGCGACCCGGCTGCGCGAACTCGGCTGCCCGGCCAGGGTGATCGGCGTCGAGCCGGTCGGCTCGATCGCCTTCGGTGGCGAGGGCGGCCCGTACTGGCAGTCCGGCACCGGCACGCCGCCCGGCGCGACCATCGGCACCGCGGTGGACTACTCGCTGCTGGACGAGGGGGTGAAGGTGACCGACGTGGACGCCTTCGCCACCGCCCGCGCGGTGGCCGCCGAACTCGGCCTGATGATCGGCGGTTCGGCCGGCGGCTCGGTGCACGCCGCGCTCCGCCGCCTCGACGAGTTCCCGCCCGGCTCGACCATCGTCACCCTCGTCTGCGACGGCGGGGAGAAGTACCTGGACACGGTCTTCGACGATGCGTGGATGGCCGAACGCGACCTGCTCGACCCCACCGCCGAAGCTGAGGTCAGGACCATGCTGCACCACTACACCCCCGCCGCCCGCCGTCCCGTCGCCCTCGCCGAGGCGCGATGAAGCGCCTACCCGCGGTCTGGCGCCGCGCATCGATCACCCCGCCGTGCACGGCCCGCGAAACCGGGCGCTGCGTCGCGTTCGAGCGCGGGGAGGTGGCCCGGTGATGCTGTCGGGCTACCGGGCGGACAGCCGCAGGCTCACCGCGCTCGCCACGCCGATCGCGCTGACCCAGTTGGCGCAGATCGCGGTGTCCACCACGAATGTGGTGCTGATGGGCACGCTCGGGGTGCAGCAGGTGGCCGCGGGCGGACTGGCGATCGCGCTGTTCAATCAGATCCGCACCATGTGCGTGGGGCTGATCACCGCGAGCGGCAATCAGATCGCCACCGCGGTGAGTTCGGCGGGCAAGCGCGGGGTCTCCCCCGATGACGAGATCAAGGACGTGCTGCGATCGAGCTTCCTGATCGCCACGCTGGCCGGTCTGCTCGGCGGCGCGCTGCTCATCGGGCTCGGCTGGGCGCTGCAATGGCTCGGGCAGGACGCCGGGGTGCTGGCGGACGCGCGTCCGCTGATGGTGGCGCTGGCGCCGGGCCTGCTGCCGTGCCTGTGGTTCCAGGCGTTGCGCCAGTACACCGTCGGCATGCAACGCCCGCAGGCCCTGCTGCTGGTCACGCTCGGCTCGGTGCTGCTGAATCTGGTGCTGGCGCTCGGCTTCATCCACGGCCGGGCCGGACTGCCCGAGTTGGGCCTCACCGGAATCGGCGTGGCCACCTCGCTGGTCTTCCTGATCACCTTCGGGGTGTTCTGGGTGATGGTGCGCCGCGATGCCCGGCTCGGCCCGACGCTGCCGCTGCGGCCGTGGCCGGTGCGGCGCTCGACCGTCCTGGCCGAGCTGAAGCTGGGTACGCCGATCGCGCTCACCTACGGCTCCGAGGCGGGCATGTTCTCGGTGCTCGCGCTCGTGATGGGCAGCATCGGCCCGGCGGCGCTGGCCGCGCACAACATCGTCTACCAGATCATCTACATCGTGTTCCAGGTCGCCATCGGGCTGTCGCACGGCGCGTCGATCCTGGTCAGTCATGCCGTCACGCGCGACGAATACCAGCACGCCAGGGCGTTGGCCTGGATCGCGCTGCGGCATGTGGCGGTCGTCGCCGCGATCACCGGCGCGGTCTACGTGATCGCACCCGACCTGGTGTTGCGGCCGTTCTTGAATTCCAGCGATACCAGCACGATTCAGATCGCGCACACCCTGTTGCTGATCGGCATCGTGCTGCAATTCTTCGATGCCGCGCAGAACATCGGCACCGGCTTGCTGCGCGGATTGAAGGAGACCAATGCCGGCTTCCGGCTGTCGATCATCGGCTACTGGTGTGTCGGGCTTCCGGTCGCGCTGCTGCTGGCCTTCCCGATCGGCCTCGGCGCGGCGGGCGTCTGGTGGGGACTCACCGCGGGCCTGGCCACCACGGCCGTGCTCATGCTCCGCCGGTACTTCGCACTGCTGGACAGCCGGGAACGCGACCGTCCGCAGTTGATCACCGAGGCGCCGGAAAGCCTCAGCAGCCCGAGCTGATTCGGGGCGGGTCTTCCGGAGGTCTTGCCGCCCGGCAAGATCCGGAAGGCCCGCGCCGCGGACGAACGATCAGATGTGCACGCCGTAGTCGCGGGCGATGCCTGCCAGTCCGGAGGCGTAGCCCTGCCCGATGGCGCGGAACTTCCACTCGTTGTTGTGCCGGTAGAGCTCGCCGAACACCATCGCGGTCTCGGTCGAGGCATCCTCGGTGAGGTCGTAGCGGGCCAGCTCGACACCGGTCGCCGCGTCGGTGACCCGGATGAACGCGTTGCGGATCTGCCCGAACGACTGGCTGCGCGCGTCGGCGTCGTGGATGGACACCGGGAAGAAGATGTTGGTGATGCTCGGCGGGGTCGCGCTCAGGTCGACGTTGATCACCTCGTCGTCGCCCTCGCCCTCACCGGTCAGGTTGTCGCCGGTGTGCTCGATCGAGCCTTCGGGCGACCGCAGGTTGTTGTAGAAGACGAAATGCTGGTCCGACAGCACCTTCAGGTCCGGCCCGGTGGCCAGCGCGCTGGCGTCGAGATCGTAGTCGGCGCCCGTGGTGGTGCGCACGTCCCAGCCGAGGCCCACCGAGACCTTGCTGAGGTTGGCTGCCTGCTTAGACAGCGAAACATTTCCGCCTTTGGCCAATGTGACGCTCATGAATCCCTTCCATGCGGCCCGTTCGCGCCGCCTTCGTTCCCGATTATCACCGTGCGTTCCGGAAGTGTTGCGCAGGTTCAGTTTTGGTCTTTTGACCAGGTACGCAGGGTGCGCACCCGGCCCTCCAGCGCGTGCAGTTCGGCCGGGTCGAGCACGGTGCGCTGGATGCCGTCGGCCACCTGGAACGCCGACTGCCGATGGTCATCGATCGCCTCGACGTCGATCCGCACGGCCACGTAGTCGGCGGCGTCCGGCATCTCTTCCGCGATGACGTGCGCCGTCCCCCGCGCGCACAGCGCGACGTTGCCGCCGCCGAGAATCAGCAGTGCCACCTGCGGGCGCTCGCGCAGCCTGGCCAGCGACCCACGATCGAACTTGAGACTGAGCAGGATGCGCCGATCGCCGGCCCGCACCGGCCAGGACACCGGGATGGCATGCGGCCCGGGGTCGGTGGTGACCAGCACCGCGATCGTTTCCTGCGGCCATTCCGGGAGCACGTCCAGCTCGGGGTGATCGTCGTGATCTGTCGAGTGGTCTTGACGTTGCACGTGGCTCGCTCCGGCTACCATCTTCGTCACCTCATGGATCGTCGAGCGCGACGGGCTGTGCCGCGCTTGCCTAGCAGTCTAAAGTGCTGGGCCACTTGTCCGCTGGCGCTGCACCCTATGTCCGGACTGCTCTCAGCCGACTATCAGGCCGGGGCGAATGCGCGGAGGGGCAGCGTCACCGCCCAGTCGCGAGCCATCTCCTTTGCCCGGATTTCGGTCGACGCGTCGTGCCGGCCGTGCTCGCCGACCTGGATCGCGCCGCACTCGACGAGCCGCTCGGCCGCGATCTCGCCGCCGCGATTGAAGGTGTCGCCGTAGACGCTGTCGCCCATGCCGAACACGGCGAACCGCAACCCGGTCAGATCGGGGGCGGCCGCGGCGAGTTCGTCGAAGAACGGCTCCGCGTTGGTCGGCAGCTCGCCGTCACCGTAGGTCGAGCACACGATGACGTGGAAGTCGCGCACGTCGAGGTCGTCGACGGCGTAGTCGCCCAGGTCGTAGACCGACACGTCGTGCGCCGAGAGGGCGTCGGCGACGCTGTCCGCGACGGTCTCGGCCGTGCCCATCTCGGATCCGAACAGAATGACGACGCGCACGGCGGTGCACTCCCTTCGCTAAAGGTTGGTGAGGCTAGCCTAATTAATTGGCTCGTTCGTTGCCACCCCTCGCCCGCCCGGACATGATGCCGGTCACCGCGACAGACCGGCTGAGCTGCGCGGCGGCCGCCCACATCGACCCGCTCGAGGCCGTAACCAGGCAGGGCGGGATTTCGGGGCGCGCGAGCGGGCGCAGAGGCAGTGAAACGGCAGCGGGTGAGACGGAGTGTCCCGATTGACGAAATGTCACCGTCGATGCATCATTCGTACAGTCCCCATTGTTGTCTGGGACATCTTCTCTTCGCCGGCCGATGATTGTCCGGCCCAGCGTGCTGTCTCCCGTGCGCACGCTCGGTCGTCTCGCCCGCGCGCACGGATGCAGCACACCCATCATTTGACGCTTGTGCGTTCTGCCGTGAGTGAGGTGAAAACGAATGGTTTACCTGTCGTCTACATACCGCGTGATCAATTCGTTCCTGCGCTACGGCATCGTGCCCCACTTCTGAATCCGACCGCGCCGGGCGCGGCAGTGCACGGCCGACCTCAGGTCGGCGGTGCGGCCGCTCGGCTCCGGCGCGGTGCCTCGGCAGTTGGCCCCAACGGAGCACGAACGAATGTGGAGAACAAGCTGATGATGGACATGGGGGCAGTGAACCCGGTAGAGATGGTGACCCGCCCGATGGCGGGCAACCTGGTCGTATCGACCTCGATGATCGAGGATTTGGGGTATCTGCGCTCCGAGCTCGCGGCGGCCGAGGTGCCGTTCCTGCTGGTGCGCGACCGCGGGCACCGGCTGGTGCTCGCCGCGGACGCGGCGCACCACCTGATGGTGGGCCGGGTCATGGCCGGCGCCACGGCCGCCGGCTTCGCGTGTGCGGAGGTGCAGCACAACGTCTTCCGGATCGGGCGCGACAGCGACCCGGCCCACCGGGTGGACCTGGAACTGTGGCAGTACCACGGCGACACGGTCGAGTGCCCGCGCCCGAACGCGTTGACCCGCACCGTGTTCGACCTCGCCGATGTCGAACACACACAGGTCCTGCTGTTCGACCGGGCCTGGCCGACCCTGGTGGACATGTTCGCGCCGCAACCGACCGATGTGAACTTCGACATCGACCTGGTGTTCTCCTGGGTGGACGGCTCGGACCCGGAGTTCCGGGCCCGGCGCGCGGGCATGCTCGCCCAGGTCGTGGTCGGCGAGGGTGACGACGCGGACGCGCGCATCCGGCAGATCGACGAGCTGAAATACGCACTGCGGTCGGTGGACAAGAACGCGCCGTGGATCCGGCGGATCTTCATCGCCACCGACTCGGCCGTACCCGCCTGGCTCGCCGATCATCCTCGGGTGACCATTGTCCGTGCGCTGGACCACTTTTCGGATACCAGCGGGCTGCCGACCTTCAATTCCCACGCGGTGGAATGCCAGTTGCAGCACATCGAGGGGCTCAGCGAGCACTTCCTGTACTCCAACGACGACATGTTTTTCGCGCGGCCGGTGCGCCCGTCGATGTTCTTCACCTCGGCCGGAATCAGCCGATTCATCGAGGCGGACACCAGGATCGGGCCGGGCCGCAACAACGAGCGGCGCAGCGGATTCGAGAACGCCGCCCGGGTGAACCGGGAACTGCTCGCCGAGCGGTTCGGGCACCTCATCTCGCGGCACCTCGAGCACACGCCGGTTCCCTTGCGCCGCAGCGTGTTACTGGAGATGGAAGAGGAGTTCGCGGCCGACTTCGCGCGGACCAGGGCCAGCCGGTTCCGTTCGGCCACCGATATCTCGGTCACCAACTCGCTGTATCACTACTACGCGATGCTGACCGGACGGGCGGTGCCGCAGGAGACGGCGAAGGTGCGTTATGTGGACACGACGAGCCACAAGGGACTCGCGCTGCTGGACGGGATCGCGCGGAAACGCAACGTCGACTTCTTCTGCCTGAACGACGGAAGTTTCCCGGAGATCTCCGAAACCGAACGCGTGCTTGCGGTTTCGGCGTTCCTGTCGCGCTACTTCCCGGACCCGGCGCCGTGGGAGCGGGTTAGCGCACCGTCTCGTCGTCCGATTCCGGAGTCGTCGCCCGGCGCCGCATGACATGCGGGATGCGCGCGGCGGGCGGGATGACGATGCCCTCCGCCGCGAGCGTCTCGGCGGCCTCGGCCGCGGTGGCCGGCTTGCCGACCGTCGGGCCGCGGTCGATCGGCACCACCGAGTGCACCACGGTGTCCGGGTAGATGTGCACGTAGTTGAACGCCTGCGCGCCGTCGCGGCCGCGCTGGGCGCCCTGCTCGACGCCGAGATCCTGGCTGTAGCAGGTCGCCGAGGCCACCGAGACCGGGATGCCCGCGAAGGTGGCGTTGGTGGAGAAGTGCAGGTGACCGGCCAGGATGGCGCGGACGTCGCTGCCGTCGAGCACGTCGGCCAGCCTGCGCTGGTCGCGCAGCTCGACGGTGACCGCGAGGTCGAGCACGCACGGCACGGGCGGATGGTGCATGGCCAGGATGGTGCCGAACGGGGCGGGCTCGGACAGCACCGCGCGCAGCCAGTCCAGCTGTTCGTCGGAGATCTCGCCGTAATGGTGGCCGGGGACCGAGGTGTCCAGCGCGATGATGCGCAGGCCGTCGATCAGATGCACGTGGTCGAGCGGGGCGGTGGAGGCCCGCTCGCCGAGTAGCTTGCGGCGCAGGAGACTGCGGTCGTCGTGGTTTCCCGCGACCCACACGATGGGCGCCGGCAAACTCCGCGCGAACGGCTCGATCAGCGCCTTGAGCTTGTCGTACGCCGCGGGCTCACCCTTGTCGGTGAGATCGCCGGTGAACACGATCGCGGTCGGCTGGATCCGACTGGCCGCGGCCTGCTCGAGTAACTGACGTAATCGCTGGTCCGCGTCGACGTCACCGTATAGTTCGCCGTCGCCGGCGATGACATGGGTGTCGCTGAAGTGGAACAACACATGATCCGGTCGCGGGTGCTCCGCGACTCTGCTGATGTGCACCGGACCGAACGTCCTCCCCGGCGGTTTGCCCGCCATTGGCTTCGGATTCCACCGCCAGAATAGCGAAGGACTACTGACAGGTTTCCCGACGGACGGTGACGACATGCTTGCGAGAAGGTGAGGTTTCTATGTCGAAATCCCCCGGAGGTGCTCGGACGTTAACCGGCCCCACGGTTCGTTAGTGACACGGTTCATAGCCGAAGCGGGCGTCGGGCTAACGGGCGCGGCCGAGGGCGTCGGCGGCGCGGAGGGCGTCGATGACCATCGCGGCGTCGACGGTGAAGGGTTCGTTGTGGATCGACTCGTTCGGGGCGGTGGCGCGGGTGGCTATCGCGGACAGGGTGCTGTCGTCTACGTCCGCGAGACCGACCCCGGTGAGGGTGGTGGGCAGGCCGACCGTGAGGCAGAAGTCGAGGACCGTATCGATCTCCGACGACGGCGCGCCTTCCAGGACCAGCTGGGTGAGGACGCCGAAGGCGACCTTTTCGCCGTGCAGGAACGCGTGCGTCTGCGGCGCGGCGGTCAGCCCGTTGTGCACGGCGTGGGCGGCGGCCAGGCCCGAGGATTCGAAGCCGAGCCCGGACAGCAACGTGTTGGCCTCGACGATCCGCTCGAGCGCCGGGGTGATCGCGTGCTCCCGCACCGCGGCCAGGGCCTGCGAACCATCCGCGAGCAGCGTGTTGTAGCAGAGCTCGGCCAGGGCGGTGGCGCTGCGGGTGGACGCGCCGCCACGCAGATTGCGCACCTGCGCCGCCGAACAGGTCCGCGCCTCGAACCAGGTCGCGAGCGCGTCCCCCATACCGGAGGCGAGCAGCCGGGCCGGCGCCTGCACGATCACCGAGGTGTCCACGAGCACCAGCGCCGGATTGCGGCGCAGCAACTGCGAGGTCTCCACTTCGCCCGCGTCGGTGTAGATCACCGACAGCGCACTGCACGGCGCATCGCTCGACGCCGTGGTCGGACAGCTGATCATCGGCAACCCGAGATCGTCGGCCACCACCCGAGCCGAATCCAGCACCTTCCCGCCACCCGCACCCAACACCACGGTGCTGCCGCTGTCCCGCACCCCGGCGGTGATCCTGGCGATCTCCGCCCGCGTGCACTCCCCATTCGAAAGATGCACGGAATAAGCGATTTTCGCGTCCGTCAGCGACCGTTCCCACACCTGCGCCAGCAACCGCCGCGCGCTGCGCCCCGCCACGATCGTGACCGGCCCCTCGATCCCCAGCCGAGTCATCTCGGCCCCGAGCTGCGCCGTCGCCTCCCGCCCCTGCACGTAGTGCCCCGGCGAAGAAAACACACTCAACATCGCAACCTCCCGATCCAGGCCCACTGCCGCCCTACCCACCAAACGCTACGCCGGCGGAAACGCCGCGAACGGGACATGGCTGCGAACTACAAGTGGCACCCCATCGAGGTCCCGGTCGGCGGCGAATTGAGCCTGCGGTGCCGGAGGAACGGCTCGCCGCCACCCGAATCAACTGCGAAGGAACCGATTACGGCGATTCACCGGACGCCGACGGTACGGCGGATTGCTCGGCCGGAGCCGAGTCCGGTAGCGGATGAGTGTGGTGGATCGGGCTAGCATCACGATCAACTGCCGGGTCAGTCGTCGCGGCGTCGGGAGAAGTGAGGGAAGGGCCATGGCAACAGCAGCTGAAGGTGCGGACGCGTCGAGTCTGCGAGGGCAGGTCGAGCAGTTGCTGGATCGACACGGCGATGGGGTCGCGCCGATCGTCCAGTCCGGCGATCCGGTGCTGCGGTCGGTCGCCCAGGAGTACGACGGTCAGCTCGACGACGAAACGCTGTCGGCCTTGGTCGAGTTGATGCGGCGAACGATGCACGCGGCGCCCGGCGTCGGGTTGGCCGCGCCGCAGATCGGCCTCCCCGTGCAACTGGCCGTGATCGAGGATCTGTTCCCGGTCAGCGAGGAGATCGCCATCACCCGCGAACGGCATCCGCAGGAATTCCTGGCGGTCCTCAATCCGACCTACACGCCCTCGTCACTGCGCACCGCAGACTTCCCCGAGGGCTGCCTGAGCGTCACCGGGTATCACGCGATCGTCCGCCGCCACGCCGACGTCACGCTGCGCTACACCGATCTCGGTGGCATCTCCCGGCTCGCCGAGTTCAGCGGCTGGCCTGCCCGCATCGCGCAGCACGAGACCGACCATCTCAACGGCGTCCTCTACGTCGACAAGGCCGAACCCGGCACGCTCACCGAGATCGTGGACACGCCGCCGGTCTCGTCTCAGTGAACCCAGTACTTGCGCCAGTCGTCGCCGGCCAGCGGAAGTCGTTTCCCGCGATCGGCTTCCGCGGCATCCTCGGTGGCGCGGATGGCGGTGGCGAAGGTGAGGGTGGCCTTGCGGAGGCGTTCCTCGGCGCTGTCGGGGCGGCCGAGGTGGACGACGCGCAGGTCGGTGGGTACGAGGTCGTCGGGGAGGCCGGCCTTGGTGCTGCGGTCGCGGACCTTCTCGGCGAGGGCCAGCGCGGGTTGGGCCATGGCGATGCCGTCCAGGCAGGACCGGCGGGATTTCTCGGCCGATTTGCGTTCTTCCCAGGCGCTTTCCTGAGCGGCGATCTTCTCTTCTAGGGTGGTATCGGCGGCGAACCGGGTGTCGCGCAGATAGGGGCTGCGGTTGACGAGTTTGGCCACCAGGGCGGCGGCCACGTCGTTCACCGTGAATTCGCCTGCGGCCTGGGCGATCCTGGAGTGGAAGAGGACCTGGAGCAGCAGGTCACCCAGTTCTTCCTTGATGGTCTCGGCGTCGTCGTGCTGGATGGCGTCGAGCAGTTCGTAGGTTTCCTCGAGCAGGTAGGGACGCAGCGAGTCGTGGGTTTGGGTCACCTCCCAGCCGCCGAAATTCCAGAGGCGATCCATGACCTCGACCGCGCCGGTCAGGCCCGCGGCCACCACGGCGGTATCCGAGGGCGTCCCGCTGGCGGCAGCATGCCGGGCCGCGCGCAGAACGGCCTCGTCGCGATCGGCGGTCATCGGGCCGCCGAGACCTCGGTCGCGGTGGTGAGATCCACTGCGCCCTGGGCCTTTCCGTCCAGGGCGAGGAGCAGATCGGCGACGAACTGCAGCAGCACCACGTCGCGGACCCGCTCGGCGCCGACGCTGTCCTCGACGCGGGGCAGCGGCAGCGAGATCACGCCGCTGGCCGCGCGATAGCCGGCACTGGGGTAGATCCGTTTGAGCCGCATCTGCTTCGAGTCGGGCAGGTGCAGCGGCGAGATCTTGAGCGTGGTTCCGGTGACCGTGATCTCGGTAACCTCGTACTCGCGGGCCAGCAGCCGCAGCTTCGCGACCGAGACCAGTCGGCCGACCTCGACCGGCAGCGGACCGTAACGGTCGACGAGTTCCTCGACGACCGAGGCGAGCGTCGAATCGTCCTGGGCGGAGGCGAGTTTGCGGTATGCCTCCAGCCGTAGCCGGTCGCTGCCGATGTAGTCGGGCGGGATGTGCGCGTCGACGGGCAGGTCGATGCGCATCTCCTTGGGTTCCTCGGTGGTGATCGGCCTGCCGTCGGCGGCCGCCCGGTACGCCTCGACGGCCTCGCCGACCAGTCGGACGTAGAGGTCGAAGCCGACGCCCGCGACGTGCCCGGACTGTTCGGCGCCGAGCACGTTGCCGGCGCCGCGGATCTCGAGGTCCTTCATCGCGACCGCCATGCCCGCGCCGAGATCGGAGTTCTGCGCGATGGTGGCGAGGCGGTCGTAGGCGGTCTCGGTGAGCGGCTTCTCCGGCGGGTACAGGAAGTAGGCGTATCCGCGTTCACGGCTGCGGCCCACCCGGCCACGCAACTGGTGCAGCTGCGAAAGCCCGAGGGTGTCGGCGCGTTCCACCAGCAGGGTGTTCGCGTTGGAGATGTCCAGGCCGGTCTCGATGATCGTGGTGCAGACGAGCACGTCGAACTCGCGCTCCCAGAAGCCCGCCACGGTGGACTCGAGCGCGTCCTCGTTCATCTGCCCGTGCGCGACCGCCACCCTGGCCTCGGGTACCAGGTCGCGAATCCGCTTGGCCGCCTTGTCGATCGAGGACACCCGGTTGTGCACGTAGAACACCTGGCCGTCGCGCAGCAGCTCGCGCCGGATCGCGGCGGTGACCTGCTTGTCGTTGTAGGCGCCGACGTAGGTGAGTACCGGGTGCCGCTCCTCCGGCGGGGTGAGGATGGTGGACATCTCGCGGATGCCGGCCAGGCTCATCTCCAGGGTGCGCGGGATCGGCGTGGCGGACATGGTCAGCACGTCCACGTGCGTGCGCAGCGCCTTGATGTGTTCCTTGTGTTCGACGCCGAAGCGCTGCTCCTCGTCGACCACGACCAGTCCGAGGTCCTTCCAGCGCACGCCGGTCTGCAGCAACCGGTGCGTGCCGACCACGATGTCGACGGTGCCGTCGGCCATGCCCGCCATGACGGCGCGGGCGTCGGCGGGATCGGTGAACCGGGACAGGCCCTTCACGTTGATCGGGAAGCCGGCCACCCGCTCGGTGAACGTCTGCAGATGTTGTTGCGCCAGCAGGGTTGTCGGCACCAGCACGACGACCTGCTTACCGTCCTGCACGGCCTTGAACGCGGCGCGCACGGCGATCTCGGTCTTGCCGTAGCCGACGTCGCCACACACCACCCGGTCCATCGGGACCGGCTTCTCCATGTCCGCCTTGACCTCGGCGATGGCGGTCATCTGATCGACGGTCTCGGTGAACGCGAACGCGTCCTCCATCTCCTGCTGCCACGGGGTGTCCGGGCCGAACGCGTGCCCCGGCGCGGCCTGGCGCGCGGCGTACAGCTGCACCAGCTCACCGGCGATCTCCCGAACCGCCTTGCGCGCCTTGCGTTTCGTGTTCGCCCAGTCGGACCCGCCGAGCTTGGACAGGCTGGGCAGCTCGCCGCCGACGTAGCGGGACAGCTGATCCAGCGACTCCATCGGCACGAACAACCGGTCACCCGGCTGGCCGCGCTTGCCCGGCGCGTATTCGATGACGAGGTACTCGCGGCGCGCACCGCCGACGGTGCGTTCGATCATCTCGATGAACCGGCCGATGCCGTGCTGGTCGTGCACCACCATGTCGCCGGCGTTCAAGGCCAGCGGGTCGACCTGGTTGCGCCGCTTGGCGGGCAGTCGCTTGCCGTCGCCGGGCGCGGTCATCCGGTTGCCGGTGAGGTCGGACTCGGCGACGACGACGAGCCCGGCGTCGTCGAACACCAGGCCGTCGTGCAGCGACCCGCACAGCACGCCGACCACGCCGTTGCCCGGTTCGGCGCCGGGCTCCAGCACTGCCGCGGGCACATCCGCGTCGGCGAGCCGTTCCAGAATGCGTTGCGCCGTACCGTGTCCCGCGACCACGACCACGGCGCGGCCGCCGGTCGCCACGTGCGCGCGCAGCGAGGCGAAGATGGTCGCGACGAGTTCGTCGGAGCCGCGGGCGGTCGGCCCGGCCAGCACCGGCAGCACCACCTCGGCGGGGGTACCCGCGGTGAGCGGGCTCAGCGTCCACCAGGGCAGGCCGCGCTCGTCCGCGCTGGCGTGCACATCCGGGAGCGACTGATAACCGGAGGCCGCCAGGTCCAGGCCGTGGGCGCCGAGCGGCGCGTGGGCGCCGAAGGACGCCGCGGTCCACGACGCCTCCAGGAACTCCTCGCCGGTGCGCACCAGATCGGCGGCGCGGGTGCGGATCTTCTCCGGATCGCACAGCAGCAGATGGGTGCCCTCGGGCAGCACCTCGGTGAGCAGCCGCAGTTCGCCCGGCTTCAGCACCGGCAGCAGCGCCTCCATGCCGTCCACCGGAACTCCATTGGCCAGCTTCTCCAGCATCTCGACCAGGGCGGCGTCGGCCGCGTTGGCCGCGGCGACCTCGGCCGCGCGCTCGCGCACGTCGGTGGTGAGCAGCAGTTCCCGGCAGGGCGGCGCGACAACGACATCCACCGACACCTCGGCCAGCGACCGCTGGTCGGCGACGGCGAACGGGCGCAGCTCGCTGACCTCGTCGCCCCAGAACTCCACGCGCACCGGATGATCGGCGGTCGGCGGGAACAGGTCGAGGATGCCGCCGCGCACCGCGAACTCACCGCGTTTACCGACCATGTCGACCCGGCTGTAGGCGAATTCGACCAGGCGCGTGAGCAGTTCGTCGAAGTCGAATTCGGCGCCGACGCGCAGCACGATCGGCTCGATGTCGCCGAGGCTGCCCGCCATCGGCTGCATCAGCGAGCGCACCGTGGTCACCACCACCCGCAACGGCGCGGGGAACGCCGGGTCTTCCGGATGGGCCAGCCTGCGCAGCACCTCGAGCCGGCGCCCGACGGTGTCCGCACCGGGCGACAACCGCTCGTGCGGCAGGGTCTCCCAGGACGGGAACTGCGCCACCGACGGCCCGAGCATCTCCTCGAGCTCGACGGTCAGATCGTCCGCCTCGCGACCGGTCGCGGTGACCACGACCAGCGGCCGTTTCGCCTCGATCGTCGCGGCCACGAACGGCCGCACGCCGGACGGACCGACCAGCTCGACCGAGGACTTACCGACCATCTCGGCGACGGTCCGCAGGGCGGCATCGGCACCGGCGACCGACGCGAGTCCCGCAAGCGGTGGACGATGGGTCGGCATCACAACTCCTGAGCTCAAGCCGGGTATTTCGAGCAACCGGCAAAAGTCTAGCTGCCCGCCTCCCCGCGAATTCAGGCCAGACCTAGGTGCTACACCAGCGACGTTGGCGACCGGCGGCAAGTCGGCCGCTGTGTCAGCCCGTCCCCGGCGAGTTACCCATGTTCGGACGAAATCAGTAGTTCCGAACGGCAACCGAGAAACGACTACGGCACGTAGCGACGCAGGCGCCGAGCTGCGAACTCGCGGAAGTAGGCGAGCTTCTCGGCGGGGACGATCGACGGAAGCAGGAAGTACCAGACGCGTTCCATCCGGGTGGCCATCTGATCGATCGACTCGGTGCCGACCGCGATGATGTGCACGCCCGCGGTCATCTCCTGCAGCAGCATGCCGATCACCTCGGCATCGAGCTCGGGCTGCAAATCGCCTTGGGCGATAGCCCTTTCGGAGAGCACGCGATAGGTGTCGCCCCACGTCTTGGCGATGTTGTCGCCCTGCGCGCCGCGATAGTCGCCGATCTGATGGGTCAGCTTGAGCATCGCGCCGACCATAGGATCGTTCATCGATAGGTCCGCGACCACATAGGTGATGCCGATGCACGCCTCGAGCGCGGGCACCCGGGGATCGAAGAAACCCTGACACGAGCTGACCAGCCGCTCGTTGCCCTGGTCGACCACCGCACGCGCCAGCTCTTCCTTCGAGCCGAAGTGAAAGTACAAGGCGCCCTTGGTCACATTGGACTGCGCGATGATCTCGCTCAGACTCGCGTTCGCGTAACCCAAGCGCAGAAAGACATCGGCAGCGCCCGCAAGAACGGAGTCGCGGGTGATCTCCGCGCGCGCTTGCCTAGCCATCAGATCCGCCTGTCATCCTAAAAACCAGCCATCCTGAAGTAGACCGACATCACGAAGTAGACCGACTTACCGCCCGAACAGCACCCAAAGGATGGGTGAACCGTACCACCAGGCGGGCCCTCGGCAGTCAATTCGAGCATTCGACCGGACCCGCTTCGCAATTCGCTGGTTAACAACCCGAGTCACTCCTCGATACCGGCGCGCCACTCCGAGCTGAGATGCGGGTCGGCCTCCAGATGGCTCAACCCGTTCCAGCACAGATTCACCAAGTGCACGGCGACAACCTCTTTCGACGGTTTGCGTTCGTCCAGCCACCAGGTGGCGGCGGTGGCGACCTGGCCGACCAAGGCCTGGGCGTAGAGCGTGGCCAGGCTGGTGTCGAAACCGCGCCGCTCGAAATCCCCGGCGAGGATGTGCGCGACCTGGTTCACGGCCTCGTTGAGCAGGCTGGAATAGCGGCCCTCGGCATTACCGGCCGGCTGATCGCGCACCAGGATGCGGAACCCGTCGGTGCGCTCCTCGATGTAGGTGAGCAGCGCGAGCGCGACCTGTTCGAGCCGGACCCGCGATCGGTTCTGGGTCAGCGAGGACACGATCATGTCCAGCAGCATGGACATCTCGCGATCGACGACGACCGCGTACAGCCCTTCTTTACCGCCGAAGTGTTCGTACACCACAGGTTTGGAGACCTGGGCCCGCTGCGCGATCTCCTCGATCGAGGTGGCGTCGTAGCCGCGCTCGGCGAACAGCGCGCGACCGATCTCGATGAGCTGCTGTCGCCGCTGGGTACCGGTCATCCGCGGACGCGACACTTTGGGCGGTTCACTAACCGACATCGCTCCCGCCTCCCTTCGTCACCCGACCGTCCAGTGCCTTAACTGTTCCAGACAGCGCGCGAGATTGCCCCGTCAACCCCGGGCGCGCCTTCGATCCGCTCCCGGTTGGGCGGGCCAAACGCTCCAACTACCGGCAAGAATCGCGGAGAGGCGTGGGTGTATGCGAGGATCTTTCCCGTGCCGTGGCACAGCGGCGGGTGTTCCCGATCCGCCGATGTGACAATCCGCCGTGGTGTAATGGCAGCACCTCTGATTTTGGTTCAGATAGTTCAGGTTCGAGTCCTGGCGGCGGAGCTCGGCAGCACGATGACCTATCGTTGGCCCGCACATCTGCGCCCAGCACAGCAGACACCCCAGCACGATGAGCAGAGCCCAGCAGCATGATGACAGGCAGCCGAGGGAGATCCATGCCACAGCAGACCGCCGTCGTCGTTCTCGCAGCCGGTGCCGGGACGCGAATGCGGTCGAAGACCCCCAAAGTGCTGCATTCGCTGGCCGGTCGGAGCATGCTCGCACACGCGCTGCATGCGGCGAACGAGATCGACCCCGCATATCTGATCACCGTGGTCGGGCACGACCGCGAGCAGGTCGGCGCCGCAGTCGAGGCGGTGGGTACCGACCTCGGCCGTGAGATCACCTCGGCGGTCCAGGAAGAACAGCTCGGCACCGGGCACGCCGTCCAGTGCGCCTTGGCCGCGCTGCCCGTGGGTTTCACCGGCGACCTGCTCGTCACCTCCGCCGACGTGCCGCTGCTCGACGGCCACACGCTGTCCGCGCTGCTCGACGAGCACCGCTCCTACGCCGAGCGGTCCGCGGTGACGGTGCTGACCTTCGTGCCGGACGACCCGAACGGCTACGGCCGCATTGTCCGCGATGCCGACGGCCGGGTGTTCGAGATCGTCGAGCACGCCGACGCCACCCCGGCCCAGTCCGCGATCACCGAGGTCAACTCGGGTGTCTACGCGTTCGACGTGAACGTGCTGCGCACCATGATCAGCCGGTTGTCCACCGCCAACGCCCAGCACGAGCTGTATCTGACCGACGTGCTGCGGCTGGCCCGCGAGGCCGGGCATCCGGTGCACGGCGCCCGCCTGGTCGACGCGGCCAAGGTCACCGGCGTGAACGACCGGGTCCAGCTGGCCGGCGCCACCGCCAGGCTCAACCGCTACATCCTGGAACGGCACATGCGGGCCGGTGTCACCATCATCGATCCGGCCTCCACCTGGGTGGACGCCAGCGTGCGGATCAGCAGGGACGCGATTTTGCGCCCCGGTGTGCAACTGCTCGGCGACACCGTGATCGGCGAGGACGCCGAGATCGGGCCGGACAGCACGCTGACCGACGTGGTCGTCGGCGACGGCGCCCGGGTCGTCCGTACGCACGGTGAGGGCGCGATGATCGGTCCCGGCGCGACCATCGGCCCGTTCAGTTACCTACGACCCGGGACCGTGGTCGGCAATTCCGGCAAGCTCGGCGCCTTCGTCGAAACCAAGAACGCCTCGATCGGCGCGCACTCCAAGGTGCCGCACCTGACCTACGTCGGCGACGCCACCATCGGGGAGCACAGCAACATCGGCGCTTCGAGTGTTTTCGTGAACTACGACGGAGTGACCAAGCATCACACCACTGTCGGGTCGCATGTGCGAACGGGAAGCGACACGATGTTTGTCGCACCGGTAACGGTGGGTGACGGCGCGTATACGGCGGCAGGTACTGTACTGCGCAGAAGCGTTCCGCCCGGGGCACTCGCGATTTCCGGCGGGCCGCAGAAGAACATCGAGGGCTGGGTGCAACGCCACCGTCCTGGAACGGCCGCGGCGCGCGCGGCGGCAGAAGCCAACGCCGCCAAAGAAGACTCCGGTCAGGCACACGAGCAAAAGGATGGCAAACAGCAGTGACCGCGTCATGGATCGATAACCAGAAGAACCTGATGCTCTTCTCGGGACGCGCTCATCCTGAGCTGGCCGAACAGGTCGCCAAGGAACTCGACGTCCACGTCACGCCGCAGACCGCACGCGACTTCGCCAACGGCGAGATCTTCGTCCGGTTCGAGGAGTCCGTGCGCGGCTCCGACGCGTTCGTGCTGCAGAGCTTCCCCGCGCCGCTGAACCAGTGGCTGATGGAACAGCTCATCATGATCGACGCGCTCAAGCGCGGTTCGGCCAAGCGGATCACCGCCGTGCTGCCGTTCTACCCGTACGCCCGCCAGGACAAGAAGCACCGTGGCCGCGAGCCGATCTCCGCTCGCCTGGTCGCCGACCTGCTCAAGACCGCGGGCGCGGACCGGATCATCACCGTCGACCTGCACACCGATCAGATCCAGGGCTTCTTCGACGGCCCGGTCGATCACATGCACGCGCAGTTGCAGCTCGCCGAGTACATCCGCACCAACTACACCCTCGACCACATCACCGTGGTCTCCCCCGACTCCGGCCGCGTGCGCGTGGCCGAGAAGTGGGCGGACTCGCTGGGCGGCTCGCCGCTGGCGTTCATCCACAAGACCCGGGACCCGCTGGTGCCCAACCAGATCAAGGCGAACCGCGTGGTCGGCGACGTCGAGGGCCGCACCTGCATCCTGATCGACGACATGATCGACACCGGTGGCACCATCGCCGGCGCGGTCAAGGTGCTCAAGGATGCCGGCGCCGGTGACGTGGTCATCGCCGCGACGCACGGCGTGCTGAGCGACCCGGCCGCGGAGCGCCTGGCCGCCTGCGGCGCCAAGGAGGTCGTGGTCACCAATACGCTGCCGATCACCGAAGAGAAGAAGTTCCCGCAGCTGACGGTGCTGTCCATCGCGCCGCTGCTGGCCCGCACCATCCGCGAGGTCTTCGAGAACGGCTCGGTCACCGGCCTGTTCAACGGCAACGCTTGACCGCCTCTTCGAGAATTCAGGCCGGACCTAGGTGCCACGGCAGTCGCGTTGGCGGCCGGCGGTGACATGGTGGGGACGCTAGCTCGTGCCCGGTGAGTTACCCATGTGCTCACGAAATCAGAACATACGTATAGAAGCCGCTCGGACTTCAGTCCGGGCGGCTTTCTTTTGCGCGGGGTCCGTTAGTTATGGCGATGCCTGGGGATACTGGGAGGTATGGACCGTGAACCGCTCGACATCGATATGGGAGACGACGACCAGAACGACGAGATCCGCGCCTATCTGCGCAATATCGAGGATCCGCCGGACGACCTGCGCATTCGCTACCGCGAGAACGACGACGACGGCAGGTTGGGCATAACGGAGGAGCTCGCGCAGGAGTCGACGCCGCGCGAGCAGCGCCGAGAGCGGGACGAGGACGACGAGCGGCCGGCCGAGGTGGCCGCCGTGGAGATCGTCGACGACACCTCGCTCTGACCTCCCCGCCGATTACCGGCTGCGCCACCTAGCGCAATCGGCTATGACAGCCCGACCATCGTGGTACGCATAACGGACAAGCCGGACGCAGTCCGTCCGCCGAGTGCGGACGGCCGTGGCGGTGGTGGCACGCAGGAGTGGCGACCGGACAACCCGAGGAGGGCGCGATGAGCACGCCACAGGATCCGAAACCGGCCGGCGGTACTCCGGAGCCCGCCGAGTCCGCGTCGCCGAGTGCGTCCGAGGCGGGCTCGGGTGCGTCGCCTTCGCTGTCGAAAGGCGTTGGTGCGGCGGAACCTTCGAGCGAGCCGTACACCGCGCCACCACCGCCGGCCGGTGAGTGGTGGCAGCCGACCGACGCGCCCGCCGGGCCGTTGGGCGGGCAAACGCAGCCGGGCGGACCCGACCCGAGCGGGCAGTCGCACACCGGCACCGGCCATGTCGGCCAGTGGCAGCCGCCCCAGGGCGGATCGCCGGCCGATCAGCCGGCTTGGGCCGATCAGCCCGCCGATGAGCAGCCGTTCACGGATTCGAAACCGGTTCAGCCTGCTTGGGGCGGCGACCCGGCGAGCGGTCTACAACCGTTGGACGCGTCGATCGAGCACTCGCACGAGGAGGGACAGCATTCTCCCCCGCCCTATCCGGGAAGCGGTCACACAGCGGATTCGGCTGGCGGCCAGCAGGGCTGGGATGCGCAGCGACCGCAGGAGGCCGGTGGCGTGCCGCAGTACCCGCAGGGCGGGATGTACAACTACCCGCCTGCCGGTGGCTACGGCGAGCAGCAGAGTCCGCAGCCCGGCGGCTACGGCGCGTACCCGCCGCAGTCCTACGAGCCGTACACCACGCCGCAGCACTCGTCCGGCAGTCAGGTGTTCTCGATCATCGGTTTCGTCTGCGCGGTGATCGCGGTGTTGTTCTGCCCCATCCTGTTCGGACCCGCGGGCATCGTGCTCGGCATCATCGGCCACAACAAGGGTGAGCCGCTCGGCAAATGGGCGGCGATCACCGCGGGCGTCACCATGATCATCGGCTTCCTGGTGGGGTTCCTTATCTTCAACGGAGACCTGAGAACGTAGATTGCTCTGTATGAGCGAGGCACAGTCATGACCAAGTTCGGCGGGTTTCCGCTGGCGGGACTGGACTTCTACGAAGATCTCGAGGTCGACAATTCGAAGATGTTCTGGTCCGCGCACAAGGATGTATACGAGTCGGCGGTGAAGGCGCCGATGCTCGCGCTCACCGCCGAGCTGGAGCCGGATTTCGGTGCGGCCAAGATCTTCCGGCCGTATCGCGACGTCCGCTTCTCCAAGGACAAGACGCCGTACAAGGATCACCAGGGCGCGTACGTGTCCGTGGCGCCGAGCACCGGCTGGTACGTGCAGATCGGCGCGGCGGGGCTCTACGTCGCGGGCGGTTTCTACGGCGGCTCGTCCGAGCAGATCGCCCAGCTGCGCTCCACCATCGATCACGATGTGCGCGGGCCGGAGCTGGAGCAGATCCTGGCGAAGTTGACCAAGGCCGGTTTCACCATCGGTGGCGACAAGCTGAAGACCAAGCCGAAGGGTTACGACGCCGACCACCCACGCATCGACCTGCTCCGGCACAAGGCCCTGGTCTGCAACAAGGAATTCGGCTCGCCCGCGTGGCTGGACAAACCCCGGGCCGCCAAGGAGATCCGCACCGCCTGGGAGACGATGCGGCCCCTGGTCGATTGGCTCGCGGCGGTGGTGACCGGCGCGACTACCCGGTCACCACTGCTCGCCTAGTCGCGGGCCGCGAGGAACAGCGCGAAGCGATCGTCGGGGTCGGTCCACACCTGCTCGGTGCTGAATCCGGCGGCGGCGAGTTCCGCGCTGAAACCGTCGACCCGGAACTTGGCCGAGATCTCGGTGCGCATCTGCTCGCCCGCCGCGAACTGCACGGTGAGATCGAGTTCGCGAACCCGGACGGTCATGTCTTCGGTTGCCGCCAAGCGCATTTCGATCCACTCGTGCTCGGCGTCCCACACCGCGACGTGCTCGAATTGCTCCGGCGCGAAGTCCGCGTCGAGGCGAGAGTTCAACACGTGCAGCACATTCCGGTTGAACTCGGCGGTGACACCGGCCGCGTCGTCGTAGGCCGGGACCAGCACGGCCGGGTCGATGACCAGACCCGCGCCGAGCAGCAGCTGCTCGCCCGGTTCCAGCACCTCGTAGATGCCGGCCAGGAACTCGGCCCGCTCGGCGGGCACCAGGTTGCCGATGGTGCCGCCGAGGAAGGCGATCATCCGGCGGCCACCCCCGGGCAGGTTGTGCAGGGTGTCGGTGAAATCGCTGACCACGCCGTGCACGGCCAGGCCGGGGAACTCGGTCGCGATCTCGTCGGCCGCCGCGCGCAGCGCCGTGGACGAGACATCCTGCGGGACATAGGTCTTCAGCGGACCCTCGGCGGTCAGCGCGGACAGCAGCAGCCTGGTCTTGGCGGCCGAGCCCGCGCCGAGTTCGACGAGCACCTCGGCCTGCGCGACTCGGGCGATCTCACCGACCACCCGTTCCAGCAGGGCGCGTTCGGTGCGCGTCGGGTAGTACTCGGGAAGCTCGGTGATCTGCTCGAACAGTTCACTGCCGCGGGCGTCGTAGAACCACTTGGGCGGCAGCCACTTCGGGTCCGCGGTCAGGCCGAGCCTGGCGTCCGCGCGCAAAGCGGAGGTGAGATCGTCGTCGGATAGGTGGATCTCCAGCGTCGGTGCGGTCATCGGGAGGCGCCTTTCGTGCTGTCGAGCAGCGGATCGATGGTGAGCTTTCCTGGGCGAGCGATAACCAGGCTGCGGTCGGGGATCGACTGCCAATTCGGGTCGTCGTCATAGGGTTCGGAGGCGAGCACGGCGACGGTGTCGGTGACCAGCGCCGACAAGGCGTGGTGCACCGTGGTGGCCCAGAGGGTTTCGCCGTCGCCGAGCAGGAAGTTGAGCCGGGCCGCCGGCGCGTGTGTCAGCACGCCGGCGGCGAGCAGACCGAGGGCGGTCCCCGGCGAATCGACGAAGCCGTCCGGCGCCGCCGCCGCGAGCAGCTGCCGTAGCAGCACCCAGAGCGTCGCGGCGTCCGTCGGTGAT
This sequence comes from Nocardia sp. NPDC006044, assembly GCF_042871115.1. Lineage (NCBI taxonomy): Bacteria > Bacillati > Actinomycetota > Actinomycetes > Mycobacteriales > Nocardiaceae > Nocardia > Nocardia sp. NPDC006044. The sequence continues at coordinate 319,729 of NZ_JBIAID010000002.1, forward strand.
TCGGCCTCGAGTAGCTGGATCGTCTCGAAGAGCCTGGTCGCGCCGAATCGCGTTGCGGCATTGTCCAAGTCGGAGGACGCCGCGGTGATGGCGGTGCGCCAGTCGGGCACCGAGCCGTTGTGGCTGAATGCCCACTGCGCGCTGGTGAACGGCGCGCACGCGGCCCGCTCGACCGGCATGCCGACGGTGGCGGAACGGATCGAGGCCAGCACCGCGGTCGAACGCAGTTGCGGCAGCACCTCTTCCACCGCGGGGTCGGTCCAGATCGGTGCGGGGTTGCGGTATCGGCTGGCAAGCAGTCGGCTGCCCGCCGCAATATCGCCGGGCGGCGCGCCGGACGTGCGCTCGGCGGGCCGCCACCAGGCGACGCCGAATCCGTCGGCGTTGATCGTGCCGCCACCCCGCATATCCCGGGGAGCCCATGCTTGCGTGCGCAGGGAATGCGTTCCGCCGGTGAGTATCTCACCGACGCTGACCGCCGGTCCGACATAACCGAGATGTCTGCACATCAGCGCGCACCTCCCGCCGGTCGGCTCATTCGCCCTCCCCCGGCCGCAGATCGCGGGCGAGCCGGAACCCGGAGAAGATCTGCCTGCGGATCGGGTGATCCCAGTTGCGGAAGGTGCTGCGGCAGGCGACCGGATCGGTGCCGAACGAGCCGCCGCGCAGGACGCGGTAGTCGCCGCCGAAGAAGACCTCGGAGTACTCCTGGTACGGGAAGGCGTGGAAACCGGGGTACGGATCGAAACCCGATGCGGTCCACTCCCATACGTCGCCGATGAGCTGGTGCACACCGGCCGGGGACGCGCCCGCCGGATAGGCGCCGACGTCGGCCGGTTCCAGATGGCGCTGGCCGAGATTCGCGGTGGTCGAGTCGGGTTCGGTGTCGCCCCAAGGGAATCGACGCGCGCCGCCGGTAGCCGGATCGTGACGCGCGGCCTTCTCCCACTCGGCCTCGGTGGGCAGCCGCTTGCCCGCCCAGTTCGCGTACGCCTCGGCCTCGAACCAGCAGACGTGCACCACCGGCTGATGCGGGCGCAACGGGGTCAGCACGCCGAAGACCCGACGCCACCACTGCCCGGCCGAGTCGCGCTCCCAGAACTGCGGCGCGACCAAGCCCGCCTCCTGCCGGTGCGCCCAACCGCGCTCGGACCACAGCTCGGGCCGGTCGTAGCCCCGATCGTCGAGGAACGCGAGGTACTGCTCGTTGGTGATCGGCGCCGCGTCGATGGCGAAGCCGGGCAACTCGACTCGATGCGCGGGGCGCTCGTTGTCCAGCGCCCACGGTTCGGTGGACGTGCCCATGGTGAACGCACCGGCCGGTATCACGACTTCGCCAGTGACCGGCGCGGTCGTGGTCGGCACCGCGGGCGCGGTCAGCACCGCGGGCCCGCTGCGCAATTGGTGGGTGGCCAGCATGGTCTCGTCGTGCTGCTGCTCGTGCTGGGCGATCATGCCGAACGCGAAACCGCCGTCGATCAGCGGCGAACCGTGTAAATCACTGCGGTCCAGCACATCCCAGACCTTGTCCCGGACCGTGCCGACGTAACCCCTGGCCTGGGTCGGATCGAGCAACGGCAGCGCGGGCCGGTTCGAGCGGGCGTGCTTGAACGCGTCGTACAGCTCGTCGATGTCGGCCCGCACCGCCTCGCGGCCGCCGACATCGCGAACCAGCCACAGTTCTTCCTGATTGCCGATGTGCGCGAGATCCCACACCAGCGGGCTCATCAGCCGCGAATGCTGCGCCACCAGCTCGGCCTCGTCGATGCAGTCGGTGAGGATGAGGGTGCGCTGCCTGGCGCGGGTGAGCACCTCGGCGATCTGCTCGCGTAGTCGTTCGGTGCTCGCGTTATCGGGGGCGGGCGGATAGTGAATGGTCATGATGGGTCTCCGGTGCTAGTTCCTGTCGGCGTCGGCGCGGCGCGCCGGACCGGATCGGCAGTGCAAGCACGCTCGGCACGCGCCCGCGATGGCGTCGTGTTCTCGGTTCGCTCGCGGATCGGCGCTCACGAATCCGCTCCAGGACCGCCCGTCCTGGTGCCGGCCGCGGCGGAATCCGCCACGGGTCTATCGCCGCTGCGACATCGCGCAACGGCGGCTTCGATCTCGCGTGCGGCCTCGGTACTGGACGCATTGGCCGCGGCCAGGGTGAGCAGTTCGACCGCCACCGAGCGGATGTTCGGATCGGCCAGCCCGTAGCGGGCCGCGTCGAGCCAGTGCCCGGCCACTGGCGCGGCGATGGCGATGGCCTGGGCCACCACCCGGCTGCTGGACATGAGCGCGTCCAAGACGTGGATCGGGACGGTCCAGCCGTCGCCGGGCTGGGCGTCGATGTAGCGGACCTCCAGGTACCCGGACGCGCGCACCGGCGGAAACAGCGTGGTGAGGTGATAGTCGAGGTCGTTGCGGTCGGGCCTGCGGCCGACCTCGTCGTCCAGGGCGCCGGTGAGCCAGTCCGCGAAGGTGGCCCCCGGCGGCGGCGACCAGCCGGTGTCGGCACCGTGACCGTTCGCGCGCTGACCGTTCGCGCCCGGGCCGGTGCCGTCCGGTCTTCGCACGCACAGCAGCGGCACGTCGAGCGCCCACCGGCTGTAGCCGAGAATCGGATCGGCCCAATCCATCAGCGGCGGCCGGGTTCTGGCGTTGTCGAGCCGCAGCCAGGCCCGCATCCGCTGGGAGGCCCACTCACCCGCGGGAGCGCCCCGCAGGGTGGGCGAGCAGGCGAAGGCGGCGAGCAGGGCCGGGCCGATGGCGTAGAGCGCGGTCCAGCGGGCGGCGATGTCGGCGCGGTCGGCCCCCGCGTCTACGCTGACCTGGGTCGCGGCGGTGTTGCACATCATGAGTTTGCCGAACGGGCCGATGCCGGCGAAGGTCTGTTCCATGGCGCGATAGCGCGGCAACTGGAGCAGCCGCTTGGGCCGGCGGTCCGCGTCGGCGGCGGCGGAAACGGTTCGGATGGAGCGAGATTCGAGAAGTTCCCGCAAGTGGCGGGCATCGTCGCGGAGCGAGGTACTCAGCTGCGCGGCATCAGCGAATGGTGCGCTGGATAGTTCGATCTGACCGCCGGGTTCGATGGTGACCCGGCTGCCCCCTGGTAACGCCAGTTCCGGCGAATCGGGGGCGATGGACCGTGGTGCGTAGGGTCCGAGGGCATCCGCTAGAGCAGTCAGTTGCGGACGCGGGGCGGCCGAGGGGCCTGACGCCTGACACTCACCCTGCACGGTGAGCCATTCGAGCTCGGCGCCGATCAGCGTCGGTGGTCCCTGCTTGAAGCAGACACCCCCGATATACGCCTCGGCGGCGGCTCGCGAGCCGAGCTCCCCGTCGTCGATAACCGGACTGACCAGCTCTGATTCCAGCGTGACCGCCATGCCAACCTCCGTAGTGCGTCCGAGTTGCTGTGGTTTCGTGTCCGCTGTCGATCTATAACCGTCGCGCGGTCGTGCTCTGTTCCGCTCGCGGCGATCCATCCAGAGTAGCGATGGGGACTGACAAGAAATCGACAAGAATCCGAACTGGGGACCGGTCGAGGACGGACGGACTCCGCCCGGCTATGCCCGTTAGAGTCGGAATCATGCTGGATGAAGAGCGTGTCCGCGCCGACACTCCGGGTTGTATGTCCGGTTCCGTTTTCCTCGACAGCGCCGGATCCTCGCTGCCGCCGCGGGTCGTGCTCGATACCGCCATCGACCATCTGCGCCGCGAGGCCGAGATCGGTGGCTATCGCGCCGCGAACGAACGCCTCGACGATCTGGCCGCGGTGAAGACCGCGATCGGCGCGCTGATCAACGCGACGCCGGCCAGTATCGCGTTGAGCGACAGTGCGACTCGTTCCTGGGCGGATTTCTTCTATTCGATCCCGCTGGCCGCGGGCGACCGCATCCTGATCTCCGAGGCGGACTACGCGAGCAACGCCATCGCGGCACTGCAACGCGCCCGCGCCACCGGGGCGACGGTGGAAAGGATCCCCAGCGACGACACCGGGCAGATCGATCTCGACGCGCTGGCGAAGCTGGTCGACGAACGGGTCAAGCTGGTCTCGGTGCTGCACGCGCCGACCAACGGCGGCCTGGTCAATCCGGCCGCCGAGGCCACCCGAATCGCCCATTCGGTGGGCGCGCTGGTGCTGCTCGACGCCTGCCAGTCGACCGGGCAGCTGCCGATCGACGTGGCGGAATTGGACATCGACGCACTCTCGGCCACCGGCCGCAAGTGGCTGCGCGGACCGCGCGGCACCGGATTCCTTTACGTCCGGCCGGAATTGGCGGAATCGATCGAGCCCGGCCGGCTCGACCTGCACAGCGCGTCCTGGGTCAGCGCGGACGACTACCGCCTGGCCCCCGACGCCAGCCGCTTCGAGTTCTGGGAATGCGATGTGGCCGGACGCCTCGGCCTCGGCGCGGCCGTGCGATACCTGCTCGACCTCGGCCCCGAGAACGTCTACGCCGCCATCTCCGCCCGAGCCGAGTACCTGCGCAAAGCGCTACCGGAGATTCCCGGAGTCACGGTGCGCGACATCGGCATCCGACACAGCGGCATCGTCTCGTTCACCGTCGACGGCCTCGACGGCATCGCGATCCGCGACCGACTCGCCGCCCAAGACATCACCGTAACCGTAAGCCACGCCAGTTCCACCCTCCTGGACATGACCACCCGCGACCTGCGCTCAGTAGTCCGCGCCTCCCCCCACTGCTTCGTAACCTTCGACCAACTGGACCGCTTCGTCGCCGCCGTCGCGAACCTGTAGGGCAACAGCATCCATTCGAGTCGAGTCAAATGGTCGCCAATTGATCTTCAACAACGACCTTTTGACTCGACTCGACACGAAAACGACCTTTTGACTCGGCTCGATGAGCGGGCGGACCCGCCTCAACTGGAGAAGCAGGGACGAGCGTTCACCCCCCACTCGAAGGCCGAACCAACGCTCGCCCTCTTCGCTGACTGAACCGCTCACTCGACCCACCGCGGTGACCGAACCGAGCACACGACGCCCTTCGTTCCCAAGCCTCTTTGAACCGGACCACAAGCCGATGACCACGCTGGAACCCGAGCGCTGCCCATACCAACTGCGTAAGTAGGTCGGGGACCCCACCTGACGCGCTCAGCACTATCGATCATCTCTGGGAGCAGGTGTACCTGACTCGCCAGGTAGACCCTCGGCATGTCCCAACGCGACCTGACGAGGAAAACTGAAGACCTACCCCGGTTTTCACAGAAGTAGTGCTGAGCACGTCGCCTGCCGTACCCGGCTTTAGGCGCACGTCAGGATGCGACGTCGAGTTCCAGCGTGGTCATCTGGCTGTGGTTGCGTCACAAAATCTTCGGGAACTGACCTGCTGCCCGGAAGCTGAAGACCTGCCTCAGGGGTTGGGTCGGGTGCGTGATGTTCAGGCCAGGTGGAGGTCGAGGGCGCGGTGGACTAGCGCGGGGATGTCGGCGGCGGGGGCGACCAGGCGGAGGCTGCGGTTCGCTTGGAGGGCGGCGATGCCGTGGAGGTTCGTCCACAGAGCGGTTGCGCGTTCCCCGGGGTCGACGGTGCCGGGGAGGGCGGCCTCGGTCACCAGCGCCGCGAATCGGGCGAACAGGGGCAGGGTGGTGGCACGGAGGTTCTCGCCGGAGCCTTCGAGGAGGTCGTGGCGGAACATCAGGGTGAACATCTCCGGGCGTTCGCCGGCGAACTCGACGTACGCGACACTCATGCGCACCAGGCGATCTCGTGGGCCGATGCCGGGGTCGACCGCGGCGAACCGGTCGATCAGGTCGGCGAATCCGCGCGCCGCGATGGCTGCCAGCAGGGCTCGGTGAGTCGGGAAGTGCCGGCGCGGTGCCCCATGTGAGACACCCGCGGCGCGGGTGATGGCGCGAAGTCCCAATTGCGCCGCGCCCACCTCTTCGAGCAAGTCCACACCTGTGCCGACCAGGCGTTCTCGCAGTGGCTCGTTCTCGACCATGCAGACATTGTCTACGCCAACCATCACCGGTCCTCACCTCGGGTGTAGACACTGTCTACAGGAATGCGGTAGACAGTGTCTACACATTCTTTTCCCGGGAGGTTTTCGTGTGGTACTGGCTCTTCAAGTACGTGTTTCTCGGCCCCGTGCTGCGGGTGCTGGGTAGACCCGAAGTCGAAGGGCTGGATCAGGTTCCGCGCACCGGGCCGGTGATCGTCGCGGCCAACCACCTGGCCGTGATCGACTCGCTATACCTCGCGCTGGTGCTGCCGCGCCAGGCCGCGTTCCTGGCCAAGCAGGAGTACTTCACCGGGACCGGACTGCGCGGGCGGTTCAAGCGCTGGTTCTTCACCGCGGCAGGACAGGTGCCGGTCGACCGGACCGGCGGCAGCGCCGCGGCCGACGCGCTCGCCGCCGCCACCCGCATTCTCGAGGCGGGCGGCGTGTGGGCCATCCACCCCGAGGGCACCCGCTCGCCCGACGGCCGGATCTACCGCGGCCGCACCGGCACGCTGCGCGTCGCGATGGCCACCGGCGCCCCGGTGATCCCGGTCGTGCTGTCGGGCACCGATCGCGTCAACCCGCGCGGCACCCGGCTGCCCCGCTTCGGCAAGGTCCGGATCAGCTTCGGCGCCCCGCGCTACTACCTGCCCGCCGAGCAGCATCACGCCGCGCGGACGAACACCGACGAACTGATGCGCGAACTCGCCGCCCGCTCCGGCCGGCACTACGTGGACCAGTACGCGACCACCTTCCGGACGGCATAACCAGCACATCCCGGCGTCATCCCCGCGAATTGCCCGGACGTCGCGCCGCCGGACCCGCGCCCGCGGTTACCCGCGACACTCCAGCAAACTCAGACACGCAGGAAAGGGGTTAACGCCACGCCGGAATGGCGGGATAGTTGAAAGCAGGTCGGCAGGCGGCCCGAAGCTGGTGATGAGGGAGTTGACGTTGAGCAGGTTCACCGACGAGATGTATGCGACGGCGCAGGCGTCGACCCGGGGGCTGGTGACCGGCGAGCCGGACGCGCCCCGGCGTCAGAGCTGGGGCGAGATCCATCGGATCGCCCGGCGGATGGCGGGCGGCCTGGCGGCGGCGGGCATCGGGCACGGTGACGCGGTCGGCGTGCTCGCCGGCCTGCCGGTCGACATCGCACCGGCCTGCCAGGCCATCTGGATGCGCGGCGCCTCGATCACCATGCTGCACCAGCCGACGCCGCGCACCGATCTGGTGGTCTGGGCGCGCGACACCGAGACCGTACTGACCATGATCGAAGCGCGCGCGGTGGTGCTCGGCGCCCCGTTCGAGGCGGCCGAGCCGCTGCTGCGCGAACGCGGCATCACCGTGGTACGGATCGATCAGCTGCACGAGGGCACGGACACCGATCCGGTGCCGACGGCCGAGGACGATATCGCCTTGCAGCAGTTGACCTCCGGCTCGACCGGGTCGCCCAAGGCGGTGCGGATCACCCACGGCAACTTCTTCGTCAACGCCTACGCCATGTTCGACCGGGTCAAGTTCCAGCTCGATGACGATGTGATGATCAGCTGGCTGCCGCTGTTCCACGACATGGGCATGGTCGGATTCCTCAGTGTCCCCATGCAAATCGGCGCCGAGGTGGTGTGCGTGACGCCGCTCGACTTCCTCATGCGCCCCTTGTTATGGGCCGAACTGATCGCCAAGTATCGCGGAACCGTCACCGCCGCACCGAATTTCGCGTACTCGCTGCTCGCCCGCCGGCTGAAGCAGGCCGATGACGGCGCCTTCGACCTGAGCAGCGTTCGCTACATGTGGAACGGCGCGGAGCCGGTCGACCCGGACACCATGGAGACGCTGGCCGCGGCCGGAAAGCGGTTCGGGCTCAGCCCGCTGGCGCTCACCCCCGTCTACGGCATGGCGGAAACCACACTGGCCGTGTCGATTCCGGATCCGGGCCTGGGTCAGGTGATCGATGTCATCGACGCCGATCTGCTCGAGGCGCTCGGCAAGGCCGTGCCGGTGCACGACGTGCACGGGCATCCGGGCAACATCCGCCGGCTGCCGACGCTGGGCTACCTGGTCGACCATCTCGAAGGCCGGGTGGTGGACGCCGAACGCCAGGAGCTGCCGACCAGATCCGTCGGCGTCATCGAATTGCGCGGCCCGGCAGTCACTTCCGGCTACGTCACGGTGAACGGATTCCGCCCGGCCCAGGACGCCGCGGGCTGGCTCGACACCGGCGATATCGGCTACTTCACCGACGAGGGCCTGATCGTGGTGTGCGGGCGGATCAAGGACGTCATCATCATGGGCGGCCGCAACATCTACCCGACCGACATCGAACGCGCGGCCACCCGGGTGGCCGGGGTCCGACCCGGCAACGCCGTCGCCGTGCGCCTCGACGCCGGGCAGAAGCGCGAGAGTTTCGCGGTGGTGGTGGAGAGCAACGAATATCAGGATGCCGAGGCGGTCAAGCGCATCGAACGCGAGATCGTGCACGCGGTGTTCTCCGAGGTGGGTGCCCGCCCGCGCACCGTCGCCGTGCTCGGCCCCGGCGCGCTGCCGAAGACCTCCTCCGGCAAGCTTCGCCGCGCCGCCACCGCCGTGCACCTGCGCTGAGGCCACCGACGGGACCGATGAATCTCCGGCGCCGACCTCGTCTGAACGGACAGTCGGCGAATAGGAGATGATCATGCCCGAGTTCGAACCGATCGGCGAACTGCACGAGGGATTCAGCGGCCCGGACGCCACCGCACCGCCCTGGTCCGCGGTGCGCGAGGTGCTGACCACGTCGGAGATGTTCTGGCTGAGCACCACTCGGCGCGACGGCCGCCTGCACCTCTGCACCGGCGACCGGGAGCAGAAGGCGGTGAACCTGGCCGCCGAGCCCCGCTGCGTGCTCAGCACCGGCACCAATGTGATGAACTCGGGACTCGATGTGGTGGTCGAGGGGACCGCCCTCCGGATCACCGATCACGCGACGCTGCAGCAGCTGGCGAAACTGTGGAAGTCCCTTCAGCCAAACCCGCTACCGCTTCGGCTGATACGCCGGGCCGAGGCCGAATGGCATTGACGGCGTGGCGAATTCGCCACGCCGAGGGTCAATGCACCTGGTTCTGCGCGGCTTCCAGTCCGACCCGGAGCAACAGCTCGACGGCGTCGGCGGCCTGCTCGACGATCACCGGTATTTCCTTGCGCTCCGGTGCCGCGAACGGCTTGAGCACATAGTCGGCCGGGTCCTGACGGCCGGGCGGGCGGCCGATGCCGATCCGGACGCGCAGGTAGTCCTTGGTGGTCAGCGCGCTGGACACCGAGCGAAGCCCGTTGTGCCCGCCCTCGCCGCCGCCGCGCTTGAGCCGGATCTCGCCGAACTGGAGGTCGAGTTCGTCGTGCACGACGATCACCTCGGTCGGCGGCACGGAGAAGAACTTGGCCAGCGCCGCCACCGGACGCCCGGACAGATTCATGAACGAGCGCGGCTTGGCGATCAGCACCTGACGGCCGTCGAGCCGAGCCTGCAGCAGGTCGGCGCCGGACTTCTTGTGCACGCCGAAACGGCCGCCGACGCGCTCCGCGAGCACGTCGGCGACCAGAAACCCCACATTGTGCCGGGTGCGCTCGTATTCGGTGCCTGGGTTGCCCAGTCCGACCACGAGCGCGGGCCCGGTCGTGGATTCGGTCATCGAGTGAACCGATTCCGCGGTACTTACTCGGCGCTCGCGGCCTCGTCGCCGGCCTCAGCGGTGTCCGCGCCCTCGTCCTCGGCCTCGGCCTGCGGGGCAGCGATGACGTTCACGATCAGGGTCTCGGCGTCGACGTTGAGGGTGACGCCCTTGGGCAGCGTCAGCTCGCCCGCGTTGATCTGGGTGCCGGCCTCGACGCCCTCGACCGAGACCTCGATGGACTCGGGAATGTTCAACGCGTCGGACTCGATGGAGATGGTGGTGGCGTCCTGGGTGACCAGGGTGCCCGGAGCGGCATCACCGGTGACGACGACGTTCACGTCGGCGGTGACCTTCTCGCCCTTCTTGATGATGAGCAGGTCGGCGTGCTCGATGTAGCGGCGAATCGGGTGCACGACAACCGATTTGGTCAGCGCGAGCTGCTTCTTGCCATCGATGACGAGGCTGAGCACCGCGTTGGTGCCGTGCTCGCGCAGGATGGCGGAGAAGGCGCGGGCGTTCAGCGAGAGGTGCTGCGGGTCGGCCTGGTGGCCGTACAGCACGGCGGGAACGTTGCCCGCGCGACGGGTACGGCGGGCGGCACCCTTACCGAACTCGGTGCGTACGGCGGCTTCGAGAAGGTTGGCGTCGGACATGACTGGATCTACTCCCTACGGCTGTTCCGGGCTGTCAACAGTGCGCCAGGGTCTGTTTCCGCCCTGGCTGGTTGGTCTACTCGTCCGACGAAAGAACCAACGGGGACGGCCGGAAGCCGAGCCGCGTCGATCACGGTGAACGCAAAATCAGGTCTGCGGTCACCCTCGCCGAGACAACCCGAACACCATACCGCAATGGTTATGCCCAGTTTGAATCGGGTGGCCAGGCACAGGTCGTGTCGGGTCCATGCTCATCGCGTAGATTAGACAGGTTGCCGATCGGTCGTCTGTGAAAGGTTGTTCCGTTGACCGCCTCCCCTGAGGGACTTCCCGCCGAGGTTTCCCGACGGCGCACGTTCGCGGTGATCTCGCACCCCGACGCCGGCAAGTCGACGCTCACCGAAGCGCTCGCGCTGCACGCCAGGATGATCTCCGAGGCGGGCGCGATCCACGGTAAGGCGGGCCGCCGCTCCACCGTCTCGGACTGGATGGAGATGGAGAAGGCGCGCGGCATCTCGGTCAGTTCGACCGCGCTGCAGTTCAATTACCGCGCCGAGGGCTCGGACGTGGACAGCGTGATCAACCTCGTCGATACGCCCGGCCACTCCGATTTCTCCGAGGACACCTACCGGGTACTCACCGCAGTCGACGCCGCGGTGATGCTGATCGACGCCGCGAAGGGCTTGGAGCCGCAGACGCTCAAGCTGTTCCAGGTGTGCAGGCACCGCGGCATCCCGGTCATCACCGTGATCAACAAGTGGGACCGGCCGGGCCAGGCGCCGCTGGAACTGCTCGACGAGATCAACGAGCGGATCGGCCTCACCCCGACCCCGCTGTTCCTGCCGGTCGGCATCGCGGGCGACTTCCGCGGGCTGCTTCGCCGCGGCCCGGAGGGCGCTCCGCTCGAATACATCCACTTCACCCGCACCGCCGGCGGCGCGACCATCGCGCCGGAGGAATCGCTGACCCCGGCGCAGGCCGAGGCGCGCGAGGGCGAGCCGTGGACCACCGCGGTCGAGGAGAGCGAGCTGCTCTCGGCCACGGGGCAGGACCACGATCAGGAGATGTTCCTCGCCGGGCAGACCTCGCCGGTCATCTACGCCTCGGCGATGCTGAACTTCGGCGTGCGGCAGCTGCTGGAGGCGCTGGTCTCGCTGGCGCCGCCGCCCGGCCCGCGCCCCGATGTGAACGGCGGGGCGCGCGAGATCACCGAGCCGTTCAGCGCGGTCGTGTTCAAGGTGCAGGCGGGCATGGATGCCGCGCACCGGGACCGGTTGGCGTTCATGCGGATCGTGTCCGGCGAGTTCGAGCGCGGCATGGTCGTGACGCACGCACAGACCGGTCGCCCGTTCGCGACGAAGTACGCGCTGACCGTGTTCGGCCGGGAACGCAACACCGTCGACACCGCCTACCCCGGCGACGTGGTCGGCCTGGTCAACGCGACCGCGCTGGCCCCGGGCCACACGCTGTTCGTGGACAAGAAGGTGGAGTTCCCGCCGATCCCGTCGTTCGCGCCGGAGCACTTCGCGGTGCTGCGCGCCGAGAGCGCGGGCAAGTACAAGCAGTTCCGCAAGGCCATCGATCAGCTGGACTCCGAGGGCGTTGTGCAGGTGCTGCGCAACGACATTCGCGGCGACGCGGCACCGGTGCTGGCGGCCGTCGGGCCGATGCAGTTCGAGGTGGTCACCGCCCGGATGCTGACCGAGTTCAACGTCGAGACCAAGATGGACAACCTGCCCTACACACTGGCCCGCCGCACCGACGCCGCGTCGATGGACGAGCTCGGCAAGCAGCGCGGCGTCGAGGTCTTCACCCGCAGCGACGGCGCCCTGCTCGCCCTGTTCAGCGACAAGTGGCGCCTTCAGTACATCGAAAAAGAACACCCTAAATTGACTTTGGAGCCACTGGTAGCGACCGCGGACTAGCCGCGGCGCCGGGCCCGGTCGAGGTCAGCCTGCTTCCGGTTCGCGACGGGCGGATGGGGCGCCGGGGTCGCGTTCGACCGAGGAGATGACGCCGTCTTCCCGGGAGATCAGGCCCCAGCGGCTCGAGGTCAGGCGCAGGCTCGGCAGGTCGCTCAGCGAGAGCACCACCTCGTAGGTGCGTTCATAGCCGGTGTGCGAGATGCGCCAGCGGCCGTCGTCGCAGCGCACGTATTCGTCGGAATAGAAGGCCGCGCCGCGCAGCAGCATGTTGTGGCCGGGGATGAGCACGGTGTCGGCGAGGTACCAGGTGCCGGTCGCGGCGTCGCCGTCGACGTCGATCTCCGGGTGATCGCAGCGGTGCTCGGTGATGACGTGCGGGCCGAGTGTGTTGCGCATGAACGCGAGGAACGCGTCGCGCGATTCGAACTGGAGATATTCGCTGTAGGTGGCGGTCGCCTCGGGAATCATGGTGTCCGCGAACTCATCCCAGGATTTCGTGTCGAGGCAGCGGAGGTAGCGGAACTTCAGTCTGCTGATCGCGGTCACGTCGTCGAGCCGGCGATCGTCGCCGCGTGGTCTGCTCTCGCGACGCTCCTGCTCGTCCGTCCCCGGGTCGCCGCGCTCCATCCGGCCGATGTCGATCCCCGGGTTGCCGCGCTGCTGTCCGCCACCCGCACTCGGGTCGCCGCGCCCCTGCCCGCCGGTTCCCTGATCCATACTTAACAATCCCATCCGAAGCCGCGCAGCTTCACGAATTGGGAGATTTGTACCCTCCGTGTCTGCTGGTCCGCAGGCCGGCGCCCGTGGACCCCACGGTGTTCGCAGAGGTTCGGCCGCCTCGAATAGGCGCGGCTGACCTGGGGAAAGTTCTACGACCGAACAGTCGGGCTAATTCCCGATGGTGAAGCAGGTGCGGCAGAAATCCTCGCCGAACTCGGTCAGGCGCAGGCTCTTGCGCACGATTTTCGGCGCGCGCCCGGCCTTCTTCAACGCGGCCTCGACCACCGGCTGCACCTCGAGCACCATGTATCGGCTCAGCACGACCGGGTCGTCGGAGACCAGCGTCAGCCCGAGCCTGCCGAGGTTGATCAAGTACGGACGCGACCGGTCCGGGTACCGGACACCGGCCTGCTCGGGCACCGAGGTCAGATCCCCCTGAACCAGTTCGGAGCCGATGCCCAGCGGGCGGTTGGTGCGCACGTCGACCGAGGGTTGCGGGCCGTTCTGCGCCATGAAACGCAGGATGCGCGCCTCGTCGGGGGCGAGTTCGTCGAGGATGCGGTCGTAGGCCGGGTGCACGTCCTCGGTGAAATAGACGTCGGCGGAACGAGCGAGCAGCGCGTCGCCGCGCCGGCGTAGCTCGTCGGTGCTCGCCGAACGAAGGTAGGAGCCGACGGCCAGCGCCTGCTGCGCGCCGCCGTTATTGCCCGGCCCGTTCGGCGTCGGCACGTAACTGACGATCTCGCGCACCGACCCCTCGGTGACGCCGAGCGCGCTACGGGCTATGGAACGCAACGCATTTCCGGTTCGCTCGGCGATATCCGCGGACGATTCACCGTCCAGCGCCGCCTGGGTGATCTCCTTGGTGACCTCGAAGGTGGTGCCGACCGCCCACTGACCGCCGCGCACCACACTGCCCGCCGCGACCCCGGCCGCTCGGAATACGCCACGAATCAGCCGGGCCTCGTTGCTGATCTGCCGCTGTTCGACATCCGAGCTGCGCTCGACCGCGCGAGAACCGGCTCGGACTGGGCTCGACCCCGCTGTCCCCGCAAACTCCGACGGCCGCCGACCCCGCGCGTCCTGTCCGGCCCTGTCGTCTGCCACGTCATACTCCGATATCGCCAGGTGAACGAATCCCGCCCCACAGATTACTTCCCCCTGTGTCGCTGGTCATTGTCGCCGTCACCCTTCGCCGATGCGGCATTGCGCACAAACACTGTGACCGATATCTCGGCAGGCGGCGGTGTGGCACCGCGCACTCGAGGTGGACCCGTCTCTTCTCCTCACAATAAGGTCCCGGTGCCGACAGGGTGCTACTTTGATGTTCCGGTGAGGCGGCGGTCACCGGTGTGTCGGCAGGAGGGTGTCGTGTTAGAGAGTGTGTTCGGTGTCCACCCGACAATCCTGCTAGAGCTTCTGACTATCCCACTTTTCACGGGAATCATCGGCTACATCACCAACTGGACCGGCGTGCTCATGCTGTTCCAGCCGATTGCCTTCCACGGCTTCCGACTACCGGGACTTCGCGCGCTGTATCCCTTCCTGCCCAAAAGAATTCAGGTGTTGCCGCTACTGAGTTACGACGGCAGATTCGGCTGGCAGGGCATCGTCCCGTCGCGCGCGGACAAGATGGCCAGCATCGCGGTGGACAAGGGCCTGGCCAAACTGGGCAGCGTCGCCGATTTCTACCGTGAGCTCGAGCCGGACAAGCTCGCCGAACATCTCGCCAGCATCGCCGACGAACAGATCCAGACCATCGTCGAAGATATTCTCAAGCGCGAACATCCACAGCTCTGGTACAACCTGCCGAGCCAAGTTCGCGACATGGTACAGGCTCGAGTCCGTCAGCAACTGCCGGATATTCTGCGCGAGCTGACCGATGAATTAGGCGCGAATATTGATCAACTGCTCGATGTGAAGCAGATGGTGATTCGCTACTTCCAGGGCAGGCCGCAACTGCTCAACACGCTGTTCCAGGTCCTCGGCGCCAAAGAGTTGCGGTTCATGATCAATTTCGGCTTCTACTTCGGCGCCCCGATGGGCGTGATATTGGTAGCCATCCTGCATCTCACCGGCTGGTCCACGCTGGTCGTGCTGCCGATCGGCGGCGTGGTGATCGGCTGGGTGGTCAACTGGGTCGGCATCAATATGATCTTCGCGCCCGCCTACCCGAAGTGGTGGTGCCCGTGGCGGCAGGGCCTGCTGATCAAACGCCAGTCCGAAATCACCGACGGCTACGCCGAATTGGTGTCCAGCCAGGTGCTGACCGTGGCCAATATCGGCGACGAACTGCTCAACGGCCCGCGCTCGGACCGCACCATCCAGATGCTGGAGGACACCCTGCGCCCGGCCGCCGACCGCGCGCTCGGCCCGGCCCGGCCCGCGGTCAAGTTCATGCTCGGCAGCCGCGACTACGACACGTTGCAGGACACCTTCACCGCCGAGGCCATGGCCATCGCCCCGATCGCCTTCGCCGACCCGGAGTTCAACGTCCGCCAGGGCAGGCAGATCAACACCTACATCGCCAAACAGATGGCGGCGCTGAAGCCGCCGGACTTCGTCGACATGCTGCGCTCGGCCATCAAGCAAGATGAGTGGCTGCTTTTTCTCCATGGCGGCGTGCTGGGGCTCTTCGCCGGATACGCTCATATTCTGATTTTCGGAACAGGAGTGGCGACCACATGGCTGTAGCGAAATCCGGCCCCGGCGACGACGCCGGGGACATCGAGCACACCGCCGAAGAGGTGGTGCCGTCGACGGAGATCGCTCGACGGTCCGGTAGCCGAATCGTCGCGCAGGACGAATCCCCTTCGCGGGTGCCCTATCCCGTGGCGGGCGTGCGCGCGGCCACCGGCGTGGCCAGGGTGGCCTGGACCGCGGTGACCGGCATGACCGCGTGGAGTCTCGGCACGGCGGTCGGGGTCACCTCGACGGTCGTGCAGCGCAGCGTCCAGGGCGTGCCGCCGCGAGAAGTGCTGGCGGAGGCCGAATCCGAGGTGCGCGATCGGTTGCGCCGGGCGCTGGGCTTCCCCGAGGCACCGAATGAGCCTGCCGCGCAGACCGTTCCCACGCTGCGCGAGCAGGGCGCGGCGCTGCTGCGGTTGTCGGCGAGCACGCACGGGGACGACGACAATCATCCGGCGTTCGCGGGCATGCTGGCCGAGCTGACCCCGGACGAGGCGCGAATTCTGCGCTTCCTGCACCTGGACGGCCCGCAACCCTCGATCGACATCCGCACCGGACGCCCGCGCGCGCTCGGCGCGGAACGCGTCGGCTCGATGCTGACGCTGGTCGGCGAGCATGCCGGACTGCGCTTCCCGAACCGGATCCAGCAGTACCTGACCAACCTGCGCAGGCTCGGCCTGGTCGAGCACGAGCGCGAGCCGGTCGGCAACCCGCACCGGTACCAGCTGCTGGAGGCCCAGGGGCAGGTGCGCGAGCTGCTGAAGCGGTCCGGATTCGGCACCAAAGTGATCTACCGCAGCGTGTCCCTCACCGGATTCGGCGCCGACTTCGTCCGGACCTGGCTGCCGGTCGCGATCCAGGACGACCGCGCCGCCGGGCACTGACGGCCGTTACCCGTCCGCCAGCTCCATCCAACGTTCTTCCGCGGCTTCCTTTTCCGCGACGACCTGCTTGAGTTCGGCGTTGAGCCGGACCAGCCGGTCCGGGTCGGTCGCGGCCTCGGCCAGCGCGGCGTGCAGCGTGCGCTCGCGTTCGTCGAACTTCTCGATGGACCGTTCCAGCTTGGCCAGTTCCTTGCGTGCGGCACGCTGGGTGGCGGCGTCGGTGACCGGCGCGGCCTTGGTGTCGGCAGCCGAGCGGGGCGCGGTATCGCCCTGTGCAGCGCGCTTTTTCAGGTATTCGTCGATGCCGCCGGGCAGGTTGGTGAGCTTACCGTCGCCGAACAGCGCCCAGGTCGAGTCGCAGATGCGCTCGATCAGGTACCGGTCGTGGCTGATCACCACCAGGGTGCCCGCCCAGTTGTCGAGCAGGTCTTCCAGCTGTTGCAGGGTGTCGATGTCCAGGTCGTTGGTCGGCTCGTCGAGCAGCAGCACGTTCGGCTCGGCCATCAGGATCCGGGTCAGTTGCAGCCTGCGCCGCTCGCCGCCGGACAGGTCGCCGACCGGGGTGCGCTGGCGGGCCGGGGTGAAGCCGAGCCGCTCGGCCAGCTGGCCCGCCGAGATCTCCTTGTCGCCGAGCATGATTCGCTGCGCGACCTGTTGCACCGCCTCCAGTACCCGCATATCGGTCGGCAGGTCGTCGAGTTCCTGTCGCAGCCAGCCGATCTGCACCGTCTGGCCCTGAATACGCTTGCCCGCCGCGGGTTCGAGCTCGCCGGCCAGCGTGCGCAGCAGGGTGGTCTTGCCCGAGCCGTTCACCCCGACCAGACCGACCCGCTCGCCCGGCGCGAGCCGCCAGGTCAAGTCGCGCACCAGCTCCCGGCCGTCCGGGGTGGTGAGGGTGGTGTCCTCGAGCTCGATCACGACCCGCCCCAGGCGCTTTCGCGCGAACGCGGCCAGCGAGACGCTGTCCCGCGGCGCGGGCACGTCGGCGATCAGCGCCTCGGCGGCCTCCACCCGGTAGCGCGGCTTGGACGTGCGCGCCTTGGCGCCGCGGCGCAGCCAGGCCAGTTCCTTGCGGGCCAGGTTGGCGCGGCGGGCCTCGGAGGCGTCGGCCTGCCGGGCGCGCTCGGCGCGGGCGAAGATCCAGTCGCCGTAGCCGCCCTCGTAGGTCTCGACCTTGCCGCCGACGACCTCCCAGGTGTTGGTGGCGACGGTATCCAGGAACCAGCGATCGTGGGTCACGACCACGAGCGCGCTGCGCCGGTTGAGCAGGTGCTGGGCCAGCCACTGCACGCCCTCGACGTCGAGGTGGTTGGTGGGTTCGTCGAGCACCAGCAGATCGAGGTCGCGGACCAGCGCGGCGGCCAGCGCGACGCGGCGGCGCTCACCACCGGACAGATTGTCGATCGAGGTCTCCAGGCCCAGGCCGGCGATCCCGATTCCTTCCATCACCGAGCGGATGCGCGGGTTGGCGGCCCACTCGTGTTCGGCGACATCGTCGGTCATCGCATCGTCGGCCAAACCGGCCAGGACCACCTCGCCGACGGTCGAGCCGGGCGGCAGCACGCCGCGCTGCGTCACCGTGGCCATCCGCAACCCGCCGACGCGGCTGACCCGCCCGCTGTCCGGCGGCTCGAGCCCGGTGAGCACCTCGAGCAGGGTGGTCTTTCCGCCGCCGTTCAGGCCGACGACGCCGATCCGCTCGCCCGCGTGGACGCCCATCGACACGTTGTCCAGCAGCGGCTTGATCCCAAAGCTCTTGGAAACCTGCTCGAGGTTGATCAGGTTGGACATGAATCCTTCCGGTTCTTGCGGCGACGGGCGAGTTGCGTGCCCTGAGCCAGGGTACTGAGTTTCCCGGCCCCGCTCCGCCACCCCCTTGCGGAACGAACGGCGTTCGTCTAGATTAGCGTCAGCGAACAACGTTCGTCACGAACGATGTTAGTCAACCAGGTGCTCTCCAGAAATACAGCCGCAGAGCGGGAGCCACACCTCTACGAGGTGAGCGGGCGGCACAATCCATTCGCTTCTTCCTGGAGGTTTCTCCCATGCACGTCGGTCTCGGACTCCCCATCTCCGATCCCGTCGCTCTGCTCGACTGGGCCCGCCGGGCCGACGCGGGCCCGTTCTCCACCCTCGGCCTGCTCGATCGGCTGGTCTACGACAATCCCGAACCGCTCGTCGCGCTCGCCCTCCTGGCCGGCGCCACCAGCCGGATCAAGCTGCAAACCGAGGTGCTCATCGCGCCGCTGCGCGAGCCGACCCTGCTCGCCAAGCAGGTCGCGACGCTGGACCGGATGTCCGGCGGCCGCTTCGTGCTCGGCCTCGGCGTCGGCGGTCGCGCGGACGATCACCTCGCCTCCGGTACCGACCTGCACACCCGCGGCCGGCGGCTGGACGAACAGCTGGAGATCATGCGACGCGTCTGGTCCGGTCAGCCGTACGGCCCCGACTGCGGCCCGATCGGCCCCGCACCGCTGCTGCCCGACGGCCCCGAGGTCCTCTTCGGCGGCTTCCAGCCGCCCGCACTCGACCGCGTAGGCCGTTGGGGCGGTGGCTTTCTCGCCGCCGCCCCGGCCGCGTGGGCGGGCCGGCTGTTCGACACCGTGCGCAAGTCCTGGGCCGACCACGGCCGCTCCGGCGCGCCACGCATCGTCGCCCAGGTCAACGTCGCGCTCGGCGACCGGAACCTGATCGACGAGGCCCGCGCCTCGATGGGTGGCTACTACGAATTCAGTGGCCGCGCCGATTACATGCTCGACGGGATGCTCACCACACCCGGCGCGATCCGTTCCGCCATCGAGCAATTCGACGATCTCGGCGCCGACGAGGTGATGCTCTACTGCTACGGCGGCGACGCCGGGCAGGTCGACCGCCTCGCCGACGTCATCGCCTGAGCCGATTACCGCTTACCCGGCGCCTCGCTGTTGAGCACGCGGGCGCCGGGGACCGGGCCGCTCGCGGTCCGGATGCTGCGACAGACGCCCGCGCCCGCCAGTTCCGCCGCCACCGCCACCGCGGATTCCGCACTCGCACAGAGGAATGCGCAGGTGGGGCCGGAGCCGGAGACCAGACCGGCCAGCGCGCCCGCGTTGACCCCGGCGCGCAGCGTGCGGCGCAGCTCCGGCTTCAGTGACAGTGCGGCCGCCTGCAAGTCGTTACCCAGCAGCGGCGCCAGTTGTTCCGGGTCGCCGGAGGCCAAAGCCTGCATCAGCCGCTGCGGTTCGCCGAGCCGCGGCGGAGTTCCGTTCGCGCGCAATCGATCCAGTTCCGCGAATACCGCCGGGGTGGACAGCCCGCCCTTGGCCAGTGCGAGCACCCAGTGAAAGCTGTTGCGGGACAACACCGGAAGCAGCCGTTCGCCGCGCCCGGTGCCGAGCGCGGTGCCGCCGTGCAGCGCGAACGGCACGTCGCTGCCGAGTTCGGCGCCCACCGCGGCGAGTTCGTCGCGGGTGAGCCCGAGATCCCACAGTTCGTTGAGCCCGACCAGCGCCGCGGCGCCGTCCGCGCTGCCGCCGGCCATCCCGCCCGCCACCGGAATGCCCTTGGTGATCGCGAATTCCACCAGCGGCGCCCGCCCGGCCTGATGCGCGAGCCGGACCGCCGCCTTCCACACCAGGTTGGTGCGGTCGGTCGGCACGTCCGCCGCGCCTTCACCGGATACCCGCACGGCCAGTGAGCTCGCCGGGCCGATCTCCACGTCGTCGCTGAGCGAGAGCGCCTGGAACACCGTGGTCAGGTCGTGATACCCGTCGGGGCGCAGGTCACCGACTCCGAGATGGAGGTTCACCTTCGACGGCGCGCGCACGGTGATGGGGCTGGGGACGACTGACAGCACGGTGCCCAAGCCTAATGGGTGGTCCCGGCGGTCGCGCGGCTCGATATCGGCCTTTTCACCGTCGGTGAATCATCCGGTTACAGCAGGCCCCCGCCGGTGGCGTCGATCCACTGCCCGGTAACCCAGCGAGCGTCGGCGGAGGCGAGAAAGCCGACCACATCGGCCACCTCGGCGGGCCGGCCGAGCTGTTTGAGCGGGGACATCTCGGTCACCATCGCCACCGTCTCGGCATTGTTCAGGAAGCCCGCGTTCATGTCGGTGTCGATGATGCCGGGGGCCACCGCGTTCACCGTGATCCCGCGCGCGCCGACCTGCTTGGCCAGCACGCTGGTGAACGCGTCGAGCGCGGCCTTGGTCATGGTGTAGGCGATCAGCTCCGGCATCCGCGCGCCGTTGGTGAGGCCGGTGGAGAGATTGACGATGCGGCCGCCGTCGCGCATCCGGTCCAGGCCGAGCTTGGTGATGAAGAACGGGGCCTTGGCGTTGACCGCGAAGACCCGGTCGTAGGCGGCCTCGTCGGTGCCCTCGATCGGTTCGCGGATGCCGTCGATGCCCGCGTTGTTGACCAGGATGTCCACCCCGTCGGCGTGCGCGTCGAAGGCGGCCCATAGCGCTGCGGCATCGTCGGGGACGCCGAGTTCTGTGCGGATCGCGAAGGCCGCACCACCCGCGGCCTCGATGCCGGCCACCACCTCCTTGGCCGCCTGCTCGTTCCCGTTGTAATGCACCGCCACCCGCGCCCCGTCCCGGCCGAGCCGTTCGGCGATGCCGCGGCCGATGCCCCGGCTGCCACCCGTCACCAGTGCGGTCTTGCCTGTCAGTGCGCCCATCTGGGAATCCCTTTCTCTAGCGTTCGCTACAGAAGTGGACGTTAGCACAATATCTAGCGATCGCTATAGAATGATTCGTATGAGCCCCACGACCCGAGGCAGGCCGCGCTCGTTCGACCGGGACGCCGCGCTGGAGCAGGCGCTGCGGCTGTTCTGGGAGCGTGGCTACGAGGCCACCTCGATCGGCGACCTGACCGCCGCGATGGGGATCGGCGCGCCGAGTCTCTACGCGGCGTTCGGCGACAAGACGACGCTGTTCAAGGAGGCGGTCGAGAGCTTCGGCGCGAAATACGGCGATTTCATCGCGCGGGCGCTGGCCGAGGAGCCGACCGCGGAGGCGGCGATGCGGCGCACGCTGCGCGAGGCCGCCGCGGAGTACACCAGGCCGAACTACCCGCGGGGCTGCCTGGTGATCAGCGCGGGCATCAACACGAACAGCGGCGAGGTCGCGGACATGCTGCGGCAGTTGCGCAGCCGGAATCTCGGATTGTTCACCGAACGCATTCAGGCCGATATCGATTCCGGCGTTCTCGCCGCCAAGGACGACGCGCCGACCCTGGCCCGCTATGTCGGCACCGTGCTGCAGGGGATGTCACACGCGGCCAGAGACGGCGCGAGCGGGGCGGAGCTGGCGCAGGTCGCCGAATTGGCAATGTACGGCTGGGGCCGGAAAGATTAGCGCCGTTGCACCGGAAGTATGAGATCGCGGCGCGACAAATGACCCTGACGCATGAGGGCAACGGCACGGGCGCGGTGTGACGATTTCCTGGTGATAGATAGACCTGAAACTCCCATCCTCACCTCCGACTACTACGCAGCTCAGCGGGTTTCGGCGTCGCCTGCCGGAATCTTCTGGACATTCATCGGGATCTACGTTTTCGCTACGCTGTCCGCTTCGGCGGCAATGCTTGCGCTGCAACCGGTTTCGGGAATCGATCCGGCGGCGTTGTCGCTGGTTCAATTCGCGCCGGCGGGCGGTGCGCTCATTACCTGGCTCGTCGGTCGCAAGATCGTCGGCCCATTGTTTCCGGCATCGGTTTCCGGCCGCGAAGTCCGCGAGAATCTCGGTTACATCATGGCGGCGTGCCTCATTCTCGCGCTATTGATTGCCGGGGCAACGGTATTGGCGGGGCACGATCTCGTCGGTCCCGCGACGGTTGGCGGCGTGCCCTTCGCGGTGTTCTTCGTCATCCAGTTCATCGGCGCGACCGGCGAGGAGATCGGGTGGCGCGGCCTGTTGCAACCGCTGCTGGAATAGCGGATGCGCCGGTTCGCCGCGATCGCCGTAACCGGTGCGACGTGGGCGCTGTGGCACGTGCAGGCATTCGGCGCGGGCCCGGTGGTCGCGGCGTCGTTCTTCGTCTCGATCATGGCGTTCGCCGCACTGCTCGGCACGCTCGCCACCGGCGGCTTCCGGCAGCGGGTGCTCGTCGCGGCGGTCGGGCACTGGTTGATCAATGTCGGGATCTACCTGTCCGTGGGCGACGCGACCTACGACCGACCGCAGATCGTGATCACCGCGGGCGGAGCGGTTTTCGTGACCGCGGCGACGTTCGCAGTACGGTCGTGGCGCGCGCGATGAGTGGGATTCCACCCCTTGCGCGCAGTACCCACCGGGGGTATGTTCGATTCAGTCGGGGTACCCCCGGCCCGTATGATGGAGAATGAGCGAAGGAGTCGGAGATGCCCAGTTCCACCTACACCGTCACGGGGATGACCTGCGGGCACTGCGTGAGCTCCGTCAAGACGGAGATCGGCAAGATCGACGGCGTCACCGGTGTCGACGTGGATCTCGCCAGCGGCGCGGTCACGGTCGACAGCGCGGCGCCGATCGCCGACAGCGACATCGTGGCCGCCGTGGACGAGGCGGGCTACGAGGTCGCGGTCTGATGCAGGACCGGCTGAAGTTCGCCGCCTTCGGTGGCGCGCTCGTCGTGCTGTTCGGTGCCGCGCTCGGCATCGGTGCCCTGGTCGGCGATCCGGCCGAGCGCGCAGCGGACCGCACGACGAGCTCGGCCGGGTCAGACCCGGGACTGTCGGAGCGCCGATCCGGCTACACCCTCACCGACCTGTCCGCGCCGACGGAGCCGAATCAAGCCGGTGCCCTGCGCTTCCGGATCACCGGGCCGGACGGCACGCCGGTCGTCCGGTTCCGGACCCAGCACGACAAGAAGCTGCACCTGATCGTCGTCCGGTCCGACGCCACGCAGTATCGGCACGTGCATCCGACCATGGACGCGGCGGGCACCTGGTCCATCGATTGGACGTGGGCGCAGCCAGGGACGTATCGGGTATTCACCGACTTCCTGCCGGAGACCGACGGCACCGGACCCGGCGGCCTGGTGCTCAGCCGGACCGTGACCGTGGCGGGAACAGCTGTCCCGCAACCGCTTCCGCCGCCCGCACGGACCGCGGCGACGGACGGCTTCCAGGTCACCGCGACCGGCGATCTCCGCACGGCCGGCGGCGAACTGCGGTTCACCATCACCCGCGACGGCACGCCGGTGACCAACCTCGAACCGTACCTCGGCGCCTACGCGCACCTCGTCGCTTTGCGCGCGGCAGACCTCGCCTATCTGCACGTGCATCCGGAGGGCGAGATCGGCGGCACTCCCGCCGGACCCGAGGTCGCGTTCCACGCGCAGGCCCCGAGCGCGGGACCCTATCGGCTGTATCTAGACTTCTCCCACGGCGGCGCGGTACACACCGCCGAGTTCACCATGGAAGTACCTATGGTCGAATCATCCACAGGCTCATCCACATCCGGCGGAGCACCCCATCAGGGTGGCGGCCACTGACGTCCGGAGTCGCGTAAACGCGCCCCATCGGGCCGTGAATCGTCACGGTGACCTGCGCTTCCCTGGTCACGCGGATCGATATGAGACACAACCGAATCGACGTCACCCGGCGGCCGTGACGCCTGCCACAAAAATCGCAAAGATAAGTTATCCACAATGTGCATGGCCGACTTCACGGATAGAACACGTTCCTGACACGGACGCGAGGGCGCGTATTCAGTTCCGTCGCAACATAAACCGACCAGTACGCCCACCTCGGCACCCACCGATCGGACACCGCCCGCAGCTACCGTCCAGCGAAAGCCCCTGAGCCTCAATCGTTATCCGATGCTCCACGCGGGCATACCGCAGTCGCACACCAGATCTAGCCCTGAGCCGCCAGTCGAACGAAGGCGGCGGTGTCGAGGGTCTCACCGCGGGCGGTGGGTGCGATGCCGGCGGCGACGAGGCGGCGTTCGGCTTCAGCAGGCGAACCGGCCCAGCCGGACAGTGCGGCACGCAGGGTTTTGCGACGTTGCGCGAAGGCGGCGTCGACTACCGCCCAGACGCGGCGACGGTGATCCTCGTCCATCGGCCACGGCGGTTCGGTGTAGCGGTCGACGCGGACCAGGCCGGAGTCGACGCGCGGAGCCGGCCAGAAGACCTGGGTACCGACCGCACCCGCCCGTCGAACCGTGCCGAAGAAGCCGGCCTTCACGCTGGGTACGCCGTAGACGCGGCTACCCGGAGCGGCCGCCAGACGGTCCGCTACCTCCGCCTGCACCATCACCAAAGAGACTGCGATGCTCGGCAATTCGGCCAGCAGGTGGAGCAGAACCGGTACCGCCACGTTGTACGGCAGGTTCGCCACCAGTGCGGTCGGCACGACCGGAAGATCCGTGGCGGCGACCCGCAGCGCGTCCGCCTCGACCACCTTCAGCCGGTCGGCCAGCTCCGGCGCCCGATCGGCGACCGTCACCGGCAGGTGCTCGGCGAGCACCGGATCGATCTCGACGGCGACCACCGAATCCACCACGTCGAGCAGTGCCAGGGTCAGCGAACCGAGCCCCGGCCCGACCTCGAGCACCACGTCGTCGCGCCCGACGCCGGCCGCCGCGACGATGCGCCGCACCGTGTTCGCGTCGTGCACGAAGTTCTGCCCGAGCTGCTTGGTCGGTCGCACGCCGAGCCGCTCGGCCAGCACCCGCACTTCGGCGGGACCGAGCAGCGCGGCACTCCCACGAGCAGCAACTTCAGGTTCGGACACCTGAAGAACCTATCAACCCGCGGGGTGGCTCCCGGCACCTACTGCTCGGCCGGGGTCGCCTTGACGCGGTTCAGGAAGTCGTCGATGGCCGCCTGCATCGGGGCGTTGAGCTGGGTGTGCTTGCCGGTGCCGGTGACCGTCCGGAAATCGACGCCGTTGGCCGCGAACTGCGCGGCGAGCGCCGCGTGCAGCGGGGACGGGACGGTGGTGTCGGTGACGTTGAGCAGCAACAGGATCGGCGCGTCGTAGCCGGAGGTCGGCACGGTGAGGTACTGGTCGAGAGCCGAGCGGACCGGTTCCTGGCCGAGCGGCCGGGCAAGCAGGTCGCCGACGCCGAGGCCGTGCACGCGGTCGATGATGCCGTCCAGGCACAGCGTGCCGACGCTGTCCAGGACCGCGCGGCCCCGCGGGGTGAGGTACTGGTCCAGTTGCACGTCGGGACGGGCGGCGCGCAGACCGGCCAGGATGCTGACGAAGAAGCTCAGCGCGCCGTCGTTGCCGGGAATGGCGGGGATGACCGGACCGGCCAGCGGCAGGATCTTCTCCACGTCCGATTCGGGGTCGATCGCGATGGTGCCGCGGAAGTCGAGGTCGGGCGCGTCGATCGCCTGCCGGTGGCCGGTGCCGAGCGCGGCCTGGCCGCCCTGCGACACCCCGAGCACGGCCCAGGTGCGCGAGAGGGCGGGGTTGGTGGCACGGGCGGCACGCAGCAGATCTATGGTGGCGGTCGCCTCGGTGGCGATCTCCAGATACGGGTGCGGGCCGGTGTCGAAGCGGCCGAGGCCGAGGTAGTCGGGGGCCACCACGGCGAAGCCCTGTGCGAGCAGGCCCTGGATCAGCTGGTCCTCTTTGGACCGAATTTGCTGGTACGGATGACTTTCCGGCGCGGCCTGGCCACCGCAGCCCGCGCCGAGTCCGCTGGTGCCGTGGTCGTAGGCGATGACCGGCCAGCCGCCGGCGGGTGGTGTGCCCTGCGGAACGAACAGCGCGCCGCTGGCCGGGCGCGGCGTGCCGTCCGAGCCGCGCATCCAGTATTCGAGCACCGAACCGCCCGATACCCCGTGCCAGCCGTCGGGCTGAGCGGAGATCGAGATCAGCGACCCCGGAGTTTCCGCCTGCGCCGGGGCGGCATTCACGAACAACGCGGCACTGGCCGACAACGTGGTCACCGCCACCGCGCGCCTGAACCCCTGAACAACCCTCATCGACCACACCTCACTGACCCGACCCACACCGTCACAAACCTGGACGAGTGTACAGATCAGCGGAATACTGCCAGCTCACCGTGACGACACAGCGAATCCCGTGCAACACCGAGGGGGTCAGCCAGTGAAACCACGGCTGTGGGGTCAGCTGATGCCCAGGCGGCTGGTGCAGGCGGGCCAGGCACCCCAACCCTGGCGGGCGCGGGTGATCTCGGCGATGGCGATCTGCTCTTCCCGGGTGGCCAGGTCGGCCCGGGGTGCGTACTTCAGCCCGCCCTGGCGTTCCCAGGTGCCCTGGTCGAATTGGATGCCGCCGTAATAACCGTTGCCGTTGTTGATGTTCCAGTTGCCGGTGGACTCGCAGCGGGCCAGCGCGTCCCAGGTCGCGCCGTCGCGTACCGGCGGCACCTCGGTGCCGGGCTTGGCGCCCTTGCGTACGGTCTTCGGCTGCGCGGTCACGGTCACGGTCGAGGCGATCGGCTTGCGGTCCACCTCGGTGCCGTTGACCATGGTGACCGCGAAGGTGACGTCCTGGACGCCGGGTGCGCCCTGGGTTTCCACCACCGAGCGGCTCATGTTCATGTCCGGGTCTTCGATCACGTGCTCCGGCGGGTCGAGCGGCAGCGTCTCGGTCCGGTTCTCGGTTCGCTTGCGGGTCACCGTGATTCGCACACCGTCGGTGAGCGGGGTGGAAGCGGCGGGCTCGACGGTGTCCTGCTCGATCAGCGGAATTCCCGCGACCGTGAGGAATTCGCCGACCGTCGGCGCGGCGAGCCGCACGTCGACGGGGGCGCCGATGCCGTCGAGCAGCGAGACCGATCGCGGCGTCGCGACCTTCAGCGCGGCGCCCTCCAGCGGCAGCTTCTCGTCCCGCTTGGGCGAGACGTACACCTCGCTGGGCAGGCTCAGCTGCTCGAGCGCCTCGCCGGCGGTGAGCCCGGTGGTCCACACCTTGCGCGCCTGGCCGTCGACCATCAGCTGGACCTCACGCGCCCGGTTGAGCGTGATGGTCGCGCCGTCGCCGATCTTCGCGGCCAGCCCGGGGGCGACCCGGTCGCGTTCGGTCACGGCGAAGCCCGCGGCCCGCAGGACGCCGCGGACATCGAGCGACATAGTGGTCTCGACCCGCTTCTCGCCGTCGACCACGACGGTCACCGTCTTGCGGTTCACGATCGCCAGGCCGGCGCCGACGATCAGCGTCATCAACAGGGCACCCACCGCCGCGTACAGCAGCGGCGATCGTGACTGGTTGATTCGCGTGAATGGGGACATGGTCACAGTACGATAACGAGGGGTTTGGGGGTAGACAACCTTCACTTGCTTCAGCTGGGTCTTTCAATATCACGAACAGATATCGCTGCCGCAGGTTGATCACGATATATACCGATCGATGTGACCTAGGACACACAGGGCATATCCAGTCCCCTTGCGGGTACTCCGATTGCCCGGAAATAGCGGATTTGTCAGATTCCGTACACGCGCCGCGCGTTCGCCGTGGTGATCTTCGCCAATTCGGCCGCGTCCTGTTCGCGTAGTTCCGCTAAAGCGCGAACGGTGTACGGCAGGCAATACGATTCGTTGGGCGCACCACGGAATGGATGCGGCGTCAAATAGGGCGCGTCCGTTTCGACCAGAATCAGCTCGTCGGGCACGACTTTCGCGGCCTCACGCAACTCGTGCGCATTCTTGAAACTCACGGTGCCGGAAAAACTCAGTACATAGCCCTCGGCCACGCAGGCCAGCGCCATGGTGGTGTCGGAGGAGAAGCAATGGAAGATCACCGTGTCCGGCGCGCCCTCGTCCAGCAGCACGGTCAGCAAATCGTGATCGGCCTCGCGGTTGTGGATCATCAGCGGCTTGCGCAGCCGCTTCGCCAGGTCGATGTGCCAGCGGAAACCCTCGATCTGGGTCTCGATGTCGGCGCAGCCGTCGAGCTTGCCGGGCCAGTAGTAGTCCAGGCCGGTCTCGCCGATCGCGACCACGCGCGGGTCGGCGCCGAGGCGTTCGAGCTCGGCCTTCGCCACCTCGTCCAGCGCGTTGGCCCGGGTCGGGTGCAGCGCGACGGCGGCGTAGACCCGGGAGTCCCAATGCGCGGCCCGCACGGCCCACTGCGCGGCGGCGAGGTCGTCGGCCACGGTGACCACCTGGCCGACACCCACCGACGCGGCGCGGTCGACGATCACGGCGATGGAGGCCGCGTCCGTCGCACCGCAGGCATCGAGGTGGGTGTGCGCGTCGATGATCGGGGCGAGCGGCTCGGGCAGGGCCGGCGCGGGACGCTTGTTACTCATCGAAAACCGCCGCAGGACACGGGGGAACCGGCGGCGGGGATATTCGCGTGAGTGTAGGAAACCACGGCCATTACAGTAGACACACCATGAGCGAAGCTGACCGCCCCGCCTTCTATATCACCACGGCCATCGCATACCCGAACGGTGCGCCGCACATCGGGCATGCGTACGAGTACATCTCGGCTGACGCCATCGCCCGGTTCAAGCGGCTCGACGGGTTCGACGTCTTCTTCATGACGGGCACCGACGAGCACGGTCAGAAGATGCAGCAGGCGGCCGCGGCCGCGGGCATCCCGGTGGAGGAACTGGCCAGCCGCAACTCGGACGTGTTCGAGGCGCTGGACAAGACGCTGGACATCTCCTACGACCGGTTCATCCGGACCACCGACGAGGACCACCTGGCGGCCTGCGTCGCGCTGTGGGAGCGGATGCTCGCCAACGGCGACATCTATCTCGGCAACTACTCCGGCTGGTACTCGGTGCGCGACGAGGCCTTCTACACCGAGGAGGAGACCACGCTGCTGGAGGACGGCAGCCGGATCTCCACCGAGTCGAAGACCCCGGTCACCTGGACCGAGGAGTCGAACTTCTTCTTCAAGCTCTCCGCCTATCAGGACAAGCTGCTCGCGCTGTACGAGGAGCATCCCGAATTCATCGCGCCCGCAACGCGTCGCAATGAAATCGTCAGCTATGTCAAGGCCGGGCTGAAGGATCTGTCCATCTCGCGCACCACCTTCGACTGGGGTGTGCCGGTGCCCGGCCATCCCGAGCACGTGATGTACGTGTGGGTGGACGCGCTCACCAACTACATCACCGGCGTCGGCTACCCGGACACGGAATCGGCCACGTTCCAGAAGTTCTGGCCCGCCGACGTGCACATCATCGGCAAGGACATCACCAGGTTCCACACCGTGTACTGGCCGGCGTTCCTGCTGTCGGTGGGCGTCGAGGTGCCGAAACGCGTGTTCGTGCACGGGTTCCTGTACAACAAGGGCGAGAAGATGTCCAAGTCGGTCGGCAACGTGGTGGACCCGCTGGAGCTGGTCGAGACCTACGGCGTCGACGCGGTGCGCTTCTTCCTGCTGCGCGAGATCTCCTACGGGCAGGACGGCAGCTACAGCCACGACGCGATCGTCGGCCGGATCAACTCCGACCTGGCCAACGAGTTCGGCAACCTGGTCCAGCGCAGCACCAAACTGGTCGCGCGCGACTGCGGCGGCGTGGTGCCGACGCCGGGCGAGTTCACCGAGGCGGACCGCAAGCTGCTGGACCTGACCAACGGGCTGCTCGACCGCTGCCGCGCCGAATTCGACGCGCAGCAAATGCATCTCGCGCTGGAGGCGATCTGGCTGACCCTCGGCGAGACGAACCGGTACTTCTCCGCGCAGGCGCCCTGGGCGCTGGCCAAGTCCGGCACGCCGGAGGATCTGGCGCGCGAGGCGACGGTGCTGTACGTGACGCTCGAGGTGCTGCGCATCGTCGCGATCCTGGTGCAGCCGGTGATGCCCGCCTCGGCGAGCAAGATCCTCGATCAGCTCGGCCAGCGGGACCG
Organism: Nocardia sp. NPDC006044; assembly: GCF_042871115.1. Lineage (NCBI taxonomy): Bacteria > Bacillati > Actinomycetota > Actinomycetes > Mycobacteriales > Nocardiaceae > Nocardia > Nocardia sp. NPDC006044. The sequence continues at coordinate 349,954 of NZ_JBIAID010000002.1, forward strand.
CACGTTCGCCGATATCGCGACGCCGATCGTGCCGGGTGTGGCGCTGCCCGCACCGGAACCGGTGTACCCCAAGTACATCGAGCCCAAGGACTGATCCCGCCCGAATCGGCGAACATGGGCACCGACGCGTAATCCCCTGGCGCGCAGTCGCATAATGCTGGGTTACGAATACTCATGTTCGCCGAACAGGGAGAGCACCATGCGCCGAGAACAGGCGGCCGACTCGACACCCGTGCCGCAGAACAGCTTCGCCGACCGGCACCGGGCGGCGCGCGATGCCGTGCTGGTCTCGCAGCGCGGGCGGCTCATCGAGGCGATGGTCCAATGCGTCGACAGCGCTGGGTATTCCGCCACCACGCTCACCGATATCGTTGCCCGAGCACGGGTTTCGCGCAGCACGTTCTATGAGCACTTCGCGAACAAGGAAGAGTGTTTCGTCGAGGCGGTGCACACCGGCGTCGACATCGTGGAAACCCGGATCACCGAGGAACTGGCGCAGCTCACCCCGGAGGCCGGGGTGCCCGCCATGATCGAGTCGATCGTCGGCACGTTCTGCGAAACCGTCGCCACCGAACCGGATTTCGCCCGGTTGATCCTGGTCGAATCGTTCAAGGTGAATCAGGCCGCCGTCGACTATCGGGACCTGGCCGTGGACCGCTTCGCCGCGCTCTACCGCTTCTTCTACGACCGTGCCCGCCAACAGGATCCGGCCTTACCGGCGGTTCCGGACGAGCTGATCGCCCTGATCCCGGACGCGATCGGCGAGCGGACCCGCCGGGTCATCGTGTCCGAGGGGCCCGCGCACGTGCCCGCCCTGGCCCCACTGTTCGTCCAGTTCGTCCGCGCGACCCTCGGCCTCGCCGCCTGAAGGCGTTCCTCTGCTCCGGCATTCAGGTACCGAACGATCCGCCGCCGCGAATCACCTTGCACCGCAGACACATACGCCTCGGCGAGCGTAGCGGTATAGAACTCCACCCGCCCCGATCACGTCGATGATCGCAGGCGTGGCCGACGAGTGGCACGGAACAACGGCATTCGCCGAGCAGGACTCTCGATGATGTGCCACTCGTCGAGGTCCGCCTACTTCCAGCGGCCGAGCAGGCGCTCGATCTCCGCGGTGAGGGCGCGCTGCAGGAACGGACCGAAGCTGATCCGGGCCACGCCTTGATCGGCGAGCAGCGCCTTGTCGGACTTGTCGGGGAGCCCGACCATGCTGATCGGCAGCGGCAGTTCGCTGGTCAGCCTGCGCACGGCGGCATCGTCCTGCGCGCCCGCGGGGAACAGCACATCGGCACCCGCCGCGGCGGCGAGGCCGAGGCGCTCGATCGCGCGGTCCACTCGGTCTGCCTCGTCACCGTCCTGCCGCAGGAACAGATCGGTCCTGGCGTTGACCACCACGTGCACGCCGGCCGCGTCGGCGAACTGACGCAGGCCGTGCACCAGGTCGGCGTGCTCCTGCGGCGCGCGCAGTCGCTTGCCCTCGCTGTGCACGGTGTCCTCGATGTTGAGGCCGACGGCGCCCACCTCGAGCAGGCCCTCGATCAGCTGGGCCGGTTCAAGGCCGTAACCCGACTCGATGTCCACCGACACCGGCACCTCGACGGCCTCGGTGATCTGCCGGACCCGGGTGAGCAACTCGGCGAACGTCATGCCTTCGCCGTCCGCACGGCCGATCGAGTCGGCGACCGGATGACTGCCCAGGTGAGCGCCGCGAACCCGGCGTCCACCGCGACCTTCGCCGACCACGCGTCCCACACGGTGGGCAGCACGGCGGGATCACCGGGGCGGTGCAGTGCGAGGAATGCCTTGGCCTTGCCTTCGAGAGAGGTCATAGAACGATCATGCCGCGTCGTCGCAGCGCGCACCATGGCGCGCCCTCAGGGCTCGGTCAGTCGTCGCCGTCGCGGCGGGCGGTCAGCACCGCGTCGTACAGTTCGTTGCGGGAGGCGCCGTGCTCGCCGGCGACCTGCGCGCACGCGTCCTTGAGCCGGACGCCCTCGGCGGTCAGCGCCTCGACCGCCTCGACCAGGTCGGCCGGATCGGCGGATTTGGGTTGTGCGCCTTCGAGAACGACGGTGATCTCGCCGCGGGCGCCGTCGACGGCCCAGGCGGCGACCTCGGCGAGGGTGCCGCGGATCACCTCCTCGTAGGTCTTGGTCAGCTCGCGGCAGACGGCGGCGCGGCGGTCCGGGCCGAGCACCGTGACCGCGTCGGCCAGGCAGTCGGCGAGCCGGTGCGGCGCCTCGAAGAAGACGCAGGCACGTGGCTCGGTGGCCAAGGTGCGCAACCACTCCCGGCGCTGACCGCCCTTGCGCGGCGCGAAGCCGTCGAAGCAGAAACGTTCCACCGGGATGGCGGACAGGGCGAGCGCCGTGGTGACCGCGGACGGACCGGGCAGGCAGGTCACCGGAAGATCCCGCTCGGCACAGGCCGCGACCAGCCGATAGCCAGGGTCGCTGACCGACGGCATGCCCGCGTCGGTCACCAGCAGCACCGTGCGCCCGGCCTCGATATCGCCGAGCAGCGCCGGAATCCGGGCGATCTCCACATGGTCGTAGAAGCTGACCACCCGTCCGGTGATCTCCACCCCCAGCGACTTGGCCAGTGACTTGGTCCGCCGCGTGTCCTCCGCCGCGACGATGTCGGCCGACCCGAGCGCGTCGCGCAGCCGCTGCGAGGCGTCCCCGATGTCGCCCATCGGCGTCGCCGCGAGCACCAGCCTGCCCGGCCCTGTCGCCTCGTCCGTCACCGCACTCCCGTCCCGACCACGCCCGGCGCCCGCCGAACCATCGCAGCCTATCGACTTGTCCACCCGCACCTCGCGCCCGCGGCCTCGACTCGGCCCTGCGCCGACAATGGCGACACACGCTCGATTCAGCTCGCGGATTCGTGCGCGGCAGCACAACACCCGCGCGGCGGCGCGAACCCGCGGGTGTGGCGCGATCGACGGCTCACCGCTGCGGGACCTCACGGCCCGCACAGCATACGATCGGTACGTGACACAGGTGACCGACCAGCGCGCAAACGCTCCGTTCGGGGCCGTGCCCTCCTGGTCGAGCCCCGCGCCGCGGCGGCCGGCCCCCGATTTCGGCCCCACGGATACGCTGCGCGGCTGGCTGGTCACCGCGTTCCTGACCGCGATCGCCGCGGTGACGCGGTTCACCATGCTCAACTACCCGACCGACGCGGGCACCCCGGTGTTCGACGAGAAGCACTACGCGCCGCAGGGCTGGCAGATGCTCAACGGCGGCGGGGTGGAGGACAACCCCGGCTACGGGCTGGTGGTGCATCCGCCGGTCGGCAAGCAGCTCATCGCGATCGGCGAGGCCATGTTCGGCTACAACGGCTGGGGCTGGCGGTTCGCCTCCGCGATGGCGGGCACCATCCTGATCCTGCTGGTGATCCGGATCGTGCGGCGCCTGGCCAGGTCGACCTTGATCGGCGCGATCGCGGGCATCCTGCTGATCGCCGACGGCACCACCTTCGTCTCCTCGCGCATCGGCATGCTCGACATCTTCCTGGCGTTCTTCGCCACCGCGGCCTTCGGCTGCCTGATCGTCGACCGCGACGAGGTACGGGCCAGAATGGCGCGCGCCGACGCGGAAGGCCGGATCGACGAAACCCCGTGGGGCCCGCGACTAGGGGTGCGCTGGTGGCGATTCGGCGCCGGGATCCTGCTCGGATTGGCCTGCGGGACAAAATGGTCCGGCGTCTACTTCATCGTGGCCTTCGGCCTGCTCAGCGTCTGTTTCGATGTGGCGGCGCGGCGGGCGTACGGGGTCCGCAATCCGTGGTTCGGCACCGGGATCCGCGATGTCGGGCCCGCGCTGTACGCGCTGGTGCTGATTCCGCTCGGGGTGTATCTCGCCACGTACTGGGCCTGGTTCGCCAGCGAAACCGGCATCGATCGGTACATGGTCGGCAACCCGTCCGCCCCGACCGGGCCGATCGGCACCGGCGGATACTTCAGCTGGGTCCCCGACGCGTTGCGCTCACTCTGGTATTTCAGCGCCAGAGCGCTGGAATTCCATGAGGGCTTGACCAATTCGGCGGGCAACCACCACCCGTGGGAGTCCAAGCCGTGGACCTGGCCGATGGGTCTGCGGCCGATGCTCTACTACTACGCCGACAACGGCGTCACCGGCTGCGGCCAGACCCAATGCGTCAAGGCCGTCATGCTGATCGGCACTCCGGCGATCTGGTGGCTCGCGTTCCCGGTGATCGCCTGGATGTTGTGGCGCAGCGTGGTTCGCCGCGACTGGCGCTACGCCGCGGTGCTGGTCGGTTATGGCGCGGCCCTGCTGCCCTGGTTCCTGACCCTCGACCGGCAGATGTACTACTTCTACGCGGTCGCCCTCGCGCCGTTCCTGGTGATGGGCATGGCACTGGTTTTGGGCGACATCCTCGGCCCGTCGCGCCGGACAGCCGTGCCGCGCAGCCCCGTCGGCACCTATCTACCGGTCTCACCGGACGAACGCCACGCCCTCGGCCTGCTCGCGGTCTGCCTTTACCTCGCCCTGGTGATCGCCAACTTCATCTGGCTCTGGCCGATCCTCACCGCGCTGCCGATCACGCCGGGCAACTGGCACGACCATCTCTGGCTGCCCAGCTGGCGCTAACCCTCCAGCGCCGCTTTGACATAACGCAGCGCGGCGGCGTCGTCGAGTCCGAGACGACGGACCGTGGCGACGTAGGCCGTGGCGGCACGACCCGCGACATCGCGCGTCGGATCGCCCGAGGAGGCGATGAAAGATCCCTGCCTGCCCCGGGTTTCGACCACGCCGTCGGCCTCCAGCTCGCGATAGGCGCGGGCCACCGTGTTGGGGGCGAGGCCGAGTTGCGCGGCGAGCGCGCGCACGGTGGGGATCTTGGTGCCCGCGGTCAGCTCGCCGGAGCGCACCTTGGCGATGATCCCCATGCGTAGCTGCTCGTAGGGCGGGACGGCCGACTCGTGCGACACGGTGATGTTGAACATGACTGGATCACAACTCATCCCGGGAGAGTGGACAGGACAGGCAACGGGGTCCGCCTCGACCGGAACCCAATTCGGAGCCGGGAATGCGCAGCACCTCGATGCCGGCGTCTTCCAGGCGCGCGTTGGTCATCTCGTTGCGCTCGTAGGCGGCGACCACGCCCGGCGCCAGCGCCAGCGTGTTGTTGCCGTCGTCCCACTGCTCGCGTTCGGCGGTGACGCCGTCCAGCCCGGTATCGATCACCCGGAGCTTGTCGATGCCCATCGCCTTGGCCGCGGCGACCAGGAACGGATCGGGTCCGCTCATCGCCACCCGGCCGTCGCCGTCGCGCGCGCTGTAGTCGTCCTCGCGTTCGATGGTGAACGCGCACAACGAGTCCCGCACCGCCGGGTACATCACCAGCGCGTCGCTGTCGACCATCGTGCAGACGGTGTCCAGGTGCATGGTCGCCCGGCTCTGCGCGATCGGGACGACCAGCACGGTGTGCGCGAGATCGTCGTCGAACAGGCTGCGCGCCAACGCCTCCGCGCCCGCGGGCGAGGTGCGCTCGCCGACGCCGACCGCGACCACGCCGGGCGCGAGCAGCAGCACGTCGCCGCCCTCGATCGGCGCGGTATGCGATTCGTAGGCGCGGCGCACGCCGAGAAACCGCGGATGGAAGGCGTAGATCAGATCGGTGAGCGAGGTCTCCCGGATCCGCGCGGGCAGGGCCAGCGAGGTGATCGCCACCCTCGGCCCGATCCAGAACGAGGAGTCCCTGGTGAACAGCAGGTTGGGCAGCGGGTCGATGACGAAATCCGCGCCGTGGTGCATCCGCCGCACCAGCGAGGTGGCGTCCGGCCCGAACGGCAGCTCGTCGAAGGTCATGCCGGCCATCAGGATGTTGGCCAGGTCCCTGGCCCGCACGCCGCGCAGGAACGCGGCGAGCTGGTCGGCCAGCGAATGCCCGAGCCTGCGCGCGTCCACCGCGGCGGAAATGCCCTGGATCCGGGCCGCGCCGCTCACCGCGAGGGTCTCGGCGAGCAGGTCGGCCAGCAGCAGCACCTCGACCCCGCGCTCGCGCAGCACCCCGGTGAACGCGTCGTGTTCCTGTTGCGCCCGCTCCACCCAGGGAATGCCGTCGAACAGCAGTTGATCGTTGTTGCGCGGGGTGAGCCTGCGCAGTTCGTCGCCCGGCCGATGCAGCAGCACCGTACGCAACGTGCCGACCTCGGAGGTCACCGTCAACCGCGTGCCCGGACTGTCGGGGTCCAGCCCGTCCGCGTCCGAGTCCTCTCCGTGCCGCGCGGGCACAGCGTCTGCTCCCATGCTCAGACCGTAGTTCGCCGCGGCCTCGAGAGCACGTAATTCGAGCCTTCGTTGCCGTCTTGCCGTGTGTGAGCTCGCTCGCCGGGCCGCTTCGGCCGACTTGCCGAAGCGGTCCGTTTCCGCCCCAGCTCACCCTAACCTCAAGTATTGTTGAGGAGAATGGAGGAGCGTGCATGTCGACAGCCGATTGGCGAGCGAAGGAGCTGACCCCCGGGCAGCTTTCCGAGCGTAGTGGAGTAGCGGTTTCCGCGTTGCATTTCTACGAACGCGAAGGCCTCATCAGCAGCCGCCGGACCAGCGGGAACCAACGCAGATATGCGCGCGAGACCTTACGGCGAGTCGCCTTCATCCGGATCTCGCAGCGAGTCGGCATCCCGCTCAGCGACATTCGCGACGCCCTCGATCAGCTGCCCGAAGGCCGCAACCCCACCCGCCGCGACTGGGAGACGCTGTCCACCACCTGGCGCGCGGACCTCGATGACCGCATCACTCAGCTGATTCGGTTGCGCGACAACCTGACCGGCTGCATCGGCTGCGGCTGCCTGTCGCTCGGCAGCTGCAAATTGGTCAACGAACACGACCGGCTCGGCACCGAGGGCCCCGGCGCGCGCGTGCTCGACGTGCAGCTCAACTGTTCTGCGCGGCCAGCAACCGGCTGAAGCGAGCCGAGGCGCGACGCATCACGATCTCGTAGGGCAGCGCGAACTTTCGCGCCCACCAGTAGCCGAACCGGATGTCGAAGGACGTGTAGATCAGGAACCGGTTACGGGTTACGCCGCGCAGGATCGCGGACGCCACGTGCTCCGGCGAGACGGCGTGCTTGGTGAACGACTGGGTGAGCCGCTGGATCTTCGGCGACTCCCGGTCGACGCCGATCAGCTCGACGCTGTGCACCAGTGGAGTGTCCACCGCGCCGGGCACCACCAGGTGCACCGAGATACCGTGCTGGTCCAGGTCGAACCGCAGCACCTCGGACACGCCGCGGATGCCGTACTTGCTGGCGCTGTAGGCCGCGTGCCAGGGCAGGGCGAGCAGCCCGGCCGCGGAGGAGACGTTGACCAGGGATCCGCCCTTGCCCGCGCGCACCATCGGCGGCACGAAGTTCTCGATCACATGGATCGGGCCCATCAGGTTGACGTCGACCATCCGCCGCCAGTGCTTGTGCTCCAGGTTCTCCACGGTGCCCCAGGCCGAGGTGCCCGCGACGTTCATCACGATGTCGAGGCTGCCGTGCACGTCGTGCACCTTCTCGGCGAACGCGGTGACGGCGTCGTAGTCGGTGATGTCGAAGGCCTGCGCGACCAGCACGACGCCGCCGTCGCGGCGGATGTCGGCCACCGTCTCGTCCAGCCCGGCGGCATTGATGTCGGTGAGCACCAGCTGCCCGCCCGCCTTCGCGGTGGCCACCGCGGTGGCCCGGCCTATTCCGCTCGCCGCGCCTGTGATCAGCACTTTTGCGTCTCGCACTGTATTGCGGCCCGGTCGCCCATTACCTCGCACTGCGCATCCCCATCTCGAATTGCTCGAATCGGCTCACCGCAGGGTACTCGAGCAAGGCTCAGCGGCCCAGTACGGCGAGCATTCCGGCGACCGCCCTGGGCCAGGTGTATTGCTCGGCGCGGCTGCGCGCGGCCCGCCTGCGGCCGGCCGTCGGCAGGGCGAGCACGTCGGTGACGGCCTGCGCGAACGCCGAGCCGCGATCCTCGGCAACCGCGCCGCACTCGGCGGTCACGATGTCTTTGAGCGCCGAGGAGCGGCTGGCCACCACCGGGGTGCCCGCCGCGAGCGCCTCCAGCGCGGCGAGGCCGAACGTCTCGTGCGGTCCGGGAGCCAGCGAAACATCCGCGGTGGCAAGCAGTTTCGCCACCATCGCGCGTTCGGAGATGAAGCCGGTGAAGTGCACGGCGGGAAATCCGTTGGCCAGCAAGGGCAATGCGCGCGCCCGGCGCTCCAAAGCCTCGCGTCGCGGTCCGTCGCCGGCGACCACCAGCCGAACCTCGGTGCCCGCCTTACGCAATGCCGCGACCGCCTCGATGCTGCGCTCCACCCGCTTCTCCACCGACAACCTGCCACAATGCACGAGCAGCGGATGCCCGGGCACCCCGAGGTCGGCGCGCAGCCTGCCGTCGCGCCGGCGCGGGCTGAACAGCTCCAGGTCGACGCCGAGCGGTACCAGCTCGACGTTCGGCGCGTCGATCCGGCGGAACTCCTCGCGCGCGAATTCGGTAGTGCAGACCACGATGTCGTAGTCGGCGGCGGTGCGCCCATTCGCCACATCGGCGCAGCGCCGGGCGGCCGGGCGGGGCATGAACTGGCCGAGCAACCGATCCAGGCGTTCGTGCGAGATCATCACCCCGGCCACGTCGCGCCGGCGGGCCCAGCGGCCGAAGCCGCGCAGGGTCAGCCGGTCGGAGACCTCGAGCACGTCGGGGCGCAACCCGGTGAGCACGTCGGCCACGCGGCGCGGATCGGCCGCGCGATAACCGCCGGTCCACGGAATAGCCAAGGCGGGCAAGGTTATTCGGACAACGCCGGTCGGCAGGATCTCTTCCGAACGCCGCGCGCCCGGTACGATGAGCACCACTTCGTGCCCGGCCGCGACGTATCCCTCGCCGAGGTGATGCAGGGCAGTGCGCAACCCACCCGAACGCGGGCCGTAGAAGTTCGCAAGCTGAACTATGCGCACCTCGCCGATGGTGCAGCCAGTCGGGTGATCTTCGGGACCGGTGCGCCCAACTCGATGTGAACAACCGTGAAAGACCCGGCGAACCCGCTTTTCAGGGCGCTTCCGGCCACACCCGGATCAGCCCGTGCCCGCGGTCGGCGGGCACCGGGGACAACTCGGCGCCCACCGCGATCCAGCCGGTATCGGCGAAGCGCACGCGGAACCGCAGCCGTTCGGCGGTCGCGTCGTCCGCCAGCAGATCGGTGCAGGCGGACCGGAAACCATCGAGATCGTCGGGATGCACCGCCGGGCGCTCGACGGCCCAGCGATCCAGCGGCGGGGCCGGGGTGCGGGTCCACTCGTAGATGAGACCGGAGTGCAGCCCGACGAAACCGACGCCGTCCTCGATCCGCTGCGACACCGCACGCACCATGGCCAGGTCCACCTCGGGCCGGACCGGCGCCGCGTCGGCGCATTCGCGCATCACCGCCCTGATCCGGCGGGCAGCCGGATCGGCCCTGGTCACCATCTGGAAGCAGCGCACGACACCGTCGTCACCGAGCATGTCCACCTGGCTCTGGTGCCTGCCCTCCAACGCGGCGACCATCCGGAAGTAGTCGATCCGTCCGTCGAACCGCACCATCCGCCCGAACGCTTCCGGCGGCGTCCGGATCACCCGCACCTCGGCCGGCGCGCGGGCGAAGATCAACTCCTCCAAACCCGGTCCGTGATGGGCCAATTCGGTCTCGGCCTGCCAGTCCCACGCGCCGGCCCGCGGCCGTGGCGGCGGGGGCGCATCGTCGGCGGCCACCCACACCTGCACGCCGTGTACCTCGTCGAACGCGCACCGGACGGGCACCCCGAGCACGACCAGCCCGGTCTCGCAATGGGTTACCGGCGCCGCGGTCGCGACGCAGTTCTGCACCACCTCGGCGATCCGCTGCGGCGCGGCGGCGTGCAGATCCCGGCGGACCCGCACCAGGCTCGCCCAGTCTTTGACCTTCGACCCGTCGGCCACCAGGGTCGGCTCGGTACCCGCCCCGCCGGGCGTCCGGCCCAAGGTCTCGATCAGCAACCAATCCCGTTCGGGCGGTTGGCCTTCGGTCCCCCGGCCAGCGGTCATATCCCCGCAGTACCGCGGCTGGCGCGAGGCAGATCGAGATCCAGCGGGATGCGCCCCACCGCCAGATGCGCTTCCACCTCGTCGGCGGGCATCGGCCGGGCGATCAAAAACCCTTGGGCCCGATAGCAACCGAGGCCGACCAGGGTGCGCGCGGCGACCGCGGTCTCGACGCCCTCGCCGACCACCCCGAGGCCGAACGAACCGGCAAGCCCGATAATGGATTTCACGATGGCGAGATCGTCGGTGCTGGCGCCGAGGCGTTGCACGAAGCCGCGGTCGATCTTCACCGCGTCGACCGGGAGCGCCTTCAGATGCGACAGCGAGCTGTAGCCGGTGCCGAAATCGTCGATCGCGATCTGCACGCCCATCCGCTTGAGCCCGCGCAACGTGACCTGGGTCCGGGCCAGATCCTGCACGACCACGTGTTCGGTGATCTCCAGGCAGATCGAGCTGCCGTCGATGCCGAACAGCCGCAGAATGTCCTCGATCCGTTCGACGAAGTCGAGGCTGACCAGCTGCACCGGCGAAACATTGATCCGCATCACCACATTCGCGGCCAGCCCGCGCCTGCGCCATTCGGCGAACTGCGCGCACGCCGATCTGATCACCCAGCGACCGAGCTCGCCGGCCAGATTGGTCGCCTCGGCCACGGTGACGAACGCGGCGGGCGGCAGCAGGCCTCTGGTCGGATGCAGCCAGCGGACCAGCGCCTCCAGCGCGACGATCCGGCCGGTGCGCAGGTCGACTTCCGGCTGGTAATGCAGCAGCAGCGAGCCGTCGGAGACCGCGCCGCGCAGGTTGAGCTCGACATCGTCTTGCAGTTCGAACTGGGCGCGCATGGCGTCGGTGAACACGGCGACACCGTTGCCGCCGCCCGATTTGGCCGAGAGCAGCGCGTGGTCGGCCCGGCGCAGCACGTCGGCGACCGTGGTCTCGCCGGGAATGCCGACGGCGACGCCGATGCTGGCCGCCCGGCTGACCGACTCCCCGCCGACAGTGACCCGGCGGCCGATGAGCTGCTGGATCCGGGTGCCCTCCTCCTCGGCCGCGACCGCGTCCATCGGCTTGGCCGGCACGATGACGAACTCGTCGCCGCCGAGGCGGGCGATCATGTCGTCCGGATCGAGGTGCTCGCGCAACCGCGAGGACAGCGTGCGAATGAAATTGTCGCCGGCCGTGTGCCCGAGAAAGTCGTTGAGCGCCTTGAGCCGATCGAGGTCGAGGAAGAACGCCGCCACCGGTCCGGGGCTGCCCGGCTTCAGCCGCTCGTCCATGTGCTCGAGCAGCGCGCGGCGGTTGGCCAGCCCGGTGAGGTCGTCGTGCAGCGCGATGTAGCGCAACCGTTCCTCGGCGACCACCCGCGCCTGCAACTGGGCGAACAGCGCGGCGATCGCTTTGAGCACATTGAGCTCGCGCGTGCTCCACTGGCGGTCGCCGGTCTTGATGAAGCCGAGCACGCCGGTCGACTCGCCGCGGGAGAGCAGCGGCACCGCGGCGGTGGTGACGACCGGAATGCCGGAGGCGCGGCGCATCGTCTCCTGGTAGTCGGCGAACTCCGGGGTCGGGCGGGCGATCATCGGCTCGGTCGCGTGCTCGAACGCGCGGAACACCGGATCGGCGCCCTCGAAGTAGACGACCTCGAGCGGATCCGGGTCGGGGACCTGCGGGCGGTGCGGCCACTCCGCGATCAGCAGCGACGCGCGGCGCTCCCGGTCGGTGTGCCGCACGTAACTGAAGTCGACATCGAAGTATTCGACCAGCTGGGCCAGCACCCGCTCGGTTGCCTCGGCCATGGTGGTGGCGTCGACACCCATCAGCTCGGAGGCGACCTGAGTCACCAATGAGTCGAGCGTCCGCCGAGGCACCTTGTCTCCGATCACGCTATCCACGGGTGTCCACGCCAGGCCTACGGCTTCGGGGCCGCCGGCCACGACCCCGGGCAGCGGCCGAGTCGCACAGGCATGGCACCAACGCCATGGTCTCATGCCCAGGTGTTGAGAGCAGGTCCGAGAAACGAAGCGACGTCAGTGTATCCACGCGATCCGGCAAAATCGCGGCCGGTGCGCCAAGGAGTCGCGTTTTTCGACTGCTGTCCTCACCCATGGTCACCCCACCATTCCGGGGTCGGTATCCGGTGTACGGCGCTCACGCCGGTCGACTCGAATCCGCTCGCCGTGCAATTCATCGGCAATTGCCCGTCCACACCGATTATCCCACCAGATCGGAGCGGTCGAGCGATGATCTTCCGAATCGGGGCCCGGCGGGAAATGACCTGCTACCGTCCCACCGAAGCCGCCAGCAACCCGGATCGGCGCGGCGGCGGTGCTCGCCTCGACAGCCATACTGTTCCTACTCCGTTGCTCCGCATCCTTACGCGGTCGTCGAACCGGGGCCGACATCTTCACCCGAATCCTGCTTTCCGGACGAGTTTGCCTAGGGCAGTATCCGTCATCTGGCAAGAATTGACCAGACGTCTGGTTAATCTTCCGAAAACTAGACGTGCCCCCGCAAATTCCCCCTGGTCAGAGCGCGTCTCGCGGTTGTGCAAGATACCAGAGAGACCGGTCGGTTCTAGCTCAGCTAACGAGCAGCAAGCTATACCAGGATCGAGATGAACAGCTCCACCGAATCCGGCCCCTGCCAGATCTCGATCTCTTCCCGGTAGGCCCGGGTGATCTCGGCCGACGCCGTCGCGTCGTCGACCTGAGCCCACACATCCTCCACCGGATCGTGATAGTCCCCGTTCGGCGCGAACCGCGCGTAGACGCCCTTCGGCACGCGCACCAGGACATCGCCGACCGGCACCGCCTCCGGCTCGCGGTACTCGAAACAGACCACCGCGTTGTAGTTACCCGCCGGGTCCGGCACGTACACGGTGAACATCGGCCGGTCGGCGCCCTTGCGGTCGCGCAGCCGATCCTTGAGGAACTCGATCAGGTCGCTGTTGCTGACCTTGAAACTCGGGCGCACCCTCGGCACCACCAGGCCGCCGTAGATCGCCTCGTGCCGCACTGCGATCGCATAGGTCATCGGGCGTCGACCGCCAGGTAGAGCTCGATCTTGTAGGCGTGCGGATAGCACTCGAAGTCGCCGGTGTAGGTCCGCTTGATCTGGTTGTGTTCCTCGGCGTACGCGATCTGGGTCCAGAGGTCGGTCATCACCTGCGGGAAGTTACCGACCGAGGAGAACCTGGCATAGGTGCCGCGCGGCAGCCGGGCCACCAGATGACCGCGGGTGACGTCACCGAAGGACGCGCACTCGTAGCCGACGATCTGCGTGTTGTAGGTGCCGAGCTCACCGGTGTAATCGGTATAGGCACTGGCCAGCGGACCGCCGAGCTCCTGGTGCAGCACGGTCGCCCAGGCCGCCTCCAGGTCGTGATCACGCAGCTCTCCGAGCGCACGTTTAGGGCTGCGCACCGGCAACCCGGCCACCCATGTTTCGTCCCGCTCGACGATTTCAAACTGCATGGAAAGACTCTTTCGAGATGAATCGGGGGCGAAGTCCCAGTGGAACGCATCCGGTCGGTCGGAAAGGCCATGCTATCAACACAGACCGCGTGGTCACGATCACATGTCCCCCTTGTTACCTCCCCCCGCGAGGGTCCCGAACTGGACAAATGACCGGTGGCCGTGAATCGCCCACCCCGGTTTTGCCACTCATGCATAGTTGGCATGAACCCGCGCGCTGATCACCTGGCCTCACCGGAGACACCGAACGGAGTCCTGATGAACGACAGCCCGATCCACGACGAACTGGACCGCCGCGCCGCGGCGATGGCCGATCAGGTGATCGCCTGGCGCAGGCAGCTGCATCAGCATCCCGAGTTGTCCAATCGGGAGGTGAACACCGCCGCGCTCATCGCCGGGCAGCTGCGCGCGCTGGGCCTCGACGAGGTGCGGACCGGCATCGCGGGGCACGGTGTCGTCGGCGTGTTGCGGGGCGGGCAGCCCGGCGAACGGGTGATCGCGCTGCGCGCCGATATCGACGCGCTGCCGGTGCCGGACGAATGCGGCGTCGACTTCGCCGCGCACGTGGTGGACGACGCCTATCCGGGCGGGCCGTTTCCGGTGTCGCACGCCTGCGGTCACGACTGCCACACCGCGATGTTGATGGGCGCCGCGAGTGTGCTCGCGGGTGTGCGGGACCAGCTGCCCGGAACCGTGCTGTTCGTCTTCCAGCCCGCCGAGGAGGGGCCCCCGGTGGACGAAAAGGGCGGCGCCAGAGAGATGCTCGCGCAGGGCGCGTTCGACGATCCGGTGCCGACGATGGCGTTCGGGTTCCATGTCACGCCATATCCCAAGGGCTACATCGGTTATCGCGTCGGCAATCAGTTCGGCGCGTCCTGTCTGGTGCGGATCACCGTCACCGGGCAGCAGGTGCACGGTTCGACACCGTGGATGGGCATCGATCCGATGCCCGCGGTCGGCGCCGTGCTCACCGGCGTCGGTCAGCTCTACCGGCAGGTCAGCGCGTTTCAGCCGATCACCGTGTCGATCGGGCACGTCGAGGACGTGGGGCGGTTCAACATCATCGGACGGACCGTCACACTGTGGGGCACCATCCGCTGCGCGGTGGAATCCGATATGGCCGAGGTGCAGCGACGGCTCGCCACGCTGGCCGAGCACAGCGCGCAGGCCTACAACGCGACGGCGACGGTCGACTACTTGCAGGATGTGCCCGCGGTGCACAACAAGAAGGAATGGATCGACGCCGCGCTGCCGACGTTCTGTCGTGTCGCGGGCGTCGAGCGGGTGGTGGAGACCGCGGCGACGCTCGGCTACGACGACGTCTCGGAGTTCGTCAACAAGTACGGCGGCCTGTATGTGACGCTGGGCGTACAGGACACCGAGATCGCCGGCAACGGGATGCCCGCGCCCGCACCCGGCGGGCGTGGACTGGCCATGAACCACAGCCCGCATTTCTATGCCGACGACGACACTCTCGTCACCGGCGTCCGGCTGCACGCACACGTGGCCAACGACCATCTCGGCGGCGCTCTGGTGCCGCACCTAGGCTGATTCCCGTGTGCCACACCATCGCCGAGCTGGACGCCGCGGTAGCCGACTGCTTCGCCTGCCCGCGGCTCGTCGCCTGGCGCGAACAGGTGGCGCGGGAAAAGCGCGCGGCGTTCCGGGATGAAACCTATTGGGGGCGACCGGTTCCCGGGTACGGCCCGGACGACGCGCGCTTGCTGGTGGTCGGGCTGGCGCCGGCCGCGCACGGCGGCAACCGGACCGGGCGCATGTTCACCGGCGATCGCAGCGGCGACGTGCTCTACGCGGCCATGCACGCGGTCGGGCTGGCCAACCAGCCGACCGCGACGCATCGCGACGACGGCTTGCGCCTGCTCGGCACCCGGGTCACCGCGCCGGTGCACTGCGCCCCGCCGGACAACAAGCCGACGCCGGACGAGCGCGACCGCTGCCGGCACTGGCTGGCCACCGAATTCGCGTTGCTCGCACCGACGGTCCGCGCCGTCGTGGTGCTCGGCGGGTTCGGCTGGCAGGCACTGCTGCCCGTGCTGGCCGACGCCGGCTGGACGATTCCGCGGCCGCGACCGAAGTTCGGCCACGGTGCGCACATCGAGCTATCCCCCGCCGACGCCGGGCGCGCGCCGCTGCATGTGTTCGGCTGTTATCACGTGAGCCAGCAGAACACCTTCACCGGCCGGCTCACTCCCGCGATGGTCGAAGAGGTGTTGCGCACGGCCGCGCGGGCGGCCGGCCTCGATATCGCCGCCGACTAGTTCTTTTGTCCGAGAATGGGTTTTCGGCGGTCCACGTTATCGTTATAACCGGGGAGTCGGTCGCAGGCGCGACTCGACGGAGGAGCCGGGGCGGGCCACGGCGCGTCCACTACGAACGGAGCGCGAGTTGCCCAGTAACCAAATGGTGTTCCTGCTGGTAGATCTGGTGCTTATCGCGGTGGCCGCGCGATTGCTCGGCAAGCTGGCCCAGCGGCTCGGACAACCGCCGGTAATCGGCGAAATCGCGGCGGGAATCATTGCGGGGCCCACCATTCTGGGGGCGCATTTATCCGGAATCGTCTTTCCGCAGGACGTCCGTTCCTACCTGAGCGCGTTCGCGAATGTCGGCGTGATGATCTTCATGTTCCTCGCCGGATTGGAGATCGATCGGAGCTCGTTCAACGGCAATCGCCGCGCCGTGGCCAGCGTGTCGCTGTCGGCCTACTTCGTGCCGTTCGTGCTCGGCTGCGGGGTCGCGCTGGCCGTGCTGTCGCGATATCACCAGGGCAACCGGCTGACCTTCGCGCTGTTCATCGGCTGCGCGCTCGCGGTCACCGCGTTCCCGGTGCTGGCCCGCATCCTGATCGAACGCGACCTGATGGGCACCAGGATCGGACAGCTCAGCATGGCCAGCGCGGCCATCGACGACATCCTGGCGTGGACCGTGCTCGCCTTCGTCATCGGCCTGGCCCGGCCCGGCGCGACCAACCAGTGGAAACTGCTGCTGTTCGTGCCGCTGGTCGCGGCGATGTGGTGGCTGGTCCGCCCGCTGCTCACCCGCGCCTCCCGCTCCACCACGGCGAACAGCAACAACACCATGATCTTCCTCGCCGTCTGCGGCGCGCTGATCTGCGGCGCGGCCACCGAGTGGATCGGTCTGCACCTGATCTTCGGCGCCTTCTTGTTCGGCGTCATCTTCCCCCGCACCCACCGGCCGATCGTGGAGACCGGTGCGCAACTGCTGAGTTCGGTGTTCCTGCCCGCCTTCTTCGTCATCGCGGGTCTCCAGGTGGACCTGAGCTCGCTCGACCGCGCCGGTGTGGTGGAGATGATCGCGATCCTGGTGACCGCGTTGGCCGGAAAACTCGGTGGCACCTATCTCGCGGCCCGCGCCAACGGGATCGAACCGCGCGAGGCGGGCGCGCTGGCCAGCCTGATGAACACCCGCGGGCTCACCGAGCTCATCATCCTGAACGTCGGCCTGACCACCGGACTCATCGGGGTGCAGCTGTATTCGATTCTCGTCGTGATGGCGTTGGTGACGACGGCGATGACCTCGCCGCTGCTGCGCCTGCTGAAGGTGACTCCGGACCTCGGGCGCCTGCCTGTCCAGACCGCGGAGGAGGCCCGGACGGCCTCATGACCGCCGGGTGCGGAAGGTGCGGCGCAGGTCATCGATCCAGGCGTCCGGGACTTCCCAGGGGATGAAGTGGCCGCCCGCCTCGTGCGCGGTCAGGTTGACGTGGTTGTACCAGCCGGCCCGGTCCGTGCCGAGCCAGCTCTCGACGCGCTGCTCGGGAGTGGTTACGCCGGGCGGGTTTTCGTGACCGACGAAGGTGATGCCGGTGGGCGCCTCGATGATCGGGACGCGATCGTGCGCCGGGACCCAGGGATAGCGGTTCGCGTTGGCGTAGTAGCGGATCGAGGTGCCGATGGCGTTGTTCACCCAGAAGATCATGGCGTGGGTGAGCAGGTCGTCCTTGCTGAAGACGGTCTCGATATCGCCGTGGTTGTCGCTCCACTTGACCCAGCGCTGCAGGAGCCAGGCGAGCAGTCCGGCCGGTGAGTCGGCGAGACCGTAAGCGAGCGTGCTGGGTTCGAGCAGGTGGACGGCGAGGTGGACGGCGAAGCGGCGTTCGATGGCGAGGAATCGCTGATAGTCGGGATCGGACAGACCCGGCGGGATCGGCTGTCCCCCAGTGAGATCCCAGGCCCGGTCGCCGGTGAACAGGCTGAGCTTCAGGCCGGAGCCGATGTGGATGCCGTGCAGTTCCGCGGCGTACTTGTGGCCGAGCTGGCCGGTGACGAGCGCACCGACGTCGCAGCCTGCCGCGGCGTATTTCGGATAGCCGAGGGTGTCGGTCATCAGCGTGTGCCAGAGGTCGGCGACCTTCCAGAAGTTCATGTCCGGGTGCTTCGGCAGCGGGGTGGAGAAGCCGAAGCCGGGCAGCGACGGGACGATGACGTCGAACGCATCCGCCGGGTCACCGCCGAATGCCGCGGGGTCGGCGAGCGGGTCGACCACTTTGGCCCAGTGCCAGAAGGTCCACGGCCAGCCGTGGGTGAGGATCAGCGGGGTCGGGTCGGGTCCGACGCCTGGCCTGCGCATGAAATGGATCGGCACGCCGTCGACGTCCACCCGGTAGTGCTGATAGGCGTTGACCGCGGCTTCCGCTGTGCGCCAATCATATTCGTCGATCCAGTACTCGACCAGCTCCTGGAGATATCGACGGCTGACGCCGTAATACCAGTCGTCGTTGTCTACATCGTCCGGCCACCTGGTGAGCCGGAGCCGGGTCGCCAGATCGTCCAGCACATCGTCGGCGACCCGAATCGGCGTGGCCTCGAGCGGAAACTGCGATGTCATGAATACCCTTCCGAGATAACCGAATCGGCCGCACTGAGCTCGTCGTCCATCAGCTCGGCCATCCGCGCCAGCGCGGGCAGCGCCGCGCTGACCGCCTGCCGCTCCGCCTCCGTCAGCGCCTCGACCAGCTCGGTGAACCGGCGCACCCGCTCCCGATGCCGCGTCCGCACGATCCGCGCCCCCGCCGCGGTGATCTCGACCAGCACCGCCCGCCCGTCCTCCGGATCCGGCCGCCGCACGACCAGTCCGTCCCGCGCCAGCCGGCTCACCAGCTGAGTGATGGCCGGCTGCGTGATCTGCTCGGTCACCGTCAACGCCGAAATCCGCATCGCCCCTTTGTGAGCCAGCGTGTGCAACACCGAAAGCGTGGTGAACGTGTGCTTCTCCGCGCTCGGCAGCCGGATGGATCCCCGGGTGAACGCCCCCATCACCCGGGCAAGATCATCGGCCTCGAGTTCACGCTGCGCCGCCATGGCCAGCAATGTATCACTGATTTATTTAAGCTGCTTATGTATTTCTGGCGCCAGCCGCTCGCGACGGCGTGGGTCACCGGTATACGCACTGGTGAGACCCAGTGTGCGGGGATGGTCAACCTGCGCGGGCAGCACGAGCGGCGACGGACGGCGGGCGAGTGGTGGGCGATGGTGCGGGCTTCGCCGTATCTGCCCGCGACCGTGCTCGTGCTGCTGGTCGCGGCCGCGGCGGGGTTGTTCGCGGGGTCGTACACGTACGCGCTGGCCAATCCGACGCCCCGCCGGATTCCGATCGCGGTGATCGGGTCGGAGCAAGACTCTCCGGTACCGGGATTCCTGACGGAAATGCAACGGTCGCTGGACAATTCGCTGGCGGTGCGCAGTTATCCGAGCGCGACGGCGGCGCGCGAGGCGATCGAGAATCAGCAGGTCTTCGCGATCGTCACCGCGCAGCCGCCGGGGGTGCGGCTCGATATCGCCAGCGCCTCGGGGCAATCGGTGGCGCAGTTGCTGACCCAGGTGGCGACGACGGCCGGGGCGGTCCAGGTGACCGATGTGGTGCCGTTGCAGCGCGGCGATCCGCGCGGGCTGGCGATCTTCTATATCTCGCTGGCGGCGGTGATCATCGGTTTCGTCGGCGCGACCCAATTCAGCGTGCACGCGGCGGCGTTGAATCCGCTGGAACGGATCGGCTTCACCGCGGCGTACGCGCTGTGCGGCGGCTTTGCCATTGCGGCAGTGGCGGATTGGGTGCTCGGCGCGGTCCGGTTACCGTTTCCGGAGTCGTGCGGAATTCTGTCGCTGACCATGTTCACCTCCGGCATGGTGTTCACCATGTTCAACACCCTGTTCGGGCGGTGGGCGATCTTGCCGACCTGGGGTCTGATGGTGTTGCTCGGCAATCCGTCCTCCGGCGGCGCGGTGTCCTGGCCGCTGCTGCCGTCCCTGCTGGGACACATCGGTCGCTGGCTGCCGCCGGGCGCGTCGGTCAACGCTCAGCACACCGCCGTGTATTTCGGTGCGCACCAACATGTTATGCCGTTCGGTGTGCTCGTCGGGTGGTCGCTGATGTCATGCGCGGTGTTCTTGATCTGGCGCAACCGCCATCCCGGCGGCCGGACGACCGGCAACGCGCACGACGCACGGTCAGGCAATCGGAAAGTGATCGGCCAGGAACGTGGCGAAGACCTGTCGTGAGATCTGCGTGCCCCAGCCTTCCCAGGTGAAGTCGTAGATGTGCTCGCCGTAAGGCACTGCGAGCAGCCGGTTTTCGACGCCCACCCGGCGCAGCCGTTCGGCCAGTTCGGCTGAACCGCGGTACGGCGCGACATGATCCCGGTTGCCGTGCATGAGCAGCGTCGGCGGCAGGTTCGGCCGGACGTAGGTGGCCGGTGAGGCGGCCTTGTAGCGGTCGGGCACCTGGTCCGGAGTTCCGCCGGTGTAGTCCTGGAGGAACGTGCGCATCCGTCCGGGCAGACCGGTGTCCCGCCACGCCTCGACCAGGTCGGGCACCGGGTAGAACGCCGCGACCGCCTTGACCGCCGTGTCGGTGACCGCGCAGCTCGGCGCCACCCGGTCGTCGGCGTAGGCGCCCATCAGCGCGAGATTGCCGCCCGCCGAGCCGCCCGCGAGCATCACCCGCTCCGGATCGATGTTGTACTTCGCCGCCTGTTGCTTGACCCACCCGACGGCGCACTTCACATCGCCCGGCGATTGATTCCAGCGCGCGGGCGGCGTCAGCCGATAGTCGATGGCGAAGACCGCGTATCCCTTGTCGTTCAACCACTTGTGCCACATCGGCGCCTCGCCGCGGTCGCCGTTGCGCCAGCCGCCGCCGTGCACCCAGACCACCGCGGGGCGCGGCCGGGCCGAATCACCGTCCGGCAGTTTCACATCGAGCTTCAGGTCCTGGCCGTCGACCGTGGTGTACACGGTGCTCAACGATTCGACCGGTGTGCCGGTGTTCGTGCCGCCGGAAAGATAGTCGCCGAAGGACAGTTTCGCGTCCTGCCGCACCGCCGTCCCCCACGCCGCGGCCAGCGGGAAGCCGGAGGCGACCACCCCGAGCAGGCACACCAGCCCGGTCACCGCCGCCACCCGGCGCACCCCGGCTCGGCCCTTTTTGCCGAAGGCGATCAGCGACAACACGAATCCCGCCAGCCCGAGCGGAATCAGGTACAGCCCATAGTCACTCACGATGTGGGTCAGCACCACGAAGGGCGCGGGCACCCGCACCGCGATGATCACGTAGATGAACAGCACCATCAGCACGGCCACCCCGGCCGCCGATGCCGCAACCAGCCAGCGAATGAGCATTCGATCATTAACCCATGACCGTCCGCACCAGCACAGATGGCACGCCGCGCAGGGGCGTCGAGGCAGTACTCGAGCCGTGCGGCAGTAGGACGGAGGATGTCCTGATCTACGGTATATCGGTCCGAAAGGACACGGCCGAGGAGGTACCCGA
The DNA here is from genome assembly GCF_042871115.1 of Nocardia sp. NPDC006044. Taxonomy (NCBI): domain Bacteria; kingdom Bacillati; phylum Actinomycetota; class Actinomycetes; order Mycobacteriales; family Nocardiaceae; genus Nocardia; species Nocardia sp. NPDC006044. The sequence goes on from NZ_JBIAID010000002.1 coordinate 371,299, forward strand.
AGACGCATTCTGGGACAGGTCAGCAGCTACGGTTTACAGGAGCGTTCCCATGACAGAGCACATCGCAGGCATCGCCATCCCCGACAGCCGCCTGGTTGCCGAGGCCACCGAACTGGTCCGGGCCTGCGCGCCGCCGCTGCTGTTCCATCACTCCCGGCGCGTCTACCTGTTCGGCATGTTGCAAGGACAGCTGCGCGGTCTGCAGCCCGATCCCGAGCTGCTCTACGTCGGCGCGATGTTCCACGACCTCGGATTGACCGGCACCTACCGCACCGAGAACCAGCGGTTCGAAGTCGACGGCGCCGACGAGGCCCGACGATTCCTCACCGCGCACGGCATCGACGACGAAGCGGCACAGCGGGTGTGGACGGCCATCGCGTTGCACACCACGCCGGGTATCCCCGAACATATGGCGCCCGAGATCGCGCTGGTCACGGCCGGTGTCGAAACCGATGTCCTCGGTATCGGATACGGCGATCTCGCGCCCGCCGATATCGCCGCGGTCACCGCCGCGCATCCGCGGCCCGACTTCAAACGGCAGATCCTCGCCGCGTTCACCGACGGGTTCGCCGACCGCCCCGACACCACCTTCGGGACGGTCAATGCCGACGTCCTCGCCCACTTCGTGCCCGGCTTCGTCCGGACCGATTTCGTCGAGGTCATCCGGTCCAACCCATGGCCGGAGTGAGGGTGGCGTCGCGTCCGCACAGGGTCGGCGTGCTCGTGTTTCCCGGCGTCACGCTGCTCGATGTCGCCGGGCCGGGCGAGGTGTTCACCGAGGCCAATCGGTGCGGCGCGGACTACCGGATCACGCTGATCTCCCCCGACGGCGCACCGGTGCGCTCGTCCACCGGGTTGCGCTTCGAGGTCGACCGCGCCGCCGGCGAGACGCGCAAACTGGACACACTGGTGGTACCCGGCTCCGAGGAATTGGCCGCCGCGGCGCTACCACCCGAATTGGTCGGCGCCGTAACCGGATTGGCCGCACGCACGCCACGGATCGCGTCGGTCTGCACCGGCGCGTTCCTGCTCGCCGCCGCCGGCCTGCTCGACGGACGCCGCGCGACCACGCATTGGCGACACGCCACCACGCTGCGCAGACGCCACCCAGGTATCGAGGTCGAGTCCGACGCCCTCTTCGTCACCGACGGACCGATCATGACCTCGGCAGGCATCAGCGCGGGCATCGATCTCAGCCTTCACCTGGTCGAACAGGACCACGGCCCGGCCCTCGCCCGGGACGTGGCCCGCGCCCTGGTCGTCTTCCTCCAACGACCCGGCGGCCAATCACAGTTCTCCGTCCCGATTCGCATGCCGGCACCGAAGGACAGCACGCTGCGCACACTGCTCGACACCATCCACACCGATCCCACGCGGGACTACACCGTGCCGGTGCTCGCCGCCCTCGCCAACACCAGTCCGCGCCAGCTCACCCGGCTGTTCCGCCGGGAATTGGACACCACGCCGGCTCGCTATCTGGAGCAGGTGCGCCTCGAGCAAGCCCAAATACTGTTGGACCAAGGACATTCCGTCACCGCGACCGCCGAACGCAGCGGTTTCGGCAGCGACGACACGCTTCGCCGCGCCTTCCAGCAGCACCTCGGCATCGCGCCGAGCACCTATCAGCACCGCTTCACCGCGACCACCGAACCCTGAGGTGTGCGTCGATTCGGCTGCCACGGCTAAGGTTTCACGCCATTCACCGCTTCCGCCCGCCAGGCCACGATCGCGGCTTCCCACCGGCGATTGCTGGTGAACTCGGAGATTTCCCGGCGGTCGATCAGGATGTAGATCTCCCCCGCGGTAGTCGTCTCCAGGATCAGCGGCTTGCCCGCATTGAGCAGACCACCCATGAATCTGCCGTAGAGCGAGGTGAATTCGCGGCGCAGCGACACGATGGCGGTGGGCGACAACGTCAGATCGTCGCCCGCGCTCCAGTTCGACAGCACCAGCCGCTGTCGCTCGAGTTCGATCCGGCCGCGGCGCGGGAACAGCGCGCGCTGGCTGACGATTCCGGCCGCCTTGTCCGCGGCGCTGTGCCGGCGTAGTTCTTCCACGGTCGCGGCGATGTAGCGTCCCCTCCGTACAACATCCGTCATCACGAACACCTCCCGGCTGAATGGCATGCACCTACCGAGAATTGTCTGGCCGGGCACCGGTACCGCACATCGGTCTCCTGTACCCCATCGATGTCCGCCGCAAGGACTACGCGACGCCGCGCAGGTCCGCCGAGCGGAGGACGCGGGCGTCGCCAGCCGGTGTCGTACCGCTATTTTCCATGGTCACGCCCCTAGGCTTGGCCCATCGATACCAACCTCTCGCGCAGCGCCTTTCTGCGGAACGCACTCGGAATCGGCCTGACCGGCTTGGCCCTGGCCGGCCTACCGGGCACGTCCGGCGCTCGCGTCGCGCGGGCCGAGCCGCTGGCGGTCGGCCGCAGCGCGGCGGGCGTGGATTGGAGCAGGCTCGACAAGCGGATCCGGGGTCGCGTCGTCCTGGCGAACGACGCGGACTACCCGACCGCGAAGCAGATCTTCAACACCCGGTTCGACACCGCGAAGCCGGCCGCCGTCGTGCAGGTCGCCACGGTCGACGATGTGGCGGCGGCGCTCACCTTCGCCGCCGAGCACGAACTGACGCTGGCGGCCCGCGCGGGTGGGCACTCGTATGTGGGTGCCTCGGCCGCGACGGGCGCGATGATCGTCGATCTGCGCAAGCTGTCCGGGGTGAGCTACCGCAAGGGCGAAGCCGTTGTCGCGCCGGGCATGACGCTCAACGCGGTATACCGCGAGCTCGACCGATTCGGCCAGACCCTGCCCACCGGGATGTGCCCGATGGTCGGCATCGCCGGGCTGACTCTCGGCGGCGGCCTCGGCTTCGAATCCCGGCGCTACGGCCTGACCTGCGACCGGCTGGCCGCGGCGACCATGGTGCTGCCGGACGGCACAGTAACCGAGATTTCGCCGACCTCGCGGCCGGATCTGTTCTGGGCCGTGCGCGGCGGCGGATCCCAGCTCGGCGTGGTCACCTCGCTCACCTATCGCACGTGCCCCGCGACGCCGAAAGATGTTGTGCAACTGACATTTCCCGGAGAACAGGCGGCGCAGGTGATCGCCGGGTGGTCGGCCTGGCTCGCTTCCGCCGATCCCGCGGCGTGGGCCTGCGTCAGCGTCGACGCGGACGGGCACGGCGGTCTGAAGTGCTGGATGCAGCTGGTCTGCCCGGCGAAGGAAGGTATCCGGGCGACGGTCGCGTTGCTGGCCGCCACGGCGAAGCCGCTGAACGTGGAGTACCGGAGCCTGAACCACATGGACACGGTCATGTATCTGGCCGGCGGCAACGCCACCCAGCCGCGGGCCACCTTCACCTGCGGCTCCGACGTCGTCACCGAGCTGTCCGCGGAGGCCATCGCCGCGATCATCGAGGCGATCACCGCGCACTCCCGGGCCGGCGGCACCGGCTGGGTACAGATCAACACGCTCGACGGCGCCGTCCGCGACACCCTCCCCGGCGACACCGCCTTCCCTTGGCGCGAGCACGCGGCCCTTGTGGAATGGGGCAATTATCAGCAGATTCCGCACGAGCAGGCGGCCGCGTGGATCACCGAGGCGCATCGGCTCATCGCCCCCTACTCCGCGGGCGCCTACGTCAACTACCTCGAGATCGGCGACCCGATGCGGCGCTACTACGCGCACAACTATCCGCGACTCGACCGAGTCCGCCGAAAGGCGGACCCGCAGAACCGGATACACACGGTGCTGGTCAGCTGACCAGCACTAGGCCGAGCGGACGAGAATCGCTCGCGTGTAGAGGATGTGGAATCCGAGCCGCTGCACATTCTGCTGCGACTTCGAGCCGGGGAGCGTGGTGACCACGGCGAGGTCGCAGCCCGCCGACGCGGCGACGGCCAGGCGGGCGGACAGGAGCGAGGCCTGGACACCGCGGCGGCGGAACGCGGGAAGGGTTGCCGCACCGCAGAGTTGCGCGATCCCCTCGGCGAGGCGCAGGCTGGCGCCGCCGGCCGGTACACCGTCGATGCGCGCGATCGAGCCGGAAAACCCGGTGGCCGAGGCGATGTCGCGTACCGAGTTGTCGAGGGCGTCGCGCGGAAACTCCTCGTGCGAGGCGATGCCCTGCACGTCGGGCGCCGCGAAGCCGGTGGCGACTACGTCCAGCCAGGTATCGAACTCGTCCGGTCCGACCGGCGAGATCTCCACGCCCGCCGCGATATTCGCCGACCGGCCGGGTTCCAGCCGCAGACCGAGCACGTTCTCGAACCCGCTGAGCACATAGCCACGGCGGGTCAGGCGTTCGACCACCGTGGGGTCGGCGAGCGTCGATACCTCGAACTGGACCGGGGTGCCGCGTTCGGCGAAGGCCGCCTCCACCTCGTCCAGGACGGCGTCGTCGAAGTCGCCGCCCATACCGGCGCCGACCACCTTGTCCAGCGGTGAGCTCGGGCCCGCCCATACGGCCGACCCGCTGCCGACCGGAAGCACCAGCGCCCGCGGCTCCCGTTGCGCGGCGGCGCGGGCACCCTCTTCGATCAGCGAGCGTTCGACGCGCTCGATCCGAGCGGCGAGATCGGTTCCGGCGAAGAGGCTGGGTTCAGACGACATGGATGCATTCCTACCAGGGAGAACCTGCCGCGCGACAATCCTTTTCGCACCCCTATGCGGAGGTGCGCAGTACCGGCGCGGAGGCCTCGAATCGATCGGCGGAACTTCTGAGTCCGACCATAGCCGCGAGAATGCCGAGACCCGCCAGCGGAATCAGGTCGAGCGTGAGCATCGGCGCCATCGTGCTCACCGCCATCACCACCGGACTCCACCACGGGAGCCGGCCCGCCCGGACCAGCAGGATGGTCAGCACGAACAGTCCGAGGAAGAACAGCGGGGGACCGACCTCGTAGAACGCCGGCCGGACGCCGGGGACCGCGGAGAATTCGCGGCTCAGCCTGGACATGCCGGCTTTGTCGTCGGCCATGGCGGCGAACGCGATATCCGCGCCGAACTGAACGATCGTCGCCGCCAATCCGATCAGCGTGACGATCACCGTGCCCCTCCCCCATTTGCGTTGCGGAAGCAGACGATCCAGCCCGAGCACCACCGGAATGAACAACACCGTACCGATCAGGCCGACGATATGCGCGGCTTGCCAATCGATCCCGGGCCCGTACCGGCCGTCCGCCAGGCCGAACAGCCGGATCACGCCGTATCCGGAAAAGCACAGAGGCGCGGAGACAAGCAGCACTCCAGGGGATTTCACCAGCCAAGCTTGGCAGGACGAGGGTACGCGAGCCTCCGGGAAAACCCTGGTTTCGCCCCGGGGTCCGGGCGGGTCGTTGAACAGCACCTCGTCCAGCGCGTCCCGGGCGGACAGGCTGCCCGAAACGTTTTCCCGCCACTCCGCCGAAGTGTTTGCCCAACATTCGCCCAGATGGTTCCATGAGGCCGCGACACCTGGTGACGGGACTGGCTTTCGAGTAGCCGAGCAGATCTGCTGCGCTGGCGAAAGGAACCGTGTCTCGATGCGTCCAGGTCAAACACGTCGGTGCCGCTGGGGAATCAGTCTCACCGCGGCGCTCGCGGTCACCGGAATGGTCGCGGCCGTTCCCGCTTTCGCCACGGTCACCGAGGACGGCAGCGTCTCGCCCGCCGGGGCGAACGATTGGACGTGCGTCCCGACCGCGAAAAGACCGGAGCCGGTGGTGCTCGTGCACGGCACCTGGGGCAATCAGAACTCCTGGGACGTCCTGGCTCCGCAGTTGAAAGCGCTTGGGGTATGCGTGTATTCGCTGAATTACGGGCACGCGCCGTTCAGCGTTCGCGGCGCGGCGCCCGGCGTATTCGGCACCGCGGATATTCGCTCGTCCGCCAAGGAACTCGCGGCATTCATCGAACGGGTGCGCGGCACGACCGGCGCGGCGAAGGTCGATATCGTCGCGCATTCCCAGGGCGCACCCCTGACTCGGCAATATCTGCGCTTCGAGGGTGGTGCGTATCGCGCCGATCCGAGCCGCAACAAGGTCGACCACCTGATCACGATCGCCGGCACCAACCATGGCACCACGGCCGACGGGCTCGGCTTTCTCCTGCCCACGGGGAGCGCGTCCGGACTATCAGACGGCGTGATCGCCAGGGTGCTCGGCACCTCGGCGGCCCAGCAGCTCACCGGCAGCGAATTCATCCGCACGCTCAATGCCGGCGGCGACACCGAGCCGGGCGTGCATTACACGGCGATCGCCACCCGGGTCGATCACGTCGTCACGCCGCCGGAAGCGACATTCCTGCGCGCGGGCCGCGACGCCACCGTCGAGAATCTATGGGTGCAAGACCTATGTCCCACCGATACTTTCCACCACGGAATTCTCCCCGAATCCCCGGCCGTCGGATATCTCGTGCACCGCGCCCTCGGCCTGCCTTTCGCCGGCGATCCCTGCCCCGAGCCGAGCTCCGACCAGTCGAAGTAGCCGCTGACCGGCCGAGGATCCGCCACCGATCCCCCGGGGCCGAAACCATACCGAAAATATGCTTTGATCAGGGGAAATGCCCAATAGACAGGTCAGACCCAGCAGCGCATCATGATCTTTACATCCGGTGCCGTTCGTCGGGGGAACGTCAAAGGAAACCCGCACGGATTGGAAAGACCATGTTCATGAAAAAGTTGGTGGCGACCGCAATATTCGCCATCGCGGCCACCGGAATCACGATGGCAACGGCACACGGTGAAGCGGAATTGGCCGACGTTTCGGTCAGCGCGACGGACGGCCCGGTCGCTTACACGACGACGCTGGCCGCGGATCATTCACAGGCCCTCGTCACCTTGGCCTCCGGCAAGTTCGTCCTGACCCCGGAGGCGGTCCAGGTGGTCGCCGACGACGGCACGGTAGTCGGCGCGATTCCCACGACGCTGCGCGTCGAAACGGGCCAGACCTTCTCCGTCACACCGGCTTTGACCAGCGACACCGCGCTGACCCTCACCCCGGTGGGCGGCCCGACGGCCGCCGCGACCAGCTCGCATGATCTGCCGTTCATGCACACCGTCGGGGGCGGCGGAGCCATCCTCGCGGGGGCGTTCGTCGGCTGCCTGGTCGGCATCGTGATCGGTATCTGGTTCTTCCTGGTCGGCGCCATCATCGGCTGCGCCATCGGTGCGGCGATCGGCGGATTCATCGGCGCCGTCTCCTGACCGCGCCCGATCATCGAGCGTGACGAAAGACCCGTGCTCCGCCCGAGCACGGGTCTCTTATGTGTGGAACAGATCTCGCTAGACGCAGTACTCGCAGGTGCCGTTGGCGGGCAGCTGGATGAAGCACTGCGCGCACACCGCGGGCCGCGTCGGCTGCGGCTTGATCTCGGCCTGCGCGGTGGTGCTCGGCGCCCGGCGTCCGGCGACCTTGGGCGTGAGCGGCGGAACCGCCATGTCGGCCGGCATCGCGGCGCCGTAGAACTCGTAGCACTGCCAGCGCGCGTAGGCGGCGTGCAGCTCGAGGTCGTCCGGGATCGGCAGGCCGGCCAGCTCGAGCACGTACTTGTAGGTGTCGTCGACCGTGTGGTTCTGCCGCACGCACAGCGCGGTCAGCGGCGGCTCGCCTGCCTTGTGACAGCGGCGCGCGATCTTGCGCAGGATGGCGTCCATCCAGGTGCGGGTCGGCGCGCCGGTATGCACCCCGGACACCTCCTGCACCCGCTCGGCCAGCTCGCCGACGGTGATGAAATGCCCGTAACCGGTGGCAATCTCGGACAATTCCGCGTGCGCGGCCAGCGCCCACGCCACCGTCGCCTCCCGCAACGTCACCGCGGTGCCGTCACCCGCCCGCCATGCTCCTGCCGTCGTGGGCACCGAATTCCTGATCACCCGATCAAGTTATCGCGGGAGACCGGGAAAAGACCAATGACGGGCCATGCACCGGCGTACGGCCGGGTTGCCAGCCGGTCCGTCGACTCGAACCCGGCACTGGACATGGGCGCCGGGCCGTGCCCACCGTCATCCCCCGATCCCGACCGGAACAACGTCCGATCCTCGCCGTCCGCAACCACACCGCCATGCAACCATCGACCCCGACACGGAATCGCCCGGTCGATATTACTTTCGGACTGTTCCGTTATTCGAAACCGGATCGGATAATTATGCGCGGTCGAATGATATCGTGCGGGTCGGATCAGGATATTCGATCGACGGCCGGATGGCCCATCAAGTTTCCCGTATCCGGTTGAGACTATTATCGAAGAATAAATTCTAGTTCGCCGGTCCGGTGCGCCGAGCGAGCGGCACGATCCGCAAGAACCCAGGCAGAAGGGGCCTCGAGGACTGCGGGTCGCCAGTAGGGAGGGTGCGGCGAAGCGCCGCGGAAGCCAGTGACCCGTATTGTTGAATCCCTGGCTTAACTCCATTTATAGAATGGCTAACCTTTCCGTCCATCACTAATCTCCTAACCTACACTTTCGGCTGGGAAGTGGGAATCTGATCAGGTCAGCGAGATCTGTACGTTATATGCCGAGACTCACTTCCCGTGGCCGTTTCGGCCCAACGATCGACGATTATCACGACCGACGGAGAAAGTTGCCTCATCTTGAGATCGATCAATCCACGCCGCACCGGACGTTGGATATTCCCCAGTGCAGTAACCACTCTCGCGCTCGCCACCCTCATCGGCCTGACGGTCACCGTCAGCCCGGTCAGCGCGGAACCGACCGCGGACGGCCTTGACGACGCCATCACCGACACCCTCGCGACACAGCCGGCCGCGCGGACCGCCACCAGCGACAAACCCCCGGTCATCGACCGCATGCGCAGCGACGGCGAATGGGTCTTCGGCGCCGCGACCGTCCCCGAGGACAGCGACAGCGAAGAAACGCCGAAGTCCACGCTCTATGTCGCGAAACTCGACGACGAAGGCGATTGGGACGTCGCGTTCGAAGGCACCCCGGAGTTCGGCAGCATGGTCAGCAACGCGCCGGAGTCCGTGGTAAGCGGCGGCGAGAAGGCGGCATTGACTGCGCCGCAACCACGTTCGGGCAACACCGGGCTGTCGCTGCCATGGAAGCAGGGCCAGAGCTGGTACATGGGCGGCGGACCGCACGGCATCAGCGGCGAGAGCAGGCCGTACAACTCGGTGGACTTCAACGGCGGCGACGGCCGGGTGCTGGCGCCCGCGTCCGGCCGGATCTACAAGACGTGCGTGCGCAACGGCAGCGCCGAGGTGAAGATCGTGCACAACAACGGTTTCACCACCTCCTACTACCACATGACCGACCTGATCGGCGCCGCCGACGGCACCGAGATCACCGCGGGCACATACCTGGGCCGGACCGGAACCCAGTTGCCGTGCGGCGGTTTCGCCAGCGGGGCGCACGTGCACATGTCGCTGTACAAGGGCTCGCAGCCGGTGCCGGTGAACGGAGTGACCATCGGGGGCTGGACCTTCCGCGAGGGCCGGGAGGCCTACGGCGGTTATGCCGAGCACGAGGGTCAGCAGGTGCGCACCGGGGGCAGGCTGGTCAATTACGGTGGCGGAGACGATTCGAGCCCCAAGCCGACCGACCCGAAGCCGACCGACCCCAAGCCCACCGATCCGAAACCGACCGACCCCACACCGCCGACCACCACACCGAAGCCGCCCAAGCCCAACCCGACACTGGCCAAGGGCACCGTGCGCCCCTACCCGGACCGCAATCGGAACGTCAACCTGCGCTCCGGCCCCGGCACCCGGAACTCGGTGGTCGGCACGGTCCGCGACGGTGACGTGCTGACCATCACCTGCACCGCGCGCGGCGACCGGCTCAGCGGTAAGTGGGGCGGCACCGACCTGTGGAACAAGCTGGACAACGGCAAGTGGATCAGCGACGGGTTCCTCGACACCGGAAGCAATGGGCCGGTAGCGCCCGCCTGCCAGTCGAACGAGACGCCGAAGCCCGACCCGCACCGGGGAACCGACGGCGACGAGCCGGATGCCGGACAGCCCGACGAGAGCACCGGCGAAGAACAGCCGGAGGACGAGTGGACCGAAGACGAATGGCCGGATGACCCTTGGGGAGAAGGCGATTGGAGCTGGTGGAACTAGCGGCCGGCTGATCGGCTGATCCGATCGGTCCGGTAGCGGCGTTGAGTCGTGGGATCGCCGCCACCGGACCGATCGATCGTCGCCGACCCGCATGTCGCGCAGCGCCGCCGTGGCGTCCGGCTCGATCGTGATGATCTTGCCGAGGGTGTTCCGGAAGATCGCTCAGCAGGCCCGATTCGGGCGAAAGTCGCTGGGAGAAGCCGGATTCGGGCATATCGGTCGACGCGTGGGGTCGTGCCGCGTTGCCGTTGCGCGCATGCGAAACTCGTCGCGATGCTCACCTACTTTCAAGCGACGGTCATCGGCGTGGTGCAGGGAGTCACCGAACTGTTCCCGATCTCCAGCCTGGGACATTCCGTGCTGATCGCGGCCTGGGTTGGCGGCGATTGGCAGAAACTGGTCGATTCGGGCGAATCACCCACGGGCACACCATATCTGGCCTTCGTGGTGGCCTTACACGTGGCGACCGCCCTGGCGCTGCTCGGCTACTACTGGCGGACCTGGTGCCGCATCGCCGTCGGGTTCGTCACCACCCTGCGCACCGGCCGGCTCGACACCGTCGCGCAACGGCTGGCGCTGCTGATCGTGATCGCCACCATCCCCGTCGGCGTCCTCGGTCCGCTGCTGGAACACCCGCTGCACGCCCTGTTCGCCGCCCCCATCTGCGCCAGCGTCTTCCTGGTACTGAACGGCATCGTGTTACTCATCGGCGAGGGCCTGCGCCGCCGCAACGAACCCACCCTGGCCGAATACGGCCGCCGCTTCGCCCGACAGCAAACCCGCACAACAGTTCTCACCCTCGAGGCGCCCCCGCCCCGCCCCTCCGACCGCAAACTCGCCGCCCTCGACCTCCGCGACGCCGTCGGCATCGGCTTCGCTCAGGCCGGCGCGCTCCTCACCGGCTTCAGCCGGGCCGGTCTCACCATGGTCGGCGGCCTCTGGCGCGGCCTGGAAAACGACCACGCCGCCAAATTCGCCTTCCTCCTGGCCACCCCCGCCATCCTCGGCGCAGGCCTGCTCGAAATTCCAGAACTCACCGGCCCCGAAACCATCGGCATCCGCGGCCCGATCCTCCTCGGCGCCATAGCCTCCGGCCTCTCCTCCTGGCTGGCCGTCCGCTTCCTCGAACGCTACTTCCAAACCCGCACCCTCCTCCCCTTCGCCACCTACTGCCTAGCCGCCGGCCTCCTCTCCATCGCCCACTTCAGCTGAACTCTCGTTCCTGCCGGCCCAATTCGCCGACGGTGGAGGTTCTGCCTGATCGGACATCCATCAACTGGTTCCGCAGGTCGGCCGTGGCATCGCTGCCGCAAGCCAGATAGACTCCAGCTGCATGAGTGAAGGTGGGGGAACTCCTGATCTCGGCCGAAAGCTCGCCGTCGTACCCGATGAAGTTCACGCACACGGCAGTCAGATGAGCGACGCGCCGACGAGCATGGCAATCAAACTATGACGGACGAATTTCACGTCGATCTGGATCATCTCGATCAACTCGTCGCACGGCTGTCCGGGTTCGCCGGGTTCCTCCGTGATCACCTCACCGAACTCGACCGTAAGGTCGCGGCTCTGCACACGGAGAATTGGGACGGCGTGGCGGCAGCGGCCTATGTCGAGGCACACCGTCAATGGGCCTCCGGCGCACAAGAGTTCGCCGAAGGCGTGACCGCTATGAGCGATGCCGCCAGTCGCGCTCACGGCCACTACACGGAGGCCGCCACGTTGAATCTGAACTTGCTGCGCGGGACCTGACCATTGTTTGTACACCGCCGACACCGCGCCGCAAACCGAAGGAGTCGAGAGTTCAGTGACGCCGATCACGGTTGACCCCAACTCCTACTACAACGCCGCTAAAGGATTGTTCGACCTGACGGCCGATCTGAGCGCTGCCGTGACGCAAGCCATGACACCCGGTTTGAAGGACACATTCGGTATGGGCGGCCACTATCCGGCAGTGGCCAAATGGAACACAGCCTATAAACAGCACACCGCCGACCTGGTCACCACCATCACCGCATATGCGGGCGCGATGCAGCAACTCGGAGATGTCCTCAACCTCGCCGGCTACAACTGGCACACCGCGAACTACAACGCCAACCGCAACCCAGACAAAGGTGCGGCACCGGTGAAACCGACAGTCACAGCGGCTCCATCGTTCGGTCCGAGCGGGATCCCGTCGATCCCCGACCCCGGCACCGCCGCCCCCAGCGAATCACGTCTGACATTCTGGCCGGACAGCGCCGAGTCGTTGCTGCGGTCGACCTTGACCGCCATGGCGGTGGAAATCCCGGACGGCAACACCGAGACATTGGACCGCGCCGCATCGGGTTGGCGGGCTTTCGTCCGACATCCCGCCATTGCCGAGGCGAACACTCGGCTGAACACCATCACGGCGATGTTCGACGGCATCCAGGCACCGGACGTGTCCGAGGTCCGCGATCTGCTCGGGGCGTTGAAGACCGGCGCCAGCGCAATAAGCGCCGCGACGGCGGGTTTGATTACCGCCACGGTCAATCATCACGACGCCCTCGTGGATCTGCGCACGCAGATCATCGATGCCACACCTCGAGCGTTCCCGAACCTGAGCGCGAGAGCCACCATGCGCACGACCGGGGTCGATGTCATGCCCGCAAGCGAAGGGTCCGAGGGCGAAATCGTCACCGGAGCGGGTGTGTACAAGGATGTCCTCGGCCCGCACCCGCTTTTCACTCTGTTGCGCAGAGCTACCTTCGAAGGCATGGACGGCCTCGGCATCAGAACGAGACTCGCCGAGATAGCCGGGCTACAGGACGATGCGATCGTCCGATTGGACTCCTACTCGAGCGACCCCGTCAAGTGCACCCTGAATCCGAATTGGCAAAGCGAACTGGAAAAGATTGATCCGGACGTGCGCCCGTGGGTGGGCTCCGCAGTGAGGTACGGAAATGCCGCAGGCATTGATCCGAGACTGGTAATGGCGATCGTGTACAACGAAGGCGGATACCGATCCGACTCGTTCATAGAAAGAGAGATGAGTTACGCCTACGACGTGTTCATTCGCGAAGGCGGTAACCTCATACGGCCGAACTCGCTAGGCTTGACGAATATGAAAGAAGACACTTTCGAGGGCGTCAAAAGAATATTTCCGTCCGAGTTCGACGGCAAAGAGTGGTCCGACCTCAAAGAAGATCCCGACCTCGCCATCAAGGCGGCCACATATAATTTGAAACGCATACAAGACCAGTATATCGGCGGAGTGCCGGACGAGCTGAAAGAGAAATATACGCTCGACCAGTTCCTGGCTGCCGGATACAACGCTGAACGGAACATTCCGGACTACTTCGAGGCGGGCGACCTCGGTCCGGTGGTCCAAGGGTATGTTCGGATGACAGACACGGCGCTCGACAAGGCACAGAAACTGCTCGGCGGGATGTACACATGCAAATAACTTGGCTGCGGACACCCTCGAAACGAGTGGCAGCGCTCGCTGTCGTTCTCCTTGCGCTCGTGGCGATCGCCTGGGGTCTAGTCACCTGGCTTACCAGGCCTAACGACGCGGAGCGCTGCTTGAACCAACTGCAGGTAGCCGGATACGCCAAGGTCACACACAAGGCCGATACCGAGGATGCCGGCCCCTGGGCCGAAGCAATATTCGTCGGCGCACCGGTGGACGATGTCAAGACAATCATCACCGGACCGGATCTGCGGCTCAGACTCCCACGTTCCGCCAAGCAAACGACCGATCCGGCACCGAATCCACCGGCACCCGGCCTTCCGGTTGAGGAATGGGTGGCATATGGCGAGGCCGCGAACAACTGCCACGTATCTGTGTACAAAGTATTAGACAACCGTGGTAGTTCGTGGAAATTGACCGATGCGCAGACCACGCACATGAAAGACGGAACGATCAACGTGTTCAGATTTCAAGTCACTTGCGGTAATGGATAGTCCTGACCTGCGCCCGAAAGCGCATTTCGGGAAGGTCTCTGGACCTGTCGCATTCACCGGTTAGCGGCAGCCAGGACTGCTGTGAGGCCTGCTTGCAGGTCTTTGACGAAATACTCGGGGACCTCCAGGGACGGGAAATGTCCGCCGGCTTCGGGGGATCGCCAGCGGACTATCTGGCGGAATCGGTATTGGGCCCAGGGGCGGGGGTACTTTTCGATGTCGCGGGGGTACATGGTGATTGCGGAGGGGACGTCTACTCGGAGGTCGGGGTCCAGGGAGTTGTGGCTTTCGTAGTAGATGCGGGCGGCGGAGGCGCCGGTGCGGGTCAGCCAGTACAGGGTGACGTCGTCGAGGATTCGGTCTTTGGAGATTGTTTCGAAGGGGCTGTCTTCGGTGTCTGACCATTCGGCGAACTTGTCCAGGATCCAGGCGAGCAGGCCGACCGGCGAGTCGACGAGCGAGTAGCCGATGGTCTGCGGCCGGGTCGCCTGCTGTTTCGCGTATGCGGCGCGGTGGTGCCAGAAATCGTGGGTTTCCTCGGTCCACGCGAGTTCGGTCGCGGTCAGGCCGTCCGTGGTCATCCCCGGCGGGGACTGCGCGGTCGTGGTGTGGATGCCGAGTACCTGGGCGGGAAACCGGCCGCCGAGGACCGTGGTGATCACGCCGCCCCAGTCGCCGCCGTGGGCCAGGAATTCGCGGTAGCCGAGCCGTTCCATCAGTTGCACCCATGCGGCCGCGATCTTTTCGATTCCCCATCCGGTACCGGCGGGCTTGTCGCTGTAGCCGAAGCCCGGCAGCGACGGGACCACGACGTGGAACGCCGGCGCGCCTGCGTCTTTCGGATCGGCCAATTCGTCTATTACGTCGATGAATTCGGCAATGCTGCCGGGCCAGCCGTGGGTCAGGATCAGCGGCGTGGCATCGGCGCGCGCGGAACGGCGGTGCAGGAAGTGGATGCCCAGATCGTCGATGACCGTGCGGAACTGGCCGATCCGGTCGAGGCGGGCCTCGAACGAACGCCAGTCGTACTCGGTGCGCCAGTAGTTCACGAGATCGATGAGGTCGGCGAGCGGAACGCCCTGGTCCCAGCGGCGCGGGCCGGGCGCGGCCCGATAGACCGTCTCGGCTTCCGGCAGTCGCGCCGCGGCCAGTCGCGCACGCAGATCGTCGAGTTCGGCATCGGTTGCGTGGGCTTCGAATGCTTGCACGTCGCTGGCGGGCATGAGACCTCCTGGTCGTCGTGGAACCGACTCGGTCTGTCGCGAACCGGCTAAGACGGTTCTAACATGTCGCAGCAGCCTGTTGCAACCAGCTAAGGTGGTTCCATGCGTGCAGGGTTTCCCGAATTTCGCCTCGGTAGCGTGCTGGCGACCAGCTTCACCGGCACGTTGTCCGAGCGTCACGGCGCCCCGGTCGAGCGCATTCCCACACCGCAGCGACTCATCGATTGGCTTGCGGTGAACGGCCTCACCGTCGACTCGTGCACTACCGCCCAGCTCGACCTCGCCCGGGAGCTGCGGGAATCCATTCACGCCGCCGCCACCGCGGCCGCGACCCATGAGCCTCTCCCCGCCGCTGCCGTGCGAGTCATCAACGACCGCAGCATCGATGGCCTGGCCGCGGCCGTCCTGACCCCCGAGGGCAATCGCCGATGGCGACTCAGCTCGCCCTCCCGCGTAGAAGACGCCCTCGGCGTGATCGCCGCCGACGCCATCAGCATCATCTCCGGCGAACGGGACGGAAAACTAGCGTTGTGCGCATCGCCGACCTGCCGGGCCGCCTTCTTCGACAGCAGCCAGAGCCGCACCCGCAAATGGTGCGACATGAACACCTGCGGGAATCGCCAGAAAAAGGCACGGTTCAACGCCAACCAGCGCAAAACCCCTGGATCGGCAAAGTAATCGCGCGCCGAGCCACGAGGCTCTACCAGCCGTAGACCGAGAAGGATGTTCCGTCCGCTATGTGGCCCATCGCGGTGCGGCAGTAGGCGATCATGTGGTCAGGCAGGTCGCCGAGCGAAAACCATGCCAGGTCAGTACATTTCGCCGGCTCGCGGTTCGTCGGCTCGCCTTGCCAGTCGTCCACGATGAAGAAGAAGGCGACCCGTCCACCCGCGGATGAGTTGTGCATGACATGGGCGAACCGCACGGCTTCCGGGGCGATGGTCACGCCGACCTCTTCGCGCGCCTCTCGGATCAAGGCGTCGAGCACCGATTCGCCGGTTTCGAGGTGGCCACTCGGCAGATGCCAGGCGCCATCTTCGAAGCCGGTGTTCTGCCGCCGCCCGAACAGCACCCGGCCTTCCTCGCGCAGGACGAGGTGCACATCACCGGTTACCTTGTGCCGCTTCGACGATTCGGTCATAGCTCGAGGATGCCCTGCCTGGCCAGGGTGCTAGCGGCGGACCTTGAACTTCAGGTGCAGGACCCCTTCGCCCTGGATGACCACGTGCGGGTCCTCCAGTAGATGCTGTCCATCGATGCTGCCGAAATACCTTTTGCCCGAACCGAATACGACCGGCACGAGGTCCATCGCCACCTCGTCCACGAGGCCGGCCGCAAGGATTTGGCCGCCTACTTCACCGGCGTTCACGGCGACGGTCCGGTCACCGGCGAGTTCCTGCGCCTTGGCGACCGCGGCCGTCACGTCGTCGACGAAATGGTAGGACGCCTCGGGATGCCAGCCTTCGGGCTTGGGGCGGTGGGACACCACGACGACGTGGTCACCTGCGGGCGGGCGCCCTTCCCAGCCGTTCACGAGGTCGAAAAGCCTGCGGCCCATGATGATTGTGCCGATGCTCGCCCAGATCGATCCGACGTACTCCGCCGAGACGCGCGACACCTTGATCCCGCTGCCGGTTCCGGAATGGTCGTACCCCGGGTCGTCCTCATCGACTTCGGCGAGCGGGGTGTCCCCGTTGAAGTACCAATCGTGCAGCGGCCCGACGTCGTCGTTCTTGTCGGCGATGAAGCCGTCCACCGACGCCACGTTGTGCATGATCACTGTTCCCACTGGTTCTCCTCGGGTCTCTCGGTATTCGCTTCCGATCTTGTCGTCCCGCGCACGGATGGTCTTGTAAAAAATCAATCAGCGGGCATCGGACCGTTGTCCGGCGGGAACCCCTGGTCAGCGGGGAATCGGCGCCGCAAGGCCAGGTAATCCGTCGGAGTAAGGCCGGTGAAGTCCTTGAACTCCCGGCTGAAGTGGGCTTGGTCGAAGTAGCCCACGGTATGGGCGAGCCCCGGCCAATCGACCGGACGCCCGACGTCCACGGACAAGATCAGCCGCGCGAACCGGTAGATCCGCGCCACCTGCTTCGGCGTGACTCCGACATGCGACTTGAACTGTGTGGCAAGGTGATTGCCACTGACCCCGGCGGCATCCGACAGCGCACCGACCGAGATTCCGCCGCGCGAACTCGCCAAGCGCCCGCCGACCTGCTGGACCAGTTCGAGACCGCGCGACGGCCCCTCGGCCAGCCGTGCCCGCAGTTCCGCTTCTACCGCCCGCAGCGTCTCGGCGGGCGAGGCGAGATCGCCGATCTGGTTGCGGATCCGCTCCACCGATCGCCGCCAGACGCCGTCGACCGGCACCCATCGATCCCGCAACTCACGCACCGGCAGGTCGACGAACGGCGAAATCCCCCACGGCTTGAAGTGCACCCCGACCAGCCGCACCCGCTCGGGGTATTCGAACAGAAAACGCCTGGTCCACAGGCCCATGAACCATCCGTCCGCGAAAACCGCCGGCGGCACCGAGGCATCGGAATCCCACAGCCGGGCCGGGTCGCCCAGGTTGATGAACAGATGCGCGGACGGCATCGGCGGGACGATCATCCGGCGATGGTTCGGCGCCCCGGTCAGGCAGTAGATATCGTCGATGAACCGGTCCAGCGGCGGGCCGGGCACCATGCCGATGTAGTGCATGGACTCAGTCTGCCGACGAATTCGTTCCGTGACATCGGTAGACGCGGAAGCTGCCATAGGTATGCCGCACACCGGCGGCCGCTTGCCCGGCGCCGGCGCGACGAGCGGTGTGCAAGGCTTCCTTCGGCTGTCCGGCGAAATGGAGGTACCGATGACCGCAGCGGGACCGACGATGCAATCCGCGGCCGGAACTCGGCTCAACAAAAAGGGCAGGGAGACCCGGCAGCGGCTGCTCGACGTCGCCATCACCTGTCTCGCGGAGGGGTCCGGCGAACCGCTGTCGGCGAATCGGGTGGCGCGAGCGGCGGGGGTCAGCTGGGGAACGCTGCAGCATCAGTTCGGCGACCTGGACGGATTGTGGGCCGCGGTGCTGATCGAGCTGACGGATCGTAGTGGCGCGAGCAGCCCGGAGACCTGGCCGCGGTTCAGCGGTTCGATCCAGGAGCGGGTGGGCGAAATGGTGAACGCCATCTGGACCATCCTCGGCGCACCCGAGGGACGCGCGGTGGAAACCCTGCGCGCCGGGCTGCCCACGGAGCAGACGGAACGTCTTGCCCAGTTCCCCCAGACTTCGGCGGCCATGGCCGCGTACGAGGACGCGTGGCTCAGAGCCTTCGAACACTCCCTGGCCGACCTGCCGCTCGATCCACAGAAGGTGCACCGGATCCGGTGCCTGATCCCGCCGGCGATTCGCGGCATCAATAACGAGCGCAGGCTGACCTCCGCCGCCGACGTGGCCAGCGCGCTGCGCGGGCTGATCGACGCGACCACGGCCTACCTGGAGTAACTCCCATTCATTGAGAACCCTTGTTGACAATTGTGCGACGGCGACTGATGGTTATCCGCAGTTTTCGCACAGCTGTCAGGAGTGATCGATGTCTCAACCCCGGGCCGAAAAGGGCATGCGCCTGCAACGCAGTAGCCGCGACACCAGCACGCTGATCCCACACCTCACCGAATGGCTGAGCGCGCAGCTCCCGGCAGGCGCCGAGCCGGACGTCACCTTGCGCTCCGGCATAGACAGCAACGGCATGTCGGCGGAAACCATGGTGCTGCAGCTGAATTGGACCGAGGCCGAGGCCGTGCGGTCCGCCGATCTGATCGCTCGCATGGTGCCCGCGCCCGGCGACTTCCCCGTCCTGGAGAACTACAACCTGCCGGATCAGTTCGACGCCATGCGCATCGTGGCCGAATCGAGCGAGGTTCCCGTCCCGCGGGTGCGGTTCATCGAGCCGACGGGCGACGTGCTCGGCACGCCATTTCTCCTGATGGACCGCGTCGACGGCCTGGTACCTCCCGACGTGATGCCCTACACCTTCGGCGACAACTGGCTCTTCGACGCGACTCCCGAACAGCAAAGCCGGTTGCAGCACAGCACAATCGAGGTGCTCGCCGAGCTGCACGCCATTCCGGACGCGGCCACCACCTTCGCCTTCCTCGACCCACGGCAGCCCGGTTCCAGCCCGCTCGAACGCACCCTCCGACGCGCAGAGCGGTGGTACGAATTCGCCGCCCGCGACAGTGGAAAGTCGGCGCTGGTCGAGCGAATCCTGGTGTGGCTCAGCGCGAATCTGCCCGATACTTCGTCCGGTGAGACCGTGCTGTCCTGGGGCGACGCCCGCATCGGCAACTGCATGTACCGGGACTTCACGCCGGTCGCGGTGCTCGACTGGGAACTGGCCACAATCGGCCCCCGCGAACTCGACCTGGCCTGGTTGATCTTCGCGCACCGCGTCTTCCAGACCATCGCCAATACCTACGGCCTGCCCGGGATGCCGGAGTTCCTGCGTGCGGAGGACGTGACGGCGACCTACCGCGCGCACTCGGGCGTGCAGATCGGCGATCTCACCTGGTACACGCTGTATGCCGCGCTCAACTACTGCGTCGTCTTCATGCGGTCCGGCGGGCGTCAGGTTCATTTCGGTGAGATGGAACGGCCCGACGACATCGAGATCCTCTTCCATCACCGGTCGCTCGTCGAAGAGCTGCTCGCCGATCTCGGCGCCTGACCTCCGTCCCGAAAACTACTTGGGGAGAACCATTCTCGTGCTCGAACAACTCAATGAACTGGCCTACTACTGCGTCACCCGACACCCCGCCGATGCCAGGGTGCTCTTCCCGGAGGCACGCACCGCGGAGGAGATCGGCCTCGGATCATGCATGATCGGCGAACGCATGACCGTCAAGGATTCCGCGGTGCTGTCCGGCGGAATTGCCGGGTGCACCACCGATCTGGGGGTCGCGGCGGCCGCGACGAATCACCACACCCGGCACCCGATGGTCACGGCGACCATGGGCTCGACAATGCACGCACTGACCGAGGGCCGGTATGCGATGGCCTTCGGCCGCGGCATGGCGGCGAATTGGAAGGCGATCGGGCTACCGGCGGTCACCGAGGCCCAACTCCGGGACTTCGTCGACATTCTGCGGCGGTTGTGGGCAGGCGAAACCCTCATCGACCGCAAAGGGCCGGCCGGTTCGTGGCCAGTTCTGTACCACCAGAACGGATTAGCGGACGCACCGCCGATCGGTTTCGTCGCGGTCGGCCCGAAGACCCTCGAACTCGCCGGAGAGATAGGCGATTTCGTCATCCTGCACACCTTCTTCTCCGAGGAAGCCACCGCGAACTCCGTTGCGGCGGTACGCCGTGGCGCCGAACGAGCCGGCAAGGACCCTGACAGTGTCCGAATCTGGTCGTGCCTGGCCACCGCGAGTGACGCACTCTCCGACGAGGATCAGCTACGCCGCCGGACCGGCCGCCTGGTGACCTACCTCCAGGCCTACGCCGACGTCCTCATCAACGCCAACGGCTGGGACCCCCAGGTCTGGGAGCGGATCCGCGCTACCCAGCTCTTCCAGGATGCCGCCGCGGCCGGACCGATCGACGCCTCCGCGTCCGTGGAAGTCCTCGAACAGTTCGACGCGCTCATCCCCGACGAATGGCTCAGCGCCGCCGCCTACGGCACACCGGAACAGTGCGTACAGAAGATCTCCCGCGAGTTCGACCTCGGCTGCCACTCCGTGATCATGCACGGAGCCAGTCCGCACGAACTGGCGTCGGTGGTCGAGGCTTATCGAGCGAATCGCCCGGTGCTGCGCCGGAAAGTGGCGGCGAATCCGGGAAAGTTTCTGTGATACATCGTAATTAGGCTGTAAGAACCTTCGGCATTGCCCAAGGCGGCACTGATCCGCGCGATTGGCGTGGATGTTCCATTCGGTTGGCGTGTGTGTTCAAGTGTGGTGCGGCGTCACTTTCCTATGGTCATCTCATGAATTCCATCAGCTACCCGGTGTTTCCGGTCCAGTGCGATATTCGGGTGCGGCAGGGCGATCTCGGGCGAAACGGCGCCGTGAGCACGGTCGGGATGGCTCGTTGGCTGGAGGACGCTCGGATACGGGTGCGGCTGTCCCGGTTCGAACGGCTCGTCGATGCCGGTGGGTTCGGAGCCCATCAGATCATCTTCGTCAGTCAACGGATCGAGCGGCTGGCACCCGTCTACGGGACACACGCGGAGGTGAAGGTGCATACCGGCATTCGCCGGATCGGGCGGTCTTCGTTCACCTATGCGCAGGCGGTGTTCTCCAGGGGCGAGCTGGTGGGGCGCGGCGGGGCCACGGTGCTGAACCTCGGTCCGGCGGGGCCGCTGGCGCTGCCGGATGAATTGATCGCGGATCTCACCGAGCTGTCCGTACCGGATTCGAGTGGGACGGAGAATCGGCCGGGCGCGGAACGTCAAAAGCGCGACCACTACGTGTTTTTCGCTCCGCTGCGCGCGCGGATCGGCGATGTCGACATCAATCAGCACGTCAATTACCTGGCGCTCACCACCTGGTATGACGAGGCGATCGCGGCGTTCACGGCCGCGGCGCTCGGCGCGGACGGGCTGGTGCCGGATCTGGCGCCGTCGTCGTATCGGATCGACTACCTCGGCGAGGTCACTTATCCCGGTGACTACGAGATCGGCGTTCTGGTAACCGCTTTCGATGCCGATTCGGTGCACTACGAACTCGGGATCTTCTCCGGCAACACCTGTTTGGGCATCGGCGACGGTGCCGGAGCGCGAGGCGTGTTGTCCGCCAGAGCTTTAGGACCCGGTGGACCGCACTGAACGGGCGTACTCGACGGGCGTCTGACCGTAGCGTTTCTTGAAGGCACGGATGAAATGGCTGCTGTCGGAGAATTGCCAGTACGCGGCCAGTTCGGTGACGCTCGGCGGTCGGGTCTGGGCGAGGGCGGACCGGGCCTGCGCCAGCCTGCGGTGGCGGATGTAGCCGGTCACCGACTCACCTGCCGAGGTGAACGCTCGTTGCAGGGTGCGCACGGAGACGTTGAGTTCCCGGGCGAGCAGCGCCGGGGACAGCTCGGGCTCGGCGAGCCTGCGGTCCGCCGCTTCCTTCGCCGCTCGGACGAGCGCCGGTCTCAGCTCGGGTTCGGCATCATCGAAGCGGCCCGTCACCACGGCCTTGGCCAGTTCGAGCAGGGCACCGTGCGCGGCGTGCACACCGGCGGGACCGAGGTCGGTCACCGTCGCATGGACCATGTTCGTGTGGGCCAGCAGCAGGCGCATCTCGGCGGAATCCGCCGACTCGGTGACGCAGCGGTTTCGTAACCGGGGATCGAACGCGGTGGCAGGCAGCGTCACGATCTGCACCGTGGTGTGCGGCGACGCGCCGAAATGCAACGGCGCGCCGTGCCGCAGGAGGAACTGCCCGGCCCGCACCGTGTGTTCGCCTCGACCGGCCACGCCTCCCAGCGACCAGACGCCGCGCCGCACCACATACATCCGCACCTGGTGCGCATAGCCGTACGGAGTGCCCGCCGTCCGGATGACCGACGCGCTGTCGAGATCGGTGATCGCCACGTCGTGCAGCTTTGCCACGCGACTGCGGACCCGGAAATCGCCGGTCGTGGCCTGGCTGAAGGTCGGTAGCGGAAAGGCCGCGCCGACCTGCGTCTGCCAGCCGTGGCGGAAGGTGTCGAACCCGCGCGAAACGGCACCCCCGACGGTGGAGTCCAGGGAGAACCCTCCGCGCGAGCCGGCGAACTCCGCTCCGGTGCTGTCCATCGCCTGCCGATCCATTCCGTGTTCCCTGATCGGAGCCTATTTTCGCGCTCGCTCCAATTCAAGCTCGGCCGTATACGGCACACTTTGCGATTCGTCCGCGGCGGTTGTCATGGCGCGAACATTCCATTCGGATGGCGCAGCGGTGCAAGCGTGCGCGGAGCCGATATTCATAGGCTTCGAAGTGCCCGGTCAGGTTCGCAGGAGAACGAGATGACCTGTAGTGCAGAGGGATTCGGGTAATGGAGGAGGAAGCACATGGAACATGAACCGATAGTTCTGGATACCGCCGGTGCCGACATCCAAGGCGAGTCGGCCCGGATCCGCGGCCGCGGGCCGATCACCCGGGTCGTGCTACCCGGCAATGTTCCCGCCTGGTCGGTGACCGATGCGGCCGTACTCCGCCGCCTGCTGACCGACTCCCGGGTATCCAAGGACGCACGGCGGCACTGGACGGCGTTCACCACGGGACAGATTCCGGCGGATTGGCCGTTGCGTTCGTGGGTCGGCGTCGACAATATGTTCACCGCCTACGGGCCCGAACACCGGCGATTGCGAAAGCTGGTCGCCCCCGCGTTCACCCACCGCCGGACGATGGCGATGCGTCCACGGATCGAAGCGATCACCGCCGACCTGCTGGACCAGCTGTCCACGACCCACTCCGGCGCGGTGGTCGACCTGCGGCGGCAGTTCGCTTACCCGGTGCCGATTCGCGTGATCTGCGAATTAATCGGCGTCCCAGAGCATTTGGCCGCCCCGCTGCACTTCTGCGTGGACCGGTTCTTCGACACCTCGGACACGCGCAAGGATCCACCGGCCAACTATCTCGAAATGTACGGTCTGGTAAGCGAACTCGTCGGCTACCGCAGAGCCGAGCCGGGCGACGACATCACCAGCCTGCTGACCGCCGCCTACGACGAGGACGGTGCCCGGCTGACCGAGAAGGAACTGGTCGACACCCTCATGCTGATCATCAGCGCCGGGCACGAGACCACCGTAAACCTGCTCGACCAAGCGATTTTCGCGCTGCTGACCCGTCCCCGGCAGCGAGCCGATGTGCTGGCGGGGAGGTCGAGCTGGGCTGATGTGGTGGAGGAGGCGCTGCGCTACCAAGCGCCGCTGGCGCATCTGCCGCTTCGGTTCGCGGCCGAGGATCTCGACATCGATGGCTTCCGCATTCCGCAGGGGGATGCCATCCTCGCGTCCTACGCCGCGGCCGGTCGCGATCCTCGGGTGCACGGGTCCACCGCCGACGAATTCGACGTGCATCGCGACACCAAGGGGCATCACCTCGCGTTCGGGCACGGGGTTCACCATTGCCTCGGCGCGCCGCTGGCCCGGCTCGAGGCGCAGATCGCGTTGCCCGCGCTGTTCGCTCGGTTCCCGGAGCTCAGCTCGGCCGGCGATCCGACCGAGCTGCGCCCCGTGCGCAGCTTCATCTCCAACGGGCATTCCCGGCTACCGGTCTACTTGCACCGTTAGCCGCTGGTCGGCCACCTACGATGACGCAATGGGGTTGGATGCCTTCGTGCGCTGCCGGTGCTGGCAGGACGGTCGCACCGCGACCGCGCCGGTCCCGGCGGACCTGATCGTCGAGGACGGCGAAGGCTATCTGACGTTCTCGATGCCCTACGAAGGGCACGAAGATCAGCACCGCAGTGTCGACGGCTGGATTCGGGACGGCGCGTGTCCGCACAAACGTATGGACCTCGTGTCCGAACGGATCTCGAATTGGTCCGGCTACCGGCTCTTCCAGTCGGCCTTGACGGCGAGCGGCACAGCCGCCTTCCCGACCCTTTCCGCGGAGCTTCCCAGCGGCAACGGTGGCCTGCTTCCGCCAACGTCAGCCTTGGCCGCGCTTGCCGAAATCGACCTGTTCCGAGCACAATCCGAGGTCGGCACCCACACGGACCTCGTCGACGCCGCGACCGGCGAAACGCTGATCACCGGCGTACCGTCCTATAACGGCGTCTTCATCTGGGACGGCCGGACCGGACACAGCTTCGCCCTCGACGCCGACGCAGGCTTCACGATCACCGATACCTCCACAGATCCCGAATCAGAGGTCTTCCGGGCACGCGAATTCACCCAGAAACAATCGTGGCGAGGCGGAACCTGGTTCACCGACCTCGACACCGGACAGCGAACAAGGATTCCGGCCCGCGCGCCGATCAACCCGAAGAAATTTCCGGCCTATCCGCGCCGACTGCGCGTGCGGAAAACTCCGGTCACCCCAGACCATTTCGACTACCTACTCAACCCATTGACCAGAGTGCTTCAAGCCTCCGTCGACACCGGCAACCCGGTCGTGTGGTGCTGACCGGAAGGACGACAGCAGTTTCCGGAGATGCAGGTCTTGCACCTACTGTCCCTGGTGCGCGGCGGCCGATTCCTGGAAATCGACGAGCGCTTCTCCGTGCGCCTGCGCCCACTCGGTCAGCATCGCTATCGGCTCCTGGAGCGTCCGGCCGAGGGGGGTCAGGCGGTATTCCACCCGCGGCGGCGCTTCGGCGTACCGCTGCCGATCGATGAGACCGTTGCTCTGCAGACGGCGCAGGGTCTGGGTGAGTACCTTGCGGGAGATCCCGCCGGACAGCGCGACGAGTTCGCTGTGCCGCTTGGGGCCGTCTTTCAGCGCGTACAGGGTGAGTACGGACCATTTGTTCGCGATGATCTCGATTGCCGTGCGCGCGGGACAGTCGGTCATGAACATCGTTCCGGCAGCAGAGCTCACGATCCGAAGGTTACCAAAAGGTACCTTTCGGATCCTTAGCGTTGCCGCCATGCATATCGCAGCCTTGATCCTGTCCGTCCTGCTCGCTCTGGCAATGCTTCAGTCCGGCGTGATGAAGTTCGTCCGCCCGGCCTGGATCCGCCAGTTCGCCGAAGCGGTCCACCTCAGCACGTCCCAGCTCGCCGCCCTCGGCAGCCTGCAAATCGCCGCCACGGTCGGTCTCATCGGGGGCATCTGGTTCCCGCCCTTCGCGATCGCCGCCGCGATCGGGCTGGTGCTCTACTTCACCGGCGCGATCCTCGCCCACATCCGCACCGGCGACCGGAACATGCTGGGCGCCATCGTTTTCCTCGCGTTCTCGATCGCGACGTCGGTCGTACTCGTTCTCGATGCGCGCATCGCCTGAACCCCCGGATCCGTGACCGGCACACCATTTGCTGGTCACGGATCCGGGATCACGGAGAGGAATTGCCAAGCGCGCGTTGCGGCTTGGAGATTGAACCGGGTGTTCATATCGCGCAGGTCGAAGCCGGTGAGTTCGCGGATACGGCCGAGGCGGTAACGCAGGGTGCTGCGATGGATGTGGAGCACGGCGGCGGAATCGTCGTAGTTGCCGCCACATTCCAGATACTGGGCCAGGGTGTAGACGAGATCGGAGTTCCGGTTGTCGTCGTAATCCAGTAGGGCGCCGAGCCATTCGCACACGAAGTCCTCGACCTGGCCCTGGATGTGTGCCGCGTCGACCAGACGATAGAAACCGAGTTCGTCGAATGCCGTTGCGCCGTCCGGGATGCGCGACCGTAGCCGGATGTGCACGGCCCGGTGCGCGTCGGCGAAGGAGCGCGCGAGATCGCTCGGTTGCTCGCACCGGCCGCTGATGCCGATGGTGATCGAGGTTGTGTCGACACCCTCGCGGATGGCGTGGTGGAGGACGGCCGGATCCGGCCGGCGATCGGTGACGAGCACGATCATGCCGCTGTGCCGACCCTGGATCGATTGCAGCCCCTGAGCCGACGCAGCGCGGCTCGCCACCTCGGCGATCGCATCGAGGCGACTCGCGCTGTGCACCAAGACGACGTAGTGCGTTCCGCGCAGATCGTGTCCCAAAGCCTCGGCACGGGCGTAGGCACTGTCGTTGTCGGTACCGGCGGCCAGATCGTCGACGAGATCGCGGCGCAACCGCAGTTCGATCTCGGCGAGATTGCGCTGGTGGGCGAGTTCGAGGGCGAGCATGGTGCTGCCGTACGCCAGCGCGAACAGCTGAGGCTCGGCCACCAGATCGTCCGGATCGATCAATGCGAGGGTGCCGAGGACCTCGGCACGCGGCTTCACCAACATGATCACCCGGTCGTGGACCCGAAGCGGCGCATTGTGCGTTGCCAGCCGGCGCAGTAGTCGATCACGCTGCTCCGGCGCGGTTTTGGGATACGGGTCCGGCCGGCCGGGTCCCGACCAGGCCCGGAGATTGCCGAAGGGGTCCTCGACCGCGACCGGAAAATCGGTCAGCTGGGCGATGGCGTCGGCGATACCCTGTTCGCCCTGTCCGTAGGCGGCGGCTCCGGAGAGCACCTCCAGTGCGCGCGTCTGCCGTTCGAGACGCAGGACTGTGGCGGCCAAATGTTCGTTGATCTCGGTGAGTTCGGCCGCATGCAGGCAGGCGCGTTCGTGGGTGGCCGCATTGGCCAATGCCGCACCGGTGATCTGCGCCAGCACTTCCAGCAGGAATATCTCGTCGGGCCGCGGCGCGCGATCGGAGCTGACAATCAGTGACCCGAAGACCCCGGACAAACTCCCAAGGACAAACGCCCAACTCCATTTCTCGTCGGCCAAGGTCACGCTGCCCGCGCCGTCCTGGGCGCTGACCTGCGCGTCCAGGCCGGGCTGTGCGAGTCGCCCCGGTGGGTACCGCTGGAATTCGCCGTCCACCCGGCGGTAGCTCGCCAGCGTGCGACACGAGCCGAGGGAGGGGACGGCCGCGCCTGCCATGCGCAAGATCTCCACCACTTCGTGCTCGCTCGACAGCGCTGCGGACAACGCGCACAGCCCGCGCAGCGACATCAGCTGGACGCCTGCCAATCCGTTGACGATGGGATAACTCAATAGGGGCTGGTTCATGGCAACAGGCTCTGGCCTCCGGGGTCGGATGTTGATCACGAGCTACCCCAGCCCCTCCGGCATTACGCAGTCCAGCCGAATATGCACCGCTAATGCATCAAAGCAGCAAATGGAATATCTCGAATACCACCGACCATTCGGCGGTCCCCGGATGCTTGGCCTTCGGGTCGATCGCGACGAACGTCTGCGCGAGCGCCATACTCAGACCGCCGGCGATCAGCGGCAGCCGGCGCTCGGTCTCCTCCGCGAGCGAAACGTCCAACGGCGGACGGGCGACGAGCTGGTCGAGCAGCGGTTGCAGCTCGATCTCCTCATCCAGCTTCTCGAACCGATGGATGCTCTGCTGCAGGCCCGCGGTGATCGGCAGATCCCACGGTTCGATCACGTCGCGCGCGTTCGCCTTCGCCGACGCCTTGGCGACGAGGAACAGGTCGTAGATCTTCTCGTCGATGAACTCGTCATAGCGCTCGAGGTCATTGTGGTGCACCTGCAGCCCGGCCGCGGCGCGGAAGAAACGCTGAAACTTGGTAGCGCCCATGATCGGCATTTCGGTCAGCTCCTCTCGAGGTATTCGTGAATGTGGCGCACCGCCATCGCGCCTTCGCCGACGGCGGACGCGACCCGTTTGACCGAGCCGCTACGGACGTCGCCCACCGCGAAGACGCCGGGCGCGCTTGTTTCGAGTGGTAGCGGCCGACGGCCGGACTCGCGCTGATCCTCGGCCGGATACACCGCGTCCAGGCCGGTACGGACGAAGCCGTGCGCGTCGAGCGCCACGGAATCCGCCAGCCACTTGGTGCACGGCGCCGCGCCGATGAAAACGAACAGTGCCCGCACCGGGAGCGTCTCTCGTTCCGCGGTCCGATTGTTCTCGACCTCGACGGCATCGAGCTCGCCGTCCCCGATCAGTTCGCGCACCTCGGTGTTGCGGTGCACCGTCACTCGCGGGTGCTGCTCGATCCGTTCGACCAGATATCGGGACATGCTCTTGCCCAGATCCTCGCCCCGGATGAGCAGGTGCACGTGCTCGACGCGGCCGGCGAGAAACACCGTCGCCTGTCCGGCGGAGTTACCGCCGCCGACGATCGCCACCGGGTCCACGCCGCATATCGACGCCTCCTGGTGGGTGGCGGCGTAATACACACTGGTGCCTTCGAGGCGCTCGATCCCGGGTACGGTGAGTCTCCGATAGCGGGCGCCGGTGGCCAGGACCAGGGTGCGGCCGAGCAACGCGCCGCCACCGGCCAGCCGCAGCAGATGATGTCCGTCCGCGGCTTCCAGCCCGACCACCTCCGCGGACACCAGCAACCGGGCACCGAACTTTCCGGTCTGGATGACCGCCCGCTCGGCCAGTTCGGTGCCCGAGATGCCCGCGGGAAAGCCCAGGTAATTCTCGATGCACGAGGAGGTGCCCGCCTGCCCACCCGCTGCGATCGCCTCCAGCACCGAGGTGTCGAGTCCGTCCGCGGCGCCGTACACCGCGGCGGCCAAACCGGCCGGGCCGGCACCCACCACGATCAGATCGCATGCCTCGCGCAGCGTGTCCGGCACCGGAAGGCCGACGAGACGCGCCAATTCCGCGTTCGTCGGATTGCGCAGCACTCGCTCGCCCCGCCAGATGACGACCGGCGTGTCCTCGGCTCCGATACCGAGCGCACGCAAGAGCTGTTCGGCCCGGCGGTCGCGCTCGAGGTCGATCCAGTCGTGCGGCAATCGGTTTCGCATCGCGAACTCGCGCAGCCGCCGGGTGTCGGACGAATAGCAGGAACCGATGATCCGGAACCCGGATAGCATGCCGAGCAGCCGGCAGCGGCGGAGCAGATACGCACGCAGAATGAGGTCGCTGAGCATCGGATCGTGTTCGACCAGTGCGCGTATGCGGTGGACCGGGACGGCCAGCACTTCGCCGTCCTCGATCATCTCCGCGGTGTAGAACGCGACCTGACCTTCCAGCAGACCCAGCTCGCCGAGGAATCGGCCTGGCCCGTGAATACGCAGCACTCGGCGTTCACCATCATCGTCGTCGACGATCGCGACGCGGCCGGACAGGATCACGAAGAACTCATCGCTTCGCGCGCCGGCCCGCACCACGATCTCACCGGCGCGCACCGGCCGACGGGTACCGCCGGCGGCGAGCGTCGCCACCTGCGCTTGCGACAGTCGCGGAAACTCGCCCCCGTCATCGGGGGTTTCGACGCTCATCAGACGAAGTTCTGGTGGACGTAGCACCAGCGCCAATTCTCGCCGGGCTCCATCGATTCGACGATCGGGTGACCGACCCCGGCCGCGTGCGCTCGCGCGTGCCGCATCGGGGACGAGTCACAGCAGCCGACGTGCCCGCAGGTCAGGCACAGCCGCAGATGCACCCACGGCGTGCCGAGCCGAAGACACTCTTCGCACCCCTGCGGTGTCCGCGGTGCCACCGACCGGATGGCCGCGACGTGGGGATCGGTATGGGTCGAAGTCATGCGCTCACGTCCTTTTCCGCTCGGTCGGACAGGGTTTGGTCCAGCCATCGCCGAAGTTCCGGCACCGGAGCGGCGCCGGCCTGCCGGGCCAGCACCTCGCCGTGGTCGAGTACCAGCAAGGTCGGCACGGCCCGGACGACGAACCGCTCGGCGGTGCGAGGTGCGGCGTCGACGTCGACCTTGACCAGCTTCAGTCGACCGGCACGTTCGGTCGCGAGCCGTTCGAGGGCCGGGCTGACCAGCACGCAGGGCCGGCACCAGGTCGCCCAGAGGTCGACAAGGACGGGCACCGAGGACTTTTCGGTCACCTCGGTGAAGTCGTCGTCGCCGGCCTCGACCATCCAGGGCAACGGTGCGTGGCAGCTACCGCAGCGCGGCGTGCCCGCCGCCACGGCCGGAACCCGGTTCAACTTCCCGCAATTGGGGCATTTGATCTTGGCGATTTCCATAGTCATACCTCGTTGTCATGCCGCGGCCGCGGGCGCGGAGTACGCGACGGCGAGATCCTCACCGGCCACCGTGACCGTGACCGTGCCGCCCTGACCGATGTCGCCGCGCACGAGCGCGCGGCCGATCTTCGTCTCGACCTCGTGCGCGATGAAGCGGCGCAGCGGCCGCGCGCCGTAGACCGGATCGAATCCGCGCTGGGCGATGAGCCTGCGGGCTTCGGGGGTGATGTCGAGCGTGATCTGCCGTTCGGCCAGGCGGTGCCGCAGTTCCTCGAGTTGCAGGACGACGATGTGCTCGATCTGGGGCAGTGTCAACGGCGTGAACAGCACGATGTCGTCCACGCGGTTGAGGAACTCGGGACGGAAGTGCCCGCGCAGCTCGGCCAGCACCCGATCCCGTGCGTCCGGCTTGATCTCGCCGTCGGCGGTGACGCCGTCGAGGAGATGGTGGGAGCCGATATTCGAGGTCATGATCACCACGGTGTTGCGGAAATCGACGTGCCTGCCTTGCGAATCGGTGATGCGGCCGTCGTCGAGCACCTGTAGCAGCGTGTTGAAGACGTCGGCGTGCGCCTTCTCGATCTCGTCGAACAACACCACCGAGTACGGCTTGCGGCGCACCGCCTCGGTGAGCTGCCCGCCCTCGTCATAACCGACGTAGCCGGGCGGCGCGCCGATCAACCGGCTGACCGTGTGCCGCTCCTGGTACTCGCTCATGTCCAGGCGCACCATGTTGTCTTCGCTGTCGAAAAGTGTTGCGGCCAAGGTCTTCGCGAGTTCGGTCTTACCGACGCCGGTGGGGCCGAGGAAGATGAACGACCCGATCGGCCTGCGTGGATCACGGATGCCCGAACGTGCCCGGATCACCGCGTCGGCGACGAGTTGCACCGCCTCCTCCTGCCCGATCACCCGCTCGTGCAGGATCTCATCGAGCCGCAGCAGCTTCTCCCGCTCGCCCTCCTGTAGCCGGGCTACCGGGATGCCGGTCCACGCGGCGACGATTTCGGCGATCTCGTCCTCGGTGACCACCTCGCGCAGCAGCGGCTGCTTGCCCTGCTTGGTCTGCAATTGTTCCTCTGCCGCTTGCAAATTGCGTTCCAGCTCGGTGATCTCGCCGTAGCGCAATTCGGCCGCGCGGTTGAGGTCGTAATTGCGTTCGGCCTCCTCGGCTTCGCGGCGC
This sequence comes from Nocardia sp. NPDC006044, assembly GCF_042871115.1. Lineage (NCBI taxonomy): Bacteria > Bacillati > Actinomycetota > Actinomycetes > Mycobacteriales > Nocardiaceae > Nocardia > Nocardia sp. NPDC006044. Next base: position 403,224 of record NZ_JBIAID010000002.1, read on the forward strand.
AATTGCTCGAGTTGCCCACGCAGTTCCTGCACTCGGCGGATCGCCTGCCGTTCGGCCTCCCATTGAGCGTGCCGCGAGTCCGCCTCGGCCCGCACATCGGCAAGCTCACGCCGCAGTTCCTCGAGCCGGGCCTTGCTGGCCGCGTCGGTCTCCTTGGACAGTGCCGCCTCTTCGATCTCCAGCCGCGTCACCTTCCTGGTGAGTTCGTCGAGTTCGGCCGGCATCGAGTCGATTTCGGTGCGCAGCCGCGCGCAGGCCTCGTCGACCAGGTCGATGGCTTTGTCCGGCAGGAATCGGTCGGTGATGTAGCGATGCGACAGCGTTACCGCGGCCACCAGCGCGCCGTCCTGGATCTTCACCCCGTGGAAGACCTCGAGGCGTTCGCGCAGCCCGCGCAGGATGGACACCGCGTCCTCCACGCTGGGCTCGTCCACCAGCACCGTCTGGAACCGGCGTTCAAGTGCCGCATCGGATTCGATGTGCTTGCGGTACTCGTCCAAGGTGGTCGCGCCGATCATGTGCAACTCACCGCGCGCGAGCATCGGCTTGAGCATGTTGCCCGCATCGAGCGATCCTTCCCCACCGGATGATCCCGCGCCGACCACGGTGTGCAGCTCGTCGACGAAGAGCAGGATGCGGCCCTCGGCTGCCTTCACCTCCGACAAAACGGCTTGCAGCCGCTCCTCGAACTCGCCGCGATACTTCGCCCCGGCGACCAGCGAACCCATATCGAGGGAGAAGATCGTCTTGTCGCGCAGGCCTTCTGGCACGTCACCGCGGACGATGCGCTGAGCCAAGCCCTCCACGATGGCGGTCTTACCGACACCGGGATCGCCGATCAATACCGGATTGTTCTTCGTCTTCCTGCTCAAAATCTGTGTCACCCTGCGGATCTCGGCGTCTCGGCCGATGACCGGGTCCAGCTTGCCCGCGCGGGCTTCGGCCACGAGATCGCGGCCGTACTTCTCCAGCGCCTCGTAAGCGCCCTCCGGGGTCGCGGAGGTCACCCGCTGATTCCCCCGAACCGTGGTGAGCGCCTGCAGGAACGACTCCCTGGTGATGCCCTGACCCGCGAGGATCCGGCCCGCCGCGGTGCCCGGACCCTCCTCGGCCAACGCCATGACCAGATGCTCCACCGAAACGTAGGAGTCCTTGAGCCGCTTGGCTTCTCGCTCGGCCGATGCCAGCAACGCGGCCAAACGCCGGGTGACCATCACCTGTCCCGGCGCGGCGCCGGGACCGCTCACCTTGGGCCGGCGGGCCAGTTCGCGATTCAAGTCGGCGCGCAATGCGTCGAGGTCCGCACCCGCCTGGTCGAGCAGCCGGGGCACCAGTCCGTCCGGTTGGTCGACCAGGGCGAGCAGCAGATGCTCGCCGTCGACCTCGCTGTGCCCCAATCGCGTCGCGATGTTCTGCGCTTCGCTCAACGCTTCCCGAGACTTCTCCGTCAACGTGCTGGTGTCCATCGGGACGTCCTCCTTCGAGGATCGGCTTCGAGTTCTTCGATTCGGTTCAGCAGATCGAGCACCAACCCGATTGCCGCGTAGTTCAATCCGAGCCCGGACCGCAAGCGCTGGATTCGGGCGGCCACGGCCACCGCGGACGGTTCGAAGCGAAGATCGGTGCCTTCGCGCGCACCGTCGAGCAGCCCGAGCGCGACCAGTCTGCGCACCAGGCTCGGATGCAGACCGCAGCGCCGGGAGAACTCGTCGAGCCGCACCCCCGCCTGCCGCACGATCACGTATTGCCGGGTGGGTGCGCTCATTGCTCTCTCCTCGGATCGAACGTCGACGCGGCGGCCAACTGCTCGAACAGCTCGCGTTCGCGCGCAGTCGGTTTCGCCGGCACCATCACCTTGACCTCGGCATACAGGTTGCCGTCGGCGCCGCGGGGATTCGGCATGCCCGCGCCACGCAGGCGCAGCTTGCGTCCGGTCGAGGAGCCCGGCGCCACTTTGACTTTCGCCTCGCCGCTCGGTGTCGGGATCGCGACGGTGGCGCCCAGCGCCGCCTCCCACGGGGACACCGGCAGGTCGAGGTAGATGTCGCGACCGACCAATCGGAAGCGCGGGTGCGGCCTGATGTGCACCACCAGGTAGAGGTCGCCCGCCGGCGCGTCACCGCTGCCCCGGCCACCCTGGCCGGCCAGCCGGATCCGCTGGCCGTCGATGACGCCGGCCGGGATATCGACGTCGTAGCTGCGCTCACCGAGCCGCAGCTTGCGTTTGCCGCCGCGGTAGGCCTCCTCCACGGTCAACTCCAGGACGGCCTCCTGATCGGCGCCGGGAATCGGTCCGTAGCCGCCGCCCCGCCCACCGAAGATGTCGCCGAATATGTCTCCGAAGTCGACGTCGCCATCGAAACCGCGGCCGAAGTGCACCCGGGTCCCGCCGCGACCGCCACCGAAATCGCTTCCGCCGCCGCCGAATCCGCCGGACGCCGCACCGACCCGTTCGTCGTAATCCTCCGGCACCCGCCGGAAGTCCGCGCCGAAGCGGTCGTAGCGACTGCGCGTCGCCGGATCGGACAGGACCTCGTAGGCCTCACTGACCTCCTTGAACCGATCCTCCGCCGCCGGATCGGCATTCACATCCGGGTGATATCGCCGAGCCAGTTTGCGATACGCCTGCTGGATCTGATCCTTGTCGGCGTCGCGCGGAACCCCGAGGATCTCGTAGTAGTCGCGCGCCATCGACGCTCACCCCTCGCGACTGCTGACGATCACGGCCGCCGGACGTAACTGCTGTCCGTTCTCGCCGTACCCGGGGCGCAGCACCTCGACCACGGTGCCCGGCGGCAGATCGGGGCGGTCGATCACGCTGACCACCTCGTGCAGTTCCGGCGAGAACGGGACTCCCACCTCCGAGTGCCTTGGGTAGCCGAGCTGTTCGAGTACCTGCACAGACTGGTCCCGGATCGCGCGCACGCCGGCGACGAGCGGGTCCGTCTCGCTGTTCGCGTGCGCCAGCGCCAACTCCAAGTTGTCCAGCATCGGCAGCCAGGCCCCGGTGACCTTCGCCCGTTCGGCCGCGCGCTCTCGATCGAGATCCCTGGCGTAGCGCTTGCGCAAGTTGTCCAGATCGGCGGCGGTGCGCCGCCAGCGGTCTTCCCACTGCGCGATCTCTGGATCGGGTTGTTCCTCCGGGGTGGGCGCGTCGGTGATCGACTGGTCTGACGAGGTTTCCATCACGAACCTCCTCAGCTCCGGTCGAACTCGGCGTCGATCACGTCGTCGTCGCCGGGCGCGCCCGCTCGTGCGCCCGCGTAGCCGGACTGTTCGTCGCCGCCACCGGATGGGGTGGGCTGCAACCCGTACACCAATTGCTGTAGCTCCGAGGTGAGCGACTGCACCCGATCGAGCGGCTCTTCTTCCTTGACGGCGCGTCTGGCGTCGGCGATCAGCATCTCGGCGCGTGCCCGCTCATGCGGCGGCGCGCTGTCGCCGAGTTCGGCCAGCCGCCGTTCCACCTGGTACGCGGCCGAATCCAACGCGTTGCGGGCATCGACGGCCTTACGCAGTTGTTCGTCTTCGCGACGGTGCTGCTCGGCCTCGGCGAGCATCCGGTCGACCTCGCTCTGGTCCAGATTGGACTGCTCGCTGATCGTGATGCTCTGCTCTTTACCGGTGTCCTTGTCGCGCGCGGTGACATTGAGGATGCCGTTGGCGTCGATATCGAAGGTGACCTCGACCTGCGCCTGGCCGCGCGGGGCGGGCCGGATGTCCTCCAGCCGGAACCGGCCGAGCACACGGTTGTCGGCGGCACGCTCGCGTTCGCCTTGGAGCACAACCACATCGACGGCGGGCTGGTTGTCCTCTGCGGTGGAGAACACCTCGCTGCGCCGGGCCGGGATGGTGGTATTGCGTTCGATGATCTTCGTCATCACCCCGCCCTGGGTCTCCACGCCCAGCGACAGCGGCGTGACATCCAGCAGCAGCACATCGGAGACCTCACCCTTGAGCACGCCCGCCTGCACCGCAGCCCCGAGCGCGACCACCTCGTCCGGGTTGACGCTCATGTTCGGGTCCTTGCCGCCGGTCAGCCTGCGCACCAGCGCCTGCACCGCCGGGATGCGGGTGGAACCACCGACCAGGATCACCTCGTCGATGTCGTTGGCGGTGACCTTGGCATCGGACATGGCCTGCTCGACCGGGCCGAGGCAGCGCTGCACCAGATCCGCCGTCAGGTCCTCGAACTTCGAGCGCATAAGCGTGGTCGTGAGATGCTTCGGTCCGTTCGCGTCGGCGGTGACGAACGGCAGATTCACCTGCGTCTGCGTCACCGAGGACAGCTCGACCTTGGCCTTCTCCGCCGCCTCGAATAGTCGTTGCAGCGCTTGCGGATCGGCCCGCAGGTCGATGTGCTCGGCGCGCTGGAATTCGTCGGCGAGATAGTCCACGATGCGCCGGTCGAAGTCGTCACCGCCCAGATGCGAGTCGCCCGCGGTGGAGCGGACCTCGACCACACCTTCACCGACGTCGAGCAGGCTGACATCGAAAGTGCCTCCACCGAGGTCGAATACGAGCACCGTCTCGTGGGTCTGCTTGTCCAAGCCGTACGCCAGCGCGGCAGCGGTCGGCTCGTTGATGATGCGCAAGACCTCGAGGCCCGCGATCCGGCCGGCGTCCTTGGTGGCATTGCGCTGCGCGTCATTGAAGTAAGCGGGCACGGTGATCACCGCCTCCTTGACCCGCTCGCCCAGGTACTTGCTCGCGTCATCGACCAGCTTGCGCAGCACCAGCGCGCTGATCTCCTCGGGCGCATACAGTTTGCCCCGCACATCGAACCGGGCAACGCCACCGTCGCCCTCGACCACATCGAAGCTCACCGCCTTGGCTTCCGCCGAGATCTCGTCGAAGTGACGCCCGATGAATCGCTTCGCCGAATAGATCGTGCCCTTCGGATTCAAAATCGCCTGCCGGCGAGCAAGCTGACCCACGAGCCGCTCACCGCTCTCGGTGAACGCGACCACCGACGGCGTAGTGCGCGCCCCCTCGGCATTCGCGATCACCACCGGCTCACCCCCCTGCCAGCTCGCGATCACCGAATTAGTAGTCCCCAGATCGATCCCTACAGCAGTCGCCATATCAATTCCTTCGGATCGGCGCGACCGTCCGGCCGCCGGATACTCGATCCCCCAATCCTTCCGATACGGCCCGAGCCACGAAACGGCCCCGCAAGGTGAAAAACCCGGCCCGATTCGACCTGTGCGGACAGGGGGTACGGACCTGCAACGCATGGTGGTCTCGATGCCCGGCACAATGCCGGCATGATCACCGATGATGCCGTTTATTTCGACGGACAGCTGCGCCCCGAGCTCCGGGCGACGAATTCGGACGGCAGCCACAAGACGCCGGGGGCATTCGCTTGGATCGGTGTGCGGAACCTCGACGACGATGATCTCGCCCGACTGCACCAGGCGGTCGGCCTGGATCCGGTCTTGCTGTCCAAGGCTCACCGAGAGCTGCAACGTCCAGGTTTGGAAGTCCAAGGCGAAACCGTCGTCATCGCCATGCCCACGGGCCATTTCGACGCCACAGGCATTTCCCTCGACGTAGGCGATGTATTACTCGCCGTAGGAAGGGATTTCGTCGTCACCATCGGCGCCGAGATCACTCTCCCTACCGCCGACACCGATCTCGCCGGCGGCCCGCTGGCCGCGTTCCGCGTCGTCCTCGACTTCATCATCGACGGCTACCTCGACCTGCTCGACCACCTCGACCGTGAGATCAAACAGGTCGAGAGCGAAGTCTTCTCCACCGACAGGGCGAACCCGGTCGAGCAGATCTACCGACTACGCCGCCTATTGATGGAATTCGAACAAACCACCGCCCCACTCGTCGACGAACCCCTGGAACGGTTGGTTCGCCGCCGCCTCCCCACCTGGATCGCCGACGACCCCTACAGCACCAACATCGGCGAACAAGCCCTACACGAAATCGATCGCCACTTCCGCCACATAGACAACCGAGTCCGCGCCCGCCGCGAACTCCTCGACGGCGTCCTCAACGCCAACCTCACCCAAGTCGGCATCCGCCAAAACGAAGACATGCGCAAAATCTCCGCCTGGGTAGCCACCGCCGCCGCCCCCACCCTCGTCGCCGGAATCTACGGCATGAATTTCGAAGGAATGCCCGAACTCTCCTGGACCTACGGCTACCCCGCCGCCCTCACCCTCATGATCACCCTCGCCACTTTGGTCCACATGCTCTTTCGGCGTAAAGGATGGCTCTGAAATCACCTGAATCAATCCCACCTCGGACATGACCTGAGGAACGGGAGACGACCCCTCGGCAGACAACCTGAGAGGTGATCCAGGGCACGGCTTTCGCAAGCTGACGAATCTGGAAGGGTCCGGGCCAAGGCCTCGGGACTGGCGAACCTGGGTGGGGGCCTGAGGGCGAAGGCTTCGGGACTGGCGCACCGAGGAGGGGGTCCGGCTGGGCGAAGGCTTCGGGACTGGCGAGCCCGGGTGGGGGTCCGGGGGCGAAGCCCGCCGGGCGGGGTGTGGGGGTTGCACCCCCACAAAACACGCGGAACGCGAAAACGGCTCATGCTCTCTATGAGCATGAGCCGCCTAGCGTGGAGCTAAGGGGAATCGAACCCCTGACCTTCTCGATGCGAACGAGACGCGCTACCAACTGCGCTATAGCCCCGTGCGGCTCCGGGGAACCGCGCTGTGCAACTGTAGCAAAGGTTGCTGCGAGACTCCGAATCGGGTGGTCTAGCTGGGGTTTTTCGGAGTCACGCTGGGTGGTTATTCGCCTGCGGCGCGGCGCATGTCGTTGCCGCCGGTGCGGTCACGCAGGGCGCGGGCGGTGGCGGGGTCGAAGGGGTCGAGGTGGTGGAACATGGGGTCTTCGTCGTCGGTCTCCAGGAGGGCGGAGCGGCGGCGTAAGGCGCGCGCGGTGTCGCGGTCCATGGCGGCGCGGGCGGCGTGCGATTGCCGGGAGCCGGGGTGTTCGCCGAGTTGTTCGGCGCGGCTGAGGCGGGCGGCTCGGCGGCGGCGGATGTCTTCTTCGATCCGGACCTGCTTGCGCAGGTAGGTGAGGTAGCCGATGAGGACGGCGACGGCGAGGCCGCAGCCCCACCAGAAGTGCGGGGAGAGGGCGACGGCGAGGCCGCCGCACAGCAGGCCGGCCAGCACGAGGCCGAGGACGGCGCGCTGGCGGAAGGTGTAGCGGGCGGCGCGGGCGATGGCGTCGGCCTCGGGGTCGTAGCCGCCGCGGCCGCGGCGGGTGGGGACGTAGTCGAGGTCGTCGGGGTCGTAGTCGTCGCGGGGGCGGCGCGCGGTGCGCTCGGCTTCTTCGTCGTCGAAGTAGTCGTCGTGCTCGACACGCGCGGGGGCGGTGGAGGGCGCGGGGGGTATCCGGGCCGCGACCGGTTCGGTGCGCTGTTCGCCCACCTCGTCATCATCGACCGTGTCGTCGTTCTGCGCAGCGAGTTCGTCGTCGGAATCGGCTTCCGCGCTTACGGTTTCGTCGTCGGACGGCTCGGCGTCCTGGTCCGCGGAGGTTGCTTCGGCGAGTTCGGTGTCGTCGAGCTCGGCGTCAGCGATGTCTGGATCGGGCTGGGATGCCGCGGATTCGGCGATCGCCGGTAGGTCACCTTCGGTGACTGGTTCGTCGGCCGGTGTTGTCATCCGGTCCTCCGCATCATCGCTGTGGGCATGCTTTCTCTGTGCGCGGCGGGGCCGCCAGTTGGGGTCGGTTTCGTGGCCCGCGGCCGGTCCACTCTTGGTGCGCCGCTTGGAATCTCCGCGGACGAGCACGCGGGTGGCGAGGGCGGCGTCGGTGGTGCGCCGGATCCTCGGGTGCCGGTCGGCGAGGATGGGGAACAGGACGAAGACCCAGAGCACGACCAGTCCGATCCACAGGATTGAATTCGGCATCTCGGTCAGCACCTCCGTCCCGGCCTGGTTTGGTCCGTTCGGCCGGCGAGCGGTGCGCAGCACGCCCCGCGTCCGCCCGGCTTCCGTCCGTCGCTGCGGCATGGACGCCGGTCGCCTCGCAGGCTCCCTGCCGAGGGTGCAGGACGCACCTCCGACGTCCGTAGGTTAATTCCGGGACGCGCCGAGATACGGCAGGCGCGCCGTGCACACCCGCCACACCTGTCACAAAGCCACCAATTCTTCCGCGCGTCGAATGCGCCGGGCGTGTCCGTATTGCACGGTTATCCGGGGAGAACGGCCCGGCCCTCCCGCACCAGCCGGTCGACGACGGTGCCCATCAGCTCCTCGACGGTGATCCCCACCAGCAGGTGATCACGCCAGGCGCCGTCCACGTCGAGGTAGCGACGCAGCAGCCCTTCCTCGCGAAAGCCGACATTGCGCAGGACCGCTTGGCTGGCCAGGTTTTCCGGCCGCACGGTCGCCTCGACCCGGTGCAGCCCGATCGGGCCGAAGCAATGATCGAGCCCGAGCGCCAGTGCGGCGGTCGCGACCCCTTGACCGCTGAGATCCTTGGCGACCCAGTAACCGATCCAGCCCGAACGCAGCGCGCCGCGCACGATATTGCCGACGGTCAGCTGCCCGCTGAACGCGCCGTCCACCTCGATCACCAGCGGAATCATCGCGCCGCGCCGGGCCTCGGCCTTCAGGCTCGACCACAGCGACGGCCAGTTGGACGCGTGGTTGCGCGCCTCCCACGCCCCGCGGCCGGTCGGCTCCCACGGCTCCAGATGCGCCCTGTCCTGCAATCGGATTCGGCTCCACGCGGCGGCGTCGCGCAGCCGCACCGGACGCAGCGTCACCTCCCCTGCGCTGACCCGGATCGGACCGAGACGCGCCGGCCAGCCGGGATGCTGGGTGACCCGGAACATGTTCATCGCCTCCACGCCTCAGCCGCGCTGTGCGAGAAAAGCGACCCGGACCTCGTCACCGGTGCGAATCTCGGTGTCGTCGGGATCTATCACGATCAGGCTGTTCGCCTCGGCCAGGGTGGCCAGCAGGTGGGACGAGGCGCCCGCACCACCGCCGAGTGGTTGCACGAGGTAGTCGCCGGTGGCCTCGTCGCGCATGAGCTGCGCGCGCAGGTAGCCCTTGCGGCCGGCCATCGAGCTGATCGGCGTGATGGTCCTGGCCATGATGATCCGGCGCATGGGATGCCTGCGCCCCAACGCGATTCGGATCAGCGGACGCACCATCACCTCGAACACGACCAGCGCGCCGACCGGGTTGGACGGCAGCAGGAAGGTGGGCACCTCGTCGCGCCCGAGCCGGCCGAAGCCCTGCACCGAGCCGGGATGCATGGCGACGCGGGTGATTTCGAGTTCGCCGAGCCCCTCGAGCGCCTCGCGCACCTGATCGGAGGCCCAACCGCCGACCGCGCCGGCGATGACGACGACCTCGGAGCGCACCAGCTGCCCCTCGACCACGTCGCGCAGCCGACCCGGGTCGGCGCTCACGATGCCGACCCGGTTGACGTCCGCGCCCGCGTCCCTGGCCGCGGCGGCGAGGGCATAGGAGTTCACGTCGTACACCTGGCCCGGGCCGGGGGTCCGATCGATATCGATGAGTTCGCCACCGACCGAGATCACCGACAGCCGCGGCCGCGGATGCACGAGCACCTTGTCCTGCCCGACCGCCGCCAGCAGTCCCACCTGGGCCGCGCCGATGATGGTGCCCGCGCGCACGGCGACATCGCCGGGCTGCACATCGTCGCCGATGCGCCGCACGTAGTCGCCGGACCGGACCGGCTCGTAGATCTTGATCTTCGCCCGGCCGCCGTCGGTGAAGTCCAAGGGCAGCACGGCATCCGCGAGCGTCGGCAGCGGCGCACCGGTGTCGACCCGGACGGTCTGGCGCGGCTGCAACCGGATCGGCTGACGGGATCCGGCGATCACCTCGCCGACCACCGGCAGCGTCAGGTCGACGAGTTCGTCGTCCTCGTTGCGGATGTCGGTGCCCGCGGCGGCCACGTCGACGCTGCGCACCGCGTAACCGTCGATCGCCGCCTGATCGAATCCGGGCAGCGGTCGTTCGGTGACGACGTCCTCGGCACACAGCAGGCCCTGGGCCTCGGAAATCGCGACCCGGACCGGCCGAGGGGCGACCGCCGCGGCGGTCACCTTGATCTGCTGATCCTCAACCGAGCGCATCCAGCCCTTCCTGATCTCTCCGCACACCTGTGATTCCACCGCGCGATTTCGCTTCGGCACAACCTTTTCGGCGCGCGTGGTGAACCATCATTCGTACCCGACGGCCCACTATCGAGGAAACCCGACGCCTCAGTCGTAGGTCGTCAGCTGCGGATCCCAATCGGGACCGAGCCGATGCTCCAACCACTCCCGGAGGGCGGGGCCGTATTCGTCGCGTTCCAAAGCGAAATCGACCGCAGCACGAAGATAGCCGCCCGGGTTGCCCAAATCGTGGCGCGACCCACGGTGCACCACGACATGAACGGGATGACCTTCGGCGATGAGCAGCGCGACGGCGTCGGTGAGTTGCAATTCGCCGCCCGCGCCGGGCTCGATTCGGCGCAGCGCGTCGAAAACCGCGCGGTCCAACAGGTATCGTCCGGCCGCCGCGAAGGTGGACGGCGCGTCGGCGAGCGCGGGCTTCTCCACCATGCCCTTGACCCGCAGCACATTCGGATTCACCGCGTCCGGCACGGTCTCGACGTCGAACACGCCGTAGGCGCTGACCTCGTCCTTGGGCACGTCGATGGCGCACAGCACGGTGCCGCCGCGCTTGCGGCGGACCCGGCACATCACGTCCAGCACGCCCGCGGGCAACACCAGGTCGTCCGGCAGCAGCACGGCGATGGCGTCCTCGTCGTCGTCGAGCACCGCCTCGGCCTGCGCGACCGCGTGGCCGAGGCCGAGCGGCTCCTCCTGCACGACCGAGGTCACGTCGAGCAGACCCGGCGCCTTGCGCACCTTCTCCAGCAGCTGGAACTTGCCGCGCTCGGCGAGGGTGCCCTCGAGCACCAGGTCCTCGACGAAGTGCGCGACGACGCCGTCCTTACCCGGCGAGGTGACGATCACCAGCCGCTGGGCGCCGGACTCGGCGGCCTCGGCGGCGACCAGTTCGATACCGGGGGTGTCGACCACCGGAAGGAGTTCCTTGGGCACCGTCTTGGTCGCGGGGAGGAATCGCGTTCCGAGCCCGGCGGCAGGCACCACGGCCGTGCGGAAGCACGACTCCAGCGGTACATCGCCGGGCTGTCCGGCCTTTGCTGTCATGCGCATACCCTATCCATCGTCGCAGCCCCTGACTCGGCGTCGAGCCGACCGGTATTCCGGTCAGCCTATGGTGATCGCCATGGAGATGCCCGGTGAGCGCGATAAACATGCATGGCGCACCGAAATTCTTGCTCGACGGGCGGCGATGACCGCCGAAGAGCAGGCGATGAACAGCCTCGCGCTGGTCGCGGCCGTCGGGCAGCTGACCGTGCCGGAGTGGGTTTGCGCGTATGTTCCCGTGCGCGGCGAACCGGGGTCGACGCAGATGCTGGATGCCCTGCGGACGGCCGGCGCGCGGGTGCTGGTTCCGGTGACCGGGCCGCCGGGCCCGCTCGACTGGGCCGAGTACACCGGCCGGGAAAGCTTGCGCCGAGCCCGTTTCGGCCTGCTCGAACCGGTCGGCGAGTCGCTGCCCAGTACCGCGATCGCCTGGGCGGAGCTGATCTTGGTGCCGGCGCTCGCGGTGGATCGGCGCGGAGTGCGGCTCGGGCGCGGGGCGGGATACTACGACCGGACCCTGTCCGCGGCCCGCCCGGACGCGCGGCTGGTCGCGGTGGTCGGCGACGCGGAACTCGTGGACCGGCTGCCCGAGGAACCGCACGACTCGCGCATGGGCTGGGCACTCACCCCGGGCGGCGGCCTGCAACGACTTGGCGAAGATCACGCCCCGGAATGAAAGGTAGATTGGCAACGTTGGCACTGTCGGCTGTAGAGTGCCAGAGGACTAACTCGCGGAGGATGCTGTGCCAACTTACTCGTATGCGTGCACCCAGTGTGACAACCGCTTCGACATCGTTCAGTCCTTTTCCGACGATGCGCTGACGGTGTGCCCGGAGTGCTCCGGAAAGCTGCGCAAGCTGTTCAATTCGGTCGGCATCGTGTTCAAGGGCAGCGGTTTCTACCGCACCGACAGCCGCGGCGGCGCGTCCACCGCGAGCGAGCCGGCGAAGTCCGAGAACGGCTCGAAGGAGTCGAGCTCGTCGACCTCGTCGACGTCGTCCAGCTCCGATTCCGGCTCGTCCAACGGCAGCAGCACCTCGGCCAGCACGGCCGTGGCCAGCTGATTCGCCGAATTATCCACAGCCCCTCAGTTATTCACAACTAGCCCGTTTCCCGGGCTGCCGGGTGTGGCCGCGGTCATAGGATCCGGCCATGACCCGATCCTTCGCCGATCTCGGTACCCGCTTTCCGCTGTGGCATCGGCCACACTGGGCGGACAGTCTGCTGCTGCGACGACTCCTCGCCGGCGGCCTGGCATGCCTGGCGGCGGCGTTGTTCCTACGCGGCGACCCCGGCGCCGCACGGACGCCGGTCGTCGTCGCCGGCCACGATCTCGAGCCGGGCCACGTACTCGCGGCGAACGATCTTCGATCGGCTCCCCGTGAATCCACCGCACTGCCCGACGGTGCCGTGCGAGATCCGGCCGAAGTAGTAGGCGCCACGCTGACCGGGGCTATGCGCACCGGCGAAGTGTTCACCGATATCCGGGTCGTCGGACCGCGCTTGGCCGCCGTCGCGACCGGCGCGCGCGACGCGCGGATCGTGCCCATCCGCCCGGCCGACACCGCCGTCGCCGAAATCCTGCGCGCCGGTGACCGAGTCGATGTGGTCGGCGGCGAGGAGCAGGGGTCGCGACCCGCCCGCACGCTCGCCACCGATGCCGCGGTGGTCCTGGTGTCCGGACCGGGCGACGGGCGCGCCACGAAAGAGCGTGTGGTCTTGGTCGCGATGGACGCCGAACACGCCACGGTCGTCGCGGCGGCATCGCTGCATACCGCGCTCACCGTCGTCTTCCATTGAGTTGTCCACACATTTGCCATCAAGGTCAACTAGCATCGGCGATACCGAAGGCGTCAACTGAAGAGCACCACTTTGTCAGCTCCACACGTAGAGGAGATTTCGGCAATGCTCAAGGGTTTCAAGGATTTTCTATTCCGCGGAAACGTTGTCGACCTGGCGGTGGCGGTGGTCATCGGCACCGCGTTCGTCGCGATCGTCACCGCGTTCACCAATGGCATCGTCAACCCGATACTGGCCGTATTCGGCGGCAGCAATGAACTCGGTCTCGGTTTCCAGCTCGTTGCCGACAAACCGGCGACCTTCGTTCAGGTCGGTCCGATCATCACCGCCGCGATCAATTTCGTGATCATCGCCGCCGTGCTGTACCTGGTGCTCGTGCTGCCCGCTGTGCACGTGAAGAAACGGTTCAGCAAGGACGCGGTGGAGCTGAGCGACACCGAACTGCTCATTCAGATCCGCGACCTGCTCGCCGAGGGCCAACGCAGCGCGGGCGGTAAACACGAATCCTGAAAATACTTGCGCGGGAACGGAAAACGGGCCCGCCGCAGTCGCGAGGGGCCCGTTCGCCTTGGGCTGGTTGATATTCGAGATCAGCCGAGGCTGAAAGGCTGCCCCCACAGGACAACCCAGGTGATGACGTTGTCGGTCTCCACCTCGACCTTGACGAACGAACGAGCCTGCGCGTAACCGCCGCAACCGGACAGACCGATGGTCTCGTCGGCCCAGGTGGTCGAAGCGCTCTCGCCCTTGAAGGCCCAGCTCTTCTTGTGCACCTCGTTACCGAAGTCGTCGGCCTTTTCCCGGTCGATGACGTAGAACGAGGTCGCCTGGCCGGGGCCGAGCGACAGGTTGGCGCCGGTGGTGGCGCCGATCTTCGGGCTCTTGCCTTCCCAGTCGGTGCCCGCGGTCATGCCGCCTTCCGCCCCACCGCCGGCGATGTTGACCTGGCAGCCGACGACGTAGCCCGGGATGATCGCGCCACCCTTCGCACCCTGGATGTCGACCGACGCGGAGCCGGAGACCCACGCGTTGCGGTGCACCGGGGTCGAGCCCATGGACGGGCTGATGTTGGCCGATTCGTTGGTCAGCCGGACCGTCACCACGGTGCCGTCGGACAGCGTCTTGACGAGTTCACCGCCCGGCAGCGGAATGAAGGTATCGGCGCTGGCGGCGCCGGTGGAGAACAGCCCGACCGCCATCGTGGCGGCGGCGCAGAGCCCTGCCGCCCGCGCGAGTTTCTTTCGGTTGATCATTTTATGTGTGTCCTAAGGGATCGAATTCGCTTCAGCGAGAACAGAGATGGCAGATCCGGCGCGCTCAGCCGATGCTGAACGGCGCACCGTAGAGGGTGGTCTTGGAGTAGTTGTCGCCGATGATCTCGACGACGGTGTAAGACCTGGCCTGGGCGTACCCGGCACAGCCCTGGATCTCGATCTCGGCGTCTTGGTACTCGACCGAGTAGACGCCCGGCTTGGTGATGTCCTTGCTGTCGATACCGACGAACTTGACCTGTCCCGGGCCCAGTTTCAGCCCGATCGAGCCGCCCGCGGTGGCGCCGCTGAGATTGATGCCACCGGAGATGCCCGCGGAAATCGCGTTGTCGGCGATGCTGACCTGGCAACCGACGATGTAGCCGGTGTTCAGCTGCGACGTTCCGTGCGTCGACGAATTGTTGGTGCCCGGGGCGCCGGTGGCGCCGTTGTTGGGTCCGGCCTTGCCTTCGGGCGTCACGCTGATATCGGCGACGGCGTTACCCGACACCCACACCACGCGACCCGCGCCGTTCGCCGCCAGCGACGGCGAGATCAACGCGTGCTCACTGTTGCGCGAGATGGTGACGCCGGGTCCGATCTTCTGGCCGTCCGGCAACGGCACAAAGGTATCGGCGTTCGCGGCGCCGGTCGACAGCAGGCCCATGGCCACGGCAGCCGCAGCGCCGGCGCCCGCGATGCGGACCCCTCGATGCAGACCCCTGGTGCGGATCTTGCTCATACTTCCCCTCATCAGGTTCTAGCGGTCGACCCCGGGTTGTCGAGGCCGAGTTAACCCCTTTCAGGCCGGCCGCACCTGGTGGAATGTTCTGTCCATCAAGTGATTAGCCGTCCATCCCGTCATAGGACGATCTCGGGTGGGGCTTATGTTATTGGTTTCCGCCGGAGTTCTCAGAGATTTCGAGTATGTTACTGCGAATATGTTCGCCAAAAGTGTTGGGGGACAAACCGTTTGCACACGAAACTAGCCCGTCGCATAGGGCGCGACGGGCTGGTTTCGTGAACGTGCGAAGTGCGTTACTCCACTGGATCAGCCGAGGCTGAACGGAGCTCCCCACAGGGTCACCCAGGTGACCACGCTATCGGTTTCGACCTCGACATTGATGAAGGCACGCGCCTGCGCGTAACCGGCGCAACCGGTCAGGCCGATGGTCTCGTCGGCCCAAGTCACCGAGCCGCTGGTGCCCTTGAACTTGTTGCGCTTCTTGTGCGCCTCGTTGCCGAAGTCGTCGGCCTGCTCGAGATCGAGCACGTAGAACGACTTGGACTGGCCGGGGCCGAGCGACAGGTTGCCGCCGCTGTTGGCGCCGACACCGCCGGTGACGTTCTGGCCGTCACTCCAGTCGACATTGCCCTCGACGCCGCCGGTGGCGCCGCCGCCCGCGATGTTGACCTGGCAGCCCACGGTGTAGCCCGGGAAGATCGCGCCGCCGGCCGCACCGGACAGTTCGACCTGCGCGCTGCCGGAGACCCACGCGTTGCGGTGCACCGGAGTGGAACCCATGGACGGGTTGATGTTGGCGGATTCGCCGACCAGCTTGATCGTCACCACGGTGCCGTCGGACAGCGTCTTGGTGATTTCACCACCCGGCAGCGGGACGAAGGTATCGGCGTTCGCGGCGCCGGTGGAGAACAGGCCCAAGGCCATGGTGGCAGCGGCGCCGACACCGGCCATCCGTGCCAAGTTCTTACGGTTGATCATTTGTACTGCCCCTCGAGGGATTGAGTTCGCTTCAGCGAGAAGAAATTTCGTGGATTCGACGGACGTCAGCCAATGCTGAACGGCATCCCGTACAGGGTGGTCTTCGAGTAGTGGTCGCCGATGATCTCGACGACGGTGTAGGACCGCGCCTGGGCGTAGCCCGCGCAACCCTGGATCTCGATTTCCGCGTCCTGGTACTCGACCGAGTACGTGCCGGGCTTGGTGATGTCCTTGTAGTCGATCTGCACGAACTTGACCTGGCCGGGGCCGAGGTTGAGGCCGATCGATCCACCCACGGTCGCGCCGCTGAGGTTGATGCCGCCGGAGACGCCCGCCGAGATCGCGTCATCGGCGATGCTGACCTGGCAACCGACGATGTAGCCGGTGTTCAGCTGCGACGTTCCGTGCGTCGAGGAGTTGTTGGTGCCCGGACCACCGGCGGGGCCGTTGGTCGGGCCGGCCTTACCTTCCGGGGTGACGGAGACATCGGCGATCGCGTTGCCCGAAACCCAGACAACCCGGCCTGCGCCGTTCGCGGACAGGGACGGCGAAATCAGCGCGCGCTCTCCGGTCCGACTGACGGTCACGCCCGGGCCGACCTTCTGGCCGTCCGGCAACGGCACGAAGGTGTCCGCGTTGGCGGCACCGGTCGAAAGCAGTCCCATGGCCACGGCAGCGGCAGCGCCGACGCCCGCGACGCGGACACCGCGGCGCAGACCGTTGGTGCGGTTCTCGCTCATACTTCCCCTCATCAGGTTCAAACAGTCAACCTCGACCTTCGAGGTGGACAATGGTCCTCTCAGGCCCAGCTCAGTGTGTCGTTACTTTGTTGCCGATGTGTAACCGGCTGTAAGTTCGGCGCAACGGGTAGCTGGCAACGGAACCGAGCCAGGTTCCGCCGGGTGACCACGTACGTGCCGACCCGGGCCTGCGGGGTCCAGTTGTGGGTTGGCTCGTGGCGAACATTAAACGCTAGGTAACGGCGCTGCAACGTAAGCTTTCGTAAAGATCAATGTGATGTAGATCACAATCGTTAACGCGCGCATCACCCTTGACGTGCGGAAATAGGTGACGGAGACAGTCGGACCGACCGGCCGGTGCCGACGAAGGCGCTAAAGCGTCAACCGCCGAATACGGGCCATGGCAGTACTTATCTCAACGACATAAACAAGGATCTGAAATAATCACGAGTAAATTACGGTTAGCCAAACTTATCGATACGTAGCTACTACGTAGATTCGGGCATTCAACCGTGATGCGGCGGCTTCTGCGCGCGCAGCCATTCATCGGCGGAGGACTCGTTTCCGGAGTCATATCCGCGTTCGTCGCTCGTGGTGTCTGGGAGGGCGTCGCCGAAAATCTCGGCGAGACGTGCCGCATCCCTCGCCCGGCGAGCGGCCGGACGAGGGATGTCGTCGGAAGAATCGGAGACCGTGATCAGTCGACCAATCCGGAAAGCTCGCCGATGACCTTGCTGGCGAGCGGGCCGAGGGTGGCCATGCCGTCCCGCACCGCGGCGCGAGTGCCCGGCAGGTTGACCACCAGCGTGCTGCCGGAGATACCGGCCACGCCTCGGGACAGGCCGGCGTCCAGCGAGCCGGCCACCCGGCCGGAGGAACGCAGCGCCTCGCTGATGCCGGTCAGCTCGCGATCGAGCACCTGGGAGGTGGCCTCGGGGGTCACGTCGCGCGGCGACATGCCGGTGCCGCCGACCGAGATGACCAGGTCGACTCCGCCGATCACCGCGGTGTTCAGCGCGTTGCGGATCTCGACCTCGTCGGCCTGCACCGACACCGACGCGTCGACCAGAAAGCCTGCCTCGGTGAGCAGCTCGGTGACCAGCGGGCCGAGCGAGTCAACACCTCCATGCGCCGTTCGATCATCGACGACCACCACCAGAGCACGCCCCGCCACCGGAGCATCGATTTCCATGGTGCTAACCGTAGCGTCTATGCCGAGCACCTCTGCGGCGGTGTCGAGCAGCGGCGTGCGGCCGCCTTGCAGCACGCGCATCATCTGCCACCGTCCGCGGGCGCACCGGTGAGGGTCACCTCGACGGTCTTGGGATTGGCGCCTTGCTCATTGGTATAGGTGACTTTCACCTTGTCTCCTGGTTGGTGCGAGCGGACCGCGGCGACGAGCGCGTTCCCCGAATCGATCGGGCGGTCGTCGACCTTGGTCACGATCACACCGCCCGGAATGCCTGCCTTCGCCGCCGGACCGTCCGGCACCGCGTCGCGCACCTTCGCGCCGAGGATCGCCTGCTGAGGGTCCTGCTGACGGAATACGCTGATCCCGATCTGCGCGTAGGTTGCGTGCCCGGTCTTGATCAGTTCGTCGGCGACCCGGCGGGCCTGGTCGACCGGGATGGCGAAGCCGAGGCCGATCGAGCCGCTCTGGCCGCCCGCCTGCTCGGCCGCGCCGAGCGTGGCGATGGCGGTATTGATGCCGATCAGCTTGCCGGTGGCGTCCACCAGGGCGCCGCCGGAGTTACCCGGGTTGATCGCGGCGTCGGTCTGCACCGCGTCGATCACCGGGCTCACCGCGGCCGGATTCTGCTGATCGCTCTCACCGCTGGTCGACACCGGGCGGTTGAGCGCGGACACGATGCCGGTGGTGACCGTGCCGGCCAGGCCGAGCGGCGAGCCGATCGCGATGACCGGCTGGCCGACCTGAAGGTTCGCCGAGGAGCCGAGCTCGATCGGGGTCAGCCCGGTCTTGCCGGTCACCTTGATCACCGCGAGATCGGAGACCGGATCGGCGCCGACCAGCGTCGCGGGTGCGGTGCTGCCATCCGAGAACATGACGTCCATCTTGACGTTCGGGCCGCCGCCGGACGCGACGTGATTGTTGGTCAGGATCAGGCCGTCGGAGGACAGGATCACACCGGAGCCCTCGCCCTCGGCGCGGCTGCTCGCCACCTTGATCATCACCACGCTCGGCAGCACCTTCTGCGCGACCGCCTGGGTCGAGCCCGCCGGTGCGTTGGACACGTTGTTGACGTTGGGCTTGGGCTGGTCCAGCGCGTTGGTGATCGCTGGACGGTTGTTGTCCGAGTGCGTGGCCAGCGCGCCGACCGCGCCGCCGACGCCGCCGCTGACCAAGGCCAGCGCGACCGCGCCCGCGACCAGGGCGGTACGGACCGGGCGCTTGGCGGGCTGCGGTTGCACGCCGAGCGGGGCGCCTTGCGGCTGCTGGTCGAAGGGCGGCTGCGCGGGCCCGAACGGCGACGCGCCGTACTCCGGACCGGGGAACGGCTGGGTGTGCTGATGCGGCGGCGGATACTGCCCCATCGGCGGCTGCGCCGCGTACGGCTGATTCGGCGACTCGTACGGTCCGTAACCGGACTCCTGCGGTGCGTAACCCGCTCTATACGGCGCGCCGGCGGCCCCCGTCGGTGCGGCCGGGATCTGATCGGTCGGGTTGGGCTGATCCGGTGCGGCGTTCGCCGTCTCCGGCTCGTCCCGCCGGTCCTTCGAATCCTCGGTCATGGACTCCTCGTTTCTCCTCAGCGTCTGCCGCTAAGCTTGACGACGACGACTGAGAGCGGACTGAGACCGTGCTATCAATTGCCCGAGACCTATCACCGAACAGCTCGCGGTCTCGCCGCGGCCGCACGAACCCCGGCCACGCACCTTCCAGGCAACAGGTTACGCATCCGGGCTGCCGCGCGCCTGCCATCCTGGCGTAGCGGCCTGCGACCCACTCCGAGCGAACAGCTTCCGGCTAGCAACTCGAATCGACTCGTCGATTCGTCGGATTGCCGTCCTGCCGCAAACTAATGGCATAGATCTGCGCTGCCATTCATCTGACTGCACGTACGGAAATCCATTGCCGCCGCGAGCCGCCCTTTAAGCTCGAGGCAGCTCACTTCAATCGAGCCGAAACAAACTCCAGGAGGGGATTTCGTTATGTTGATCAAACTCGCAGCGGCAGCCTTGATTATCTCCGGACTCTCGGCCGGTGCTGCGCATGCGCAGTCGCTCACGCCGAATGCCACAGAAATCGGATCGGTAACCAACCTGGCCTGGCCGCCGCCGACCCCGTACTTGACCAAGGAATTCTGCGAAGCGGAGAATCCGTGGACCGCATACTGCGTACAGGGTGAGCACGGGTACTGGTACCCCACGTACGACGTGTAGCACCGGGCCCGCACGGCGACGACCCATAAGGGCATCTACAGGCAGATCTAGCCGCCGATCCGACACCTTTCGCGCCGCCCCCGGGCAGTCGCCGAGGGCCGATTCGGCGTCATGGAGGGGAATCATGAAAGTCCACAGTTACCGGATTCAGCAGGCCATCGCACCGATTGCGCTTGCCTTGCCCTGACCGGATCCATCGGCGCGGGAATCGCGTCGGCTCAGGTCGAGGTCGGCATCATCTGCGACGTCTACAGTTCGACGGTCGACAATGCGGGAACCATTCAGGGGCCCGGCTACGGCGATACCTATGCAGAAGCCGAGCAGGCGGCCATCAATTGGGCAGCCGAAAAGGCAACACACATATTGCCCGGTGGGCAAGTACGGAACTGCCGACCGCTCTGATCCGCAGGACTATTCCTGCACAAATTTGGCACTACCGATTTCCGGCGGAAAGCACAGCACACTCATCGACGCTGCGCTATCCGCTGACCGATCCGACGCCACGGGTGCGGCCGGCTAACCGGCCGCACCCGCAGGCTGCCGAACGCCTCAGCCCTCCACAGGTCGCCCGGCCTCGCCCGGCAGGACGATCCGGATTCGCGCCCCGCCCCGTCCGGACGCCTCGATGGTGATCGTGCCGCCATGCTTCGTCACGACCTGCTTGACGATCGCCAAGCCGAGCCCCGAACCGGGCATCGACCGCGATGCGGTGGTCCGATAGAACCGCTCGAACACCAGCTCCCGCTCACCCGGCGGGATACCCGGCCCGGCGTCGTCGACGGTCAGCTCGAGCAGACCCCGCCCGGTCTCGCGCATCTCGACATAGACCTGGGCGCCGGCCGGGCTCCACTTCGCGGCGTTGTCGAGCACATTGAGGATCGCCCGCTCCAAGCCGGCCTCGTGCCCGTAGACGAACCACGGGCGGATCGCCGAAACGAACTCCACCGATCCGCGCCGCCGCCGGGCCCGCTCCAGCGCGCGCTCGGCCACCTCGCCGAGATCGACTCGCTCATAAACGGTTTCGGGCGCGTCCTCGCGAGCCAGGTCGACCAGATCGCCGACCAGGTTGGACAGCTCCTCGATCTGCGCCATCACATCCGAACGCAGCTCCGCCATGTCCTCGTCCGGAATGCGCGGCGCGCCCGGCCTGCTCGACGCCATCAGCAATTCGGTGTTGGTCCGCAACGACGTGAGCGGCGTCCGCAATTCGTGCCCGGCGTCGGCGACCAATCTGCGTTGCCGGTCCCGGGATTCGGCCAGCGCGCGCAGCATCGTGTTGAAACTCTCGGTGAGCCTGGCCAATTCGTCGTCGCCGGTCACCGGGATCGGCGTCAGGTCGTCGGTGCGCGCGATCCGCTCGGTGGCCGCGGTCAACCGGCCGATCGGCCGCAAACCGGTGCGCCCCACCGCGGTACCCGCCGCGGCGGCCAGCACCACGCCGCAACCGCCGACCACGAACAACAGCCAGGCCAGGCGATCCAGCACGTTCCGGGTCGGCTCCAGCCGCTGCGAGATCACCAACGTCGCACCCTGATTCGTGCGCAACGCGAGCACGCGCTGATTGGCGACCGTGCGCAACGACGAATTCAGCTCGCCGTGGAAGACCGCCATCTCCTGACTGCCGACCGGCGGCTCGGTCGCCTGCGGCGGCGAGTACGGGCCGATGTCCGGAAAGATCAGCGCGATGCCGGTATCCGGATAGAACGCGGTGGCCAGCACCAGGTTCTGCAGATTGAATCCGTACGGATTACTGGCGATCACCGCGCTGGCCCGGCTGCGCAGTTCGGTATCGACATTCGCGTACAACGCCCGCGCGACCAGCGCGTAGGCCGCGATCGAGGTCACCGCGACGGCGATCGCCACCACGGACGCGGCGAGCAGCGTCACCCGCCAGCGCAACGACACCGAACGGGTGAGTGGGATCGGGGGCCGCATCTCGGCCGGGTCGGGCGGCCGCTGCGGCGGACGTTGCCCGAGCCCGGCGACCACGGGCCGCTTGGGAACTGTGCGTGCCATGGCCTTCCCCTACGGGGGCGTCTCCCTCAGCACGTAACCGACGCCGCGAACGGTGTGGATGAGCCGGGATTCGCCCTCGGCCTCGGTTTTGCGGCGCAAATAGCCGATGTACACCTCGAGCGCGTTGCCGGAGGTCGGGAAGTCGTATCCCCAGACCTCTTCCAGGATGCGGCTGCGGGTGAGCACCCGGCGCGGATTCGCCATCAGCATTTCCAGCAGCGAGAACTCGGTGCGGGTGAGACTGATCCCGCGTTCACCCCGAGAAACCTCGCGGGTCACCGGATCCAGCGACAAATCGGCGAACGTCATTGCCTCGGAAACCTCGCCGGCATCGGCGGTTGTGCGTCGCAGTAGCGCACGCAAACGCGCGAGCAATTCTTCCAACGCGAACGGTTTCGGCAAATAGTCGTCGGCACCCGCATCGAGTCCGGCAACCCGCTCGGACACCGAATCCCGCGCCGTCAAAACCAAAATCGGAAGATCGTCACCGGTGCTGCGCAGGCGCCGGCAGACCTCGAGACCGTCCATCCGCGGCATCATCACGTCGAGCACCAACGCGTCCGGTCGCTGACTCGTCGCCTTGTCGAGCGCGTCGACCCCGTCCACCGCGAGGTCGACGGAGTACCCGTTGAAGGTCAGTGACCGGCGCAGAGACTCGCGGACGGCGCGATCGTCGTCGACTACCAGAATGCGCATGCGACCAGTTTGACCGTATCGACTGAGAGGTAACTGAGAGGGGACGCTCGACACGCCGCGTCCGCGTCCGCCCGGCCGCCGGAGGCCAGCACCCGATCAGCTATCCGCGATCTTCCGCCGTATAGATCAGTCGTCCAGGAACTATGTAGACTCAGAAACTCTTACAACGCGAAACCTGTTCCGCGTAGCCATATTCGGCCACGAGCAGACCTGGTGCCTCGGATTGCCGACGGCCAGTCAGCACGGTATGTTCCGTGCGGTAAAAAGAAGACCTTGAGTTGGTTCTCGGCGGGTTGATCCAGACAGCTCCAAGACAGCCACCATTCGGGGACCATGCGCGAAGTGGAGGCGACGGAAGCGGAATGGAAGCTGCACCGCGTTCCTGGCAATTCAGCCTGTCCAACATGTCGGTCACGCGCAAGGTCGGCATCGTGCTGTTGCTGCCGGTGCTGCTCGCCTCGGCCTTCGCCGGACTGCGGATCAAGGACGAGCTCGGGGTGATCTCGAAGCTCGACGCGGCTACCGAGCAGGCCCGTATCCTGCGCCCGATCCTCGAATTCAGCCAGGCCACCGAGCAACTCGCGATCGCCGCGGTCAACGCCAGGCCGGAGGACCCGATCGATACGGTCGCGGCCAAGTTCGACCAGTCGGCCATCGATCTGGAAACCGCGCTGCGGACGAAGAAGGTCGACGACAGCACCACCAAGGAACTGCCTGCCGCCATCGCGGTCGCCCGGACCATGCGCAACGGACTGCGCACCTCCTCCCCCGCGACCATCGGCGGCCAGGTCGACGAGGTCGGCACCCGCATCATCACCGCGATCTCGGTCTCCTCCTCGATCGAAGAGATCGTCATCCAGCGCTACTTCCTGCAGCTGGGCTTGATGACCAACGCCTCGCGCCTGCTCACCCAGGAGCAGATCATGTCCGCGACGGCCAGCGGCGGTAACAACCCGGCCGCGCTGGCAGGCATGCTGACCACGCTCGGCGCGGAAATGATGCTCACCTACTCCTATCCGCAGATGAGCCCGTCCTCGGCGACCAACGCGCAGGTCCTGATCGATCAGGTGCAGACGCGCATCGGCGCATTGAGCCAGAGCCCGAACAGCCTGGGCAGCAACGCGGTGATCACCGATTCGCTGCGCACCAGTTCCGAGGCCTACCGCCAGGCGACCACCGTGCTGCTGAACACGATCGACGACAAGCTCGCCGACCGGACCATCGAACTGCGCAGCGCCGTGCTGCGCGACGTCGCGATCGTGATCACCACGCTGCTCGCCGGCCTGGCCCTCGCGCTCGGCGTCGCCCGCTCGCTGGTGGTGCCGATTCGCCGCCTGCGCCACGACGCGCTCCAGGTCGCGCACGTCGATCTGCCGAACGAGATCGAGGTGGTGCGCACCGGCGGCGCGACGCCGAAGATCACCCCGGTCGATATCCGCACCACCGAGGAGATCGGCCAGCTGGCCCGCGCGGTCGACGACATCCACCAGGCCTCGCTGCACCTGGCCGCCGAGCAGGCCCGGTTGCGGGTGCAGATCGGCAGCATGTTCGAGACGCTCTCGCGGCGCAGCCAATCGCTGGTCGAGCAGCAGCTGGCGCTCATCGAGGACCTCGAGCACGACGAGGACAACACCGAACGCCTGCAAAGCCTGTTCCGCCTCGACCACCTGGCCACCCGCATGCGCCGCAACGGCGACAACCTGCTGGTGCTGGCCGGCACGGCGCTGCGCCGCGGCCAGCTGCACCCGGTTCAGCTCTCCGACATGCTCTGGAGCGCGGTCTCGCAGGTCGAGGACTACCAGCGGGTCGAGATCGGCGCGGTCCCGGACGGCATCGTGGCCGGCGAGCCCGCCATCGACATCGAGCACCTGCTCGCCGAGCTGATCGACAACGCGCTGCGCTACTCGCCGCCGACCACGCCGGTCACGTTGTCGGTGGCGCGCGCCGTCGACGGCGGCTATCTGATCGAGATCATCGACCGCGGCCTGGGCATGTCCACCGAGGACCTGCGCGCGATCAACGACCGGCTGAGCTCCGGTGGCGAGGTCACCGTCGAAACCGCGCGCCGGATGGGTCTTTTCGTGGTCGGCCGGCTGGCGAAACGGCACACCATCACCGCCAGCCTGCGCCGCACCTCCACCACCGCGCAGCAGCCCGGCGTCACCGCGAGCGTGCACCTGCCCGGCGCGCTGGTCGCGCCGCCGCTGGACGCCACCGACCCGACCGGCAAGCCGCTGGAGCTGACCGGCGACTACGAACTGCCCGCGCAGCCGCGCAACCTGGTGCCGGTACCGAGCCTGCCGCAGCACAATTCGCCGCGGTTCGAGGTGTCCAGCAGCGGCCTGCCGCAGCGCAGGCCCGCGATCCGGGTGGCCGAGCCGCCCGGGCAGCCCGCCGTCTCGGTGCCCGGCCGGACCAACACCCCGGACACCGATTCCGATTCGCAGCCGCCGACCGAGCCGTGGTCGATCAACACCCCGACCGACGACCGCTCCCCCTTCGGGCCGCCGACGACCGGCGGCGCCAACAGCGGTCCGAGTCGTCCGGCCGACGAGGAGCGGCCGACCGGGTTCTGGGCCAAGCCCGAGGCGAAAGACCCGGAGCCGGAACTGACCGTCCCCCAGCAGCGGGTGCCGCGCGAGGCCGAACCGCCGACCGTGTCGCGCGAACCGTCGCGCACCACCTCGCGCTCCGGCCTGCCCATCCGGCGACCGGCCGCGGTGCCGGAACCCGAGCCCGCCCCGCCTCGGGCCACTGAGCCCGCGCTGGCGACCTCGTCCCGGTTGCAGCCGGTGGCCGGCGCCTCGCCGACCCCGATCTATCAACGCATGGTGTCGGAATGGCTGGTCGAGCCCGCGACCTCGCAGACCGCGGAGACCACCTGGACCTCGCCCGCCGACGTGGGCTGGTCGGCCGCCGAAGAGGCGACCCATCCGACGCCGACCGGCCGCACCAGCGGTGGACTTCCTATCCGAACGCCGGGCGCGCAACTGGTCCCCGGCGGCTTGGCGCAGGCAGACGAATCGGGAGCCCGTGATCCCGAGGAGATTCGGAACAACCTGACCAGGCATCTCAGTGGGGTCCGCAGCGGGCGGGCCAATGCGCAGTACGACGACGGAGGGCTTGCATGACAGACGCGAACAGCACCACGGATGAGAACCTGAACTGGCTGGTCGCCAGATTCACCCGGGACGTGCCCGGCGTGTCCCACGCGGTGCTGGTCTCGGCCGACGGCCTGCTCCAGGCGACCAGTCCGCACCTGCCGTCCGACCGGGCCGAGCAGCTCGCGGCCGTCACCGCCGGCCTGGCCAGTCTGTCGATGGGCGCGGCGTCTTTGTTCGACGGCGGAAAGGTGATGCAGTCGATCGTCGAGATGCAGCGTGGCTATCTGCTGGTTATGAGTGTGGGCAACGGATCTCACCTGGCGGTGCTCGCCAACAAGTCGCACGACATCGGCCGGATCGGCTACGAGATGGCGCTGTTGGTCGACCGGGTCGGCACGGTGGTCACCGCCACCGCGCGTACCGCGGTTTGAGCGGGAGATGTCCAATCCCTACGGACCTGGACCACGACCGACCACGCGCGTGCGACCGTATGCCCTGACCTCGGGGCGTACCGAGCCGGCGGTCGACCTTCCGCTGGAAGCCGTTATCGAGACCCTGTCCTACACTGCGCATCTCGACTGGCCAACCGGTGATGTCCGCACGGATATCCTTAGGCTCGGCACACATCGGCTTTCTGTTGCCGAGATCGCCGCTCACTTGGATCGTCCGCTCGGCATGATCCGGGTGATGATCGGTGACCTCGTGGTCGACGGCATTGTGCGTCTGCATTCGACACTGACTGACGAGGCGAGTTTCGACGAGCGCCGTTCTTTGATGGAGAGGACTTTGCGTGGACTCCGTGCCCTATAAGAAAATCGGGCCCGACACCAACCCCGGCCAGGCCGACGGGGACAACCGGACCGCGTCCACGAAGATCGTGGTCGCGGGTGGTTTCGGGGTAGGTAAGACAACATTTGTCGGCGCGGTGTCCGAGATCGTTCCCCTGCGGACCGAGGCCATGGTGACCCGGTTCTCCGACGGTATCGACGATCTCGCGGAGACGCCGGAGAAGGAAACCACCACGGTCGCCATGGATTTCGGCCGGATCATCCTGCCGGGCAACCTGGCGCTGTATTTGTTCGGCACCCCGGGTCAGCGGCGCTTCTGGTTCATGTGGGACGACCTGATCCGCGGCGCGATCGGCGCGGTGGTGCTGATCGACACCCGCAGGCTGGAGGACAGCTTCGCGGCGGTCGACTTCTTCGAAGCGCGGCAGCTGCCGTTCCTGGTGGCGGTCAACCGCTTCCCGAACGCGCCCCGCTTCCCGATCGCCGAACTGCGCGAGGCGCTCGCGGTGCGCGAGAGCGTGCCGATCGTCGACATCGACGCGCGCAACGCCAACGAGGTGCGCCAGTCGCTGGCCGCGGTGACCGAGTACGCCATTCAGCGCCTCGCCGCGCAGGAACGGGAACAGGCGGTACTTTGACTTACTTCTCCATGGGCTACTGGATCATCGGGTTGTCGATCGCGGTCTCGCTGGTCGGCGCGCTGGTCGGGTTCAGTTGCATCCGGCAGTCGACGAAATCGGTGACGCCGAAGTTCCGGGTGGTGTGGCAGGCGTCGGCGGCGATCTCGATCGGCGGGATCGGGGTCTGGCTACCCGTGTTCGTCTCGATGCTCGGGGTCACGGTGCCGGGCAGCCTGGTTCGCTACGACGTGTGGAGTGTCGCTGCGGCGGCGGTGATCTCGATCGTCGCGGTGTGGGCGGCGCTGGTGCTGATGGGCCGGACGCTGCACATCGCGCGCCTGATCGGCGCCGGGGTGGTGATGGGCGGCGGGTTCGGCCTGATGCACTATCTGGCCTTGGACGCCATGCACATTCAGGGTTCGATCTCCATCCAGCCGTGGCTGTTCGCCGGCGCGGTGGCGATCGCGATCGTGCTCGCGCTGGCCACCCTGTGGTTCACCCAGCCGCAACGGCCGCTGCCGCTGCTGACCGCGGCGGCGCTGGTGTTCGCCGCCGGGATCGCGGGCATGCACTACACCGATCTGGTGGGCGTGGAAGTCCATCTGGCCACGGCCAATTCGACGCCGCCGGGTGAGGACCTGTTCGGCTTCTTCGTGCCCGCGTTCGTGCTCGGCATGCTGTCGCTGGCCATCCCGATCAGCGCGATCCTGATCGCGCCGGACCGGCGCACCTCGGCGCCGGTGCGGGTGCCCGCGCCGAACTCCGCGTTCTGAGCCGCGGCGCCGGTTCGGCCCTGCCGCGGTAATCCCTCGATTTACAGTGAGAGACATGCGTTTCGGTCTGGACTACGCCGCGGCACGTCCGGGCGGCGCGGCCATCCGCGCGGCGGGTTTCGACTTCGTCGTCCGGTATCTGTCCGACGGCGGCGTCAGCTTGCCCGGCAAGTTGCTGACCCCGGCCGAGGCCGATGATCTACGCGCCAACGGGGTGTCGATCGCGGCGAACTGGGAGACCACCGCGACGCGCATGCTGGACGGTTATGGTGCCGGCGTGGTGGACGCGCGTGCGGGCCTGGCGCAGGTGCTGCGCTGCGGCGGCCGGCCGGATCGGCCGATCTATTTTTCCGCCGATTTCGATGTGACGCCGCAGGATCAGCAGCGGATCAACGCCTATCTCGATGGCGCGGCGACGGTGCTCGGCCGCGCGAATGTCGGTATCTACGGCGGGTATTGGCCGGTGAGCCGGGCCTTGGACGCGGGCAGCGCGAGCTGGGCGTGGCAGACCGACGCCTGGTCCGGCGGCAGAGTGGAAGCGCGGCGCAATCTCCATCAGACCTTGCGCCAGCAGGTCGTCGGTGGTGTGGTCTGCGATGTGAACGAGGCCGGGACGACCGATTTCGGTCAGTGGGATTTCTTTGCACAGGAGGACGCCGACGTGACGCCGGAGCAAGAGGCAGTGCTGCGCGATATCCAGATCCAGCTGCGCGGACCCGGCCTCGCCGGTTGGCCGCAGCTGGGTGACGCGAACGGGCCGGCGCGCACGCTGGTGGACGGTGTGGCGGCGGCGCTGGCCCGGATCGGCGAGCTGGAGGGCGAGGTCGGTGAGTTGCGCACCGAGATCAGCGAATTGGAGGCGACGACGGCCGACCTGGCGGCGCAGGTGCAGCGGCTGAGCAACCGGCATTGGCCGTGGCCGTTGTCGTTGATCGAGGGGCCGGCGGCGTTGGTGGGTGAGCAGTTGGCGCGACTCGAGGCACTTTTGCCCGACTTGCCCGGTTTGCCGGGTCAGGGTGCGGGTACGCAGCACACATCCAGTAGTTCTGCCGTGGATTCACGTTCTGCGGGGTGAGATCGGCGGGTGCGGTGAGTGGTTTCGCACGGGCGGCGAAGAGGTGCCGCGGCCGGGATTTTGGCGATGAGCGGGTTCTCCCGGGAACCGGAAGAACCCGCCCTCTCGCACGAGGATACTGACGTCAGGACACGTTCGCATCACTTCGCGGAGACTTTTCCGACCACCAAAAACCAACCAACAGTAGGTATTTCGCCCCGTAGTTATCGGGGCGCAATCGCATCGAGCACGAGGTCGCAACGTCGCCCTGACCAGGGCGGTTGCCAATCAATTGCCACCCGGGCCGGTGTCGCGGAAAAGTTATTCATCAACCCGCCAGGACGGGCCGATCCGGTCGACCGGCGCGTTCGCCACCCACGACAGCACCGTGCGAGTTATCGTCGGCTGGCACATGGCGCTCGCGCCGCACATTCAGGTTCGTTCGAAGGAGTTCGCATGGCCGTCAACGTGGTGCTCGACAAGGCTCTCGACAAGGCGTACGAGAACAAGTCGCTGAACGAAATCCTCTCCGCTCCGCCCTCGGCCCTCGCCGGTCTCACCGAGGCGCACGACAAGCAGCTGCTGGACGCGCTCAAGATCAAGACGATCGCCGATCTGGCCAACAACAAGTACTTCCGGCTCGCCGCGACGCTCGCGGACCTCGCCGCCAAGGAAGGCTGAGCCGAATCCTCGACGGCGGGCCCGCGGAATCGTCCGCGGGCCCGCCGTCGTTTCTCACCGGGCAGAGCCGATCGAGGTCTCCGATCAAAGCCGATCGAGGTCGATCAGTCCGCGCCGCACCGCCGCGACCAGCCGCCGCGGCACCTTGTGCACCACGCCCGCGACCGTCACCGGCACCAGATCCGGCGGCGTCGCCTTCCACTGCGCCCGCCGGCTGCGGGTGTTCGACCGCGACATCTTCCGCTTCGGGACGGCCATCTCAGCCCTCCCCGCGGCGCGGGCGCTTGCCGTACTTGCGCTCGAACTTCTCCACCCGGCCCTGGCTGTCCAGCACGCGATGCGCGCCGGTCCAGAACGGGTGCGAGTCGGACGTCACGTCGACCACCACCAGCGGGTAGGTGTTGCCGTCCGGCCACTGCACGGTGCGCGCGCTGGTCACGGTCGACCGGGTGAGGAACTGCTTGCCGGTGCCCGCGTCCTCGAACACCACCGGGTGGTAGTCCGGATGGATTCCTGTCTTCATTTCGCTTCTCCTCTCGGGCTTTTCACGTCTTCGACGGGTAACGCGGCATCGGCGCTCTCGCATGGATCGGCATGCCAGGCGCCGAACGGGTCCTCCCACAGGGCAACTCGCTCGGGCGCGCGTTCGACCAGGCGCAGTTCGTCGTCCTCGACCAGCGCCCAGTGCAGCGCCTCGCGGATCTCGTTGGGGTCGGCGTCGTGCACCAGGATCACCAGCGAGATGTCGCGATCACCGAACTGGTCGTCCCAGCGCAGTGCGGCCATCGCCCGCCGATCCGGATCCGCCTGCGCCAGTTCGGTTTCCGACATCGCGGCCAGCCAGCGTCCCGCGCTGCCGACGCGCAGGCCGCCGCCCGCGGACTCCAGCCAGGCCACCTCCTCGGGTTGAGTGGCGAGCCACATCCGGCCGCGCGCGGTCACCACGCCGTCGAAGAGCACGTCGAGCGCCTCGTGCAGCCGGCCGGGATGGAACGGCCTGCTCGCGGCGAATTCCAGCAGAGTGACGCCGTAATCGCTGCTGAGCGGCGGCTGTCCGCGCAGCAGCGGCGCGTGTGCGTCGAATACCTTGCCGCGGCGGGAGTTTGCCGGGATCTTGGCCAGCAGCGCCTCGATACGGGCCGCGGTGAGCAGGTGTGGATCGTCCACCCAGTCCACCGGTGCGTCCGGGACCAGCCGGGTCAGCACCGCGCCCAGCCTGCCGCGATCGACGTCACCGCCGGGCGCCACCGCACCCAAAGCGATTACGGCATCGGCGAATTCGACCTGGCCGACGGCCACCTGCGCGACCGTGCGCTCGTCGTCGGCCTTGGCGAGGCCGCGCTCGGCGAGGGTCTCCTCGCCGGTGGCGTCGGCGAGCCAGGCGTCGGCATCGAGGAAGGTCAGTACCGCCTCGATGCGCACATCGCGCCCGGCCGGTCCATCGACCCGGCCCAGAATCCCTTCCACCACAACATGTTCGATGGCGTGGCAGACCGCCTCGGCCTCGAACGCCGGATCCAGCGCCAGCACGATGCGCTGCACCGAATCCCGCGCCGCGAGCGTGCGCAGCAGCGGCAGCAGGTCGATGCGCAGCGTGCAGGAGACGCAGCCGTGCGCGAGCTCGAGCACGTCCGAGGTCTCGTAGGTCGCGCTGCGCACCGTGCGGTGCACGATGCCCTCGCGCAGCTGACCGAGATCGTGATGGACGACGACGGTGCCGGGCGCGTCATTACCCAGCGCGGTCGCCGCGTGGCCTGCGCCCACCGCGGCCGGCCCGGCGAATCCGGCGAGCACCACGACCGGTGTTCGCCGGTCGATCTCAGGTGCGAGCACTGACAGCACCCCTTTCGATAACGATTTTCATTTGCGTCGAGGCAACGGTACATTGTCGATCAGCCGTTGTCGAAAATGATTGTCATCTACCGGAGGGAGCCCGCATGTCGGCCCACTGCCAGGTCACCGGGCGCAAGCCCGGGTTCGGCAAGTCCGTCTCGCACTCACACAAGCGCACGAATCGGCGCTGGGACCCCAATATCCAGCGCAAGACCTACTTCCTGCCCAGCGAGGGCCGGCGGATCACGCTGACCGTCTCGGCCAAGGGCATCAAGACCATCGACCGGGACGGGATCGAGGCCGTGGTGGCCCGGATCAGAGCCCGCGGCGACAAGATCTGACCAGGAGAAAACCATGGCATCGAAATCGACCGAGCTCCGGCCGATCGTCAAGCTCAAGTCCACCGCGGGCACCGGGTACACGTACGTGACCAGGAAGAATCGCCGCAACGATCCGGACCGGATGGTGCTGCGCAAGTTCGACCCGGTGGTGCGCAAGCACGTCGACTTCCGCGAGGAGCGCTGAGGTGGCGAAGAAGTCGAAGATCGCCCGCAACGCTCAACGCGCGGCCGTCGTCGCCCGCTACGCCGAGCGCCGGGCCGACTGAAAGAACTCATCCGCAAGCCGGGCACACCGGCGGCCGTGCGCGCCGACGCCCACGCTGAGCTGCGACGACAGCCGCGGGACGCCAGTCCGGTACGATTGCGCAATCGGGACGCCGCCGACGGACGACCGCGCGGTCACCTCCGGAAGTTCGGATTGTCCCGTGTGCGTGTGCGCGAGATGGCGCACCGGGGCGAGTTGCCCGGTGTGCGCAAATCGAGCTGGTAGACAACCACCGTTCTCGTACGAAGGATCCGTATATGGCAGTCAAGCGAGCACCGTCGAAGAAGGTACGCGCCGAACAGGCCCGCCGTCCGAAGAAGAACCCGCTCATTGCCGCAGGCATCGAGAAGGTCGACTACAAGGACGTGAACCTGCTGCGCACGTTCATCTCCGACCGCGGCAAGATTCGCAGCCGCCGGGTCACCGGGCTCACGCCGCAGCAGCAACGCCAGGTCGCCGTCGCGGTGAAGAACGCCCGCGAGATGGCGCTGCTCCCCTTCACCAGCCGGTAAGCACACCCCCGAACGAACACGTGGGACCCCGCATGTTGCCGGGGTCCCACGTTTTGTCTTGCGCCGCAATAAATTACGGGATGGTCAGCACCTGGCCGGGGTTGATCAGGTCCGGGTTGTCGATGCCGCTCGCGTTGGCGATCTCCTGGTAGCGGTTGCCGTCACCGTAGAAGCGCTCGGCGATCGCCCACAGGGTGTCACCCGGCTCGACCGTGTAGGTGCGCACCTCGGGGGCCGGCGGCGGAACCTCTTCGGCGGCAGGCGCCGCCTCGGCGACCGGCTCCGGCTCCGGGGCCGAGAGCGGGTTGTCCGACTTGGTGTTCGAGGCCCACAGCGCGCTGCCGTCCTTGCCGTACAGCACCACGTTGCGGTCGGCCTGCACGACCAGCCGGTCCGCGTCCTTGCCGTTGGTCTCGGTGGACCAGGCGGCCGCGTCGCCCTTGTACACCACGAAGTTTCCGTCGTCCTGCAGCACGGCGCGGTCGACACTCTGACCGTGAGTCAGGGTGGACCACACCACATTTCCGTCCGGCTCGGACAACACCAGGTTGCCGTCGTCCTGCAAAGTAAGGGTGTAAGCACCACCCTGCAGGGACTGACCCAGTCCGAGTTCTTCACCAACGCGCAGTGTGTCGCCCACGGTTCTTCCTTTCGAAGGTTCTGAAGAGCATCCGACAATCGACACGCACCGAAGACACAGGCGCGCGTCTAGGCCCCGAAGATACTGGTCTGGAGGCGGTTACGGAGGTATTACGCGCATGGTTCGCCGAAAGTTCACTGTGGGGTGTGTCCTATTGCCGTGTCATGTTCGATGTGAGATAGCCCCCGGCATTGCCCACTAGGGTGGTCGGCATGAGTCGGATGTCGGGCGGACGTACCGCCGCAGCTGTTGCCATAGTGCTCGGGTGCCTCGCCGCTACAGCGTGTAGCGGAGCGGATGATGCTGCGCCGCAACCGAAGACCAGCACGACCAGCAGCGCGGCGCCGAGCACGCCGACCGAGGACACCGGCGGCAATCGCGGGCGGGAGTTCACCGCCGACCCGACCATCGTGAGCCCGCGCCCGATGCCGTTCAGCTCATGGACGCGGCTGGCAGACGACCGGATCGCGGTCAACTTCCAGACCGGCACGCCCGAATGCTACGGCGTGGACGCCACTGTGCGCGAGACGGATTCGACCGTCACCGTCGAGCTGCGTTCCGGCACCCGAGCCGACGCGGTGGGCCGGATGTGCACCATGAACGCGGTGTTCGGCTCGCTCGAACTGCCGCTGAAGTCATCTTTGGGCAACCGGCCGGTGCTCAGCGCGGTGTAGGCCGCGACCACGCTACACCGGAGGTTCGCCGACAGCGTCGGCCAGTGCCGCGAATTCGAGATAGCTACCGGCTTGCGGTGAACCCCAGGTCTGCTGTGCGGTCACCCGCAGCGGCATGGTGATCGAGGCGGCGATCCGGTCCGGGGTCTGCACGGTCGGGTCGTCGCACCAGACGAACAAACCCGAGCCGAGGTTGTGCGTGTTCTGGTCCGGGGTCAGGCGGGTGCCGTCGACGAACAGTGCCGGATCCCAGATCTGATAGGCGACGGGCGGCGGCACGTTGCCTGCCGAGGTCGGGCCGCCTGCCACGTAATAGGCCGGGGTGAACGACGCGTTGCGGAGTTCGTGGCCCGAGGCGATGAGATCGGCTGGGCTGCGGGCATTTCCGAAGAACGGCAGGGGCAGTTGCGGGACGCCCGCCCGGCTCCAGTAATCGATGACGATATCTCGGCCGAGGGCGAGCGTGCCCGCGCCGGTGTGCAGTCCGTCATTCCAGATACGCGGGCGTTTGCCGTGCGCGCGGACGATGTCGGCGCCCCAGTTGATCAGGCCGAGGAAGGCGTCGACCGGCTGGGCTTGCGGCCCATAGACGGCGCGCGCGTACTCGCCGATCTGCGGGTACTCGTCGAAGCTCGCGACCCGGATGCCGTCGAGCAGGAACTCGTCGGCGCCGAGATGCCAGTAGGGGCCGGGAAACAGCGGCAGGAACTCGTCGAGGATGTCGCGCATCAGGTCGTAGGCGCGCGGGTTCGCGATATCGATGGCGGCGTCGGACACCCGCCCGCTCGCGCTGCGCAGCTTCAGATCGGGATGCGCGGCCAAGATGCCGTTCATGTGGCCCGGAAAGTCCACCTCGGGCAGGATCTCGACCTGATACCCGGCCGCGTACTCGATCAGGTCGCGGATGTCTTGTTTCGAATAGTGCTGTGCCGCCGTTATTTCCGGGTGCCGTTCGCTCTCGAGCCGGAAACCGAAGGTGTCCGAGAGGTGCAGGTGCAGCAGGTTCAGTTTGAGGTAGCCCATGCGGCGGATCTGCGCGCGCAGCAGTTCGACCGGCATGAACTCGCGGCCGACGTCGAGCATGAGACCGCGTTCGCGGTACTGCGGCCAATCCGTCGCGGTGCCACCGGGTATCACGGTCCGTTGCTGCAGGAGTTGCAGTGCCGATCGGGTGGCGTAGAACGCGCCCGCGATGCCATTGCCACGCAGGTCCAGGGTTTCGCCGATCGAAATCTGATATGCCTCAGGAGTTTCCGGAGTTCCCGGCACGGTGCCGGTACTGAGCACTATGTCGCCGGGGCCGCCGGACGAACCCGCCTGCACGACAACGTCATTACCGGTCACCGCACGCAGCGCCGAAGCGAAATCCGCAGCGGTGCTGCTCAATCCGTCCTCGTACAACACCCGCGCATGCGTCCCGAGCGAGAACCCCACCCCACCCGGACTCCACGCCTTCAACGAAGGAACAGTCTGCGGCACCACAGGCTCCGCCTGCGCCGCCTGCTGCCCACCGACCGACACTGCCACGGCGGCAACCAGCACCACCACACCGACAGCCACCGCACGAATCGACATGCGGCCACTGTACGAAACCAACCCCACCGCCACACGCATTCGCCACACACCCGCAGCCGCACCACTTCTGATTTCCCGCACCGAAAATCGCAGGCAATTCTCGGTGCGGGAAATCAGATGTGGTGCGGGAACGGCGAACGCCACGCCTGCGTAGCGGGCGTGGCGTTCGGGTGGGGCCGTGTTAGTGGGCGAAGTGGCGGGAGCCGGTGAGGTAGAGGGTTACGCCGGCTTCGCGAGCCAGGTCGATGGTTTCCTGGTCGCGGACCGAGCCGCCGGGCTGGACGATCGCGCGGACGCCGGCCTGGATGAGCTGCTGGGGACCGTCTGGGAACGGGAAGAACGCGTCCGAGGCCGCGACCGAGCCCTTGGCTCGATCACCGGCGCGCTGCACGGCGAGCTGCACCGCGTCCACCCGGTTGACCTGGCCCATGCCGACGCCGACCGAGGCGCCGTCGTGCGCGAGCAGGATCGCGTTGGACTTCACCGCCCGGCAAGCGCGCCAAGCGAATTCGAGATCGGCGAGGGTCTCGGCATCGGCCGCGGTGCCGGTGGCCAGCGTCCAGTTGGCCGGATCGTCGCCGGCGGCATCGAGGATGTCGCGCTGCTGCAGCAGCGCGCCGCCGCTGATCGGACGCAGCTCGGCGCCCGCGCGCCGCGGCGGCTCGGCGATCAGGATGCGCACATTCTTCTTGCGCTGCAACACTTCCACCGCACCATCGGCGAACGCCGGGGCGACGATCACCTCGGTGAAGATCTCCGCGACCTGTTCGGCCAGCTCCACGGTGACCTCACGATTGGCCGCGATCACGCCGCCGAACGCGCTCACCGGATCGCAGGCGTGCGCCTTGCGGTGTGCCTCGGCGATGTCGGCGCCGATCGCGATGCCGCAGGGGTTGGCGTGCTTGATGATCGCGACGGTCGGCGCGGTGTGGTCGTAGGCGGCCCGCCAGGCGGCGTCGGCATCGGTGTAGTTGTTGTACGACATTTCCTTGCCGTGCAACTGCCGGGCCTGCGCGAGGCCGAGACTGCCGTCGTTGTTGGTGTACAGCGCGGCCGCCTGATGCGGGTTCTCGCCGTACCGCAGCACCGCGGAACGCTCCCAGGTACCGCCGAGCCAGGCCGGGAACTGCACGCCGCTCTCCTCGGCCGGCGCCGCCACACCGGGCGCGAGCACCGACGTCATCCAGCTCGCGACCGCTACGTCATAACTCGCGGTGTGCTGGAAAGCCTTGGCCGCCAACGCCGTCCGCTCGGCCAGGGTGAAGCCGCCGGACTTCACCGCGCCCAGCACCTCGTCGTAGTCGCCGCTGTCGACGACCACCGCGACCGACGGATGGTTCTTCGCCGCGGCCCGCACCATGGACGGCCCGCCGATGTCGATCTGCTCGACGCACTCGTCCGGGCTCGCGCCGCTGGCCACGGTCTCGGTGAACGGGTACAGGTTCACCACCACCAGCTGGAACGCCTCGACACCCAGCTCGACCAGCTGGTCGAGGTGCTGCTGCTTGCGCGTGTCCGCGAGGATGCCCGCGTGCACCCGCGGGTGCAGCGTCTTCACCCGCCCCTCGAGGGTCTCCGGGAAACCGGTGAGGTCTTCGACCTTGGTCACCGGGATGCCCGCCTCGGCGATCTTGCCCGCGGTCGAACCGGTCGAGACCAGCTCGATGCCCGCGGCGTGCAGACCGGTCGCGAGCTCGATGAGCCCCGTCTTGTCGTACACGCTCACCAGCGCGCGCTTGATGTCCTTGCGGTCACTCACCGGATAACTCGCTCATCTGGGATAACTGCCTTTCGTCCGTCGGAAACAATGCCCCGCGTGGCGACGGCGGCGACCACCTCCGCGAGCAGCCGCCGTTCCACCGCCTTGATGCGTTCGTGCAGGCCGGCCTCGTCGTCGTCGGGCAGCACCGGCACCGCCTCCTGCGCGAGAATCGGCCCGGTGTCGACGCCCGCGTCGACCAGGTGCACGGTCGAGCCGGTGACCCGCACCCCGTAGGCGAGCGCGTCGCGCACCCCGTGCGCGCCGGGAAAGGCGGGCAGCAGCGCGGGGTGGGTGTTGATGATCCG
This sequence comes from Nocardia sp. NPDC006044, assembly GCF_042871115.1. Taxonomy (NCBI): domain Bacteria; kingdom Bacillati; phylum Actinomycetota; class Actinomycetes; order Mycobacteriales; family Nocardiaceae; genus Nocardia; species Nocardia sp. NPDC006044. The sequence goes on from NZ_JBIAID010000002.1 coordinate 440,960, forward strand.
GCCGCCGAACCGGTCGAGGAACGCGGGGCCGAGGATCTTCATGAACCCGGCGGAGACCACGAGATCGGGTGCGAAGCCGGCGACCGCGTCGGTCAGCGCGGCATCCCAGGCGGCCCGATCGGGAAAGTCGTTCAGCGCCACCTTGAAGTGCGCGACGCCCGCGGCGTCCGCGTGCCCGGTGGCCGCGCAGTTCCGGTCGACGCCGACGGCGACGATCTTCGCCGGGAAGCCGTCGCCGGCCGCCGCGTCGAGCAGCGCGCGCAACAGTGAGCCGGTGCCCGAGGCGAGCACGACCACGGTCGCCGGGGCCGCGGCGGGGGTCCACGAGGGCGACGGGGCGTCGGCGGACGACGAAGCCGGCGGGGTGGGCAAGCTCAGGGCTCTACTCCTGCGAGTCGATCGGATGGCGGACGGAAGAGCTCCGCCGGGTTAGAGCCTAACGACCGTCGACCCGGTCACTTTCCGGCAGGTCCGCCTCGACCACCTCGGCATCGACGATGTCGGGTGTGGTAGTCGGGTGGGCCGCGCGCACGGTGACGATCGAGGTCTGTTCCTCCACGAGTTCGCCGTCCAGCGCGACTTCCAGGTCCGGGCCGTCGTAGTCGGCGTAGTCGTCCTCGAAGTAGTCGCGGTTGTCCGCGTAATCGTCGTCGGCGTAGTAGTCGTCGTCCGCGTAATCGTCGTCGTAGTAGTTGTCTTCGTCGTACGGATCGGCGTAGTCGCCGGGCGGCGCGCCGACCGGGACGAGGAACCAGCGCGCGAACGCGAGACCGGCGTAACCGGGGACGGCCAGCCAGACGAAGGTGAGCAGCAGGAAGATCGGCAGGTCGAGCCCGATCCGCCCGAACGTGCCCAGGTCACCGCCCGCGATCACGGCGAGCAGCGACAGCCCGGCGGCCGCCAGACCGGCCGAGCACAGCGTCGCCCAGGGCGCGCCGATCCGGTCGGTCGAGCCGCGCGCCAGGTCGAGTCCGCCCAGCACGCCGATCGCGGCCGGGACCAGCAGCAGCACCGGCCACCAGCCCGCGGCCGGTCCGGTCGGCACCGCGGCCAGCAGCGGCACGGCCGGAATCGGCCCGCCGACAACGGAAAACACGCCGAACGACGCGACCCCGATCTGCGCGCTGGAACCGACCAGCACGCCCACCGCCAACACCACGAGATTCGGCAGGTAGGCCAGCGAGAGCAGGGTCAGTCCGATCACCCCGGCGGCGTTGCCCCCGCTGTGGTATGTGTCGCCGATCCTAGGGATGTGCAACAGGAATGAGAGCACGATGAGCGCGGTGGCGCAGCCGAGCAGGCGCAGCATCGCCCGGCCCGCGGCGTACATGCCGGAGATCGCCCACTCGGGCAGGCGCAGCAGCTCGAACACCTCGCGCCGGGTCCTGGTCGCGATACCGCCGAGGGCCGCGAGCAGATACAGCCCGGCCACCCAGGCGAACGCGGCGAGCGTGTTCGGCGGTTGCAGCGCGACGACGCCGGACGCGTCCTCGGCGACCGCGAGGCAGATGGCCGTGATCAGCAGCGGACCGGCCAGCGCGGCGCCGACGATCCAGCCGAGATCGGCGCGCGTGCAATCGGGTTCGACGGCGCGGGCGCATTCCCGGCCGGCCAGCCAGACCAGCAGCGCGGTGGGCAGCAGCGGGAGCAGGCCGAGCGAGGTCTTGCCGATCACCAGCGGAACCTGGTGCGCGCCAAGCCATCCCGCGGCGATCGCGCCGGAGGTGCCGGCCAGGTTGCTGCCCGAGGTGAGCAGCGTCGCGAGCACGAGCACGATGATCGCGGTCAGTGCGTAGGTGGTCGGACGACCGGCGACCAGGACGAGGACCCTGGCGCGCTCCGGCGTCAACGAGAGAAACCCGGCCCCTTCGGGCTCGGGGTGCGGCTCGGGCACAGTGCGAGATCCATCTGTCCGGCGCGCGAGTGAGTTTCGAGCGGAGTTCACGACCGCGCCTCGCTGACGCTCGGCGCCGGCGTGCGCTCGGGCGCGCGGCATCCCTGACTCACTCGCTGACGCTCACTCATGACGATTCAGCGTGGCAGCTCCCCCGGCGCGAGCGGGTCAGGCGCGCCGCATGAACCGCGCCGGGGGAAGGAGAGCTACTTGTTGTCGTCGGACGGACGGAACGCCTGGGTCGCGTCGTTGGCGGGGTCGCCCGCCTGCTCGCCGCCGAACGGCTGGCCCGGCTGCGCGGGCTGCTGGCCCGGCTGCGCGTAGTTCGACGAACCGTACGGCGACTGCTGGGCCGGCTGCTGCGCGGAACCGAAGTGCTGGGTGGCGCCCTCGTCCGGACGCGGCTGCGCGGCACCCGGCGAACCGTACGGCGAAGCCTGCTGTGCCCCACCGAAAGCGGTGGTCGGCGGCTGCTGGCCGTAGGCGGGCTGCCCGTAGGCCTGGCCCTGCTGGCCGTACGCGGGCTGGCTCGGCTGGCTCTGGCCGTACGGCGAACCCTGCTGACCCGCACCGTAACCGGGCTGCTGACCGTACGGCGACTGCTGGCCGTAGGCCTGCTGACCCGGCTGTGCCTGGCCGTAGCCCGGCTGCTGACCGTAACCCTGCTGGCTCTGACCGAACGCCCCCGGTTGCTGCTGGCCATAGCCGCCGCCCTGACCGAACGCGGCCGGCGCGGCGGCCGGTCGCGGCGCGGGCGCCTTGATCAGGCCGGCCTCGAACAGCACCGCGCCCACCGCGACCACGGCCTGCGCGAAGGACAGCACCAGCAGGACGTAAGCGCCCCACTTCAGCTCGATGCCGTCGGAAAGCGTGAAGGAGTGCAGCAGCAGCGCGAGGAAGCCCGCGACCGAGGCCGCGGCGGCCGCGCCCGTCCAGCTCTGCTTGGGCAGCACCGACAGGCCGGCGAGCAGCCCGCCGAGCAGCAGGATGCCGAGCAACGCCGCGCCGCCGGCCTCGAACAGGCTCGCGGTCTCGCTACTGGCCACCCGGGCGCCGCCGAAATCGACCGCCTTGGTGCCGACGTAGGGCAGGAAACCGAGCAGGAAGTTGATCACGCCGAGCGCCGCGACACCGACCACCAGGAAGAACGGCAGCCCCTTGGCCTCGGCACCGGTCGCGCTCGCACCGGAACTGGCGCCACCCGCCGTCGAAGGTTGGCTGGATGAGGTGGAGGGCGCGGGTGTGTTGTACCCGGAGCCCCCGGACGGGTATGACATGTCGTCGTCTCCTAGGTCGAGTCATACGTGGTCTTCAACTGCTGGATCTGCACCTGACGCTACTGCACGCATCGGTCCAGGTCACCCTCAACCAGACCCTCTCAGCGCCTTATCAGCCCTTCCATACCAGGTCGCGGGGGGTTTGCCGACAGCTAGCACCTCCATTCGGAAGGGCTTTCCCCGGAATGCATTCGGCCCGGAGCCACGCGGTTGCGGGGACTCCGGGCCTGGACCGGGCGGATCAGTACCGCGGCACGATGAGCCACGAACCCGGGGCGCCCTCGCAGGTGTAGTCGGCCCATTCACCGTTCTCCATGCCGATATTGCCTTCCCGCTCGCAGGTGTAGAGCGCCTCGTACGGGCCGAGGCGACCGGGCGCCGGGTCGGCCGAGGCGACGCTGTCGGCGAGTCCGGCGCCGAGGAAGCCGAGGAAGGTGACCGCGGCGATCGCGGCGATGCGGGTGCTGGTCATCATGGTTCGTCCTTCTGTGGTGGGCGGATCAGTATCGGGGGATGAGCTGCCAGGCGCCGTAGCTGCCCACGCAGTCGTAGTCGGGCCATTCGCCGTGCTCGACGCCCTCGTTCCCGCGGGCCAGGCACTGGTACTCGTACTCGAAGGGCCCGCGGGCGCCGGGTGCGGACGGGATCGCGGAGCCGCTGTCGAACGGACCCGCGAACGCGGGAGTGCCGGTGCCGAACAGGCCCGCGACGATCAATGCGGCGGCCGTAGCGCCGCGAACGGCAGCGATGCGGGTGGAGGTCATGGTCTTCGCTTTCTGCTCTGGTGTGGTGCGTTGCGAAAACCAGACTCCAGGGCGGCCGTCTCAGCGCGGTTTCATCCGCGTCTCACGCCGGAAGGCCGGGGTCGACCAGCCGATCCGTGTAGCGCTGCCAGCCGAATCCGGCCGCGGCGAACTCGGCGCGGACCTGTTCGAGCAGCGCCCGCGCGCCCGCGTCGTCGCCCTCCGCGCGCAGCAGCGTGACCGAGATCGCGCGGGCGGCCAGCAGCGGCACGCCGCCGGGCGCGGCCGCGAAGAACTCGTCGAGCAGTTGCCTGGCCGCCGCGGTATCGCCCTGCGCGAGCAGCACATCGGCCAGGTCGATGCGGGCCAGGCCGGTCGCGTCCTCCTCGTGCGCGAGGGCGGCGCGGCAGTACGACTCGGCGGCATCGAGACTGCCCGCGGTCAATGCGGCGGCGGCGCGCGTGAGGTCGTTGAGCGGCAGGATCTGCCGATCGTCCAGGCGACGGGCGTAGCGGTCGGATTCCTCGGCGGCGGCCAGGGCCTCCTCGACCCGGCCGAGACCGAGCAGCGCCTTGGCCTGATTGCTCAGCCCGCGGGAGAGGCCGTGCTCGTCTTCGTGAGCCGCGTCGACCTTGCTGGATCGGGTGTAGGCGGCGAGGGCCTCGGCCGGGTCGCCCGAATACAGCAGTGCCGTGCCGAGTGCGTCGGCGAAGGACGAGCCCTGGGTCTCGCGCACGGCAAGCCGCTCCCCCTCGCGCAGCCGGGCGACGGCCTCCGGCAGCCTGCACCGTTCGATGTCGACGATGCCCTGGTAGTAGCGGACTGTCTGCGCGAGTTCCGGATCGTCGAGTGGGGCGGCCAATTCGCCCGCCTTGGCCAGCTGGACGGCCGCGGATTCGAGATCGCCGGTCATCAGGGTGTGAAAACCGTAGTGGCTCAAGGCCTGGGCGAGTTCATGCGCGGCGATGTCGGCCGCGTCGGTGAGCGCGGCGTAGTGCCGTTGCGCCTCGCGGAACCAGGCTCTGGCGAGCCAGGGCACGTGCATCTCCACCGCGAGCCGCAAACCATCTGTGGCTCTTGGTGTTCCGGGGGCGCGCTCCAGGGCGGCCAGGATGTTCGGCCATTCCGCGAACACCGCCGCCACCGATTCGGCCGCGGCGAAATCATCCGGCGCCCCGATCGTGCGCACCAGGTCCAGACACCACAGCAGGTGCCGAGCGCGCAGCTGCTCGATCTCGTCCGCCTCCGACAGCCGGGCCAGCGCGTAGTCCCGGACCGTCTCCAGCAACGTGAAACGTCTTGTCGCGCCGTCGGTCTGCACCGTGACGAGGTTGCGATTCACCAGATCCGCCATGGCCGGCGCGACGTCGCCGCGCTCCAGCTCGCCGTCCGGCACCACCGCCTCGGCGGCCTCCAGGGTGCACCCGCCGGCGAACACGCCGAGCCTGCGCAAGACCGCCCGCTCCCGCTCGGCGAGCAGTTCGTAACTCCAGTCGAGTGCGACCCGCAGACTGGTGTGCCGCCCGCCTGCCGCGCCGCGCGCGCCGCCGACGAGCAGCCGGACCCGGTCGTCGATCCGTTGGGCGAGTTGGGAAATCGTCAATGTTCTGGTGAGACCGGCGGCCAGCTCGATGCCCAGCGGCAGCCAGTCCACCGCCGCGCAGATCGCGACCAGCTCGTCGCGCTCCGCCGCCGTCACCAGCCCGTGCAGGCCGGCTCGTTCGATGAACAGCGCGACGCCCACACTGCGATCCAGCGGGCCGAGCGGATACACCGACTCCCCCGGCACGCCGAGCGGCTGTTGCGAGGTGACGAGAACGCTGAAACCTTCTGCGGCCGTGACCAATTCGGTGACCGGTCCGAGCAGATGCTCGGCGTTGTCGAGCACCAGCAGCGGGCGCTCGCGATCATCGCCGCCGGCGAGGGCGGCGATGATCCCGGGGAGCGGGCCGTTCGGATCGATCGAGCCGGCGGCGGCCGACCCGCCCGCTTCCAGCGCGGCGGCCACCGCGGGCAATACGTCTTCGGCCCGACCGAGCGGCGCGAGTTCGACGAGCACGGCCGGGCGGCCGGACTGCCCGATCGATCGGGCGAGTTCGGCGGCCAGGCGCGACTTTCCGCTGCCCGCGACGCCGACCACCGTGGTCAGGCCGGGCGCGGCGAGACGTGTTGTCAGCGTGGCGAATTCGCGGCCCCGGCCGACGAAGCTGGTCATCGGGGCCGACACCTGCGGCGCGGGGCGAGACTGCGGTTCCGGTTCGACCGACGCCGCCGCCGGCTTCGCCCGCTCCGCCACAACCCGCGGGACCGAGGCCCGCAACGCCGGATCGTGGTCCAGGATGCGCAGTTCCAACGCGCTGGTGTCCGGCGCGGGATCGACCCCCAATTCCTCGGACAACGCTCGCCGCAGCCGGGCCAGCCGCTCCAGCGCGTCGGCCTGGCGCCCGGTCCGATACAACGCCAACGCCAGCAGACACGACAACGGCTCATGCAACGGATGCCGCGCGACCAGCCCGGTCAGCTCGGTCACCACCTCACCGGCCGCGCCGAGTTCGAGGTTCGCCTCCAGCCCCGCGACGGTCAGCGAAAGCCGCCAATCATCGAGCCGCTCACCCTCGGCCGCCGCGAACGGAATCGTCCGCAGGTCGGCCAGCGCGTGGCCGCGCCACAGCGCGAGCGCCTCCCTGGCCGCCGCCGCGACGGCGGCGTGGTCCCCGCCGCGCCGCGCGGTATGCAACCGCTGCGCCGCCGCCTCCGCGGCCAGCAGATCCGCCGCCGACACGGTCGCCTGATAACCCGCGGGCGTCCGGCCGATGACGTCCGCCAACGGCCCGAGCGCGGCCCGCAGGCGCGACACCACCACGCGCAACCGCTGCACCGGCCGCTCGACCTCGGCCCCCCACAAATCCTCGGCCAGTCGTCCATCCGGCACCGGTACCCGGTTCGCCAAGGCCAACCGCACCAATACTGCCCGTTCCAGCGGCCGATCGACGGTCACCGCGACACCGTCGGCCCACGCCTGCACTGGACCCAACACCAGCACATCCACGCGCTAAGCATGCCCTGTCCGGTACGTCCGCGTCTCCTCGAATACCGATGCGGCCGCGGTGAACCAGACGGCGAGCCGGCTCGTATCCATAGCGGGAGACGAAATGGAGGTGTCGACCATGAGTCCGATGGAACAGTTCTGCGAGTGGTTGGTCAGGACGCTCGGCTTCTGCCCTGGCTGAGCCCGCCACCACACATGACGAAGGCCGCCTCCTCGAACCAGGGGCGGCCTTCGTTTCGACATGACGAAGGCCGCCTCCCGACTCGGAAAGCGGCCTCGGTCAATGGCGGATCAGGCGGTGACGCTTGCCTTCTCCAGGATCTCGCGAGCCAGCGCGGCGGTCTCGGACGGCGTCTTGCCGACCTTCACGCCCGCCGCCTCCAGCGCGTCCTTCTTCGCCTGGGCGGTGCCCGCCGAGCCGGAGACGATGGCGCCGGCGTGGCCCATGGTCTTGCCCTCGGGCGCGGTGAAGCCCGCGACGTAGCCGACGACCGGCTTGGTGACGTTGGCCTTGATGTAGGCCGCGGCCCGCTCCTCGGCGTCGCCGCCGATCTCGCCGATCATCACGATCAGCTTGGTCTCCGGGTCCTTCTCGAACGCCTCGATGGCGTCGATGTGGGTGGTGCCGATGACCGGGTCGCCGCCGATGCCGATGGCGGTGGAGAAGCCGAAGTCACGCAGTTCGTACATCATCTGGTAGGTCAGGGTGCCGGACTTGGAGACCAGGCCGACCGGGCCCTTGCCGGTGATGTTGGCCGGGGTGATGCCGACCAGCGCCTCGCCGGGGGTGATGATGCCGGGGCAGTTCGGGCCGATGATCCGGGTCTTGTTGCCCTTCTCCACGTTGTAGGCCCACGCGTACGCGGTGTCCTGCACCGGGATGCCCTCGGTGATGACGACGAGCAGCGGGATCTCCGCGTCGATCGCCTCGATGATGGCGTCCTTGGCGAACTTCGGCGGCACGAACGCGATGGAGACGTCGGCGCCGGTCTCCTTGATCGCCTCGGCGACGGTGCCGTAGACCGGCAGCTCGACCGCGTTGCCGTCCTTGTCGGTGTGCGCGACGGTGGTGCCCGCCTTGCGCGCGTTGACGCCACCGACGACCTGGGTGCCGGCCTTCAGCATCAGCGCGGTGTGCTTGGTGCCCTCGCCGCCGGTGATGCCCTGGACGATGACCTTCGAATCCTTGTTGAGGAAGATAGACATTTCCGGGTTCCTTACTTGGCCGCTGCCAGTTCGGCGGCCTTGTCGGCGCCTTCGTCCATTGTCTGCGCAAGCGTGATCAGCGGGTGCGCGGCATCGACGAGAATCTGGCGACCCTCGTCCACCTTGTTGCCGTCGAGACGGACGACCAGCGGCTTGTTCGCCTCGGCGCCGAGGATCTCCAGCGCCTTGACGATGCCGTTGGCGACCGCGTCACAGGCGGTGATGCCACCGAAGACGTTCACGAACACGCTCTTGACCTGCGAGTCGCCCAGGATGACGTCGAGGCCGGCGGCCATCACCTCGGCCGAGGCGCCACCGCCGATGTCGAGGAAGTTGGCCGGCTTGACGCCGTTGTGGTTCTCGCCCGCGTAGGCGACCACGTCCAGGGTCGACATGACCAGACCGGCGCCGTTGCCGATGATGCCGACCTCACCGTCGAGCTTGACGTAGTTGAGGTCGTTCTCCTTGGCCTTGAGCTCCAGCGGATCGGTCGCGTCCTTGTCCGCGAAGGCCTCGTGATCCGGGTGCCGGAACTCGGCGTTCTCGTCCAGGGTGACCTTGCCGTCGAGGGCGAGGATCTCGTCCTGCGGGGTGCGCACCAGCGGGTTGACCTCCACCAGGGTGGCGTCCTCCTTGACGAACACCTCCCACAGCTTCTGGATGGTCACGGCCGCGGCGTCGAGCACGTCGGCGGGGAGGTGGCCCTGCTCGGCGATCGAGCGGGCGAACGCGAGATCGACACCCTTGACCGCGTCCACGGCGACCTTGGCCAGGCGCTCCGGCTTGGTCGCGGCGACCTCTTCGATCTCCATGCCGCCTTCGACCGAGCACATGGCCAGGTAGGTGCGGTTGGACCGGTCGAGCAGGAAGGAGATGTAGTACTCCTCCGCGATGTCCTTGGCTTCGGCGACAAGGATCTTCTTGGTGATGTGGCCCTTGATATCCAGGCCGAGGATGTTCTGCGCGTGCGTGAACGCGTCGTCCGGGGTGGCGGCGTACTTGACGCCACCGGCCTTGCCGCGGCCACCGGCCTTGACCTGAGCCTTGACCATCACCGGCTTGCCGATTTCCTCCGCGATGGCGCGGGCGTCCTCGGCCGTGTCCGTGACGCGGCCCTCGGACGAAGGCACTCCGTGCTTAACGAAGAGCTCCTTCGCCTGATATTCGAAGAGATCCATGTACTCACCGTCTCGTCTGCGTTGTGATGACAACGTCTTTGTTGGCGGCCCGACGTCGGAAGCGGGTCGGGTCGGACTCTAATCAGTCACATGGACGGCCAATCGGCCACGTTCATCCTAAGTGGCGCAGGTCACGGGCCGATACGCGCGGGGGCAAAACCGCTGGCCAACGCTACTCATCAGTAGGTTGTCGACGCCTCACCAGGTAGGGCCTCAGAACCCACGAACACGGCCAGATCTACTACGAGGCGTCGTGGATCCGCCCGCCTCGCTTGCCCAATGCACAGATAGATATTCCGTGGTGTTACCGTGATCAATCTCACATGTTCGGACAGATGGGCCGCAGCGCTTGCGGACCCTGCAATCGTTTCGTTACCGTCATTGCGGTCGATGTCACAGCACGGTCACGACTAGGAGGACGGCAAGCTTGACGCAGCACAGCACTCCGCAGATGGAGAGCCGTTCCGCAGACGACTCGTCGACGCCGCTGATCAGCTGGCCGTTCGGCTCCGCGAACACCTTCCGCTTCACGATGTGGCACCGCCGATGAACTATCGCTCCGCCCTTGTTCCCGAACATCGCGCTCAGTCCGGACATCGTTATCGCAACGATGACGACGCGTTCGGCGCGCAGGCTTCGCACGGCCGGTCGGCCGGTCCCTCGGTGGACCGGCAACGGAACTCGCTGTACAACGCCGCGCCCGCCCGGCCGCAGGACGACTACAGCGCCGCGCCGCACGCCGATTACGGCACCCCCGCGCCGCAGGACGACTACAACTTCCACGCCGGTTCCGGCTACGGCGACTCCTGGTCGGCGCAGGACTCGTGGGCCGCCCCGCAGGACTCCTGGTCCGACGGCGGCGCCTGGAACGCCGGTGAGGCCTGGAACGAGCCCGAATATCAGGCGCAGAACACCTATCAGGCGCAGGACACCGGCTGCTGGGCACCGGAAGAGTCCTGGGCGCCCGACATCGAGGCGGAACGCCCGGCCACCCCCACCGTCATTCCCGGCCGGCGCACCGCTAAACGCGGTGGCGCACACCGGCTTCCCGCCCCGCCGGCCGCCCTCAAGGGCCGCGCCGCGGTCGCCGCGGTCGCCGCCGGTGCGGTGGTCGCCGCCGGACAGGCCGCGTTCGCCTCGCCCGAGCAGCCGTCGCAGGCCGTCGACTACGAGGCCGCCGGGCAGATCCACGAGATCGCCGCGCAGTCCGTCAGCGTGGCCGATCCGAGCGCCTCGTCGGAATCGCCGCAGGTGCTCAACGTTTCGGGCGCGCTCAACCCCGGCGCCTTCAACGACATCCTGCAAAAAGGCCAGAAGTACGCCGAAGACTTGGCCGCTCAAGAAGCCGCGAAGCTGCGCCCGCTGTTCACCAAGTTCGCCGCGGGCACCTTCACCTCCGGCTACGGCGCCCGCTGGGGCGTGCAGCACCTCGGCGTCGACATCGCGGGCCCCATCGGCACCCCGATCGTCGCGGTCGCCGACGGCACCGTGATCGAGGCCGGCCCCGCCGCGGGCTTCGGTATGTGGGTCCGGCTGCTGCACGACGACGGCACCGTCACCATCTACGGCCACATCGACACCGCCACGGTGTCGCAGGGCCAGCGGGTCATGGCCGGCGACCAGATCGCCACGATCGGCAACCGCGGCTTCTCCACCGGGCCGCACTGCCACTTCGAGGTCTGGCTGAACGGCACAGACAAGATCGACCCCCTGCCCTGGCTCGCCACCCGTGGCATCAGCCTCGGCTCGCAGCGCGACTGAGTTCGTCTGCAGCCTTCCTGCGGGGAAGTTAGGCGGAATGACCTCCTGCGGCTTGTGCGCAGACGGGGTCGGGGCATCACACAAGGCAGTCGGGCTGCTGTCGGGCGTGCGGGCTTGGCTTCGCAGATCTGGTTGCTTCTTCACAGAGGAATCGGGTTGCTGCCGGGTGTGTGGCAGGTCAAGGGGCTGTGTGAACAAGCACGCCTGTAAGCGGGCACCTCGTGGCAATGTGAAGCGGCAGGCCTGATCGCAGCTCGCAGATCTGGTTGGCCTAGCGTCATCAGGGGGTGACGATGCGCACGTGTTACTCGGGGCTGGTCGGGGCTAGCGTTTGGGTTATGGCACGTACAACGATGTACACCCAGTTCATTGCGCTTCCAGCGGAACTCGTGTGGGGGGTGCTGGGGGATCCGACACGGTGGCCGGAATGGAATCCGGGCGTCACCTCGGTACAGCTGCACGGTCCGGTCGCGGTGGGCACAACGGGTGACTACCTGCCTAGGGGGCGGGTCTACGAGACAGCGCACGGACGCACGGCGCCGCCGTTCGTCATCAGCACGCTGATACCCGGGCGGGAACTGAGCATCGAACAACCGGAACCGGCCGGGCGGATGCGGCTGACCTGGACGTTGACACCGCGTGACGGCGGTACCGAGATCACCCAGACGCTCACCTTCAGCGGGCCGTCGGCAGCGATCGCCAGGATGGTGGTCGGGTCGCTACTGGAGCACGAGACACGCGTCTGCTTCGCCCGGCTGGCGAAGCTTGCCGGTATCGAACCGGCGAAGACCGCACTCACCGTCGTAATCGCCGGTGGGACAGGCGCATTGGGCAGGCACATTGCCGCCGATCTGACCTGCCGCGGTCATCGGGTGCGCATCCTCACCCGGCGGCGCGATCCCGGACTGCCATTCGACCAGGTCGAATGGGACGGCAGATCGGTAGGCAATTGGGTTGCCGCACTGCACAATCCGGGACCTACGGCGATCGTCAACCTGGCCGGGAAACTGGTCGACTGCCGCCCCAGCAAACGCAATGTCGACCAATTGCGCAGCAGCCGAGTCGATTCCACTCGCGCACTGGTCGACGCTGCCGCCGCTCTCGACCACCCCATCGACTACTGGGTGCAGGCCAGCACCACGGCGATCTGGTCGGATGCAGGCGAAACCCGCTGCACGGAAACAACTCCGCTACCGGTGGGCCTGCCCCAGATGACCGGCGTGGCCGAGCCGTGGGAGCGGGCGTTCGACGGCGCCAACGCCGCCCACTCGACCATACTGCGCACCTCGATCGTGCTGGATCCGCAGGCCCCCGCACTGAAACGCCTGAGCCAGTTGACCAAAGCGGGTCTCGGCGGCCGCGTCGGCCCCGGCGACCAATGGTTCAGCTGGATTCACGTCGAAGACTGGCTGGCCATCGTCCGCGCCGCCCTCGGCCTCGACCCACAGGTCACGCTACCGAACGGAATCCTGGTGGCCGCCACCGACTTCCCGGTCCGCAACCGGGAACTGATGGCCGCGCTGCGCAGGCACCTGCACCGCCCGGCAGCCCCGCCGACCCCGACGGCGATTCTGAAGATCGGCGCCGTCTTCCTCCGCACCGACCCGGCCCTCGGCCTCACCGGCCGCCACGCCACCTCGACGGTGTTGCGGGAGAGCAACTTCACCTTCCGCTACCCCACCCTGGACGAGGCCCTGACCAACCTCCTGCCCCGCTGAACACCAAATCTGCACCCTCTCAGCTCCGCGACGAGACCCATGCCCAGAGCAGTGCGAACCCCCGAGAGACAGTGCGGATCTCGAGCCAGACGGGCTGGCGAAGTCACTGACCAAACAGTTCCACCACCGTCCGCCCTGCGAAGTCTTGACGAAACCCGCCGCCCCGCAGACCAAGCGACAGATAGGGTCGACCTCGCCCACCTGCTTCACCCTTCACATACCCCTCAACCCAACAACAGGTATGCGAAGGACGAAGCAGATGTGTGAAGAACCTCGACAACCCCACCCCAGCAGATGGATACGTTGGAACCCGAGGTCGCGCACCTTTCGTTGCGGAGGTAAGCCGGGAACGGCAGACAACGCACCCAGCACTACCCAGGCAAAACCCTTGGAGGCCTTCAGCTTTCGATCACCAGGTCAGCCCTTCAAAGAATTTCGTGACGCAACCACAGCCAGATGACCACGCTGGAACCCGGGGCCGCGCATCCTGACATGCGCCTAAAGCCGGGTACGGCAGGCGACGTGCTCAGCACTACTCCGGTGAAAACCTGTGTAGGTCTTCAGCTTCACTGGAGAAGTGCACAGGGGACGAGCCGGGAGGTCCTCACGGTGTAGGTGCACACCCTTCGGGGTTTGGACGGTGTCCCCGTTTCGGTGCGTGCACTGAGAGACGTCCCGGGTAACCGGTCTGCGGGTTTGTGGCCTGGCTGATGGGATGCCCGGATAGTGCTGAGCACGTCAGGTGGAGTCCCCGACCTGCTCTCCCGCGGCTTGAGTCGGCGGAGGCGAGGGTTGTCGGCGTGGGGACTGGCTGTGGTGCTGTTCTCGAGACTTTCTTCATCGAGCCGAGTCAAAAGGTTGTTGGCCTGGTTGAGTCGAGTCAAAAGGTCGCTTTGGAAGATCATCTCGCGACCATTTGACTCGACTCGATGGGGAGTGCCCGGGCTACTTCGGGCGCTTACAGCTTCACCAATGTTCTGCTGTATTGCGGGATCAGGCGGATCTTGCCTGCGCTGCCGAAATCGATGGTGACCGTGGCCAGGGGGCCGAATCCCTCGGCGGCGACTACCTTGCCGAGGCCGTATTTGTCGTCGCTCACCCGATCGCCTACGGCGAGAACGAGATTGGCGTTGTTCCGGGCGGGGGCGCTACCGGGCGCCGGGCGACGCCCGCGCTCGCTGCGAATGCCCGGCCGCTGCTCGGACCACCCGTCACCGCGGGTCCAATCACGTTCCATCCGGTCGTCGTCACCGCGCCGGCGAATGCCGCGGGTCGCCGCGGAACCGGCCGGCTCCAGTCGCCGCCAGTCGATCAGGTGATCCGGAATCTCTTGCAGGAAGCGGGATTCCGGATTCGACACCGGCTGCCCCCAGCCGGATCGCACCACCGCGCGGGTCAGGTACAGCCGCTTCCTGGCCCGGGTGATGCCGACGTAGGCGAGCCGGCGTTCCTCGGCCAGCTCGGTCGGATCGCCGAGCGCGCGCATGTGCGGGAACTGTCCGTCCTCCCAGCCGGTGACGAACACGACCGGGAACTCCAGCCCCTTGGCGGTGTGCAGGGTCATCATGGTCACCACACCGGTGCCCTCGTCCGGGATCTGATCGGTGTCGGCCACCAGCGAGACCCGCTCCAGGAACGCGGCGAGCGAGCCGGGGTCCGGCTCGCCCTCGGCCGCCTCCGGCACCAGGCCCTCTTCCCTGGCCGCCTCCGCGTTGTTGTGCGCCTCGGAACTGAATTCCCTTGCGACGCTGACCAGTTCGTTCAGGTTGTCCAGGCGCGCGCCGTCCTGCGGGTCGTCGGACGCCTCCAGCTCGGCCCGGTATCCGGTGCGCTCCAGCACCGCGTCGACCACATTGCCGACGTCCGGGAAGTCCAGGTTCTCCTGCACGCCCGCCGCCCTGATCTCGTCCAGCAGGTCGAGGAAGCCGGCGATCTGCCGCTGCGCCCGGGTATTCAGCAGCGCGACCTTGCCGTCGGCCGCGTCCCGCAGCGCCGCGGCGAAACCGATCCCCCGCTGCTCGGCGTGCACCGCCACACACGCCTCGGCGCGGTCGCCGATGCCGCGGCGCGGCGTGTTCAGGATCCGGCGCACGCTGACCGCGTCCTCGGGGTTCTCCAGCACCCGCAGGTAGGCGACGATGTCGCGCACCTCCTTGCGCTCGTAGAACCGGACGCCGCCGACCACCTTGTACGGCAGCCCCATCCGGATGAAGATCTCTTCCAGCGCGCGCGAGTTGTTGTTGGTCCGGTAGAACACCGCGACGTCGCCGTAGTTGGCCTCGCCCTGATCGACCAGCTTGTCGATCTCGCGTGCCACGAACGCGGCCTCGTCGTGCTCGTTGTCGGCGACGTAGCCGGTGATCAGATCGCCCTCGCCGGAATCGGTCCACAGCTTCTTGTCCCGCCGGTTCTCGTTGCGCGAGATCACCGCGTTGGCGGCGGACAGGATGTGCTGGGTGGAGCGGTAGTTCTGTTCCAGCAGAATGGTTTCCGCGTCCGGGAAGTCGCGCTCGAACTCCTCGATATTGCGGATGGTCGCGCCACGGAAGGCGTAGATGGACTGATCCGCGTCACCGACCACGCACAGCTCGCTCGGCGGCGCCTGATCCTCGGTCTGCTCTTCCCGATGATGACCGACCAGCTCACGCACCAGCACGTACTGCGCGTGGTTGGTGTCCTGGTATTCGTCGACCAGCACGTGCCGGAACCGGCGCCGGTAGTACTCGGCGACCTGCGGATGATGTTGCAGCAGCGCCACCGTCTCGCCGATCAGATCGTCGAAGTCCAGCGCGTTCGCCGCGCGCAACCGCCGCTGATATTCGGTGTAGACGCGAGCCACCAGGCCCGGCAGTTCGGTGTCATCGGACTCGGCATCCGCGACCGCCTGTTGCGGCCCGATCAGCTCGTTCTTCAGATTCGAGATCGCGGTCGAGAGGAGCCGCGCGGTGTATTTCTTCGTGTCGATGTCCAGGTCGCGACTGATCATCGTGAGCAGTCGCCGCGAATCATCGGCATCGTAGATGGAGAAATTCGAATTCAGGCCCGGCAACAGCGCGGCTTGCATGCGCAGGATGCGCACACAACTGGAGTGGAACGTGGATACCCACATGTTGTTCGCCCGCGGACCGACCAGTCCGCTCACCCGCTCCCGCATCTCCGCAGCAGCCTTGTTGGTGAAGGTGATCGCGAGAATCTGGCCCGGGGTCACCCCGCGCGCGGCGAGCAGGTAGGCGATACGGCGGGTGAGCACCGCGGTCTTGCCGGAACCCGCGCCGGCCACGATGAGCAGCGGTGCGCCACTGTGCACAACGGCGGCGCGCTGCTGCGGGTTCAGGCCGTCGAGTAGTTGCTCGGCTTCCGCGGCACGCCGACGCTCCCGTTCGACACGCCGTTGCTCGAGCTCGGTGGCGGACGGTGGCGGCTCGGGGACAGCGGCCCGCCGGGGTTCCCGCACCGTACGCACCTCCTCCACAGGCTGACCCGCTGCATCGGCGTTACCACCGGTGACCTGCGGTTTTTGCGTCGAATCCGGCTGCAGGGCGCGACCGGCCTGCGTCTTGGGAGCCACCGTGATGTCCATCGCCCATCCACGCTACCGGCGCGCACCGACAGAGTTGAAGCCCCGGGTAGTCTGCATGACAGATCGGCACCGCTCCGGTGAACGCGGGGCGAACTCGCCCAAGTGGGCGCCGCGCGGAAACCGGGTCCGCCTTCTCAGCAGATTCACAAAACGAAATGTTTTGCATACCTACTGACCCGTGGCAGACTGGCGACATGATGAGTGCCCGCGCGATACATCCGTTTCGGTTAACGACCGGATATCGTGATCGCGGCCCCTCTATCTGAGCGCACCATCCTGGGGGACAATTCGATGGCCCTACCAGGTCTGTTTCACGGTGAAAGAACCGATCGGTAACGAGCCGGGCTCACCCGCCGATCCATGTTCTGACACGAGGAGATGAATGATGAGCACCCCCGCCACGACGACCGGGTCCGATTCGGCGTTGCCGCAGAGCGACGCGGAGATCGACAAGCTCCGTAAGGAGATCGACCGCCTCGATGCCGAGATCCTCGCCGCCATCAAGCGCCGCACGGAGATCTCCCGGATCATCGGTCGTACCCGAATGGCCTCTGGCGGGCCCCGCCTCGTGCACAACCGCGAGATGAAGGTGCTGGAGCGATTCAGCGAACTGGGTCAGGAAGGCCACACGCTCGCGATGCTCCTGCTGCGCCTCGGCCGCGGCCGCCTCGGTCACTGACCGCCCCCTCTCCTGCCGGCCGCTCGACGCGGCCCTAGACCCATGCGGCACAGAGAACGACAACCGCATCCCCAAGGCCGCCCCGGGTGTTCATCACCCCGGGGCGGTCGTTTCGTCTGCGCGCCCGCTCAGCTGAGCGCGATGTACTTGGTGGAGAGGTATTCCTCGATGCCCTCGGTGCCGCCCTCCCGGCCGAAGCCGGAGGCCTTGACGCCGCCGAAAGGCGCTGCGGGGTCGGAGATTACGCCGCGGTTGACGCCGACCATGCCGGATTCCAGTCCCTCGGCGACGCGCAGCGCGCGGTCCAGGTCACGGGTGTAGACATAGCTGACCAGACCGAATTCGGTGTCATTCGCCGCGGCGATGCCCTCCTCCTCGGTGGCGAAGCCGACGATCGGCGCGACCGGGCCGAAGACCTCCTCACGCAGGATCCTGGCCTGCGCGGGTACCTCGCTGAGGATGGTGGCGGGGTAGAACCAGCCGGGTCCACCGGGAGCCTTACCGCCGAGGCGGACCTTGGCGCCCACCGAGACGGCGTCCTCGACCAGCTCGCTGACGATAGTGAGCTGCTCCTCGCTGATCAGTGGGCCGAGTGTGGTGCCGGCATCGGTGCCGGGGCCGAGGACCACGCTGTTCGACATCGCCTCGACGAACTTGCCGGTGAACTCTTCCAGCACCCCGTTCTGCACGTGGAAGCGGTTGGCCGCGGTGCATGCCTCGCCGCCGTTGCGCAGTTTGGCCAGCATCGCGCCCTGCACGGCCGCGTCGATGTCCGCGTCGTCGAACACCACGAACGGCGCGTTCCCGCCGAGTTCCATCGATGTGCGCAGCAGCCCGTTGGCCGATTTCTCCACCAGTTTCTTGCCGACCTCGGTGGAGCCGGTGAAGGTCAGCTTGCGCAGCCGCGGATCGTCGAGCAGCGGCTGGGTCACCGCCCCGGAATGGCTCGAGGTGATCACCGAGAGCACCCCGTCGGGCAGTCCGGCCTCGCCGCACAGCTTGGCCAGCAGCAGCATGGTCAGCGGGGTCGCCGAGGCGGGCTTGACGATCATGGTGCAGCCGGCCGCCAGCGCGGGACCGATCTTGCGGGTGCCCATCGCCAGCGGGAAGTTCCAGGGGGTGATCGCCAGGCACGGCCCGACCGGCTGCTTGTGCACCATGATCCGGCCGGTGCCGGACGGGGCGTGCAGGTAGCGCCCGTGCACCCGGACCGCCTCCTCGCTGAACCACCGGAAGAACTCCGCGCCGTACTTCACCTCGTTGCGGCTCTCCGGCAGCGCCTTGCCCATTTCCAGGGTCATCAGCAGCGCGAATTCCTCGGCCCGCGCGGTGATCTGCTCGAAGACGGCGCGCAGGATCTCGCCGCGTTCACGCGACGGGCGCGCGGCCCAGTCGGCCTGCACCGCGACGGCCGCGTCCAGCGCGCGCACCGCGTCTTCGGGGGTCGCGTCGGCGACCTCGGTCAGCACCTCCCCGGTGGCCGGGTTGTG
The DNA here is from genome assembly GCF_042871115.1 of Nocardia sp. NPDC006044. Taxonomy (NCBI): domain Bacteria; kingdom Bacillati; phylum Actinomycetota; class Actinomycetes; order Mycobacteriales; family Nocardiaceae; genus Nocardia; species Nocardia sp. NPDC006044. Next base: position 459,535 of record NZ_JBIAID010000002.1, read on the forward strand.
CACCGGGAAGGTGCCACCACCGGTGGCGGCCACCGGCCCACCGATCCATAGCTGCGTCGGGACGGATTCGAGAACTTCGCGTTCGGACACCATGAGTGCCAGCGTAGGCCGCGTCGCGCCGGTTCTCACCGAGTCCGCGGGGGTGTTTGCCGTGCGCGGCGCTCCAGCGGTGAGTAACCTCGGCGAGCGTGAGCAGCGACATCACCGCGACGGCGGCCTGGCGGAAACTGCACGAGCACTTCGACGCGATCGCGGGGCGGCACCTGCGCGAGTTGTTCGCCGACGATCCGTCGCGAGGCCGTGCGCTGACCCTCGACGTGGCGGATCTGCACATCGATTTCAGCAAGCACCGCGTCACCCGGGAAACCCTGGATCTGCTCGTCGAATTGGCGCGCGAGGCGAAGGTCGCCGAGCGCAGGGACGCGATGTACCGGGGCGAGCACATCAACACCTCGGAGGACCGCGCGGTCGCGCACATCGCGTTGCGGGCGCCGGCGGGCGAGCCGGTGCTGGTGGACGGCGTCGACGCGAGCGCGCAGGTGCACGAGGTGCTGGCGCGGATGGGTGAGTTCACCGACGCGCTGCGCTCCGGCGCATGGCGCGGGGCCACCGGCGAACGCATCAGCACCGTGGTCAACATCGGCATCGGCGGCTCCGATCTCGGGCCGGTGATGGTCTACCAGGCGCTGCGCCACTACGTCGACGCGGGCATCAGCGCCCGGTTCGTCTCCAATGTCGACCCGGCCGACCTGGTCGCCAAGCTCGACGGACTCGACCCTGCCACAACACTTTTCATCGTCGCCTCGAAGACCTTCTCCACCCTGGAAACCCTGACCAACGCGACCGCCGCCCGGCGCTGGCTGGTCGGCGCGCTCGGCGAGGACGCGGTGGCCAAGCACTTCGTCGCCGTCTCGACCAACGCCGAGAAGGTGGCCGAGTTCGGCATCGACACCGCCAACATGTTCGGTTTCTGGGACTGGGTCGGCGGTCGCTACTCGGTGGACTCCGCGATCGGCCTCTCGGTGATGGCCACCATCGGCCGGGAACGCTTCGCCGAGTTCCTGGCCGGAATGCACGCCGTGGACGAGCATTTCGCGAACGCGCCGCTCGAGGCGAACGCGCCGGTGCTGCTCGGCCTGCTCGGCGTCTGGTACTCGAACTTCTTCGGCGCGGAATCCCGTGCGGTACTGCCCTATTCGAACGACCTGGCGCGCTTCCCGGCCTACCTGCAGCAGTTGACGATGGAGTCGAACGGCAAGTCGGTGCGCGCCGACGGCAGCCCGGTCACCACCTCCACCGGCGAGATCTTCTGGGGCGAGCCGGGAACCAACGGCCAACACGCCTTCTACCAACTGCTGCACCAGGGCACCCGGCTCATCCCGGCGGACTTCATCGGCTTCGCCCGCCCCACCGACGATCTGCCCACCCGCGACGGCACCGGCAGCATGCACGACCTGCTGATGAGCAACCTGTTCGCGCAGACCAAGGTGCTCGCGTTCGGCAAGACCGCCGAGGAGATCGCCGCCGAGGGCACCGACCCGAAAGTGGTGCCGCACAAGGTGATGCCGGGCAATCGGCCCAGCACCACCATCCTCGCGCCGCTGCTCACGCCGTCGGTCGTCGGCCAGTTGATCGCGCTCTATGAGCACCAGGTGTTCGTCGAGGGCACCATCTGGGGCATCGACAGCTTCGATCAGTGGGGTGTGGAACTCGGCAAGCAGCAGGCGCTGGCCCTGGCCCCGCTGCTGACCTCCCCGGAAGAGCCTGAGCCACAAGGCGATTCGTCCACCGACGCGCTCATCCGCTGGTATCGCGCGAAGAAGTAGGCGCTCAGCGCCGCACCTCGTACCGCCGGCCGCGCTGACGCAGCACCAGATCGGCGCGCGCCTTGGTGGTGTCGATCAGGTCGGCGTTGCGCAGATCGCTCTCGTGCACCTTCGTCCGGGCGGCCGCCGGAGTGCGACCGCCGCGAATGTGACGGCGCAGCAAACGGTGCTCCAGGAGTTCCCGTGCCGCGTCGAGGTACCAGCATTCGTCCAATAGCTTGCGCACCGCCGACCATTCGCGATCACCGACATCGTCGAGCAGCAGGTAATTCCCCTCGGTGAGCACGATCGTCTGCCGCTCGAAGACCAGCCCCGCGGGGATCGGATCGTGCACGGCGCGGTCGAAGACCGGCCACGGCACCGGCTCGCCGATCGGGGTGTCCCGGAGCCTGCGCAGGTTGGCGAGGAAGGCCGCGGTGTCGAAGGTATCCGGTTCCCCTTTGCGCGCAAGGCTTCCCGCGGCGTCCAACTGCGCGTTGGTGAGGTGATAGCCGTCCATCGGCGCGATCTCGGCGATCGGCGACTGGACGTTGAGCGCGTTGCGCAACCGCACGGACAGGGTGGACTTGCCCGCCCCCGGCGGTCCGACGATGCCGAGCAGATAGCGGCCGTCGCGGCCGGCCGCGTGCTCGCGCACCCGCCGGGCCAGCGCGCTCAACGATGTTTCGGCGTACGCCCCGTCCACCGAAGTCACTGTACTGCCGGGCCGCGCGGCGGGGATCGGCACGCCGGAACCATGCGAATCGCGCACACCGCGTATGCCGGATCCTCGCTTGTCGCGCCGCTCGGTCGCTCATAGCGTCGACCGGGTGAGTGCGATCGAGAACAAGAAACTGCTGGAGCACATCTTCGAGCAGATGGCCGCGGGCAACACCGCCGCGTTGAGCGAGGCGATGGCGGACGAGTTCCGCTGGGTGTTTCCCGGCGACTGGTCGTGGAGTGGCGTCTGGGAGTCGAAAACCGTTGTGCGGAACGGGCTCCTGCGACCGCTGATGGCGCAGTTCGCCGAATACCGGGTCGCCGCGGACTTTGTCGTCGCGGCGGCGGATCGGGTTGTCGTCCAAGCCCGCGGGCACGGCGTGACCACGCGCGGCGAGCGTTACGACCAAACCTACTGCTTCATATTCACGGTAACCGACGGGCAATTGACCGAGGTGATCGAACATTGCGACACCGCGCTCGTCGAACGGGTGCTGGACCGAATCGCGGCTTGACCCCGAAATGGCGTCTCACCGGGCTCGTATACGAGCCCGGTGAGACGTCCGGTTTCTACCGATAGTGATGGTTAGTCGCGAGTAGCCAGTTGCGGCAGCTTGGTCGCCTTGGTGGCATTGGCCACCTGGACGCAGTCAGCGGCCGTGGTGCCCGCGGTGTTGTTCCGGACATTGGTGTTGCACGCGTTCTTCAGCGCGCTGGACAGTGCGCCGTAGTTGGAGTTGGACGTCAGCAGGGTCTGCGTGGTCCAGTACAGCGCGGCGGTCTTCGTGATGCCGAGCCCGGTGACGGTCACGCCGTTGAGGGTGCCACCGTCGGTGATGAGCGACGCGGTGCGGTTGCCCACTCCGCTGTTGGTGTGCACGCCGCCACTGTCGCCGCTACCGGAGTACCAGTAGGTGCCACGGTAGGTGTCGGGATCCTGGTATGCGTTCGGGTTCTTCATGTCCCGGATCACGCCGATCGAGCTGCACACGCCGAGCTTCCACCGGTTGGCGGGGGTGTTGCAGGTGTTGGCGGTGTCCACCAGGAAGGTGAGCTCGCCGAACACATCGGACATGGACTCGTTGATCGCGCCCGGCTCGTTGCGGTAGACCAGACCGTTGGTGTTCTGGGTCACGCCGTGGGTGAGCTCGTGTGCGGTGATGTCCTCGGTGGTCAGACCCGAACCGTAGGCCATGTAGCTGCCGGACCAGAAGGCGTTCTGGTACGGGCACTCGGTGGTGGTGCAGAGCCGGACGGTGGCGCGCAGCGCCTTACCCTTGCCGTCTCCGGTGTCGGAACCGATCAGGTTCGTCAGGTTCGCCACCTTGGTGTACTGGGCATAGAACTTCTCGGTGTTGCCCAGGTAGTCGTAGATCTTGTCGACATCCGCGATCCCGCTGGCCGGCTGCCCTTCCGACCTGGTGGAGCGGATGCTGCCGGTGCCGCAGCCGGCCCGGTTGGGGTCGATGCGCCGGTTCGCGTTGTCACACACGACCCGGTTGAGGTGCTTGGTCTCGCTCCAGCTGTCGAGCACCTTGCCGGTGTTGTTCGCGTCGACGAAGACGACCCAGGTGGCGGGCTCGCCCTTCTTGTCGGCGCTCAGACCGGTGATGTCGACCTTGAAGGACGGAACCGCGACGCTCTGCGCCTCGTCCTTGGCGGCCAGCTTCGAGTCGTACCAGTAGGCCTTCGTCTCGGTGACGGAGAGCTGATCCGGCGCGGCCTTGCTCTGCTCGGCGACCTTCTTCAGCGCGGTCGCCTGCACCGCGGCCGACGGGGCCGTGGTGGAGAACTTGCCCTGCGACTTCTTCGCCAGCGAACCGGTCACCGAGATGAGCGAGCCGTCCGCGGACAGCGACTGGGCCGCCGAGGCGCCGAACACCGGCACCTTGTCGATCTCCTGGCGCAACCGGACCGTGGATCCCTCACCGACCTGGAACACAGACTCCACGACCAGGTTGCCCGCGGTATCGCCATTGCCGCCGAGCGCCTTCTGCACACCGTTCGCGTGCGCCTGCGCCGCGGCCGGTGCTTCGGCGGCCGTTCCCGCCGGAGTCTTGATCGGCTCCTTCGGGACCACCTGCTGAACGGAACCCTGCTGATCCGTCGTGACTTCTTTCGGGACGGAGGAAAGGTCGGAACCCGAGGGTGCGGATGGACTGGTCGGCGGCGCTCCGCTGGCCCCTGGGCCGGACGCGAAGATCATTGCCCCGACAGCAATTATCGCAAAGGCGGTATTTCGACCCGCCCGTTTATGTGTGGGTTTCATGACCAAGTAGAACCACATACGAGCGGCCAACTCGACTGGAGACGAGACTGGGGAAAGGCTGTGAATAGCCCAGGAATCTCTTGGCTATCGGTGCAATGTGCTCTTATGATGTTATGCGCGAATATCTTTCGAATTCACCGATGAAAGGCAAATCCGGAAGTTACCCGGGCTTCCAATTGCATTGATCCGCCACGAAAGCGGCTATGCACACGCCTAACACCCTAAGAGAGAACACATTTCGACGCCGTATGATGCTCCCGCCCACAGCTTCATGATCGCTGACGAGGTCGGCAATATGGGCGGCTATTCCTCCAGAACTCCTGTAACCCAACCTATTCCGGGCGACAAAGCTCAGACCAATGCCCGCTCCAGGATGGCTCCGGTGTCCACCCCGGTCGGTAGGGTGCCGAACGCGATGCCCCAGTCATCGCCGAGCCTGGTCGCGCAGAACGCGTCCGCTACGGCCGAGTGGCCGTGCCGAACCAGTTGCGCCCCTTGCAATACCAGGGCCATGAGCTCGACGATCCGGCGCGCACGGAACTCGATGTCGCTGAGATCGGACAGTTCCTTGCCCACCCGGGCGATGGCGTCGTCCAGCCGCGGGTTCGCGCCCCGGGCCAGGGAGACCTCGTTGAAGTACGCCTCGACCGTCTCCGGCTGACGACCCATGGCGCGCAACGCATCCAGCGCCGCGACATTGCCGGAACCTTCCCAGATCGACATCAGCGGGGCCTCACGGTAGAGCCGCGGCATGCCCGACTCCTCGGCATAACCGTTGCCGCCGAAGCACTCCAGCGCCTCTGCCGCGTGCGACGGCGCCCGCTTGCACACCCAATACTTGGTGACCGCCAACGCGATTCGCCGCAGCGCCGCCTCGGCGGGATCCTGGCTCGCGCGGTCGGTGGCGCCGGCCAGGCGCATCATCACGGTGGTCGCGGCGTCGGACTCGATCACCAAGTCCGCCAGCACGTTACGCATAGCGGGTTGGTCGATCAGCTTGGCGCCGAACGCTTCTCGATGCCGCGCGTGGTGCGCGGCGAACACCACACCGGTGCGCATGCCGGTGGCCGAGCCGATCACGCAGTCCAGCCTGGTCATGTTCACCATCTCGATGATGGTCTTGACCCCGGAGCCCTCCGCGCCGACCAGCCAGCCGGTGGCGTTCTCGTACTCGATCTCCGAGGAGGCGTTGGACTTGTTGCCCAGCTTGTCCTTGAGCCGTTGGATGCGGATGGGATTGCGGGTGCCGTCCGGCAGCACCCTGGTCAGCAGGAAGCAGGACAGTCCGCCGGGCGCCTGGGCCAGCGTGAGGAACATGTCCGACATCGGCGCCGAGGTGAACCACTTGTGCCCGACGATGCGGTAGGAACCGTCGGGTTGCGGTGTCGCCATGGTGGTATTGGCGCGGACGTCGGAGCCGCCCTGCTTCTCGGTCATCGACATGCCCGCGATCAGCCCGGCCTTCGAGGAGGGCGCACGCAGGCCGAAGTCGTAGACCCGGGAGCCGAGCAACGGCTCGTACATCGCCGAGAGTTCCGCGTTGTGCCGCAACGCGGGCACCACGGCGTAGGTCATCGAGATCGGACACATGTGGCCGGCTTCGACGGCGCCCCAGGTGAAGAACTTCGCCGCGCGGGCGACGTGCGCGCCCGGCCGGTCGTCCAGCCAGGGGGAGCCGTGCAGGCCATGGGACACAGCGACATTCATCAAGTCGTGCCAGTGCGGGTGGAACTCGACCTCGTCGATGCGATGGCCGTAGCGGTCGTGTGTGCGCAGCACCGGCGGATACTCGTTGGCGATCCGCCCCCACTCCTGAGCCGCGGAACCGCCTGCGAGCACGCCGAGTTCGCGCACCTCGACCTCGGCCCAGCCCGCACCCTCCCGGTGCAGCCCCTCGATCAGCGCCGGATTGCGCGAGACATCGAACGGCGCGATGTCGGGGACCTGGTTGAAGACTTCATGCGTCTGCATCGGACACTCCTGATTCCGGACGAGCGGTCACGCTCGACTGCACGCGCACGCCGAGTGCGCGTAAGGCGAAGGTAATGAGTTCGGGGACAACGGATTCCCCGTGCGGTGCCGAGGCCAGCGGGCCGACCAGCACCTCCCCGATCGCGCCGACCAGCGCGGCCGCGCTCATGCGGGCGTCCTGCGCGGGCAGTTCGCCCCGCGAAACGCCCTCCGCGACCGCCGATTCGAACGCCTCGGCGAAGGCGCGGCGAAAGTGCAGCCGTTCCGCGTCGACCACGGTGTCCACCGGCTCGACGAGCAGCACGTAGGCGAGTTTCGGATTCTTCAGCGCACGTCCGGCGAAGGTCTCGACCGCGGCGGTCACCCGTTCGATCGCGGTCCCCTCCGCGCTCGCGGCGGCCACCGCGGCAACCTCCCAGGCAACCACCTTGCGGAACACCGCAGTGATCAGCTCCGTCTTGCCCGCGAAGTTCTTGTAGACGGTTCCGGTGGCCACGCCCGCCTCCGCGGCGACGGCCGCCATGGACAACCCGGCATAGCCGGCGCTGGACAGCACCGTGGTCGCGGCCTGCACGATCAGCCCCGCCTGCGCATCCAGGCGGGCCTGCACTGCGGGGGTTCTGCGGTAGGCCACCCAAGAAGTGAATCATGAATTCATTTCTTGCCACAAGGGGGGTTTTACGGCGTATGGTCGGGGTCGTGATCGAGCGAAGCTGTGAGGGGTTGTCATGAGTGTGCGAATCGAGCGCAGCGGACCGGTGACCACCGTCATCCTGCATCGTCCCGAGGCACGCAACGCGGTCGACGGACCGACCGCCGCGGCCCTGGCCGACGCCTTCCGCGAGTTCGACGCCGATCCCGACGCCGCGGTGGCGGTCCTCTGGGGCGACGGCGGCACCTTCTGCGCGGGCGCCGACCTCAAGGCACTGGGCACCGAGCGGTCCAATCAGGTCACCGAGGACGGCGACGGCCCGATGGGGCCGACCAGGATGCGGCTGTCCAAGCCGGTGATCGCCGCCGTCTCCGGGTACGCGGTCGCCGGCGGGCTCGAGTTGGCGCTGTGGTGCGATCTGCGGGTTGCCGAGCAGGACAGCGTCTTCGGCGTGTTCTGCCGCCGCTGGGGTGTGCCGCTGATCGACGGCGGCACGTTGCGCCTGCCGCGGCTCATCGGCACCAGCCGCGCCATGGACCTGGTGCTCACCGGCCGTCCCGTCGACGCCGCCGAGGCCTTGCAGATCGGCCTGGCGAACCGGGTCGTCCCGACCGGCGAATCCCGCAGTGCCGCAGAGCAACTCGCCGCCGAGCTGGCCGCGCTGCCGCAGGCCTGCCTGCGCTCGGATCGGATGTCGCTGCTGGAGCAGGACGGCATGGACGAGGAGACCGCGCTGCGCAACGAGCTGAAGCACGGCATCACCGCGCTCACCAACGGCGCCCTGGAGGGAGCGCAACGCTTCGCCGCGGGCGCGGGCAGGCATGGCGCGCGGGCATGAGCCGGCGTAGCGAAACAAGCACGGAGGCAAGGGAATCGAACGTGGTCGAGAGCGAGGTGTAGGCGTGCGCCCGATGGGCCGGTTGAGTGTGGTCGACGAGATCTTCCTGCGTACTCATCGCGGCCTCGGCACCCCCATCGCGCTGCAAGGCTTGTGGCGCACCGCCGACCGCATCGATCCGGCGCTGCTGCACGCGGTGCACGCGGCATTACGGACCGGGCCGTTGGGACGACGGGTGATTCGGCCGCAGGTGCCGGGCGCCCGGCGATCCTGGCAGCGGACTACCCGGGCCTATCCGCTCGCGCTCACCGATCGGCCGATCCACACCACCGCGCTCATGGAGTGGGCCGACGCACAGGGCGCCGGCCTCGACCCCGAATTCGGTCCCGGCTGGCGACTGTCCGCCGTGGCGCTGGACGATGGCGGTTCCCTTGTTTCCCTTACCTGTTCGCACGCGCTTGCCGACGGCCGAGGACTCGTGCTCGCGGTGGACGACGCGCTCGGTGGCACGTCCCTGACCGCAGGCGCGCCCACCGCGCCGGCAGCCCACTCCGCCGGCGCAACGCATCGCGACTCGCCGGGCCGGCCCGGCGGGGCGGGGACCGGCGCGCCGGCAACGGGCTCGGAGTGGGCCGATGCGCGAAGACAGTGGTCGATCGTCTTGCGCGGGACCGCCAACGCGCTGCGCCGCGGGATTCCCGACCGGCCTCCCCGAGCAACCAGCCGTGACCACACCGACGCCCCGGTGCGGACGCATAGCGCCGTACTCCGATGCCCCGTCGCCGATTGGGACAACGCCGCCATCGCCCAGGACGGCACCGCCAACAGCCTGTTCATCGCGTTGGTCGCGAACATGCTGTGGGCCAGCGGGTTCCGGCCCGACACGATCGACGCCAGCCTTCCGGTCGACACCCGCGACGAACCCCGGGTCGACAACGATCTGTCGATGACCGACATCGCCATCGACCGCGCCGACACCCCCTCGACTATCCGGGAGAAGGCCCGCGCCGCCTACGAGCGCCGCATGTCCAGCCCCGGCGGCCTGCCCGAGGAACTGCTACAGGTGATACCGGACCGCTGGGCCTACGCGTTGTCCAAGGGCGCAGGTGAGCGAGACATCTTGTGCTCCAACATCGGAACCCTGCCCGCCACCCTGCGCACACTGGGTCCGCACCGATGCCTCGGCGTCGCCGCGCGGGCGATTCATCCGGGCCTCACCACCACCCAGCTCCCGCGAACCCGGCTGTCCGGCTATCTCTGCCGCATCGGCGACGACTATCTCCTGTCGCTGGTCGGTCTCGACCCGGCAGGTATCGAATCCTCCGCAGCACTAACGGATTTGGCGCAGCAGACGCTGCTGGAATCCGGCCTTCCCGCGCATCCCTGGTGACCGGGCGTCACTCCATCTCGTCGATATCACTCGCGGTGAGCGCGGCGGCGAAGAGCTGAGCGTGATCCGGCCGGTTGGGGTCGTAACCGGTAACCGTCGCGATCCGGTTGAGCCGATAGTTGAGCGTGTTCCGGTGCACGACCAGCGCGGCCGCGGCCTGCTGCCGGTTGTAGTCGTTGTCGATGAGCGCGCGCAGCGCTTCCATCAGGTGCGGCTGGTCACGGAGCGGGTCGAGCAGGGTGAGCAGCCAGGTCCGCGCGGGCCCTGGTCGCGCGAGTTGATACTGCAACGCCAGGTCCGCCATCCGGTACACCGCGGTCGGCCGCCGGAGTTGGTAAGCGAGCCTGGCGATTTCACCGGCCTCCGCCGCGGCGGCGGGCACGTCGTCCACGCCGGCCGCGGTGGCGAAGCCGGCGACCGTGCGCGCTCCGGTCCCCTGTGCCACGCGGGTGACGAAAGCGTCCAGGGCCGTGGCGAGTTCGCCCTGCGCGCCCGGCACCAGCACCACCCCCCCGCCGCGCTCGACGGAACCGAGCACCCGGCTGGACACCGCGTCGATCTCGGTCTGCACGATGCGCAGCACCGGGCGGCCAGCCCCCGACGATTCCGGCTCGGCCACCCGGAACACCAGCACATCGAACCCGCCGTCCAGGGCGATGCCGAACCGCTCGGCCAGCAGGTCGACGGGATTGCCGCGCACCAGCGCCTGCGCCACCGCGCGTTTGGCCTCCCGCTGCTCCCAGTGCAAATCCTGCCGCTCGCGCAGGTACGCGCCCGCGACCCCCGGCGTCACCGCGCCGAGGTATCCGAGCATGTAAGGCACTGCGGCCAACAGCTGTTCGCGCTGCTCCGGCGTGGTGGCCAAGGCGGCCACCGAGTTCCACGCGGCCACCGCGCCCAGGTGATACACCGAGAGCACGGTGTCGAGCGGGATCCCGGCCCTGGCCCGCCGCACCGCGATGTCGATCAGCTCGGTCAGCTCGTCCGGGCGCGGCGTACGCCCCTCGCCCAGCGACCGCAGGAACAGCCGCAGGTTGGCCTCGGCGGCGAGCGGCAGGTCGCGGCCGCTCTGGTCGGCGGGCAGCTCTCGATACGACGGCACCTCGCCGAGCACCGCCGTGAGCAGATCACGAGCAACATCGGGCAACGCCGCCCGCACAAAGTCGGAGAACTCGGCCAGCGCGGCAGGATCAGAGGGTGCAGTCACCCGCACATTGTTTACATACACAAACCACTCTCGACAATAGGCACTTTCTGCCAGCGTCAAGTAGTGCACGCAACCAACCTGCGGTTCCCGTCCGATGCACAAACACCGGGCCGATTCTTTGTCGCACGAACGGTGACCCACGACACATTGTCCTGCCCAGGTACGTCGCGCCGACGTGGTGTCATCACCACCGCACCCGCGCTCGGCCCAGTGCTGTCGCTATCCACTCCCCTCCTTGCGCCGGCCGAGCCAGCGCACGAACAGCTCGACGAGGCCCATCCGATGGGCACCGCGGTCCGCAGGCCGCCTGAGCAGGCACCGGAGGGTGGACGCGAACTGCCGTCGTACCGGGCCGGCCGAACGGCGTTCCCGCACAACGGGTTAGCGCGATCAGCAACCCGCGCACTCGCGTGACCGCAGTGTCGGTGTCACCGCGCCGGAACGAGACCGGGCTCCGCGCGCTCGAGCACGTCACTCGGCACCGCCAGCCCCGGCTGGAGGTCGGCCGAATCGATCGGCTCGCCCCAGACCTGGCGTACCGGCAGCACACCCGCCCACACCCCACCGTTGTCGATATCCGCCGGGTCGTCGCTGGGGCCACCGCTGCGGACTTTCACCGAGGCCTCGGTGAGATCGAGCGCCAGCACCATGGTCGCGGCCAGTTCCTTCTTGTTCGGCAACCGCACCCGCGACCAGGCGCCCGGCGCGGCGTGTTCGGTGATCACCTCGAGCGCGCGCATCCGCGCCCCGGCGTCGGTGACCTCGGTCGCGCGGCCGTGCACCACCGCCGAGCGGAAGTTCATCGAGAAGTGGAACGCCGAGCGGGCGTAGACGACGCCGTCGACCAGCGTGACCGCGACCGAGACATCCCCGGCCAAGGCCGCGCGCAAATTGCCCGCGCCGGTCGAACCGTGCAGGTAGAGGGTGTCGCCGTCGCGCCCGTAAATGGTGGGCAGCACCACCGGCGCACCACCGAGCAGCACGCCGAGGTGGCAGACCAGGCCCGCGTCGAGGACGGCGTCGAGGTCCGCGCGCTCGCTGCGCGCGCGTTCCTTGGATCGGGTCAGCGTGCTGCGCGGGGTCGGCGACAGCGGGGTCCGGGGATCGGCCGATTGCGTCATGAGACCAGCATCCAGTCCGGAGTGGCACTATGAAAGTGCCAATTCAAGCGAATTCTTACAGTCCATTTGTGAGGTGACCGGTGCTCGACGATCTCCCCCTCGACCTCGACCGCGCGCTGCCGGAGCCGCTGTCGGTGCAGGTCGCCGACGGCCTGCGCGCCGCGGCGAGTAATGGGCTGCTGCGCGGCGGCGACCGGTTGCCGTCGTCGCGCTCGCTGGCCGAGCGGCTCGGCGTCAGCCGCACCGTCGTGGCCGCCGCCTTCGATCAACTGCACGCCGAGGGCTGGATCAGCGGCAAGCGCGGTTCCGGCACCTACCTGACCACCGCACCGCCCGCCGCACCGCTGCGCGCACTCACGCCGGACGGTGTGGACGACGGTCCGGCACTGCTCGACCTGCAGCCCGGCGCACCGTGCGCCGATGCCATCGATCGACCCGCGTGGCGGCGGGCTTGGCGAGCCGCGGCCGACCTGTCGCCATTGGTGCGCAAGGACCGGGCGGGTGAGCCGGATTTCCGCGCGGCGATCGTCGACCATCTGCTGCGCCATCGCGGACTCGGTGCGGGCAGCGAAACGGTGGTGCTGGCGACGGCCGGAACCAGTTCCGCCGTAGGCGAACTCGCGGCGGCACTGCTGTCCCCCGGCGACGCCATCGCCATGGAGGACCCCGGATATCAGCGCGCCGCAGGGGCTTTCGCGGCGGCGGGGATCCAGGTCCGCCCGGTTCCGATCGATACCAATGGCCTCCGCGTCGATCTGCTGCCACCGGACATCAAAGCCGTGTATTGCACACCCGCCCACCAATTCCCGCTCGGCGCCCGGCTGCCCGCCGCGCGCCGGGTCGAACTCGTCGAGCACGCCCGCAGGCAGGGACTGCTCATCATCGAGGACGACTACGACGGCGAATTGCGCTACGACTCCGCGCCGCTGCCCCTGCTGGCCGCGATGGCGCCGGATGTGGTCGTGCATCTCGGCACCACCAGCAAGATCCTCTCGCCGAGCCTCGGCGTCGGCTGGCTGGTCGCCGGGCCGGCGATCGCCGATGCCGTTGTAGCGCATCGGAATAGGACCGGGACCAGTCCGAGCCCGGCGGGCCAGCAGGTGTTCGTCGCGCTCGCCGCGCACGGCGACCTGGCCAGGCACCTGCGCCGGCTGCGCCGCGAGTTGCCACCCCGGCGCGCCCTCATGGTGAGCGAGCTGCGCCGTCAGGGGCTCGAGGTCCTCGGCGACGACGCGGGCACGCACGTGGTGGTACCGCTCGCCTCGGCCGAGGCGGAGGAACGCGGCGTCGCCGCGGCCGCCGCCGAGGGCGTCGCGCTCGACCCGCTCGCCCGCTACCACCACAGCGCACGGCGGCACCACTTCGGCGTCACGCTCGGTTACACCGCGCTCTCCTGGCCCGACCTGGCCAGGGCGGTGCCGATCGCCGCCGCGTGCCTGGCGCGGCCGTAGCATAGTCCGCATGACCGAACAGGACGTTTTGGCCCGGATCAAGGCACTCGTCGACCAGGAGCACGAGCTCCGCGCCCAGGCCGCCAAGGGCGACCTGGACCCCAAGGACGAACGCAGGCAACTCGCCGAGCTCGAGGTGCTGCTGGACCAGGCGTGGGATCTGCTGCGGCACCGCCGGGCCCGGATCGACCAGGGCGAATCGCCGGACGACGCCGAACCGAGCTCTGCCGCTCAGGTCGAGGGCTACCTGCAATAACCGCCATGTCCAGTACACCTACCGAGTACGACGTCATCGTGATCGGTGGCGGTCCGGCAGGCGAGAACGCCGCCGATTACGCCATCGCCGGAAGCGACCGGACCGCCGCGATCGTGGAACGCGAACTCGTCGGCGGCGAATGCTCCTACTGGGCCTGCATTCCGAGCAAGGCCCTGCTGCGGCCCGGCCACGTGCTGGGCGCCGCCCGGGCGATGGACGGGATCTCAGCCACCGGCCTCGACGTGGAGGCGGTGCTGCGGCGGCGCGATTCCTTCGTCAGCGACCACGACGACACCTCGCAGGTGAAGTGGGCCGGTGACCATCGCATCGAGGTCGTCCGCGGCACCGGCAAGCTCGTCGGGGAGCGACTGGTCGAGGTAGACGGACGGGTGCTGCGCGCCCGGCACGCGGTGGTGCTGGCCACCGGCACCACCGCGAGCGTCCCGGACGTGCCGGGCCTGCGCGACGCGCTGCCGTGGATCTCGCGCGACGCCACCAACCTGCACGAGGTCCCAGGGCGCGTGGTGATCATCGGCGGCGGCGTCGTGGCGTGCGAGGCGGCGACCTGGCTGAACGCGCTCGGCGCGCAGGTCAGCATGGTCGTGCGCGGCGGTGCGGTGCTCGCGTCCGCCGAACCGTTCGCGGGTGAGCGCGTGGTCGCGGCGCTGACAGAGCGGGGTGTGCGGGTGCTGCTCGATACCTCTCCGACGAGCGTGCACCGGCCCGACGCCAAGGACACCGGCGAAGGCCGGATCCACGGCGGGCCGGTCACCGTGCGGGTACACGGCGCCCAGGGCGATACCGAACTCGAGGCCGACGAGATCATCGTGGCCGCCGGACGCGCGCCCGCCACCGGCGGTCTCGGCCTGGACTCAGTCGGGCTGAAGGAAGGCTATGTCCCGGTCGACGATCGGCTGACCGTGCGCGATGTAGACGGCGACTGGCTGTACTGCGTCGGCGATCTGAACCATCGTGCCGCGCTGACCCATATGGGTAAGTACCAGGCCAGGGTGTGCGGCGACGTGATCGCGGCCCGCGCGGAGGGCAGGCCGCTCGACGATCCCCGGTTCACCGCGAGCGCCGACCACGGGCAGGTTCCCCAGGTCGTGTACACGGCACCCGAGGTCGCCTCCGTCGGCCTGACCGAGGCCGCGGCCAGGGACGCGGGCCATGCGGTCGAGACCGTGGAACTCGACATCTCGGTGGCCGGTTCCGCGTTGGCGCGCAACGACTTCGCCGGCCACGCCAAGCTGGTCATCGATACCGCCACCGACACGCTGCTAGGCGCGACCTTCGTCGGCCCGGAGGCGGGCGAGCAGCTGCACGCGGCCACGATCGCGGTGGTCGGCAAGGTGCCGTTGGCAACCTTGTGGCACGCGGTGCCCGCGTTTCCCGCGGTGAGCGAGTTCTGGTTACGCCTGTTGGAGACACGGCGCGCGTAAGTACCATTGGCGAATGGTGGCATCGACAGATATCCAGACCGCCGACGGAGTCGTCCGGGGTCGTCGCGGCCGCCGCGTGTTGCGCTGGCGGTCCCTGCCCTACGCGGCCGCGCCGGTGGGCGACTTGCGTTTTCGGGCTCCGCGTCCGGTCACGCCGTGGACCGGGGTGCGGGAGAGCACCGAGTACGGGTTCGCCGCGATGCAGCATCGGGCCGGCGCGCGAATCGGGCCGCGCCGGTACCAGCCGACCAACGAGGACTCGCTGACACTCAATGTCACCGTGCCGGTGACACCGTCGGACCGGCCGCGGCCGGTGCTGGTGTTCATCCACGGCGGCGGCTATCTCACCGGCACGTCGGCGCTCGCGCTGTACTCCGGCGGGCGGCTCGCGGTGCGCGGGGATGCCGTGCTGGTATCGCTGAACTATCGGCTGGGCGCGTTCGGCTATGTCGATTTCGGTGAGTTCTCCACGCCGGGACACACTTTCGAGTCGAACCTCGGCCTGCGCGATCAGGTGGCCGCGCTGGAGTGGGTACGCACCAATATCGCCGCGTTCGGCGGCGATCCCGGCAACGTCACCATCTTCGGCGAATCCGCAGGCGCCCACGCGGTACTCAGCCTGCTCGCCACACCGTCCGCGAAAGGCCTGTTCCACCAGGCTATTTCGCAGAGCCCACCGGCCGACTGGGCCATGACCGCCGACGACGCACGCGTATTCGCCCGGCGCTGTGTCGAAACGCTCGGCGCGACCCCGGATCAGGCGGCCACCGCATTGCTCACCGCGAACGCCAACGACATCCGGCGCGCGGTCGACCGCACCAGCAATCGAGTCCTGCGCGAACGCCGCGGCCTGTTCCCGATTTCCCCGGTGGTCGACGGTGCCCTGCTACCGCAGGCGCCGATCGACGCGATCGTCGACGGCAATGCGCATCGGGTCCCGCTCATCATCGGCACGAACCGCGACGAAGGCACCCTGTTCGCCAAGTTCGCGGACTCACTGCCCACCACCCCCGAACGGCTGCGCGCCGCCATCGCCGACGAAGCCGCCGAATCCCGAATCGCCGCGGCCTATCCCGGCTATCCGGCGGCCAAGGCGGCCGTGCGCGCCGGTGGCGACTTCGTCTTCTGGCGCCCGTCGGTCACCGTCATGGCCGGCCACAGCAGGCACGCCCCCACCTACGCCTACCGCTACGACTTCGCCCCGCGCTCGATGCACCTCGCGGGTCTCGGCGCCACCCACGCCTCGGACCTGATTCCCGTCTTCGGCGGCGGCGACGCGGCATTCGGCCGCGCCCTCACTGCCGCCGGCGGCCGGCGCGGCCTGCACTCCGTCACCGCCCAATTCCAGGACAATTGGCTCGCGTTCGCGCGCACCGGCGCCCCGCTGCCCTCCTGGCCCGCCTACACCGAATCCCGCCGCACCACCCTGATCATCGATACCCCCACCCGTCTGGAACACGACCCGGACAAGGCCAAACGCCTTGCCTGGCAAGGCATCCGGGTGCCCACCCTGACCTGATCGCTACTTGAGCAGCCGGGACATCCGCCGGTCGGCGAGGATCTTGCCGCCGGTCTGACAGGTCGGGCAGTACTGGAAGGAACGCTCGGCGTAGGACACCTCGCGCACGGTGTCGCCGCACACCGGGCACGGCTGGCCGGTGCGAGCGTGAACCTGCATGCCGGAACGCTTTTCGCCCTTGAGACGGGCGGCGGCCTGGCCTGACGAACGCCGCACGGCATCGGTGAGCACCGCGCGCATGGCCGCGTACAGCTCGGGCCCATGGTTCGCCGCAAGGGTTTTCGTGTTGGCGAACGGGGAGACCTTGGCGGCGTGCAGGATCTCGTCGGAGTAGGCGTTGCCGATGCCGGCCAGCAGGGTCTGGTCGACTATCGCCGTCTTGATCCGCTGCGAGGTGCCGCGCAGGATCTCGATGAACTCGTCCTCGCTCACCTCGAGCGCGTCCGGGCCGAGCCGGGCGATGCCGGGCACCAGCTTCGGATCGTCGACGATGTAGACCGCGAGCCGCTTCTTGGTGCCGGCCTCGGTGAGATCGAAGGCGGGCGTCGCACCCTCCGGGGTGAAGAAGTGCACGCGCAGCGCCAGCGGACTCTTGCCGCCCGGCTTCGGCGGCGTCTGGCTCGGCTCGTCGATCCAGCGCAGCCAGCCACCCCGGGACAGGTGCGTGATCAGCCACAATCCGCCGCAGTCCAGGCCGAGAAACTTTCCCCAGCGTCCGGCCCCGGTCACATCCCGGCCGGACAGCGCGGTCACCGGCGGCTCGAACGTCTTCACCGCGCTGAGCGCCGCCACATCCACGCGCCCGACCACCGCGCCGACCGCGTGTTCCCGCAGGAACTGCGCCAGCGCCTCCACCTCAGGTAGTTCGGGCACAAGGTCAGGTTACCGGCGATCACCGACAAGAACAGGACAGTCAGCCCCGACTGAGCAGATAGATGTCCATGATCCAGCCCTTTTCGGCGCGCAGCCGGGCGCGGCGCTCGACGATCTCTTGTTCCACCTCGCGCAGCGGGCCTTCGATCAGCGTCTCATCCGGCATGCCGAGGTAGGCGCCCCACCAGATGTGCACGTCCGCGCCCGGCACCTCGGTGAACGAGCAGTCACCGTCCAGCATCACCACCGCGGAGCCCGCCAGCCCCTCCTCGCGCAGCCGCCTGCCGGTGGTGATGTGCACCGGCTCGCCGATCCGGTGCAGCACCATGCGATGGCGCGCGGCCAGCGCCTGCACGCTGGTGACGCCCGGAATCACCGCGTACTCGAAGTGCGTGGTGCCGCGCGCGAGCACCCGTTCGATCATCCGCAACGTGCTGTCGTACAGCGCCGGATCACCCCACACCAGAATCCCGCCGACCCCATCCACCTGCGCGAACGCGTCTTCCAGCAGTGCGGAGCGCCGCTCGTGCCAGTCCTCGACAACGCCCTGATAATCCGCGGGCGTCCGATCGCGCGGCGGGTCGGCGATCTCCACGATCCGATACGGCCGATCCACGTGCTCGGCCAGGATCGCGGTCCGCACCTCGATCAGCTCGCGCTTCTCGGCGCCCTTGCCGATGACGAAGAACACCTCGACCTGCCGCATCGCCTTGATCGCCTGCACCGTCACCTGGTCGGGGTCACCCGCGCCGATGCCGATCACATAGAGCTTGCGCATGCGCCGAGTTTGGCAGGCGCCGCGCCGACTAGAGTTGGCAGGCGTGACCGATACCCAGTACGAGGATCTGCTCCGGCTGGTGCTGGAGTCCGGCACGACGAAGGCGGACCGCACCGGCACCGGCACCCGCAGCATCTTCGGACATCAGCTGCGCTACGACCTTTCGGCGGGCTTCCCGCTGATCACCACCAAAAAGGTGCATCTGAAATCGATCGTCTACGAGTTGCTCTGGTTCCTGCGCGGCGACTCCAACGCGAAGTGGCTGCAGGAGCACGGCGTCTCGATCTGGGACGAATGGGCCGACGCGGACGGCGAGCTCGGCCCGGTCTACGGCGTGCAGTGGCGGTCCTGGCCGACGCCGGACGGCCTGCACATCGACCAGATCTCCGAGGTGCTGCACACCCTGCGCACCAACCCGGACTCGCGGCGCATGCTCGTGTCCGCCTGGAACGTCGCCGAGCTGGACAAGATGGCGCTCGCGCCGTGCCACGCGTTCTTCCAGTTCTATGTGGCCGACGGCAAGCTGTCCTGCCAGCTGTACCAGCGCAGCGCCGACCTGTTCCTCGGCGTGCCGTTCAATATCGCCAGCTACGCGCTGCTCACCCAGATGGTCGCGCAGCAGACCGAACTGGGGCTCGGCGAATTCATCTGGACCGGCGGCGACTGCCACATCTACGACAACCACGTCGAGCAGGTCACCGAACAGCTCACCCGCGACCCGTTCCCGTTCCCGACGCTGAAGCTGCGCCCGGCGACGTCATTGTTCGACTACGTCTACGAGGACGTGGAAGTCGTTGACTACCAACATCATCCGGCGATAAAGGCCCCGGTGGCGGTGTGAGCGAGCGCACCGGGCCGCGCGGAAGGGCGCAGCCGTGACGCGCACGATCGGACTGATCTGGGCGCAGACACCCGACGGCGTGATCGGCGCCGGCAACACGATCCCGTGGCGGGTGCCCGAGGACATGGCGAACTTCAAGTCGGCCACCATGGGACATCCGGTGGTAATGGGCCGACGCACATGGGATTCGCTGCCGCCGAGGTTTCGTCCGCTGGCCGGACGCCGCAACATCGTGGTGACCAGACAGCCGGACTGGGCGGCCGAGGGCGCCGAACGCGCCGGGTCGCTGACCGAGGCACTGGCACTGAGCGACCCGGAGACCGTGTGGATCGCCGGTGGCGGTGAAATCTACCGCGCCGCGCTGGATTTCGCCACCGACCTGCTCGTCACCGAGGTCGACACCGACGTCGCGGGCGACGCGTACGCTCCCCTCATCGGACCCGAGTGGGCAGCCGACGAGAGCGCGCGATGGCAGGAATCGACCACCGGTCTGCGGTATCGGATCCGGCGCTACACCCGCCGCTAATCCGACTAGTCGGCAAACTCCCCGCATCGATCATCGCGGCGGCACAACACCGTTCGATCACAGAACGCCACGGCCACGCAAACCCGACTCGAGACCGAGCACGGTCGGGCATACTCCTGGATAAGTGGGGCCGGGCCTGCGTCCGTCCGGACTCCCGAGCCGGTGCGACCAGCCCTCGTACCGGCTGTTGTCATTTGCGAAAGGCGGTCCATGGACAAGAAATCGCTGACTGCGGTTGCTCGACAACAGCTCAAGATCGCGAGCACCGCCACCAGCGGGCGGAGCTCGCAAACCATCTACGGTGGGCACGCGAATTCACTGCGGCAGACCGTGGTCGGGCTCAGCGCGGGCCAGAGCCTGGCCGAGCACGACAACGCGGGCGAGGCCACGCTGCTGGTGCTCAGCGGCACGCTCACCCTGATCAGCGGCAGTAACGAATGGAAGGGTTCGACGGGCGATCTGCTCGTGGTGCCCAAGGCGCGGCACAGCGTGATGGCCGTGGACGATGTGGCCTTCCTGCTGACGGTCGCCAAGTAGTAGCCGCGGTGCCCGTGCCGCCTGGCCGGGGTGTCGGTGCCGGGCACTAGGCTGAAGATCATGAGTGAGCCGCAGCCGATTCTCGATCCGCTCACCCCGGCCGCGATCTTCCTTGTCGCCACCATCGACGAGGGCGGCGAGGCGGTTGTCCGGGACACCCTCGCCGACGTGCAGGGCCTGCGCCGCTCGGTCGGCTTCCGGATTCCCGGCGCCGGCCTCAACTGCGTCACCTCGATCGGCTCCGCGGCCTGGGACCGGCTCTTCGCCGGACCACGGCCGGCCGAACTGCACGACTTCCCCGGCTTCGTCGGCAAACACCACCGGGCCCCGGCGACGCCGGGCGATCTGCTGTTCCACATCCGGGCGGAAAACCAGGACGCGTGCTTCGAGCTGGCCATGACCCTCGGCGACCGGCTGGCCGGCGCGGCCACGATCATCGACGAGACTGTCGGGTTCCGCTACTTCGAACAGCGCGACCTGCTCGGCTTCGTCGACGGCACGGAGAATCCGGAGGGTCAGGGCGCCTACGCCGCCGCACTCGTCGGCGACGAGGACCCGGACTTCCGCGGCGGCAGCTACGTCATCGTGCAGAAGTACCTGCATCCGATGGCGGAGTGGCGCGCGCTCTCGGTCGAGGAGCAGGAGAAGGTGATCGGACGCACCAAGCTCGACGATTTCGAGCTGTCCGACGCCGACAAGCCTGCCGACTCGCATGTCGCGGTGAACACCATCGTCGACGCCGACGGCACCGAACGCGAGATCCTGCGCGCCAATATGCCGTTCGGCAGCGTCAAGGACGGCGAATTCGGCACGTACTACGTCGCTTACGCGGCGACCCCGAGCGTCACCGAACTGATGCTCACCCGCATGTTCGTCGGCACCGAAGAGGCCGCCTACGACCGCATCCTGGACTTCTCCATCGCGGTCACCGGCACCTCGTTCTTCGCGCCGTCGCTCGACTTCTTCGATGAACTTCCCCCGCCGCCGGACGAGGCCATAGCGGCAGCAGACGTGCAGCCCAACGACATCGGGTCGGGCTCACTCGGTATCGGCACGTTGAAAAGGAGCACGCAGGCATGAACAACCTCTATCGCGAACTCGCGCCGATCACCGCCGAGGCATGGTCGGCCATCGAGGAAGAGGCGACGCGCACCTTCAAGCGGCACATCGCCGGGCGCCGCGTCGTCGACCTGTCCGGCCCGCACGGCCTGGACTACTCCGCGGTCGGCACCGGGCACACCACCCCGATCGCCGCGCCCGACGAGGGCGTGCAGGCCCGGCAGCGGGTGGTCGCGCCGCTGGTCGAGCTGCGGGTGCCGTTCCGGCTCTCGCGCGAGGAGCTGGACAACGTCGAACGCGGCGCGATGGACCCCGACCTGGACGCGGTGAAGGACGCCGCGAAGAAGATCGCGTTCGCCGAGGACCGGGCCATCTTCGAGGGCTACCCGGCCGCGAACATCACCGGCATCCGGGCGAGTTCGACCAATCAGGCGATCGCGTTGCCGAGCGATCCGCGGCTGGTGCCGGAGTCGGTCACCCAGGCGCTCACCGCGCTGCGCCTGGCCGGCGTCGACGGGCCGTACTCGGTGCTGCTCAGCGCGGAGCTGTTCACGGCGGTCAGCGAGACCTCCGATCACGGGCACCCGATCCGCACGCACATCGAACGGCTCATCCCGGACGGCGAGATCATCTGGGCGCCCGCCATCGACGGCGCGTTCGTGCTGACCTGCCGTGGCGGCGACTACGACCTGCGGATCGGTCAGGACCTGTCGATCGGCTACCTGTCGCACGACGCCGAGTCGGTCGAGCTGTATTTCCAGCAGAGCCTGACGTTCCTGGTCTACACCGCCGAGGCCGCGGTAGCCCTGGAGGCCTGATCTGCGGGGCGGGCGGACGGTAGTGTGTGCCGCACAGTGAGTAGGTGAGATGACGATGGTGCGGGCGGGTGTGGTACCGACTCGGCGGGCGGCGCTGTACAGCTCCCTCGGGATCCTGGTGACCGTGGCGCTGTGCGCGGGAGTCGTCGCGTTGTTCGGCGTGAACCGGGTGTTCACCGGTTTGTTGGCCGGCGCGGTCGCCGGCGTCGCCGTCGTCGCGGCACTGTTCGCCAGGGATGCCGTCGTGCTCACCGAGCGGACTATCTACCGGCGCACGCCGTGGACCGAATCCAGCGTGGACTGGGACCGGGTGGTCGCCGGCCGATTCACCCTGGACGAACGATCCCGCTGGTCGCTGGCGCTGGATCTATCCGGCGGGGACGAGGAACACGGTGAGTTGGTGCTGCTGTCCATCCCGCCCGTGCTCCGCCCGGTCTCCGGCGCCTACGACCTGCGTAAACGGGAACAGGTCACCGAGATCCGGGCGCTGTTGCGGCGCAAGCGGATTCCGGTCACCGTGCTTCCCGAGATCGCCGGCGCCTTGCAGCAGCACTGGGAGATCGCGCCGCCTACCCGCTGACCAGGTACCCAATCGGCGGGTTTGGCGATACGTTGGCAAGTGTGTCGATGACGAAGGGCGCCAACATCGCGGTGCCGCAGTCCGCCGTCCGGATCGAGCTGGGCTGGCAGAGCGGGCCCGGGGTGCCCGACGCCGACGCCTCGGCGCTGCTCTTGGTGGCGGGCAAGGTGCGCGGCGACAACGACTTCGTCTTCTACAACCAGCCCGTGCATCCGTCCGGCGCGGTCCGCCACGAGGGTAAGCAGCAGGGCCCGACCGTGCTCGACGTGCTGTCGGCGAACCTGAGCCAGGTCGAACCGCAGATCGAGACCATCGTGATCGCGGCCTCCGCGGACGGCGGCACCTTCGGTCAATTCCATGGGCTCTACGTGCGTCTGGTGGATCCCGGCACCGGCGCCGAGGTGGCCCGGTTCGACAGCGCCGGCGCGACCACCGAGACCGCGTTCGTGCTCGGCGAACTCTATCGCCGCCAGGGCGGGTGGAAGTTCCGCGCGATCGGGCAGGGCTACGCCTCCGGATTGGCCGGTCTGGCCACCGATTACGGCATCTCGGTCGACGACGCACCGGCACCGGCCGCGCCGCCGCACCAGTTCACCCCGCCACCGCCGCCCGTCGCGCCGCCGCATCAGTTCACCGCGCCGCCGCCACCGGTCGCGCCGATGCCCGAATACGCCCCGCCGCAACCACAATTCCCACCGCCGCGGCAGCCGCCTGCCGGATACCCGCCGCCGCCCGGCACTTACGGTGCACCGCCGCCGAACATGGCTCCCCCGCAGCAGTTTTCACCGCCGCCGGGGGCACCGGTCAACCTGGCCAAGATCTCACTGACCAAAGCGGCCCCCTCCATCTCGCTGACCAAGCAGGGTGCGACCGGCGGCATCATGCGGATCAACCTGAACTGGACCGGCACCGCCGCGCCCGCCCCACGCAAGTTCGGCAAGCGCAAGGGCGCGGGCGGTCTCGATCTGGACCTGTGCTGCTTCTGGGAGATGACCGACGGGACGAAGGGCTCGATCGGCCCGCTCGACAGCTTCGGCTCGCTGCGCAAGGCGCCGTTCATCCAGCTCGATCAGGACGACCGGACCGGCGCCGTCGCCGCGGGTGAGAACCTCGACATCAACCTCGATCACACCGCGAAGTTCCGCCGCATCCTGGTGTTCGCCTCGCTGTACGCGGGCGCGGACGACTTTCGCGGCGTGCACGCGACGGCCACGCTGTATCCGATCGGCTCGCCGCCGATCGAGATGCTGGTCGACGGATGCACCGACAACTCGCGCGAGATGGTGCTCGCGTTGATCGAGAACATCAACGGGGAGTTCGTCGTTCATCGTCAAGGCATCTTCATCCGGCCGCCGGCCGGTCGGCCGCTGTGGGGCAAGAAGGAAGTCGACCAGGCGTACGGGTGGGGCCTCAAGTGGGGACGCAGCGCCGGAAAGTAAGGCTTACGCCGGGTCGAGTTGATCGAGCACGCGCTGCGCGTCGTCGCGCAGCGCGTTCAGGTCTCCCGGCCAGCCGAGCACACGCAGCGCGGCCTCGGGGATCGTCCGCTCCGCGTCCGCGGGCGCGTTGCCCTCGTCCGAGCGCATGCTGATCACCATCTCCACCAGCCGGAACGGCAACGCCTCGGCCCCGACGATGCCCGCGCCGCCGGCCTCGGAAAGCACCGCCGCGGCCGAACTCTCGTAGTGTTCGCGCAATTGGTCACGCCGCAGCCGGAACGTGGCGAACCGCTCGGTGCGCAGCTCCGGAAGCAGGTACAGCGCGCCGAGATTCCAGCGCGCGGCACAGAGTTGCCGGACGTCGAACAGCGCCAGTGCGTAAAGACGGGTTGGCGCAGGCACCGGCACGTTCCCCAGTCGCTCGGCGAGTTCCAGTGGGGCAGCTATGGTTTCGGCAAGCAGCGCATCGAGGATGTCATCCTTGGCGGCGAAGTGGTGATAGAGCGATGCCTGACGGATGCCGACCGCGTCGGCTACCACACGGGTGGAGGTGTTCGCGTAGCCATTGGTGGTGAACAGCTCCCCCGCGGCGTCCAAGATCTCGGCGCGCGGCGTCTGGCCGCGACGGCGTCGCTGCTCCACACGAGGACGGCCGGGGCCGAGGTTTGCCACAGGTTCATTCTGGCAGGTCTGCACCGGACCGACCCGAGACGCCCGGTCGCCCGGTAGCTGGTGAGAGGTTTCTGTCACCCGATAGAAATCTCGGCAACGCAGAAGTTACCGGAGTTACCGCAAGCGATACACACGGGTCACCGAAAGCGCGATCGCCGACGCAAAACTGTCATCTGATAGGTATTGGCCGCTCGCCGAAGGACCCTCATGGCCACAACATTCGCCCCCGCCCCTCCGCCCGACACCAGCCGCGACGGCGCCGACCTGGCCCGATTCGGCTACGAACCGGTGCTGCATCGCAAACTCGGCCGCTACGCCTCGTTCGCCGCCGGCTTCTCGTTCGTCTCCATCCTCACCACGATCTTCCAGTTCTTCGGCTTCGGCTATTCGTTCGGCGGCGCCGCGTTCTTCTGGACCTGGCCGATCGTGTTCGCCGGGCAGTTCCTCGTCGCATTGAATTTCGCCGAACTGGCGGCGCGCTACCCGATCTCGGGCTGCATCTACCAGTGGTCGCGCCGGCTCGGCGGCGAGCTCATCGGCTGGTTCGCGGGGTGGATGATGGTCATCGCGCAGATCGTCACCGCCGCGGCGGCTGCGATCGCGTTGCAGGTGGTGCTGCCGTCGATCTGGAGCGGCTTCCAGATCGTCGGCGACGACACCGCGCTCACCTCGTCCTCCGGCGCGACCAACGCGGTGCTGCTGGGCAGCATCCTGCTGGCGGTCACCACGGTGATCAACGTGATCGGCATCGACCTGATGTCGCGGATCAACTCGATCGGCGTCACCGTGGAGATCGTCGGCGTGCTCGCGATCATCGGCCTGTTCTTCACCCACACCGAGCGCGGGCCCGGCGTGGTGGTGCAGACCGATCAGGCCGTGCCCGGTTCGTATTGGGCCGCGTTCCTGGTGTCGGGCTTGATGGCCGCCTATGTCATGGTCGGATTCGATTCCGCCGGTGAGCTTTCCGAGGAGACGAAGAATCCGCGCCGGGTCGCCCCGCGCACCATCCTGACCGCACTCGCGGTGTCCGCGCTCGGCGGCGGGCTGCTGCTGATCGGCGCGCTGATGGCCGCGCCGAGCCTGTCCGACGGCTCGCTGGCCACCGAGGGCCTGGCCTACGTGCTCACCTCGAAGCTGGACAGCCCGGCGGGCACCGTGCTGCTCAGCTGTGTCGCCATCGCGATCACGGTGTGCACCTTGGCCATCCAGACGGCCGGCTCGCGGCTCATGTTCTCCATGGCGCGCGACGGCAAGTTGCCGTTCGCCCGGCGGCTCGCCGCCGTGCACCCGCGCTTCGGCACCCCGGTGCTGCCCGCGGTCATCATCGGCGTGCTCGGTATCGGCCTGCTCGTGCTGAATCTCGGCAATGCCGCGATCTTCGCGACCCTGGCCAGCGTCTGCATCGTGACGCTGTACCTGGCGTATCTGCTGGTCACCGTCCCGCTGCTGGTGCGGCGGATCAAAGGCATGCCCGCGGACGAAGGCGCCGAGACCGGGCTGTTCAGCCTGGGGCGCTTGGGCATTCCGGTGAACACGCTAGCCGTGCTGTGGGGCATCGCGATGGCGGTGAACCTGGCCTGGCCGCGCGCCGAGGTCTACACGCCGAACGGCGGCGGCTGGTGGATGCTCTGGGCCGCACCGCTGTTCGTGCTGCTCGTCGTCGGTGTGGGGGTCGTGGTGCACCGGCTCGTCCAGCACTCGCCGAAAACAGAGTCCGCCTGACCGGTGGCGCGGTGGTGGTGCCGGTCACCACCGCGCCCGGTTCGAATCCGGCCGGCCGCTCGGCGAACGCCGGTCCCCGGCCGCACCAAGTGCAAGGAGGCAACAATGACCAGCAGCACCGCATCCACCGAGAGCGCGCGAGCACACGCGCGATCCCAGGCCGCCACGGCGACCATCGAGGGACCCGAACTGCCTCAGGGCGTCGAGCCGGCGAGAATCACTTTCGCCCAGCGCGTTCCGCCGAACGGATACGCGAATGTCGTGCTCGGCCGCGGAACTCGGATCCGGTTGTCCGACCCGGCCGGCGCCGCCTGTGCACATCTGCTGCTGGTGCGCCCCGAGGCACCGTGGGAACGCCTGAATGTCGCTGACACGGTCAAGGTTCCGTGGCAGGCCTATCTCGGCGACGGCCATCCGCTGCTGTCCGATCAGGGCCGCGTTCTCGCCACCGTCCTCGCCGACACCTCGGGCAGCCACGACACCCTGTGCGGCCCGACCGCCGAGGCACGGCAGCTGCTGTGCCTGGCGGGTGCCAAACATGGTCTGCAGCCGCGGGATATCGGACCGACGGTGTCGTTCTTCCGCGGTGTCCGCGTGGAATCCGACGGCGCACTGACCGCCACCGGCAGCGCCGCGCCCGGGTCGTCGGTCGACCTGCTGGTGCACCTCCCGGTCGTGCTGCTCGTCGCCGACGCCGCGCACCCGCTCGACGACCGCGCCGCAACGGATCTCGACGTCGTCGCCTGGGCCGCGCCGGAGGATCTCGCCGTCGAACACAGCACCGACCCGGAATACCAACGGGCCGTAGAGAACACCGAACGGGCCTGGACGGCCGCACTGACCCTGGAGGTAAGGCCGTGAACACCACCGCACGCACCATCGTGCTCGACGAGACCGTCCCCGCCCGCGCCCCGTGGTCCGCGGTCGTCAAGGCGGGCGAGCAGTTGGAGATCATCGACCTGCACGGCAACCAGGCCGTGGACTGCCTGCTCTATTCGGCGGCCGACCACACCGACCGCTACAGCGCGCAGGCCACCGTCGCCGCGCAGCGCAACATCTTCCTCACCACCGGCAGCGTGCTGCTGACCGACGCGGGCACCGCGCTGATGACCGTCGTCGCTGACGAGGTCGGCAATCACGACACCATCGCGGGCGCCTGCTCCCAGGAGTCGAACACGCTGCGCTACGGACACCACACCCGGCACCAGCACGCCTGCGTGGAGAACTTCCTCACCGCGGCACTGCGCTGGGGTCTCGGCAAGCGCGACCTGGTCTCGAACATCAACTGGTTCATGAACGTGCCGGTGGAGGCCGACGGCACGCTCGGCATCGTCGACGGATTGTCCTCGCCGGGAAAGAAAGTCACCCTCCGCGCCGAAATCGACACCCTTGTCCTGGTTTCCAACTGCCCGCAGATCAACAACCCCTGCAACGGCTTCGACCCCACCCCGGTGCGCATGGTGGTGTCCAAATGACCAGCACCGAACTATCCGGCGATCTTTCCCGCGGAACTGCCACCGGAACATGCCGGAGGACCAGCGAAGTCGTTGCCGCACAGGCCACCTCCGGCGGCACTCCGCCCGGACGCACCAATTCGGCTCGAGTCGAGCACCAATCGACAGAATTCGGGCCTACTGCGGTCTCCGTCGAAGTGGTCCGGGCCGGCATGCTCACGACAGTGCAAGATTGGCCGGGCCGAACAGGATACTGGCACGTGGGTGTACCGCCCTCGGGTCCTATGGACGATCTGTCGTTCCGGCTCGGCAATCGCGTGCTCGGCAATGCGGAAGGTGCGGCCGGGTTGGAGTGCACGCTCGGCGGCCCTGCGCTGAGGTTTTCGGCGTCTACCTGGGTGTGCGTCACCGGCGCACCGACCGGCGTCTCGGTGAACGGTGTTCCGGCGGAGCTGTGGCGGACCATTCAGGTGCCCGCGGGCGGCGTGCTCGACATCGGTGCGGTACGCGGACCGGGCATGCGCTGCTACGTGCTACTCGCGGGCGGCATCCAGTTACCTGAATACCTCGGCAGCACAGCAACATTCACATTGGGCCGATTCGGTGGCAGCGAAGGCAACGCCTTGCGGGCCGGCGAGACATTGACGCTCGGACGACACCGCGGCCCCGTCGCGGCCGCCGTACCGATGGATGACCAGCCGGTGCTGACCACGCGCTGGGAACTGGCGGTGACCGAAGGTCCGCACGGCGCACCGGAATTCTTCACCCGCGCCGACTTCGACACCCTGCTCGGCACCGACTACGCGGTGCATTTCAACTCCGACCGCACCGGCGTCCGGCTGATCGGGCCGAAACCCGACTGGGCCCGCACCGACGGCGGCGAGGCCGGACTGCACCCGTCCAATATCCACGACACCCCGTATTCGGTTGGTGCGCTGGACTTCACCGGCGACACCCCGATCCTGCTCGGCCCGGACGGGCCCAGCCTCGGCGGCTTCGTCTGCCCGGTCACCGTGGTCGCCGCCGACCGCTGGAAGCTCGGACAGCTATCCCCCGGCGACGCAGTACGTTTCGTGCCGATCCGCAGCGAACGCGCCGCCTCGCTCCGCGACCTCGGCACCGCGCGCCGCGCCAACTGGCCCATTGTGCTGTCCGCCGGCGGTGACGGTGACGACGGCATCCTGCGGCGCGCCGAGGTCGACGACGAAACCGGCGTCACCTATCGGCGCGCGGGCGACGACGCCGTCCTCGTCGAATACGGCACCATGACACTGGATCTCGCGCTGCGCGCCCGCGTGCACGCCTTGCACCAGCATCTGCTGGCCGCGGGTGTGCGTGGCGTGACCGAACTGACCCCCGGCATCCGCTCGTTGCAGATCCGGGTCGACCCGCACATCCTGCCCGTGCCCCTCCTGCTCGACCTGCTGGCCGAGGCCGAGCAGCACCTGCCCGCCGCCGACCGGCTCGTCGTCCCGAGCCGCACCGTGCACCTTCCGCTGTCCTGGGACGACCCGTCCACCCGCGAGGCCATCACCCGCTACATGCATGGCATCCGCGCCGACGCCCCGTGGTGCCCGTGGAACATCGAATTCATCCGCCGGATGAACGGATTGGCCACGGTGGCAGACGTTTACGACACCGTCTTCGGCGCCGAGTATCTCGTCCTCGGCCTGGGCGACGTGTACCTCGGCGCACCCGTCGCCACCCCGACCGACCCGCGCCACCGTCTGGTCACCACCAAGTACAACCCCGCCCGCACCTGGACTCCGCAGAACGCGGTCGGCATCGGCGGCGCCTACCTGTGCATCTACGGTATGGAAGGCCCCGGCGGCTACCAGTTCGTCGGCCGCACCACCCAGGTGTGGAACCACCACGCCGGCCCCCTGCCCGGCCGGCCGGGCGCGGACCGGCATCCATCCGGCGACGAAACCCCTTGGCTGCTGCGCTATTTCGATCGGATCCGCTGGTATCCGGTCGAGGCGGACGAATTGCTCGACCTGCGCGCCGATTTCGCCGCGGGCAATGTCCAGGTGCGGGCGGAGGACGGCGAATTCCGGCTGGCCGACTATCGCAGGTTCCTCGCCGACAACGACGCCTCGATCACGGACTTCCGCAGCACCCAGGCGGCCGCCTTCGCCGCCGAACGTGACTCGTGGCGGCTGGCCGGTGAACTGTCGACCGGTTGAGCGGCGCTGCGGTCATCGTCGCCGGCACGGCGGGGCCGCTCCACCCGCACGGCAGCGGGCACACATCGGGCCACAGCCGGCCCCGATTTCACCAGCCGAAGAGTTCCGCCAGATCGATCGCGTCGTCGTCCCACTGGCGTTCGATCGCCGCGCGCTCGGCCTCCGGAAGTTCGGGCGACCACCCGCAGCGGCGCCAGAACGCTTCCCGGTGTTCCTGGGTGAAGGGTCTGGGTTTGTCCATGGGCTGCACCTCGCCGACGGTCCGCTCCCCTGATTGTGGGCCTGTTCCGGCGGCGACATGCCGGAACAGGCCCACTGGCTTCGGTTTTCAGCGCAGGTCGCGGAAGAACTCGCGGACGTCGGTGGTCAGCAGTTCCGGCGCCTCCAACGCGGCGAAGTGGCCGCCGTGGTCGGCCTCGGTCCACCGGGTGATCGTGTTCGCAGGTTCCGAGTAGCGCCGGATGCCGACATCATGGGCGAGAATCAGTGCCGCGGTGGGCACTCCGGAGTTCGCCTTCGGCGCACCCCACGCACCGGAATGCGCGTATCCGACATAGGCCGCCGAGCCCGCCGTTCCGGTGAGCCAGTAGAGCATTACGTTGGTCAGCAGCCGATCCCGGTCAATGATCTTGTCCGGGTCCATGTTTCGCGGATGCGTCCACTCCCGGAACTTGTCCATGATCCAGGCGAGCTGTCCCACCGGCGAATCCACCAGTCCATAGGCCAGCGTCTGCGGCCGGGTGGACTGGATCGCGATATAGCCGAACTCCTCCTGCATGAACGCCTCGATCCGCCGCACCCGGTCGCGCTCGACCTCGTTCAGGCTCGCCAGCTCCGCCTCGGACAGCGGCAGCGGCGGCATCGGCCCCGGTCCGCCGTTGACATGCACGCCCACAACACTTCCCGGCGCGATCCGGCCGACCTCCGGACTCACCCCGGCGCCGATGTCGCCACCCTGCACGCCGTAGCGCTCGTACCCGAGCCTGCCCATGAGTTCGACCCAGGCCTGCGCCGTGCGCTCGATGCGCCAGCCCGATTCCGTGACCGGCCCGGAGAAACCGAACCCGGGCAGCGACGGGATCACCAGGTGGAACGCGTCTTTCGGATCGCCGCCGTGCGCCCGCGGATCGGTCAGCGGCCCGATGACATCGAGGAATTCGACCACCGAACCGGGCCAGCCGTGGGTCAGCAGCAGCGGCAGCGCGTCCGCTTCGGGCGAGCGCACGTGCAGGAAGTGGATGTTCTGCCCGTCGATCTCGGTCGTGTACTGCGGGTAGGCGTTGAGCTGCGCCTCGGCCGCGCGCCAGTCGTATTCGGTGCGCCAGTAGTCGACCAGTTCGCGCAGCCAGGCGGTGGGCACGCCGGTGTCCCAGCCGTCGCCGGGCAGCGGTGCGGGCCAGCGCGCGCCATCTAGGCGAGTGCGCAGGTCATCGAGCTGCCGCTGCGGGATGTCGATGCGGAATTCGGTGATCTCGTTGGTCATGAGAACAACGGTATAACCCACCTAGGACAGCTTCCGCCCTAGGTTTACGGCAGACTGAAATCCATGTTGGAAACCTCCGGACGACTCCTGCGACTGCTCTCGCTGTTGCAGACTCCCCGCGACTGGACCGGCACCGAGCTGGCCGACCGCCTCGAGGTCGACGTGCGCACGGTGCGCCGCGACATCGACAAGCTGCGCAACCTCGGTTATCCGGTGGATGCCACACCCGGCGTCGCGGGCTATCGGCTCGGGGCGGGCGCGAAGCTGCCGCCGTTGCTGCTGGACGACGACGAGGCGGTGGCGGTCGCGATCGGCCTGCGCACCGCGGCGGGCGGCACCATCACCGGGATCGAGGACAGCTCGCTGCGTGCGCTCACCAAACTCGAACAGGTGCTGCCGTCCCGGTTGCGCCATCGGGTCAGCCTGCTGCAATCGGTAACGGTCACGGTGCGGGCCGGTGGAGCGACCGTCGACCCCGATACGCTCACCGCGATCGCAGGCGCCATCCGGGACAGCCACCGCCTGCGCTTCGACTACCGAAGTCACGACGGCACAACCTCTTTGCGGACCACCGAGCCGCATCGCCTGGCGCACATCGGCCGTCGCTGGTACCTCATCGGCTGGGACGTCGACCGGGCCGACTGGCGTACCTATCGCTGCGACCGCCTGCGACCCCGCATCCCGACCGGGCCCCGCTTCACTCCGCGCGAGGGACCCGACGTGGATCTCTCCGGATACGTCTCGCGCGGAGTGGCCAGTTCGCCGTACCGGTATTCCGCCCGCATCACCCTCGGTGTCTCCGCCGAGGCGGCCGCCGACCGGATCGCGCCCACCATCGGCGCCATCGAGGCCGTGGACGACGAAAGCTGTGTGCTG
The DNA here is from genome assembly GCF_042871115.1 of Nocardia sp. NPDC006044. Taxonomy (NCBI): domain Bacteria; kingdom Bacillati; phylum Actinomycetota; class Actinomycetes; order Mycobacteriales; family Nocardiaceae; genus Nocardia; species Nocardia sp. NPDC006044. The sequence goes on from NZ_JBIAID010000002.1 coordinate 492,020, forward strand.
CGAACCGGTTCGGACTCGCTCGACGAATTGGCCGTCTATCTCGCCACTTTCGGCTTCCCGTTCCGGGTACACGAGCCACCGGAACTGATCGCGCACATCCGCGAGCTGACCGCGCGGCTCACCGCATCGGTCGATCAACTCAGCTGATCAGCACCGTCTTGCCCTGGGCATGCCCGTCGATGACGTGCTGCACCGCGGTTGCGGCCTCGGCCAGCGGATACCGCCGCTCGATCACCGGCCGGAACTTGCCCTGTGCGGCGAGTCCGGCCAAGAACTCCAGATCGGCGCGTTGCGGACGCATCAGCAGCAGGCCGATCTTCTGGCTGACGAACAGGTTGGCCAGCAAGACCTTTCCCATCCAGATCACCGGTCCCGCCCAGTTGCCGCCGGGCGCACCGGCCGAGGAGACGAAAGTCCCTTTCGGCGCGAGGATTCGCCGGGAGTCCCGCAGCGATCGGTTGCCGACCAAGTCGAGCAGCACGTCGTAGCGTCGCCCGCTCGCGGTGAAATCGTCGGTGGTGTAGTCGATCACCTGATCCGCGCCGAGCGCTCGCACCAGCTCGATATGGCGGGTGCTGCACACCGCGGTGACCTCCGCGCCGAGCGCCTTGGCGAGCTGGACCGCGGCGGTGCCGACCCCACCCGATGCCCCATTGACGAGCACACTCTGCCCGGCCCGCAATCGGCCGACATCACGCAACCCTTGCAGCGCGGTCATTCCCGAATCAGGCAGCGCCGCAGCCTCTTCGATGGACAGTCCGGCCGGCGCGAGCGCGAGCCGCTGTTCCGCGACGCAGACGTACTCCGCGAAGGCGCCCGAGTTCACCGAGCCGAAAACCACGTCACCGCGGCGGAATCCGGTCACTTCGCGCCCGACGGCGACCACCTCGCCGGCCAGGTCGTGCCCGATGATCGGGTCCTTGGGGCGCCGCAGGCCGAAGCCGAGGCGCAGCAGGTAGGGCGTTCCGGTGAGCAGATGGGCGTCGCCCTGGCAGATCGCGGCGGCGCGCACCCGGACCAGCACCTCGCCGGGTCGCGGATCGGGCCGGTCCACCGGCTCGGTCCGAAGCACCGAGCCGGTGCCGTACCGCGGCGCGATCACCGCCGTCATCGTGCTGACATCGACCGTCGATTGCGAGCGCTTGACCTCGGACATGGGATTTCCTCGCCTGAAAACGTGTACTTACAGCGTAAGTCTCTCAATTCGGACGGTACGCTTACACCGTAAGTACGTCAAGAGAGGGGTCCATGGCTCAAACATCCGCCGGCACCCAGCGCGCGCCGCTCAACCGGGAGAAGGTGCTGCGCACGGCCATTCAGTTCGCCGACGAGCAGGGGCTCGCGGCGTTGTCCATGCGCAAACTGGCGCAGACGCTCGGCGTCGAGGCGATGTCGCTGTACAACCACGTGCGGAACAAGGACGACCTGCTCGACGGCATCGCGGACCTGGTCGCCGCCGAGATGGGCGTGCCGGAGATCGGCGGGGATTGGAAGGCGGCCATGCGCGCACGGGCGCACGGCGCGCACGCGGCACTGCTGCGCCATCCGTGGGCGACGGGCCTGATCGGTTCGCGGCTCAATATCGGACCGGCCATGCTGCGCTATGTCGACGCCACCGTCGGCTGTCTGCGCGCTGCGGGCTTCTCCTATCAGCTGGCCGACCGCGCGTGGAACGCGATGGACAGCCACATCTATGGATTCACCTTGCAGCAGGTGAACTTTCCGCTCCAGCCGGACGAATACGCCTCCGCGGCAGCACAGTTCCTGCCACTGATCCCGGCGGACCGGTTCCCCTACATGAACGCCTTGTCACAGTTGGTAATCGACGGAAAACACACAGGCATAGCCGATTTCGACTTCGGTCTGAATTTGATCCTGGATGGACTGGAACGACTCCTCGGTTCCGACTGACGGTCAGGCCCTGGCCGATCGGTCGATACCGACCGTCGCCTGCGGATTGGTGACGTCTCGAATAGTCCGCAGCGCGGCGATGAAGTTGTCGAGTTGCGCAGGCGCCAGCAACCCGGTGAACCAGCGCTCGACCGCGGCCAGATAGTCGGGCAGCACCTCCCCCAGCCGCACCGCCCCGAGATCGGTCAGCACCGCGTACGCACTGCGCCGATCACCGGGATCGAGTTCGCGCTCGACCAGCCCTGCCCGCGCCAGCCGATCGACCAGCCGGGTGACGCCACTCGTCGACAGCGTCGTCTGCGCGGCCAGGTCCGTCATGCGCAACCGCCGGTTCGGCGAACGACTCAGGCGCATCAGCGCATTCAGGTCCAAGCCGGACAGGCCGTGCGACTTCCATACCGGCTCCAGCTTGGTGACCACCCCTTCGTACGCCTCGAACAGCAGACCCATCGTGGTGAGCCGGGGGTCGTCGAACAGTTCGGTCGCATCCATGGCTCCTAACCTACCCGAAGTATTTGCCATGAGGATAGTTGACACGAGGAATACTCCGTTGTAGAAATATGCCAACGCATTATTCCGCACGACAACTACTGGAGCTTTCGATGTCTGACACCACCGCCTGGGTCGCCGGTTTCCGTTCCGCGGTCATCAGCCCGTACGAGCAGGTCAAGCTCACCGAGTCGCAGGCGTTCGCCGATCAGACCGTGCGGCAGGCGCTGCGTCTGGCCGGTGGCGGCGAGCAGGTCCGGATCCACTTGACCAACCGCTATGGACGCACTCCACTGGTCGTCGGCGCCGCCCGCGTCGCGCTGCGCAAGTCCGGCAGCGAGATCATCACGGAGACCGATCTCGCGCTGCGGTTCGACGGCGCGGAGCAGATCACCATTCCGGTCGGCGGCGCGGTGGTCAGTGATCCGGTCGAGCTGGCGGTGACCGCGGGCACCGATCTGATGCTGAGCCTCTATCTGCCCGAGCCGACCGGTCTCGCGACGCTCTCGCACCAGCCCAGCGAAATCGCCTATGTCGCGGCCGGAAACGTCGCCTCGTCGGCGGATCTCGGAGCAGCCGAAGAGGTTCCGGTCCGGTTCTATGTCACCGGTGTGGACGTGTTCGCACCCGCAGGTGCCGATATCGCCGTCGCCCTCGGCGACTCGTGGTTCGAAGGCGTCGGCTCCACCCTGAGCGCGAACCTCCGTTCCGTGGACATCATCAACAGCAGGCTCGATCGCGGCTGGGTGGTGAACCAGGGCATCGGCGGAAATCGTCTGCTCACCAACGAAATCGGCGTGCCCGGCCTGGAACGATTCGACCGGGACGTGCTCAGCGTCCCCGGCGTCCGCGCGGTCCTGATCAACTTCGGCATCAACGATCTGATCCTCGGCGGCATGTCCGGCGAACCGCATGCCACGACCGACCAGCTGATCGCCGGCTTCACCGAGATCGCCCGCCGCGCCCACGAGGCGAATCTGACCATCCACGCCGCCACCATCGGCCCCTACGCCGGGTGCATCTATCCCGGCATGCCCCTCGCCGAAACCCAGCAGACCCGTAACGAAGTGAACGAATGGCTGCGCACCACCGACGTTTTCGACTCCGTCTTCGACGTGGCCGGCGCCGTCGAGGACCCCGCGCGCCCCGGTTTCATCCTTCCCGCCTTCGACAGCGGCGACGGCATGCACCTGAACGACGCCGGCCACCGCGCCATGGGCGAGACCGTCGACATCACGGCACTGTTCAACTGAGACGCAGAACCGAGAGCCGTTGCGCCGCTTGGTGCAGCGGCTCGTCTCGTCGCCGTCCGGCTAGGATTCCAACCCGCGCAACACGATTGCGAGACCGCCGCGGAACTCGTCGTCGACCGACATCGTCCGAGCCTGCGCCGCGGTCTGGGTCAGGTACGGATACTCCCCGGAGGACAGTCGCGCGATGGCCGCGGTCGCGGGGGCGTTGATCGACGCGTAGTGCTGGTTCTCCAAGGACCCGAGCAGGAACGCGACCAGCGTGCGTTGGGCGATCACTCGACCGGGCCCGGTGAAGCCGCCGTCGTCGAGCACCGACAGCATCGCCTCCATCCAGCGCAGGGTGCCGCTCGCCGACTTCCGATGCCGAGGGACCAGCGGCACCGTCGCGGGATGGGCCGAGACGGCCGCCCGCATCCGCTCGAGCAGCGTGGCAAGGCGGTCTCGCCAGTGCGACTCGGCCGGGGTCGATACGTCCAGCCCCGCCAGCACCTCGTCGACGACCAGGACCTCCAGTTCCTCCCGGTCGGCGACGTAACGGTAGAGCGCCATCGTGGCCATGTGCAGCTCTTTCGCCACGGCCCGCATGGTGAGCGCGGACAGGCCGTCGCGGTCGATCACCGCGAGCGCGGCGGCGCCGAGATCGGATTTCGTCAGCGAACGAGGACGGGGCATGGGTTGACAGCGTACAAGCTACGCGCATACTGAACGTAGGCGTACGAGGTACGCCTACGAAAGGAATCGCTCATGCCGTTGCCCACGTCCGTCTCCGCCCGGGTCCTGACCACCATCGCCGACGCCCCGGTCCCCATACCCGACCCGACCCGTCTGGTCCATCTGCAATTCCGCCGCTTCGCCGGCTGCCCCGTCTGCAACCTGCACCTGCGCTCGATCGTCGCCCGCCGGTCCGAGATCGCGGCCGCCGGCATCCGCGAGGTCGTCGTATTCCACTCCAGCGCAACGGGACTGCGCACCTACACCGAAGACATCCCGCTCGACCTGATCGCCGACCCCACCCGAAAGCTCTACCGGGAATTCGGCGTCGAAACTTCCCCCAGGGCCCTCCTCGACCCCCGCGGCTGGCCCGCCATCCTCCGCGGCGTAACCCACGCCGCCACCGCCGCCCTCCGCAAGCACCAACCCGCTCCCCCGGCAAAACCCGAAGGCGGCAGCCTAGGCCTGCCCGCCGACTTCCTCATCGCCCCCGACGGCCGCGTCCTCGCCGCCAAACACGGCGTCCACCTCTACGACCAATGGTCGGTCGACGAACTCCTCACCCTGGCAACGGTTTCGGTGCAACGCCCGTGACGGCCTTCGAAAAGCCCTCCCTCGCAAGGGCATCCGCCCTCTGCTTCGGCGGTCTGCTGGCCGGTGCATTCGGCTACGGCGCGGTCAACGTCTTGTACGCATTCCGTAAGGTCCCCCTCGAGGTCCGATTCACCTTCCACACCGCGCTGATGTCGGTGAACGGACCGGTCATGCAGTCCCTCATGGGCCTGACCATCGTCAGCTGCCTGGTCCTCGCATTCCGCACAACCGCCCGCGACCGCTGGTTCGCCGGAACCGCCGCAGGACTCGCGATCGCCGCGTTCCTCATCACCCGCTTCGGCAACGTCCCGATCAACCAGCAGATCAAACAGTGGGCCCTGACCTCCCCACCATCGGACTACGCCGAGATCCTCAGCCGTTGGGAGACATTCCACTTCGCCCGCACAGCCTGCGCCATCCTGGCCTTCCTCCTGATCGTCACCCTCACCCCCGAGAAAAGAGCCACCAAGTCATGAATCCATTCGCAGTGATGACGTCTCCGTCAGGGCAGCAGCAGTCCGGGATCTATGGTGAATTCGAATGGGCTGCGCAAAGTGACGGCGTCTCCGGCCGCCACTCGGTGAGTTAGTTCGTAGGTCTTGTCGTCGCCGAGCTCGTGGGCGAACAGGACGGGCAGGGATTCACCTGGCAGTTGACCTTTGAACGGGTTGATCTCAAATCGCCAGTAGTTAGGGATGCTGGCCTCCGCGTAGACGACGGGTTTGACCATCCGGTCTTGCAGGGTTGTCGAACTGGACACCACTTCGACAACCAGCTTCACCTGTTCGGCTGGAATTCCGCGACTATCCCCATCGACCGGACCGGCGGCCGCAACCAGGTCGGGGATCGGTTCGTCCTCGCCGATCACGACGCCGACCCCGGGGAGTACGAGGTACCCGGGAGACGCAACTGCATCGAGGGCATTACCCAAACTCTGTATCAGCAACTGGTGTCGAATATTTGGTGGTGCGCTCACAACCAATTGGCCGTTCAACACCTCGTAGCGCATTCCGTTTTCCGGCAGGTGGTCGAGATCTGTGGCCCGCCACCGGCCACCGTGCGGGACCGGCATCACCATTGAGACGACCTCCTGCACGAAGGACGCGGACCGGAGCCCGCCGACCTGTATGAATCTAGTTCACAGCACCCAGACGAAGCCGCCGGTGAAGCGCACGTACTTGTGCGCTTCACCGGCGGGTGGCCGGTACCGGTCCTACTCCGCGATCACGATCTTGACCTCGGCGTCCGCTGCGTCCGTCGCCTCGTTCGGGGTGACGAACCAGTGGGTGACCTCGCCGTCGGCGAGGTCGGTGGCGACCTCGCCGGCCGGGATGACCGAGAGGGCGCCCGCGGTGGCGGAGGCCAGGAACTCGAGCATGGCGGCGCGGCCGGAGGCGGCGGTGGTGTACGTGGTCGACTCGTAGTCGATGCCGTACTCCTCGCGGACATGCTCGGCCCGGGCGAGCGCCTCGGTCTGAGTGATCGCGAGGACACCGTCGCCGGTCGGGACGACGAAGGCCGGGTGGTCTTCGCCGAGCGGACGAACCCGGTCCGCGTAGGAGACCGGGTGCGACGGCGCCGCGACCAGGTCGGCCTGCATGTCCGCCGGGACCAGCCAGCGAATCGGGCTGTCCGGCACCGACTTCGACCCGATGCCGAAGGTGGCTCCGGCACCGGCCAGGTCGTCGGCGGCGAGATCACCGGCGAACAGCAGTGCCGCACCGGCCTTCTGCACCGCCCAGGCCGCGACGACCGCGTCCAGCGACCGCGGCAGCGCCAGCGCGACGATGTCGCCCGGCCCCGCACCCCGATCGATGAGCACCCGCGCCAGCTGCGAGGAGCGTCGATCCAGGACGTGGTACGCGATTTCGTCGCCGTCGGCGAGCAGCGCGGGCGCCTCCGGATCCTCCTCGACCACCTCGGCGAGCACCTTCGCGACCGTGTGCGCGCCGACGCGACCGGCCGGCTCCGGCGCGGAAGTGCCTGCGGTGATCCCGGATTCGACGAGCAGGCGGGCCCGCTCACCGGCATCGAGGATGTCGATGTCGCCGACGAGTCCGTCCGGATCACCGAGCAGCGCCTCCAGCACCCGGACCAACCGCGCGGACATGATCTCCACCTCGTCGGCGGAGAACCGGCTGCCCAAGTACTTGAGCGTCAGCTCGATGGTCGCCTCGGCGGTCACCAGCAGCGTCAGCGGGTAGTGCGTGGCGTCGTTGACGCCGACACCGGTCACCGACATGCCGTCGATGGAGCTGGCGGCCGAAATAGCCTCCTTGTCCATCGGATACGACTCGAACACCAGCAGCGTGTCGAACAGCGATCCGGTGCCCGTCACCCGCTGGATGTCGGTGAGCCCCACGTAGTGGTGCTCGAGCAGATCGGCCTGATCGTGCTGCAACCGCTCCAGCAGCTTGCCGATGGTCTGGCGGTCATCGATCCGCAACCGCACCGGCAGCGTGTTGATGAACAGGCCGACCATCGACTCCACGCCCGGCAGTTCGGCCGGCCGCCCGGAGACGGTGGCGCCGAACACCACATCGCCACGCCCGGTGAGCCGTCCGAGCAGAATGCCCCAGGCCGCCTGCACCAGCGTGTTCACCGTGACGCCCAATTCGGCGGCGTGCTTGGTGAGTTGGCGCGTGCGGTCGCTGTCTAGCTCGGTGACCAGCTTGCCGATCTCGTACTGCTCGGCCGAACGCGGTTGCGGCGCAAGCTGAGTCGGCTCGCTCACCCCGTCGAGCGCGGTCGCCCAGGCGCGCAGCGAGGCCTCGCGGTCCCGACCGGCCAGCCAGCCGAGGAAGTTGCGATACGAGGCCACCCGCGGCAGCGCGGCCTGATCGCCGCGAACCGCGTACAGCACCAGCAGATCCCGCATGAGCAGCGGCATCGACCAGCCGTCCAACAGGATGTGATGGGTGGTGATGGCCAGGTGCCACTGGCTCTCGCCGGTGCGGAACAGGGTGAACCGCAGCAACGGCGGCGTCGCCATGTCGAAGTGCGTCGCCTGGTCGGCCGCGACCTGCCTGCGCAGCTCCGCGGTCCGCTCATCCGCGGCCAGCGCGGTGAGATCCACCTCGCGCCACGGCGCCTCGATCCGGTCGAGCACGACCTGCACGGCCTGCCCGTCGGAGTCGGTGACGAACGCGGTCCGCAGGTTCGGGTAGCGGTCGATGATGCCCTGTGCGGCCGCGTGCAACCGCTCGACGTCCAGCGTGCCGCCGAGATCGACCACGGCCTGCATGGTGTACACGTCGACCGTGGCCTGGGTCATCATCGCGTGGAACAGCAGACCCGACTGCAACGGCGAGAGCGGCCACACCTCGGACAGCTCCGGGTAGCTCCGTTCCCACAGCTCGATGTCGGTCTGCCGAACCCGCACCAGCGCCATGTCGGACGGGGTGAGGCCACCCGCGTCCGGCCGCTTCGCGTGCGTGGCCAGCGCGGTGAGCGCGGCCACCCAGTGGTCGGCGAACTCCTGCACCTGCTCCTTGCTCAGCAGCCCGGCCGGGAACGCGAACGCCGCGCCCAGCTCGGGACCGTCCGCGCCGTCGGTGACGATCGCGTTGATGTCGATCGTCGCGTTGGCGGGCATGTCCAGATCCATGTCGCCGTCGAGCTGGCCGAGATCCGACACCGGCACCCAGCCGATCTCGGCGAGCTGCTCGGGGATCTCCCCGGCCGACATACGACCCAGGTAGTTGAAGCTGATCTGCCCCGCCGCACCCAGCCGCTGGCCGGTCGCCGGGTTCAGGTGCCGCAGCAGGCCGTAACCGAGCCCCTTGTCCGGCACCGCGAGCAGTTGCTCCTTGATCGACTTCACGATCTCGCCGAGCGCGGCGCCACCGGCGAACGCGTCGGACAGATCGGCGCCGCCCAGATCGAGCCGTACCGGGTAGGCCGTGGTGAACCAGCCGACCGTGCGCGAAAGATCCGCGCCCGGAACGACTTCCTCTTCACGGCCGTGTCCCTCGAGCTTCACGAGCGCGGCGGAACCGGTGCCGCGCCAGCGCGCGACCGCCATGGCCAGCGCGGACAGCAGCCCGTCGTTCACCCCGCCGCGGTAGAGGCCGGGGATCGCGGTGAGCACCGCGTCGGTGACCTCGGCGGGCAGCGTGACCTCGACCCGTTCGACCGTGGCGAAGGTATCCACCGCCGGATCGAACGGACGCGACCCGAGCAACGGATCCGGCGTCGTCGAAACCTGCTGCCAGAACGGCAGTTCCGCGACCCGCCGCGGCGAGGTCGCCGCCTCGGCCAAGCTGTGCGCCCAGCGCCGCATCGAGGTTCCGTTGGCGGGCAACGCGACCTGCTGACCGGCGGCCAGCTGCGACCACGCCACCGCGAAGTCCGGAATCAGGATGCGCCACGACACACCGTCGACCACGAAGTGGTGCGCGACGATGAGCAGCACATCCCGCCGCTCGCTGCGCCCAATGGCGGCGTCCGCGGGTCCCTCCGTGGTTACGCGCGCTGCCTCCTCCGGGCCTTCCGCTCCCGCCGCGTCGAACGCAAACCAGATGAACTGCGCCATCACGGCATTCGCCGGATCCAGGCGGCCGAGCGCGGCGTCGAACGCCGCGCTGCCAACCCGCTTCAGCTCCGCGTCGTCCACGTCGGCGGCCAGCTCGACCCGATGCACCAGCGCATCCACGTCGACCGCACCGGTCGCCAGCGCCTCGAACGCCCACTGATCGTCGGTGCGGCGCAACCGAGTCCGCAGCACGTCGTGGTGATCGAACACCGCCGCGATGGTCCCGACGAGCGTCGCCCGGTCGATGCCGTCCGGCAGGCGCAGCGCCATCGTCTGCGAGAAACGGTCGTAGGACGAGCCACTCGCGAGGATCTGCGTCATGATCGGCGTCAGCGGTATCTCGCCGACCCCGCCACCCGGCAGCTCCTCCAGTGTGACCTGTTCGGTGCCCGCGCCGAGCGTGGCGACCTCGGCCAGCGAGGCCACACTGCGCCGCTCGAACACGTCGCGCGGGGAGAACACCACGCCGCGCGCCTTGGCCCGCGACACCAGCTGGATAGAGAGGATGCTGTCGCCGCCGAGCGCGAAGAACGAGTCGTCCAGGCCGATCTGCTCGACCCCGAGCACCTCGGCGAACACCTCGGCGATGACCGCCTCGACCTCGCTGGCCGGCGCCCGGAACTCGCGCGGCGCGAGCACCGGCTCGGGCAGCGCCTTGCGGTCGAGCTTGCCGACCGGGGTCAGCGGGATCTCGTCGAGCACCATGATCGCCGACGGCACCATGTGCGGCGGCAGGCTGCGCGAAGCGTGCTCGCTCAGACGGGCCGTGTCGATCTCGTGGCCGGGCACCGCGAGCACATAGGACACCAGAATCGTGGCGCCCGCCGCGGTTTCCTTGCCGAGCGTGATCGCGAACTCGACGTCCGGATGGGCCGCGAGCACGGTGTCGATCTCGCCGAGCTCGATGCGGAAGCCGCGGATCTTCACCTGGAAGTCCGAGCGCCCGACGTAGTCCAGTTCCCAGCGCACCTCGGGCACCGCGGCATTACCCGCGCGCTCGCCCGGCTCGGCGAACCAGCGCACCACGTCACCGGTGCGGTACATCCGCGCGCCCTCGTTGCTCCACGGGTTGGCGACGAACCGCTCAGAGGTGAGGTCGGGGCGGTTGTGGTAGCCCCGCGCCACCGCGCCACCGGCGAGGTAGAGCTCGCCCGCGACGCCCGGCGGCACCGGGTTGAGCCGGTTGTCCAGCACCAGCGCCGACATGCCGCGCACCGGCAGACCGATGGTGACGTGCCGGCCCGGGGTCAGGCTCGCGTAGGACGAGATGATCGTCGTCTCGGTCGGACCGTAGGCGTTGAAGTACTTGCGGCCCGGGTACCACTTGGCCAGCAGCTCCGGCGTGGTGACATCGCCACCGACGGAGGCGACTTCGAGCGCCTCCATGCCGGCCGGATCCACCGTGCCGAGCACGGCGGGCGTGATGATCGTGTGCGTCACCCGCTCCGTGCGCAGCAGCTCGGCCAGATCCGGGCCGCCGATGATGGTCGACGGCACGATCACCAGCGTCGCGCCGGTGTACGCGGCACACAGCCATTCGAGCACCGACGGGTCGAAGCTCGGCGAGCAGATGTGCAGGAACCGGTGGTGCGCCTCGAGCTGGTACAGGTCGGTAGCGACACCGACCAGGCCACCCATGCCCGCGTGGGTCACGGTGACGCCCTTGGGCATACCCGTCGAACCCGACGTGTAGATGACATACACCGGGTGCCGCATGGCCAGCGAGGAGATCCGGTCCGCGTCGGTCACCGAGTCCGGCGACTTGGCCTCGATCAGCTCGCCGAGCGCCGGATCGTCCAGGCGCAGCCATTCGACGTCGCGCGGCAGCCGATCCACGTGCTCGGTCGCGGTGATACCGATGACCGCGCCGGAGTCGTTGATCATGTGCCGCATGCGGTCTTCGGGGTAGGTCGGGTCGACCGGCACGTGCGCGCCGCCCGCCTTCGCCACCGCCCAGAACGCCGCGACCATCTCGTAGGAACGCGGGAACGACAGCGCCACAATGCGTTCCGGACCGACGCCGCGTTCGATCAGCACCCGCGCCAGCCGCGAGGAGTACTCGTCGAGCTCGCGGTAGGTGATCGACCGGCCCTGGTAGCGGACCGCGATCTGCTCCGGGTTCAGCTTGGCGCCGCGCTGCAACAGATCCGGCAGCAGCCCGGTGGCCATCACGTCTTCGCCGTGCACGTGCGTGAGCAGTTCGTACTCGTCCGCGTCGAGCAGCGGCAGGTCACCGATCGGCAGGTCGCGTTCGGTCGCGATGGCCTCGAGCAGGCGGGTGAACCGCTGCGCGAACACCTCGACCGTGGCGTCGTCGAACAGGTCACGGGCGAAGGAGAACTCGGCGTACATGCCCGCGTCGTCGGCGGTGGCGGCTTCCCGAATCGTCAGGGACAGATCGAACTTCGCCGTGTCGACGTCGAAATCGACCGCGCTGACGTGCAATCCGGGCAGCTCGAAGCTCGTCTCCGGCAGATTCTCGAACGAGAGCGCCACCTGGAACAGCGGGTGCCGCGCGGTCGAGCGCTCCGGGTTGAGCAGTTCCACCAGCCGCTCGAACGGCAGGTCGGCATGCGCGAACGCCTGCAGATCCGCGTCCTTGGTCCGGGCCAGCAGCTCGCCGAAGGTGAGGTCGCCCTCGACGTGCGAGCGCAGCACCAGCGTGTTGACGAACATGCCGATCACGTCGTCGAGTTCGGCCTCGCCACGACCCGCGATCGGCGTGCCGATGGCGATGTCGTCGGTGCCGGACATCCGCGCCAGGAACAGCGCGAGCGCGGCGTGCACCAGCATGAACATGGTCGCGTTCTGTTCCCGCGCGATCTCGGTGAGCCTGCGGTGCAGCTCGCCGTCGATCGGGAACACCACGCGGCCACCGGCGAACGACTGGGTGGTCGGCCTGGTCCGGTCGGCGGGCAGGTTGAGCTCGTCCGGCAGGCCGGCCAGCGCGGCCCGCCAGTACTCGGCCTGCTGGGAGATCAGGCTGGCCGGATCGGCCTCGGAGCCGAGCACGTCGCGCTGCCAGAGGCTGAAGTCCGCGTACTGCACCGGCAGCGGCGCCCAGCCCGGCGGCACCCCGTTGGAGCGGGCCGCGTAGGCGAGCATCACGTCGCGGGTCAGCGGGCCCATCGACCAGCCGTCCGCGCTGATGTGATGCACAACGAAGACCAGCACGTATTCGCCGTCGCTGATCCGGAACAGCTTGGCCCGCAACGGGATTTCCGCGGTCACATCGAACCCGGCGGCGATCACGTCCACGATCCGCTGCTGAATGTCTTCGACGGCAACGTTTTCCGGCGTCAGGTCCGGCACCGACTGCTCGGCGGTCAGGATCACCTGGCTCGCCGCACGCCCCTGCTCCGGGTACACCGTGCGCAGCGTCTCGTGCCTGGCGATGACGTCGGCGACCGCGTCTTGCAGCGCGGTGACATCGAGGTCGCCGGTCAGCCGCACGGCGACCGGGATGTTGTTGACCGCCGAGGCGACGTCGAACTGGTTCAGGAACCACATCCGCTGCTGCGCCAGCGACAGCGGAATCTGTTCCGGGCGCGGGCCCGCCACCAGAGCGCGGCGGCCACCGGCACCGGCGTGCTGTTCGACCTTCACGGCCAGGCCGGACACGGTGGACGCCTCGAACAGGGTGCGCACCGGCACCCGCGCGTCGAGCGCGGCGCCGATCCGGGCGGCGACCTGGGTGGCCAGCAGCGAGTTACCGCCCAGACCGAAGAAGTCGTCATCGGCACCGACCTGATCGACACCGAGCACCTCGGCGAACACCGAAGCCACGATCTCCTCGATCGGCGTCGACGGCGCACGGAAAGCCTGCGCCTCGAACTCCGGCTCCGGCAACGCCTTCCGATCCAGCTTGCCGTTCACGTTCAGCGGCAACGCATCCAGCACCACGAACGCCGCGGGCACCATGTATGACGGCAGGCCGTCGATGAGCGCCGACTTCACCTGTGCGACATCGACATCGCCGTTCGACGCCGCCAGGTACGCGACCAGGCGATCGCCGGTCTTCGGGTCGGACTTGGCGACCACCGCCGTCTGCGCGATCTCCGGCAGCGCCAGCAGCGCGGCCTCGATCTCACCCAGCTCGATCCGGAAACCACGGATCTTCACCTGGAAATCGGTGCGGCCCCGGTACTCCAGCTCACCGGAGGCCTTCCACGCCACCAGGTCACCAGTGCGATACATCCGCGCACCGGTCTGGAACGGGTTGGCCACGAACCGATCCGCGGTCAGATCCGCACGACCGAAGTACCCACGCGCCAGCTGCGCACCGGCCAGGTACAGCTCACCGGCGACACCGGCAGGGACCGGCCGCAGTCGCGAATCCAGCACGAAGACCTGGCTGTTCCACTCCGGCAGGCCGATGGGCACCGAGGTCTCGTCCGCCCTGGTCACCCGATGGCTGGTGATCGAGACGGCGGCCTCGGTCGGGCCGTAGAGGTTGAACAGCTCGGTCCGCGAGTGTTCACGGACGAACCGCTGCGCCAGCGCACCCGGCAGCGCCTCACCGATCGCCAGCACCCGCCACAGCGAGGTGGGGAAGTCACCGGCGGTGAGTGCGTCGAGCATCGACGGCACCACATGCAGCGTGGTCACCCATTCACGAGCCATCAACTCGTTGAGGTACGCGGGATCCTGATGCCCATCCGGCGCGGCGATAACCAAACGGCCACCACACACCGCCGCCGACCAGAACTCCCACACCGAAAGATCGAACGTCGCAGCAGTCTTCAGCAAAATCGCATCAGCCGCATCCAGACCGAACTCGGTCACCTTCCACTGCAACTGATTCGCAATCGCCGCATGCGAAACCGCAACACCCTTGGGGCGACCCGTCGAACCCGACGTGAAAATCACATACGCCGTGTTCTCCGGACGCAACGGCGAAACGCGATCGGCGTCGGTGACCGGCGAGGCGTCCAGTCCGTCGAGATCGAGTTCATCGATCCGCACCACAGGCGCGACATCGGCGCTGAACGCGGCATCGGCATTGGTCAGCACACACACCGGTGCCGCCGTCTCGAGAATGTAGCTCGTCCGCTCGGCCGCCTGCGCCGGATCCACCGGCACATACGCACCACCGGACTTCGCCACCGCATACATCGCCACGATCAGATCCACCGAACGACGGAAAGCCAAAGCAACCCGCGACTCCGGCCCGACCCCCACCGAGATCAGATGCCGCGCAAGACGATTCACCCGCGCATCGAGATCGCCGTAGGTGATCGACGCGCCGTCCTCGGTGACCAGCGCGACTTCCTTCGGCCCGGCCGCCACCGACGCGTCGAGCAGCGATACCAGCGTTGCCGCCGAGTCGACAGCGTTGTCGGTCGCGTTGCGACCCGTCACCAGCTGCGTCCGCTCCGCGTCCGCGAGCAGTTCGATGTCGCCGACCGCGGTGCGCGGCGCGGCGATGATCTCCCCGATCAGGCGCGCGAACCGATCGACGAAGCCCTGCACCGTGTCCCGCTCGAACATGTCGGTGGCGTAGGTGAAGAACCCGGTGATGCCCTCGGGCTCGCCGGCGTCGCTGTATCGGTCGGTCGCGATCAGGTGTAGATCGAACTGCGAGAGCGCCGTGTCGATGTCCAGGCCGGCCACGGTCAGCCCCGGCAGTTCCAGCCCGGCCTGCGCCAGGTTCTGGAACGAAAGACCCACCTGGAACAGCGGATGCCGCGCCGTGGAGCGCACCGGGTTGAGCACCTCGACCAGACGCTCGAACGGCACATCCGCGTTGGCGAACGCCTGGATGTCGGTCTCGCGTTGCCGCGCAAGCAGTTCGGTGAACGGCTCGCCCGCATCGATCCTGCTGCGGAACACCAGCGTGTTGACGAACATGCCGATCAGGTCGTCCAGCACGGCCTCGCCACGGCCCGCCATCGGCGTGCCGATGGCGATGTCGTCGGTGCCCGAGAGCCGGGCCAGCAGCACCGCGAGCGCGGTGTGCACGACCATGAACAGCGTCGCGCCCTCGGTGCGGGCCAGCTCGATCAGCGCCTGATGGGTCTGCGCGTCGATGCGCAGCTCGACCTTGCCGCCGGCGAAGGACTGCACCGCGGGACGCGGCCGATCCGACGGCAGATCCAACTGATCCGGCAGTTCCGCCAGCGCGTCGCGCCAGTAGGCGACCTGCTTGGACGCCAGCGACTCCGGATCGTCCTCGCTGCCGAGCAGCTCGCGCTGCCAGATGCTGTAGTCCGCGTACTGCACCTCGAGCGGCGCCCAGTTCGGTGCCTCGCCGGCCGAGCGGGCGGCGTAGGCGATCATCAAATCGCGGGTCAGCGGGCCGACCGACGAGCCGTCACCGGAGATGTGGTGCACCACCATGGCGAGGACGTATTCCACGTCCGGTGTCCCGGGAGCGGAGCCTGCGGAGCGACCCGAAGAGCCGGCCTCCGATTCCGCTGTCTCCCCGGCGATCTGGAACAGCGCGACCTTCATCGGCACCTCGGTGGTGACGTCGAACATCGTCGACGTCAGTGCCACCACGGCGGATTCGATCTGCGCGGGCGCGACCACGCGCACCTCCAGCCGCGGCACGGCCTGGGCCGGCGGCAGGATCACCTGCACCGGACCGCTGTCGGTCTGCGGGTAGATGGTGCGCAGGATCTCGTGCCTGCTGACCAGGTCCGCGATCGCGGCACGCAGCGCGGCCACGTCCAGGGCACCGGTGAGCCGCACCGCGATCGGCACGTTGTAGGCCGCCGACTGGGTGTCGAACCGGTTGAGGAACCACATGCGCTGCTGCGCGAGCGAGAGCGGAATGTGGTCCGGCCGCTGGCCTGCCGTGAGCGCCCTGCGGCCGCCCGCGTCGGCGTGCTGCTCGACCCGGACCGCCAGCGCGGCGACGGTCGAGGCCTCGAACATCAACCGGACCGGCACCCGCGTGTTCAGCGCCTCACCGAGACGCGCCGCGACCTGCGTGGCCAGCAGCGAGTTACCGCCCCAGGCGAAGAAGTCGTCGTCGAGGCCGAGTCGCTTCGATTCCGCCCCTTCGCGATCCGAGATCCGCAGCACGTCGGCGAAGGTGTTCGCGACGATCTGCTCGATCGGCGTGACCGGCGCGCGGAACACCGCCTTCTCGAAGGTGGGCTGCGGCAACGCCTTACGGTCCAGCTTGCCGTTGGCGTTGAGCGGCAACGCGTCCAGCTGAACCAGCACCGAGGGCACCATGTACGACGGCAGCTCGGCGGCGAGCGCGGCCTGCAGTCCGCGCTTGTCGAGCTGGCCGGACCGCGGCACCACGTAGGCCACCAGGCGGTCGCCGATGCTCGGATCGGTGTGCGCGAGCACGGCGGCCGCGGTGATCGCCGGCTGCCGCAGCAGCGCGGCCTCGATCTCGCCGAGCTCGATGCGGAAGCCGCGGATCTTCACCTGGAAGTCGGTGCGGCCACGGTAATCCAGCTCCCCGGAGGCGTCCCACGCCACCAGGTCGCCGGTGCGGTACATGCGCTCGCCCGCCGCGCCGAACGGATCGGCGACGAACCGGTCGGCGGTCAGCTCGGGCTTGCCGAAGTAGCCGCGCGCCAATTGCGCACCGGCCAGGTACAACTCGCCGGAGACCCCGACCGGCACCGGCCGCAGCCTGGCGTCGAGTACATAGACGCGGCTGTTCCATTCCGGCGCGCCGATCGACACCGACAGCTCGTCGGCGTCGGTGACCAGGTGGCTGGTGATGGACACCGCGGCTTCGGTCGGGCCGTACAGGTTGAAGAGCTCGGCGTCGTTGTCGCGGCGGAACCGCTGCGCGGTCGCGGCCGGCAGCGCCTCACCGATGGCCAGCACCCGGCGCAGCGAAGGCGTCAGGCGGCCTGCGGATTCGGTGAGCAGCGAGTCCAGCATCGACGGCACCACGTGCAGCGTGGTGACGCCGGTCGAGCGCATCAACTCGTTGAGGTAGGCCGGATCGCGATGGCCGTCGGCCGCCGAGATCACCAGGCGCCCACCGGATGCGGCGGCGGTCCAGAACTCCCACACCGAGAGGTCGAACGTGGCCGCGGTCTTCAGCAGGATCGCGTCGTCCGCGCCGAGGCCGAAGGTCGCGATCTCCCACTGCAATTGGTTAGCGATCGCGGCGTGCGGCACCGCGACACCCTTGGGCTGACCGGTCGAGCCGGAGGTGAAGATCACGTACGCGGTGTTCGCCGGGGTCAGCGTGCCGCGGCGTTCGGTCGCGGTCACCGGGCTCGGCGCGAGCACGGTCAGGTCGAGCGCGTCGATCTGCACGGTTTCGGTTGCGGCGGTACGGAATCCGTCCCGGCCGGTGGTCAGCACGCAGACCGGTGCCGCGGTAGCCAGGATGTAGTCGGTGCGCTCGGCCGGCTGATCCGGATCGATCGGCACATACGCCGCACCGGATTTCGCCACCGCGTACATGGCGACCACGAGATCGGCGGACCGGCGGATGGCCAGCGCCACCCGGTCCTCCGGGCCGACGCCGCGCTGGATCAGGTAGCGGGCCAGGCGATTCACCCTGGCGTCCAGCTCGGCGTAGGCGAGCTCCTGCTGACCGGTGGGCTCGTCGGCGACGAGCGCGACCGCGTCCGGCGTCGCGGCCACCGCGGCGTCGAGCAGCGACACCAGCGTCGCGGCCCGGTCGACCTCGTGTGCGGTGTCGTTCCAGGTGCCGAGGATGCGGGTGTGCTCGTCCTCGGCCAGCAGGTCGATCTCGCCCACCGGCAGGGTGGCGTCGGCGACCACGGCGTCGAGCACGCGCACGAAGCGATCCGCGAAGCCCTGGACCGTGTCCTCGTCGAACAGGTCGATGGCGTAACCGAATTCGGTGATGATCTCGGCCGGCGTACCGTCCTCGGCGTAGCGGTCGTACAGCGTGACGTGCAGGTCGGTCTTGGCCAGCTGCGAGTCGAAGTTGACCGCGCTCACCGACAGACCCGGCAGTTCGAAGGTGGTCTCGGCCAGGTTCTGGAACGAAAGACCCACCTGGAACAGCGGATTGCGCGCGGTGGAGCGGACCGGGTTGAGCACCTCGACCAGGCGCTCGAACGGCACGTCGGCGTTGGCGAACGCCTCCAGGTCGCGTTCCTTCACGTCGGCGAGCAGGTCGGCGAACCGGTCGCCCGGCGCCACCCTGGTCCGGAAGACCAAGGTATTCACGAACATACCGATCAGGTCGTCGAGTTCACGCTCGCCGCGACCCGCGATCGGGGTGCCGACCGCGATGTCGTCGGTGCCGGACAGCCGCGAGAGCAGCACGGCGAGTGCGGCGTGCACCACCATGAACAGCGATGCGTTGTTGGCCCGCGCCAGCTCGTGCAGGCGGGCGTGCCGTTCCGGGGAGATCTCGAAGCGAATCGCCTTGCCGTGGAACGACTGCGCCGGTGGGCGCGGCCGGTCGGCGGGCAGTTCCAGCTGATCCGGCAGCCCGGCCAGCGCGCTCTGCCAGTAGGCGACCTGCTGGGCGGCCAGGGATTGCGGGTCGTCCTCGGAACCGAGCACCGCGCGCTGCCACAGCGCGTAGTCGGCGTACTGCACCGGCAGCGGAAGCCACTGCGGCACATCGCCTTGCACGCGCGCCACATAGGCGGCCATCACGTCGCGGGCCAGCGGGCCCATCGAGGAGCCGTCGGCCGCCACGTGGTGCACGGTGAACGCGAGCACGTGCTCGTCCGCGCTGATCCGGAACAGCGCCACTGCGAGCGGCACCTCGACGGTGACGTCGAAGGTGGTCAGCGCGAACGCGATGACCGCGTTGAGCAGATCGGCCTCGGTGACATCGACCGGGGTGAGCGCGGCCGCGGACTGCGCCGCGGGGCGGATCACCTGGTGCGGCCCCTCGGCGGAACGCGGGTAGGTGGTGCGCAGCACCTCGTGCCTGCCGAACACATCGCCGATCGCCTGCTCCAGCGCCGCGACATCCAGCGCGCCGGACAACCGCACGGCCAGCGGGATGTTGTCGACCGCCGAAGTGGTCGTGTCGAACTGGTTGAGGAACCAGTAGCGCTGCTGGGCCGGCGACAGCGGGATCCGCGCGGGGCGCTCCCCCGTCTCCAGCTTCGGCCGCTGCCTGCCGGACCCGGCATTGCGCTCGACCTGGGTGGCCAGCGCGGCCACCGTCGACGCCTCGAACAGGTCGCGGACCGCCAGGCGGGTGTCCAGCGCGGCGCCGAGCCGCGCCGTCACCTGGGTGGCCAGCAGCGAGTTACCGCCGAGTTCGAAGAAGTCGTCATCCAGGCCGACCCTGGCTACGCCGAGCACGTCGCCGAAGGTGCCTGCGACGATCTCCTCGATCGGGGTGGACGGCGCGCGGAACACCTTGGCCTCGAACACCGGCGCGGGCAGCGCCTTGCGGTCGAGCTTGCCGGAGGCGTTGAGCGGGAACGCTTCGAGCACCACCAGGGCCGACGGCACCATGTACGCGGGCAGCTCGCCGCCGAGTTCGGCGCGCACGCCGTCGAGGTCGATCGCCTGACCCGCGGTGGGGACGACATAGCCGACCAGCTGGTCGCCGAGGCGGTCGTCCGAGCGCACCACCACCACGGCCTGTGCGATGGAATCCAGTGTGGTGAGCGCGTTCTCGATCTCACCGAGCTCGATCCGCAGGCCACGCAGCTTCACCTGGAAGTCGGTGCGGCCCAGGTACTCCAGCTCACCTGTCGCGGTCCAGGTGACGAGGTCACCGGTGCGGTACATGCGCTCACCATCGGCGCCGAACGGATTGGCCACGAACCGATCCGCGGTCAGCTCCGGACGCGCGACATAGCCGCGAGCCAGTTGCGCGCCGGCGAGGTACAGCTCACCGGCGACACCGACCGGCACCGGGTGCAGGCGCGAATCCAGCACGTACACCTGGGTGTTGAACACCGGGGCGCCGATCGGCACGGACACCGCGTCGGCCTCGTCCACCTCGTGGAAGGTGACGTCGACGGCGGCCTCGGTCGGGCCGTACAGGTTGTGCAGGCGCGCGCCGGTCAGCTCCTGCATCCGCTGCGCGGTGGCCGCGGGCAGCGCCTCACCGGAGGCGAAAACGTTGACCAGACTGGTGCATTCGTCCGCGCGCTGCTCGGCGACGAACACCGAGAGCATGGACGGCACGAAGTGCGCGGTGGTGACTGCTTGCTCGGTGATCACCTGCACCAGGTAGCCGGGATCACGGTGACCGTCCGGCTTCGCGACGACCAGGCGGGCGCCGACCTGCAAGGGCCAGAAGAACTCCCACACCGACACATCGAACGTGGCGGGCGTCTTCTGTAGCACCACATCGGTACGTTGCAAGTCATACTCGGCCTGCATCCACACCAGGCGGTTGACGATCGCGCCGTGGCTCACCGCCACACCCTTCGGCCGACCAGTCGAGCCAGAAGTGAAGATGACATACGCGGTATTGGACGGGCGCAACGGCGCACGACGATCCGCATCGGTCACCGGCGAATCCGAGTACTTCGACAGGTCCAGGCCATCGATCTCAACGGCAGCCGTCTGACCCGCATCGAACTCATCGCGCGCGGTGGTCAACACGCAGACCGGTCGCGCGGTCTCGAGCACGTAGTGGGTGCGTTCAGCCGGGTGGTCGGGATCCAGCGGCACGTAGGCACCGCCGGCGACGCTGACCGCGTACATACCGACGACCAGGTCGATCGAACGCCGCATACCGAGAGCGACCATCGCGTCCGGGCCGACACCCAGCGAGATCAAATGCCGCGCAAGACGATTCACCCGCGCCGAGAACTCGGCATAGGACAGACCCGTCCCCTCGAACGTCAACGCGGTCGCGTCCGGCGTCCGCGCGACCTGCGCCTCGAACATCGACACCAACGTCGCCGACTCATCCACCGCGTGCGCGGTGTCGTTCCAACGCGCAACGACCTGTGCGTGCTCGGCCGAGTCCAGCAGTTCGACATCGCCGATCGCCACGGACGGATCCGCGACGACGGCGGTGAGCAGCCGGACGAGCCGTTCCGCGACCCGGGCGATCGTGTCCGCGTCGAACATGTCCGTCGCGTAGGCGAATTCGGCGGTCATGCCGTCGGCCGAGCCCTCGGCGTCGAACCGGTCGGACAGGCTCAGGTGCAGATCGAACTTGGCCGTCACCACGTCCAGCGGCACCCCGGCGACCTCGAGACCGGGCAGCTCGAACGAGGCCTCCCCGGTGTTCTGGAACGACAGCATGACCTGGAACAGCGGGTGTCTGGCCTGCGAGCGGGCCGGGTTGAGGATCTCGACCAGACGCTCGAACGGCAGGTCCGCGTGCCCGAAGGCGGCCAGGTCGCGATCCTTCGTGCGGGCGACCAGGCCGGCGAACGTGGCCGCGGGATCGACCTCGGTACGCAGCACGAGGGTGTTGACGAACATGCCGATGGCGTCGTCGAGCACGGCCTCGCCGCGACCCGCGACCGCGGTGCCGATGGCGATGTCGTCGCTGCCGGACAACCGGGCGAGCAGCGCGGCGAACGCGGCGTGCACCACCATGAACAGGCTCGCGCCGTGCTCTCTGGCCAGCGCGTTCAGCTCACGCAACAGCTGCGCGTCGAGCGAGAACTCGTACACCCCACCGCGATTGGACGCGACGGCGGGCCGTGAGCGGTCCGACGGCAGGTCGAGCTGATCAGGCAGCCCGGCCAGGCCGGCGGACCAGTAGGCGACCTGCTGCGCGATCAGCGAGGACGGATCGTCCTCGGAGCCGAGGGTTTCCCGCTGCCACAGCGCGTAGTCGGCGTACTGCACCGGCAGTGGCGGCCAGGCCGGGGCGTCGCCGCGCGAGCGGGCCGCATAGGCGATCATCACGTCGCGGGCCAGCGGCCGGACCGACCAGCCGTCGCCGGAGATGTGGTGCACCACGAAGACCAGCACGTGCGTATCGGGCTGCGAGCCGTCCATCGACCCGGCCACCCGGAACAGCTGGGCGCGCACCGGCACCTCGGCGGTGACGTCGAAGCCGGTCAGCACCAATTCGCTGACCCGGTCCTGGATTTCGGTCTCGGACACCTCGATCGGGGTCAGGTCGATGGTTTCCTGCCCGGCGGGCAGCACGACCTGAACGCCTTGGCCGTCGGCGGTTTCCGGGTAGACAGTGCGCAGCACCTCGTGCCGGTCGACCACGTCGGCGACCGCTTGACGCAGCGCGTCGGTGTCGAGCGAGCCGGTGAGCCGCACGGCCAGCGGGATGTTGTTGACCGCCGAGTCGGTGTCGAACCGGTTGAGGAACCACATCCGCTGCTGGGAGAGCGACAGCGGAATCCGGGCCGGACGCGGTCCTGCGACGAGTTCGCGGCGACGCCCGGTGCCCTGGTGCACCTCCATCCGGGCGGCCAGCGATGCCACGGTCGGCGCCTCGAACAGCATCCGCACCGGGACGCGGGTGTCCAGTGCCGCGCCGAGCCGGGCGACCACCTGGGTGGCGATGAGCGAGTTGCCGCCCAGTTCGAAGAAGTCGTCGTCGATGCCGACGGCGCGTTCGCCATCGGTGCCGGTGAGGCCGAGCACCTCGGCGAAGGTGTTCGCCACGATCTCTTCGATCGGGGTGGACGGGGCGCGGAATTCCCTTGCCTCGAAGGCGGGTTCGGGCAGCGCGCGCCGATCCAGCTTGCCGTTCGGGTTGAGCGGCATGGCGTCGAGCACCACGAGCGCGGCCGGGACCATGTAGGACGGCAGGCGGCCGGACAGGTGGGCGCGCAGCTCGTCCACGTCCACCGTCGCGCCGCCGGCCGGCACCACATAGCCGACCAGCTGGTCGCCGGTATGCGCGTCCGAGCGCACCATGGCCACCGACTGGGCCACCGAATCGTGTGCGGTGAGCGCGGTTTCGATCTCGCCGAGTTCGATTCGCAGGCCGCGCAGCTTCACCTGGAAGTCGGTGCGGCCGATGTAGACGATGGCGCCGGTGTCGTCGCGGGTGACCAGGTCACCGGTGCGGTACATCCGGGCGCCGCCGGCGCCGAACGGGTTGGCCACGAAGCGATCCGCGGTCAGGTCGGCGCGGCCGAAGTAGCCGCGCGCCAGCTGTGCGCCGGCCAGATACAGCTCACCGGCGACACCGGAGGGCACCGGCTTCAGCCGGGCATCCAGCACGTAGGCCTGGGCGTTCCATACCGGAAGACCGATGGGCACCGCGCCGGTGACGTCCTCGGCCACCGGGCCGTGCGTGGCGTGCACGGTGAATTCCGTCGGACCGTAGAGGTTGTACAGCTCCGCCGAACTGACCCGCCGGATCGCCTCGACCGCCTCGGCGGTGAACGCCTCACCGGCCACGAACAGCGTCCGCAGCGAGGCGAGCGCGTCGCTGCCACCGGTGACGTCGACATTGCCGGCGAACACGGTGAGCATCGACGGCACGAACGAGGTCATGGTGACGCGTTCGGCGGCGATCACGTCCGCGAGGTACTGCGGATCGCGATGCCCGTCCGCACTCGCGACCACGATGCGGCCGCCGGTGGTCATCGGACCGAACAGCTCCCACACCGACACGTCGAACGTGGCGGGCGTCTTGAACAGCACGATGTCGTCGGCGCCGATGCCGTATTCGCCGGTGATCCAGCGGATCTGGTTGACCACGGCGGCGTGCGGCACCGCGACGCCCTTCGGGCGACCGGTCGAGCCGGACGTGAAGATCACATACGCCGGATGCTGCGGCAGCAGCGGCGCGATCCGATCAGCGTCGGTGACCGGCTCGTCCGAGTAGCCGGACAGGTCCAGCTCGTCGATCGACAGCACGGTCCGCCCGTCGGCCTCGAACGCGTCGCGGGACGTGGTCAGCACACACACCGGATCCGCTGAATCCAGTACGTAATTCACCCGATCGGCGGGCTGGTCGAGGTCGAGCGGCACGTAACCGCCGCCGGCCTCGTGCACGGCGTACGCGGCGACCACCAGGTCGACCGAGCGCCGCAGGCCGAGGGCGACCAGCGACTCGGGGCCGACGCCGGCCTCGATCAGCTTGTGCGCCAACCGATGCACGCGAGCGCTGAACTCGGCGTAAGTAAGCGAGCTGCCGGTCGGATCTACGACCGCGATGGTGTCCGGGGTGGCCGCGGCCTGGTTCGCGAACTCGGCGACCAGTGTGCTCGGCGCACCGAGATCACGCGCGGTGTCGTTCCAGGCGCGCAGCGCCTGCTCGGTCTCCCGCTCGTCCAGCAGCGTGATATCGCCGATCGGCCGATCCGGTTCCGCCGCAAGCGCTCCCAGCAGGCGGGTGAACCGCTGTCCGAGCTCCGCCATCGTCTCCGGATCGAAAAGATCCGTGGCGTAGATGAATTCGGCGCTGATCCCGGCCGGCGCCGCGTGCGCGCCGTTCGCCGCGTGCGTCGCGTTCTTCTCCGACAGCGTCAGTTGCAGATCGAACTTCGCGGTGTCGATCGGCAATTCGACGCCGCTGACCGTCAGCCCCGGCAGTTCGAGGCTGTTCTGGCCGAGGTTCTGGAACGAGAGCAGCACCTGGAACAGCGGATGCCGCGCCTGCGAGCGGGCCGGGTTCAGGATCTCGACCAGCCGCTCGAACGGCAGGTCGGCGTGTCCGAACGCCGCGATATCGGTGGCGCGCACCGTGCGCAGCAGGTCGGTGAACGTCGCGCCGCTGTCGATCGGGGTGCGCAGCACCAGCGTGTTGACGAACATGCCGATCAGGTCGTCGAGCGCGCGCTCGCCACGACCGGCCACCGGGGTACCGATGGCGATGTCGTCCTCGCCGGAGAGGCGGGCCAGCAGCACGGCCAGCGCGGTATGCGTGACCATGAACAGCGTCGCGCCCCGGGTGCGGGCGAGTTCGGTGAGCCTGGCGTGGGTTTCGGCGTCGATCTCGAAGCTGTGCGTCGCGCCGCGACCGGAGGCGACCGCGGGCCGTGGCCGGTCGGTCGGCAGGTCGAGCTGATCGGGCAGTCCGGCCAGCGAGTTCGACCAGTACGCGATCTGCTGGGCGATCACCGATTCCGGATCGTCCTCGTCGCCGAGGACGGCACGCTGCCACAGCGCGAAGTCGGCGTACTGCACTTCCAGTGGCCGCCAAGCGGGTTCGCCGCCCTCGACGCGAGCGCCGTAGGCGGTCATCACATCCCGGGTGAGCGGGCCCATGGAGAAGCCGTCGGCCGAGATGTGGTGCACCACCAGGGCGAGAATGTGCTCGGTCGGGCTGACCTCGAACAATCTGGCCCGGAACGGGACCTCGGTGGTGACGTCGAACGCAGTCAGCACCAGCTCGGAAAGCCGTTGCGGCAGTTCGGCCTCGGTCACGTCGAAGGGCGCGAGATCCGGGATCACCTTGGCGGTGGGCACGGTCACCTGATGCGCGGCCCCGTCCACCTCCGGGTAGAAGGTGCGCAGCGACTCGTGCCTGGCCAGCACGTCGGCGACGGCGATCTGCAACGCCTGCCGGTCCAGCAGACCGGACAGCCGCACCGCGGCCGGGATGTTGTCCACCGCCGAGTCCGGATCGAACCGGTTGAGGAACCACATGCGCTGCTGCGCCAGCGACAGCGGCACCCGGTCGGGTCGCTGCTGCGGCGCGAGGGCCGCCCGCGCACCGGCGCCGGTATGGGTCTCCGCCCGGGCCGCGAGCGCGACCACCGTGGACGCCTCGAACAATTCCCGGACCCCGAGGTCGGCGTCCAGCGCGGCGGACAGCCGCGCGGCGACCTGGGTGGCGGTCAGCGAGTTACCGCCGAGCGCGAAGAAATCGTCGTCCAGGCCGACCCGATCCAGGCCGAGCACCTCGGCGAAGGTCGCCGCGACGATCTCCTCGACCGGCGTGGTCGGCGCGCGGAACACCGCGGCCTCGAACACCGGCGCGGGCAGCGCCTTGCGGTCGAGCTTGCCGGAGGCGTTGAGCGGGAACGCGTCGAGCACCAGCACCACCGACGGCACCATGTACGCGGGCAGCCGCTCGGCCAGGTCCTCGCGCAGGAGCTCGGTGTCCACCCGGACGTTCGGCGCGGGAACGACATACGCGACGAGCTGATCGCCGGTGTGCTGATCGCCGCGGACCACCACCACCGACTGGGCGACCTCGTCCAGCGCCGTCAGCGCCGTCTCGATCTCACCGAGCTCGATCCGCAGACCACGCAGCTTCACCTGGAAGTCGGTGCGGCCCAGGTACTCCAGCTCGCCCGTCGCGCTCCACGCGACCAGGTCACCGGTGCGGTACATGCGCTCGCCGGTGGCACCGTACGGGTTGGCCACGAACCGGTCGCTGGTCAGATCCGGGCGCGCGACATACCCGCGGGCCAGCTGAGTGCCCGCCAGATACAGCTCACCCGCGACGCCCACCGGAACCGGCCGCAGCCGCGAATCCAGCACGTACACCTGGGTGTTGAACACCGGCGCACCGATCGGCACCGTGTCGGTGTCGGAGTCGATGACCTCGTGGAACGTGACGTCGACCGCGGCCTCGGTCGGACCGTAGAGGTTGTGCAGCGCCGCACCGGTCAGCTCCCGCAGGCGATGCGCCGGCTTGGGCGGCAGCGCCTCACCGGAGGCGAACACCAACCGCAGCGAATCGCACTGCGCCGCAGCACCATCGGCGACGAACACGGCGAGCATCGACGGCACGAAGTGGGTGACGGTGATCCGCTCGCCACTGATGACCTCGGCCAGGTACGCCGGATCCCGATGCCCGTCGGGCTTCGCGACCACCAGTCGCGCACCGATCTGCAAGGGCCAGAAGAACTCCCACACCGACACGTCGAACGTGGCCGGGGTCTTCTGCAACACCGCGTCCGCGGCGTTCAGCTGGTAAGCGGACTGCATCCATACCAGGCGGTTGACGATCGCCGCGTGCGCGACGCCGACGCCTTTGGGCCGACCGGTCGAACCGGAGGTGAAGATCACGTACGCGGTGTTCGACGGGCGCAACGGCGACCGGCGATCCGCGTCGGTGATCGCGGCCTCGGACAACCCGCTCAGATCGAGCAGGTCGATCCGCACCTGTGCGGTATCGATGTCCAGGTCGGTACCCGAGGTCAGCACGCACACCGGATCTGCCGTGGCCAGAATGTATTCCGTGCGCTCGGCCGGATGATCCGGATCCAGCGGCACGTACGCGCCACCGGCGACGGCGACCGCGTACATGCCGACGACGAGATCGATCGAGCGCCGCATACCGAGCGCCACATACGATTCCGCGCCCACACCGCGGGCGATCAGCCAGCGGGCCAGCTGGTTCACCCGACCGGCGAACTCGTCGTAGGACAGATGTGTCCCCTCGAAGCTCAGCGCGGTCGCCTCGGGTGTGCGCGCGACCTGGTCGTAGAACATCGAGACCAGCGTCGCGGCCGAATCCACCTCGTGCGCGGTGTCGTTCCAACCGGCCACCACCAGCTCGCGCTCGGTGGCGTCGAGCAGCTCGATATCGCCCACCGGCACCGTCGGTTCGGTGGTGATCGCGGTCAGCACCCGGATCAGGCGATCGGCGATGCGCCGCACGGTCTGCTCGTCGAACAGGTCACGCAGGTAGCCCGCGCGGACCCGCAGCTTCGAGTCCAGCTGGGCGATCAGCGTCAGCGGGTAGTGCGTGGCATCGGCCGCGTCGAGGCCGACGACCGCCATGCCGTCGATGTCGGAGGCCTGCGCTTGCAGCCCCTCGGCATCCACCGGGTAGGACTCGAACACCACGAGCGTGTCGAACAGCCCGCCGATACCCGCGGCGGACTGGATGTCGGCGAGGCCGACGTAGTGGTGATCGAGCAGATCCGCCTGCTCGCCCTGGGTCCGGGCGAGCAGCTGCTGCGCGGACTCGGCCGGGTCGAAGCGCACCCGCACCGGCACGGTGTTGATGAACAGGCCGACCATCGACTCCACGCCGGACAGATCCGCCGGGCGCCCGGACACCGTGGTACCGAACAGCACGTCGTCGCGGCCGGTCATCCGGCCGATCAGGATGCCCCACGCGGTCTGCAGCACGGTGTTCGGCGTGACGCCGAGCGAACCGGCCAGCGCGGTGAGCCGCGCGGTGGCCTGCTCGCCGAGCTCGAAGAAGTACTCCCCGGACAGCGCGGTGATCTCACGTCCGGCATCCGGCCGGGCCAGCAGTGTCGGCTCGGTGACCCCGCGCAGCGCGTTCGCCCACGCCGCGACCGAGGCCGAATGATCCTGCTGCGCCGTCCATTCCAGGAAGTGCCGGTAGGACCGCACGGCGGGCAGCACGCTGGTGTCCGCGTGCGCCGCGTAGAGCACCAGCAGGTCCTGCATGAGCAGCGGCATGGACCAGCCGTCGAGCAGGATGTGGTGGTTGGCCACCACGAACTGCCAGCGGTCGCGCGCCACCTGGATCAGGGTGAACCGGATCAGCGGCGGCTCGGTCAGATCGAAACGCTCGGTGCGATCCGCGGCGATCAGGTCGTCACCGTTGCCCTGCTCGATCCGGTCGTGCTCGGACCAGGCGACCCGGACGCTGTCCAGGACCACCTGCACCGGGCTGCCGTCGCGATCGGTGACGAACGCGGTGCGCAGGTTCTCGTAGCGGTCGACCAAAGCCTGTGCGGCCGAACGCAACCGGGCCGCGTCCACCCGTCCGGTGAGGGTGAGCACCGCCTGCGCGGTGTACACGTCCACCGAGGTGGCGGCGAGCCTGGCGTGGAACAGCAGACCGGCCTGCAGCGCGGACAGCGGCCAGACGTCGGCCAGGTTCGGGAAGCGCCGCTCCCACCCGTCGATATCGCCTTGCGTGCTGCGCACCAGGGCGAAGTCGGACGGCGTGTGACCGCCCGTGCCGGTCGAATTGGCGTGCCGGGCAACCGCTTCCAGCGCGGTCGTCCACAGCTCGCCGAACTCGCGGACGGCGGCGGCGTCGAGCAGGGTCGAGGGGTAGCCGATGTTCGCGGTCAGCTTGTCGCCGGTGACGATCGCGTTGATGTCCAGCGGCGCCATCGCGGGCATGTCCGCGTCGTAGGCCCCGCCCAGCGCGCCCAGCTCGGCGGCCGGGATCCAGCCGAAGCCGCGCAGCGACTCGGGCACGTCTCCCTCGGACACCCGGCCGAGGTAGTTGAAGCTCACCTGGCCGGGCAGCTCGACCGGCAGCTCGGCGGCGGTCTCCGGGTTCAGGTAGCGCAGCAGGCCGTAGCCGACGCCCTTGTCCGGCACCGCGAGCAGCTGCTCCTTGATCGCCTTGACCGCTTGGCCGAGCGCGGGTCCACCGGCCAGCGCGGCATCGATGTCGATGCCGGACAGGTCGAAGCGGACCGGGAAGATCGCGGTGAACCAGCCGACGGTGCGGGACAGGTCCGCGCCGGGCACGATGTCCTCTTCACGGCCGTGGCCCTCCAGGCGGATGAGCAGCGAATCGCCGCGGGCGCCCGCCCGGCGTGCCCGCCATTTCGCGGTCGCCAGTGCCAGCGCGGTGAGCAGGCCGTCGTTCACGCCGCCGTGGAACAGCGCGGGCACCTTGGTCAGCAGCGCCTTGGTGACCTCGGCGGACACCTCGACCTGGAGCTTCTCGATGACACCCGAGGTGTCGACGGCCGGGTCCATCGGCCGCTCGGTGAGCAGCGGATCGGCCGCGTCGACCACCGAACGCCAATGCTCGAGTTCGGCGACCCGCTCGGCACTGCGCGCCTCCCGTTCGAGGGCGTGCGCCCAAGCGCGCATCGAGGTGGCCGGCGCGACCAGCTCGGGCTGCTGCCCCGCGGTGCGCTGGCCCCAGGCCGCGACGAAGTCCGGCACCAGGATGCGCCAGGAGACACCGTCGACCACCAGGTGGTGACCGACGACGATCAGTCGTCCGGCGCGTTCGCCGCTCGACGGCTCCAGCCAGACGAACCGGATTACCACGCCCGCAGCGGGATCCAGCAGATCCAGCGAGGAATCCAAAGCGGCCGAAGCGATCTCGATCAGCTCGGCATCATCGATACCGGCGTCGAAGGTGTGGTGGTCGACCAGCGCGTCCACCTCGACCGTGCCGGCGGCGGCGGTTTCGAGAATCCACTCGCCGTCGACCTGCCGCAGGCTCGACCGCAACATGTCGTGGCGGTCGATGACCGCGCCGACGGTCGCGACGATGCCCGCCCGGTCGATGCCGACCGGCAGCTCCAGCGCGAGGGTCTGGTTGAACCGCCCGAACGAACCGCGTCGCTCGGCCATGAACCGCACGACCGGGGTCAGCGGCATCGTGCCGACGCCACCACCGGGCAGCTCGGCCAGCACCACGGCCGAAGCCGCTGCGGCGTCGGCGGTTTCGGCGACCGCGGCCAGCCCGGCCACGGTGCGCTGCTCGAAGACGTGCCGCGGCGTGAACACCACGCCGCGCGCCTTGGCCCGCGACACCAGCTGAATGGAGACGATGCTGTCGCCGCCCAGTGCGAAGAACGAATCGTCGACGCCGACCCGCTCCACGCCGAGCACCTCGGCGAACACCTCGGCGATGGTCTGCTCGACCGGCGTGCGCGGCGCCCGGAACACGACCTCGGTCGCGAACACCGGCTCCGGCAACGCCTTCCGGTCCAGCTTGCCCACCGGGGTGAGCGGCACCCGATCGATCACCATGATCGCCGACGGCACCATGTAGGCGGGCAACCGGTCCTCGACGTGCGCGGTCAGCGCCGCGACATCGATCGAACGACCTTGCGCCGCAACCACATAGGCGACCAGCGAGGTAGCGCCCGCGGAACTCCTGTGCCCAACGGTGACCGCGAAGTCGACGTTCTCGTGCGCCGCGAGGGCCGCGTCGATCTCGCCGAGTTCGATTCGGAAACCGCGCACCTTCACCTGGAAGTCGGACCGGCCGACGTATTCGACCTCACCGGTGCGGGTCCAGCGGACCACGTCACCCGTGCGGTACATCCGGCCCCCGGCGACATACGGATTCGCCACGAACCGGTCCGCGGACAGCCCGGCCCGCGCGTGGTAGCCGCGGGCCAGCTGGATGCCCGAAATATAGAGCTCACCCGCGACACCCACCGGAACGGGCCGGAGCTGGGCGTCCAGGATCAGCGACTGCATGCCGCGGGTCGGGCCGCCGATGGTGACCAGATCGCCCGGCGTCAGCGGGTCGCTGATGTTGGTCATGATGGTGGTCTCGGTCGGGCCGTAACCGTTGTGGAAGCGTCGCCCGGAACCGTCCGGCGCGCCACCCCACTTGGTCACCAGATCGGCCGGGACCGCCTCGCCACCGGCCACGATCACCCGCATGCCGGCCAGCGCGGCCGGATCCAGCGAGGCGAGCACCGACGGCGTGATGAACGCGTGCGTGACCCGCTCGGCACGGATCAGTTCGGCCAGTTCCTCGCCGCCGTACACGCCGGGCGGGCAGACCACGAGGGCACCACCGCGGCCGATCGCGAGCAGGAACTCGAGGATCGACGCGTCGAAGCTCGGCGACGCGAAATGCAGTGCGCGCGTAGACGAGTCGACGTCGTACCGGGCGTTCTGCTCATCCCGGAAGTTGGCCAGACCGGCATGCGTGACCACGACGCCCTTGGGCACGCCGGTGGAACCGGAGGTGTAGATGACGTAGGCCGGATGTTCCGGCCGCACCGGACGCACGCGCTCGGCGTCGGTGATCGCGCCGGCGTCGACGCCGGACAGATCCAGTTCGTCGAGCACCAGCCATTCGACCGAGTCCGGCAGGTCGCCGCGCACGGACGTCACGGTCAGGCCGACCGGCGAGCCCGAGTCGGTGACCATGTGCGCGATGCGGTCGGCCGGGTAGGTCGGGTCGATCGGCACGAAGGCGGCGCCGGACTTGGCCACCGACCATTCGGCGAAATAGGAGTCGTCCGAGCGCGGCACGGCGACCGCGACCAGGTCCTCGGTGCCGAGGCCGCGCTCGATCAGCAAGCGGGCCAAGCGGTTCGAGCGTTCGTCCAGCTCCGCGTAGGAGATACTGCGCCCCTGGAACACCACTGCGGGTGCCGCCGGGTCGAGAGCGGCGGCCTCGGCGATCAGGTCCGGCAGCGTCCGCGCGGGCGTGGCCTCCGGGCCGGTGCGTGCGGTCAGGTCGGCCAGCTCCGCGGCATCGAGCACGTCGATCTGACCGACCGCGATGGCCGGGTTCGCGGCGATGGCCTCGAGCACCCGCTGCCAGCGCTGGGCGATCTCCGCCGCGGTCGACTCGTCGAACAGCTCGGTGGCGTAGGTGAGCGCCAAAGCCATTCCGGCCGTACCGGGTTCGCCCAGCTCGGACAGCGTGAACTGGAGGTCGAAGCGGGCGATGTTCTCTTCGAGATCGAGCGCGGACACCGACAGCCCGGGCAGCTCGAGGCTGGTGCGGTCCAGGTTCTGGAACGCGAGCATCACCTGGAACAGCGGGTTGCGCGCCTGCGAGCGTTCCGGGGCGAGCAGCTCCACCAGTCGCTCGAACGGCACGTCGGCGTTGCCGTACGCGTCCAGGTCGGTGCGCCGCACCCGATCCACCAGCTCGGTGAACGACTCGGCGGCGTCGATCCCGGTGCGCAGCACCAGGGTGTTGACGAACATGCCGACCAGGTCGTCGAGGGCCTGCTCGCCGCGGCCCGCGATCGGCGTGCCGACCGCGATGTCGTCCGCGCCGGACAGCCGCGACAGCAGCACGGTCAGCGCGCCGTGCATCACCATGAACAGCGACGCACCGCGTTGGCGCGCAATGTCTTCCAGCGCGGCGATCAGCTCGCCGGGCAGCTCGCGGTGCAGCGTCGCGCCGCGGAACGAGGCGATCGCCGGGCGCGGCCGGTCCGCGGGCAGGGTCAGCTCGTCCGGGATGCCGTCGAGGGCTCGCTGCCAGTGCGCCACCTGGCGCGCCATCAGCGAGTCCGGATCGTCCTCGGTGCCGAGGACCTCGCGCTGCCAGACCGCGAAGTCGGCGTACTGCACTGCCAGGGGCGCCCAGCCGGGCGCGCTGTCCTGGGTACGCGCGGAGTAGGCGAGCATCACGTCGCGGGTCAGCGGGCCCATCGAGAAGCCGTCGGCCGCGATGTGGTGCACCACGACGACCAGCACGTGCTCGTCCGGCCCGGCGCTGTAGAGCCGGGTGCGCAGCGGAACCTGTTCGGCCACATCGAATCCGGTGGTGACGAAGTCGGTCACCGCGGCGGTCAGCGCGGCCGGATCCACCTGCACCGGATGCAGGTCGAGCGCGATGTTCTCGGCGGGCACGATCACCTGGACCGGGGTGCCGCCGTGCTCGGGGTAGCGGGTGCGCAGCGATTCGTGCCTGCGCACCACGTCGGCCACCGCGAGCCGCAGCGCGGCCACGTCGAGCGCGCCGGTCAGGCGGATGGCGATCGGCAGGTTGTAGGCCGCCGAGGAGGTGTCGTACTTGTTGAGGAACCACATGCGCTGCTGCGCGAACGACAGCGGCACCAGTTCGTCGGCCTTGCGCGGCCGGGCGACCAGCCTGGCCCGCGCGGCCCCGTCGGCATGCGATTCCACCCGCGCGGCCAGCGCGGCGACGGTCGGCGCCTCGAACAGCGCGCGCACCGCCACCGTGGTGCCGAGCGCGGCGCCGATGCGGGACACCACCCGCGTCGCGATCAGCGAGTTGCCGCCGAGGTCGAAGAAGTCGTCGTCGACGCCGACCCTGGGCAGGTCGAGCACCTCGGCGAACACCGCGGCCACCGTCTCCTGCACCGGGGTGACCGGCGCGCGGAAGGCCCGCGACTGCACCGCGGGGGCGGGCAGCGCCCGGCGATCGAGCTTGCCGTTGACGGTCAGCGGAATCCACTCGAGCCGCACCAGCGCCGCGGGCACCATGTAGGACGGCAGCCGCTCGGCGGCGCCGTCGCGCACCCGGTCGAGCACCGGGACGACGTCGGGCTCGGCGACCACATAGGCCACGATCCGCTGGTCGCCCGGCTGGTCCTCGCGCACGATGACCGCCGCCTGGGCGATGCCCGGCTGGGCCAGGATCGCGGACTCGATCTCGCCGAGTTCGATGCGGAAGCC
This sequence comes from Nocardia sp. NPDC006044, assembly GCF_042871115.1. Taxonomy (NCBI): domain Bacteria; kingdom Bacillati; phylum Actinomycetota; class Actinomycetes; order Mycobacteriales; family Nocardiaceae; genus Nocardia; species Nocardia sp. NPDC006044. The sequence goes on from NZ_JBIAID010000002.1 coordinate 526,319, forward strand.
GCGGACCTTCACCTGATCGTCGGCGCGGCCGAGGTATTCGAGTTCGCCGAAGCGGTTCCAGCGCGCGAGGTCACCGGAGCGGTAGAGCCGCGAGCCCGCCGAGTCGGAACCCGCCAGGGGGTTGGCGACGAACCGGGTGGCGGACAGGTCGGGGCGGCCGAGGTAGCCGCGGGCCAATTGCGGTCCGGCGACGTACATTTCGCCGGCCACGCCGACCGGGACCGGCCGCAGCCGGTTGTCCAGTACGAACACCCGCAGCCCGGCGATGGCCCGGCCGACCACGCTGCCGGAGGCGGCGGCGATGGTCGCGGCGTCCAGCGCGCGGTAGGACACGTGCACCGTGGTCTCGGTGATGCCGTACATGTTGACCAGCAACGGGGCCGAATCACCGTGGCGGGCAATCCAATCCGAGAGCCTGCGCAGTTCGAGGGCCTCGCCGCCGAACACCACGTAGCGCAGCGCGAGCGGGGTGGCGTCGGGTGCGGCGTTGCGATCGGCCTCGGCCAGTTGGTAGAACGCCGACGGGGTCTGGTTGAGCACCGTGACCCGTTCCGCGCGCAGCAGTTCCAGGAACTGCTCGGGCGAACGCGAGGTGTAGTAGTCGACCACCACCAGCGTGCCGCCGAACAGCAGCGGGCCCCACAGCTCCCACACCGAGAAGTCGAAGGCGTAGGAGTGGAACAGCGTCCACACGTCGTCGGGGCCGAAGTTGAAGTCGCGATCGGTATTGGCGAACAGCCGCACCACATTCCGGTGCGCGACCGCGACACCCTTCGGGCGGCCGGTCGAACCGGAGGTGTAGATCACGTACGCGACATGATCGGGCGAGAGCGCCGCGTTGCGGTCCTCGTCGGTGATCGGCGCGTCGTCGGCGTCCTCGATGTTGCCGGTCTCCACGGCGAAGCCGTCCAGCACCACGCTCGGCAGGTCCACCGGCACCGTCACCTGGACCGTCGAGTCCAGGATCACGCTGGTCGGCTGGGAATCCGCGAGCACGAACGCGATGCGGTCGGCCGGGTAGGTCGGGTCGACCGGTACATACCCCGCGCCGGTCTTGACCACCGCGACCAGCGCGACGACCAGGTCGAGCGAGCGCGGCAGGATCACCGCGACCAGCGACTCCGGTCCCGCTCCGTCCGCGATCAGCCTGCGCGCCAGCACATTCGCGCGCCGATCCAGTTCGGCGTAGGTCAGCTGCTCGACACCGAATCGAGCGGCGACCCGGTTCGGGTGCGCGGCGACCGCCGCGTCGAACACGGTGACCAGGGTGGCGTGCGCATGCGCCACGGCGTCCATTCCGGACGACACCCAGCGCTGCGAGACGTCGAGGCGCTCGGACTCGCCGAGCAGGTCGATGTCGCCGACCGCGATCTGCGGGTCCTCGGCGATGGTGTGCAGCACGCGCACCAGCCGGTCGGCGAACGAGGCCACCGTCTCCGGATCGAACAGCTCGGTCGCGTAGTTCCAGGACAGCGCCAGCCCGCCGTCCGCGGCCTCGCCGACGGTCAGCTGCACGTCGAACTTCGCTGTGCCCGCATCGAATTCGACCACGTCGAGGTCGAGGCCGGGCAGCTCGACGGTGCCCATGTCGGCGGCCGAGGCCGCCTCGAAGGTCAGCGCTACTTGGAACAGCGGGTGGTGCGCCTGCGAGCGGGCCGGACTGATGACGTCCACCAGCCGCTCGAACGGCACGTCGGCATTGCCGAACGCGGCCAGGTCGGTCCGGCGCACCTGCTCGAGCAGTTCGCTGAAGGCGGCGGCGGGATCGATCTCACTGCGCAGCACCAGCGTGTTGACGAACATGCCGACCAGGTCGTCCAGTGCCTGCTCGCCACGGCCGGCGATCGGGGTACCGATGGCGATGTCGGAGCTGTTGGACAGCCTGCTCGCCCACGCGGCCAGCGCCGCGTGCACGACCATGAACAGCGTGACCCCGCGCTGCCTGGCCAGCTCGGCCAGCGCGGCGTGCAGCTCGGCGTCGACCGAGAAGTTGTGCGTGCCACCGGCATTGGAGGCGATCTCCGGGCGCGGCCGGTCGGCGGGCAGCTCGATCTGATCGGGCAGATCGCGCAGTTGCTCGACCCAGTACGCGATCTGCTGGGCCGCGACCGATTCCGGGTCGTGCTCGACGCCGAGCACATCGCGCTGCCACAGCGCGTAGTCCGCGTACTGCACCTCCAGCGGCGCCCAGGCGGGCGTCTCGCCGCGGGTGCGCTCGCCGTAGGCGACGACCACATCGCGCAGCAGCGGCCGCAGCGAGAAGCCGTCGGCGCTGATGTGATGCATGACCAGCACCGCGACGTGGTTGCGCTCATCCAGGCTGAGCAGGCTTGCGCGGAAAGCGATCTCGCGGGTCACGTCGAAGTGGTAGCTCGCCAGCTCGACAATGCGGGCAGACAGTTCGGCCGCGGTCACCGGCTCGGCGACGACCTCGGAGGACACCTCGGAGACGGACAGGATGCGCTGGTAGCCAGTGCCTTCCACCTCGGGGTAGACGGTGCGCAGCGCCTCGTGGCGGGCCAGCACATCGCCGATCGCGGCGTTGAGCGCCGCGACATCGAGGTCACCGGTCAGCCGGATCGCGACCGGGATGTTGTTGACCGCGGTGCGGTTGTCGAACCGGTTGAGGAACCACATCCGCTGCTGGGCCAGCGACAGCGGCACCAGGCCGGACCGCTCCTGGGGCACCAGCGGCGCCCGGCCGCCTTGTCCCGCAGCCGTTTCCACGCGGGCGGCCAGCGCGGCGACGCTCGACGCCTCGAACAGCGCGCGCACCGGAACCTGCGTGTCCAGCGCCTCGCCGAGTCGCGCGGCCACCTGGGTGGCGACCAGGGAGTTGCCGCCGAGTTCGAAGAAGTCGTCGTCCAGGCCGACCCGCTCGGCGCCGAGCACCGCGGCGAAGGTATCGGCGACGATCTCCTGCACCGGCGTGACCGGGGCGCGGAAGGTCTTGGCCGCGAACGTCGGTGCGGGCAGCGCCCGCCGGTCCAGCTTGCCGGACGGGTTCAGCGGGAACGCGTCGAGTTCCACGTAGGCCGAGGGCACCATGTACGCGGGCAGCTGCGCGCCGAGCGCGGTCTTGACCGACTCGGCGTCGAAGGCCCGGTCCGGGTCGCCGACCACGTAGGCGACGAGCTGATCGCCGGTCCGTTCGTCGGTGCGCACCAGCACCACCGCCTGGGCGACGGATTCCAGTGCGGTGAGCGCGTTCTCGATCTCACCGAGCTCGATCCGCAAGCCACGCAGTTTGACCTGGAAGTCGGTGCGGCCCAGGTACTCCAGCTCGCCGTCCACGGTCCAGGAGACCAGGTCGCCGGTGCGATACATGCGCTGGGCCTCGCCGAACGGGTTCGCGACGAACCGGTCGGTGGTCAGGTCCGGGCGGGCCACATAGCCGTGCGCCAGCTGCGCGCCGGCCAGGTACAGCTCGCCGGGCACCCCGACCGGAACCGGTCGCAGCCGCGAATCCAGCACGTACACCTGGGTGTTGAACACCGGGGCGCCGATCGGCACCGAGCTGGTGTCCGCCTCGGTCACCTCGTGGAAGGTGACGTCGACGGCGGCCTCGGTCGGGCCGTACAGGTTGTGCAGCCGCGCACCGGTCAGCGTGCGCAGCCGCTGCGCGGTGACCGCGGGCAACGCCTCACCGGAGGCGAAAACATTACGCAGACTGACGCATTCGCCCACGCGCTGCTCGGCGACGAACACCGACAGCATGGACGGCACGAAATGCACCGTGCTGACCCGCTCTTCGATGATCAGCCGGGCCAGGTAGGCGGGATCACGGTGGCCGTCCGGCTTGGCGATCACCAGGCGCGCACCGACCTGCAAGGGCCAGAAGAACTCCCACACCGATACGTCGAAGGTCGCGGGGGTCTTCTGCAGCACCACGTCGTAGGCGGCCAGGCCGTACTCCGCGTGCATCCAGACCAGGCGGTTGACGATGGCCGCGTGCGAGACCGCGACACCCTTCGGGCGGCCGGTGGAGCCGGAGGTGAAGATGACGTACGCGGTGTTGGCCGGGCGCAGCGGCTTGTGCCGGTCCGCGTCGGTCAGCGGTGCGTCGGAGAACTCGGACAGGTCCAGCTGATCGATGCGCACCTGGCGGGAGCCGGTGGACTCCAGGTCGGAGCCGGAGGTCAGCACGCAGACCGGGCGGGCGGTGTCGAGGATGTAGTCGGTGCGCTCGGCCGGGTGGTCCGGATCCAGCGGCACGTACGCGCCACCGGCGGCGTTCACCGCGTACATGCCGACCACGAGGTCGATCGAGCGTCGCATGCCCAGGGCGACATACGATTCCGGGCCGACGCCGTTCTGCTTCAGCCAGCGCGCCAGGCGGTGCACCCGCGCCGCGAACTCGGCGTAGGACAGACTTGTCCCCTCGAAGGTCACCGCGTGTGCCTCGGGCGTCCGCGCGACCTGGGCCTCGAACAGCGAGACCAGCGTCGCCGCGGCATCGCCGACCGGCGAGGTCAGCGCCGCGTCCACCGGGAATTCGGTGTCGTTCCACCGCTGCACGACCAGCTCGCGCTCGGCCACGTCCAGCAGCTCGATATCGCCCACCGCCGCGGTCGGCTCGGCGGCCACGCCGGCCAGCACGCGCAGGAAGCGCTCGGCGAAGGTACTCGCGAACCCGCCGTCGAAAAGATCGGTGGCGTAAAGCAGTTCGGCGTCCATCGACGCCTCGGTGCCCTGCACCTCGCTCAGCGTGAGCTGCAGGTCGAACTTCGCGGTCGGCTGATCGATGCCGAGTTCGGAGACCAGCAGGCCGGGCAGCTCGAGCGAGGCGCGGCCGAGGTTCTGGAACGACAGCATCACCTGGAACAGCGGATGCCGCGCCTGCGAACGGGCCGGGTTGAGCACCTCGACCAGCCGCTCGAACGGCACGTCGGCGTGTGCGAAGGCCTGCAGGTCACGCTCGCGGACCTGGGCGAGCAGGTCGGTGAACGACGCGTCGGTGTCGACCTGCGCGCGCAACACCAGGGTGTTGACGAACATGCCGACCAGGTCGTCCAGCGCCTGGTCACCACGACCGGCCACCGGAATGCCGATGGCGATGTCGTCGGAGCCGCTCAGCCGGGCCAGCAGGGCCGCGAAGGCGCTGTGCACCACCATGAACAACGTGGTGCCGTGCGCGTGCGCGACCCGGTTCAGCTCGTCGATCAGCTCGCCGGGCACCCGGAACCGGTGTGTCCCGGCCTGATACGACGCGACCGCGGGCCGCGGCCGTCCGGCCAGGCGCAACTCGTCGGGCAGGCCGTCGAGCGCAGTGCGCCAGTAGTCGAGCTGCTCGGAGATCACCGAGGTCGGATCGTCCTCGGAGCCAAGGGTTTCCCGCTGCCACAGCGCGAAATCCACGTACTGGACCGCGAGCGGCGGCCAGCCCGGCTCGGACGCCGAGGTGCGGGCCACGTAGGCAGTCATCAGGTCGCGGACCAGCGGCCGCATCGAGAAGCCGTCCGTCGCGATGTGATGCACCACCACGACCAGCACGTAATCCTGGTCGCCGAGCCGGTAGGCACGCAGCCGCACCGGCGGCTCGGCGGTCACGTCGAAACCGCGCTCGACGAATTCGTAGAGGGCGCCGAGCAATTGGCCCTCGGCGACCGGGAAGACCTCCAGGTCCGGGATCGCCCGGGTCGCGGGCAGCACCCGCTGGTAGGCGACGCCGTCCTGCGACGGGTAGACGGTGCGCAGCGATTCGTGCCGCGCGACCACGTCGGCGACCGCGCCGCGCAGCGCGGCCAGATCCAGCGCGCCCTCCAGCCGCACCGCGGCCGGAATGTTGTTGGCGGCCGAGTCGGCGTCGAAGCGGTTGAGGAACCACATCCGCTGCTGCGCCAGCGACAGCGGCGGGCGCTCGGGGCGCACCTGTGCCGTAAGCGCCTGGCGCGCACCGGTTCCGGCTCGCGATTCGACGCGGGCGGCCAGGGCGGCCACGGTCGGCGCCTCGAACAGCACACGCACGCCGACCTCGGTGTCCAGCGCCGCGCTCAACCGCGCGACCACCTGGGTGGCGACCAGCGAGTTGCCGCCGAGCTCGAAGAAGTCGTCGTCCACGCCGACGCGCGGCACGCCGAGCAGGTCGGCGAAGACCTCCGCGACGATCTCCTCGATCGGCGTGGCCGGGGCGCGGAACTGCTTGGCCTCGAACACCGGCGCGGGCAGCGCCCGGCGATCGAGCTTGCCGCTGGCGTTGACCGGGAAGGAGCCGAGCACGACCAGCGCGGCCGGAATCATGTAGCCGGGCAGCAGACCGGCCAGCGCCAGCTTCACCGCGTCGGTATCGATGACCGAACCCGATTCTGCGACAACGTAACCCACCAGCTGATCGCCGGCGTGCGCGTCGGTGCGCACCACGACGACCGACTGCGCGACACCGGGCTGGGCCAGCAGCGCGGCCTCGATCTCGCCGAGCTCGATCCGCAGACCACGCAGCTTCACCTGGAAGTCGGTGCGGCCCAGGTACTCCAGCTCACCGGCCGGGGTCCAGGTGACGAGGTCACCGGTGCGGTACATCCGCTCCCCCGCGCCACCGTACGGATTGGCGACGAAGCGATCCGAGGTCAGATCCGGGCGGCCGAGGTAGCCGAGCGCCAGCTGATCGCCCGCGAGATAGAGCTCTCCCGCGACACCCGGTGCCACGGGGTGCAGACGGGCGTCGAGCACGAAGACCCGGGTGTTCCACACCGGGGAGCCGATCGGCACCGAGACCGAATCCACCTCCGTCACTTCGTGATACGTGACGTCGACGGCGGCCTCGGTCGGGCCGTACAGGTTGTGCAGCTTGGCGCCGGTCAGCTCGCGCAGCCGCTGCGCGGTCGGCGCGGGCAGCGCCTCACCGGAGGCGAACACCTGCCGCAGCTGCGAGGACGGATAACCGTCCGCGTCGCCGTGCTCGTTGCCGAGGGTGGACACGAACACCGACAGCATGGACGGCACGAAATGCGCCGTGGTGATGCCGTGTTCGGCGATGATCTGCGCCAGGTACACCGGGTCGCGGTGCCCGTCCGGCTTCGCCACGACCAACCGCGCGCCGGTCTGCAAGGGCCAGAAGAACTCCCACACCGACACGTCGAAGGTGGCGGGCGTCTTCTGCAGCACCGCGTCGCCCGAACCGATCGGGTACTCGTGCTGCATCCACAGCAGCCGGTTGACGATCGCGGCATGGCTCACCGCCACGCCCTTCGGCCGGCCGGTCGAACCCGAGGTGAAGATGACGTAGGCGGTGTTGCCCGGCCGAAGCGGCTGGGTCCGTTCGGCATCCGTGATCGGGGCGCCGCTGGAGGCGGCCATGCCCGGCACGCCCTCGATGCCCTCGATCGCGATGACCGAGACCTCGCGCTGCAGATCGATGTCGAACCCGTCCGCCGAGCGGTACAGGATCATCCGCGGACGCGCGGTGTCGACGATGTGGTTGATCCGGTCGGCGGGCTGGTCCGGGTCCAGCGGCACGTACGCCGCGCCGGTCTGCAGCACCGCGTACATCGCGATGACCAGTTCGTTGGAGCGCCGGATCGACAGGGCGACCAGTGTTTCCGGGCCGACGCCCGCCTTGATCAGCTGCCGGGCGATGCGGTTGGCCCGCACCTGTAGCTCGCGGTAGGTGAGCCGCTCTTCGTCGAAGACCAGGGCCACCGCGTCCGGCGTGGCCGCGGCCTGCGCGTCGAACAGCGAGACCAGGGTCTCGGCAGGCACCCGGTGTGCGGTGTCGTTCCAGTCGACCAGCACCTGCGCCTGCTCGTGCGGCGCGAGCAGATCGATGTCGCCGATCGGCACGTTCGGGTCGGCGGTGACCGCCGCCAGCACCCGGTCCAGCCTGCGCGCGAACGCGGCCACCGTGCCCTCGTCGAAAAGGTCCTCGGCGTAGGAGAATTCGGCCGACATGCCGGCCGCGTCGCCCAGTTCGTCCTGGGTCTCCTGCAAAGTCAGTTGCAGGTCGAACTTGGCCAGGCGGGCGTCGTAGTCGACGCCGTTGACCGAGAGTCCGGGCAGTTCGAGGCTGGCCTGCCTGGTGTTCTGGAAGGTCAGCATCACCTGGAACAGCGGATGCCTGGCCTGCGAGCGGGCCGGGTTGAGCACCTCGACCAGCCGCTCGAACGGCACGTCCGCGTGCGCGAACGCGTGCAGGTCTTTCTCCCTGGCCTGCGCGAGCAGGTCGGCGAAGCTGGCCGCGCCGTCGACCTCGGTGCGCAGCACGAGCGTGTTGACGAACATGCCGATCAGGTCGTCCAGCGCGGCCTCACCGCGACCGGCCACCGGCGTGCCGATGGCGATGTCGCCGGTGCCGCTGGCCCGGGCGAGCAGCACGGCCAGCGCGCTGTGCATGACCATGAACAGCGAGGCGTTGTGCCTTCGGCCCAGATCGACCAGCGCGCGCTGGGTCTCACCGGAGATCACGAACGGGTAGGTGCCGCCGCGATAGGACGCCGCCGCGGGGCGCGGCCGGTCCGAGGGCAGCACCAATTCGTCCGGCAGGTCCGCGAGTTCGCGCGTCCAGTAGCGAATCTGGTTGGCGATCAACGAACTCGGGTCGTCCTCGGAACCGAGCACCTCGCGCTGCCACAGCGCGTAGTCCGCGTACTGCACGGGCAGCGCCGACCAGGCCGGCGCCTCCCACGAGGTACGCGCGGCGTAGGCGACCATCACGTCGCGGGCCAGCGGGCCCATCGACCAGCCGTCGGCGGAGATGTGGTGCACCACCATACCGAGCACGTACTCGGTCTCGCTGATCTCGAAAAGCCTTGCGTGCAAAGGCACTTCGCTGGTCACGTCGAACGCCATGGAGGCGAGCTGGACCAGGTGGTCGATCAGGTTGTGCTCGGTGACCGGGATCGGCGTCAGGTCGGGCACGATCTGCGCCGCGTCCAGCACCACCTGCACCGGGCCGGTCTTGGTCTCCGGGAACACGGTGCGCAGCGACTCGTGCCGGTCGATCACGTCGATGACCGCCACCTGCAGCGCGGCCACGTCGAGATCGCCGGACAGGCGGATGGCGACCGGGATGTTGTTCACTGCGGACGCGGTATCGAACCGGTTGAGGAACCACATGCGCTGCTGCGCGAGCGAAAGCGGCACTTCCTCCGGGCGGACCCGGGCGACCAGCGCCTTGCGCGCACCGTCGCCGGCGTGCGACTCCACCCGGGCCGCGAGCGCGGCGACGGTGGACGCCTCGAACAGCATGCGCACCGGGACGCGGGTGTCCAGCGCGATGCCGAGGCGGGAGGCGACCTGGGTCGCGATCAGTGAGTTGCCGCCGAGCTCGAAGAAGTCGTCGTCCACGCCGACCCGGTTGATGCCGAGCACCTCAGCGAAGATCTGCGCGACGATCTCCTCGATCGGCGTTGTGGGCGCACGGAATTCGCGCACCTCGAACACCGGCGCGGGCAGCGCCTTCCGGTCGAGCTTGCCGGACGGGTTGAGCGGCAACGCCTCCAGCACCACGATCGCCGACGGCACCATGTAGGCCGGCAGCGTGCGATGCAGGGCGTTCTTGATGTTGTCGATGTCGACCGGGCCCGCCGGGGTGACCACGTAGGCGACCAGCTGATCGCCCGCGACGGTGTCCAGCACGAGCACGACCGCCTGGGTGACGGCCGGGTGGTCGAGCAGCGCGGACTCGATCTCGCCGAGCTCGATGCGCTGACCGCGGAACTTCACCTGGAAGTCGGTGCGGCCGATGTACTCCAGCACGCCCGCCGTGCCGACCTCGGGGTCGTGCGGCTCGACCCAGCGGACCAGGTCACCGGTGCGGTAGAGGCGGGTGCCGGGCGCGCCGAAGGGGTTGGCGACGAAGCGTTCCGCGCTCAGATCGGAGCGGCCGTGGTAGCCGCGGGCGGTCTGCACGCCGCCCATGTACAGCTCGCCGGGCACGCCGACCGGGACCGGCGCCAAGCCCGCGTCGAGCACGTAGGCCTGCGCGTTCCACACCGGGCGCCCGATCGGCACCGAGGTGGGAGCGACCTCGTTGAGGTGCCATGCGGTCGCGTGCACGGTGAACTCGGTCGGGCCGTACAGGTTGTGCATCGCGGCGGTGGAGAACTGCCGGAACGCGGCGACGGTGGCCGGCGGCAGCGCCTCACCGGCGACGAGAACCGCACGCAGCGAAGCACATTCGACGCTGGACGCGGCACCGGCGAACACCGAGAGCATGGACGGCACGAACGAGGTCATGGTGACCTGGTGCCGCCCGATGATCTCGGACAGGTATATCGGATCGCGGTGCCCGTCCGGCGCGGCGATCAGCATGCGCGCGCCGACGGTCAAGGTGCCGAACAACTCCCAGACCGACACGTCGAAGGTGACCGGGGTCTTCTGCAACACCACATCAGCCGGGCTCATGCGGTATTCGCCGGTGATCCAGGCGATCTGGTTCAGCACACTGGCGTGGCTGACCGCCACGCCCTTGGGCCGGCCGGTGGAGCCGGAGGTGTAGAGCACGTACGCGGTGTTCGCCGGGCGCAGCGGTGCGCGACGCTCGGCGTCGGTGACCGGTCCGTCGCCGAACTCGCTCAAATCCACGGCGTCGACGGCGATCACCGGGCAGTCGGCAGACTTCACGTCATCGGACAGCGTGGTCAGCACGCAGACCGGTGTCGAGTTCGCCAGCACGTAGTCGGTGCGCTCGGCCGGATGATCGGGGTCGATCGGCACGTAACCGCCGCCCGCGGTCATGGTGGCGTAGATGGCGATCAGCATGTCCACCGACCGGCGGATGCCGACGGCGACCAGCGACTCCGGGCCGACCCCCTCGGCGATCAGCTTGCGCGCCAGGCGATTCACCCGCGCCGAGAACTCGGCGTACGACAGCTGGACCTGCGGGCCGAATTCGCCTGCGCTGCGGGTGCCGCCGTCGAACAGGACGGCAATGTCGTCCGGGCGCAGGCGAACCTGTTCCTCGAACAGCTCGAGCACGGTCGCCGCGGGCAGTGCGTGCGCGGTCTGGTTCCAGCCGGTGAGCACCGTGGCGCGCTCGGCGTCGTCCAGGATGTCGATATCGCGCACCGCGGCCTGCGGCGTGCCGACCGCGGCCTCGAGCACGCGCAGGTAGCGGCGGGTGAATTCGGTGACCGTCGCGGCGTCGAACAGGTCGGTGGCGAAGGAGACCACGGCGGCCATGCCGGCCGGTTCGCCTTGCGCGCCACGTTCTTCGGTGACGGTCCATTGCAGGTCGAACTTGGCGATGTCGACCTCGAGCTCGTCGGCGGTGACCGAGAGCCCGGGTAACTCCAGGGTCGCGTGCGACATTTCCTGGAACGACAGCATCACCTGGAACAGCGGGTGCCGCGCCTGGGAGCGGGTCGGGTTGAGCACCTCGACCAGCCGCTCGAACGGCACGTCGGCGAACGCGAACGCGGCGAGGTCGGTTTCCCTGGTGCGGGCGAGGAATTCGGTGAACGGCTCGCTGCCGTCGACCTCCGAGCGCAGCACCAGGGTGTTGACGAACATGCCGATCAGGTCGTCGAGGGCCTGCTCGCCGCGCCCGGCGACCGGGGTGCCGATGGCGATGTCGTTGGTGCCGGACAGGCGGGCGAGCAGCACGGCCAGGGAGGCGTGCATGACCATGAACAGGCTGACGCCCTGTGCCCGCGCCAACGCCGAAAGCTGTTGGTGCAGTTCGGCGTCGATGTCGAAGGCGACCCGGCCGCCGCTGAAGCTCTGCACCGGCGGGCGCGGGCGGTCGGCGGGCAGGTCGAGCTGATCGGGCAGTCCCGCCAAAGCCCTGCGCCAGTAGGCGATCTCGCGCGCGGCCATGGAACCGGGGTCGGACTCGGCGCCGAGCAGCTCCCGCTGCCAGACGCTGAAGTCCTGGTACTGCACCGGCAGCGGCGCCCAGCTCGGCGCCTGTCCCGCGGCCCGCGCGAGGTAGGCGGCGGCGACGTCGCGAGCCAGCGGGCCGAACGAGAAACCGTCCGCGGCGATGTGGTGCACCACGAAGGCGACCGCGTAATCGGCGGTGCCGTTGTCCCGGCCGCCGGTCACCGCGTAGACCCGGACCCGGATCGGCAGTTCCCGCGACACATCGAAGCCGGTGGACGCGAACGCGGTGAGCACACCGTGCAACGCGGCCTCGTCGATCGGCTCGACCGCGATGCCGAGATCGACCTGGTCGACCGGCAGCACCTGCTGGTAGCCGCCGTCGCCGGACTCGGGGAAGATCGTGCGCAGCGACTGCTGGCGCGCGACCACATCGATCAGCGCGGCCTGCAACGCGTCCAGGTCGACCTCGCCGCGCAACCGCACCACGAACGGCAGGTTGTAGGCGGGCACGGTCGAGTCGAACTGGTTGATGAACCACATCCGCTGCTGCGACAGCGACAGCGGCACCCGCTCGGGCAGCTGCTGGGCCACCAGCGGCGGCCGGGCGCCCTCGGTCTGGCTCGCGTTCTCCGCGCGGGCGGCGATCCCGGCCACGGTCGGGGACTCGAACAGCGCCCGCACCCCGATCTGGGTGCCGAACGCCACCCCGATCCGCGACACCACCTGGGTCGCGACCAGCGAGTTGCCGCCGAGATCGAAGAAGTTGTCGTCGATGCCGATGCGGTCCTGGCTGAGCACGTCGGCGAAGATGCCCGCCACGATCTGCTCGGCCTGGGTGCGCGGGGCGCGGAAGCTCGTCGCGTCCACGCTGAACACCGGCTCCGGCAACGCCTTCCGGTCCAGCTTGCCGGAGGTGTTGAGCGGGAACGCGTCCAGCACCATGATCGAGGCCGGCACCATGTAGCTCGGCAGCTTCTCGGCGGCGAACCTGGTCAGCTCGGTCGGATCGACCGAATGACCCGGCGCGGGAACCACATACGCCACCAGCTGCTGACCGGTCGCGGTATCCATCACCAGCACAACGGCCTGACTGACCGCGGGGTGCGCGAGCAGATCGGTCTCGATCTCACCGAGCTCGATCCGCTGACCACGGAACTTCACCTGGAAGTCGGTGCGCCCGATGTATTCCAGCGTGCCCGCGTCGTTCCACCGCACCAGGTCACCGGTGCGGTACATGCGTTCGCCGTTGTCCGACAACGGATTCGCGACGAAGCGATCCGCGCTCAGATCCGGCCGGCCGCGGTAACCGCGCGCCAGCTGACGGCCACCGAGGTAGAGCTCACCCGGCGCGCCGATCGCGGCCGGTCGCAGCCGCGAATCCAGCACGTAGACCGAGACATTCCACTCCGGGATGCCGATCGGCACGGTCACCGTGTCGGCGGCGGTCGCCTCCCAGTACGTCACCGAGACCGCGGCCTCGGTGGGGCCGTACAGGTTGTGCAGGCCCGCCGAGGTGATCGCCCGGAAACCGGCGGCGGTCTCCGGCGGCAGCGCCTCGCCGATCACGAAAACCGCACGCAGCGTGGCACATTGCGCCCGGGTCGCGTGCGCGACGAACACCGTGAGCATGGACGGCACGAAGTCGGTCACGGTGACCCCGTGCCGCTCGATCATCTCCGCCACATACAGCGGGTCCCGATGACCGTCGGGCGAGGCGATGACCAGCTTCGCCCCCACCAGCAGCGGCAGGAAGTAACCCCACAGCGACACGTCGAACGTGGTCGCGGTCTTCTGCAGGTACACGTCATCCGCGGTGAGCCGGTACTCGTCGAGCATCCACAGCTGCTGGTTGACGATCGCGTGATGGGTGACCGCGACGCCCTTGGGCCGCCCGGTCGAACCCGAGGTGTAGATGACGTAGGCGGTGTTGTCCGGGCGCAGCGGCGCGAGCCGGTCCGCGTCGGTCACCGGCGCCGCGGAGAACTCCGACACGTCCAAGGTGTCGATCCGCACCTGCCGCACCGCATCCGGCAGTTCCAGCTCATCGGCCGAGAGCCTCAGCACACAGACCGGTGCCGCGGACTCGAGGATGTAGGCGGTGCGATCGGCCGGATGATCCGGATCGATCGGCACGTACGCGCCACCGGCCTTGAGCACCGCGTGCATGCCGATGACCAGCTCCAGCGACCGCCGCATGCCCAGCGCGACCAGCGATTCCGGGCCGACGCCGTCGGCGATCAGGAACCTGGCCAGCCGATTGACCCGCGCGTCGAACTCCGCGTAAGTGAGGGTCGCGCCCTCGAAGTCGAGCGCGATGTTGTCCGGCGCCACCGGCATCTGCGCATCCAGCAGCGCCGACAGCGTGGTGTCGGGCACGTCCTGGTCGGAGTCGTTCCACTCCAGCAGCGAGCGCTCCCGCTCCTCGGCGGTGGTGACGTCCAGCGCCCAGACCGCAGCGTCGTCCGCGGCCGCGAGGAACCGGTCGAAGAACTCCAGGAAGCGCGAATGATGGCGCTGCGCTTCGGCTTCGGTGTAGAGGTTCGGGTTGGTCTCGAAGTCGATGTGCGAGCGGGTGCCCGCGACCGACTGGTAGAAGTTGACGCCGAGATCCTCGATGCTGCCGGTGGACAGCACGTGCAGCTGGCCGACCATCGGGCCCATCACCAGCTCGTCGTGGAACAGCATGATGTTGACCCACGGGCCGAAGAACTCGGTGGTCACCACGCCGTCACCGGCGGTGTCGCGGCGGATGTCCTCGTGCCGGTAGCGCTGGTGCCGCAGCGCGCCGGACACCTCGACCGTCACCTGCTTGAGCAGTTCGCCGACCGTCGTGTCGTGCCCGACGTGCAGCCGCAGCGGCACGATGTTCGACGACACACCACCCGAGCGGCGCATCGCCGCGGTGGTGCGCGCGGTCACCGGCAGGCTCAGGATGACGTCCTCGACGCCGTTCCACTGCGCCAGATACCCGGCGAACGCAGCGAGCAGCAGTCCGGCCGGCGACGAATCATGGCGCTGTACAGCCGCTTCCAGCAGCGCGTTCTGCTCGTCCGACAGCGCCGCGCTGGCGATCCCATTGATCGCGGCGGGCGGGGCGGACCGGCCGGTCAGGCTGGTGCCGTCCTCCAGCCCCGCGACCCGCTGGGTCCAGTACTCCTTGTCCGAGCTGAACCGCGTGCTCTCGCGGTAGGCCATTTCCTGGTCGTAGAGCGTGCGCAGGTCGGTGGCCTTGGAGGCGGCGGGCTCGGTGCCGTTGGTGTACGCGGTGTAGAGCTCGGCGATCCGGTTCAGGTTGGTCATCGCGCCGAAGCCGTCGAGCGTGACGTGATGCGCCCTGGAGTACCAGTACCAATGGTCGTCGGCCAGTTGCAGCGCCGCGACCGCGATCAGGCGATCGGTGGTCAGATCCATCGGCCGGCTGTACTCGGCCCGCATCCACGCCATCGCGGCCGCGGCCGGATCGGCCTCGGCGCGCAGATCTACATAGGTGACCTTGTCGTAGTCGGCGATGCTGTGATCGACGTACTGCAACGGCTCGCCGTCGCGTTCGATGATGCGCAGGAAGCCCGAACCGAGCTCGTGCGAGGCGTCGATGCTGGCCTGTTCCAGGATCTCGACATCCAGCGCGCCGTGCAGATCCACGTACTGCGCGATGTTGACCGGCACCTGCGGGTCGACATGCTGCGCGTACCAGATGCCCAGCTGCGCAGGAGACAGCGGGAAGTAGCCCGAACCAGCGTCCGCCCGTTCGTCACCAGCTTCGCCGTTTCCGCCGAAATCCAGCCGGTCCAACCGTAACCTCGCTTCCGGAACACCACGCAAGCGCTCCCCGACGACACCCGGACAGGACGCTCACCTATCCCAGCGTGGCGCCCGCGTCTCGGGGTTCAGTTCTCTAATCAATCAGGCAAAAAAAGCTCATTGGCACTATCTGTCCGCCAGGGTGACCTTGTTACATAGGCGCGACCGCGCCCACTACCCACCGACCGGCGATGCCGGGAATCTCGCTGCAGATCACCGAACCAATCTACCGTCGTCGCCCGCACCGAACCAACCAACCTCGATAGCTGACCGACATCATCACAGGCAGTCGAGTTGTCGGCACTTTGCGGGCCTCATGTTGCAGACCTCACATCCTGCGCGACGCGCTGCGCGGGCGACGCGGCGGGTCACCGATGGCGGGTGCGCGCCGGGTCGTAGAGGTGGGATTCGGCACACGACACCGGGTCCTCGAGGGCCTTGCCGACCAGGATGATCGCGGCCTGCCGCAGCTCGGCGGCCTCGACCTGATCGGCGATGCCGGCCAGGGTGCCGCGCAGGATCAGCTGGCCGGGCTGGCTGGCGCGATACACCACGGCGACCGGGCAGTCGGGGCTGTAGCCGGCGACCAGTTCGGCGGCCAGCGTGCGGATTCGGGTGATCGCCAGGTGCAGCACCAGGGTGGCGCCGGTGGCCGCGAAGTTGACCAGGGCCTCGGACTCGGGCATCGCGGTCGAGCGGGCCTGGGTCCGGGTCAGCACGACCGACTGCACGACCTCGGGGACGGTGAGTTCGGTGCCGAGCAGCGCGGCCGCGGCGGCGTAGGCGGGGACGCCGGGGGTGACGTCCCAGGCGATGCCGTGCGCGTCGAGCCTGCGGGTCTGCTCGGTGAGGGCCGAGTAGATCGACGGGTCACCCGAGCACAGCCGGGCTACGTCCTGGCCCGCCCGGTCCGCGCGCACCAGATGCTCGGTGATCTGGTCGAGGTTCAGGTGCTGGGTGTCGATCAGTTCGGCGTCGGGTGCGCAGTGCGCGAGGACCTGCGGGTCCAGATAGGTGCCCGCGTACAGGCACACCGGCGACGAGCCGAGCAGGGCGACCGCCCGCACGGTCAGCAGGTCGGCCGCACCCGGCCCGGCGCCGATGAAGTGCACGGTCATGCGGGTGAGTGTATTCAGGTGGTTCCGGGTCAGGCCGTCGCGTCGAAGTGGGCGATCACCTTGCTCGGGCGCAGCCGGACGACGAGTTCGCCGGGGACGCCGTTGCGCTTGCCGAATTCCTCGGCGCGGTCGGCGCCCATGTAGCGGCCGCCGATCTCGGTGGCGGTGCGGACCAGTTCCGCCGGATCCTCGGACAGGGTGACGGTGCCTTGCAGTTGCACCGACGGGTACGGCTCGGCCTCGACGTCGACGATCACCGCGATCCGGCCGTCGCGCGCGAACGCCTTGCCCTTGGCCGTGTTCTTGCCCGTGTTGAAGACCAGTTCGTCACCCTCGAGCACGAACCAGACCGGGGTCACCATCGGCCGGCCGTCGGCGGCGACGAACGCGACCTTGCCCGTCCGCGTGCCCGCGGACAGGAACTCGCGCACCTGTGGATCGGAGAGAGATGCCATTGCTTCACCCTAGGCGCAGGCAGGCGACCGGACGGGGCAGCCGCGGGCGCATGTCGCGCTCAGATCGCGCCTTGCTCGCGGGCGCGGGCGACGGCCGAGGTACGCGAACGGACACCGAGTTTCGCGTAGATGTGCACCAAGTGGGACTTGACCGTGGTTTCGCTGAGGAACAGCTCCTTGGCGATCTCCCGGTTGGACCGGCCGTCGGCGACCAGCCGCAGCACCTCGATCTCGCGGGCGCTCAGGGTGGTGTCGGCGCGGCGCACCCGGGTCATCAGCTTCGAGGCCACCGCGGGCGACAGCACGCTCTCCCCCGCCGCCGCCGAGCGCACGGCGGCGAGTAGTTCGGTGGGCGGGGTGTCCTTCAGGATGTAGCCGCAGGCGCCGGCCTCGATCGCGCCGAGGATGTCGGCGTCGGTGTCGTAGTTGGTCACCACCAGGACATTCGGCGGTTGCGGGAGCGCACGCAGCTCGGCGGTGGCGTCCGCGCCGGAGCGGCCGGGGCCGAAGCTCAGGTCCATCAGCACCAGATCCACCGGGGTGGTGGCACAGAACGCGACGGCCGCCTCGCCGGACGGCACGTCGCCGACGACGGTGATGTCGTCGCCGCCGTCGAGCAGTGCGCGCAGGCCGGCCCGGACGATGGCGTGATCGTCGGCCAGCAGCAGGCGGATCATGCGGGCGCTCCCGGTTCGGCCGAATCCGGTTCGGGTGCGGCGGGTTCGAGGGGGAAGGCGACGGTGACGGCGGTATGTCCCGGTTCCGATTCCACGGCCATGGTGCCGCCCTGCTGTTCTACCCGGGAGCGCATGGCGGCGAGGCCGAACGAGCCGGATGGCGAATGGTCGAGCACGTCCGGCGCGATGCCGATGCCGTCGTCCACCACATCCAGGATGACCTCGGCGTCGGCGTAGGTCAGGGTCAGGCGCATGCGGTCGGCCTTCGCGTGTCGCACGACGTTCGAGACCGCGCCCTGGGCGATGCGGACCAGGGCCGCCTCGGTCGGCATCGGCAGCCGTTCGGGCGTGCCCTCGACCACCAGTTGGGTGGCCAGGCCGGGGGCGTTGGCGCGCAGGCAGATTCGCTCCAAGGCTTGCGCGAGAGATTGGCCGTCGAGTGCGGCGGGGGCCAATTCGGCTATCAGCCTTCTGGTCTCGGCCAGGTTCTCCGCGGCCGTTTCCCTGGCCAGTCGAATCTGTTGCAGAGCAGGGTGATCCGGCGCGGACTGCTCCGCGGCGTGCAGTAGCAGTTGGATGCTGCTCAAGCCCTGGGCGACGGTGTCGTGGATCTCCTGCGCCAATCGCTCGCGCTCGGACAGCTTGCCCGCCGTGCGCTCCCGTTCCGCGAGTATCGCTCGGGTGCTGAGCAATTCGTCGATCAGCCGCTGCCGTTCGGCGGATTCACGGAACAGCGCTTGATAACCGAGGCCGATGCCGACCGCGACCGCCGCGCCGAAGACCGGGCCGACCGCGCCGGCCACCGACCAGCCGCGGTGCACCCCGAAACCCACCACGGCGATC
This sequence comes from Nocardia sp. NPDC006044, assembly GCF_042871115.1. Lineage (NCBI taxonomy): Bacteria > Bacillati > Actinomycetota > Actinomycetes > Mycobacteriales > Nocardiaceae > Nocardia > Nocardia sp. NPDC006044. The sequence continues at coordinate 544,973 of NZ_JBIAID010000002.1, forward strand.
GCGGTCGCGGCGGCCACCGCCGCCAGACTCCACGGGCGCGGGAGCAGATGCAGGTAGAGGAAGAAGAGGCCGAACGCCAGATAGCCGGCGTCGGGAGCGAGCACGACCACGCAGAGCCACCACAGGGTCAAGGCGGTCAGCCAGATGGCGATCCCGCCGCGGCGACCGCTCAGCAGGTGACCGGCGAAGTAGGTCGCCAGAAAGCCCACGGTGAGCGCCACCACCGGGATCGGGTGCGGCGCGCCGGGCAGCAGCGCACGCACCGCGATCACCACCGCCAGCGCCGTCATCAGCACGTGCAGTCCGAACCGCAGCGCGGTGAAGACGGGCGTGAGCGGGGACGAGTGCACCTAGCCAGCTTATGTGCGGCTACCCCGGCGGCATCCATCGAAAGGTGTAAAACGCCACCCACCGTTCGATGGTGCGCCTTTCCTTCCCGCGCGCGATGGCCGCGGGCCCTGGGCGCGGAACAGTGAAGCCATGTTCGTCGCACTCCGAGATCTGCGCGCCGCCCGCGGCCGTTTCCTGCTCATCACCCTGGTCGTCACGCTGGTGGCCCTGCTGGTGAGCTTCCTCAGCGGGCTCACCGCCGGGCTCGCGCACCAGAACATCTCGGCCGTCGAATCGTTCCCCGGCGACACCGTCGTCTTCGCCGACACCGGCGCCGCGCCGTCGTTCGACGCCTCCGCGCTGACCGCCGAGCAGGTCGCCGCCTGGCAGGCCGCGGCGGGCTCGAACGGCACCGTCGACCCGATCGGAATCAGCCACGGCAAGGTCGATCCGCGCGGGCGCGCGTCGGTGCAGGTCGCCTTCTTCGGCACCACCGGAACCGCTTTCGGCAACCGGTCCGCAACCGAGAACGGAAGCGTGGTGCTCAGCACGGGTGCGGCCAAGGATCTGGGCGCGAGCGCAGGCGACTCCGTCACTGTCAATGGCCGCGACTTCACCGTGGCGGCGGTACGCGGGGACGACTGGTACAGCCACACTCCGGTGGTTTGGACGACCCTCGCGGACTGGCAAGCGATGAGCCCGCGCTCCGGTGCCGCCACCGTGCTCGCGGTCTCGGGCGTACCGAATCAGGCAGCGGTGAACGCCACCGCGCACACTCGGACGACCGACCCATCCGGCGCGCTGTCCGCGCTCAGCGCCTACCAGGCCGAGAACGGCTCGCTGACCCTGATGACCGTGCTCCTGTTCGCCATCTCCGCCTTGGTGATCGGCGCGTTCTTCACCGTCTGGACCGTCCAGCGCATGCCGGACATCGCGACCCTCAAAGCTCTGGGCGCCACCTCCGGCTCGCTGGTCCGGGACGCACTCGCGCAGGCCGCGATCGTCCTGGCCGCCGGCGTGGCCGTCGGACTGGGAATCACCGTCACCGCGGCCGCTTTCCTCGGCGACGCACTTCCCTTCGTCCTGAGTCCAGCGACCACCCTGCTCCCCGCCGCGGCCCTCATCGTCCTCGGCCTGCTGGGCGCCGCCTTCGCCCTCCGCTTCCTCTTCACCACCGACCCGCTGACCGCGCTCGGCGCGGGACGCTGACTCGGCATCACCCAAGACTCGTTGACGCACTGGAGCTTTCGACCTATGACCACCGCCCTGACCCTCGATGACGTCACCCTCACCTACCCCGACGGAGCGGGCAGACTCACCGCGCTGGACCACGTCGGTTTGCGCGTCGCGGGTGGCGAGATCGCCGCGATCACCGGTCCGTCCGGCTCGGGCAAATCCAGCCTGCTCGCCGTCGCGTCCACGTTGATCCGCCCCGACTCGGGTCGCATCGATCTCCGAACCCCTACCGGCAGTGTCGATCTCGCCACGGTCGGCCGCCGCGAAGCCGCCGGACTACGCCGCACCTCCATCGGCATCGTCTTCCAGCAACCGAATCTGATTCCCGCCCTCACCGCCGTCGAACAGCTCCAGGTCATGTCCCATCTGGGCCAGCGGCTGCATATCCCGGCTCACCGGCGCCACGAAATACGCACCCGGGCAATGGAACTCCTCGACGCGGTCGGACTGGCCGACCAGCACGCCAAGCGCCCAGCCCAGCTCTCCGGCGGTCAACGGCAACGCGTCAACATCGCCCGCGCCTTGATGAACAACCCTGCCCTGCTCGTCATCGACGAACCCACCAGCGCTTTGGACACCGAGCGCGGCGCCGCCATCATCGACCTGATCCTCACCATCGTCCACGACCACAACGCCGCGACCCTCCTGGTCACCCACGACCGCACCCACCTGCACCGGATGACGGCCGTCCACACCATGACCGATGGCCGCCTGACCCAGAACTCGGACGTTCCAGCACAATTCGTCCCGCGCCCGGCCTGAGCCCGCACAGAATCACCCGAGGTAGCCGAGCAGAGCGTCCTGTTCACGGAAGACCTTGGCGCGCAGGCCGTCCACGAAGGCGGCTACTTCCGGTCGGCGGAGCGTCTCGGCGCGGGCGACCAGCCAGTAGGCGAGCTGGACGGAGACCTCGGCGGGGAGGACGCGGACGAGATCGGCATGCCGGTCGGCCATGAAGCACGGAAGCAGGCCGATACCCGCGGCGGCCCGGGTGGCTTCGACGTGCACGAAAACGTTGGTGGAGGTGACGGATTCGCGCATCGCCGGGGCGAAGCTGGATGCCAAGTCGAGGTCGTCCACCTGGAGCATGGAGTCGATGAAGTAGACCAGCGGGTGCCGGGCCAGGTCTTCGATGGCCGCGGGAGTTCCGTGTTCGCGCAGATAGTCTCGGCTGCCGTAGAGGCCGAGGCAGTAGTCGGAGAGGCGAATGGCCGTGGCGCGGTGAACCTGTGGTTCGCCGACGACCACCTCGAGGTCCAGGCCCGAGCGCTGGGTGGAGGCGCGCCTTGTGGTGGCGACGATTTCGACGGTGATCTTGGGATGCCGGCGCTGGACCTCGGCGGCCGCTGGGGCGGCGAGATAGGCGCTGAAACCGTCGGTGGCCGAAATCCGGACCACGCCTTCCAATACCCGGCTGCCGTCGGCGTCGGCGGCGAGGGACTTGACCGCGGACTCGACGACCTCGGCTGCCGCCAGTGCCTCCTTGCCGAGTTCGGTGAGTTCCCAGCCGCCGGCGGCGCGGGTGAGCACCCGCCCGCCGAGCGTGTGTTCCAGCGCGGCGATCCGCCGCGAGATGGTGGTGTGGTTGATGCCGAGTTCCTCGGCCGCCGACACGAAACGACCCGATCGGCCGACGGCGAGCAGCACCAGCAGGTCGTCCGCGCTCGGCCGGCGAGCAGACCCCGCGGAACCGACATTCATATCTGCATCCTCGCAGATACGTACTGCACATCTAGTCATTGCGGACAAACCGATCTGCACTAATACTTCGTTGCAGCCGAGTTTGTGGGGGCCATCACATCTACACCCTGATGTGACCCCTGGCACGAAGGAGAGTTCGATGAGCGTGCGCAGTGCATTGTGGCCCAGCGACCCGGGCGGGGTGCCGACCGGCCTGAGACGGGTGGTCGCCGCATCGATGGCGGGCACGGTCGTCGAATGGTACGAGTTCTTCCTCTACGGCACCGCCGCCACGCTGGTGTTCAGCAAGGTGTTCTTCGCCAAGGGCACCAGCGATCTGGACGCGATCCTCGCCGCCTTCGTCACCTACGCCGTCGGCTTCGCCGCACGCCCGCTGGGCGGCATCGTGTTCGGGCACTTCGGCGACAAGTACGGCCGCAAGAAGCTGCTGCAATTCAGCCTCATCCTGGTCGGCGCCTCAACGTTCCTGATGGGCTGCCTGCCTACGTTCGGCCAGATCGGTTACTGGGCGCCGGCCCTGCTGGTCGTGCTGCGCTTCATCCAGGGCTTCGCCGTGGGCGGCGAGTGGGGCGGCGCGGTTCTCCTTGTGGCCGAACACAGTCCGAGCCGCAGCCGCGGTTTCTGGGCGAGCTGGCCGCAGGCCGGGGTGCCGATGGGGAACCTGCTGGCGACGGTCGTGCTGCTGGCGCTGACCACCTGGCTGTCGGACGCGGCCTTCCTCAGTTGGGGCTGGCGCGTTGCCTTCTGGCTGTCGGCGGTGGTCGTGCTGGTCGGCTACTACATCCGCACCAAGGTCACCGACGCGCCCATCTTCGTTGCCGCGCAACAGGAATTGGAGCAGATCAAGGCGACCTCGCTGAGCGTCGTCGAGGTGCTCAAGCGCTACCCGCGCGGCGTGCTCACCGCCATGGGCCTGCGGTTCGGCGAGAACATCCTGTACTACCTGGTCGTCACCTTCACCATCACCTACCTCAAGGTGCAGGTGCACGTCGACACCAAGGTCATCCTCTGGTGGCTGCTCGCCGCGCACGCCGTGCATTTCGTGGCCGTCCCGCTGGTCGGGCGGCTGTCCGACCGCTTCGGCCGGCGGCCGATCTATCTGATCGGTGCGGTCACCGCCGGCACCTGGGGCTTCTTCGCCTTCCCCATGATGGACAGCGGGCACAACGCGATCATCCTGTTCGCCATCATCATCGGCCTGGTCTTCCACGCCTTCATGTACGCCGGACAGCCCGCGATCATGGCCGAGATGTTCCCCACCCGCATGCGGTATTCCGGTGTGTCCCTTGGTTATCAGGTCACCTCGATCGTGGCCGGATCGCTGGCGCCGATCATCGCGGTCCGCCTGCTGAACACCTACAAGTCCGCGGTGCCCATCGCCATCTACCTGGCCATCGCCGCGGCCGTCACGGTCGTCGCGGTCTACTTCGCCCGGGAAACGAAAGGTCTTGATTTGGAAACCGTCGACCTCGCCGATGCCGACTACCTGGCCGGCCGGCCCGCCGCGGTGGCCGCCAAATGAGCGACCTCACCGGCCGTTCCGCCCTCATCACCGGCGGCGCCAGCGGAATCGGCGCCGCCTGTGCGCGGGCCCTGGCCGCCCGCGGCGCGCAGGTCACCATCGCCGATATCGACGAGGTCGGCGCGAAGGCGCTGGCCCGCGAGCTCGACGGAAAGTCCTGGGCGGTAGACCTGCTCGAAGCCGACGAACTGGAAACGCTCGAGCTCGAGATCGACATCCTGGTGAACAACGCCGGGGTGCAAAGCATCAGCCCGATCGAGGACTTCGCCCCGTACCAGTTCCGCACCTTGCTCACGCTGATGGTCGAGGCGCCGTTCCTGCTCATCCGCGCGGCCCTGCCGCACATGTACCGGCAGGGCTTCGGCCGGATCATCAATATCTCGTCGGTACACGGACTCCGGGCCTCGGAATTCAAGTCCGCCTACGTGACCGCCAAGCACGGCCTCGAAGGCCTGTCCAAGGTCACCGCGCTGGAGGGCGGCAGGCACGGCGTCACCAGCAATTGCGTCAGCCCGGGCTATGTCCGAACGCCGTTGGTGGACAAGCAGATCGCCGATCAGGCCAAGGCGCACAACATCCCCGAGCAGGAGGTACTGGAGAAGATCCTGCTCACCGAGAGCGCGATCAAGCGCCTGGTCGAGCCGGAAGAGGTGGCCTCGCTGGTGAGCTGGCTCGCCTCGGCGGACGCGGGCATGGTGACCGGCGCCTCCTACACCATGGACGGCGGCTGGAGCGCTCGATGATCGAGCCCTCACCCCAAGGCGGACAACGCCATTCGGCGCAGCACGGGCCTGGCCCGCACGGCCGTCGCGGTGCTCGCACTGTGCGGGGTGGAGTTGATCAGCCCGAAGGCGGCGTGGGCCTGCACCCGCGCCGTCTCCTCGGGTAAGCCGGGATGCAGCTCACGCAGCACCGCGACCCAGATCTCCACATACTGGCGCTGGGTCCGGCGCAACTCCCGGCGAGCGGTGGCGGGCACGTTCTCCAGATCGCGGTCCTGGATCCGGATCAGGTCCGGATCGCCGAGCGCGAAGTCGAGGTGGAAGTCGACCAGACCGTCCAGCGCCTCGGCCGCGCCGGCGGTGCGCGCGACCACCGCCTTACCGCCGTCGAGCAGGCGCTGGCTGACCCCGACGAGCAGTTCGACCAGCAGAGCTTCCTTGTTCGGGAAATGACGGTAGACCGCGGGACCGCTGATGCCGACGGCCGCGCCCAGGTCGTCCAGGCGCATGCCGAGGAAGCCGCGGTCCGCGATGAGCCTGGCCCCGGCGTCGAGGAGTTGCTGCCGGCGCTGCGCCTTCAACTGTTCGCGGCGGGTGGGCGTGGCGGGGTCAGTGCTGGTCACACGCGCTCCTTTCGCCCTACCTGGACATCTCGGTTAACCAAGATTAACCTGGATTCCAGTTATCGGCGACTAACTGGACCGCCCGTCGCCGCTCATCGAGTCGTTCCGCGACGCTGACCCACAAGGATCACGTGATGACAGTTACCGAAGCGGCCGTCGACAACCGAGTCGCCCACAAGGCGCTGGTCGACGACCTGAGCGCCCGGCTGGCCGCCGCCGCGCTCGGCGGGTCCGCGAAGGCGCGGGACCGCCACGTCGCGCGCGGCAAGCTACTACCCCGCCAGCGGGTGGATCAACTGCTCGACCCCGGCAGCCCCTTCCTCGAGCTCTCCCCGCTGGCCGCGACCGGGATGTACGGCGACGAATCCCCCGGCGCCGGGATCATCACCGGCATCGGGCGGGTGTCCGGCCGCGAGTGCGTGATCGTGGCCAACGACGCCACCGTCAAGGGCGGTACCTACTACCCGATGACGGTGAAGAAGCATCTGCGCGCGCAGGAGATCGCGCTGCAGAATCAGCTGCCGTGTCTGTACCTCGTCGACTCCGGCGGCGCCTACCTGCCCGAGCAGGACGAGGTGTTCCCCGATCGCGAGCACTTCGGCCGCATCTTCTACAACCAGGCGAATATGAGCGCCAAGGGAATTCCGCAGATCGCCGCGGTGCTCGGCTCCTGCACCGCGGGCGGCGCGTACGTGCCCGCGATGAGCGACGAGGCGGTGATCGTGCGCAATCAGGGCACGATCTTTCTCGGCGGCCCGCCGCTGGTGAAGGCCGCGACCGGCGAGGTGGTCAGCGCGGAGGACCTCGGCGGCGGCGAACTGCATTCGCGCACTTCGGGTGTCACCGACCATCTGGCCGAGGACGATCAGGACGCGCTGCGCATCGTGCGCCGCATCGTGGCGACCCTCGGCCCGCGCCCGTCGAGCCCGTGGGCGGTACTGCCGCCGGTGGCGCCCGCGGCTCCCGAGTCGGAGCTGTACGACGTGGTGCCGGTAGACCTGCGCACCCCGTACGACGTCCGCGAGGTGATCCACCGCCTGGTCGACGGTGACCCGAACGGGGACAGCGCTTTCCACGAGTTCAAGGCCGAGTACGGCAAGACCCTGGTCACCGGTTTCGCGCACATCCACGGCCACCCGGTCGGCATCGTCGCCAACAACGGCGTGCTGTTCAGCGAATCCGCCATGAAGGGCGCGCATTTCATCGAACTGTGCGACAAGCGCAAGATCCCACTGCTGTTCTTGCAGAACATCACCGGCTTCATGGTCGGGCGCGACTACGAGGCGGGCGGCATCGCCAAGCACGGCGCGAAAATGGTCACCGCGGTGGCCTGCGCGCGGGTGCCGAAGCTGACCGTGGTGATCGGCGGATCCTACGGCGCGGGCAACTATTCGATGTGCGGGCGCGCGTATTCGCCGCGCTTCCTGTGGATGTGGCCGAACGCCCGGATCTCGGTGATGGGCGGCGAGCAGGCAGCCTCCGTCCTGTCGACGGTGCGCGGCGATCAGCTCGACAGCTCCGGGCAGCCCTGGTCGGCCGAGGACGAGGAGGCGTTCAAAGCGCCGATCCGCGACCAGTACGAGAGCCAGGGCAACCCCTACTATTCGACGGCCCGGCTCTGGGACGACGGCGTCATCGACCCGGCAGACACCAGAACCGTCCTCGGACTTGCCCTTTCGGTGTGCGCGCAGGCGCCGCTCGAACCCGTTTCCTACGGCGTATTCCGGATGTGAGCGCGATGCTGAACAAGTCTCATCCTGTCGGGTTCGACACCGTCCTCGTGGCCAACCGCGGCGAGATCGCGGTGCGGGTCATTCGCACGTTGCGTGCCATGGGCATTCGCTCGGTCGCCGTCTACAGCGACGCCGACGCCGGCGCCCGGCACGTGCACGAGGCCGACACGGCCGTGCGGCTCGGCCCGGCCGCAGCGCGCGAAAGTTACCTCGCCATCGACAAAGTCGTGGACGCCGCGGTGCGCACCGGAGCCCAAGCGGTGCACCCCGGATACGGATTCCTCTCCGAGAACGCCGCTTTCGCCGCGGCGCTGGCGGACGCGAACATCGTCTTCCTCGGCCCGCCCGCCCGGGCGATCGAGGTCATGGGCGACAAGATCGCGGCGAAGAACACCGTCGCCGCCTTCAACGTCCCCGTCGTGCCGGGTATCGCGCGGCCCGGCCTGACCGACGCCGACCTGATCGAGGCGGCACGCGAGGTCGGCTACCCGGTGCTGGTCAAGCCCTCCGCCGGCGGTGGCGGCAAGGGCATGCGGCTGGTCGAGGACCCGGAGCAGCTGCCGGAGGCCCTGCTCAGCGCGCGCCGCGAGGCCGCGTCCGCGTTCGGCGACGACACCCTGTTCCTGGAACGCTTCGTCACGCGCCCGCGGCACATCGAGGTGCAGGTGCTCGCCGACCAGTTCGGCAACGTGCTGCACCTCGGCGAACGCGAATGCAGCCTGCAGCGCAGGCACCAGAAGGTGATCGAGGAGGCCCCGTCCCCGCTGCTCGACGCCGCGACGCGGGCCCGGATCGGCGCCGCCGCCTGCAACACCGCGCGCAGCGTCGACTACGTCGGCGCGGGCACGGTCGAGTTCATCGTCTCCGCCGACCGGCCGGACGAGTTCTTCTTCATGGAGATGAACACCCGGCTACAGGTCGAGCACCCGGTCACCGAGCTGGTCACCGGCGTCGACCTGGTGGAATGCCAGGTCCGGGTGGCGGCCGGGCAGAAGCTCGCGGTGGAGCAGGACGAGATCCGGATGATCGGGCACGCCATCGAGGCCAGGGTCTATGCCGAGGATCCCGGCCGCGGGTTCCTGCCCACCGGCGGCACGGTGCTCGATCTCGTGGAACCCGAAGGCGTTGGCATCCGGGTGGATTCGGGGCTGCGCGCCGGCACGGTGGTCGGCAGCGACTACGACCCGATGCTGTCCAAGGTCATCACCCACGGCGCCGACCGGACCGCCGCGATCGCGAAACTCGATCGGGCACTGGGCGATACCGTGCTACTCGGGGTGACCAGCAATATCGAGTTCCTGCGCTTCCTGCTCGCCGACCCGGATGTCGCGGCGGGACACCTGGATACCGGGCTGCTCGACCGCCGGGTCGCCGACTTCCACCCCGCTCCCGTGCACGACGAGCTGTTCCTGGCCGCTGCCGCCTATCGCTGGCTGCGGCGCTGGCCGACGACGCCCAGCGATCCCTGGCAGGTCCCGTCCGGCTGGCGCATCGGCGACGCCGCCCCGACCTCGATCCGGCTGACCGGCGGCGACCGGACCGAGCACGTGTACCTCACCGGCACTCCCGCCGCCGCGACCGCACGCCTCACCGAGGGCGAATCGGCGTCGCTCGCCGCGGCATTCGCCGGCAACCTGCTGACGTTGACCCTCGACGGCATCCGGCGCGAGTACCGGATCGCCGAATACGACGACCAACTGTGGCTCGCCGGACCCACCGGCGTCGCGATGCTGCGCGAGGTCGCCGAGGCGAGCGTGCGCGGCGCCGCCGAACACGTCGGCGACGCCGAAATAAAAAGCCCCATGCCGGGTTCGGTGATCGCGGTGCAGGCCGACACCGGCACGCAGGTGGCCGCGGGCGCGCCGGTGGTCATCGTGGAGGCGATGAAGATGGAGCACTCGCTCACCGCACCCATCGCCGGAACCGTCGAGATACTCGTGACACCCGGCACCCAGGTGCGCCTCGATCAGGTACTGGCCCGCATCATCGCGACGCCCGCCGAAGACTCGAATCCCGCCGAGCGCGAAGGAAACCCAGCATGACCGACTTCCTGTCCACCGGCACCCTGCCGCAGGAGTACCGCGACCTCGCCCTGACCGTGCGCGACTTCGCCCGCACGGTGGTCGCTCCGGTCGCCGCCGAACACGACGCGAAGCACACCTTCCCGTACGAGGTGGTCTCCGGCATGGCCAACATGGGCCTGTTCGGCCTGCCGTTCCCCGAGGAGTACGGCGGCATGGGCGGGGACTACTTCGCCCTGTGCCTGGCCCTGGAGGAGCTCGGCAAGATCGACCAGAGCGTGGCCATCACCCTGGAGGCCGGCGTCTCGCTCGGCGCGATGCCGATCTACCGCTACGGCAACGACAAGCAGAAACAAGAATGGTTGCCGCAGTTGACCAGCGGGCGTTCGCTCGCCGCGTTCGGGCTCACCGAACCCGGCGCGGGCAGCGACGCGGGCGGGACCAAGACCACCGCGATCGCCGACAGCGGCGACTGGGTGATCAACGGCAGCAAGCAGTTCATCACCAACTCCGGCACCGACATCACCACCCTGGTGACGGTGACCGCGGTGACCGGCCAGGCGGGCGGCAAGAAGGAGATCTCCACCATCCTGGTGCCCACCGACACCCCCGGTTTCGTCGCCGAACCCGCCTACAACAAGGTCGGCTGGAACGCCTCGGACACCCATCCGCTCAGCTTCACCGACGTCCGGGTGCCCGAGGAGAACCTGCTCGGCGAGCGCGGCCGCGGCTACGCCAACTTCCTGCGCATCCTGGACGAGGGCCGGATCGCCATCGCGGCGCTCGCGGTCGGCGCGGCGCAGGGCTGTGTCGACGAGAGCGTGCGCTACGCCAAGGAGCGCGAGGCGTTCGGTCAGGTCATCGGCCGCAATCAGGCCATCGCGTTCAAGATCGGCCGGATGGAGGCGCGGGCGCACACGGCCCGCACCGCCTACTATGACGCCGCAGCGCTGATGCTGGCCGGCAAGCCGTTCAAGAAGCAGGCGTCCATCGCCAAGCTGGTGGCCAGCGAGGCGGCCATGGACAACTCCCGCGACGCCACCCAGATCTTCGGCGGCTACGGGTTCATGAACGAATACCCGGTGGCCCGGCACTACCGGGACAGCAAGATCCTCGAAATCGGCGAGGGCACAACGGAGGTGCAGCTGATGCTGATCGGACGGGAGCTCGGGCTATGACCGAAACCAACAGCTTGCGCCGAGTCGTGCAGACCGGCATGTGGTTCGAGGAACTCGAGACCGGCGTGCTGTACGAGCACCGGCCGGGCCGCACCATGACCGAGACCGACAACGTGCTGTTCAGCACGCTGACCATGAATCCGCAGGGGCTGCACATCGATGCGGCCTACAGCGAGGCCCAGGAGCCGTTCCACCAGCGCCTGGTCAATTCGCTGTTCACCCTCGGCACCATGGTCGGCCTCGCGGTGGCGCACCTGACCCAGGGCACCACCGTCGCCAATCTCGGCTTCACCGAGGTGAAGTTCCCGGCGCCGCTGTTCCACGGGGACACCGTGTACGCCGAAACCGAGGTGCTGGACAAGCGGGTGTCCAAGAGCAGGCCGGGCGAGGGCATCGTCACCTTCCGGCACACCGCGCGCAACCAGCACGGCGCCGTCGTCGCGGTCGCGGTGCGCAACGCGATGATCCGCCTGCGGCCCGAGTCCGGCCAGTCATGACCTGGACGATGCCGGGGCCCGCGTGGTTGTTCTGCCCGGCGGATCGGCCGGAGCGTTACGAAAAGGCCGCCGCCGCCGCGGATGTGGTGATCCTCGACCTCGAGGACGGGGTCGCCGCCGGGGACAAGGCCGGCGCGCGCAAGGCGCTCGTCGAGACGCCGCTGGATCCCGAGACCACGTTCGTCCGGGTCAACGCGGCCGGAACCGATGAGCACGCCCTCGATCTGGCCGCGCTGGCCGAGACCCACTATCGGCGCGTCATGCTGCCGAAATGTGAATCGGCCGAACAGATCACGACGCTGGCCGGGTACCAGGTGCTGGCGTTGATCGAATCCCCGCTCGGCGCGGTGACGGTCGGCGACTCGATGACCGCGGACAACGCGATCGGCGTGATGTGGGGTGCCGAAGACCTGGTCGCCGGGCTCGGCGGCCAGTCGAGCAGGCACGCCGACGGCGGCTATCGCGATGTGGCACGCCATGTTCGGTCCACCTCGCTGCTCGCGGCCAAGGCGTACGGGAAGTTCGCGCTCGACTCGGTGTACCTCGACATCCGCGATCTCGACGGCCTGCGGGCCGAGTCGCTGGACGCGGTCGCCGTTGGGTTCGACGGCAAGGTGGCCATCCATCCCGGTCAGGTGCCGGTGATCCGCGCGGCCTACGCGCCGTCGGAAACCGACATCGATTGGGCCCGAAGGGTACTCGGCGAAGTGCCCAAGCATCGCGGCGTGTTCGCCTTCGAGGGCCGCATGGTCGACGCCCCCGTCCTGCGACATGCCGAGCAGATCGTGCGGCGCGCCGAGCGCGCCTGACCACCAGTTCGAACAGCCAGGAGGAACGCGGTGCAACCACAGTGGGTGCCGACCGAGCAGGATATCGCCGACGCCAGGATCACCGACTTCGCGAAGTTCGTCGAGTCCCGCACCGGCGTCGTCGCGCCGGACTACTACACGCTGTGGCAGTGGTCCGTCGACGAGCCCGCCGAATTCTGGCACGCGGTATGGGACTACTTCGAGCTCGGCGAGATCGCGGGCGAGGTGCTGGCGAGCGCCGAAATGCCGGGCGCGCAATGGTTCCCGGGCACCAGGCTGAACTATGTCGATCAGCTCATCCGGCAGTTCCGCAGCGACCGGCCCGCGATCATCGGGGTCACCGAGGACGCGCCGCCGCGCGAAGTGTCCTGGGCCGAATTGATCGACGACACCGCGGCCCTGGCCCGCACCCTGCGTGACATGGGCGTGCGGCCGGGCGACCGGATCGCGGGTTATCTGCCCAACATCCCGGAGACCGTCGTCGCGTTGCTCGCGACCGCCAGCATCGGCGCGGTCTGGAGCGCCTGCGGCCAGGACTACTCGGCCAAGGCCGCCCTGGACCGGCTCGGCCAGCTGGAGCCCACCGTGCTGATCACCGTGGACGGCTATCGCTTCGGCGGCAAAGCGCACGACAAGCGCGAGGACATCGCCGCGCTGCAAGCCGGCCTCGGCACCCTGCGCGGCACGATCGCCGTCTCCCGGCTCGGGCTCGAGGTCGCGGACGCGACCGCGTGGACCGACGCGATCGCCTACGACGAGGCAGCGCCCGCCGTGATCACCACGGAGCCGGTCGATTTCGATCATCCGCTGTGGATCGTGTTCTCCTCGGGCACCACCGGGCTGCCCAAGGGCATCGTGCACGGCCACGGCGGCGTGCTGGTCGAGCACCTCAAAGCCGTTGCGCTGCAATCGGACATCGGCCCCGCCGACACCTTCTTCTGGTACACCAGCCCCAGCTGGATGATGTGGAACTTCCAGGTCTCCGGCCTGCTGACCGGCGCGACCATCGTCTGTTACGACGGCAGCCCCACCTACCCGGCGCCGGACGCGTTGTGGCGCATCGCCGCCGAGACCGGGACCACCGTGCTGGGTACCAGTCCCGGCTACGTGCTCGCCTGTATGAAGGCGGGCGCCGTGCCGCGCAGCGAGCACGACCTGTCCGCGCTGCGCACGGTCGGCATCACTGGCGCGTCGCTACCCACCTCGTCGGCCCTCTGGCTGGGCGCGAACACCGGTGACCACGTCCAGGTCAACTCGCTCAGCGGCGGGACCGACGTGGTCTCGGCCTTCATGGGCGGCGCCCGCACCGTCCCGGCGTGGCCGGGCGAGCTGTCGGTGCGCTTCCTCGGCGCCGCGCTGGAGTCCTTCGACGGCTCCGGGCAACCGGTCCGGGACGAGGTCGGCGAGCTGGTGATCACCAAGCCGATGCCGTCCATGCCGGTGCGCTTCTGGCACGACGCCGACGGAAAGCGTTATCACGACGCCTATTTCGACATGTACCCCGGCGTGTGGCGGCACGGTGACTGGATCACCATCACCGACCGCGACTCCATCGTCGTGCACGGCCGCTCGGACTCGACGCTCAACCGGCACGGCATCCGCATGGGCAGCGCCGACATCTACCAGTCCGTCGAACGTCTCCCCGAGATCGCCGAGGCCCTGGTGATCGGCGCCGAACAGCCGGACGGCGGGTACTGGATGCCGCTGTTCGTCGTGCTCGCGCCCGGCGCCGAACTCACCGACGAGCTGAAGACCCGGATCAACAGCACCATCCGCACCGAGGTCTCCCCGCGCCACGTCCCGGACGAGATCCTGCTCGCCCCCGGCATCCCGCACACCCGCACCGGCAAGAAGCTCGAGGTGCCGATCAAGAAGCTGTTCCAGGGCGCCGACGCCGCCCGGGTGGTCGAACGCAGCGCGGTCGACAACCCGGACCTGCTCGACTGGTACGCCACGCAACGCCCCAACGGCGGCGGCGCGTAGGCCGGGCCGAGCGGGTCTCGTCGAGTACGGTTGCTATGCCGCGTTGTAGACCGTGCGGCATAGATCTCCTAGCGTGGTATGAAACAGGTTCGTCTCATACTCAACGAAGGTGGCACCGTGGCCGCACATGATGTCCGGGAGAGTGACGAGACCACCGCGTATCCGCCGGGGTCGCGGTTGCCCGCCTTCGTGCAGAGCATCCTTTTCCAGCTCGATCGCCAGCGCTTCGTGCCCGCCGTAGCGCGCCGGTACGGCGACGTCTTCACGCTGCGCATCCCGCCGGTCGCCGACCGTGCCGTGGTGTTCTCCCGCCCGGAGCACATCAAGGAGATCTTCGCGGGCAACCCGCGCGACCTGCACGCGGGCGAGGGCAACCAGATCCTCGGCGTCGTCATGGGCCCGCATTCGCTGCTGCTCACCGACGAGGACGAGCACGCGCGCGCCCGGCGACTGCTGATGCCCGCCTTCAACGGCTCCGCGCTGCGCGACTACCGCGACCTGGTCGCCGACATCGCTGTCGCCGAAATCGACCGCTGGACACCGGGTTCCACGCTGACCACGCTCGACCGGATGAACGCGCTCACCCTCGAGGTGATCATCCAGGTGGTGTTCGGGGTGTCCGACGAGCGCACCCGCGCCGAGCTCGCGCCGCGGCTGCGGCGAATCGTCCAGCTCAACCCCTTGATCTTCGTCGGGATCAAGTCACCCATGCTCCGCCGCATCGGGCCGTGGAAGCGGTTCGCGGAGAACATGAGCGCGGTCGACGCCCTGCTCTACGCCGAGATCGCCGCTCGGCGGCACGCGCCGGACCTGGCCGACCGCACCGACGTGCTGTCCCGGCTGCTGCACGCGGGCACCGGCGACGACCACGACCCGCCGCTCACCGACGCCGAGCTGCGCGACCAGCTCATCACGCTGCTGCTCGCCGGACACGAGACGACCGCGTCCGCGCTGTCCTGGGCGCTGTACGAGATCGCGACGCATCCCGACATTCAGGAGGCCGCCGTCACCGCCGCGCGCACCGGCGACGACAAGTACCTCGAGGCGGTGATGAAGGAGGCGATGCGGCTGCACGTCATCATCAACGGCACCAACCGAAAACTGACCAGGGACATGACCGTCGGCGGTCGCCGACTGCCCGCGGGCACGGTGGTGAACACCTCGATTCTGCTCGCGCACCGCAGCCCCGAAAACTACCCCGACCTCGCGGTCTTCCGGCCGGACCGCTTTCTCTCCGGCGAGGTGGCCCCGAATACCTGGCTGCCCTTCGGCGGTGGGGTCCGGCGCTGCATCGGCGCGGGCTTCTCCCTCATGGAGGGCACCACGGTGCTGCGGGAAATCCTTGTGCGCCATTCCCTTTCGCGACCCGAGGGCGCGGAGCCGGAACGCGGGAGGACCCGCAACATCACCACGGTCCCCGAGCGCAAGGCGCGCCTGGTGATCACGCCGCGCGACTGATCGCGACACCGGATCCGATCCGGCCTGCTGTGGCGGCCCTCACCTGCGCCGGCCCACGCCTACGGGTCCGGTCTGGGGCCGCCGTCTTCCGGCAGGTACCGCCCCGATTCCGGGTGACCTGGGGCACCCGGCCGGTTCGGCGACCGCCCCGTACCGAGCCGTAGCCCGTCCCACCTGCCCGGATAAGTACGATGTCCGCATGAGTGTCGACAATCGCCGCACGGCGCGGAAGGCGAGCACCGGCGACTCGGCACCCCGGGAGATCCGGCGCAGGCCGAAAAATCGACGGGCCCAGATCGCCGCCGCCTCGGCCGCCGCGTTCGGCGCGCTCGGCTATCACGGCGTCAGCATGGAGGACATCGCCACCGGGCTCGGTATCAGCTCGGCCGCGCTGTACCGCCACTATCCGAGCAAGTACGCGCTGTTCCGGGAGGAATTGCTGCGGGTCGGCCGGGCCATGACCGATGCGGTCGAGCTGCCCGCGGAGGCGGCCGCGTGGTCGCCCGAAGCACGGCTGCGTCATGTGCTGGACGCGCTCATCGCGATAACGATCGAGAACCGGCCGACCGTCACCCTGGTGCGCTGGGAGGGCCGCTACCTCGAATCCGAGGATCTGTCCACGCTGAACGACCAGCAATTCGCCGTGCTGGGCGCGCTCGGCGACCAGCTCGCCGAGCTGCGACCGGAACTGACCGAGGACGACATCCGGGTGCTGCGCATGGCATTGCTGAGCACGATCACCAGCATCGCCGACCATCACGCCACGCTGCCGGCGAAATCCCTTGCCCGGCTGTTGAGTTCGGCCTGCCAGCCGATCATCGGCACCGAACTGCCGGCGGAATGTCCCGCCGAGCCGCCCCGGGTGGTCGAGATCCCGGACTCGTTCAAACACGAACTGCTGCTGCGCAAAGCGGTGGAGCTGTTCCACGAGCGCGGGTACCCCAATGTGAGCGTGGAGGACATCGCCACCGCCGCAGGGCTTTCCGCGGCTTCGGCGGTGTACCGGTTCTACCGTGGCAAGAGTGATCTGCTGGCCGCGGCGTTTCGCCGTGCGGCGGAACGGGTTTCGGCTGCGGTCGGTCCGGCGGTCGCGACGGCGGCTAGCCCGGAGGGCGCCCTGACCACGCTGATCGAGCAGTACGTCGCCGGGTCATTCGCCGAGCGTGCGCTGACCTACGTGTATTTCACCGAGTTCCAGCATGTTCCGGCGGAAGAACGCACGGTACTGCGAAACATCCAGCGGCTCAGCGTCGAGGAGTGGGCGCGGCTGCTGCGCGAGGTGCGGCCGGAGCTTTCGCCCGCCGAGGCGCGCTTCCTCATCCACGCCGCGTTCGCGCTGGTGGTGGATCTGGGTCGCGCGTTCGACAACCAGCCGATGGCGGCGCCCGAGCGGGTGCGCCTGTTGATGCAGGTCGTCCTCTTTGGGCGTCCCGCCGCAGTGTGAGCACCCGGGCAGACAGGCGCTACCGGAGTACCGACCGGTCGTTTATGTTACGCGCTATTCCTTTTTGAGTAATCGCAAGAGTATGAGGTAGCAACCCAAATCATACCTCCAATTGTGACCTAGCATTCAGTTTGGTTCCAAGCGCTCGAGACTCCGTTGCCGAGCGCCCGATTCGGCTACCATCGCGGCATGGGTGCCCAGGAAGGCCGCGCCGCGGACAAGGCGTCCGACGGATCCGCCGCGCGTGTGGTCCGGCGGCGGCCGCGCGATCGGCGGGCGCAGATCGCGGCCGCGTCCGCGGAGGCGTTCGGGTCGCTCGGCTACCACGGCGTGAGCATGGAGGACATCGCGTCCCGGCTCGACATCAGCTCGGCCGCGCTCTACCGCCACTATCCGAGCAAGTACGCGCTGTTCCGCGAGGAGGCCCTGCGGCTCGGCGGACTCAGCGAAGCGGCGGTACGCCTGCCGGACTCGGCGCGCGGCCTGCCTGCCGAGGCACGGCTCGGTCAGGTGATCGATGCGCTGATCGCGTCCTCGATCGCCAACCGGCGCAGTGCCGCGCTGCTGCGCTGGCAGCGCCGCTACCTGGAGGACGACGACGCCGCGATCCTGGATAGCCAACTGGCACAGGTGACCTCGGTGCTCATGGCGCTGCTCGCCGAGACCAGGCCGGAGCTGGACAAGGCGGATCGTGCCGTGCTGTCGGCCGCGATACTCAGCGTGCTCAGCAGCATCGGCGATCACCACGTATCGGTTCCGCTGCGGGCGTTGACCACGCTGCTCGGCACCGCCTGCCGCGCGGTCGCGGGCTACACCCTGCCGCCTTCCGCCGACCACGCCGAACCCCTTGTGGCAACGGAGATTCCGTTGACCTTCAAGCACGAGCTGTTGCTGGCACGGGCGATCGAGTTGTTCCATGAGCGCGGATATCCGAACGTGAGTGTCGAGGACATCGCCATCGCGGCCGGGTTGCCTGCCTCGTCGGCGGTGTACCGCTTCTACCGCAGCAAGGGCGATATCCTCGCGGCCGCGTTCCGCCGTGCCGCGGACCGGGTTTCGGCCGCGATCGGTCCGGCGGTCGCGGCGGCGGACGGCCCGGCGCAGGCGCTGACGACGTTGATCGAGCTGTACGTGGCCGGGTCGTTCGCCGAGCGGGAACTGACCTTCGTCTACTACGCCGAGATCAGCAATGTGCCCGCCGACGACCGGACGGTGCTGCGAAACATCCAGCGGCTCAACGTCGAAGAGTGGGCGAAGCTGCTGGTCGGCGTCCGCCCCGAGCTGTCCGCCGCCGACGCCAGGCTGCTGGTGCACGCGGCGCTGGCCCTGGTCGTCGATCTGGGGCAGCGCTTCGGCTCCGACGACCCGGTGTGCTCGCGGCAGCGGGTGGTTCATCTGATGCGGGTCGTCCTCTTCGGTCCCGACGCCGGGTAGCTACGGCCGCGGCGGCGTGGCCAGCGGCGAGTTCACCTTGTTCACCAGCCAGCGGTCGCCGATCTTTTCCAAGCGCATCACCATGGACAGCTGGCCGGGCGCGGGCTTGCCCTGGGTGCCCATGCTGGTGATGGTCTGGCCGATCACCACGATGGCCTCGGCCGAGCTCTCGTCGCCGGTTTTGATCGCGCACTGCACGTCGTTGACCTTCGACACCACCTCGCCCTGGGTGAGCACCTCGCGCAATTCCTTGCTGGTGCTGTCGAATTGCTTCTTCCAGTCGCCGGTGGCGCCGTCAAGCACGGCGGCGAAGTAGTCGTCCAGCTTCTTCGCGTCGTAGTCGGCCAGGATCGGCGCGTACCGGCAGGCGGCGGCGCGCGCATCCGCGTTCGCGTCGATGGTGGCCTTGTTGCCCTTGTTCTGGAGATAGAAGAAGACGGTCGACGCGATTGCGGCACAGAGGAATACGGCCGTTGCCACCTGTAGTACGAGTCGCCCGGTGTGGCCCGGAACCAGTCGTAGCCGCTTGCGGGAGGTAGGGGCTCGGTCCACATCGGTTGAAACTTGCTCAGCCGCAACACCCTTGGACTCGACCGGCGTCGGTTCCTCGGGTGGTGCGGCGGTGTCGCCATCGTTGTCGTGCATCGGATGTGCTCCTATCTGCCAGGTGCGGGTCGGGACAGCTCGTTGCCGGTGACGCCGGGTGGCGGGCCGGATCCGTTGTCCGGCACGTTCGGCCGGGGCGCGTTCGCCGAACCGCGAACCTGGAGCGCCGGATTGCTGGTGACGCAGTAGTTGTAGAGCCGCACCCTGGTGTCGACGGTCTTCGTCGTCGGCACCACGGGCACGGTGTCGTAGTCGCAGCTCGGGCGCGGCCACGGGTCGACCAGGGTGTGGTAGGCGTTGTCGTGCGCCGGCACGCCGATCGCCTCCGAACCCGTGCGCAGCGCGGGGAACAGCGCCGCGATGGCCGGCGCCCGCAGCTTGGCGGCCTTGGTGATCGCGACGAAGTTGGTGACCAGGTTGGTCATCGGGTCTTCGGTGTCGCGCACGATGCCGCCGAGGGTGGCGAGCTGACCGGGTCCGAGGTCGAGGAACGTGCGCACCTCCTGGTCCGCGGCGGTCAACTGCTGGAACAGGGCGCTCGAACCGGTGGTCAGGGTGGTCAGGTCCGGCTGCGCGTGCGCCGTCGTGTCGGCGATCACCTGGAGGTTCTCGATGAGCCGGCGAGTCTGCGGCAGCAGGTCGGTCAACCCGGCCATGGCCCGGCTGATGCCGGAGATCATGTTGCGCAACCGGTCCGGGCCACCGGCCAGCGCCCGGTCCAGCTCGTCGACGATCACGTTGAGCCGCGCCGGATTCATTCCGCCGATCAGCCCGCTCATGCTGCCGAGCACCGACTGCACCGTCACCGGCGCCGTCGTCCGGGCGCGCTCGACCACCGCGCCGTCGCCGAGAAACGGCCCGCTGTCCACGTCCGGCCGGAAGTCGAGATACTGCTCCCCCGCGGCGGAGAGCCGGCCGACAGCGACCGTGCCGCCCACCGGAATCCGCGCCGACTTGTCGATTTCGGCGATCGCCGCGATGCCGTCGCCGGAGATCCGCACATCGCGCACCCGGCCGACCCGGGTGCCGCGGAACGTGACGTCGTTGTTCGCCGCCAGGCCACCGGAATTCGCGAGTTCCACCCGCACCGTGTACGTGTTCGGCAGCAGATTGATGCGGAGCACGTTGGCGCCGAGATAGGACGCCCCGAGCACGAGCACCACGATCAGGCCGATATTGGCCACCGCGATCCGGTGCCGGACCAGCCATTGCCACAACGGAGGATTCATCGCCCACCGCCCTGCAACCGGCCGATGACCTTCTCGATGACCTGCGCGAGGCTGCCGATAAAGGCTGGTACGTCACCGATTTCGGGCGGCCGGCTGCCCTTCGGGTCGGTCAGCGCGCCGACACTGAGGTAGGACACGGTGGCCGCGACCGCGAGCACCGGGCCGTCGAGACTGGCCGAGATCGACGGGTAGATGGCGTGCAGCCCGTCCAGCGCTCCCGCGAGATCGTCACCCATTTGGGCGAATCCGGACATCAGCCGCTGAATGCTGTCGAACAGGCTGAGGAAGTCCGGGCCGGTGGTATCGGTGAAGTCGCCGAGCGCGGCCATGGTCACCGAGACCTTGGCGATGAGATCGGCGATGGCCCTGTTGTTTTCGGCGACCAGGCCGATCAGTGGCGGGAAGGTGTCTGCCGCCGCACCCAATTCGGCCTTGCGCCTGGCCAATTCGCCGGTGAGCGTATTCAGCCCGGAAAGCACGCCGTCCACGTCGGCCGTGCGCCGGTTGAGTGCGGCGAGCACGTCGGTCATCTCGGTGATCAGATGCGACAGCTCGGGCGCGCGCCCGGCGAACATGGAGTTCATCTCGGCGGTGATCCGCGCCGCCTGGTTGAGACCACCTCCGTTGAGCAGCAACGAGACCGACATCATCAGCTGCTCCACCGACGCACCGGTCGCAGTGTGGTCGGGCGCGATGGTGTCGCCCGGGCGCAGCAGTTCGGCGCTGTCCTGCTTCGCGGGCAGGGTCATCGCGACGAACATGTCGCCGAGCGGGGTGGCCTGGCGCAGTTCGGCGGTGGTGCCGCGGGGCAGCTGGATGTCCTGGCGGATCTGCATTTCCACGTCGGCGAGGAAATCGGTGGTGCTGATCCCGGAGACGGTGCCGATGTCGGTGCCGCCGATCTTGACGTGCGCGTTCGCCGGCAGGTTGAGCGCGTCCTTGAACACCGCGTGCAGCGGGTAGCCGGGTCCGCCGATACCGGGTTTGGGCAACGGGACGTTGTCCACCGTTACCGCGCAACCGGACGTCGCGCCGATGGCCGCGGCCACGGCCACGGTGAACAGCATCGCGCGACGATTCCGCGGGGGGCGGTGGGCCGGTATTCGCGTCCTCATTTGGTCAGTCCGAGCAGTGCGGCGGTCAGGCCGAAGTCCGGACCGAAGTCCTGGATCTTGCCGGTCCGGCAGCCGTCCAGGCGCATCTGCACCCGTTCGCAGAACACCGACAGCGCCTCGCCGTCGAGGACCGACTTGTCCAGTAGCCCGTGCAGTCGCAGCGCGCGGTGTTCGCGGCTGGTCGCGTTGGCGAGGTTCTGGAAGAACAGCGGTGTGACGTCGGCGATTTCGGTGACCGATCGCGCATTGGCCCGCATCTGGCTGGTCAGGGTGGTGAATCTGGTCAGCGCGCCGAGTAACTGCTCACGGTTGGCGCCGACCACGGTGGATGTGTTGGTGACGAAGTCGTTGAGCTGGGTCAGCACCGCCTGTAACCCGGGCGCCTGCTCCCCCATCAGCTGCACCATCTCGGTGAGCCGGCCGCTGAAATCGCGCACCGTCTGGTCGTTCTCGGCGATGATCTGGGTGATCTCGTTGAGTTTCACGATGGTGTTGGAGATCTGGTCGCCGTTGGCCAGGCTCACCTCGAACGCCGAGGACATCGCGTCGAGCGTCTCGCGCAGCTTGTCGCCGTTGCCGTCGAGCAGCGGGAAGAGCACGCGACTGGCCATCGGCCCGGACTCGTTGTCCCCCTTCAGCGCTCGGCCGAGCTGATCGAAGTTGTCCAGGATGCGATCGAGTTCGACCGGGGTGCGGGTGTGTTCGAGCGGGATGTGCGCGCCGTCGGCCAGCACCGGGCCGTTGCCGTCGTAGGCGGGCGCGAGTTCGACGTGCCGGTTGGTGATCAGCTGCGGCGACACCAGTGCGGCGATCGCACCGGCGGGCACCTTGACGTTCTTGTCGATGGACATGGTGACCTCGACATAGCTGCCCCTGGCGGTCACCGTGTCGACCTTGCCCACCGGGACGCCGAGGACCGCGACGTCGTTGCCCGCGTACAGGCCGGCCACATTCTCGAAATCGGCGCTGATCCGCAGGTGTTCACCCAGGTATTCGGCCGGTAGCGTGCTCAGGCTGTCCGGCAGCAACGAGCAACCGGAGGCCACCGCGGCGACCCAGCACAACGCGGCGGTCTTGAGCAAAGTACCTATTTTCATCAGTTGCACCCCTGTACCGCACCGGCGAAACACAGCCAGTTGTCCGGGAAGATCCACGGTGCCCACACGTCGCCGTAGGGGCCGTTGCCGAGCGCGTTGTTGAACTGCCGCAGGGCCACCGGCATGATTTCGTAGAGCGAGTCGAGATTGTCCTTGTTCTTCTCCAGGCCCTCGGACATGGTGTTCAAGCTCTGGATCATCGGGCCGAGCTGATCGTTGTTCTCCAGGCCCATCTGCTGCAGCAGCCGGGACAGCTCGGCGACGTTGTCCAGCAACGACTTCAGCATGTTCTGCCGTTGCGCGACCGCGGTGCCGATGGCCTCGCCGCGGGTCAGCAGCAGCAACACGCTGTTGCGATTGTCGGACACCAGTTGCGACACCTGATCCATGCTCTTCAACAGCACATCGACCTCGTCGCGACGGTCGTTGATCACCTTGGCGAGTGCGCCGACGCTGTTCAGCGCCTCGACGGTGAGCTGCGGCGAGTCACCCATCTGCCGGCTGAGCAGATCCAGCGCCTGACGCAGCTTCGCCGGATCGATGCGTTCGATGCGTTCGAACGAGGACTTGTACACCGGATCCTGGATCACCTTGCCGAGGTTGTACGGCACCGAGGTGTTCGGCAGCGCGATCCGGTTGCCCGGCAACCCTTTTCCATTACCCGGCACCAATTCGACATGCAGCTTGCCGAGAATCGTGGTCATCTTGATCGCCGCGTGCGCGTCCGGCCCGAGTCGCAGATCTCGGCGAACCCGCAGGTCGACAACGACTTTCGCGCCGTCCAGCCGCACCGCGCGCACCGTGCCCACCTCGATGCCCGACACGTCCACCGACGCGCCCGCGCGCAGCCCGGCCGCCTGGGCGAACTCTGCCTGAATCGTCTTGTCCCCCAGTCGAGCCTGCGACAGCGCGCTGGACCCGACCAGCAGCAGCACCACCGAGCCCGCCGCAAGCAGGCCCAGCCACAGCAGCCGGTTCCGCGGCACTCGAACCCGCCCGAACAGGGACCGCGCTCGTGTCATCACCGGCATACCTCCGATTGCGAATTGCCGCCGACCTGCGAGAACAGTCCGGGTGGCAGCAGCACACCCCACAGCGAGACATCCAGGCGGCAGATGTAGGCGTTGCCGTAGGCGCCATAGCTGGTGAACCGGGCGATGCCGTTGAGCAGGCTCGGCAGCTCGACCGCCGCCTGATCCAGCGACGCGCCGTTGAGCAGCAGCAGCGCCACCCCGCTCGTCGCATCATTCTGTGCGCGAGCGATATTCGGTTTCACCTGGCCGATCAGTCGCGCCAGCGAGTCGGTCGAGGTGGCCACCTGAGCGACCGACCCCTTCAGCGATTCGCCTTGTGCGTACAGCGACTCGACCAGCGAACGTGCCTGGGTGATCAGCGTTTCCAGCTCGCCGCTGCGATGCGCCAGCCCGGCGATGACGCTACTCAGATTGCTGATCACGTCGCCGAGAATCCGGTCGCGCTGGCCGAAGGTTCCCGCGAGTTCGGCGGCCTGGGTGATCAACGCGCTGAGCGAGACGTTGTTGCCCTGCAGGGCCTGGATCAAGGTCTCCGACAGCGAGTTGATCTGATCCGGTTGCAGCACGCTGAACAGCGGCTCGAACCCGGACAGCAGCGCGGACACGTCGAAGGAGGGTTCGGTGCGCTCGAGCGGTATCGCCGAACCGGCCGCGACCACCTGACCGTTTCCCGCACCGGGCACCAGCGCGATATAGCGCTGCCCGATCAGGTTCTGGTAGCGCACCAAGGCCTTCGTGGCGGTGGTGAGGTGCTGCCTGCGCTGGATGCGGAACTCGACGCGCGCGCGATAGTCACCGTCGAAGTCGATCGCGTCCACCCGCCCGACCCGCACGCCTGCCATCCGGATGTCGTCACCGACGCGCAGGCCGAGGACATCGGAAAAGGTGGCGGAGTACGAGTCGGTATCGCCGGTGACCGAACGCTGCAGGGTGGACCAGATCGTGTAGGTCAGCACGATCGCGACGACCGCGAACAGGCTGAACCCGATCAGTGCCCTTCTCGATTTCATGATCAGCGACCGCCCTTGTCCGCCGGGGTCACCGAGCCGCCGGCCAGCAGCGGCGACAGCAGCAGATACTGCGCGGCGGTCGGCCTGCCGCCGAGGATCGCCGCTACCGCATCCGGACCACGTAATCCGCTGGGCGCTACCGCGTCCGGTTTCGGATCCCTAGCCGCGGCCGGTGCGGTGAGGCCCGGGATCATCGGAATCCCCGGAATGGCCGGCAGTGTGGGCACCACCGGCGCCGGTCCCGCCGACTCCAGCCACTTCGGCGTCAGCTGTGACGGAAACTCTTGTGGTGGTGCGGTTTCCGGAACCGAGGAGCCGCCACAGCGCGGCCCGGCCATACTGCCGTAATGCGGGCAGTCCGCGGCGGTGTACTGCTGGAACGGGGTGAAGGACACGTCCATCTTCCAGACCATCTGGCGGCTCGGCCCGAAGCCGAATACCGAGCGCAAGTTCTGTAGCGCAACATTGAGGTTGGCCGCCGTCTGCTGCAAGGCCCGCGGGTCCTCGGCCAGGCTGCCGAAGAGTTCGTCGAGGCCGGAGACCACGTCCTTGCCCGCGTCGGGATTGCGGGCGAACAGCGAATTCACCGAGTCGACCGCACCACTCGCGTTGGTCAGCAGCGCGACCAGCCGGTCCCGGCGTTCGGTGAGCGTGCGGGCGGTGGTCACCGACTCCGACAGCACCCCGACCAGATCGGGCGCGGACGCGCTCAATGCCGTCGCGGCCCGGCCGAGATTGCCGAGCAGGTCGCCGATCCCCGGAATGGCATGCATCTGGGTGAGCCAGAGATCCAGGCGTTCGATGGTGGATCCGGGCACACGCACGGACGGATCGAGCGCGTCGGCGAGCGTCGCGAGCACCCGGCCGAGCTTCTCCGGCTGAATGTGGTCGAGCACGTCGCGCAATACGCTGAGCGTGGTCTGCAACTGGACCGTGCCCTCGCTGGTGTCCTCGGGGATTTCCGCACCGGCGCGCAACGTCCGGGTGCTCGGCCCGCTGTCGACGAGTTCGATCGCGGTCACACCGAAGATGTTGTTCGGGATGACCCTGGCCGTGACCGCCGCCGGAATCATCGCCGCGACAGCCGGTTTCAGATCGATCTCGGCGCGCTGACGCTCACCCTTGGCCACCACCTGCACGTCGGCCACCGAACCGACGATCATGCCGCGGAACTTCACGTCGGCGTGTTCGGGCAGTCCGTCACCGGTGCTGGTGAGCAGCGCGACCACGCCCACCTTGTCCTCGAACCGGCCGGTGTAGCGCAGCCCGAGCAGCAACAGCAGCAGCAACAGCACCGTGGTGAGCGCGAGGCCGGCCAGCGAGAGCCGGCGTCCGCTCGGCCCGCGGCCACTGGGATCGATGATCATGCGGGCCCCCTATCCCGAGATCCGGAAGCCGGGGTCGATGCCCCAGATCGCCAGCGTGAGAAACAGATTCGCGAACACCATGACGACGATCACCATCTTGATCGCGCGCCCTGCCGCCTGCCCGACCCCTTCCGGGCCGCCGGTGGCGACGTATCCGTAGTAGCACTGGAGGAAGGTCGAAATCATCACGAACACAACCACTTTGAGAACAGAATAGAAAACATCCGTACCGTTGAGGAATTGGAAGAAATAGTGATCGTAGGTGCCCGCCGAGGTGCCGCCGAGGAACAGCACCGACAGCTTGGTCATCAGGTACGCGACGGCGAGCCCGACGCTGTAGAGCGGGACGATGGTCAGCGTCGCGGCGATCATCCTGGTCGTGATCAGGTACGGAAGCGGCCGGATGGCAATGGATTCCAGCGCGTCGATCTCCTCGGAGATCCGCATCGCACCGAGTTGCGCGGTGAATCGGCAACCGGCCTGGATCGCGAACGCCAGAGTCGCCAGGATCGGGCCGATTTCGCGGGTGGTGGCGAATCCGGAGATGGCGCCGGTCAGCGGGTTCATCGTGAGCAGGTTCAGCGCGGTGTAGGACTCCATGCCCACGGTGATCCCACCGAACCCGCACAGGATGATCACCACGCCGACGGTGCCGCCGCCGACGATCAGTGACCCGTTGCCCCAGCCCACGTCCGCGGTGAGCCGCAGTACCTCTTTGCGATAGTGCCTGAGCGCGAACGGTATCGCCGCGATCGCCGCGACGAAGGTGATGGCCTGGTGACCGAGCCGCTGATTGGCCCGCACCGGTCCGCGGACGGCGCCGCCGACGACCTTGAACGGCTGCAACGCCGGTGGCGTATAGCGCGAGCCCATGTCAGAGCACCTTCGCCGGGAACAGGGTGTTGTACACCTGGGTGATGATGATGTTGGTGGCGAACAGCATCAGCGCCGAATTGACCACCGCCGCGTTCACCGAATTAGCCACGCCGCCGGGCCCGCCCCTGGTGTGCAGGCCGATGTCACAGGCGATGATCGCGGTGAGCGCACCGAAGATCGCGGCCTTCACCAACGCGACGATCAGGTCGTTCGCGACGGCGAACGAGGCGAACGTGCTGATGAACGTGCCCGACGTGCCGCCCTGCGCGTAGACATTGAACAGATAGCCGGTGGCGAAGCCGACGAACACCACGAAACCGCACAGCAGCATGCTCACCAGCACCGCGGCCGCGAGCCGCGGCGCGACCAGTCTGCGGATCGGATCCACGCCCATCACCATCATGGCGTCGATCTCCTCCCTGATCGTGCGCGAACCGAGGTCGGCGCAGATGGCCGAGCCGACCGCACCGGCGATCATCAGCGAGGTGACCAGCGGCGCACCTTGCCGAATGATGCCGAGACCGCTGACCGCGCCGATGAAGGTGGTCGCGCCGACCTGACTCACCAACGCGCCCAGCTGGATCGAGACCACGACCGCCACCGGGATCGCGACGAACACCGTCGGCGCGGCGGAGACGCTGGCCATGAACGCGCACTGCTTGACGAATTCCTGGAACGGGAACCGGCGGGTGAGGATCGCGCGCAGCATCTCCAGCACAGCGTCGCGGCCCAGCTTCACCTGCCTGCCCAGCGTCTCCAGCGACCGCTGCGGATGCCGCTGCCACAGGCCCCTGAGGTCGTCGACGGCCCGCTCCAGGTCGGTCCGCTGCGGTGGTCGTTCTGTTGTGGTCACTCGTTACCGCCTCTCCGGGTCACGCGGCGCCGCTCAATTGCCGCTCGAGCAGCACGAGGAGATAGCCGACGACGGCCACGCCGGCCACCACGGTGCTCAGCACGGCCAGCCACAGGCCGAAGCGCAGCACCGGGTTGACCCGCGTGCGTCCACCCAGGACCTTGACGCCGATCACCACGATGTCTATGAGCCAGACCACGATCATCATCAGGTCATGCACACATTCGCGAAGGTGAGCACGGGCCAGCAGACGATCGACCCCAGGAACGAGACCACCACGTCGATGCCGTGCATGCCGCGTAGGTGGCTGGTGTGCGTGAGTGTCCAGATGACACCGATCAGCCCGTACGGGATGCCGAGAATGATCAGCGTCCCGAGGAACTCCGAGACCTTCATCTCGTAGCTGAATATCCGATCCAGCCGCTTGAGCATGCGCGTCCTTTCGCGTGCCGGTCGCACCGACCGGACGCCCACGGCAGGCCCCGAACCGGGATCCGCCGTTGGATCCTTCCCGGACACCTCACGGTCCGGCATGGGCCAGTATGTTACGCACGATTCCGCACATTGCGGAACCCTTTCGCGTACATTCGCAGCCAGAAAGCCAGGAATATTCGCATGCTGAACCGCCCGTTGACGCGGAGGTTCCGCCGGACTTAAGTTATCAATAGTTCACAGTTTGTTCACGCCCAGCGGAGTCGATTCCGGACCCGAAAGGACTCCCCTATGACCGCCGCCGCTCGCCCCTCGCCACCGGCCGTCCCGCTGTCCAAGGACCAGACCCGGATCCACATCGGCACCGCGCACCGCCCGATCACCAAACGCGCGATCAAGCTGACCGACGCGCTGGACTTCTGGTCCTTCGCGGGCGCGGCGGCCAATGTCGCGATGCAGATGGCCCGGCCCGGCGTCGGCTACGGCGTCGCGGAAAGCAAGGTCGAGTCCGGATCCCTGATGCGGCATCCGTGGAAGCGCGCCCGCACCACGACGCAGTACCTGGCCGTCGCCATTCTCGGCACCGACGAGGAGCGCCTCGCCTATCGCGAGGCGGTGAATGTCGCACACCGGCAGGTACATTCGGCGCCGGGCGCACCGGTGAGGTACAACGCGTTCGACCGAGATCTCCAGTTGTGGGTCGCCGCTTGCCTGTACATCGGCTTCGAGGACACCTACCAACTGCTGCAAGGCCGGATGAGCGACGAGCAGGCCGAGGCGTTCTACGTGTCGTCCTCGACCCTGGGCACCACCTTGCAGGTGACCGAGGAGATGTGGCCCGCCACCCGGGCGGAATTCGATCGATATTGGAACGATGCCTGCGCGCAGGTCTCGATCGACGAGTTCGTCGGCGGCTACCTCGACGATCTGCTGAACCTGCGGATGATCCACTGGTATCTGCGGCTGCCGTTCCGAAACCTGTTGAAGTTCCTCA
This sequence comes from Nocardia sp. NPDC006044, assembly GCF_042871115.1. Taxonomy (NCBI): domain Bacteria; kingdom Bacillati; phylum Actinomycetota; class Actinomycetes; order Mycobacteriales; family Nocardiaceae; genus Nocardia; species Nocardia sp. NPDC006044. Next base: position 574,277 of record NZ_JBIAID010000002.1, read on the forward strand.
CGATCGGGTTTCTCGCGCCGGTATTCCGCGAGCAGCTGCGGGTCGAATGGACCGCCGCCGATCAGCGGCGCTTCGAGCACCTGTTCCTGTTCGTCGCCTTCGTGAACCGGTTCATCCCGCGCTTCCTGCGGCACTGCGGAACCCACAGCTTGATGGCGGATGTCCGACGCCGAATTCGCAAGCAGCAGAACCTCGTCTGAGCGGCATGACACCGCCGTCCGGACGCTGGGCGCCCGGACGGCGGAGACCCCTCGAGGAAAGCCCTACGGGCACAGTGCGTGGCTGAGCATGCCGATCAGGTCGGGCATCGTATCCACCGATTCGGTGAACGTGTAGGTGACCGCGCGCCCCTCCGGCGTCGCGCCGGCGATCGCGTTGTAACCGTAGATACCACCGGAATGCCCGAAATATTCTGCGCCGCAAGACAATGTGGTGTGACCGAGACCCAGCCCGTAGTACATTTTCATGCCCTCGTCCATCAGCACACCGTCGCGCATCTCGCGCAGCTCGGCGTCGGGGACCACCCGGCCGGCGAGCAATGCCGAGTAGAAGCGGTTCAGGTCCGAGCCGGTGGTGACCAGCGCACCGGCCGCCCAGGGCACCGACGGCTCGATCCGCGTCACGTCGGTGAGCGAACCATTCACCACCGCATAGCCTTTCGGATGCGGCCCGCGGATATCCCGATCGCCCGGTGCGGGTAGGTATGTGTCGGCCAGCCGCTGCGGTCGCAGAATGCGCCGGTTCAGCTCATCGGCATATGGTGCGCCAGTGACCTTTTCGACGAGCATGGCCGCGACGTAGTAGTTGGTGTTGCGGTATTCGAAGCGCGCGCCCGGGGCGAAGTCGGCGGGCTGGAGCAGCCCGATGGCCATCACCTCGGCCGGCGTCATGATCCGGTTCTCCAGCGCCGCCTGATACTCGTCGATCCGTGGATCCTTGGTGATCTCCGGCAATCCGCTCTGATGCCGCAGGATCTGCCGCACGGAGATAGCCCGCCCGTCGATCCCCGCGCCCCGCAGCAGGCCGGGCAGGTAGGTCTCGACCGGCTCGTCCAGCCGCACCTTGCCCTCCGCGACGAGCTGCAAGACGATCGCGCTGGTGAAGGTCTTCGAGATGCTGCCGACCCGGACGCGCTGCGGCGGATCGGTGGGAATCTTCGCGCCGGTGGCGATATCGGCGACCCCACTGGTGAGCACGACGGTCTTGCCGTTGTCGGTGACGGTGGCGATCGCCCCGGTGACCCCGGTCGCCACGACGGCGTCGATATCGGCCTGCACGGCGCGAATCCGGTTGTCCGGCATGCCGGAAGGGGCGTTCGACTCCCGGCTCGACGTGCACCCCGCGAGCAGGGCGACCGCGCAGACGGCGACGATGATCGGGGCGAATCGCATAGCCGAAACGCTATTGAGCAGGCCGCCGAGCCACATCGGGGACACACCCCGAGATTTCCCCTGATCTCACCTCCCCTTCAAGGATGAGGCATCCGCCGCACTTGCGCTGGAGCGCACTCCAACTTCTAAGGTCGTGCCATGACCAGCACACAGGACTCCACCGGCCACAACGATCGTTACGAGCGCGGCCTCGCGCTGCTCCGGCAAATCGGCGGGCAGGAGCGTCCGGCCGTGCTGGACAGTCTGGCCGATATCGCTCCGGACCTGGGCCGCCTCACCGTCGAGTTCGGCTACGGCGACATCCTCTCGCGTCCCGGACTGACCCTGCGCCAGCGCCAGCTCGCCACCGTGGGCGCGTTGGCCGCGCTCGGCAATGCCGCGCCGCAGCTGCGGTTCCACATCGACGGGGCGCTCAATGTCGGCGCGACCCGCACCGAGATCGTCGAGGTCATGGTGCACGCGAGCGTCTACGCGGGTTTCCCGGCCGCGCTCAACGGCCTGACCGCCGCCAAGGAGGTGTTCGCCACCCGGACCGACCTGCCCGCCGAACCCGCCCCGGCCGGCACGCCGGACGGTGACCGATTCGAGCGCGGATCAGCCAAGCTGGCCGAGGTCGACGGGCATGCGGGCGAACAGGTGATCGCCGCGTTGCAGGACATCGCCCCGGACTTCGCCCGCATCGTGATCGAGTTCTCCTTCGGGGACATCTACTCCCGGCCCGGCTTGGATCTGCGGACCCGCGAGATCGTGACGGTGGCCATGTGCACCGCCCTCGGCGTCGCGCCCCAGCTCGGTGTGCACATCCACGGCCTGCTGAATGTCGGCGGCACCGAGACCGAGGTCGTCGAGGTGCTGATCCAGATGGCCGGGTATGCCGGATTCCCGGCCGCGCTCAACGGAATCGCGGTGGCACGCGCGGTCTTCGCCGAGCGCAATAGCCATCAGAATTCCGATGTCTGATATCGGCGATCCCATTGGCCACGCTACGGAGACGGTCCTACTGTCGATGACATGGCGAAACTACTTTTTGTCCTGACCGGCGCCGACACCTGGACCCTGGCCGACGGCACCCCGCATCCCACCGGCTTCTGGGCCGAGGAGTTCGCCGTGCCCTACGAGGCGGCGAAGGCCGCGGGCCACGAGATCGTGGTCGCCACCCCCGGCGGCGTCGTGCCGCCGGTCGACCAGGGCAGCCTGGCGCCCGACGTCAACGGCGGCCAGGAGGGCGCGGACCAGCGGGCGGCGGTCTTGGCCGCCAGCACGGAATTGCAGCACCCGATCGCACTGTCCGAGGTCGACCTCGACGACTACGCCGCGGTCTTCTACCCCGGCGGCCACGGGCCGATGGAAGATCTCGCGGTGAACCCCGAGTCCGGCGAACTCCTCACCGCCGCACTGCAATCCGGAAAACCGCTGGCGATCGTCTGCCACGGCCCCGCCGCACTGCTGGCCGCGGTCGGTCCCGACGGCGGCAATGCCTTCGCGGGCTACACCCTCACCGGTTTCACCAACGTGGAGGAGCAGCAGGCCGGACTGGCCGACCGGGCCAAATGGCTGCTGCAGGACCGGCTCGTCGAGTTCGGCGCCGACTTCCAGGAGGGCGAGCCGTGGGCGCCCAAGGTCGTGGTCGACCGCAACCTGATCACCGGGCAGAATCCGGCATCGTCGGCGCAGGTGGCCGCGGAACTGCTGCGCGCGATCGGCTGACCTTTCCTGCGAGCTCGTCCGTTGTCGCGTAATTCCACTCCGGAAGGAACCGAACCCATGAGCACCAACGTCCACGCACGGCCCGCCGAAGCGTCCGGCACCTTCGCACTCGGCGGTGACCTGCCCGTCCACCGGCTCGGTTACGGAGCGATGCAGCTCACCGGACCCGGCGTCTGGGGTGACCCCAAGGATCCCGACGAGGCGGTCCGGGTGCTGCGCCGGGCCGTCGAGCTCGGCATCAACTTCATCGATACCGCCGACTCCTACGGCCCGTTCGTCAGCGAACTGCTCATCCGGAAGGCGTTGCACCCCTACGCCGATGACCTGGTGATCGCGACCAAGGGCGGGTTCACCCGCAGCGGCCCCGGCGACTGGCGCGCGGTCGGCAGGCCCGAATACCTGCGCCAGCAAACCGAACTCAGCCTGCGCCACCTCGGCGTCGAGCAGATCGGTCTCTACCAGTTGCACCGCATCGACCCGCAGGTGCCGCTGGCCGACCAGCTCGGCGAGCTCGTACTGCTGCAGCAGGAGGGCAAGATCCGCCACATCGGGGTATCCCAGGTGAGCGTCGAACAGCTGCGACAGGCCCGCGAGATCGCCACCATCGTCTCGGTGCAGAACCTCTACAACCTGACCAACCGGACCGACGAGGACGTGCTCGACTACGCCGAGCGGGAGAACATCGCGTTCATCCCGTGGTTCCCCATCGCCACCGGCGAACTTGCCAAGCCGGGTGGACCGCTGGACGCGATCGCGAAGGAACACGGCGCGACCCCGGCCCAGCTCGCCCTCGCCTGGCTGCTGCGCCGTTCGCCGGTGATGCTGCCCATCCCGGGCACCTCCAGCGTGGCCCACCTCGAGGAGAACACCGAGGGCGCGCGGATCACGCTCACCGACAAGGAGTTCGAGGCGCTGTCCGCGGCGGCCTGAATCGGCCACCGAACGAGGCGGGCCCGGCTGCGGTCGGGCCCGCCTCGTTCACTTCTCGGCGGCCCGGCGACAGCAGTAGGCCGACGCGCCGAGGTACTGGTGACAACGGGCGCCGTGACCGCCGTGCACGGTGAGGATGAACCGCGCTCGGTCGTAGCTGAGACCCACCGGATCCTGTGTGCAGTCGCGACTCTGTACCAGCCACAATTCTCGAACATCCGAGTGCAATACGTCCATTGTTCACCTCCGAGTAAAGTCAGTGCACCCGGCGCCTGAGCGCCCCACGGAATCACCGCTCGACACGGATGGATCGGGCCGTGTCGGGACCGTGCGTCGGATTCCGGAATGCCGGCGCCCCGGTAAGGGTTTGGGCAGAACCCCGGCGCCGGGTGCTGATTCAGCGTGCATGTTGCGATTCGGTGGATAACAGACCCGAATGCGGTAATTGCGGGTAGTTTCCGTTTGTATCAGCCTGGTGCGAGGAAGCAGGACCTATGGTTGAGATCGACTGGACGGGCGAGGATGTCCGTGCGCTTCGCGCCGCGATGCGGCGAAGTCGGTACGAATTCGCACGTCTGGTGGGCGTCACCCCGCGCACCGTGGTCTTGTGGGAAAACGGCCGGACAACCCGGATGCATGCCGCAAGCCAACGTCTGCTCGACCAGGTCGTGTCAGAAGCCGATCCGGTCGTCGTCGCACGATTCGAGCGTGCCGTCACCGCGGGCCGGGACCCTGGCTTCGACCTCGAAGCCACCGACTCGGCGCCCGAGACGGAAACCCAGCTCGGTAGGGACATCGGGCTCGACAAGGAAGTCGAGGATGACGACGTGAGAAGGCGAGAGTTATTGGCCTGCATCGGGGTCGGCCTAACCGGCACGGCCGCCGACCTGGTCGCGGGCGAGCCGGAGAAGATGCTGGCCACCCTGGATGCCGGGTCTATCAGCGAGCGCAGGCTTGGGCTGCTGGAGCAATCGGCCGAGGCGCTCGGCAAGCGGGTGGTGCAGGTGCCGCCGCACGAGCTGCTGCACACCACACTCGAGCAATTCCGCACTGTCCGTGGCACTCTCGCGCAGCGGCAGGCCACCCACCATCAGGTCCGGCTGGTCCGCACCGCGGGCAGGCTGGCCAACGTGGTCGGCGAAATCCTGTTCAACGAAGGACATTTGGGCCAGGCCAGGATGTGGTACGCCACCGCGATCCACGCCGCGCAAGATATAGGCGATCGCTATTCCGAGGATATCGCGCTGGCCGGTCTCGCATATCTTCCGACATATAGCGACAAACCGGCGGAGGTCTTGAGCCTCCTCGACGGACGTCTCGAAGAAAATCCGGCGCACGGTCCCGCCGCCGCCTGGCTGTGGGGAATGGCCGCACGGGCGCACGCCAGCCTGGGAAATGCTGTCCAGTTTGCCCGGTGTATCGAGAAATCCGGACGCGCATTGGAAAATGTTGGGCCCGAAGAGCTTACGATTGGGATCTTTTCCTATAGACCGGAAAAACTTGCTTTTTATCAGGCGATAGGCAACTCCAATCTCGGCCGGGCGGCGGAAACCGCCAAGGCCGCGGCGCGCGCGCTCAGCCTGTACGACCCACAGGAAACAATGGAGCCCGCGCTCGTCCGGTTCGAGCATGCCACCGCGTTGCTGAGTGCCGGCGAGATCGACGAGGCGTGTTCCATTGCGACACAAGCGATCACCAGCAATCACACATACATCGGGCTGACCGTCACCAAGCGGGCGAGCAAGTTCGACGCGGCACTCACCGGCTTTCGCGGTCGCGCGGTCACGGAGTGGCGCCAGCATGCCCGCGCGGTCATCGAGTCGGCGCGAACCAAGGCATAGCGGACCGGCGCCGCTGTGCCGCTAGGCCTTCGCGGCGTCCTGCGGGTGCTGACGGTGCATCACTCGATCCAGCCAGCCGCTGATCTGTTGCGTCTGTGCGGGTGTCGGCCGTCCGCCCGCCCAGCGACGGGCCGCTTCGATCAACGTCTCCGGCAGCGTGGGGGTGATCCGTTGATTCGTCATAGGTCCATGATGCACTGGGGCGCAGCGAAGTACGAGTAGGGGGCGGGGCGCGGCGGTCAGCAGGGGGGATGTGGACCGACGCGCCCCGCGCATACAGGTGGATTTGGGCGGTTGTCCGGAACCTCAGGGACTTTCGTTGGACATGGCCTCGATGAGTGACTTGGGTCGCATATCGAGCCAATGCGTTTCGACGTAGTGCAGACAGGCCTTACGCGCGGCGGCGCCGTAGGCGATGGTCCAGCCGCCCGGTACGGCGGCGAAGATCGGCCAGAGCGAGTGCTCGCCCTCGTCGTTGATCAGGACGTAGAACTGTGCGCCGTCGTCGTCGAAAGGGTTGTTCATCGGGGTTTCCTTCTTCCTGGTTGGGTCAGGTATGAGGGGCTCAGGTGCGGTCGGCACGCTCCAGGAGGGCGGTGAGGACGTGGCCGATCCTGGCCAGCGCCGACTCGGTGGTCATCCGCCAGTGCGAGGTATGCACGGCGTGGTTGTGCACGGTGCCGTCGACGGCATCCGCCCAGGTTGCGGCCCCGGTTGCACCGGTGGGATCGTCCAGGGCCGCGGTGAAATACCGGAGATCGCCCTTGTAGGGGCGGGGTCGGTAACGCGTGATCAGGTCCACTGCGCGGGTGCCGGCGTCCAGCACCCGGGCGAGGCGGTCGGCGCCGAACGAGGCGAACGGCTCGGGCAGTTCGGTCAGCCGGCGCGTCAATCGGGGTAGATCCAGGTCGGTTTCGCCGCTGTGGTCGCCCAGCAGCCCGCCGAGCAGGTCCGCCACCGGGACGGTCGCGGACTCGTCCACCGTGACCTGCCGCGAGCTGTCCAGCATGGCCAGCAGCGCGACATGCTGGCCGGCGTCCTGCAATTGGACCGCGATCGCGTGCGCGAGCACGCCGCCGAGCGACCAGCCGAGCAGGTGGTACGGACCCTCCGGCTGCACGGCCCGGATCTCCCGCACGTACCGCGCCGCCCAGTCCTCGATCGACTCCGGCAGCGGCGCCGCGGAACTCAGCGCGGGCGACTGGATCCCGTACACGCCGCGCTCCGGGTCGATGTGGGCGGCGAGGCCGGCGAACGACCACGCGACGCCGCCCGCCGGATGCACGCAGAACAGCGGCTCCCGGCAGCCACCGGCCCGCAAGGGCAACAGCACGTCGAACGCCGCCGCCGCGTCGACCCGCCCACGGCCGGACCGATGCTGGGCCAGCTGGGCCACCAGCGCGCCCGGTGTCGGCGCGGAGAACAGCCAGACCACCGGAATGGGCTCGGCGAGTGCCGCGCTCAGCCGGGCGGCCAGGCGGGTGGCGAGCAGCGAATTGCCGCCGTGTTCGAAGAAGTTGTCGTCCAGGCCGATCCGGTCGGCGCCGAGCACCTCGGCGAAGCAGGCACAGCACTGCCGCTCCAGTTCCGTCGCGGGGGCGCGGAACTCGTGGGTGCGCGGCTCCAGCGCGGGCAGCGCGGCCCGATCGACCTTGCCGTTCGCGTTGCGCGGCAGCGTGTCCAATTGCCGCAGCACCGCGGGCACCATGTAGCTGGGTAGCAGGTCCGCCACCGCAGCGCGCAGAACGTCCGTATCGACCGGCTCGGTGGCGGTGAAATACCCGGCCAGCATCGCGTTCTCGTCGCCGGCGTGCTGCGCGACCACGATCGCCTCGGACACCGCGGGCCGCGAGCGCAGGGCGTGCTCGATCTCGGCGAGTTCGATGCGGTAGCCGCGGACCTTCACCTGGAAGTCACGGCGCTCGACGTATTCGAGGTTCCCGTCGGCGCCCCAGCGCACCAGATCACCGGTGCGGTACAACCGGTTACCGTGCGCGCCGAACGGGTCCGCCACGAAACGCTCGGCGGTCAATTCGGGCCTGCCGTGATAGCCGCGGGCCAATTGTGCGCCGCCGAGGTACAGCTCGCCGGTGACGCCGGCCGGGACCGGGTGCAGCCGGTCGTCGAGCACGTAGACGCGGCTGCCGGATTCCGGTGTGCCGATGGGCACCACCGTGTGCAGCGTCCCGGGGACGGTCCGGTAGCGGGTGACCGAGACCGCGGCCTCGGTCGGCCCGTACAGGTTGTCGATCCGGGCGCCGGTCCGGCCGCGCACCTGGTGGACCGTGGTCGCCGGCAGTGGTTCACCGATGACGAGCAGCCAGCGCAGCGAGCCGGGCAGTCGGTCGTCCGCGGCGTCGCCGAGCATGGCCAGTAGCGACGGCACCAGCGTGACGGTGGTGACCGAGGCACGCCGGATCAGGTCGAGGACCCGCGCCGGGTCGCGCTGCGCGGCACCGGGGGCGAGCACGATTCTGGCGCCGGTCCGTGGCGCCCACCACAATTCCCAGATCGACAGGTCGAAGGCGGCCGAGGTCATCAGCAAGGTGGCGTCATCGGCGCCGAGGACATACTCCGATTGCAGCCAATCCAGCTGATGGGCGACGGCGGCGTGCGGAACGGCCACGCCCTTCGGGGTTCCGGTGGAGCCGGAGGTGAAGATCAGGTACGCGGTGTTCGCCGGTGACAGTGGCGCCGAGCGCTCACTGCCTTGCACCGGTCGTGCCTCTATGGACGGATCGATGTTCGAGATATCCAGCACCACAGCGTGATTCGTCACCGTGACCGGCAGCATCGGATGCGCCGCCGAGGTGAGCACCAGCTCCGGGCCCGCGGCGGTGAGTATTCGCACGGTGCGGTCCAGCGGGTGGTCCGGGTCGAGCGGCAGGTACGCGCCGCCCGCCGTGACCACCGCGTACATCGCGACGAGCAGATCGATGCTGCGCGGGATGGCCAGGGCGACAACCGATTCCGGTGCGACGCCGCGGTCGATCAGCACCCGTGCCAACCGGTTGACCCGCGCACCGAATTCGCCGTAGGTGAGGGTCACGGCGCCATCGACGATCGCCACCGCGTCCGGCGTCCGGGCGACCTGCGCCTCGAAACCGGAGGTCAGTGTGGCCGTATCGAATTCACGTCCGGATCGATTCCATGCGACCAGCATGCGCTCGGACTCCGCCCGGTCGAGCAGAGCGAGATCGCCGACCGGCAACCGCGGATCAGCACAGACCGCACCGAGCACTCGTTGCAGCCGGCCCGCGAATCCGGCGACGGTGCTCTCGTCGAACAGTGCGGTCGCGTAGCTGATCGAAGCCGCCATCCCGGTCGGCACACCCTCGTCGTCGTAGCGGTCGGTGACCACCAGATGCAGATCGAATTGCGCGACCTCGGAATCGAAATCCGCAGCGGTGGCGGTCAATCCGTCCAACGCGAAGTCGGCGCCCGCCTGATTGTGGAAGGAGAAGCCGACCTGGAACAGCGGATGCCGGGCCGTCGACCGCTCCGGGTTCAGCACCTCCACCAGCCGCTCGAACGGGACGTCGGCGTGTGCGAACGCGGCGACATCGGCGGCCCGCACCTGCTCGAGCAGGTCGGTGAACCCGGCGGCCGCGTCGACCCGCGCCCGCAGCACCAGCGTGTTCACGAACATGCCGACCACGTCGTCGAGTTCGGCGGCACCGCGCCCGGCGACCGGCGTGCCGACCGCGATGTCCGTGCTGCCGGACAGCCGCGCGAGCAGCACCGCGAACGCGGCGTGCACCACCATGAACAGGGTGGCCCCGGCCGCCCGGCCGAGCGCGACCAGATCGGCGTGCGCCTCGGCGTCGATGGCGAAGTCGACATGGCCGCCGCGGGTGGCCACGATGGCGGGCCGTGGCCGGTCGGTGGGCAGGGTCAGCTGAGCGGGCAGCCCGGCCAGGGTGCGGGTCCAGAACCGGAGTTGGCGCGAGACCAGCGAATCCGGGTCGTCCTCGGTGCCGAGCAACTCGCGTTGCCACCGGCTGTAGTCGGCGTACTGAACCGGCAACGGGGCCCATTCGGGCGCGCGACCTCGCCTGCGCGCGGCATAGGCGACCATCACGTCCCTGGCCAGCGGCGCCAGCGACGACCCGTCCGCGGCGATGTGGTGCACGACGACCACCAGCACGTGTTCGCGCGCCACCGCGGCCGCGGCGACCGGCACGAACAGCCGGGCGCGCACTGGAACCGCTTCGGCGACATCGAATCCACCGCCGACGAAGTCCGCGACCGCGGCGGCGAGATCGTCGGCGGGAACGGCGATGGGCGCGAGCACCGGTGTGCCCGACTCCCCCGCCGGGAGCACCAGTTGCACCGGGCCCGACTCACGCTGCGGGTAGACGGTGCGCAACACCTCGTGCCGCTCGACCACGTCCGCGATCGCGGCATTCAGCGCGGCGACATCGAGTTCACCGGTCAAGCGGACAGCGAGCGGAATGTTGTAGGCCGTCGATTGCCGATCGAGACGATTGAGGAACCACATGCGCTGCTGGGCCAGCGACAGGGGCACCGGTCCGGTGTCCGCGCGCCGCGCGAGCACCGGACCGGACCGCGCCGCGCCGGACGCCGCCGCGGCGAGCGCGCCGACGGTCGGATGCTCGAACACCAGCCGCACCCCGACACCGACCGCGAGCCGGTTGCCGAGCCGCGCGGCGACCTGCGTCGCGGTCAGCGAGTTGCCGCCGAGTGCGAAGAAGTCGTCGTCGAGCCCGATCGGGGTGGCGAGGCCGAGCACGTCGGCGATGACCTCGGCGACGGCCTGCTCGGCGGTGGTCCGCGGCGCGCGGAACGCGGCCACCCGGAATTCCGGAGCGGGCAAGGCCTGCCGATCGAGCTTGCCGACCGGGGTCAACGGCAACTCATCGAGCACCATGACAGCGGCGGGCACCATGTAGGGCGCCAGCGAACGAGCGGCATGGGCACGCAGCTCTTCGGCATCGATCCCGCGACCGACCACATACGAAACCAGCGATGTCACACCCGAGGCCTCCGTGTGCCCCAGGGTCACCGCCGCCTCGACCGAGGCATGAGTCGCGAGAACGGCATCGATCTCGCCGAGTTCGATGCGCAACCCACGTACCTTCACTTGCTGATCCGAGCGTCCAACGTAGTGGACCGCGCCTGTCGTGGTCCACCGCACCAGATCGCCGGCGCGATAGAGCCGCCCGCCCGCCGGACCGTAGGGGTCGGCGATGAACCGCTCGGCCGAAAGACCAGGCCGTGAATGATAACCCCTGGCCAGACCGGGTCCGCGCAGGTACAGCTCGCCGGTGACCCCGACCGGCACCGGTTGCAGCCGGGCGTCGAGGATCACCGCCGACATGCCGTGGATCGGCGTGCCCATGTCGAACGGATCGTCCGGGCGCAGACGCGCGCTGATCGTGGCGATGATCGTCGTCTCGGTCGGGCCGTAGGTGTTGTAGAAGGCGCGGCCGATTCCCCAGCGCCGCACCGTATCCGGGCCGTAGGACTCGCCGCCGACGGTCAGGTGCCGCAGGTCGGGCAGCTCGGCCGGGTCCAGGGTACGCACCACCGCGGGGGTGAGGAAGGCGTGCGACACCCGCTGCTCGCGCAGCAGGGTGGTCAGTTCGGCACCGCCGTAGACGCTGGCCGGTGCGATCACCAGCGCGGCGCCCGCCGACAGCGCCAGCAGCAGTTCGAGCATGGACGCGTCGAAGCTCGGTGAGGCGACGTGCAGGATGCGGGCGCCCGCGGTGATCACGTACCGATCGCGCTGGGCGCGGGCCACTCCGGCGAGGCCGGCGTGGGTCGCGAGCACGCCCTTGGGGGTTCCGGTCGAGCCGGAGGTGTAGATCATCCAGGCCGGATTGTGCACGCGGACCGGGCGGATCAGCTCGTCCGCGGCGATCGGGGTCGCGCTGGTGTGCCGCAGCCGCACCGCGGTCGCGGGTGCGTCGAGGACCAGCCATTCGACGTCGGCCGGCAGCATCCGGTGCGAACGGCTCGTGGTCAGCCCGAGGGCGGCGGCGGAATCCGACAGCATGTGGGTGATGCGCTCGGCCGGGTAGGTCGGATCGACGGGGACGAAGGCGGCGCCCGTCTTGGCGACCGCCCAGACCGCGAGCAGGGACTCGACCGAGCGCTCGATGGCGATGGCGACCACGTCCTCGGCGCCGATGCCATGACCGATCAGCATCCTGGCCAGGCGGGCGGATTGTTCGTCCAGTGCGCGGTAGGTGAGGCTGCGCTCGGCCGAGATCAGCGCGGTAGCAGCGGGATTCATGGCCACGGCGGCGGTCATCAGCTCGGCCAAGGTGCGCGGTTCGACGGGGTGCGCACCGCGCCGGGCGAGCAGTTCGCTGCGTTCTGCCGGGGCGAGCAGGTCCGCGGCGCCGATCGGGCGGTCCGGGTCGGCGGTGAGTGCGCCGAGGAGGCGACCGAACCGGCGGAGCACGCTCGCGGCGGTGACTTCGTCGAACAGATCGGTGGCGTAATCGAGTTCGACGGCGAGGTGGCCGTCGGCATCGGGCTCGGCGGCGACGGTGAACTGGAGATCGAAGCGGGCCACCGGCTCGTCGAATTCCACGGCGGTGAGCGCCAATCCGGGCACCGTGACGGTGCCGGCACCGGTGTCGAGGTAGCTCAGCGCGACGGTGAACAGCGGATGCCGGGCCGGGGAGCGTTCGATGCCGAGCTCGTCGACCACCCGGTCGAACGGCACGGTCGCGTTGCCCAACGCGGCCAAGTCGGCGGTCCTGGTCTGGGTGATCAGGTCGGTGAACGATCGGCCGAGGTCCGGCTGGGTGCGCAGGACGACGGTGTTCACGAACATGCCGACCAGGTCGTCGAGGGCCGCTTCGTCGCGGCCGGCCACCGGGGTACCGATGGCGATGTCGGTGGTACCGGACAGCCGGGCCAACAGCACCGCCAAGGCGGCGTGCACCACCATGAAAGGAGTCGCGCTGTGCTGCCACGCAAGTCGGGCTATGCGCGCGGCGACCTCGCCGCCGATCCGTGCACGCACGCTCGCTCCACGCTCGGTCGCGACCGCGGGACGTGGCCGGTCCGTCGGCAGCGCCAGTTCCGCCGGGAGGTCGCGCAGCGTCTCCGTCCAGTACGAGAGTTGTTCGGATGCAACGGATTCCAGAGCACCGGTCTGCCACAGCGCGTAGTCGGCGTACTGAGCGGGCAGGTCCGGCCAAGGCGGTGCCGCATCCAGTACGCGAGAGTTATAGGCACACAACAGGTCTCGCAGAAGCGGGCTGATCGAAGAGCCGTCAGCGGCGATGTGGTGCAGCACCACGACCAGCACCTGCTCGGCGTCGTGCACCCGCAGCAGCACCGCACGCACCGGCACCTGCGTGGTGACGTCGAAACCGGCGACCAGGAATTCGGCGATCCGCTCGGTTACGGGACGCCCCCCGAGGTCTTCGAGCGCGAGCGGGATCGGCGCCGGTTCGGCGGGCAGGATCACCTGGTGGCCGCTTCCGGTCGCGTCGACGGGATAGACCGTGCGCAATACCTCGTGCCGGGCAACGACATCCGCGAACGCGGCGCGCAGAGCGGCCACATCGAGCTCGCCTTCGATGCGCATCGCCAGGGGGATGTTGTGGGTGGCCGACGCGGGGTCGAGCCGGTTGAGGAACCACATGCCGCGCTGCACCGGCGCCAGCGGAATGACTCCCGGACGCGGACCCGCGATCAGCGGCACCGACTGTTCCAGCGCGGCAGCGTCATTCGTGATCCACCCGGCGAGGGCGCGCACGGTCGGTGCCTCGAATACCAGCCGGACCGGAACGCGACGGCCGAGCCGGGCGCCGAGCCGGGCCGTCACCCGGGTGGCGGTCAGGGAGTTGCCGCCGAGGTCGAAGAAGCTGTCGTCGGCGCCGATCGGCCCGCTCCCGAGCACTGTGCCGAAGGCGTCGGCGACCAGACGTTCGGCCGGGGTGACCGGAGCACGGAAGGCTGCTCGACCGGACACGGGTTCCGGCAGCGCCTTTCGATCCAGCTTTCCGGAGGCGTTGAGCGGGAACGCCGCCAGCACCACGAAGGCCGACGGAACCATGTAGGACGGCAGGTTCTCGCCTGCCGCGCGCCGCAATTCGTCCTCGGCAACCGCATGCCGCGCGGTGACGTAGCCGACCAGCTGGTCACCGGTGCGGGTGGCGACAACCGCGGCGGCGGCCTGGGTCACACCGGGCACAGCGGCCAAGACCGCTTCGATCTCGCCCGGCTCCAGTCGTTGCCCACGGAACTTCACCTGGAAGTCCGTGCGGCCCAAGTACATCAGCTCCGCGGTATCGCCGTCCGCCGCCCAGCGCACCAGGTCGCCGGTGCGGTACATGCGCTCCCCCGGCACGCCGAAGGGGTTGGCCACGAACCGGTCCGCCGTCAGGTCGGGCCGGCCGTGGTACCCGCGGGCCAGCTGCGTACCGGCGAGGTATAGCTCGCCGGCGACGCCGGGCAGGGTCGGGCGCAGCCGCGAATCCAGCACATAGACCCGGCTGTTCCACTCCGGGTTGCCGATCGGCAGGACCGGGCCGCCGACGTCGCCGGTGACGTCGCGGTAGGTGATGCTCACCGCCGCCTCGGTCGGGCCGTACAGGTTGTGCAGCCGGGCCCGGCTGACGGCGCCGAAGGCCCGCACCGTCTCGGCGGGCAGTGCCTCGCCGATCACGAAGACGGTGCGCAGCGAGGCGAGAGCCGCACGCTGCCCGGCGGTTTCGACATGTCCGGCGAACACGCTGAGCAGCGAGGGCACGAAGTCGGTGAGGGTGACGCCGGTGGCCTCGATGACCTCGGTCAGGTAACCGGGATCGCGGTGGCCGTCCGGCGCGGCGAGCACCAGGGCTGCGCCGATGCGCAGGGGCAGGAAGTATCCCCAGAGTGATACGTCGAAGGTGGTGGCCGTCTTCTGCAGGTACACGTCGTCGGCGGTCAGCCGATACTCCGACTGCATCCAGGTCATCTGGTTGACGATCGCGGCGTGGGAAACGCTGACGCCCTTCGGTTTTCCGGTGGAACCGGAGGTGAAGATCACGTACGCCGGGTGCTGCGGGTGGATCGGTGAGCGGCGCTCGTGCACGGCGATCGGGTCATCCGGATAGCCGTCGAGGGTGAGTTCATCGATGCGCGTGATCGGGCCGGCGTAGTCGAGGCCGACCCGCTCGGCCGAGGTGGTGAGCAGCGCCGCCGGTTGCGCGGTGTCGAGGAGGTGCGCGATCCGGCGCGCCGGATGGTCCGGGTCGATCGGCACGTAGGCGCCGCCCGCCTTGAGCACCGCGTACATGGCGACGACGAGGTCCACCGAACGCCGGATCGCCAGCGCCACCAGCGATTCCGGGCCGATGCCCGCGGCGATCAGGTGCCGGGCCAGCTGATTGGTCCGACGGTCCAGCTCGCCGTAGGTCATCGTCGTCGCGGCGGCGCCGTCGTCCGGGACGAAGATCAGTGCCGGCTCGTCCGGTGTCGCCGCGGCCTGCGCCTCGAATTCGTCGAGCAGCATTTCCGCGAGGCAGGCGGTGTGCGCGGAGTCGTTCCACTCGGTCACCACTCGATGCAGTTCGCCGGCGCCGAACAGGTCGATGTCGCCGACCAGCTGTTCCGGATCGGCGGTCACGGCGTCGAGCAGGCGGCGGAACCGGGACCCGAAGGTCGTCACGGTACTTTCATCGAAAAGGTCTGTGGCGTAGGTGAACCGGACCGAATTGCCGGTGACGGTCAGTTGAAGATCGAAGGGCGTTGTCTGGTAGTCCAACTCGTACTCGGCGACGGCGACGCCCGCCATATCGAGGTCGACGTGGGCGAGGTTCTGGAAGAACAGCGCGACCTGGAAGAGCGGATGCCGCGCCGCGGACCGCGGCGGATCGAGCACCTCGACCAGCCGCTCGAACGGCACCTCCGCGTGCGCGAAGGCCTCGAGGTCGGTGTCACGCACTCGCCGTAGCACCTCGGCGAACGCGTCGGCCCCGGCGACCTCGGCGCGCAGCACCAGGGTGTTGACGAACATGCCGACCAGGTCATCGAGCGCGGCGTCGCCGCGGCCCGCGATCGGCACGCCGATGACGATGTCGCCGGTACCGGACAGCCGGGCCAGCACCGTGGCGAGGGCGGCATGCACGACCATGAACGGGGTCGCGTCATAGCGCGCCGCGACAGTGGTAATAGCCTCGCGGACAGCAGTATTCAGCTCTATCGTGGTGCTGGACGCGGCGTGCGTGGCGATCGCCGGACGCGGCCGGTCAGTAGGTAGATCGAGTTGCACGGGCAAGGCCCGCAGCGTTTCCTGCCAGTAGCTCAGTTGGCGCGCGATCACCGATTCCGAATCCGTCTCGGCGCCGAGCACTTCGCGCTGCCACAGCGCGTAATCGGCGTACTGCACCGTCAATTCGGTCCAGGCGGGTGCGGTTCTGGTGGCGCGCGCCGCGTAGGCGGTGGCGATGTCGCGGGCCAGCGGCGCCATCGAGAAGCCGTCGGCCGCGATGTGATGCACGACGAGCGCGAGCAGGTGCGCACGATCCGACAACCGGACAACTCCGATACGCAACGGCACTTCGCTCGTCACGTCGAACGGCGTGGCGACGAACTCCGGCAAGGCGGCGGCCGAATCGAGCGATTGCAGCGACGGCACCTGGCCGGGTTCGAGTATCCGCTGGTAACCGGTGCCGTCGTGGTCCGGGTAGACCGTACGCAGGGTCTCGTGCCTGCCGACCACGTCGGCGACGGCGGCGGCGAGCGTATTCAGGTCGAGGTACCCGGTGAGCCGGACCACCACCGGGATGTTGTGCACGGTGCCGGTGGGATCGAAACGGTTGAGGAACCACATGCGCTGCTGGGCCGGTGACAGCGGTACCCGCTCGGGACGCGGGCGTGCGGTGAGCGGCGGCCTGCCGCCGGTGCCGATCTGCCGAGCCGCCCGCGCCGCCAGCCCGGCGACCGTCGGCGCCTCGAACAGCATCCGCACCGGGATCTCGGCGTCGAAGGCGGCGCCGAGCCGGGCCGCGACCTGCGTCCCGATCAGGGAATTGCCGCCGAGGGCGAAGAAGTCGTCGTCGGCCCCGACCTGGTCGAGGCCGAGCAGCTCGCCGATGATGCCGGCGACCGCGCGTTCGGTGCCGGTGGCCGGTGCGCGATAGGCGGTCGCCTCGAAGACGGGGGCGGGTAGCGCTTTGCGGTCGATCTTGCCGGACGTGTTGAGCGGCAACGCATCCAGCGACATGATCGCCGAAGGCACCATGTACGGGGGCAATTGCGCGCTCAGCGCGGACCGGACCCCGTCGATGTCCAGCGAATGCCCGCCGGCGGCTACCACGTACGCCACCAGCCGGTCACCGAGCCGGTCCTCGGAGTGCACCACCACGACCGCCTGCGCGATCGAATCCACCGTGGTCAGCGCGGACTCGATCTCGCCGAGCTCGATGCGCAGACCACGCAGCTTCACCTGGAAGTCGGTGCGGCCCAGGTACTCCACCTCGCCGTCGGCGTTCCACTTGACCAGATCGCCGGTGCGATACATCCGCTCACCACCGGCGAACGGATTCGCGACGAACCGGTCCGCGGTCAGATCCGGCCGCGCGAGATAGCCGAGTGCCAATTGCGCACCCGCCAGATACAACTCCCCAGGAACCCCGGCCGGGACCGGTCGCATCCGCGAATCCAGCACCAGCAACCGGGTATTGAACACCGGCCTGCCGATCGGCACGCAGACCACATCGGCCGCGGTCACCTCGTGGAAGGTGACGTCGACGGTGGCCTCCGTCGGTCCGTACAGGTTGTGCACCCGCGCTCCGATCACCTCACGCGCCCGCTGCGCGGCCAGCGCGGGCAATGCCTCACCGGAGGCGAATACGTTGCGGAGCGTAATGCACTCGTTTGCCCTTCGCTCGACAATGAACATCGACAACATGGCGGGCACGAAATGGGCCGTGGTCACCCCCTCTTCGATGATCAAGCGGGCTAGATAAGCCGGGTCGCGATGCCCGTCCGGGCGTGCGACGACCAGGCGCGCACCGACCTGCAAGGGCCAGAAGAACTCCCACACCGACACGTCGAAAGTAGCCGGGGTCTTCTGTAGAACCGCGTCGCCGGCGGTGAGGCGGTAGGTCTGCTGCATCCAGTGCAGCCGGTTCACGACGGCGGCGTGCGGCACGGCGACACCCTTGGGGCGGCCGGTCGAGCCGGAGGTGAACAGGACATAGGCGATGTGCGCCGCGGTGAGCACGCCGACGCGGTCCAGGTCGGTCAGCGGGGTCGGCGCGTAGCCGGTCAAGTCCAACCGGTCGATGCGGAACTGGCGGGCCGCGACACCGTCCAGGTCCAGGCCGGAGGTGAGCACGCAGACCGGCCTGGCTGTCCCGAGCACATGGTCGATGCGGTCGGCCGGATGGTCGGGATCGAGCGGCACGTAGGCGCCGCCGGCCACGGTGACCGCGTACATGCCGGTGATCAGATCGATCGAGCGCCGCATACCCAGCGCGACAAAGGAGTCCGGGCCGACACCCTGATCCACGAGCCACCTGGCCAGGCGGTGCACCTTCGCGGCGAAGTCCGCGTACGACAGGCTCGTTCCGTCGAAGGTGAGCGCTGTCGCCTCCGGCGTACTGACTACCTGCTCTTCGAACAGGGAGACCAGTGTCGTTCCGGCCCGCATCGGATGCGTGGTGTCGTTCCACTGATTCAGCACCAGCGCACGCTCTGCGGCGTCCAGCAGCTCGATATCGCCGAGGGCGAGGGACGGGTTCGTGGAAACCGTTTCGAGTACACGCACGAACCGGGCCGCGAACGACTCGACCGTGCGCCGGTCGAACAGGTCTGTCGCATAGCGCAGTACGCCCCGCAGCGCGGCGCCCGTATCGGAAACGTATTCGGCGAGTTCGAGGCTCAGATCGAACTGCGCGATCCGACTGTCGATCGGATACGCCGACACGTCGAGTCCGGGCAGTCGCAGGACGGTGTCGTCCCGGTGCTCGAAGGTGAGCAGAGCCTGCACGATCGGGGATTGAGATTGTGCGCGTATCGGGTTCAGCTCTTCTACGAGTCGCTCGAAGGGCAGATCGGCATGGGCGAACGCGCGGACGTCGGCGTCGCGCACCTCGCTCAGGAGTTCGGCGAAAGTCATGTCCGGTGCTACGCGGGAACGCAAGACAAGAGTGTTCACGAACATGCCGACCAGGTCGTCCAATGCCGCTTCGGAACGTCCCGCGATGGGAGTGCCGATGGCGACGTCGTCCACCCGGGCAAGCCTGGCCAGCAACGTGGCGAAGGCGGCGTGAATCACCATGAACGACGAAACGCCATGTCTGCGGGCCAGGCCCGCGATCGCTCCGGTCAGCTCGGCGGACACGGCGAAGTCGATGGCGGCGCCGCGTCCGGAGGCGACCGGCGGCCGCGGACGGTCGGCGGGCAGCTCGAGCACCGGGGCGAGTCCGGCGAGTTCCGTGCGCCAGTGGGCGATCTGCGCGGCCAGCACCGATTCCGGGTCGTCGGCCGCCCCGAGCACCTCGTGCTGCCACAACGTGAAGTCCGCGTACTGAACGGAGAGCGGTCGCCACTGCGGGGTAGCGCCCGTGGTCCGCGCGGTGTAGGCAACCATGAGATCCCGCGCGAGCGGCGCGGTCGAGACGCCGTCCGCGGCGATGTGATGCACCACGACGACGAGCACGTGGTCGTCTGGCGCGACGCAGAACAGGCCGGCCCGCACCGGCATTGCGGTGCGCAGATCGAACCCGGCGGCGGTCACCGCCAATACCGCTGATGGGAGGTCTATTTCGGTCACATCGACGGGACACAGGTCGAGGGGGGTCACCTCGTCGCCGGACCGGACCACCTGTTTCGGCCCCAGCTGATCCGACGGAAATACGGTGCGCAGAGATTCGTGCCGGTCGATGACGTCACGCAGCGCTGTCCGCAACGCGTCCGTATCCAGCGCGCCGGTCAGCCTGATGGTGATCGGGATGTTGTAGACGGCGGATTCCGGATCGAGCCGATTCAACAGCCACATTCGAGTCTGCGCGAGCGACAGGGGAATACGACTCGGACGCTCCCGGACTGTCAGTACCGGCCGCGGCGGGCCGGTCGGCTGAGCGGAATCCACGACCCGCGTGGCGAGTTCGGCTACCGTCGGCGCTTCGAACACCGCACGCACGGTCAGCGCGCAGCCGAACGCCGCGTTCACCCTGGCGACCAGCCGCATGGCGAGCAACGAATTGCCGCCGCGAGCGAAGAAATCGTCGTCCGCACCGACCAGGTTGCCGGTTATCCCGACCAGATCCGTGATCAGGGCGGCGAGCACCGATTCGACGCCCTCGCGTGGCGCGCGGAATCCCGTTGTCATGCCGGCGAATTCGACGGCGGGCAACGCGGTGCGGTCGAGTTTGCCGACGGTGGTCAGCGGCATCTCGTCGAGGATGACCAGATGCGCGGGAACCATGTACGCGGGCAGCCGATCCCGCAGGTCGTCGAGCACCGCTTCGGGCTTCAACTCGGCGCCGGTGGCATATCCGACCAGGCATTCGTATCCGGCCGTGTCCCGGGCGAGCAGCACGGCGGCGTTCGCGACGCCCGCCGTCCCGGCCAGGGCGGCCTCGATCTCGCCCAGCTCGATCCGCTGGCCGCGCAGCTTGATCTGGAAATCGTTGCGCCCCAGATACACCAGGTCACCGTTGCGGTTCCAGCGCACCAGATCACCGGTGCGGTACATCAGCCGCCCCGGCACGCCGAACGGGTCGGCGATGAACCGTTCCGCGGTCAGTCCGGGCCGCCCCTGGTACCCGCGCGCCAGTTGGTCACCCGCGAGGTACAGCTCACCGGTGACCCCGATCGGCACCGGTCGCAGCCGGGCGTCCAGCACGTACGCGCGGGTGTTCCAGCATGGTCGGCCGATGGCCACGTCCAGGCCGGATTCGGCATCGGCGTCGGCGAACTCGTGGAAGACGGCCGAGATCGCCGCCTCGGTCGGCCCGTAGGCGTTGTGCACCGCACCGCCGAGGATGGATCGGAGCTCCGCGAGCAGATCCGGGGTAAGCGCCTCGCCGCCGCAGTGCAGGTGCCGGAGTGAGCGCAACGCGTCGCCCATCCCCTCGCCGATCAGCGCGGCGAGCACCGACGGAACGTATTCGGCGATGGTGATGCCGTACGTGCGGAGCAGGCCGGCGAGGTAGGCCAGGTCGAGATGCCCACTGGGACGGGCGATTACCAGCGGGGCCCCGACGGCGATCGGCAGGAAGCATTCCCAGACCGACACGTCGAAGGTCAGCGGGGCGCGTTGCAGGATCCGGTCGGCGGCAGTCACCTCGTAGCGGAATTCCAGCCAGCGCAGCTGATTCATGATGGCGCGGTGGGTGACGGCGACGCCCTTCGGGCGGCCCGTGGATCCCGAGGTGAACAGCACGTAGGCCGTATTGTCCTGGCGCAGCGGCATTCTCCGCTGCGCGTCGGTGACCGGAGCGGCCGAGAATTCGCCGAGCGGAAGCTCCGCGAGGTCGACGACGCGCACCCCGTCGAGCTCCGGCAGCTCGGCGCCGCCCGCCGTCAGCACCAATGCCGGTGCCGCGCTGTCGATGACCTGTGCGATGCGATCGGCGGGGTGTGCGGGATCGATCGGCAGGTACGCGCCGCCCGCCCGCACGATCGCGAACATCGTCACGAGCATGTCGACCGAGCGCAGGGTCGCGAGGCCGACGATCGTCTCCGGGCCGACGCCTGCCGAAATGAGCCAGCGGGCAAGGCGATTGACCCGGGACTCGAGTTCGGCATAGGTCACCGCGGCGTCCTCGAAATACACGCCGATCTCGTCGCCGCTCGCCCGGACCCGGGTGGTGAGCAGATCGTCGAGCGTCTCCGGCGACAGCGCCCGGGCGGTGGCGTTGCGATCGCACAGCAGCAGGCCGCGTTCGGCACTCGACATCAGGTCGACATTCGCGACCAGCGTTCGCGGGTCGCGTACCAGCGCACGCAGCACGCGTTCGAAGGCGGCGAGGTAGTCCCGCACGGTCTGCTCGTCGAACAGGTCGAGTGCGTAGTGCAGGTGAACATCGATGCCCGCGGGCGCGCCGTTCGCGTCGTAGCGATCGGTCAGCGTCCAGTCCAGGTCCAGGTGGATCGGCGCCGGGCCGACCTCGAGTGCGGCGATGGTCAGCCGGTGCAGCTGGAAGTCGGGGTCGGCCTGGTTCTGCAAGGTCAGCGCGACCTGGTAGAGCGGTGAGTGCGCTTGCGAACGAACGGGATTCAGCGCGTCGACGAGTTGCTCGAACGGCACCATCGCATGGTCGAAGGCGGCGAGGTCGGCCGCGCGTACGGCGGCCAGCAGCTCGGCCAGAGTCGCGTCCGGTCGAATCTCGGTGCGCAGCACGAGGGTGTTGACGAACATGCCTACGAGTTCGTCGAGGGCGGCGTCACCGCGACCCGCGACGGGAGCACCGATCACGATGTCGGTGGTCGCGGCGAAGCGACTGAGCACCACCGACAGCGCGGCGTGCAGCACCATGAACGGCGTCACGCGGTGTGCCTCGGCCAAATCTCGAATCCCCTGGTGCAGAGCGGGATCCAGGCAATCGATGACGGCGGCACCGCGATTGGTGGCGACCGCGGGCCGCGGCCGGTCCGACGGCAAGGGCAGCACCTCGGGGATGCCCGCGAGCCGGCCCGTCCAGTAGTCCAGCTGACGCGACAGCACAGAGCGCCGGTCGTCGATCGAGCCGAGCACCGTCCGCTGCCAGACCGCGAAGTCGGCGTACTGCACCGGAAGCGGACTCCACGCCGGCGCCGTGTCCGCGCAGCGCGCGACATACGCCGCGGCCAGATCGCGGGTCAACGGCGCGAAGGACCAGCCGTCGGCGGCGATGTGATGGACGACGAACAGCAAGACGTGTACCCGGCCGCCCGGCAGCCCGGGAGATTCGCCATTGTCCAAGCACAGCAGGCGAACTCGCAGCGGCACCGCGGCGGTGACGTCGAACCCGCTCGCCGCCGCGGCGCCGATCAGGTCGGGTAGCTCGGCGGGGTGCACCGGGCGGGCCACCAGGTCGACCAGCTTCGTCTCCGCCGGCAGCACCACCTGGGTTGCGGCACCGTCTTGTTCGGGATAGATCGTGCGCAGCGTCTCGTGCCGGGCGATCACGTCGGCGATCGCCGCCTCCAGGGCCGCGACGTTGAGGGCGCCGGTGAGCCGCAGCGCGAAGGGAATGTTGTAGCCGCTGCCGGTGGTGTCGAATCGGTTGAGGAACCACATGCGCTGCTGGGCGATCGACAGCGGAATCGGGTCGGGACGTTCCTGCGCCGTGAGCGGCGGCAGGACAGTGGGTTCGCCGTCCGCCGATCGGCCGACGGTGAGCCGGCGCGCCAATTCACGCACGGTGGGTGCGTCGAAGATCGTGCGCACCGCAACGGCGGTGCCCGTCGCCTTCCCGAGGCGGGCGGCGAGTTGGGTGGCGATCAGCGAGTTTCCGCCGAGGGCGAAGAAGTCATCGCCGGCGCCGACGCGATCGGCGCCGAGCAGCGCGGTAAATGTCTCGGCGACAAGGGATTCCGCGACCCCGGCCGGTTCCTCGTACTCGGTGGGCGCGAAGACCGGTGCGGGCAATGCCTTTCGATCCAGCTTGCCGGAGGCATTGACCGGAAGCCGGTCGAGCAGCACGAAGGCGTGCGGCACCAGGTAACCCGGTAGTCGCTTCGCCAATTCGGCACGTAGCCGATCGCTGTCGAGCGCGCCCTCCGCCACCAGGTAGGCCACCAGTTGATCACCATTCGAGTGGTCGTCTCGAACCAGCACCACGGCTTGGGCGACGGCGGGCAGGGACAGCAGCGCCGATTCGATCTCGCCGAGCTCGATCCGCAGCCCGCGGATCTTCACTTGGAAGTCGGTGCGGCCCAGGAACTCCAGTTCACCGGCCGGCGTCCAGGCCACGAGGTCGCCGGTGCGATACATGCGGCCGCCCGCAGCATCGAACAGGTCGGCCACGAACCGGTCCGCGGTCAGATCCGCACGGCCCCAATAGCCGCGAGCCAACTGCGCCCCCGCCAGATACAGCTCTCCCGGCACGCCCACCGGCACGGGGCGCAGCCGTGCGTCGAGCACATACATCCGGGTGTTCCAGATCGGCGCACCCATCGGCACCGTGTGCGTGTCGGCGTCGGTGACCTCATGGAAGGTCACCTCGACCGCCGCCTCGGTGGGCCCGTACCCGTTGTGCACCCGGGCGCCGGTCAGCTCGCGCGCCCGCTGCGCGGTGATCGCCGGCAGGGCTTCTCCGGAACAGAACACGTCGCGCAGCGTGGGCACCTCGATCTCGTCCGCGACAAACACCGCCAGCATCGATGGCACGAAGTGCGCGGCGGTGACGCCCTCGCGGCGCATCAGCGCACCGAGATAGGCGGGGTCCTGATGACCGTCCGGCTTCGCGAGCACCAGCCGCGCGCCGACCTGCAACGGCCAGAAGAACTCCGGCACCGACACGTCGAAGGTGGCGGGGGTCTTCTGCACCAGCACATCGCCGGCGTCGAGCGCGACATAGGCGGACTGCATCCACCGAAGCCGGTTCACGATGCCCGCGTGGCTCATCGCCACACCCTTCGGCCGTCCGGTCGAGCCGGACGTGAACAGGACGTACGCGATGTTCGCGGGACGCAGCGGCGCCCGCCGGTCCGCATCGGTCAGCGGTGCGTCCGAGTAGCCGGACACGTCGAGTCGATCGATACGCTGCTGCGCTACCGCGAGATTCAGATCTGCGCCGGCGGTGAGCACGCACAGCGGGGCGGCGGTGTCGAGGATGTGTTCGATGCGCTCGACCGGGTGGTCCGGATCGAGCGGCAGATAGCCGCCGCCGGCGGTGATGACGGCGTACATGCCGACGACCAGGTCGATCGAGCGCCGCATCCCCAGCGCGACAAGCGAATCCGGGCCGGCTCCCTGCCCGACGAGCCAGCGCGCCAGCCGATTCACCCGGCCCGCAAGCTCGGCGTAGGACAGACTCGTGCCCTCGAAGATGAGCGCGACGGCCTCGGGCGTGCGAGCTACCTGATCCGCGAATAGCGCAGCGAGAGTGAATGTCTCGTCAATGTCCTGTGTGGTGTCATTCCACCGGCGCAGTACGAGTTCACGTTCGGTGTCCGCGAGCAGTTCGACGTCGCCGATCTTCTGCTCCGAGTCCGCCGCCGCGGCGTCGAGCATCCGCTGAAAACGGGCCACGAACGATTCGGCGGTCGCCGGGTCGAACAGATCGGTGGCGTAGCGCAGACTGCTGGAGAGCGTCGAGCCGTCCGGTTGCTCGTTGACCACCAGGTGCAGGTCGAATTTCGCGCCACCGTCCTCGACCTCGACCGGCTCGATCGCGAGCCACGGCACCTCCAGCGCGCCGGCGCGCAGCGCCGGCTGAGCCGCACCGAAGCTGAACATCACCTGGAAGAGCGGATGCGCGCCGGTGCGGCGGTCGACCGCCATGGCGTCGACCAACTGCTCGAAGGGCAGGTCGGCGTTGGCGAACGCGGCCAGATCGGCATCCCGTGTGCGTCGGACCAGGTCACTGAACGAGGAGTCCGCGGCCACGGGCGTCCGCAGCGTCAGCGTGTTGACGAACATCCCTATGAGCGCGTCGAGTTCGCGTTCACCGCGCCCGCTGATGGGCGAACCGATCACGATGTCGTCGCTGCCGCTCAGCCGGGCGAGCGTCGCCGCGAACGCGGCATGCAGCACCATGAACAACGTCGCGCCGCAGCGCTGCGCGATGGCGCGCAGACCCGAGACCACCGCGGGCTCGATGGTGAAGTCCACCGCGGAACCGTGATTCGACGGCGCCGCCGGTCGCGGACGATCGGTCGGCAAGCCGGTCTGTGCCGGTGCGCCGTCGAGCACGTCCCGCCAGAACCGCAGCTGCTGATAGGCCGGATCACCCGGGATGTCCGGCTCGCCGAGCAATTCCCGGTGCCACAGGCTGTAATCCGCGTATTGCACCGCCAGCTCCGCCCAATCCGGCGCGTGGCCGGTCGATCGGGCGAGATAGGCGCGCACCAGATCGGCAACCAGCGGCGGCATCGACAGCGCGTCGGCGGCGATGTGGTGCACCACGAACACGAGCACGTACTCGTCGCCGATGACGTCGCGGGCGTCCTCGGCTCGGTCCACCAGCAAAAGCGCTACCCGAGCGGGTAGTTCGGTGGTGACGTCGAATCCCGCGCCGGCGATCGCGGCGACGGCCGACCCGACCTGAGACCGCTCGACCGGAACCGGCGTGAGCGCGAGACCGATATCCGCACCGTCCAGAATCAGTTGGTAGGGGCTGGTTTCGGTCTCCGGGTACAGCGTGCGCAACGATTCGTGCCGGACCAGCACATCGGTGACCGCACGCTCCAGCGCGGCGACATCGAGCCGGCCGGTGAGCCGGAGCACGACCGGCAGGTTGTAGACGCCGGACGAACCATCCTGATGCTCCAGGCGATTGAGGAACCACAACCGTTGCTGCGCGGGCGACAGCGGAATGCGCTCCGGCCGATTCCGCCGCGTCAGCGCCGGCCGGAGCGCCCCGGCGGTGCTCAACGCATCGACGGCCGCCGAGAACCCCTCCACTGCGGGAGCTTCGAACAAGGCGCGCAGGGGAACTCGAACGCCGATCGCCTCGCCCACCCGCGCCGTCACCTGAGTCGCGTCCAGCGAACTGCCACCGAGCGCGAAGAAGTCGTCGTCCAGACCGACCCGGTCGACGTGCAGCACCTCGGCGAATACGGCGGCGACCAACCGCTGCGCCGCGTCGACCGGAGCGCGGAATCGCTCGACCGCCGGCACCGGAACGGGCAATGCCGCACGGTTCAGCTTGCCGCTGCTCCCCAGCGGGAACTCGGTCAGCTCGACGAGCGCCGTCGGCACCATGTAGGCGGGAAGTCGCTGTGCCACAGCCGCTTTGAGTACCGCCGGGTCCAGCTCGGTGCCTGGCGCTCGGACCACGTAGCCCGCCAGGAAGTCGCCGGAGGCACCGGTGACCAGCCGCGCGGCGGCCTGGCCCACTTCGGGCGACGCCAGCAGCGCCGTCTCGATCTCGGCGAGTTCGACGCGCTGGCCGCGGAACTTCACCTGGAAGTCCGTGCGGCCCAGGTAGACCAGCTCACCGTCGTGGCTCCACCGCACCAGGTCGCCGGTGCGGTACATGCGTTCGCCGCTGTTCCCGAGGGGATTCGCGACGAAGCGATCCGCGGTCAGATCGACCCGGCCGTGATAGCCGCGCGCCAGCTGGTTTCCGGCCAGGTACAGCTCGCCCGGTACGCCGATGGCCACCGGCCGCATGCGGTCGTCCAGCACGAATACCTGGGAGTTCCACTCCGGCTCCCCGATCGGCACGATGCCGGTGTCGTCGGTCGTCACCTCGCGGTAGGTGATCGACACCGCCGCCTCGGTGGGTCCGTATAGGTTGTGCAGCCCGGCGTCGCTCACCGCTCGGAACGCCGCCACCGTCTCCGGCGGAAGCGCCTCGCCGATGACGAAAACGTCGCGGAGGGAGTCGAGTTCGCCGGACGCGGCGTGCGCCGCGAAGACGGAAAGCATGGCGGGAACGAAGTCGGTGAGCGTGACGCCATGGTGCGCAATGGTTTCCGCGAGGTAGCGCGGATCGCGGTGCCCGTCGGGCGCGGCGAGCAGCAATGTGGCGCCGGCGCGCAACGGCAGGAAGTATCCCCAGACGGACACGTCGAAGGTGGTTGCGGTCTTCTGCAGGTAGATATCGCCCGTGCGCGGGCGATATTCGGCGTGCATCCAGGCCAGCTGATTGGCGATGGCGCGGTGACTGACCGACACGCCCTTGGGTTTGCCGGTCGAGCCGGACGTGAAAATGACATACGCGGAGTGTTCCGGATGCAACGTGGCGAGCCGCTCACGCTCGCTGATCTTGGCGGCGGAGTACGCCGACAGCTCCAGTTCATCGACGCGGAGCACGGCTACCGTGACGGGAACCGTTGCCGGACGCACAAATCCGGCGGCACGCGTGGTCAGTACGGAGTGCGGACGCGCCGTGTCGAGAATGTGCCCGATCCGCTCGGCCGGATGCGCGGGGTCCACCGGGACATACGCCCCGCCGGCCCGCGCCACCGCGTACATGGCGACGACCAGCTCGATCGAGCGTGGCATCGCCAGCACCACCAGCGATTCCGGGCCCACGCCGGAATCGATGAGCATCCTGGCCATGCGGTTGGCCTGATCGGACAGCTCGGTATAGGTCAGCTGCACCGAATCCGCTTTCACGGCTATGGCATTCGGGGTGCGCCGAACCTGATTGTCGAATCCCTCGTGCAGGAAACGGTCGGGGACCTTGTGACCGCTGGCATTCCAGCTCGCGGTGACATAGTCGAATTCGCCCGCGTCGAGCAGGGTGATGTCGCCGATCGGAAGCTGCGGCTCCGCCACGGCCGCGTGCAGCAATCGCACCAGCTTGGCCGCGAACCCGCGTACCGTCGGCGCGTCGAACAGATCTGTCGCGTAGGTGAATTCGGCGCGGTACGCCGGGCCGGACTCCGAGATCGTCAGTTGCAGGTCGAATTTGGCGAAGCCGGGATCGAAGTCGACCGGATCGGTGCTCAGGTCCGGCAGATCAGGAAGGACCGGCCCTAGGTTCTGC
Source organism: Nocardia sp. NPDC006044 (assembly GCF_042871115.1). Classification (NCBI taxonomy): domain Bacteria; kingdom Bacillati; phylum Actinomycetota; class Actinomycetes; order Mycobacteriales; family Nocardiaceae; genus Nocardia; species Nocardia sp. NPDC006044. The sequence goes on from NZ_JBIAID010000002.1 coordinate 602,717, forward strand.
ATGAACAATGCCACCTGGAACAGCGGATGCCTGGCCTGGGATCGGGCCGGATTCAACACCTCGACCAGACGCTCGAACGGAAGGTCGGCGTGCGCGAACGCACGGAGGTCCCGTTCGCGGGCATGCGCGACCAGTTCGGCGAACGTGGCCGCGCCGCTGACCTCGGTGCGCAGCACGAGCGTGTTGACGAACATGCCGACCAGGTCGTCCAGCGCGGCGTCGCCGCGCCCCGCTACCGGCGTGCCGATCGCGATGTCGGTCGTACCCGACAGCCGGGCCAGCAGCGCGGCCAGCGCGGCGTGCAGGACCATGAACGGTGTCGCGTGACAGCGGGCAGCGACCTCGTCGATGGCCGCGCGCAGCTCAGCGTCGAGCCGGAACTCATGGGTCGCGCCGCGGTAGGACGCGTGCCCGGGTCGCGGCCGATCGGCGGGCAGATCCAATTGTGCGGGGAGGTCGGCCAATTCGGTCCGCCAGAACGCCAGCTGGCGGGTCGCCACCGACTCCGGGTCGGTCTCGTCGCCCAGCACGCGCTGCTGCCAGAGCGCGTAGTCCGCGTACTGCACCGCGAGCGGGGCCCAGCCGGGGGCGCGTCCGGCGCGGCGCGCGGCATACGCGATACCGAGGTCACGCACCAGCGGACCCAGCGAGACGCCGTCGGCGGCGATGTGATGCACGACCAGCACCAGCGTGTGATCCGCGGTGCCACACCGCAGGAGGCGCACGCGAACCGGGACCTCCTCGGCGACATCGAACCCCTGGGACGCGGCCAGCAGAACCGCGGCCGCCAGCTCGTGCTCTGGTACCTCCGACGGTGTCAGGTCGAACACCGCGTGCACCCGGCGGATCAACTGTGCGGGACCGGCCACCGTGTGCGGGTAGACGGTGCGCAGGACTTCGTGCCGCGCGACGAGATCGGTGATCGCCGCGGAGAGTGCGGCAACGTCGAGCTCACCGCGCAGCCGCAAAGCCACCGGGATGTTGTCCACTGCGGTGGTGTCGAAGGCGCGGGCCGATTCCGCGTCGGTGCCGAATCGGTTCAGGAACCACATGCGCCGTTGCGGCGGCGACAGCGGAATATGGTCCGGCCGTGGCCCGGCCACCAGCGCAGGGCGATCGGCGCCGGGCTGTGCCGATGCCGCGATCGCGCCCGCCGTCGGCCGATCGAAGAAATCTCGGACGTCGATGGTCACGCCGAGCGCGGCCGAGATGCGAGCGACGGCCCGCGTGGCGATGAGCGAATTACCGCCGAGGGCAAAGAAATCGTCGTCGACGCCGATCCGGTCGAGGCCGAGCAGGCCGGCGAAGATCTCGGCCACCGCCGCCTCCGCGGCCGTCTCCGGGGCGCGGTAAAGCGCGGTGCCGGAACCGAATTCAGGCTCCGGCAGCGCACGACGGTCCAGCTTGCCGTTGACGTTCAGCGGCATCGCGTCCAGCACGGTGACCAGCGACGGCACCATGTACTCCGGCAGGTCCCGCCGCACCGTGGTCAGCACCGCCGCCGAATCGAGGACACCGCTGCCGGTCACGTAACCGACCAGATGATCGCCGCTGTGCTGCCGGTGCAGCACAACCGCCGCCTGCCGCACCCCCGGGTGCCGCAGCAGTGCCGCCTCGACCTCGCCCAGCTCGATCCGCAGACCGTGCAGCTTCACCTGGAAGTCGCTGCGGCCCAGATACTCCAGTTCATCCGGTCCGCCGTCGCGACCGGCCACCCAGCGCACGAGATCGCCGGTCCGGTAGATGCGCTCCCCCGGCGGCCCGTCCGGCCCGGCGACGAACCGCTCGGCCGTCAAGCCGGGCCGGGCGACGTAGCCGCGCGCCAGTTGCACACCGGCGAGGTAGAGCTCGCCGACCACGCCGGTGGGCACCGGACGCAGATTGTCGTCGAGCACGAGCAGGTCGGTGTCGTCGGCGGGTGTCCCGATCGGCACGCTGGTCACGTCGGCGCCGGTGACCTCGTGTGCGGTCACATCGACCGCGGCTTCGGTGGGTCCGTACAGGTTGTGCAGCGTCGCGCCGCTGATATCGCGGAACGCGGCGGCGGTCGCCGCCGGAAGGGCCTCGCCGGAGGCGAAGACCAAGCGCAGTACATCCGCCGCCGCGGCCGCAGCCGGCGCACCGGCGAACACCGCCAGCATCGACGGCACGAAATGAGCGACGGTGACCCGGCTTTCGACGATGATCCGGGCGAGGTCCGCGGGGTTGCGATGCGCGTCCGGCGCGGCGATGACCAGCCGGGCGCCGATATGCAACGGCCAGAAGAACTCCCACACCGACACATCGAAGGTGAACGGTGTCTTCTGCAGGACGACATCATCGGCCCGCAGCCGGTATCGGCGCTGCCGCCAGTGCAGGTTGGCCAGGATCGACCGGTGCGAGACGGCTACACCCTTCGGACGGCCGGTCGAGCCGGAGGTGAAGATGACGTACGCGGTGTTGTCCGCGCTCAGCCCCGCGGCGGACGCGGTGGGCGATTCGCTCGTGGTACTGGTGAATTCGTCGATGTCGAGGGTCGCGACCGCACCCAACTCCGGCCGGTCGCGGGTCGTAGTGAGCACCAGCACCGGGCGCGCGACCTCGAGCACGTAGGCGATCCGCTCGGCGGGGTGGCCGGGATCGAGCGGCACATAGGCACCGCCCGCCTTCAGGATCGCCAACATGCCGATCAGGAGGTCGAACGAGCGATGAACGGCCAACCCCACCAGTGCTTCCGGGCCGACGCCCAGCGAAATCAGGTGGTGCGCGAGCGCATTCGCCCTGCCGTCGAACTCGGCATAGGTCAGGGTCGCGCCGGCGTATTCGAGCGCCACCGCGTCCGGAGTGCTGCGCACCTGCCGCTCGAACTCGCTGACCAGAGTCTCGACCGGCGGCAGCTCGACGGACAGCACGCTCCGGGCCGCGGCCAGCGCGTCGTCCAGCAGCTCGGTCAACACCGTGCCCAGCGCCCCGTCGGCCGATTCGAGCAGCGCGGGCAGCCGACTCGACACCACGACCGGCACCAGCGCCGCCGGACCCAGTCCGTCGCCCATGGCCCCGCTCAGCAGCGCCAACTCGTTGGCGAGCGCCTCGTAGGTGACGGTCGTGCCGTCGTGCCGCAATGCGACGCGCTCCGGGTCGAGTCCGGCGACGGTCTCGATCAGCATGGGCAGGTCGTCGACTCCGTACATCAGCTGTTTCCTTCCGAATCGACCACCGACGCCGAGTCGGCGAGCACCCGCGCCTCGACGGGCAGGGTCCGCAGCAAGGCCGCGAGACCACCGCCGCCGAGGGCGGCGAGAATGCCGGGGATCAACCCGGCGAGTGAGATATTGATCAGGGCTTCGGGTTCGGCGGCTGCGCCCATGGCCTTCGCGACGGTAGTCAGCTTCGCGTCGAGTTCGCGATAGGAGATCGTCCGATCGCCGTGGGTGACGGCGATGGCGTCCGGCGCGGCGTGCGCGGCGGCGGAGATGAGCGCGGGCAGATCCGCCGGGGCGGGCCGAGGTTGCCGTTCGGCCGCGGAGCGGAGGTCGATCGCGCGGATCGCGATCGAGGGGTCGGCGACGACCGCGGTCAGTACCCGGATCAACCGTGCGGCGAAGGAGCGGACGGTCGCTGCTTCGAAAATGTCTGTCGCGTAACCGAACCGCATGCTCAGGCCGGTCCGGGCGCCCTCGGCGCCGAACAACTCGACGGCGGTGAGCTGCAGGTCGAACTTCGCCTCGTCGAGACCGAGGTCGAGGGCCTCAACCGCCAGGCCCGGTAGGGAAACCGGGCCGGCCGGCGCATCCTGGAAGGTGAACAGCACCTGGAACAACGGCGGATAGGCGCTGGACCGAGGGCGGCCGATCGCCGCCACCACCTGCTCGAACGGGACGTCCGCGTGCGACAGCGCCGCCCGGTCCCGCTCGCGTGCTCGGCGTAGCAGGTCGCGGAAGCCGGCGCGCGGGTCAACCTCGGTGCGCAGCACCACGGTGTTGACGAACATCCCGATCAGGTCGTCCAGTTCGTCAGCGCCGCGCCCGGCGACCGGGACGCCGATGGTGATGTCGGTGGCTCCGGCGAGTTTGGCGAGCAGGACCGCGAATGCCGCGTGCAGCACGGTGAACAGCGTCGTGTCGTGGTCACGTGCGAGTTCGTCCAGGCGCAGACAGAGTTCGGCGGCGACGTCGAATTCGATGGTCGCGCCGTGCGTGTCACGACGGGCGGGCCGAGGCCGGTCGACCGGCAGGGCGAGCAGCTCGGGTGCGCCGCCCAATTCGCGCTTCCAGTAGGCGAGTTGGCTCGCGGCGAGACTGTTCGGCTCTTGCTCGGAGCCGAGGAGCTCGTGCTGCCAGCCGCTGTAGTCCGCGTACTGGATCGGCAGGGGCGTCCAGCCGGGCGCCTGGCCAGCCGACCGAGCGACATAGGCGCGCACCAGGTCCCGGGTCATCGGCGCCACGGAGTACCCGTCGGCGCAGATGTGGTGCAGCACCACGACGAGCACGTGTTCCTCGGCGGCCACCGCGAACAGTGCCGCGCGAACCGGGGGCGCCGCCGTGATATCGAAAGGGATGGCGACGAATTCGGCGATGCGTCCCGCTACCTCGGCCTGCGCCACCGATATCGGCGTGAGGTCGAAGGACAGGTCGGTGACCGGGAGAATCTCCTGCACCGGTCCGTCAGCCGTATCCGGATACCGGGTGCGCAGAACATCGTGCCGATCGCGGATGTCCTCGATCGCCGATCTCAGCGCCGCCGGATTCAACGCGCCCGTGAGGCGCAGCGCGGTCGGGATGTTGTAGGCCGCGGAATCCGGTGCCATCCGGTTGACCACCCACATCCGTTGCTGCGCGGGCGACAACGCCGCGGGCGCCGGATCGGTCCGGCGCACCAGTGCTGGTCGCGCGCGAGCGCCATCCAGTGTCGTGAGGTGCGCGGCGAGCCTCCCGACCGTCGGTTCCTCGAATATCGCCGAGACCGGCACGTGCACGCTCAACGCGGCGCTCAGTCGAGCGGCCAGGCGCGTGGCCATCAGCGAGTTGCCGCCCTTGGCGAAGAAGTGGTCGTCGAGTCCTGCTGTGCCGGTGCCGATCACCTCGCCGAAGGCCGCCGCGACGACCATCTCCAGCTCGGTGGCCGGAGCGCGGAAGACCACCTCCGCGAACACCGGTTCCGGCAGCCGGGCCCGGTCGACCTTTCCATTCGCGTTGAGTGGCAACGCCTCCAGTACTACGACGACGGCGGGAACCATGTATGCCGGCAGCTCACCCGCGAGGACGTCGCGCAGTTCGGCCGCCCGATCGCCGCGGCCGTTCGAATCGATCTCCGGCACAGCGGCATACGCGATGAGTCGCACACCGGCGCGCTCGTCTTCCTTGGCCACCGCGACGGCGGCTCGCACTCCGGGCAGTCGGCGCAGCGCGGCCTCCACCTCGCCGAGTTCGATCCGGAATCCGCCGATCTGCACCTGGAAGTCGGCGCGTTCCAGGTATTCGAGAGTGCCGTCGGAACGCCAGCGCACGATGTCGCCGGTCCGGTACATCCGCCCGCCGGCGTACGGGTCGGCCACGAACCGGTCCGCGGTCAGGCCGGGTCGGTGCTGGTAACCGCGAGCCAATTGCGCTCCGGCCAAATACAGCTCACCCGCGACGCCCACCGGGACCGGCCGCAGTCGCGCGTCGAGCACGTAGGCCCGGCTGTTCCAGGCGGGTGCACCGATCGGCACCGTGTGCGCGGGGTCGGTCTTCACCTCGTAGGCCGTGATCGACACGGCGGCCTCGGTGGGACCGTAGAGATTGAACAGCCGCGCCGACGTGCGCCGCCGGAACTCGATCGCGGTCGCCGGCGGCAAGGCCTCGCCGATGGCGAGCACCTGACGCAGGGACGCGGGCGGCGCGGGAGCGGCCGAGAGCAGCATGCCGATCAGCGAGGGGACCGCATGCAGAATCGTGACGCCGTGCCGTTCGATGAGTTCGCGCAGTCGGTCCGGATCTCGGTCCGCGCCCGGCTCGGTGATGATCAGGCGGCCGCCGGTCACCAACGGGGACCAGAACTCCCAGACCGAAAGATCGAAGGTGGCGGGTGTCTTCAGCAGCACCCGGTCCGCCGGGCCTTGCGCGAAAGTGGCGGTCAGCCAGCCGAGTTGGTTCACCACCGCCGAGTGCGGGATCGCGACGCCCTTCGGCCGTCCGGTCGAGCCGGAGGTGAAGATCACGTAGGCCGGATGGCCGGGCCGCAGCGGGCGGAGGCGGGCCGCGTCATCGATCGAGGTGGCTGCCGTGCCGGTGAGATCGAGGCGGTCGATCTCCCATGCGGGCACGGACGTTTCGATCGGCAGGCCGTCGCGCGCGGTGGTCAGGATCATCACCGGAGCCGCGGTATCTACGCTGTAGACAATGCGATCCACCGGGTGGTCGGGGTCGATCGGAACGTAAGCACCGCCGGCCCGGATCACGGCACACATGGCGACGACCAGGTGAGCCGAACGTCGCATCGCGAGCACCGTCGTCGTCTCCGGGCCGACACCGGCCGCGATCAGCTTGCGTGCCAGACGATTCACGCGCGCGTCGAACTCCGCGTAGCTGAGCTCGTCCCCGGTTACCGCATCGATCAATGCCACTGCCTGCGGTGTCCGCCCGACCTGCGCATCGATCAGGTCGGCCAGCGTCACCGGCTCGACCGGATGCGAGGTGTCGTTCCATTGGTCCAGCACCCGATTTCGTTCGACGCCGAGCACATCGATATCGCCGACGAGGACTTCGGGCTGCGCCACCACGGATTCGAGCAGGCGGTGCAACTGCGCGACGATCCGCTCGGCGGTCTCGGCTTCGAACAAGTCGGTCGCGTAGCCGAGGGCCAGATCGATACCCCCGGGTGTACCGGCCGCGCCGTAGTGATCGACGGCGAACAGGTGGAGGTCGAATTGGGCCACCTCGCTGTCGAATTCGAGCTCCCGCAGCTCGAGGCCGGGCAGCTCGAAGGTGCCGCGCTCGTGATTCTGGAACGAATAGCCGACCTGGAACAGCGGATGCCGCGCCGTCGACCGGGTCGGGTTGAGTACCTCGACCAGTCGCTCGAACGGCACGTCCGCGTGCGCGAACGCCGCGACATCCACAGCCCGCACGCGCCGCAGCAACTCGTCGAACCGCGCATCGCCCTCGACCCGGGTACGCAATACCAGCGTGTTGACGAACATTCCGATGACGTCGTCGAGTTCGGCCATCCCGCGCCCCGCGATCGGCGTGCCGACGGCGATGTCCCCGGTCCCGGACAACCGCGCGAGCAGGGCCGCGAAGGCCGCGTGTATCACCATGAACAGCGTCGCGCCGTGTCTGCGGCCGAGTGCGACGAGATCGGTGTGCAGCCGGGCGTCGACCGCGAACCGGACCTTCTGGCCGCGCAGGCTCTGGCGAGCGGGACGGGGATGGTCCGTCGGCAGCGTCAGCTGGTCGGGCAAGCCGGACAGCGTGTCCGACCAGAACCGGAGCTGCTGCGCACCAACCGATTCGACGTCGTCGTCGGCACCGAGCAGCGCGTGCTGCCAGAGCGCGTAGTCCGCGTACTGTACGGCGAGCGGCGGCCAGCCGGGCGCGCGCTCGTCCAAGCGTGCGGTGTACGCGACCAGCAGATCGCGGACGAACGGCGCGACCGATGAGCCGTCCGCGGCGATGTGGTGCAGGACCGCGGCCAGGACGAACTCGCCTCGCGCCGCGCCGCCATCGCGGCTTGCGTCGCTGATGCGGAACAGGCGCATCCGCACGGGCACTTCGGTGGTGACATCGAAGGCGGTATCGGCGAGTTCCCGGATCCGCCGCGGCAGCGCGGATTCGGCCACATCGACCGGCGACAGCGATGGAACCGTCTGCGCGGCAGGCAGAATCAGCTGCACCGGCGCGCCGTTGCGCTCCGGATAGCGAGTGCGCAGCGATTCGTGCCGGCCGATCAGGTCGCCGACGGCCGCCCGCAACGCCGCGACATCCAGCTCACCGGACAGACGGAGCGCAAGCGGGATGTTGTAGGCGACGGACTTTCGATCGAATCGGTTGAGGAACCACATTCGCTGCTGTGCGGGCGACAGCGGGATCCCGTCCGGGCGGGCACCGGGCACCAGCGCGGGCCGGGCCGGGCCGGTGGTGGCGCTCACCAAGGCGGCCAGATCCGCGACCCGCGGCGCTTCGAACAGGGCGCGAACGCCGACCGTTCGATCCAGCGCGGCACCGATCCGCGCGACCGTCTTGGCCGCAAGCAGCGAGCTGCCGCCGAGGGCGAAGAAGTCGTCGTCGGCGCCCACCGTGGCGTTCGAGCCCAGCACCTCGGCGAAGACCGTGGCCACGATCTGCTCGGCCATGGTGGCCGGGCGGCGGTAGGCGGTCGACTCGAAGACCGGTGCGGGTAACGCGGCGCGATCGAGCTTTCCGTTGACTGTCAGCGGGATTCGGCGCACCGGGACGATCGCGGCAGGCACCATGTGGTCCGGCAGCCGATGTGCGAGGGCTTGCCGCACTCCGGCGACATCGAGGTCCGCTTCCGCCACCGCGTAGGCCACGATGCGTGGCTCGTCGACCAGATCGGTGCGGACGACCACCGCCACCTCGCGAATCGCCGGCTCGTCGAGGAGTGCGGCCTCGATCTCGCCGAGTTCGACGCGGAAGCCGCGCAGATTCACCTGCTGGTCGGCGCGGCCGAGGTACTCCAGGTCACCGTCGGCGGTCCAGCGCGCGAGGTCACCGGACCGGTAGGCCGGCGCACCGTTGCCGGAGTAGGGGTCGGCGACGAATCGGCTGGCGGTCAGTGCGGGGCGGCCGAGGTAGCCGCGCGCGAGCTGCCCACCGCAGACATAGATTTCGCCGGGCACTCCGACCGGCACCGGACGCAGCCGGTCGTCCAGGACCCGGACCGCCAATCCCGGTATCGCACCGCCGATTACGCTGGTCGATCCGGTATCCACGGTGATCGGTCGGTAGGACACGTGCACCGTGGTCTCGGTGATGCCGTACATGTTCACCAGGCGCGGACCGTCCGGATGGCGGTCGAACCATCCGGTCAGGCGCTGCGGCTCCAACGCCTCGCCACCGAAAATCACCTGCCGCAAAGCGAATTCGGCGGCGTCCTCCGCCTCGAGGTCGGCGGCGATCAGCTGATAGAACGCCGACGGCGTCTGATTGAGCACGGTGACGCGCTCATCGATCAGCAGTTCACGGAACTGCCGCGGCGAGCGGGAGGTGTAGTAGTCGACCACGACGAGGGTGCCGCCGTGCAACAGCGCACCCCACAGCTCCCACACCGAGAAGTCGAAAGCATAGGAGTGGAACATCGTCCACACATCCGACGGGCCGAACTCGAACCGGCGCCGGGTGTTGTCGAGCAGGCGCAGCACGTTGTGATGCGGGACGACAACGCCTTTGGGCTTGCCGGTGGAACCTGAGGTGTAGATGACGTAGGCGACCTGTGCGGGATGCAGTGGTGCGCGCCGGTCGGAGTCGGTGACGGCTGCGCCGTCGAAGGTCGTCGACGGCGTCTCGTCGAGATCGATCACCGGCCCGCCGAACCAGCCGCGCGCCAATCCGGCTGCGGCGCTGGTGATCGCGCAGATCGGGCGGGCGTCGTCCAGGATGTACTCGATGCGATCGGTGGGATAGTTCGGATCGATCGGGAGATATCCGGCGCCCGCTTTGACCACGGCGAGCAGCGCCACCACCAACTCCGCGGACCGTGGCAACGCCACCGCCACCAGCGTTTCCGGACCGACGCCGGCCGCGATGAGCCGCCGAGCCAAACGATTGGACCACTCGTCGAGTTCCGCGTAGGTCAGCGTGCGCGCCCCGGCCCGGACCGCGTCCGCCGTCGGATACGACGCGGCGGCCTGCGCGAAACGATCCGCGACCGTGCCGACCACGGCCGCATCCGCGCCGGTACTCGCCCATTCGTACAGCGCCCGATGCTGCTCCTCGGCACTGAGCAACTGGATGTCGCCGAGCACCACGGTCGGGTCGGCCGCGATGGCGGCCAGCACCTGAGCGAAGCGGCGGCCGAGCACCTCGATCGTCGCGGGATCGAAAAGATCGGTGGCGTAGGTGATCTCGATGTCCATACCGTCCGCCCGCCCACTCCGGTCGATCGCTTCGACCACCGTGAATTGCAGATCGAACTTGGCCGCGGCAGCGTCGAATTCGCAGGGGCGCGCGCTCAGTCCGGCCATCTCCAACCGCGGCAGCGCGAAGTTCTGGAAGGTCAGCGCCACCTGAAACAGGGGGTGGCGGCTCTGGGCACGAGCCGGGGCGAGCAGTTCTACGAGGCGTTCGAACGGAACGTCCACCTGTGCCAACGCATCGATGTCCTGGTCACGGACAGTATCGAGCAAGGTCTCGAATCGGGTCCTGGAATCGACCCGGGTGCGCAGTACCAGGGTGTTGACGAACATACCCACCAGGCGGTCCAGCTCGGCGACGCTACGACCGGCCACCGGGGTGCCGATCGCGATGTCCGCGCTGCCGGAGAGCCGGGCGAGCAGCACGGCGAGTGCGGCGTGCACGGTGCTGAACAGGGTGGTCTCGCGTTTGCGGGCCAATTCGCCGAGCTCGCTGTGCAAGTCGGAGTCGATCCGGAACCGATGCGCGGCACCGCGATGCGATGCCACCGCAGGGCGCGGGCGGTCGGCCGGCAGGTCGAGTTGTTCGGGCAGGCCGTCGAGGGTCTGCTGCCAGTAGTCGAGCTGGCGGTCCGGGTGCGCGAATTCGGCCTGCCACAGGGTGTAGTCGGCGTACTGCACCGGCAGCGCGTCCCACGCGGGGGGCACGCCTGCCCGCCTGGCCGCGTAAGCGGTCATCAGATCATCGGCCAGGGGGGCCAGCGAGAAGCCGTCCGCTGAAATGTGGTGCAGCACGATAGCCAGCACGTGATCCTCGGCAGCGAGGGCGAACAGTGCTGCCCGCATCGGGGTTTCGCGAGTGAGATCGAAGGGGGTGGCCGCCAGCGTGCGGAGCCGTTCGGCCAAGGCTTCCTCGGCGATCCGCTGGGCGGGTAGATCCGGAACCGCCGCTGCCGCCGGGATTATCACTTGCCCGGGACCGTCGGGGCTGTCGGGGTAGACGGTGCGCAATGTCTCGTGGCGCTGCACCACATCGCCGAGTGCGGTGGTCAGTGCGGCGATATCGAGGACCCCGGTCAGGCGGAGCGCGACGGGAATGTTGTCGACGGCGTCGCCGGGACCGGCCTGCTCGTCGGCCAGGAATCGGTTGAGAAACCACATGCGCTGCTGCGCGGGTGCGAGCGGGATCCGCGCAGGCCGGGGTCGCGGTTGTAGTGCCGCACGGCCACCGAAACCGCGGTGTGCCTCGGCGTGGACGGCAAGCGCCGCTACCGTCGGCGCATCGAACAACGCGCGCACGGTCAGGTCCGCGTCCATGGCGGCGCCGAGCCGGGCCACCACCTGGGTGGCGGTCAGCGAGTTGCCGCCGAGGGCGAAGAAGTCGTCGTCCAGCCCGACGTGCTCTGCGCCGAGGAGATCGGCGTAGATTCCCGCGACGAGTCGCTGCACCGGAGTGACCGGTGCGCGGAACTCGGCGATCTCGAATGCCGGTGCCGGCAGCGCGTTTCGATCCAGCTTGCCGGAGGCATTGACCGGCAGTTCGCCCAGCACGACGTAGGCGGTCGGCACCATGTACGCCGGAAGGCGCGCGGCCAGAACGGCTTTCACTTCGTCGATATCGATGGCGGCACTCGCCGTTGCCACAAGGTACGCAACCAACAGAGCGCCCGCCGCATTGTCGTCCCGTAGCACGACGACCGCCTGGGCGATTTCCGCCAGCCCGGTGAGGGTGTTCTCGATCTCGCCGAGTTCGATGCGCTGGCCGCGCAGCTTCACCTGGAAGTCGGTGCGGCCCAGGTAGGCCAGCTCCCCGTCCGGTGTCCAGGTGGCGAGGTCGCCGGTGCGATACATCCGCGCACCAGCGGAATAGGGGTTCGCCACGAAGCGGTCACTGGTCAGGTCCGGACGTCCGATATAGCCACGAGCCAGCTGAGCGCCCGACAGATACAGCTCGCCCGCGACGCCTATCGGCACCGGACGCAGGCGCGAATCCAGCACGTGCGCCTGGGTGTTGAATACGGGCGCGCCGATGGGCACCGTATCCGTATCCAGGTCGGCGACCTCGTGCGAGGTCACGTCGACCGCGGCTTCGGTCGGTCCGTAGAGATTGTGCAACACCGCGCCGGTCAGCTCACGCAACCGGTGCGCGGTCTTCGGCAGCAACGCCTCGCCCGAGGCGAACACCAGGCGTAACGAATCACAGTGCACCGCTGCGTCATCCGCGACGAACACCGCTAGCATCGACGGCACGAAATGTGCGACCGTCACTCGCTCACGGTTGATGGCTTCCGCGAGATAGGCCGGATCACGATGGCCGTCCGGCTTCGCGACGACCAGGCGGGCGCCGATCTGTAAGGGCCAGAAGAACTCCCACACCGAGACATCGAAGGTGGCGGGGGTCTTCTGTAGCACCGCATCGGTAGGTTGCAGCTCGTACTCGGCCTGCATCCACACCAGGCGATTGACAATCGCACCGTGGCTGACCGCCACACCCTTCGGCCTGCCGGTGGAACCAGAAGTGAAGATCACATACGCGGTGTTCGACGGACGCAACGACGCACGACGATCCGCATCGGTCACCAGCGAATCCGAGTAATCCGACAGCGCGAGGCGATCGATCTCCACCGCTGGGGTGGTCCCCGCGTCGAACTCATCCCGCGTGGTGGTCAGCACACAGACCGGTCGCGCCGTCTCGAGCACATAGTGGGTGCGCTCAGCAGGGTGATCCGGATCCAACGGCACATAAGCACCACCGGCGACACTGACCGCGTACATACCCACGACCAGATCGATCGAACGCCGCATACCCAGCGCCACCATCGAATCCGGACCAACACCCAACGAAATCAAATGCCGCGCAAGGCGATTCACCCGCGCCGAGAACTCGGCATAGGACAGACCCGTCCCCTCGAACGTCACCGCGATCGCATCCGGCGTCCGAGCCACCTGCGCCTCGAACATCGACACCAACGTCGCCGACCCATCCACCGCATGCGCGGTGTCGTTCCAGGTGCTAAGCAATGCCCGTTCGCCGGCGGTCAGCAGATCGATATCCCCCACCGCCGTCATCGGGTCCGCGACGACCGCGTCGAGCACAAGGTGCAAGCGGGTCGCGATCCGCGCGACCGTCGCCGCATCGAACAGATCCGTCGCGTACTCGAGCACCGCGACGAGGCCGTCCCGGCCGGCTTCGGCCACGGTCAGCTGAAGGTCGAACTTCGCTGTGTTCGTGTCGATCTCGATCCGCGTCGCTTCGAGTCCGGCCAGCGCGACGGACTCCTGCGCGGTGTTCTGGAAGTCGAGCATGACCTGGAACAGCGGGTGCCGCGCCGCCGACCGTGGCGGTCGCAGCACCTCCACCAGTCGCTCGAACGGGACGTCGGCGTGCGCGAATGCGGCCAGGTCGTCAGCACGAACAGCAGTGAGCAGTGCCGTGAACGGCAGCTCCGGCCGTACCCGGGCACGCAACACCACAGTGTTGACGAACATGCCCACCAGGTCGTCCAGCGCTCGCGCGCCGCGCCCGGCAACCGGCGTGCCGATCGCGATATCCTGCTGCCCGGCAAGTCGCATCAGCAACGTCGCGAAGGCGGCGTGCATCACCATGAACAGCGAGGCGTTCGCGGACTCGGCGATTTCCCGCAACCCCCGGTGCGTCGCCGCGTCGATGGTGAAGGCATGCCGGGCGCCACGCCCCGAGGCAACCGCCGGGCGTGGGCGATCGGCGGGCAGGGTCAACGCGTCCGGCAATCCGTCGAGCTCGGTGGACCAGTACCGAATCTGCGCGGCCAGCAATGACTCTGGATCGTCCTCGGAGCCCAATGTCTCGCGCTGCCACAACGTGTAGTCGGCGTACTGCACCGGCAGCGGGGCCCAGTCCGGTTCCGCACCGGCGCGGCGAGCCGCGTAGGCCCGCATGAGATCCCGGGTCAAGACCGCGATGGACCAGCCGTCGGCACCGATGTGGTGCATCGCGACGATCAACATGTGCTCATCGGAACCGGTGTGCAGCAAGGTCAGTCGCACCGGCGGCTCCCGATCCACCGGGAAAGGCGCCACCGCCGCGGCCTCGAGCCGCCCCGCGAGCTCGGTCGCATCGATCCGCTCGGGCTCCGGGAAGACGGATATCTCGTCGACCGCCCACACCGCTTGGCGCGGAATGCCCTCGGCCGCCGGATAACTGGTGCGCAACGCTTCATGCCTGGCGAACACGTCGGTGACCGCCGCCGCCAATGCCGGGTATTCGAGCACGCCACGCAGTCGAACCCCGGCCACCAGGTTGTTCGCCACCGAGCCTGCGTCGAACTGGTGCAGGAACCACATCCGCTGCTGCGCGTAGGACAACGGCACGTGCTCCGGACGCGCCGCCGCCGTCAGCTCGCGCCGTGCTCTGACCGGACTCGACACGGCCAGGTGTGCCGCCAGCGGCCCGACGACCGGGTACTCGAACAGCATCCGCACCGGCGCGTCGACATTCAGTTCCGCGGCGATCCGGGCCGCGATCTGCGTGGCCACCAGCGAATTCCCGCCGAGCCCAAAGAAGTCGTCGTCCAACCCCACCTGATCGAGCCCGAGCACCTGACCGAAGATCTCGGCGACGACCCGCTCGGTGGCCGTGACCGGCGGTCGAAAGGTCTTGGCGGCAATGACCGGATCCGGCAGCGCCCGCCGATCCAGCTTGCCCGAGGCACTCAACGGCATCGCGGCCAGCGATACGTACGCGGCCGGCACCATGTACGAGGGCAGCACAGCCCGCAGCCGCGCTTCGAGCGCCTGTGCGGGTACCGCCGTCACCACATACGCAACGAGCAATTCACCTGCGGGATGGGCGAATACCCGCACCGCTGCCGCGCGTACCTCGGCCAGCGCCAGCAGCGCGGCCTCGATATCACCCAGCTCGATCCGTTGCCCACGCAGTTTCACCTGGAAGTCGCTGCGCCCCAGATACTCCAGCGCACCCGTCCGGTTCCGCCGAACGAGATCTCCGGTGCGATACATACGCACCCCCGCGGGGCCGTACGGATTCGCCACGAACCGTTCGGCACTCAGGTCCGCTCGCCCGTGGTAGCCGCGCGCCACCTGTACACCCGACAGGTACAGCTCACCGATCACGTTGTCGGGCACCGGACGCAGCCGGGCGTCGAGGACCAGCACATGGCTGCCCAGCACCGGGCCACCGATCGGCACCGGCCCGTGCGCCGCCGGGTCGACCGGCGCATGGGTGGCATGCACGGTGAATTCCGTCGGACCGTACAGGTTGTACAGCTTCGCGCGGCTGACCGCCGCGAAGGCCGCGGCGGCCGCACCGGTCATCGCTTCACCGGCCACGAACACCGTGCGCAGCGACCGGAGCGCAGTTGCCTGGGCGGCAGCGGCGAACACGGTCAGCATCGACGGCACGAACGACGTCATCGTGACCCCGTGGGTAGCAATGACCTTCGCGAGATAGGCGCTATCCCGATGCCCGTCGTGTTCCGCGACCACCACCCGAGCGCCCGTGGCCGGCGGCGCGAACAACTCCCACACCGACACATCGAACGTCGCGGGCGTCTTGAACAACACGACGTCGCGCGGCCCGATGCCGTATTCGCCCGCGATCCAGGTGATCTGGTTCACCGCCGAAGAGTGCTGCACCGCCACGCCTTTCGGCCGCCCGGTGGACCCGGACGTGAAGATGACGTAGGCGGTGTTCGCCGGTCGCAGCGGGGCTCGCCGATCCGCGTCGGTCACCGGCACACCCGGATACCCGGAGTAGTCGAGGGCATCGACCACGATGGCGTCCCGCTCCCCCGCCCACCCATCGACGGATCGGGTCAGCACGCAGACCGGACGAGCCGAGGCGAGGACGTGCTCGATCCGCGCACTCGGCTGATCCGGATCGACCGGCACATACGCACCGCCCGCGGTCAACACCGCGTACGCCGCGATCACCAGCTCGACCGACCGGCGCATACCCAGCACCACAAGCGCTTCCGGCCCGACCCCCGCCTCGATCAGGACCCGCGCCAGCCGGTTGACGTCCGCCGCGAATTCCGCGTACGTCAGCGCACGGTCACCCTCGACAATCGCGATCGCGTCCGGCGTCCGCCGCGCCTGCGCTTCGAAGGCCATGAGCAAGGTGCCGCCACCGGCTTGCCTGGTATCGCGACCACCGTCGATGGCCCGGCGGGCGCCTGCGGCATCGAGCAACGGCAGATCGCCCACCGCGGTGCCGGGGTCATCGATGAACGCCCGCAGAAATCGCACGAGCCACTGCGCATAGTCGGCGATGGTGGATTCGTCGAATAGATCCGTGGCGTAGGTGAATTCCGCCCGGATCCCCGCCGGTGCCGAACCTTCCCTGAGTCCGGCACCGGCGAAGCCTTCCGTGACCGCCGAGCGTGCGGCAACCTCCGAGCTTCCGGTCACCGTCGCTTGCTCGGTCACCGTCAGCAGGAGGTCGAACTTGGTCACTCCGGTGTCCAGGGTACTGGTCAGCACCGACATGTCGGGCAGTTCGAACGCGATTGCCTCCGCATTGTCGAAGGCGAGCATGACCTGAAACAGCGGATGCTGTGCTTGCGAGCGTGCCGGGTTGATGGCCTCGACTAGCTGCTCGAACGGGAGTTCGGCATGTCCGAGGGCGGCGAGGTCGGCTTCGCGGACCCGGGCGAGCAGGGTCGAGACGGGGTCGGCGAAGTCGATCGTGGTCCGCAGCACCAGCGTGTTGACGAACATCCCGACCAGATCGTCCAGAGTCCGGTCGCCGCGCCCCGCGACGGGGGTGCCGATCATGATGTCGGTGCTGCCGGACAACCGCGCCAGCAACGCGGCCAGCGCGGCGTGCAGCACCATGAACGCCGAAACACCGTGGGCGCGGGCAAGGTCTGCGAGACCGGTGTGCACCGGGCCGGGCAACTCGAAGCCGAACACCGCGCCCCGCCCGGAACTCACCGCGGGCCGCGGCCGGTCGGTGGGCAGGTCCAGCTGGTCCGGCGCGCCGGCCAGCGTCTCGGTCCAGAATGCCAACTGGCCGGGATAGACCGATGATTCGAGCAGTTCCCGCTGCCAGAGGCTGTAGTCCGCGTACTGCACCGGCAGCGGCGTCCAGTCCGGCACGACGCCCTGCTGCCGGGCGGTATAGGCGACCATCACGTCGCGCGCGAGCACCCGCAGCGAAAGACCGTCCGCGGCAATGTGGTGCAGCACCAGCGCCAAGGCACAGCTGCCGTCGTCCAGCACGAACACCCGCGCCCGGATCGGGATCTCGCGTTCCACATCGAAGCCGCGCGCCGCGAAGCCGGCCAGCTCGCCGTCGAGTTCGTCCGCGCCGATCGACTCGGGCGCCGCGCTCACCTCGGCGACCGACAACACCACCTGCCGCGCGGCGGCGCCGGTGCCCGCACCGGGCAGCAGCGCGGGGAATATCGTGCGCAGCACCTCATGTCGCGCGACGACATCGTCGAGCGCGCGCCGCAGCGCCGCGATATCGACCGTGCCGCGCAGCCGGACCACGAACGGCATGTTGTACGCCGCACCCGCCTGCTCGAATCGGTTCAGGAACCAGATCCGTTGCTGTGCGGGTGAGAGCGGAACCAGCGGCGGCCGTGGCCGTGCCCGCAGCTGCGCGACCACTGGCGCGCCGCTGGATCCACCCGCCCGCTCGATCAGTTCCGCGAGGCCGGACACCGTCGTGGCGGTGAACACCTCGCGAACCCCGAGCAGGCAGCCGAGGTCGGTGCCGAGCCGGGCGGCGACCTGGGTCGCCACCAAGCTGTTGCCACCGAGGGCGAAGAAGTCGTCGGTGCGCCCGACCCGCTCGCGGCCGAGCACCTCGCCGAACACGCGGGCCACCGCCTGCTCGGTGGGCGTCGTCGGCGCCTGATACTCCGGGCCGGACCGAACCGGGGCCGGCAACGCGGAGCGGTCCAGCTTGCCGGAGGCGTTGACCGGCAGCGCGTCGAGCACCACGTAGGTCGCGGGCACCATATAGCCGGGCAACGCACGCACAGCGGCGGCGCGCAACTGCGCGGAATGCACGGTCCCGGGCTCGGATTCGACGACGTAGGCGACGAGCTGCTCGCCGGCCCCGGCGTCGTCGCGCACCACGACCACCGCGCGGACCACCGAATCGACCGCGCCGAGCACGGATTCGATCTCGCCGAGTTCGATCCGCAGCCCGCGCAGCTTCACCTGGAAGTCGGTGCGGCCCAGATATTCGAGCTGCCCGCGGGTGGTCCAGCGGACCAGATCCCCGGTGCGGTACATGCGACTGCCGGTCGCCGGCCCGCCCAATGGATCGGCGACGAAGCGCGCCGCCGTCAGTCCCGGCTGAGCCACGTAGCCCCGGGCGAGCTGTACCCCCGACAGATACAGCTCACCCGGCGCCCCGACCGGAACCGGCCGCAGCCGCGAATCGAGGACATAGAGCCTGGTATTGAATACCGGCGCGCCGATCGGCACCGAGAGGGTATCGGTGTCGGCCACTTCGTGAAAGGTCACGTCGACCGCGGCCTCGGTCGGACCGTACAGGTTGTGCAGGCGGGCGCCGGTCGACACCCGCAGCCGCTGGGCGAGCGCGGCGGGCAGCGCCTCACCGGAGGCGAACACCGAGCGCAGCGTGTTCCGGCGGCCGAAATCGTGCTGCGCCAGGAACGCCTCCAGCATGGACGGCACGAAATGTGCTGTGGTGACGCCGTACTCGGCGATCACCCGGCGGAGGTAGGCCGGATCGCGATGACCGTCGGGGTGCGCGAGCACCAGCGTCGCGCCGATCTGCAACGGCCAGAAGAACTCCCAGACCGAGACGTCGAAGGTGGCCGGAGTCTTCTGCAGCACAACGTCTTCGGCGCTCAGCCGGTAGGTGCTCTGCATCCAGACGAGCCGGTTGACGATCGCCCGATGGGTGATCGTCACGCCCTTCGGCAGGCCGGTGGAACCGGAGGTGAAGATCACATACGCGGGGTGCTCCGAACGCAGCGCGGCGGTGCGCTCGCGATCCCACACGCGGCCCGCGGGATAGGCGGCCCCGAGCTCGTTCAGGCGGAGTACCGGCGCCGCGGCGACCACGTCGTCCTCGGTGATCAGCACGCACATCGGGCGGGCGAGCGCCAGGATGTGCGCGGTGCGCCCGGCCGGATGGTCCGGGTCCAGCGGCAGGTAGGCGGCGCCGGCCGCGAGAATCGCGTAGATCGCGACCACGAGTTCGGGTGAGCGCCGGATGTGCAGCGCGACCAAGGTCTCCGGCCCGGCGCCATGCGCGATCAGGTGTCGAGCGAGTTGGTTACTGCGCGCGGACAACTCGGCGTAGGTCAGATCCGCGGCGCCCGGGCAGCGCACGGCGATCGCGTCCGGAGTGCGCGCCGCCTGAGCCTCGAACATCGCGACCAACGTGGCCTTGGGCGCGCCGCCCGAGCAGCGATCCGACAGCACCGCGTCCACGTCGAAGGCGGTGGCGTTCCAGATCCGGGTGCTGACCTCGAGCTCCAGCTCGGTCGCGACCGGGACCTCGCTCATCGGCGTCGTCGCGTCGGTGACGAGCAACCGTTCGAGGTAGCGGAGGAAACGGGCGTGGTGCCTGGCGAGGTCGTCGGCGCTGTAGAGATTCGGGTTGGCCTCGAAATCCACGTGCACGCCGTCGCGTTCGCCGTAGTAGACGTTCAGGCTGAGGTCTTCCACCGGGCCGGTGGAAAGCACGCGGTAGTAGCCGACGGTATCGCCGAGGGTCAGGTCGTTGCGGAACAGCATGATGTTGGCCAGCGGTCCGAACAGCGCGCGCCGCGCCGAGCCGCCGGCCTGCTCGGCGTCGCGCCGGATGTCCTCGTGCCGGTACCGCTGGTGGCGCAGCGCGCCGGTCACCTCGACCCTGGTCGCGCGCAGCAGCGCACCCCAGGTGGTCGCGCCGACCGGCAGCCGCAGCGGCACGATGTTCGACAGCATGCCCGCCGAGCGTCGCAGCGCCGCCGTGGTGCGCGCGGTGACCGGAAGGCTGAGCACCGCCTCGTCGCGATCGGCCAGCCGGGCGAGGTACCCGGCGAACGCGGCGAGCAGCACTACCGCGGGCGTCGAATCCTGGCTTTCGGCAAGCATATTCAGTCGGGCTACCTGCGTCGCCGGCAGCGGTCGACCGGCGATCAGGTTGCTCGCCGCGGGCCTCGCGGTGCGGCCGTCGAGGCTGGTCGCGCCGTCCAGCCCGGCGACTCGTCCGGACCAGTGCGTGCGGTCGGTCGCCTGGCGGGCGCTGTCGCGGTAGTCGAGTTCGCCGGCGACCAGGTCGACCAGCGGGCTCGGCCGCACCGGCGTGGGCTCGGCGCCGCGCAGTCGCGCGGTATACAGCTCGGCGATCCGCGTCATGTTGGTCAGCGCGCCGTATCCGTCCAGCACGATGTGGTGCACCCGCAGGTACCAGAAGTATCGATGCTCGGCGATCCGCAGCACCGCGCCCGCGAACAGCCGATCGGTCAGCAGGTCGACCGGCGTGCTCGCGTCGGTGCGCATCCATTCGTGCGCGGCGAGTTCGGGATCGGGCTGGGTGCGCAGGTCGAGCAGCGGGATGTCGATCGAGAGCGCCGGATCGACGCATTGGTATGGCACACCGCCGGATTCGCCGAGCCGCACGAGCACCGATTCGTACTCGCGGCCCGCCTCCGCCGAGACCTGTTGCAGCAAGGCGGCATCCAGCTCGCCGCGCACGTCGACGTACTGCGCGATGGTGATCGGCACGTCCGGATCGAGCAGCTGCGCGTACCAGACGCCGAGCTGCGCCGGGCTGAGCGGAAACGACGCGGGGACCGCGGCCGCCGGCGGCCGCGCACTGAACCGGCCCAACTCCGTACCGTGCACCAGAGCCTCCTAGATTTGCGAAACAACAGCTGGCCGAATGGTTTTGGGCAGCGCGAATAAGCCATGGCAGGGACGGGACGAACCCGGATGCATGGCATCGACCAGCACAGGCGATTCAGTGAATGCGCGTAACGCGAAGCGTCACCGCGAGATCCGACAGATTTCCCGCCGTCGGCCCAACTCTTGCTCGTTCCTCCAAATTCACTGCCGCTCGGCGGGCGTCGCGGCCATGTCGGTTACATCACACGAAGCCGATCCGTGCAGTGCGAACACTAGGCGCTCGGTTAATAAAAAGGAACTATTTCCCTTAAAAACTTCTGGTCACTTGACCAGTGCAACTACCAGGGCCGACGCGGCTGGACAGAAGTGTGTGCGCGACCACATCAAGGTCACGTTTGTGAGCTACCACACGTTCGGAAGTGCAGACTATGAGCCGGAACGTTGCATCCACGTTGCATCGGCGCCGAGCCGTCGATCGAGCACCCGGATCTTGGCCTCGATCTGCGCATACAGGGGTGAATCACGATCGACCGTCGCCCGGTAGGCGGCCCACGCCGCGGCGTCGTCGCGCCCCTCGGCGCCCGCGGTCCAGCGGCGCAGAACCCCGGAATCCCCGGAACTCAGGACCGCGGTGCGCAGTCGCACGCGCAGTTCGTCGCGAATGTCGATGATCCCCGGCGCGGTGGAGCGCGGGAGCACCGGTCCGGCATAGAGCCGCAATGCCGCATCGACATCACCGGAGTCGAGCGCGGCCCGCAGCGCCTCCACGTCGGTTGCGACATGGACGCGCAAACGGTATGGGCGCGAACCGAATACGGTCGGGCCCACCACGCTGCGCAAGCGCGACACCGCGGCCCGGATGGTGCCGTTGTCCAGATCCGTGTCGTCGAGCAGCAGCGCGAGGTGATCGGCGCCGAGGCCCTCCAGGTGTTCGGTGAGCAGCAGCAGGATCTCGGCGTGCCGCTGCGACAACGGAACCCGGTCGCCCGCCACGCTCAATTGCGGCTGCCCCAGACCGAGCACCTCCAGGCCGAGCCGGCCCGACGCAGGCGCGTCCAGCGCGTGGCCGCCCGCAGCGCCGTGCCGGGTCGAACGCATCGCGGCCAGCAGCAGATCCATCTCCGCGGCGGTCGCGGCGGCCTTCACCAGGGCGAGGATCTCCGGCTGGGCGACTCGCACGCCGCCGGCGATCATCAGCACGCCGACCAGCCTGCCGTCCGGATCATGGACCGGCGCGGCGGCTCCGGTGACCAGGTGCATCCGGTGCAGGAAGTGTTCGGGGCCGTGGATCCAGGCGGCCCGGCCGGTGCGCACCACCAGGCCCACCGCGTTCGTGCCGATGCGGCGCTCGCTCAGATCGTCACCGGCCCGCAATCCGATCTCGGCGGCCGCGCCGACCTGATCCGGATTGCCGTGCACGGAGAGCACCCGGCCGAACTGGTCGGCGACCACGACGATCAAACCCGTTCTGGCCGTGTCCTGTACGAGCAGCTTGTCGATCAACGGCATCAGCGTGGCGATCGGATGCGCCTCGCGATAGCGCTGCAAATCGGCGCCGCGCAGACCGCGCCCGTCCAGCGGATCGAGCGGATCGACGCCGCCGCGCACGCTGCGCAACCAGGATTCGAGCACGACAGGGCGCAACAATCCGGCAAGCTGGGTAAGCTGATCGCCACCCGCGCTAAGGTATCCGTGGGCCTGTGCGGCATAGGCCTCGAGCGCGCCGAGTTGCGTGCCGGGCTCGACGCCGTGCTGCGGGGGCCGCCCACCTGCAATGTTGCTGACCATTTGCCTTTCTTTCCGACCCAAACTGTACCGGCGGTCATACCGCGGCAAGGGCGGATGCCTGGCTTTGTCCGCCAGGTCACACCGTGTTTGTACCCCTCACAAATGTGACCTATCCGTCTTCCACATCACCGCCCGAGGTACTCGGCCACGTTTTCCGCGATCATCACCGTGCTCGCCTGCGGGCCGCGGCTCAGCGGCACCGGGACCACGGAGAGATCGACGACCGACAAGCCGGTCACGCCGTGCACTCGGCACAACTCGTCCACCACCGCCCGGTCGTCGGCGGCGGGCCCCATTCGGCAGGTTCCGGACAGGTGTTGCGAGGTAGCCAGATTCGCGTGCAGCCAGGCATCGGCGGCTTTCGGCCGCGGCGGCAACGAATCGGTGACCGGTTGCGCGGACATCCGGTGCAGCACCTCCGACGCCGTCGCGACAGCGGCGCGTAGCCGGGTCCGATCGTGCTCGGCCGAGAGATACCGGTGCTCGATCACCGGCGGCTGTGCGGGGTCGGCCGAACGCAGCCGCAGCACGCCGGCGGACTGTGGGCGCATGAGGGCGACCCCGAGGCGTTGCCGGCCGGCCCGGAAAGCGACCGTGTACGGCCGGATCTCGATGTCGTCCAGCTCCAGCACGTATTCCAGTGGGACGGTTGCCTGTTCGCCGGCCTCGAGCCGGTATTCGAGGCCGATTTCCGGGTGGTCGGTAAACCAGGAGCCGACCGGCGCGTCCTGGACGACCGGGATATCCAGGGCACGAAGGTGTTCGGCGGTGCCGATGCCGGAGCGCAGGAGCAGCGCGGCGGATTCGATCGCACCCGCGCTGAGCACGATGCGGTCGGCCCAGACCGTTTCGGTCCGGTTGTCCCGCACTACGTCGACACCGATGGCGTGCGCGCCGCGAAAACGGATGCGTAGCACCGATGTTGCGCCCTGAACGGTGAGGTTCGGTCTGGACAACGCGGGCAAGAGATATCCGGATGCCGCGCTGACCCGCTTACCGTCCTCGATATTGCACGGCACCGCGCCGATGCCGACGACCGCGCCGTGCGCTTCGTTCAGATCAGGTATGGCCGGAAACCCCAGGGCCGCACAGGCAGTCGCGAATCGCGCACTCGACGCGACCGGATTCGTGCTGCGGCACACCGGGATCGGGCCGGACCGCCCGTGCCACGGACGATCACCGAAATCGACATCATGCTCCGAACGGCAGTACGCGAGCAGCGCCGAATCGAACGACCACAGCTTCGACGGACCGAGCTCGCTGCTCCACGCGGCGAAGTCCGCGGCGGTGCCCCGCACGAAGTAGCTGCCGTTGACCGCGCCGGAGCCGCCGATCACCTTGCCGCGCACGATGTTTGCGCTCACCGCGACGCCGTCGTCGGCCAGCGTGACCGGATAGCGCCACAGCCATGGCGCGTCCGCGCCGACCGGCAGGCGGGTGGCGTCGAGCAGCTCCGCCGGGAATCCCTGCGGCCCACGCCACATCCGCCCTGCCTCGAGCAGTCGGACGGTGTGGTCCGGATTCTCACTCAGCCGGGCCGCGAGCACGCAGCCCGCGGTACCGCCTCCGACGATGAGCGTGTCGGTCATCCGAACCCTGTCCGATCAATGTGACCGCGCCGATCAGTGTGACGGCGCAGTAGGTTTCAGCGATTCCGGGCTGCGCGCGCGGAACGCGCCCACCCAGAGGCCGGTGCCGTAGGCGATGTCGTCGAGCCGCTTGTAGGCCACGTAACGCACCGGGTCGAGGCCACCGGCATCACGATGGGTGAACCAGTCGGCCAGGCCGTCCGCGACGGCCATGGTGATCGCGATGCGCCGAATGCGCCGCGAGGCAAGCATCGCCACCAGCGTCACCGGCCAGTAGTGCCGGCACATCGCCGAGGCCAGCCGCCACAGTCCGGCGAAGAAGCCCCGGGACAGGTAGATCGCGGCGATCCGCGTGGGGTTGTCCAGCTCGGCGAAGACCCGGCGTAGTCGGACCAGCGCGGTGACCAAGGTGATCACCCCGCCGATCAGTCCCCACTTCGACAGCGTGGCGAACAGGAACGCGGCCAGCATGGTCCAGGAGGGCAGCGACAGCGGCGAGACCATCCCCGGATGGCGCTCGCCGAGCGGCGCGGCACCCGTGCCGTAGAACATCTTTCGGCCGAACCAGGCACGGAACGAGACGCGGTGATCGTGCGCGACGTGCGCGGCAGGCTCGTAGCGCAGCCGCCAGCCTGCCTGCTCGAGCCGCCAGCACAGATCGACGTCCTCGGCGACCAGCATCGACTCGTCGAAGCCGTCCTGCGCCAGCAGCGCCCGGCGGCGCACCAGCAGCGCGGCGCTCGGCACGTAGGAGACCAGACCGTGCGACTGCACGGCGGCCTCCCGCCGGCCCAGATCCAACGAGGACCGGGTGTGCTCGTAGCGGGCGAGCGCATTGGACTCCGGATCCAGCGCGACGATCCTGGGGGCGACCAGCGCCACCTCCGGGTCGCTGAAGTGCCCGAGCATCACCTCGAGCCAGCCGCTGCGCGGCACCACGTCGGAATCGAGGAACGCGACGAAGTCGGTTGTCGCGGCCTTCAATCCGGCGTTGCGCGCGGCGGCGGGGCCCTGCTTCTCGTCGTGACGCAGCACGGTCACCCGGCAGCGGGTGCCGCGGTCGCGCGGGATCTGCACCGGCTGGTCCGAGCCGTCGTCGACGACGATGACGTTGTGCCCGCGCAGTGCCGCGAGCAACCGGGCCAGCCCGTCGGGATTGTTGTGCAGCGGCACGATGACGGTGACGTCCTCGGGGGACGGGAGCAGCCGGGGACGCGGGTTGGCAACTCCGGAGTCGAGCAGCCGTCTGGCAACGGTCGCGGACTTCGGGCCGGTCACCTCGAGGTACCCGTCGCCGATCATCTCGGCGGCCTCCGGGGCAAGTCGCAGCAACCGAGCGGGCGAGCCGCCGATCAGCACCCGCCCTCCGGAGTATGCGCGTACCCGTGGATCAATCCGCACCCCGAATCCGTCGGGCAGGCGATCATGGCGCATTCCTGGCATGCTAGGCGGAGATTCGCGCACAAGCATCATCCGTCCGGTTTAAAGGACAGAATTCCGCACGAATCCGGCACGCCGAGCGCCGCGACAGTCGTTGCGGCGGACGGCGAAGCGCCGACTTCCGTGCGATTCCAGCATCCGGCAACGCGACGGCAATCGGCCGGTCGTGACCGGAAGACCGCCGCCGCGCGGGCGGCAGCATACGACTGGCTACTGCCGTGCATCAGGCCAGCGGACTCTCGTCGCAGGCGCGCGCCGGCGGACGTTCAGGCGGAAATACGCTCGGGCGCGTCACGGACAGGGTGAGCGGAACCGGCGCGGGCTTGCGCGCCGCGGCGCGCGGCGTCACCCGCCGGGAGTGATCGACCGACGAGCGCGGGATCAGCCGCGCGGTGTCGGCCAGCGCGGCCTCGCCGTAGCCCTGGACGCATTCCGGGTCCGGTCCGTCCGCGGGCAGGCCGGTGAAGAACTTGGCCGCCATGCAGCCGCCGCGGCAGGAGTCGTAGTGACTGCACGAGGCGCACGCGCCGCCGCCGCTCGGCTCGCGGAGTTCGGCGAACAGCGCCGACTCGTGCCAGACCGTGCGAAAACCGCCGTCGGACACCACATTTCCGGCATGGAACCGGTCATGGATGGCGAACGGGCAGGCATACACGTCGCCGAGCGGATCGACCAGGCAGACCACCCGGCCGGCGCCGCACATGTTCAACCCGGGCAGCGCCTCGCCGAACGCGGACAGGTGGAAGAACGAGTCACCGGTGAGCACGCCCTCGCCGTTGCGCACCAGCCAGTCGTAGAGCACCCGCTGCTGCTCCTGGGTCGGATGCAGCTCGTCCCAGACGTCCGCGCCGCGACCGGACGGCCGCAACCGGGTCAATCGCAGGGTGGCACCGTACTTTTCGGCGATCGCCCGGAACTCGTCGAGCTGACCGATGTTGTGCCTGGTCGCCACGACCGACAGCTTCGCGTCGCGGAAGCCCGCCGCCGCAAGGTTTTCCAGTGCGCGGATGGCCATGTCGTAGGAGCCGGGCCCGCGTACCGCGTCGTTCACCGCGGCGTCGGCGCCGTCCAGCGAGATCTGTACGTCGACATAGTCACTCGCGGCCAGCCGGGCGGCGACCTCCGGGGTGATCCGAACTCCGTTGGTGGAGAACTTCACCCCGACATGATGCTCGGTCGCGTAGTCGACCAGCTCCCAGAAGTCTGGGCGCACAGTCGGTTCGCCGCCGCCGATGTTCACGTAGAAGATCTGCATGCGCTCGAACTCGTCGATCAGCGCCTTGCACTGCTCGGTGCTCAGCTCGCGCGGATCGCGGCGACCGGACGAGGACAGGCAGTGCACGCACGACAGGTTGCAGGCATAGGTGAGTTCCCAGGTCAGGCAAATCGGTGCGGCCAGACCTGTTTCGAACCGATCGATGAGCCGTACCGCCGCGTCGGACGACGGAACCACCCCCGTCGCCGACGATGCCGCGGCCGAGCGCACCGCTGCGGGCGCCCGCGGAGCGTCCGCGGGCGCACCGACGATCATGTCCGAATCGACCAGCTGGGTCAGCGCTTTCACGTATTGCGCGGAATTCGCGTCGGTGACGCCGGCCGCGCGCATGGCCGTGCGGGCCGAGGTGTGCTCCGGCAGCGACCGCACGATCTCGACGATCCGCGGGCTCTTGAGGAAGGAGAGCTTGCGGGTGCCGAAGTGGTAGAGCAGCGCACCGAACGGTTCCGGCCGCAGGGCCACCCGGGGATGCAGCTGCCATCGGGTATCGAGATCGAGCATGGTCTCCACCGCCTTCGTCAGTACACGCCGCACATGCCGTCGATGGACACCTCTTCGATGAGGGTCTCCTCGATCAGCGGCGCCGCGTCCTCGCGTGCCTCGACCGTGCCGACCGTTCCCGAGTGGTCGGTGTCGGTGTGTCCGTTGGATCCGTATTCCGGCATCTCTACCTCCGAGCGAGCGATCCGTGCTGCGACCGCCAGCTGGTGGCCGCCGTCACACGATAACGTCATTCGATGACAAAATGGAACAGGTTCTACCAACTGGGGGCAGATCTGGACAGATACCGCTGGTCGCCGGTTCCGCCCAGTCGTACGCACACCGAACCCGCGGCGGCCGCGCCCTCTAGACTTCGGATGGAAAGCAGCTGAACAGGACGTGACGGGCGACACGCGCCCGCGGTGGTAGAGGTGGCATGGGAGTCGGACGAATGCAGGCGAGCGGAGGCGGCAATACCCTCTCGGAATCCGAGATCGTCGAGGCCGCGCTGCGGGTGGTCCGCGAGGACGGTGTGGAGAAGCTGTCGATGCGACGACTCTCCCGCGAGCTCGGGGTCTCGCCGATGGCGCCGTACTACTACGTCGCGGACAAGCGCGAACTGCTCGACCTGGTCGCCACCGCCGCGCTGACCGGAGTACGCACGCCACCAGCGGAATCCGGTTCGTGGCAGCGCCGGCTGCGCGACCTGATCGATCAGATCGACGACAAGCTGCGCAAGCACCCCGGCCTCGGCGACGTGCTGATCGAGCAGATGCTCGGCAAACAACTCGACCTGATCGCGGCCATCATGGAGATCCTGTTCGAGGCCGGCTTCACCGATCGCAATGTGCTGGCCGCGTACGCGACCATCCACACCTACCTGTTCGGCCGTAGCCGGGTGAATCCGCGCGACCGGGCGCCGCTGTCGGACGTCGCGCTGCCCGAGGCGGTCGAGCGCGCCACCAAGTACATGGCCGACCTGCGCGGTAAGTACGCCTATGACTTCGGCATGGAGGTGCTGATCTCCGGTCTGGAGGCTCAGCTTGTCCGGCAGCCGGAGTCCGACGTACGATAAAACTGCAACACGTTCTAGTTTTGCCCGCGCGCAGCGCACGTACCAGGTTCGAGAGGACGACATGACCACAGTCGAGGTTCCACACGGCTCGCGCTCGGTCGTACTGCGGGTAGCCGCGGTCATCACCGAGACGACCGATACCTGCTCACTGGTCTTCGATGTCCCGGACGAACTGGCCGAGCGTTTCCGCTACCAGCCCGGCCAGTTTCTCACGCTGCGCATCCCCAGCGACCGGACCGGCTCGGTGGCGCGCTGCTACTCGCTGGCCAGTTCGCCGTTCACCGACGACCGGCCGAAGGTCACCGTCAAGCGAACGGTCGACGGGTACGGCTCGAACTGGTTGTGCGACAATCTGAAAGCGGGTGACTCGCTCGAAGTCCTGCCGCCCTCAGGCGTTTTCACGCCCAAGGATCTCGACGCCGATCTGCTGCTGTTCGGCGCGGGCAGCGGGATCACGCCGGTGATGTCGATCCTGAAGTCGGCGCTCGCGCGCGGCAACGGCCGAATCGTGCTGGTGTACGCCAATCGTGACCACGAGTCGGTGATCTTCGCCGCCGAACTGCGCGAGCTGGCGGACAAGCATCCGCAGCGGCTGACCGTGATCCACTGGCTCGAATACCTCCAGGGCCTGCCGACCGCCGACGCGCTCGCCACCCTGGTCGCGCCGTATCAGGCGTACGAGGCGTTCATGTGCGGGCCGAAGCCGTTCATGGATCGGGTGCACGACGCGCTCGGCCGGCTCGGGGTGCCGCGCACCCGCACGCATGCCGAGGTGTTCAATTCCCTTGCCGGAGACCCGTTCGCGGATCAGGCGCCGGTCGAGGTGTCCGACGAGGAGGCCGCCGGCGCGGCGACGGTCGAGGTGGAACTCGACGGCGAAGTGCACGAGCTGAAGTGGCCACGCAAGCAGACCCTGGTGGACATCATGCTGGCCAAGGGGCTCGACGTGCCGTATTCCTGCCAGGAGGGCGAATGCGGGTCGTGCGCGTGCACGGTACTCGAGGGCAAGGTCGAGATGGACAATGCCGAGATCCTCGACCCGGAGGACATCGAGAACGGTTATATCCTTGGCTGCCAGGCACATCCGGTGACGGATCACCTGAAGATCCAGTTCTGAGCCGGGGTTACCGCGCGCGATAGTGGGCGCGCAGTCCGGGGTCGAGGTGTTCGGTGGCGTAGCTCAGGGCGGTGCGGCCCAGGTTCGCCGCGTGCTTGTCCAGGAAGCCGGTCAGCAGTCGCTGATCGATGCGTTTGCCGACTTCGCGCAGCATCCAGCCGAGCGCCTTCTGGATGAGGTCGCGGCGGTCGTCGAGCAGGCGCTCGGCCAGCTCGAAAGTGGTTGTGGCGTCACCGGATTTGATGAAAGCGAAGGTGGAGAGCAGGGCAACTCGGCGCTCCCACAGCGAATCCGCGCCGGCCAGTTCGAAGAGCAGGTCGCGCGGCTTGTCCAACAGCCATGGGCCGATGATGTTCTCGGCGGAGACGTCGACCAGATCCCAGTTGTTCACCCGGCCACGGCGCACCGCGGCGAGATAGCGATCCACCAGCTCCGCGCGGGCAGCGTCGTCGAAGGTGCTCGGCTTGGATGCCCTGGCGAACGCGGCGTTGAGGATGACCAGCCCGGCGAACCGGTCCTCGTGCACGGCGCTGTCCAGCAGCACGTCGATCTCGTCGAGCGACAGTGCCGCACAACGTTTCGCGATACCGCGGGCGGCGGGTACGCGCACGCCGATGAAGACGTCGCCCTCGCCGTACTCCCCCGGACCGGTCTTGAAGAACCGCTGAAGATGGATCGCGTCCGCCGGGCTCGCCACCGCACGGAGTGCGGCCTGCACGTCCGCCGCGGTCAGCTCAGGAGCCCCCTCCGGGCGCGGTGGCGTCAACCCTGCGCACCCAGGATTCGGCCGGATTCGAAACTGGCCGCGCTGGTGGGCAATTCGCCGGGCCGCCCGCTGTTGCGCACGATCACCTCGCCGTTGCCCGGGGTCGGGCGGCCGAGCGCGTCCATCCGCCGAATGGTCTGCGCGGCAACGGCTTGCGCGCTGTCGAAGAGGCGGACGCCGTCGGGCAGCGCGGCGACGATCGAGTCGATCACCAGCGGGTAGTGGGTACAGCCGAGCACGACGCCCTCGACATCGTCCGGGGTCTGCTCGGCGGCACGCGCGATGGACTCGCGGGCCGCGACCAGGTCGCCCCGATCGATCGAGTCAGCGAGGCCGTGGCAGGCCACGCCGACCACGTCCGCGTCGCCGCCGAACTTGGCGATCAGATCCGCCTGATACCGGCTGGCGGTGGTCGCCGCGGTAGCCCAGACCGCCACCGAGCGGCAGACGGCGGCCGCGGGTTTGATCGCGGGCACGGTGCCGATGACCGGGACGTCGGGGCCGACCTCCACGCGCACGTGCTCCAGCGCGGTGACGCTCGCGGTGTTGCACGGGATCACGATCACCTCCGCGCCCAACTGGATCGAGGTGCGGGCGGTTTCGACCACGCGGTTGATCGTCCACTGATCCGGCTTGGGCCCCCACGGTGCGCCGTCCGGGTCCAATTGCAGCAGCAGATCCACGTCCGGCCGCAGCTTGCGCAGCCAAGCGGATGTGGGCAGCAGCCCGAGACCCGAATCGATGAGCGCGACGATCACAGGGTCAACCGTATTACAGTGCCCCGACGCGAATTGCGCGGCAGCGGTTCGACCGGCGGGCGCGCGCCGCCGCACCACCGGCGAACAGGCTCGATTCGGGTCGCGGACGGCCGGGAAGCGCGGCCCGGCGGCTGAACTCAGCTCGGCGTGAGCAGTTCCGCGACCGGGACGCCCGCGGCGATCTTGGCTCTGGTCTTCATCACCTGGGCGGTCAGGCCCGCGCCGACGACACCGGTGAGTTTGCCGTCCTGGGCGTAGTAGGCGAGGAACTTGTGACCGTCGGCGACGACGAGGTGCACGTCGTCGGTGGCGCTCGGGGTGCCGAGGGCCTGGATCTTCACGTCGTACTGGTCGCTCCAGAAGTACGGGACCCTGGTCGCGGTCGGCGGGGCGGCGCCGAGCAGCGCGCACGCCACCAAGCGAGCCTGTTCGCCGGCGTTGGTCCAGTGTTCCACCCGCTTGCGGTGGCCGGTCTCGTGCAGCCAGGCGGCGACGTCGCCGACCGCCCAGACCCGTTCGGCCGAGGTGCGACCGACCTCGTCGGCCAGCACCCCGCCGCCCTGCGCGGGGTCGGCGAGGGCGATGCCGGAATCGTTGAGCCATTCGGTCACCGGGCGCGAGCCGACGCCGATCACCACCAGATCGGCGGCGACCTCGGTGCCGTCGGACAGCAGGGCCCCGCGGACCCGGTCACCGTCGGCGAGCAGGGTGTCCAGCCCGGTGCCGCAGCGCAGGTCGACGCCTTCGTCGCGGTGCAGCCCGGCCACCAGCGCGCCGACCTGTTCGCCGAGGACCGCGGCGAGCGGGGTCGGCTGCGGCTCGACCAGCACCACCTCGACGCCGCGGGCGCGGAAGCTGGCCGCGAGCTCGCAGCCGATGAAACCGGCGCCGACCACGAGTGCCGTTGTGGCCTCGGCCAATTCGGCGCGCAGCGCGGTGGCGTCGGCGTGGCCGCGCAGCACATGCACGCCCTTCAGTTCGGGCAGGCCCGGCAGCCGGCGCGGGCGCAGGCCCGTCGCGAGGATCAACTGGCCGTAACCGAGGGTCGAGCCGTCGGCGAGGCGGATCTCGCGCGCATCGGTGTCGACGCCGGTCGCCGCCTGGTCGAGGCGCAGGTCGATCTGCTTCTCGGCGAAGAACTCGGCGGGCCGCAGGGTGGTGTCGTCGGTTTCGCCGCGGACGAATTGCTTGGACAGCGGCGGCCGGTCGTACGGCAACCGGCCTTCGTCGCCGAGCAGGATCAGTTCGCCTTCGTAGCCGGCGCGACGCAATTCCTCGGCGGTGCGCAGACCGGCGAGCCCGGCGCCGACGATCACGATCGGCGCGGAATCTGTTGCTGAAGGTGCCACGCGGCTCACCCTAACGTCTGCTTGGTTCAGTACCCGAGTGAACCCGATCACTCGGCCATGGCGGTGCAATCGTAGCCGTTTCGATATTGATCGGGCGGTCAATCAGGTCTATACCGAAAACAGGACATATTCCTAAGCCCATAGGAGGCACACCATGTTCACCGAAAGTCGCGCACAGGATTTCCTGGCCGTAGTACTCGGAGTCTTCGCCGCGCTCTCACCCCTGTGGCTGGAGACCACCGACAAGGCGATGTGGTCACTGGTCGTGCTCGGCGTGCTCATCGCGCTTACCGGCTTGGCGCAGATGTACCGGCCCGCCCTCGGAGCGAACGCCGACTACGCCATGGGCCTGTTCGGCGTTTTGCTGTTCATTTCGCCCTGGGCGATGGACTTCACCGATTACCGCGGCGCATCCTGGACCGCATGGGTAGTCGGGGTAGTGACGGCGGTAGTCGCGGTGGCGGCGCTGCCGACGGTGTCGGGACGTCTGCACGGCGCGGCGACACACCACTGATGCAGATGCCGAAACCCGGTCGCCGGGCAGCCGAGCGACCGGGGAAGGAGCCGCGAGCCGGGCGCCGGCGCAGCGCGAAGGTGGACGGCGACGCCCGGCAACTCATCCTGGATGCCGCCGAAAAGTTGTTCGCGGCACAGGGATTCGACGCCACCGCGACGGCCGCCATCGCCGGTGCGGCCGACGTGCCGAAAGGTCTTGTCTTCTATTACTTCCCGACCAAGGATTCGATTCTGTCGGCGTTGATGGACGAGCGGGTGCCCGCGCATCCGATCGATGACATCGATACCGTGGTCGCGCCCGGCGATCCGGCGGCCAGTCTGGTGGCGC
Organism: Nocardia sp. NPDC006044; assembly: GCF_042871115.1. NCBI lineage: Bacteria > Bacillati > Actinomycetota > Actinomycetes > Mycobacteriales > Nocardiaceae > Nocardia > Nocardia sp. NPDC006044. Next base: position 636,071 of record NZ_JBIAID010000002.1, read on the forward strand.
TCGACGCGGCGCTCAATCTGCGCGATCATCATTCCTCGGTGCTGCGGGTGATCATGTGGCGCGAGGCCGATACCCATCCCGATGTGCGGCGCCAATTGCGGCAGTTGCGTGATCAATTGCTGGACGTCACGGCGCGGGTTTTGCAGGCGAGTGCGACGGCGCCCGTGCGGCCGGGAACGCTGCGGGCCTGTGCCGCCGCGTGGGTGTCTGCCATGTTCGCCATCGCGAGTACCGATCGGCTGCACGCGCTGGACGGTGTGCCGATACCCACCGCCGAAGACCTGCTGAATGTCGCGCAGGTGGTCGCCGCGGGGATGACTCAGCTCGGCTGAGGGCTTCGCAAAGGGCTTTGGTTCCTCGCACACCATATTGGTTCTTCACATACCGATTTGATGGTTGAGGCATGTGTGGAGAACGACCGCAGTCTGCGAAGCCGAGTCCAGAGTTATCCACAGGCGGCGTGTTGTGCACAATCGGCGGGGCAGGGGTGGCGTCGGGCCTGGGGGCTGGAGAACGATCGGGGTATGGATGCACCGCAGCTGATTTCGCGCCGTCAAGCGTTGGCCTGTGGGATTTCGGATACGGATCTGCGGAGGTTGTGCCATAGCGGAGCGTGGCAGCGGGTACGGGCGGGGCAGTATTTGCGGACGCCGCAATCCGAGTTGACTGCGGTGGGGCGTCATCTGATGCTGGCCCTTGCCACCGGCGAGGCAATGTCCGATGCGGCGGTGGCGAGCCATTGTTCAGCGGTGGTGATCCATGGCGCGCCGGCCTGGGCGCTGCCGCTGGACCGGGTGCATATGACGCGTGATCGGATAAATGGCGGACGCAGAGGCAAGCAGCTTGTCGTCCACTCGGCGCAAATAGAGCCTGATGAAATCACCATCGTCAACGGAATTCGGGTTACTACCCCGGCTCGGACGGTCATCGATATCGCCCGCTCGGAAAGCTTTGAGCAATCGGTCGCTGTCGCCGACTCGTTCCTTCACCAAGGGCTGACCACCGCTGACGAATTGCGTGCACACCTGCTGAGGGCGCGATATCGGCCGGGCAGTCGGAAAGCTGCGCAGGTTGTCGGCTTCGCCGACGGCCGCAGTGAAAGCGTTGGCGAGTCCCGCAGCAGGATAGCCATTCGTCGTGGCGGGTTACCCGCAGCCGAACTGCAAGCCCGCGTGTTCACCGACGACGGAGTCTGCGTTGGGCGGGTCGATTTCCTGTTCGCGGAGCTTGGGGTAGTCGGTGAATTCGATGGGCAGGTGAAGTACCAGAGTGAACTGCGCGGTGCGCGTGGGCCTGAGCAGGTGGTGATCGCGGAGAAGATCCGCGAGGACAAGCTGCGCGCGCTGGGCTGGATGGTGGTCAGGTGGACCTGGAACGACCTGGACCATCCAGACCAGTTGATCCGGCGCATCCGCGCTGCCGCCGCGGCAGCGGCACATGCCCGACGCGTCGGTTGCTGGACGCCGACACCCACCATCTGAGCTTCGCACGGCAGGTGCGCCTTTCACACAGCTGGCAACAGCCCGATAGATGTGTGAAGCACCAGGTAGGTATGCGAAGTTCAGGTGAGCGGGTCTCCGGCGGTGAGGAATTCGGTGACGTCGGCGGCGAAGTGCGGGTGTTTCGGGACGCCCATATGACTGGTGCCGGGGTAGATGAGCAGGCGGGAGCCGGGGATGCCGTGGGCGGTGTAGCGGAAGTTCTCGGTGCTGTAGGCCGCGTCGCGTTCGCCGCCGATGACCAGGGTGGGTGCGGTGATCTCGCCGAGCCGGCCGGACAGGTCGAAATCGTCTTCGGCGCGGACGAAGGCGAGGGTGTCCGCGGGATTCTTCGGGCGGGCGAGCGGATCGATCAGCCACATCGCGGCGCCGGCCACGCGGGCCAGCAGCGGCGACGAGACGGTGGTCGACGCCATATGGTGCAGTGCGCGGCGACCCGCGAATGCCGCTTCGCCGTAGCGGATCTGGCTCTCCTTGGCCAGCGGATCCAATCGGTAGCCGGACGAGGCGACGACCAGGCGCCGGACCGCGTCCGGATGATCGGCCGCGAGCTGCAAGGCCACCGAGCCGCCCGAGGAGACGCCGAGCACGTCCACCGGCTCGCCGAACTCGGCCTGCAACGCGTCCGCGTGCTCGGCCGCGATATCGGTCATCGTGGTGCCCTCAGCCATCCCCGGCGCGCGGTTGACCGCGTAGACCCGGAAGTGCCGGGCCAGCGGCGCCAGCAGCTTGATCTCCGATTCGCGCATCCAGCCGCGCGGATTCGCGTGATCCGGGGTGAACCAGCGCAGGAACACCAGCGGGCGGCCGGCGCCCATCGCCAGGTAGGGCATCCCGTGGCGCAGCGCGCCGGAGGTGACGCCGAGTTCGGTGGCGAGGGGGGACTTACGCATCTGTTCTCCGCATCGTCTGGTCGCGTTCTCGTTTCCGACGCTAACGGAGCGGTCCGCTCCGGCGCGATAACCTCGGAGGTCATCGAATCACGCCGCCGGCAAACCACCACCGGATTGCGTTGCGACACAACGACTAGTGTGGTGCGCATGCGAATCGCGGCACTCGCTGCCCTAGTCCTGGCGCTGAGCGCCTGCTCCCAATCCACCTCCGGTCGCCCCCAGCCCAGCGCGGACCAACCGCGGGCGACGACGACCTCGACCCCTGCGGCCACCACCTCACAGAGCCCGGAAAGCCAGCTGAAGGACCGGATCGCCTGGGCACAGTCCGGCACCGCGGCCGACGTGAACCGCTACCACTCCGCGAGCACCGGCACCGGGGCCGCCGCCGATCTGAAGAGCGACATCGCCTTCGTCAGTCCCTCCGGGAAGATCAGCTGCATCACCGGAACCGAGTACCACATCGACGGATTCAACTGCACGGTCAAACTGAAGAACCCGATCCCGAAGCCCGGCGCGGGTTTCGGCAACTGGGACGGCGGGTTCGTCAACTACTCCGGACAGAATCTGATGGTCGGCCAATTCCGTGGCGACCCAGGCCTTTTCATCCACGGCGAGGGACAGACCCTGCCCTACGACAGCAAACTGACCTTCGGCGACTACGTGTGCCGCATCGCGACCAGCGGCCTCACCTGCGTCAACCCGGCCAGTCGCACCGGCGTGCAGATGAGCGACGACGGCATCGTCCCGTTCGGCTGCCTCCGGGAACTCTCGGACGCGCAGCGCGAGCCGACCGTCGGCCGCGCTTTCAGCTGCTGAGCGACACCGCGCCGAACCCGGCGCAAACCCGGCGCGCGGGTCTAGTGTGGCCACATGCGCGGCATTGCATTGGTCCTTCTCGCTGCGGCACTACCCCTGACCGCATGCGGCACCTCTACCCGGGACCCATCGACCACGGGCACCACCCCGCCCGCGGCGGCGTCACTGTCTCAGCGAACGCCGCCGCTCGCCAGCACGCCGACCACCCCCGTGTCCAATCCCGGTGGCGTACCCGCTTGCGCCCCAACCGATCTCACGATTTCCCTGGGCAAGAACAACGGAGCGGCAGGCTCCATCTACGTCCCCATCGTCTTCACCAGCACCGCCCCCGCCCCCTGCACCCTCGCCGGCTACCCCGGCGTCTCCCTCGCCGTCGGCACCCCACCCACCCCACTGGGCCCACCCGCCGAACCCGACACCGCCTCCGCCACCCCCCAACCGGTCACCCTCGCCCCCACCGAATCAGCCCACGCCGCCCTCCGCTACTCCCAGGCCGGCAACTACGACTGCGAACGCACCCCCGCCCAATTCCTCCTCATCACCGCCCCGAACCAACCAACCCCCACCCCCCACCCCTTCACCGCCGAAGCCTGCACCAAACCCGCCTACCTCCTCCTCCACGTCGACTACATCAAACCCGGCAAGGAGATCTAGACAGGTGCCGACGCTGAAGCAACTCCGAAAAGACGGGTACACCGAACCCCGCAGGTCCCAAAACAACCCGCACCCGAACCAGTCCGAACGCATGGCACCCTGAGCGGCCCCATAGGGCAACAACACGGTCACCAATAACCGCAGGTCCAGGAGTTACCTCGATCAGTCACCAGCTATCGGGTTCAAAATGTCGACAGTATTCATGAACGGCCGGTCGTCCTCAAAGCAGGGGCACCGGCTGAATTGTCCTCTTCGATAACGTCGCGCCGTCCAATAGTAGACTTAGCTCGCACTTCGGAGGCGGGCCACGCCACATCTGGACGATATAGGATACGCTGCTCTTTATCGACGAGACCGCGACCGCTCTTGATGGCTTCATGCCTTGAATCGGCATCAATTATTTGCGCAAGTGCATTCGAATACTCTGGCCTCCGCGCCGCTTCGATGAGTAATCCTCGGTATGGCCGCCCTTCCATATACTTCAATATCAATGCCAGTGCCATGAGCGATCCGCTTAGCGCCGCCAAGCCAACAGAAAAAGCGAGCATCCCCAGTGACACACCACTAGCCGGACCTCGCTGCACCATAACCAGCAGGTTGGTTACACTAATTACACCGGTAGTCGCCCCCGCTCCGATGGCCGCCCTCCCGAGCGAGATATTCAACGCCATTCATATCACCGTCGGGCAATCGACCACCGACCGTGGTGCACCTAACTTTGACAATGAAAACACGTAATTCTCTTTCGAAGATAGTTATGAGCGACCCAACTGAATGAACGCTCGGATTAAGGAATTCTCATAGCGCTGCCCCGACCACGAACTCGATCAAAAGATTGCGATGCTGGATCTTCCAGCGCGGTCGCAGTCTTGGAACCATTGTCTTTCACACCGCCCGCAAGTGACAGCGCACCTGAGGTAGTGGTTTTTCCAGCTATTCCGTCCCAGACAACCGGCATGCGCGCCCAGATGACATCCGCAAGTAATAATTCCAGCTCACCCAAAGGCCGACGCGGCTCGTCACTCCATGGCATGCACCTGTGAGCCACAGCACCCAATGCAGCCAGTACTGCCGGAGCAGCAATTACAGTAGCTGACCGATTTTTAAACTCGTCGGCGAACCAATAAAACAGCGCCTCTGCCACCCTCGCAATGGCAGATTCAACTTCCGATTTCCCGTATCCAACGGGCAAGTCCTCAATACCTACCGCACCACTGGTCTTCTCAAACCCGGACCGCCCAAAGATCGCGGTGATAGTAAATGAGCGTAATGTCGATAATGTCAGCCACTCCGGATCGCTAATCTTCAGTTGCCGCTTGTTTGTTGAAACAACAGTCTTCAGTGGAACGTTTTCCCCTCTCACACCGCTAGGCACCTTAACGTGATCCATCAAACCAAAGGTAATGCTCGTCGCAGCATCGTTAGAGTCTGAATTCAGAGCTACATTTTTGTTAGGAATAACACCGAGCAAATTTCTATCGTGGAATATCTGGCGCGCAGCCGTCAGCGAGATGCCATGATAGATCTCAACACAAACCAGCCGTGAACCGATCTGATCACGAGTAATACCATAATGCGCCGGACTTTCTGCCAAATGAATATGAGCGAGGTGCTGTGTTTCGGCATCCATCAGCACGCCGCTCGCATCAAATGGGAGGTATGCGATATAATCAGTCCCGAAAGGGCCATCTGCCGATGCATGCTCCAACTCGTCAGGGATCCACAATGCAAAGGGCGGGGTCGCCCAGGCTTCGCCTCGGGTACCACGAATCCCGTCCGCGATGTAACGGGCATAGTCCTTGGCATTCTCACGCTTCTTTGTGCCTTGGATCATCCGCTGAATCTCGTTGCGGATCTCCGCCTGCTCCCGTTCCGCGGCTGATAGATACGGCAGAGCTTTGGGGTCCTCGGCACGCCGCGGATCGGGAACAATCCGTGACAGATGCGCCCAAGTTATCGTGGCAAGTGAAAGGTGATCCCTGACCGGCATCACTCGTATCGGATGCCCCTTGCCGACCTGAATATGGGGGGCGAAGTTTGAACTGCTTGTGGATTCAGACAAGGCGCTCCTGACTGCGGGGTTCGTCAAACCCGTGATTACGGGCCGAACACCTGCAACAGTACAGCCGCGGATGAGATGATGGCAAGCCGCGGATGGCGATCTGGCGAAAAATGTCGACCTCGGGTCACATACGGGCTACCGCGGATGACACGCACGAACGGTTCAAATCGGATCCCGTAACAGCCCGCACCCGAGGCGGTCCGAACACCTAACGTGGTGACCGTATATCTGATCAGTCGGTGGCTTTCGGATGCCCCGTGCCCGCATAGACGATCCACACCGTCTGCTGATCATCATCGATGAGGTACCAGATTCGGCCGCTACCTGTGACCTCGTATTGCCAGCGCTCCAGCACGATTCCCTTCCAAGTGGCCGAGCTGAGAGAGCCCTTGAGCCGATGTTGCCGGTCGGGATTCGTCCGCGCCCGCGGATCGGCTCTGACCGCTTCGAATGCCCTGCGCAGATTGGTCGGCGCCTGAGCTGCCAATTGCTCCCATCCGACACAGGATTCGCTGGTAGCCAGGCGAATCTCGAATTCGCCGACGACTGCGAGAGGCGCGGCACGGTCGCCGCGCTTCGGGCTCACCGGTCGTGCTCGGTCGGATCGGGCATCGGGGCAGGTCCGAAATCACCCTCCGGTTCATTCGTGACCAGCTCCAGCAATACCGGGTCGGCATAGACCTCCGCGGTATGCCGCCATTGGGTCAGTAAGCCTGCCAGGGGAGCAAGATTCTCCAATGCCGCCGCACCTTGCGCCACTGCGACGAGTTCGCTCAGAAACTTGTCGACATCCGCTGCGGGGAGGAACGTGACCCAGGGAACCGCGTCGGGCAGCGCCTCCCGGACGGTTTCCGAACCGATACGGCGGACTAGCCCGGCAAGCAGGCGCGCGGTGAAATCGACCACCGCGCCTTCGGCATCCAACTGCTCGATCCGCATCAACGCGAGATCGCCCGCATCTCGGCGGCGCAGGCGGACGGCCCGTACCTGATCGAGAAGCCCTGCGGTGACGGCAGGCCGATGTAGCAGATCGCTGAACGGCACTACGTCATAGGCTGCACTAATGACATCCACACTACCTTGGATGTCTTCGGGTTCTCTAGCCTTTTCGGCGGCCAGACCTCCCGAAACGCCGAACGGCGCCGCTCCTTTCGGAGCGGCGCCGTTCGGTTCAGTGATTCAGGAAATCACTTGATGATCTTCGTGACGCGACCGGCGCCGACGGTGCGGCCACCCTCGCGGATCGCGAAGCGCAGACCCTCGTCCATGGCGACCGGCTGGATCAGCTTGACGGACATCTCGGTGTTGTCACCGGGCATGACCATCTCGGTGCCCTCGGGCAGGGTCACAACGCCCGTCACGTCAGTCGTACGGAAGTAGAACTGCGGACGGTAGTTGTTGAAGAACGGGGTGTGCCGACCGCCCTCGTCCTTGGACAGGATGTACGCCTGGCCCTCGAACTCGGTGTGCGGGGTGGTGGTGCCCGGCTTCACGACAACCTGGCCACGCTCGACATCTTCGCGCTTGATGCCGCGAACCAGCAGACCGACGTTGTCGCCGGCCTGGCCCTGGTCGAGCAGCTTGCGGAACATCTCGATACCGGTGACGGTGGTCTTGGTGCTCTTCTCGCGGATGCCGACGATCTCGACTTCCTCGTTCACGTTGAGGATGCCGCGCTCGATACGACCGGTGACGACGGTGCCACGACCGGTGATGGTGAACACGTCCTCGACGGGCATGAGGAACGGCTTGTCGGTCTCACGAACCGGCTCCGGAATCGACTCGTCGACGGCGTTCATGAGCTCGACGATCGAGTCGACCCACTTCGCGTCGCCCTCGAGCGCCTTCAGACCGGAGACGCGCACGACCGGCGCTTCCTCGTCGAATTCCTGCGAGGCCAGCAGTTCGCGGACCTCCATCTCGACGAGCTCGAGGATTTCCTCGTCGTCGACCATGTCCGACTTGTTCAGCGCGACCAGGATGTAGGGCACGCCGACCTGACGGGCGAGCAGCACGTGCTCGCGGGTCTGCGGCATCGGGCCGTCGGTTGCGGCGACAACGAGGATGGCACCGTCCATCTGCGCCGCACCGGTGATCATGTTCTTGATGTAGTCAGCGTGACCCGGAGCGTCGACGTGCGCGTAGTGGCGCTTTTCCGTCTGGTACTCGACGTGGGAGATGTTGATCGTGATACCACGAGCCTTCTCCTCCGGCGCCTTGTCGATCTGATCGAACGCGAACGCCGCGTTCAGATCCGGGTACTTGTCAGCCAGCACCTTGGTGATCGCTGCAGTCAGCGTGGTCTTGCCGTGGTCGACGTGACCGATGGTGCCGATGTTGACGTGCGGCTTCGTCCGCTCGAACTTCGCCTTCGCCACTGTGGTGTCCTCCTGGACTTGTTGGTGCGTGCAGTTGCAGCAGTGCGGTTATTACTGGGGTCGTGCTGACTCCCGGCTGATGTGGGGCAAGTGTCGCACCTGCCCCGGCATCGGTGTTATTCGCCGGTCGCCTTGGCGATGATCTCCTTCGACACGTTGGCCGGAACCTCCGCGTACGAGTTGAACACCATGGAGTAGTTCGCCCGGCCCTGGGTCTTCGACCGCAGGTCACCGATGTAGCCGAACATCTCCGAGAGCGGAACCAGCGCCTTGACGACACGGGCACCACTGCGTTCCTCCATGGCCTGAATCTGGCCACGGCGGGAGTTCAGGTCGCCGATCACGTCGCCCATGTAATCCTCGGGCGTGATGACCTCGACCGCCATGAGCGGCTCGAGGATCACCGGACCGGCCTTGCGAGCCGCTTCCTTCAGGGCCTGGGAACCGGCGATCTTGAACGCCATTTCCGACGAGTCGACGTCGTGGTACGCGCCGTCGAGCAGGATCATCTTCAGGTTCACCAGCGGGTAGCCCGCGAGCACACCGTACTGCATGGCATCCTGCGCACCGGCGTCCACCGAAGGGATGTACTCGCGCGGAACGCGACCACCGGAGACCTTATTCTCGAACTCGTAGGTCGCGCCGTCCTCGCCGACGAACGGCTCGAGGGCAATGATGACCTTCGCGAACTGGCCGGAGCCACCCGTCTGCTTCTTGTGGGTGAACTCGAGCTTCTCGACCTTCTTGGTGATCGTCTCGCGGTAGGCCACCTGCGGCTTACCGACGTTCGCCTCGACCTTGAACTCGCGCTTCATGCGGTCGACGAGGATGTCGAGGTGGAGCTCGCCCATGCCGCCGATGACGGTCTGGCCGGTCTCCTGGTCGAGCTTGACCGAGAACGTCGGGTCTTCGCGCGCCAGCTTCTGGATCGCGGTGCCGAGCTTCTCCTGGTCGGACTTGGTCTTCGGCTCGATCGAGACCTCGATGACCGGGTCCGGGAACGTCATGGACTCGAGCACGACCTGGTTCTGCGCGTCGCTGAGGGTGTCACCGGTGGTGGTGTCCTTCAGCCCGATCACGGCGTAGATGTGACCGGCGGACGCGGTCGCGACCGGCATCTCCTTGTTGGAGTGCATCTGGAACAGCTTGCCCAGACGCTCCTTCTTGCCCTTGGTCGAGTTGACGACCTGGGCGCCGGAGGCGACCTGACCCGAGTACACGCGCACGTAGGTGAGCTCACCGAAGAACGGGTGCACCGCGATCTTGAACGCCAGCGCCGAGAACGGCTCGTCGACGCTCGGCTTGCGGGTCAGCAGCTCGTCTTCCTTGCCGGGAACGTGGCCGGTGGTGGCCTCCACGTCCAGCGGCGAGGGCAGGTAGTCGATGACCGCGTCGAGCATGGGCTGGACGCCCTTGTTCTTGAACGCGGAACCACAGAGCACCGGGTACAGCTCGGAGTTGACCGTCATCTTGCGGATGGCGGCCTTGATCTCCTCGACCGAGAGCTCCTCGCCACCGAAGAACTTCTCCAGCAGCGCCTCGTCGGACTCGGCGACGGTCTCCAGCAGTTCCTGACGGTACTGCTCGGCGCGATCCTTGAGATCGGCCGGGATCTCGACGACCTCGTACTCTTCGCCGAGCTTCGTCTCGCCCTTCCAGACCTTCGCGTTCATCTCGACCAGGTCGACGATGCCCTCGAAGTCGTTCTCCGCGCCGATCGGCAGCTGGATGACCAGCGGCTTGGCGCCGAGACGATCCTTGATGGTCTGCACGGTGAAGTAGAAGTCCGCGCCGAGCTTGTCCATCTTGTTGACGAAGCAGATTCGCGGCACGTCGTACTTGTCGGCCTGACGCCACACCTGCTCGGACTGCGGCTCGACGCCTTCCTTGCCGTCGAACACCGCAACGGCGCCGTCGAGCACGCGCAGCGACCGCTCCACCTCAACGGTGAAGTCGACGTGCCCGGGGGTGTCGATGATGTTGATCTGGTTGTCTTTCCAGAAGCACGTGGTAGCCGCGGAGGTGATGGTGATACCACGCTCCTGCTCCTGCTCCATCCAGTCCATGGTGGCCGCGCCATCGTGGACTTCACCGATCTTGTAGGTGATACCGGTGTAGAAGAGGATGCGTTCAGTTGTGGTCGTCTTGCCCGCATCAATGTGGGCCATGATGCCGATGTTGCGGACCTTGTTCAGGTCGGTGAGCACGTCCTGTGCCACGGAAATCTTCCCCGCTCGTAGCTAGATGGGATTTTCGGGGACGACCCTGTGGTCGTCTCTGTTCAACGCCGGCTGCGGCAGGTTGGTGCCGCGGCCGGCTGTGCCTCCCGACCCGGAACACCGGGCCGGGCAGACGTCACCAGCGGTAGTGCGCGAAGGCCCGGTTCGACTCGGCCATCTTGTGGGTGTCCTCACGACGCTTCACCGAGGCGCCGAGACCATTGCTGGCATCGAGCAGCTCGTTGGCGAGGCGCTCGACCATGGTCTTCTCGCGGCGAGCGCGGGAGTAGTTGACCAGCCAGCGCAGGGCCAGCGTGTTGGAACGGCCCGGCCGAACCTCGACGGGCACCTGGTAGGTGGCGCCACCGACGCGGCGGGGCTTCACCTCGAGGGCGGGCTTGACGTTGTCCAGCGCGCGCTTCAGGGTGACGACCGGATCGGTGCCGGTCTTGTCGCGCGCCTGCTCCAGCGCGCCGTAGACGATGCGCTCGGCGGTGGACTTCTTGCCGTCCAGCAGGATCTTGTTGACCAGCTGAGTGACCAGCGGGGACCCGTAGACCGGGTCGTTGATCAGCGGACGCTTGGGTGCGGGGCCCTTGCGTGGCATATCAGCTCTTCTCCTTCTTGGCGCCGTAACGGCTGCGGGCCTGCTTGCGGTTCTTCACACCCTGGGTGTCGAGCGAGCCACGGATGATCTTGTAGCGGACACCGGGAAGGTCCTTCACACGGCCGCCACGAACGAGCACCATCGAGTGCTCCTGCAGGTTGTGGCCCTCACCGGGAATGTACGCCGTGACCTCGACCGCGCTGGTCAGGCGAACGCGCGCGACCTTACGCAGCGCGGAGTTCGGCTTCTTCGGGGTCGTGGTGTACACGCGAGTGCACACGCCACGACGCTGCGGGCTGCCCTTGAGCGCCGCGGTCTTCGTCTTGGAGACCTTGTCGCGGCGACCCTTGCGGACCAGCTGGTTGATGGTTGGCATAGACCGGCTTTCCTTTTTAGTTACGCGGTGTCTGAAACTTCATGTCTGTGTTCAGTGGCAGCGTTCACGGGACCCTTCGTGGTCACGCAAGCTACCGCCTCCGGGTCCGTCGTTCACGCTGCTGTCATCGAGCTTTCACTCGCACGTCCGGCCACGTTTTACGTGCCCCGAGGTCGGGCGTGTCGCACGCGGCGTAGGGCCCGAATCGCGGGCACGCTGGAGGTGTCAGCCGCTTTCGCTGGCCTACAGTCACGCACGAACTTGCCCGTATGCTTCCGGGCACAGCGATCCACGATACTCGTGGTCGCGACACAGGGTCAAAGCGGGGTCGGTATCGACCTCGCTACCTGGCCAGGTTCAGCGTCAACTCTACGAGTTTCTTCGCGCCCGCGCACGGATCCGGATGCGCCGACCCCTGCCGATAGTTGATCCAGAACCCGATCACCCCTTGATCCGCCGCGCCCGCACTGACCCCGCAGGAGTCCGGATCGTTCGGCCGCCGCGTCTCCAACCCACGCCGGCCCTGCACAGTGATGTTGTTCGTCGAGTACCCCAGCTTGTCGTTGTTGGCCTTCTCATTGTTCAGCGAGCCGATCTCGTACCAGTTCAAGGTGACCATGGCACCGCCGCCGGGTGCGCCGAGCGCGTACCACATGCACACCGCACCGTAGAACGACGGCTCCGGAGCGGTTCCCTTGGCGCCGACCGCATCCGCGATGTCGGCGAGCGAAACGATTTCGCATTCGCGCAAGAGCTTGTCGAAGTTGGTATTGACCGTGTCGCCGGTCCCCGAACCCGCGGGCTTCGCCGAACCGCTCACCGTCTGCCCGCAGCCGGAAGAGCCAACCGCAATCATCAACACGGCGACGGTGGACAGTATTCCGCGAATCGAGCCACGAAGAGGTTTCATCCCGCGCCCTTCCTACTGCAGCCGTTGCACGGTCAACTCGGCCATTTTGCGAACTCTGTCACACGGATTGTCATGAGAAGAGTAGGGCGGAAAGGACATGGACCACTCGAAGAAGTCATCACCGAGCTGCACCGCCAGGTCACATACGTCGCCACTAGGGTCGAGCGCCTGCCACCCAGAGCGCCCACCGACGTCGATCGTCTGCGGATTGCGCCCCTGGGTGGACACCCAGGCCTTCTCCCGAGCGATCGGGCTGCCCCGATAGGACGCGAAGGTGACGCCGATCGAACCGACCCCGGCGGAGAGCCAATTGCATCCGACCGAATTCCGCAGCACCTGAGATACCTGGCCGAGGCCGCCGAGGTCGCGTACCTCATCGTCGGTGACGTGCCCGCACTCGCCCGCGAACGGGCCGAGCGTGGCGACCTTCGGCGGCGGGCGCAGCGGAGTGCTGGCGTTGTCGGAGTCGCCGCCGGAACCGCACGCGGAGAGCAGCAGCGTGAAGACCGTGCCGGTAACGATCGCCCACTTGGTCCGCATGCCCGAGACTCTACCGGCGCGACAGGGCGGTCGGCCGGAACGAGGGATCAGCCCGAACGGCCCCCGTCGTCAGCCCGGCAAAGACTGTGCGGCGCAACGGGGATCGACCCTTGCCGCGGGTACGTCTCCGGCTTATTCTGACGGTGTCGGAAGAAATGGCCGGACGGCCGCGATTCCGATACAGGGGGTTCATTATGGGGGGAATCGACAGACAACAGGCGTCTGCCATTCAACGTGCCTGAACACTTCGGGACTATCGATCCATAGCCGCGAACCTCGATTGCGAATCATCTGCGTAGCCGGATGAGAGACCATGGAGGAAGCACATGAAGCTGGTCGCCAAGTCGACTTTTATCGCCGTGACTGTCACGCTCGGTTTGCTCAGCGCTGCGGGGCAGGCAACGGCGTCGAATCCCGTCATCGGGTTCTATCCAACGCTCGTCGAGTGCCTCAAGGCAGGCGATGCGCTCGAATCCGGCCCGCTTGCTGGCCACTGGCACTGCCATGCTGAAACCGACGACTGGACCGGACCCAACTCCCTCTACGCCGGCCGGTAATTCCCGCTCGGCTACCCGCCGGGGACCCGCAATTCGTAGCCGCCGATCGCGTCGATATAGGTGCACTGGGCGGGGCCGGTTTTGTATTTCGACATGGCTACGAGGCAGGCGTCGAGGGTGGGGTAATAGGTGGGTGGGGGGTCGGCGTGGGCCGTCGCGGTCAGGGGGAGGGTGAGCGCGACGGCCAGTGCGAAGGTGGCGGCAGATCTCTCGAGCACTGCGGCAGTCCCCTAAGCATCCGGCGAATCCAAGCAGCGTACTGCCGGATACTCAGGGCCACAACCGATCACAGGTTGCCGCGGGCCTCCTGTTCACGCTCGATCGCCTCGAAGAGTGCCTTGAAGTTGCCCTTGCCGAAGCCGAGCGAGCCGTGCCGCTCGATGAGCTCGAAGAACACGGTGGGACGGTCGGTGATGGGCTTGGTGAAGATCTGCAGCAGATAGCCGTCCTCGTCGCGGTCGACCAGGATGCCGCGGCGCTGCAATTCCTCGACCGGCACGCGGACGTGGCCGATGCGGGCGCGCAGTTCCGGGTCCTCGTAGTAGGAGTCGGGGGCGTCGAGGAACTCGATGCCCTCGCGGCGCAGCGCGTCGACACACGCCAGGATGTCACCGGTGGCGAGCGCGATGTGCTGCACGCCGGGACCGCGGTAGAACTCGAGGTACTCGTCGATCTGCGACTTCTTCTTGCTCACCGCGGGCTCGTTGAGCGGGAACTTCACCCGGTGGTTGCCGTTGGCGACGACCTTGCTCATCAGCGCGGAGTACTCGGTGGCGATGTCGTCCCCGACGAACTCGGCCATGTTGGTGAAACCCATGACGCGGCGGTAGAACTCGACCCACTCGTCCATCTGACCGAGCTCCACGTTGCCGACGACATGGTCGATCGCCTGGAACAGCCGGTTCGGCGCGCCCTCGCGCGGCTGGTAACCGGCGCTGCGGGTGATGTAGCCGGGCAGGTACGGCCCGTTGTAACGGGAACGGTCGACCAAGGTGTGCCGGGTCTCGCCGTAGGTGGCGATGGCGGCGGACCGGACGGTGCCGAATTCGTCTGTCTCGTCATGTGGTTCGACGACGACGGTCGCGCCGTGGGTGCGCGCCCATTCGATGCAGCGGTCCACATCGGGCACCTCGAGCGCGATGTCGACGACGCCGTCGCCGTGCCGATCGTGGTGCGCGACCAGCGGGCTGTCCGGGTCGACCGCGCCCTTGACCACGAACCGGGCGCCGCCGCTGCGCAATACATAGGACTTGTGGTCGCGGTTGCCGGTCTCCGGACCGGAGTAGGCCTCGAGGCGCATACCGAAGGCGGACTCCAGGAAATGCGCGGTCTGGGTGGCGTTGCCGACGACCCACACGAGGGCGTCCCAACCGGTCACCGGGAAATTGTCGACGCTGGTGTCATGGTCCACGAGACCGACGAGCTTGCGCAGCTCAGTGTCGGTGGGGGCGGTACTTGGCGCCGTGCTGGACCGGGCATTCGGCATCTGCTCGATGGTCATGCACCAAGTAATCGTCAGGGTCGACGGTTAGGCAACAGCGGCGATTTTCGATAGACACTCTGGCGAATTCGGCTAGGAAGTGCGGTTGAATGCTGGACAATTTGAATAGCATCAGCTGGCTGGTGCTATCCATGGCTGGGATCCCAGCCTGTGCTCGGAACGGAGGCCGCCATGTCACGAACGCCGGCGAAACTTGACGAACTCGATCTCGCGATCCTGACCGCGATGCACGAATACCAGAAGGCGGGCATTCTCGAACTGTCCCGCCGCACGCGGGTGGCCAGAGCCACCGTGCAGTCCAGGATCGGCCGGATGGAGGAGTCCGGCGTCATCGCCTCCTACGATCCGCAGATCGACGTCACCGCAGCGGGTTTCGATGTGCAGGCCTTCGTCACGCTGGAGATCGCGCAGGGCGCGCTGGACGCGGTCGCGGCCGAATTGGACACGATCCCAGGTGTTTTGGAGGCCTACGCGACCACCGGCACGGGCGACGTGTGGTGCCGGATCGGCGCGGACTCGCACGCCGGATTGCAGTCGGTGCTGCTGAGTATCGATCGGACCTCGTCGGTGGTGCGGTCGCACAGCGTGATCGTGCTGTCCACCGTGGTGCCGTTCCGTACGCTGCCGCTGCTGCGCACCCTGGATCCCGCGGGGAACACGAAGGCCCCGGCCTATCGCGCGGCGCACGAGCGTTGATCGGCTCATCGCCGGCCCAGGCGGGTGACCAGTCCGTGCACGTGTGCCTGCGCGGCGGCACGTGCGGCCTCGGCGTGGCCTGACTCGAGCGCCTCGACGATCTGCCGGTGCTCGCGCAGGGCGACCCGGCGGTTGAGGTCCGAACGCCACAGATCACCCCGGTAGAGGTGGGTCTGGGCTTCGAGCCGGGCCAGTTCCTCGGCGAGCGGCCGGTTGCCTGCCCGCTCGCGGATGAGGGTGTGGAATTCGACGTCGAGCTCGGTGTCGCGGGCGGTGTCCGGGCCGGCCAGCAGGTTCTCCTCCTGGGCGGTCAGGATGGCCGCCAGCTTGGCCAGATCGGCCTCGGACAGCCGGGTCGCCGCCTCCGCGGCGGCCAGCCCGTCCAGCACGGCACGGACCGCGAGCACGTCGCGTACCTGCTCGTCGCCGAGCGCGGCGACCCTGGCCCCGGCGTGCCGCACAGTGACCGCCAGCCCCTCGTAGATGAGCTGCTGAACGGCCTCGCGAACCGGGCTGCGGCTGACCCCGAGCCGGGCCGCCAGCGCGGGCACGCTGAGCGGGTGTCCCGGCTCGAGTTCGCCGGTGAGCACCAGTTGCCGGACCTGCCGGTGCACGGACTCGCCGAGCAGGGCGGAGCTCGTCGGGTCGTCGTCGGGCATCGCGTGGGTCCTTTCCGTGTCCGGAGGTGAAGTTACTCCTGGGGGCGGTAGTTGGCCTGTACCCGCTGGGTGAGGAAGTCGGCCGCGGTCACCGGCGGGTACTTGCCCTGCGGTCCCTGGATGACGGCGTCGCGGTCGGCCTGCGCGAAGTAGGCGACGCTGTAGCGGTCGCCCTGGTATTCCCCCTCGCCCGGGCTGCGCACGCGATGAAAATTCGACGGCAGCAGGTCGTCGCTCCAGCGGGTGAGCATGTCGCCGATGTTGCAGGTGATCAGGCTCGACGACGGGGTGATCGAGGTCCACTCCTGCTCGGCCATCTCCCGGCCGGGGCACACCTGCAGGCCGCCCTGCCCGTCGCGCTGGAAAAGCAATGTCAGACAATCGAAATCGGTGTGCGCGCCGGCCCGCCAGCGGCCTTCGACGCCGCGCAGTTCCGCGGGCACCGCGAAATAGTGCAGCAGGCGCAGCGTGCTCTGGTACTGCGCGGAACCCGGGTCGTGTGCCTTGGTGAAGTGGTCCCGGTCCATGGCGAGCCGATCGGTGAAGCAGGACAGCACCCGCATCGCGACCGACCAGGCCTGATGTTCGAAATCCAGTACGACATCGCGGAATCCGGCGAGTTCCCGCTCGCTCGGCCACAGCTCGGCCATGTGCGGGCGGGTGACCTGATAGGACTCCTTCAGATCCGGGACGCCGATGGACGGGCGCACCTGACTCAGGCTCTCCCAGCCCGCGTTGTTCGCTTTGACCAGTGGATATTTGGCCTTCACCGGCTCGGGCAGCGCGAAAAACCTTGCGGTGAGCTCGAAGACGGTGTCGATCCGGTCCTGCGCGATGCCGTGGCCCGCGAGCTGGAAGAAGCCGATCTCGGTTGCGGCCGACCATAATTCGTCGGTGATCTCGGCCCGGCGGCCGGCGAAATCGGTCAGGTCGATCACCCGGATCTCCCGGTCGGTCTCCCGGCCGAGGCCACCCATCTGCTGCTCGCGGGAAATTTCGGACAGGTCGTAGCTGGCGTTCATGATGTCCGTCCTTGTCTGCGTGGGGAGTTCACCCGGCGACGCTGATCGCCGGGTCCAGGAATTCTTTGGTGACGAGGTCGCGCGCGGTCAGTCCGGCGGGGACGGCGGCGCCGCCGCGGCGCAGGATGGGCGCGAACTCGTCGATGACGCGCTGCACCCTCGCCTCGTCGAAACTGCCGAGCACGCCGTCGGTGTCGTTGCCGATCAGGCCGCCGTCGATCAGGGCCGTGGACCCGTAGGCGGCCAATTCGGCGCTGTACGGGGCGAAATTGGCGCTCTTGGAAACGACATCGACGACCGTGTCATCGACGTGGCCGGGGTCGGTCCGGAATTGTGCTGTCGCCCTTTGGATCATCGGAACGAGCCGTTGCAGGCACGGGCGCAGCTCGGCCAGCTTGTCCGCGCGGACGTTCACGGTGCGCGCGTAGCCCTCGTAACCGACATCGCGCAGCAGTTGATAGGCGACCGGCTTGCCCCAGGCGCGCACCTCGTGCTCGTAGACGTACGGTTCGGAATTCAGGAAACCCTGCTGCGCGAACGACGGTCCGGCGACGAAGCGCGACGGCGCGTTGTCGTAGGACGTGTCGATCTGCTTCGCGCCGACCAAGCCGCGTGAGACCAGCCAGTCCGGGTAGAGCTGGCCTTGCGAAACCACTATGGGCGCACCGGATTTCCCGATGTCGGCGATACCGTGCCAGTCCGGGTGGGTCTTCGGATCCCACATGAGCAGCTGGGGACTGTCGCGCAGCAAGGTCGTCACGGCGACGATCGGCTGCGCGCCCGCGGCGGCGATGGCGTGCTCGGAGTGCGCCAGGCCGAGGGTGATGCTCTGGTCGACATACATCTGCGACGGCACCGTCTGGAAGCCGATGGCCGGCCCGCCCGCCCGGATCTCCAGCCGCACGCCGGTGTCTTTGCCGTCGGTGACCAGCGGACCGGTGACCTTGTTGTGGTCGGAATCGACCCGATACCCCGGACCGAGCAGACCGAAGATCGGGCCGGAATCGGTCTCGGGTTCCCACTGCAACTGCACCACGACGGTGTTCGGGCAGACTCCGGACAATTGCTGTTCGGCCGGCGCGGCAGGGAGATCTACTGCGGCGGTGTCGGATTCGCCGCTGGTGCAGGCCGCACCGGACGCGACGACGAGGGTCGCGATGGCGGCTATGCCGAGCCGGCGGAGGGGTATGCTCATGAGATTCTCCAAGGACTAGCGGCCGGACGCGTGCCAGCGGCTGACGGTGAGCTTCTGGGCGGCGGTGAACAGGGCGAAGACGAGCACGCCGAACAGCGCGGCCAGCAGGAGCGCGGCGATCAGATCCTCGGATTGCAGTCGCGCGCGGTAGTTGTCGAGCAGGGTGCCGATGCCCGGCCGCCCCTGCGCGAAGAACATGTCGCCGATGATCGCGCCGGTCACGGCCAGTCCGGCGGCGGTGCGCAGGCTGGTCATGATCGACGGCAGCGCGGCGGGCAGTTGCAGCGCCCAGAGCCTGCGCCAGCGGCTCGCGCGCCCGAGGGTGAACAGCTCCTGGAGATTACGATCGACGGACTGGATCCCGAACAGAGTCATGGCGATGATCGGATGGATGGCGATCAGCACGCAGACGATGGTCCGCGCGGCGGTACCGTAACCGAACCACAGCCCGATCAGGGGAACCACGGCGAGCACCGGAATTGCTTGAAGCACAACGGCATAGGGGTAAACCACGCGTTCGATCGGCTTGGCCTGGCTCATCAGCACCGCGATCGCGACGCCGAGCACCGCCGACACCGCGAGCCCGCTCACCGCCACCTTCGCGGTCACCGCCAGCGCCCGCAGCATCAACTCGAGCTTCGCCGGATTCGCCAGTGACTCGGCGAATACCGCGTGCGGGGGCGGCAGCAGGAAACGGCGGTCCGGGCCGAGGAGCACCATCGAAACCAGGTACCACATGGCGATCGCCAGGCCGAAAGACACTGCGGGCGCACCGAGTTTGGCGACCGCGGCGCGGGGCCGGACCACGACCCGGCGGATCGGCCGGACCAGCGTGACGGGTGCCGCGATACTGACCATCAGCAGGCCTCCTTCAGGGAATGCGAAGCGCGCGAGACCAACTCGGTGAACGCCGGATCGAAGCGCAACTCCCGGTCGCGCGGGTAGGGCAGGTCCACGTCGATCACCTCGTGCACCCGGCCCGGCCGCGCGGACATGACGACCACGCGGGAAGCGAGGAACACCGCCTCCGACACCGAATGCGTGATGAACAGCGCGGTGAACGTGTTGTCCCGATACAGCCGCAGCAGCTCCTCCTGCATGTTCAGCCTGGTCAGCTCGTCGAGTGCGCCGAACGGCTCGTCGAGCAGCAGCAGTTGCGGCTCGAGCGAAAGGGATCTGGCCAGCGACACTCGCATCCGCATGCCGCCGGACAGCTGACTGGGCAGGCTGTTCGCGACGTCGGCGAGACCGACCGCGGCCAGCGCGCGAAGTGCGCGCTGCCGCCTGGTCTTTCGATCGATGCCGCGCAGCTCCGCGGACAGCTCCACATTGCGCAGCACCTTGCGCCACGGCAGCAGCGTGGCCTCCTGGAAGATGAAGCCGATCGAATCCGCCTGCACCGCAACGGCTCCCGACGTGGCCCGGTCCAGCCCCGCGGCGAGCCGCAGCAGGGTGGATTTTCCGCAGCCGGATGGCCCGACCACCGCGACGAACTCGCCCGCGCGCAGCTCGAGGCCGATGTCGGCCAGCGCCTCGGTTCCCGCCGGCCCGCCGAATCGCTTGTGCACGTTGACGAACGAGACCGCCGGGCCCGAGAGCCGAGTCCTCGCACCGACTTCCGGCAGTGTCTCCGCATAGCCCGTCATGGTTCGCACCTCTCTCACTATTGCGTGCAACTTGTGCACCACTTCAGTCTTATCGAGAGGGATTACATGCAATCGCTGATTGATTTCCGTCTGATTAACTTCATCGCATGTTGCTCAGCCGACGTGCGAGCAGTTCGGCATCGACCCGGGTACTGCGGCCGTCGCGGATGACGGCCTCACCGTCCACCCACACCGTGTCCACCACCCGGGGCGAGCCCGTGGTCAACAGCGTCGCGCTTGGATCGAGGACCGGAAGACAGGCGAAGTCCCGGTCGAACCGGATGAGGGTGAGGTCGCCACGATCGCCGATCGCGACCCCCGGCTCGGCGGTGCCGCGACCGAGGACCCGATCCGCGCCTCGCGTCGCCATGCGCAGCATCGCGTCGAAGCCCAAGAGGTCGGCGCGTTTTCGCGTGGCCCGCTGCAAGTAGGAGCCCATCCGCAGGGTCAGCAGCATGTCCTGGGTGTCGTTGCTGGCCGCGCCGTCGACGCCGAGCCCGACGTCGATCCCCGCCGCCAGCATTTCCAGCACGGGCGCGACGCCGCTACCCAAGCGCATATTGCTCAGCGGGTTGTAGGAGACGGATACGCCACGGTCGGCGAAGACCGCACGGCCCGAGCTGTCGAGGTGGCAGCAGTGCACCGCCAGGGTGCGATCCCAGAGCAGGCCGCCCGCGTCGAGATAGTCGACCGCGCCCCGGCCCGCATGCAATCGGCACATTTCCTCGTCGGTCGAGGTCTCGAGTACATGTATCGATACCGTCTTGCCGGTCCGCTCGGCGTACTCGCGCGCGGCGGCCATGCCGTCCGGGGTGAGGCAGCGCGGATTCGGCACGGCCAGGGCGGTGCCGATCCGCGAGCCGGCCAGCCGGGTGTCCAGATCATCGATGTGGGCGAACGCGTCCGGCAGCGGCTGCATCAACCGCGGATCGAGACCCCAGCGCCGGGTGGGATCGGCGCGGTCGGCGATCCCGCGACCGAGCACGACGCGGATGCCGAGCTCGGTCAGCGCGCGAATCATCGCGTCGTGCACGGCTTCCGAGCGGTTCGGCCACATGTGCTCGACCACCGTGGTCACGCCGCCGCGCAGCAGTTCGAGCCCGCCGGCCAGCGCGGACAGATACGTCAGCTCCGGGGTCGCGGCGACCGTGCGCTCCCCCACGCAACGCAGCCATTCGAGCAGCGGCAGGCCTTCGCCGATCCCGCGCAGCACCGCCTGTTGCAGGTGGGTGTGGGTATTGACGAAACCGGGGATGAGATAGCCGCCGCTGCCGTCGACGTACGGAAGGGCGCGATGGTCCACGCCCGCGGCCGGACCCAGTGCGATGACCGCGCCGTCCCGCACGACGACGTCGTAGCCGGGCTGCCAGGCACCTCGGGCGTAGACGGTGGCGGCACCGATGACGACGGAATGAGGCCGATTCTCGAACACGCGGCATTCCTCCTGGAAATGCGGCTGGTTCGCCCGCTCGATCCGGCGGCTCGCGTCGCCCGTTGCAGCCATGAGCGACGTGTCGGGCAGCCTACCGAGCGCGTATTGCGACGCGGTTAAACGTCAGGGGCGCAGGTCGGCGCCGACCTCCAGGATCTCCACGCGCGGCTCCTTGTCCGCCTCCAGGAAACCGAGCAGGGCCTGTGATTCGGCCTCCACGGCGGCGCTTTCCGCCTTCGTCCACTTACGTGTCGGGCTGATCCGCAGGCGCGCGACGCCGGCTTCCGGGAAGATCTTGTAGAGACCGGCGAGATAACCGTCGACCAGCACCGGGGCGACCGCGGCGGCGAACGCACGCAGGTGCGGGGCGTTACCCTCCGGCACGATCCGGGTTCGATCCTGGTGCGACAGAACGGCATTGTCGTACCAGCCGAGGAGGCGGACCGGCGCCGGAAGGTCCGGATCGGCCGGCTCGGCATCGGCGGCGTCGTAGAGGGTGCGGCCGCGCTCGTCGGTGTAGGTGCGCACGCGGTCGCCGAGCTGTTCGATCGCCTGCTTCATGCCGAGCAGCTTCGACCAGGTCTGCATGTCCATGGTGGAGGCAGGCCCGAACGCGCGCAGATAGCGAAGCAGCAACTCGCTCAACGGATACGAGGCGTCGAGCGGCGCACCGAGCCACGGCTCGACCCGGGACCAGATCGGCCTGCTGCTGTCCTTCCACTTACCGCGCGGCGGCGTTTGCAGCACGGGCAGCTGGTAGAGCCAGGTCTGCACGACCATGCTCGGATTGCGGTCGGGGTAGATGGCGGCGGCGTGCTCGCGCAGCGCGGCGGCCGACATCGGCTCGTCGCCGAGAACGCGCTCGCCATGCGCCCGCACCTCGTCGGCATCGAGACCGACCATCGCGCCGTAGTTGAAACCCTTTCGGAAGGGGATCTTTTCGAGCTCCGGCTGGATGTGCGGCGCGATCCGTAGCGCGTCCGGCGGGGTGACCAGGTGAATGGTGCCGCGCATCAGGGTGATGCGGACCAGCGACCGGTCCTCCAGCGCGTCCGACACCGTCGACGGATCGAAATCCGTTATGCGGCTCCACAATGCGACGAACGGCGGTGGCGAGTCCTGGGCTTGCAGGCCGACCAGGTGGTCACACATCTCGTGCACCGTGCGCCGCGAGCGCTCCAGCAGGTGCTGGCGTGCCAGCAGCGTCCGGTTCAGCGTTCGATTGGACAGCTTCATGTTTCGGTCAGCGGAGAGTGACCACGACTTTGCCGGTCGCCGTGCGGTTGTCCAGCGAGGCGATCGCCTCGGCGGCGCGCTCCAGCGGGTACAGCACCGGCTTCGGCGCCGCGATCTTGCCCGCGGCCAGCAGCGGCGCCACCTCGTCCCACTGCTCGGTCAGGTAGCCGGGGTGGGTCATGACCCATTCGCCCCAGGCCGCGCCGATCACCTCGACGTTCTTCAACAGCAGCCGGTTCACCTTCACGGTCGGGATCTCGCCCGCGGTGAAGCCGACCACCAGCAGGCGGCCGGCGGACGCGAGGGAACGGATGCTGTCGGTGAACCGATCGCCGCCGACCGGGTCCAGCACGATGTCCACACCGCGGCCACCGGTCAGTTCCTTCACCGCCGCGAGCCAGCCGTCGGCCAGCACCACGTCGGTCGCGCCATTGGCGCGGGCCACCTCGGCCTTCGCCTCGGTGCTGACCACCGCGATCACCCGGCCCGCGCCGAGCGCGCCCGCCATCCGCAGCGTCGAGGTGCCGATGCCGCCGGCGGCGCCGTGCACGAGCACCGTCTCGCCCTCGGCCAGCCTGCCGCGCTTGCGCAGGCAGAACTGCACGGTCAGATCGTTGAACAGGATGCCGGCGCCTGCCTCGAGGGAGACGTTGTCCGGCAGTTTGAACACCATCTGCGTCGGCGCGACTGCCACTTCTGCCATGGCATTGCCGAGCAGCGTCAGCGCGACCACCCGGTCGCCCGCCGCGACGTGGGCGTCGGCCGGCGCCTCCCGCACGATGCCTGCCACCTCGCCGCCGACGACGAACGGCAGTTCCGGCTTCATCTGGTAGAGCCCGCGGGTCATCAGCACGTCCGGGAACGCGACACCGGCCGCGTGCACGTCGATCACCACGCCCCCGGGGTATCCCTTGGGTTCCGGGAGATCGACGATCTCGACCGACTCCGGTCCCTCCAGCTTGCTGACCTGGGCTGCGCGCATCTGCCGACCTCTCTGTCGTGGCGCCGGCCTTTCTCCACGCCGGCGCCGCCGTGATCAACGTAACCCGCATCGAATCGGCGTGCGCACCCTGTCTACGTTTGCGCGCACTGCCAGACCGGTCCGACGCCCCTGTTCGGCTGCCCTCGTTTTGCTATGCTGACCGCGACCTATGGTCGGGCGTGAAGGGGGACTCATGGTCGAGCGAAATCAACCGGCGTCGACAAGTGTGCAGGTAGATCCGGGCGCACTGCGATCGTTCGCGCAAACCCTCGGCACCGAGGCCGGGGAGGTGACCGGGCTGAACGCGGGGGGAGCGCTTACGGCCGCGGCGGGCGCGCTACCCGGCACCGAATTCGGCACCGCGGCAAACCAGGCCAACGATGTGGTCAACCGCTGCCTGCAGCGAATCGGCGGCCGGCTGACCACCATCGCCGACAATCTGCACAACGCCGCCGGGAAATACGAACTGGCCGAGGACGATTTCGCCGCGAAACTCCGCGCGATCGGATTGACCGCATGACCCTCAGCATTCCCGACGTGGAGAACTGGAAACCCGAACAGCTCACCGCCGCAGGCGAACAGGCCGGGACGATGTCGCAGGGCCTCGATACCGCCGTGGGCAAGGGTTCCACGCAGACGAAGTCGCTGGAAGACGGCAAGCAGTGGTCCGGAACGGCGGGCGCCGCCGCGAACGCGCGGATGGACACCGAGAAGACCCGCGCCTCCGCCGTGAGCGCCGCCCTGCTGGAACTGAAGACCGCCTTCACCGCCCAGACGCAGAACCTGGTCGAGGCGAAGAACAAGGTGATCCAGCTGCGCGACGACGCGATCAACCAGACGCCGCCGTTCGACGTGGAGCCCAACGGCAAGGTCAACGCCACCACCCGGATCGCGGCACTGCGGGAACACTCGGACAAGGCGAACGTGGAGGGACTCGTTTTCCAGGAGTCGCTGCTGGCCGCGTCGCGCACCTGGGAACTGACCAACGCGCTCAAGACCGCGGAAACCGTGGCCGGTCAAGCGAAGACGCAGGTGGACACGGCGGTCGGCAAGCTGGAGCAGGCGTTCACCGGGCTCGGTGACCCGAACGCGAACGTGGCGCCGCCGGCCAGCACGGTGCCGGCCGCCGTCAGTTCACCCGCCGCGGTGAACAACGGCAACGGCAGTCCGTCGTCGAGCAAGCCCAATTACGCGATGGGGAACCACTACAACTCCGGATCGGGCACCCCGTACAACAGCGGAAGTTACAGCGGTTCCGGCAGTCCCAGTTCGTCGGCGCCTACCGGGCCGATGCCGAGCGGGGATATGGCGAAATGGATCGCGGAGGCGAAACAGAAACTCATCGAAATGGGGTACGACCCCAAGGATATCGATGAGCGCGCCATCGCCATGATCATCGAGCACGAATCGGCGGGTAACCCGTATGCCGAAAATCAGTGGGACAGTAACTGGGTCGCCGGACATCCGTCGAAGGGGCTGATGCAGACGATCGACAGCACCTTCAACGCCTACAAGGCACCGGGTCACGATGACATCTGGAACCCGGTGGACAACATCATCGCGGGCGTTCGCTACTCGATCGATACGTACGGATCGGTCAACAATGTGCCCGGTGTGGTCGCGGTCAATTCCGGTGGCGCATACCAGGGTTACTAACGCTCACCACTTTCGTTGGCGAGCAACGCGTACTGCGCGGCCGCGCGCTGCTGGGTTTCCCACAGGCGGCTGCCGAGCACCAGGGCCGCGTATCGCCGGTAGGAAACGAAGCACCTGAACTGTGCCTCCTTCGGTGCGACATAGTCCTGCACACACGCCGCGCCGGGCACATCCGCCGGCGGATCCACCGCGCGCCTATCGACCGCATTGCCGAGTTCGGCGGACTCGGTGACGAATCGCGCCGCGGCAGCGTCATCCGCGGTCCGGAACCCGAACGCATTGGGCGTCACCGCGATCCGATCGACCCCAGCTTTCCGCAGGACCGGAAGGCGGCCCGATTGATCCTGCACGTAGTTCAGATAGCCGCGCAGGGTCAGGACCACCTCGCCCTGTCCATCCGGCGCGGGGACAACGCCTTTGTCCTGGATGATTCGGACCAGCAAGCCATCCGGGTCCTGACGCAGAGTGTTGAATTTGCCGATCGGTGTCGCGCTGAACTTGTCGAGTTCGGCGACCTCCGCGGCGAGATACTTCTGGGTCGCGTCGACCAGTCGATCGATATCCGCGGTCCGCGTTTCCGCCAGCACACTGATCACATAGTTTCCGTGCGGGGTCGTGCTGCCGAGCGTGGGAAAGGCCGGACGCCAGTGTGCGCGCGAGTCAGGGTATTTGGGCAGACCGACGGCGACATTCTCCGGGTTGAGGCCGAGGTCGACGGCGTCGAGTTCGGCCGCCGCCGCCTTCGCCGCTGCCGCGTCCGGGAATCGCGACACCGTCACGGTCAGGCCGTCCCGCTGACGAGGGCCGGCCGTGGGATCGGTGAGCGGCGGCACGTCCTCGGCCGAACCGGCGGAGAACCCGAGCACGAAACCGTGATTCAGCAGCACCGGTATCGCCGGCTCCGCGAGGTACTGCGCCACCGACTGAGCGTCGGTGTGTACCCGCGCCGACGCACCGACGGAGTACTTCGGCTCTACCTCGTGGGGACTCAGGACCGCATCGGCCAGGCGCGCGGCCTCCAATCGCGCGTAGCCGAGATCATCGAGGCGGCTCGCGATCTTGGGCGGCGTGGTCGGAAATTTGCCGGTGTCCAGCGCACGCACATCGATCTCGCTGGAAACGCTGGTTCCCTGTACTTCCGATGCGCAGCCGCCCGCTCCGACGGTGGCGAGGACGACGAAGAGTGCCGTGGCGACTCGTGGATTCCAGTTCATCAACTCACCTGTGGGAGGTTGTCCAGGACGTTCTGCAACACCTGCTGTGCTGCCAGACACCTGAATTCGGGATGTTCGGCGAGGGTGGGATTGTCGACCTGCACGGTCACCACTTCTGCATCGCCGCCGTCGATGCTCCGGTACTGGGCACGCCGCACGCAGGTCGGCGAGCCCAATTCCGCCTCGTCCAAGAAGACGAAATTGCCGCCGCCGAGATCGAACGGTATCGGCTTCTCGGTCGGCGCCAACGCCTTCGAGCGTTCGAGGGCGACGGTGACCGTGCCGGTCGAAATCCATTTGCAGGTGTGCAGCTGATCTGGAGCACCGCGAACCTGGTCGCCGATATTCAGCTTCACCACGACCGAATCGACCAGCGCGCACGGATCGTGCCGGGCCAGCGAGGTACGAATGTTCGGAAGTTGCGGTGGCCCTGCGGCTATCCGATGGGCGAGTTCGGTGGCCGCCTTATCCGCGACGTCGCACAGTTTGTCCGACTGCGCGCCCTTCACCCGTACCGCGATGCCGAATTGCGGATCGGTTCTCGCGGGGAACAAGGCCCGGCCACAGCTGTCTTTTCCGCTGGTCACATCCTCCAGTACCGGGACACCCGCGACCTTCTTACCGTTGTCCCGGTAGCCCTCGACGCGCTTGATATCGAAGTCGAACTGGTATCCGCCCGATTCGCCCGCGCAGGTGCCCCATTGCGCAGAACTCGGCGCCTTCGTCCACTCCCCCAGGGACGAGACCAGCGGCTCTTTCGCCGCGCCGCACAGATCGATCGACCGTAGCTTCGTGAGATTCAGTGCCGCAAGCGGATTCACCGCCGGCGCGGCCGGCTCCTCGTCGTCGCCGCCGAACAGCGCCGTGCCCGCGACCACGGCGACGATCAGGGCCACCACCGCCGACGCGCCGATCAGGGCACGCTTGCGCCGCCTGCGCAGCGAACTTTCCCGCTGGATCTCGACGAGTGCTTGCAGCCGCCGCTCGAAGGCGTCGACGCTGGGCGAGTCCGCGAAGCGTGCGGGTTCGGCGCCGATGATCTGCGTGGCGTCCGGGTCGGCGAGCAACGCCGACATCTGCGCCTCCTGTTCGCCGATCGCCTTGTGCACCTGAGCCGACCAGGGCCGGTGCTGCGGCGGCAGCGGGCCGAGGAAGTCGAGGAGCTGGGCGGGCGTCGGCCGGTCCTTCGGGTCCTTGCTCAGGCACGGCGACACCAATTCCCTTACCTCGGAGGGTAATCCGCTCAAATCGGGATCGGTGTGCACGATGTTGTAGAGGGTGTGCGGCAGCGACGACCCGGCGAACGGACTCGACCCGCCCGCCGCCATCGCGAGCACGGCACCGAGGGAGAACATGTCGCTGGCCGGGGTGAGCGGCAGCGATTGCGCCTGTTCCGGGGACATGAACGCGGGCGAACCGATGATCGAGCCGGTGTGGGTGAGCTCGGAGCGGCCCTCGACCGCGCGCGCGATCCCGAAATCGATCACCCGCGGGCCGTCCTCGGCCAGAATCACGTTGGCGGGCTTGAGATCCCGGTGGATCAGTCCGACGCCGTGAATGGCCTGCAGCGCCGACGCGAGTCCGATCGCCAGCTTGTGCAATTCGTCCTGGGTGAGCGGGCCGTACTCCTTGACCGCCCTGTCCAGCGGTACACCAGGCACGAAAACAGAAGCGAGCCAGGGATTTTCCGATTCGACGTCGAAGTCGACCACGGCGGCGGTGAAGGCGCCCGAGACCTGCGCGGAGGTCCGCACCTCGCGGCGGAACCGGGGCAGGAAGTCCTCCTCGGTCACCAGGTGCTGGTGCACCTGTTTGATCGCGACCAGGCGGCCATCCGGGCCGACGCCGAGCAGGACGCGGCCCATACCACCGGAGCCGAGCTCGCCCAGCAGCCGGTATCTGCCGATCTGCTTGGGCTCGACGGGGTCGAGGGGAGTCACCATCACAGGCTCCTCAGTCGAGCCACGACACCGCCGAGGACTGATTCGGTAGCGGCGCAGGCTGCCTCGGCAGCGCCGGGGGCGGTCGGTCGCGCGGTCACGGCGATCTGTTCTCCTCGATCTTCGATGGTCGGCCGCACCAAATGGTAGGTCGCACACGTGCCGTCGGAATCTATACGGCGGGCAGCGGGTAAGTCACCCAGTGGGCCGCTGTTTACCAGGAACCTGGTGTATTTCGGGTCCAGATCGACGCGTTTGCCCTCGGCGGTGTGCACCGTGACAACAAAGGGCACACCCGCCCATGTGCAGGTGTGCGCGTCGATCGGCGCAGCGGGTACGGCCGCGCCCACCCGCGAGTCGAGCACATTCCGATCCGGGGACTCACACGGAATCAACCGCACCACAGACTGTTTCGGCGGGTTCACGCTCGGCGCATTCGTGACGAGCCTGGTAACGATGGCGGTCAAGGCGTCGGTGGCCGGCGTGCAGGTGTCCCCGTCCGCGTCGCTGATCCGCACTTCGACGCCGAGTGCCGGTTGATCGCGGACCGCGACGGCCCGCCCGCACGATCGCGGGCCGGCCGTGGTGTCCAGCATCGATCGACCCGCGACCCGCTCGCCGAGTGGCTTTCCGGCGACCGCGGTCCCGACCGCCACGGTCAGCTGCGCCTGCCGTCCGTCGGTGGCGACGAATTTCGTGCCACACACCGACGAGTCCGCCAGCTCCGGTTTGACCGGCTGGCCCACTTTCCCGACGACATCATTGCCGAGCAACGCGCAGGTGTCGGTGAGCCGCAACTGTTCGTCGGTCAGTTCCAGCGTGCGGTTCGCCAGCGGGTCGGCGGGCGGGTCGCCGCGGCCGAGCAGAAAGGCGGTGATCGAACCGGCCACCACCAGCAGCGGAACCACCACTGCGGCAACCCATCTCACGGTATGCCGAGGCGATTCATCCGGCACCGCGCCGCCGGCCTCCACCCAGCGCTCGGCCTCCGCCCGATCCCGGGCAACCTGCTGACGGATTTCCGTCGGCCACCCGGAGCGGCCGCTGATCGACACCACCGAGTCGATCAACTGCCTCGGGTCCGGACGACGCGCGGGATCCTTGTCCAGGCAGGCATCCACGAGGGGTCGCAGCGGCGCGGGCACGCGACTCGTGTCCGCGTGGTTGTGCACAACGTTGTACAAGGTCTGCGGCGCCGACGCGCCCAGGAACGGGCTCTCCCCGGTCGCCGCCATGACCAGCATCGCGCCGACCGAGAAGACGTCACTGGCCGCGCCGAGTTCGTGCCCGGACGCCTGCTCCGGTGACATGAAGGCCGGCGAACCCACGAGTGTTCCGGTGCTGGTGATCTGCGGGTCGGCTTCCAGCGCACGGGCGATGCCGAAATCGATGACGCGCGGACCATCCTGCGCGAGAAGAACATTCGACGGTTTCAGGTCCCGGTGGATCATGCCCGCCCGATGGATTTCCACGAGCGCGGAACCGAGACCCGCGGTCAGCAGGCGCAATCCGCCGAGCGGCAGCGGACCGTACTGATCGACGGCGGCACGCAGCGACGGCCCGGGGACGAAAACCGAGGCCAGCCAAGGCTCTCCGGCTTCCGGATCGGCATCCATCACCGCCGCGGTGTAGGCGCCGGTAACGCGTTGGGAGGCTTGCACTTCCAGCCGGAAGCGGGCCCGGAACTCCGGATTCCGCGCCAGGTGACGGTGAATCATCTTGACCGCCACCAGACGTCCGTCGGGCGAACGTCCGAGCAGCACCCGCCCCATCGCACCCTGACCGATGAGCGCGATCAACTGGTGCCGGCCGGCCGCGCGCGGGTCGTGTCGGCCGAGCGGCTTCACCCGTGTTCCTCCCCTGTCATGCCTGTTCCGGGGATCGTACCGGGGTACATGTGACACGTCTTGACGGTGACCGGAATCCGGTGCGGCGGTCAGGCGAAGGTTTGGTTGCGCGCGGCCAGGGCGGCGCGGAGTTTGGTGACGGCGATCGGGCCCACCCCGTGCAACGCGGCGAGATCGCGCTCGGTCCAAGAGGTGAGGTCGTCGAGGTCGCGGATGCCTGCCGCGGCCAAGGCCCGTTCAGCGGGTTTGCCGAGTTTGCCAGGCAGATCCGAATCGGTCATGGCGTCCATGATGCCTGGTAGCGGCGTTGTTCGCGGACATACCGGCGGCTACCTACGCACTCGGCGCGATGGTGTGACGTACGACCCGTAAAGTCGTCTCATAACAGCACCACACGAAGAACGCGGCACACCGTGCAGCGCGAGGAGCACCAGTGTCACTCGATCAGCCACTCGCCCCGCTTCCCCAGGAGGGCATGGGCTTTGCTTCGGCGTGGCCCATCCGGGCTGGCGATGTGGACCCCTACGACCGGCTGCGTTTCGATGCCATCGCCCGCTACCTGCAGGACATCGCCTGGGAGAACCTGCACAAGACGTTCCTGAACCGGACCGATCCGAACTGGATCGTGCGGCGCACGGTGATCGACGTGATCCGGCCGATCCTGTGGCCGGACGAGGTGCAGTTGCTGCGCTGGTGCTCGGCGATGTCGACCCGCTGGACGAATATGCGAGTGCGGGTGACCAGCTCGAACGGCGGGTTGATCGAGACCGAGGGGTTCTGGATCAACATCAGCGAGTCGACCGGGATGCCCGCGCGGATCAGCGACGAGGGCCTGGCCTACCTGGCGCAGACCACGCAGGAGCATCGCCTGCGCTGGCGCCCGTACCTGACCGACACCTCGCCGTCCGAGTCGGACACGGACATGCCGTTTCCGGTGCGCGCGACCGACATCGACCAGTACAACCACGTCAACAACGCCTGTTACTGGCAGGCGGTGGAACAGTTCATGGTCGACTACCCGAAGCTGCTCGCCGGTCCGCATCGCGCGGTCATCGAGTACGTCGCGCCGGTGCTCGCGCGCCAGCACGTGACCGTCCGCAGCCGGTTCGAGCCGGGTGATCGCACGGGACGGCCGGTGCTTCGACTGTGGTTCGTGGTCGGCGGGACGACCACCACCGTCGTCCGCATCATGCCGCTGCCGCCCGAATAGGCAACGGTCGGCCGGAACCTCGCAGATCCGGCCGACCGGCTCGGTCAGCCGCGGGCGGCCTTCAGCAGGTCCTCCCGCGTGGTGAACTTGACCCGCGGCCGCCCCGCGGACTTGCCCGCGGCCTTCTCGGCCTGGTCGATCGCCCGCCAGCCGTCCCGATCCACCAGATCGCCCTGCCGCTCGCCGAGCAACGCCTTCAGCGCCGCGCGATTCGCCTCGGGCGCACCGAGTTTGCCGCTGGTGAAGTCCGCGATCAGGTTCTCCACCGTTTCCTCGGCGTCGGTCCGGTTCGAGCCGATGACGCCGCGCGGGCCGCGCTTGATCCAGCCGCTGGCGTACACGCCGGGCAGCGGGGTGCCGTCGGTGCCGAGCACCCGGCCGTGCTCGTTCGGCAGGACGCCGCGCCGCTCGTCGAACGGGAGGTCGGCGACGGCCGCGCCGCGGTAACCGATGGAACGCAGCACCAGCGCGGCCTCGATCCGCTCGGTGCGCTCGGTCGCCCGGGCCACCAATTGGCCGTTGTCCTCGAACAATTCGTTGTGCGCGAACTCGATCGCCTCGACGTGCTCGGTGCCGGTGAGCGCGGTCGGCGAGGCCAGGTAGCGGAAGACGATCCGCTTGTGGCTCGGGTCGCGCGGCGCGCCGGCGTATTCCTCGGCCAGGGTGTACTTGAGCTTCAGCGACGGTTCGATGTCCGGGTCGTCGAGCAGCGCCTGGCTGGCGTGATCGAGCGCGAGGTCGGACTCGTCGACGACGACGTCGATGCCGTCGAGGTGGGCCAGTGCCAGGAATTCCGACGACGTGTACGCCGCCTGCAGCGGACCGCGGCGGCCGAGCACGACCACCTCGCGAATATTGCTGCGCCGCAGGGCGTCCAGCGCGTGGTCGGCGATGTCGGTCTTGGCCAGCTCGTCCGGGTCGACGGTCAGCACGCGGGCGACGTCCAACGCGACGTTGCCGTTGCCGACGATCACCGCCCGCTCGCCGGACAGGTCGAACTGCCGGTCCGCGAAGTCGGGGTGGCCGTTGTACCAGGCGACGAACTCGGTGGCCGAGTGGCTGCCCGGCAGATCCTCGCCCGGCACGTCGAGGCGGCGGTCGGTCGACGCGCCGACCGCGTAGATCACCGCGTGGTGGTGCTTCAGCAGCTCCTCGTGCGAGATGTGCGTGCCTACCTCGACATTCAGGTAGTACTGCAGGGTCTCACGCCGGAACGCGGACTCGAACAGGCTCGACACCGTTTTCGTGCCGGGATGATCGGGAGCCACGCCCGCCCGGACCAGACCCCACGGGGTCGGCACCCGGTCGAACATCTCGATCTCCACGTCGGCCCGGCGGAGCAGCTCGTCGGCGGCGTAGCAGGCCGCCGGCCCGGCTCCGACGATCGCGACCCGCAGGGTGCCGAGTTCCTTCGGCGGCCGGGGCGGGGTGATGATCGGGTCGAAGTTCGACTCGAGCGGATGCCGTTCGAAATAGGCGGCATTGATCTCGCGGTATCTGGCCAGCGATGCGGTCAGGTCGTCTTCGGAGAAGATCGCCTCGACCGGGCACGCATCGACGCACGCACCGCAGTCGATACAGGTGTCGGGGTCGATGTAGAGCATCTCGGTCGTCGCGAACTCCGGTTGATCCGGGGTCGGACGGATGCAATCGACAGGGCACTCGGAAACGCAGCTGGCGTCGTTGCAACAACGCTGCGTGATTACGTAGGCCATATTGTGCAGATCCTCGAAGATGTACGTGGGCTGTAGGCCACCCGGTGGGCAGAGGTGGACAAAAACGGCACGCCGCGGAACCACCGCGATGTGACGCCGCTTTCAGTTTGCCTCGAGTGTGTTCGAGGCCATGCGACCGGAGGCCTTACGGTATCTCCATGGTGCGGACTCTGATCCTCATGCGGCACGGCAAGTCGGCCTATCCCGACGGTGTCGGTGACCACGAACGACCGCTCGCGCCGCGCGGACAACGCGAGGCCGGGCTGGCCGGCGCGTGGCTGCGCGAGACGCAACCGCCGATCGACGCGGTGCGCTGCTCCACCGCGACGCGCACCCGGGAAACCCTCGCCGCCACCGGGATCGACGCGCCGGTGGTCTACGAGGCGGGCATCTACGAGGCGTCCCCGCAGAGCCTGATCGAGCTGGTCCAGCTCAGCGACGACGACGTCGCGACCCTGCTGGTGATCGGGCACGCGCCCGGAATGCCGTGGACGGCATGGGAATTGGCGAGCAATCGAAGTTCGGCGCCCGCCATCGAGCTCAGTCGCAAGTTCCCCACCTCGGCGCTGGCCGTACTCGAATTCGACCGGCCGTGGGCACAGGTCGATCCGGGAACCGGAGAGCTGGTGCGTTTCCACATCCCCCGCTGAAGGCGCGCTCAGCGCAGCAACTTGCCGCCGACCACCACGACCGCGCCGAGCACGACCAGCAGCACGAACGCGGCGAACCCGCCGAGCAGCCACCACACGACGGCGAGTGCGAGTACCACCGGCGCCACCGCGATGGCGGTGATCACCGGGCTTTCCTTGACCGTTGCCAGAGCCGAGCGGGCCCTGATCCGGTTGACGTCCTTACCAGGCATGTCCCCAGGGTAGGCCGGAACCCAGGACTTTGTCGGTGACCGGTGAGATGCTCGGGCGATGGATTGGAAAATCGAGCTCATCGCGATTCCCGTCACCGACGTGGATCGCGCGAAAGACTTCTACACCAAGATCGGATTCAACGCCGACCACGATCACCGGGTGAATGAGAACCTGCGTTTCGTCCAGCTCACGCCGCCGGGGTCGGCGTGCTCGATCTGCATCGGGGAGGGCATCACCGAAGCCGCGCCGGGGAGCGTGCGCGGGATGCAGATTGTGGTCTCCAGCGCTGAGGAGGCCTATCAGCAATTGGTCGCCGCCGGTGTCGACGCGAAGCCGGTGGAAACGCTGAGCTGGGGCAACTTCACCTACTTCGCCGATCCCGACGGGAACCAGTGGGCGGTACAGGAATTGCCGAAGAAGGAGTGAGGGCGGACGTTCGACCCGACGCGACTCTACGATTCCGCGGGAACTAGCATTGCCGGGCTCGAGCGCGACGCAATCAGTCCAACTCGTTCAACTGGCTCAATTGGATTGTCAGCGGGCACGGCGAGGTGGTCTTGAACTCGTCGGTCACCTCGCCATCATCGACGTAACCGAGTTCCTCGGTCAGCCGGAACGCCGCCAGGCTGAGCGGCGGATTCAGATCGATGATCCAGTAGTGCGGTATTCCGGCGTCGGCGTACTCGCTGTGCTTCATGACGTAGTCCGTTCGCCGTGAGCCCGGCGAGACAATCTCGACGACAAGATGGGTTGCGGACGCTCGAAGGATTCCACCTTCGGAATGGACACGTTTGCGTTCACTTCGTTCGACCACAACAAGATCTGGCCGACGGACTGTGGCGGGCCCGTCCTCAGGAACCAACTGCAAATTGAGGTCGACATCCTGCACGGCGACCAAGTCAGCGGGCAGCTGAGGTTTCACCTGGGCATACAGATCACCGCTGGCAATGTTGTGGTCCGGCGTCGGCGACGGCGTAATGGTGAGTACCCCCTCTTGCAGCTCCCTACGGCAACGCTCGTCGTCTTCCCCGAGCGCCATGTAGTCGGCAATCGTCAGCAGCTGCCCTGGTTCCGGAAGTGCCGTCACCCTCGCTCCTCAGCTCGTCCCACCCCTGGTCAGCTCCCAGTGTCCCACGCAAGATACAGAGTCAGCCGGAGGCCGACCATGGTTTTTACGTACATTGGAGTTGCTTGGAGTGGACTCCAGGTGGGTAGCGTCGTCGGTGTTCTACGGGAAGGTGAGTGTCGTGGGTGAAGCCGCGTTGAATCAGCGGGGTGCGGAGTGGGAGCAGCCTCGATATTCGATCGGCGAGGTGGCCGAGCGGTCGGGGCTGAGCCGGGACACGTTGCGCTGGTATGAGCGGATCGGGCTGATGGATTACATCGGGCGCGATCACGCGGGAAAGCGGCGGTTCAGCAATCGCGACCTGGAGTGGCTCGCGCTGATCGGGCGGTTGCGAACCACGGGGATGTCGGTGGCCGACATGGTCCGCTACGCCGAGCTGGTGCGCGAAGGGGAATCGACGTTCCCCGAGCGGCTGGAGATGTTCCGCAAAACCCGCGCCGAGGTGCTCGCCAAAATCGACGAACTGCGACAGACCGTGGCCGTTTTGGACTACAAGATCGACATCTACGAGGGCAAGGCACAGCTGGCCCGGCCCGCCACGATCACCGTGCGGGACAGCGAAGAGATCAAGGTTTAGCAAGCACCACAACAGATCAGGAGTTCCACCGTGTCCACGTTGACGCTCAATGTCCGCTTCACCGCCAAGCCCGGCCACGAGGCCGAGCTGCGCGAGGTGTTGCAGAACATGATCGAGCCGACCCTCGCCGAGAGCGGCTGCCTCGCCTATGAGCTGTACCTGCACCCGACCGATCCGAGCCGGGTGGTGTTGCTCGAGGAATGGGTCGACGCCGAGGCCTTGGCGACGCATTTCGAGACCCCGCATCTGAAGCAGTGCGCGGCGGCGCTGGATCAGATTCTGGTCGAGCCGTTCAATCTGCGGCGATTCGCCGAGATCTAGACATGCGCACGCGGCCCCGGCGACCCGAGTTCGGATCGCCGGGGCCGCGGCGGGTCAGTGGAACGTGCGCCCGCCCAGCGAGGCGCTGATAATGGCCGGCGGGGTCCAGCCGACCATGAGATTCGCGCGCTCCTGCGGGGTGAGATCCTGCCTGGCCCAGATGCGGTGCGCGCTGCGGCGGCAGGCGGCGACCAGGGTGGGGGCGGTGCGGTTGCGGAACCTCATGACGTTTTCTCCTTCGACGGATCTCCATATTTGCCCCGCGCGCGGGCCCGCGACAGCAGTCGCGGACGATCTCTACGAGTTCTGTATGCCGCCGTAAATGGACTCGGACCCCGGTCCGTTTAAACCCGACCCCACCGGGTGTCCCCCCGCTCGGGCTACTACCATCCAATGGAGTGAAGCCCGATGCCCCGCACGACCGCGTCTGGATCGACAAGCAGACGCCCGCCGCGTTCCGCGCCCTCATCCGGGTCGCGAACGAAGTACACGCCGCGGCCGCCGCGGCCGGCCTTGATCGCAAGCTCATCGAGCTGGTCAACCTGCGGGTCTCCCAGATCAGCGGCTGCGCCTTCTGCCTGGACACCCATCATCGCGCCGCGCTCGCCGCCGGGAATACCGAACAGCAAATCGCCGTGCTGCCCGCGTGGCGGCGCACCGAGCTGTATTCACCACTGGAACAGGCCGCGCTCGGGCTGGCCGAGGCCACCGCGACGCTGCCGGACGAGCACACGCTGGAGCGTGAGTACGCGCTCGCCCGCAAGGTTCTCACCGACGACCAACTCTCTGTGGTCGTCTGGGCCGCCACCACGATCGGCGCGTTCAATCGCGTGTCGGTCCTCAGCAGACATCCGGTACGCGCATCGAAGGAGAAGTCGACCATGACCACAGCCGCCTCGGAATCCAAGGTTGTCCGCAACGACGAGAAGCACCGGTACGAGGTGTTCTACGGCGGCGACCTGGCCGGGTTCGCCGAGTACGAGGAGCGCGACGACGAGACGGTGTTCACCCACACCGAGATCGACGGCGCGTTCTCCGGCAAGGGGCTCGGCAGCGTCCTGGCCAAGCAGGCCATCGAGGACGCGGTCGAGCGCAAGCGGGCGATCCGGCCGCTGTGCCCGTTCATCCGGACCTACCTGGACAAGCACCCGCAGTACGACGCGCATGTCATCGGTAAGGGCATCACCCGGTGAGCGACCTGGATCCGCATCCGGCGGAGGCGCTGTGCGAGCCGGCGCCAGGCCCGGGTCCGGTCGCGGAGCTCTATCCCTCGCGTGAGGTGCCGCTCGGCGGCGTGCGCGGCGTCTTCGTGGAACGGGTGCTGCCGCAGCGAGATCTGCCGACGGTCGGGGCGTGGTGCTTCCTGGATCACTTCGGGTCGCCGACGGTCACCGATACCGGGGCGTCGCCGGATATCGATCCGCATCCGCACATCGGCCTGCAAACGGTGACCTGGCCGTTCGACGGGCGGATCCGGCACCGCGACTCGGTGGGCTCCGATGTGGAGATCGAGCCGGGGCAGCTGAATCTGATGACCTCGGGGCGCGGCATCGCGCATTCCGAATACAAGGTCGCGGGTGCGCACGCGGGACACGGTTTGCAACTGTGGATCGCCTTGCCCGGCAACAAGACCGGGATCGATCCGCACTTCGAGCAGCATCGTGAACTGCCGGTCTATTCGGCGCCGGGCCTGCGCGCCATCGTGCTGATCGGCACGCTGGCCGGAATCACCTCGCCCGCAACCGCATACACGCCGATCGTCGGCGCGGACGTGCGGCTGGAGCCGGGCGAGGCCACCCTCGCGCTGGAGCGCGGGTTCGAGCACGCGTTGATGGTGATCGAGGGTGAGGTGATGGTCGACGGCACGCCGCTGAGCGCGGGTCCGCTGCTCTACCTCGGCACCGATCGCGACGAGATCTCGCTGAGCAGCAGTGCCGGAGCGCATTTCGCGCTCATCGGCGGCGCGCCGTTCGG
Organism: Nocardia sp. NPDC006044; assembly: GCF_042871115.1. NCBI lineage: Bacteria > Bacillati > Actinomycetota > Actinomycetes > Mycobacteriales > Nocardiaceae > Nocardia > Nocardia sp. NPDC006044. The sequence goes on from NZ_JBIAID010000002.1 coordinate 674,394, forward strand.
CGAGGAACTGGTGATGTGGTGGAACTTCGTCGGGCGCAGCCACGAAGAGATCGTGGCGGCCCGAAACGACTGGGAGAATCACGATCTCGGGCGCTTCGCCGATATCGCGGGTCACCCGCCCGAGCAGCGCATCCCCGCCCCGCCGCTGCCCGGACTGCATCTCAAGCCGCGCAAGCGCCGGATCGGTCCGGCCAGAACCTGATTCGGACGAGGGTTACGGGACGGCGGTGAACAGCTCGTAGCTGTGACCGTCGGGGGCGTGGACATAGACGCCGCGGCCCCCGCCCAGATGGTTGACGGCCCGGTCCCAACCGTGTTGCGGACCGGAGCCGTAGTCGACGGCGGGCCACCGGTTCAGCCGTTCGAGTACCGCGTCGAAGGTCTCGTCGTCTACGAGGAACCCATAGTGGCCCGGCTCGACGCGGCCACGGTCGTCGAAGTCGAGGGTGAGATCGGCGTTCACCTGTACCGGCGTGAACGGCCCGGTGGGTGCGCCCACTTCGAGACCCAGCAGGTCGGCGAAAAACGTTGCGGCAGTTCGCCGGTCCACCGCGGGCACGATCGTGTGATTCAAGACGACGGTCACGATTACCTCCTGATACATGCGATTCGCATACAAATATACATGCGTATCGCATACGATTGCTCGCGACCGGTTAGGCTGACGGCATGAGCAGACGGGCAACCGCCAAGCCTGGAGCCGCCGCCGACGGCGGACCGGCACTGTTTCGGCTGGTTCGATTCTGGTCACGGCGCTGGATCAACCGAACGTCGGCAGATCTCCCCGACGAGCTGCGGCACGCCCAGCACGTCCAGGTGGTCGAGGCGGTGGCGGCCACCGTCGAACAGGCCGCCGAGGCCACCATCACCTCGGTGTCACACCAACTGGGACTGGACCATTCGGGCGCGAGCCGGATGGTGCGGGATGCGACGGCGGCGGGCTTTCTCTCCCGCGCGGAATCCGAACACGACCGGCGCCGAACGGCATTGACACTGACCGCCAGCGGCGAGCGCCTGCTCGCCGAGGCCCGCGACTGGCAACGCCAGGTCTTCACCGAGCTCACCGCCGACTGGGACGACGTCGATCGGCAGCGATTCGCCGGATATCTGCGTCGATTGAGTAACGAACTCGAGCTCTGAGCCGAGTTGTCTTGCGCCCGAACGACGAGCCGTACTCGTCCGCGCCTGATACTGTCGCCGACGAACACACTGCGCAGGGGGCAGCGCTACCGAAAGAGCACGATGAGATTCTCCAGAATCACCGCGACCGCACTGCTGGCCTTGGCGGCCACCGTCATCAGCACGAGCGCCACGCACGCGGATCCCGCCACCGCCACACCCGACACCGCACTCGACGTGCGGGGGTCGTTCGCCGACATCGCCTACCAGGTCGCCGCATCCGAGGATAGGCGCGCCGCGGTGACGACGATCCAGGACGGACGCTTCGAACTGATCCACGACGGCCGGGTGGTCACGCTGACCGATCGCGACGGCAGCGTCGTCGCCGCCTTACCGATGGCCCTGCGCGTCGGCGACAAGCGGGTGGCGCTGAATCCGGTCATCGAGGAGGCCGGTCATCGGCTCACCCTGGTGCCCGACCACATGTCGCAGGCGCCGCTGCGCGACGTGAGCAGCCAGGAACGCTTCTTCGCCGAGGTCGAGAAGGCGATGCCGATCGTGCTGGCGGGCGCGGGAATCGGCGCCGCGATCGGCTTCGTGGTCGGGTTCCCGCTCGGGCTGTTCGTCATCGACTTCATCACCGTGCCGATCACCACGCTGCTGGGCGCGGCGATCGGCGCGGCGGCCGGACTCGCGATGGCCGGCGGTCAGCCGGCGATCGACGCGGCGCTCGATTACGTCTCCGGCGCACCCTGATCCGGGAGCGGCAGGCGTCCGCTAGCCGCGACGCGAAGCGATCGAGACCACCGAGTCACCGGCGGGGTGCGCGATCCTCGATTTCGACGGCGGAGTCCAAGGTCTGGGTTCCGATGACGCGCAGCAGGTCCAGTTTCTCGGCGGCGTCCGTGCCCGGCTGTGGCAGGTAGACCAGCAGGCGCTGAGCGGCGTTCGGAGTGAGCAGCGTTTCGCAGATCGTGTCCACCAGGCCGACCTGGGGATGCTGGATTCGCTTGGTGTCCGAAAGGCGCACCGCCACTTGGTGTTCGTCCCAGAGCACGTCGAATTCCGTACTGACCGAACGAAGTTTCGCGATGTATTCGGTGATGTCCGCGTCGCCGGCCCGGCGCGCGGCGGTCGCACGCAGATCGGCAACGTGCTTGCGGCCCAGCCGATCCCAGTCTTCCTCGGGGAAGGCCGCGCGCGACTCGACGTCGGTGAACCAGCGGAAGGCGTAGAAGCGTTCCCAGCCGCGCCGATTCGCCAGGTCACCGAGCAGCAGGGTGTGCATGCGGTTCTGCACGAGCACCTCACCGAGGTCGGTGATCACGGTGGCGGCGGTGTCGTCCAGCTTGGCCAGCAGGTGCATCAGCCCGGGCCCGACGTGCTTGTCGGACTGCTCGCGGACCGGCGCCGCGTGGTCGCACAGATGGTAGAGGTGATCGCGTTCGTCGCTGCTGAACCGCAGGGCACGGGCCAGCGACGCGAGCACCTGGGTGGACGGCCGCGGGCCGCGGGACTGTTCCAGGCGGGTGTAATAGTCCGTCGACATACCGGCGAGCAAGGCCACCTCGTCCCGGCGCAGACCAGGGGTGCGCCGCCGGGCACCGGGTGGCAACCCCACGTCGGCCGGGGTCAGCTGCTCCCGGCGGCGACGGAGGAAGTCGGCGAGCTCGGTGCGGTCCATGCCTCCACTGTCCCCCGGATCGGGCCGCGGAGCCAGGGATCGGCAGTCCCCCGATCGGCGATCTCTGCCGGATCCGCCGCGGGAGGTTCAGGCTTGTCCTATGACGACATCGAAGATCTCCACAGTTCAGCTCGGTAAGACCGGCCCGGCCGTCGGCCGGATCGGGCTCGGGGCGATGGGAATGTCCGGCATGTACGGCGCGGCGGACGACGCCGAATCCACCGCCACCATCCACGCCGCGCTCGATTCCGGCGCGAACCTGATCGATACCGGCGATTTCTACGGCGCCGGACACAACGAGCTACTGATCGGCAAAGCGATCGCCGAGCGGGCGCGCGAGGATGTGGTGCTCAGCGTGAAGTTCGGTGCGCTGCGCGGACCCGGGGGCGCCTGGGGCGGCGTGGACACCCGGCCCGAGGCCCTGCGCAACTTCCTCGTCTACAGCATGCAGCGGCTCGGGGTCGACTATGTGGATGTCTACCGGCCGGCCCGGCTCGATCCGAACGTCCCGATCGAGGACACCGTGGGCGCGATCGCCGAACTGATCGAGGCGGGGTATGTCCGGCACGTCGGGCTGTCCGAGGTCGGCGCCGACACCATCCGGCGGGCCGCGGCGGTGCATCCGATCGCCGATCTGCAAATCGAGTACTCGCTGATCTCGCGCGGCATCGAGGCGCAGATCCTGCCGCTGTGCCGGGAACTCGGCATCGGCATCACCGCCTACGGCGTGCTGTCCCGCGGGCTGCTCAGCAGCTCGGTGCAGGCGGGAACCACGTTCGCCGCCAACGATTTCCGGGCGCACAGCCCGCGCTTCCAAGGCGAGAACCTCAGCCGGAATCTGAAGCTGGTCGACGCGCTGGCCGAAATCGCCGCAGGCAAGGATGTTTCGGTCGCCCAGCTGGCCATCGCGTGGGTGCTGACCCGCGGCGCGGACATCGTGCCGATCGTCGGCGCGCGCCGGCGCGCACGCTGGGCCGAAGCCGCAGGCGCGCTGGATGTCTCGCTGAGCACGGACGAGTTGGCGACCATCGAGGCCGCGGTGCCCAGCGATCAAATCGCCGGGGAACGGTATGCCGCCGAACAGATGGCCATGCTCGACAGCGAGCGCTGAGCGATGGGTGCGCTCGGTCGCCGAGCGCACCACCTATCTGCGCGGGCGGATGACGGCGGTGAATGCCGCTGCGGCGACGGACTTTCCGGCGTGGTCGGTGATGTTCACCGGAACTTCCAGGTCGATCGATGCCTGTGCCGCGATATCCGCGCGCACCTGTCGCAGTACCTCGCCGGACAGCTCGGACGTCGCGAGATACGGTCCCGCGTCGCCTTTGGCCCGCGCCCGGTATTCGATTCGGCCGTCCCTGGCCACGATGAAGGTCTCCCCCATCAGGTCGACGATGCCCGAGACCGCCGCGCCCATGGCGGCGGTTTCGGCCAGCCCGAACAACACGGCCGCGTGCAGGTCACCGTTGTGATTCAGATGCTCGGGCCGCGGCGCCATCCGCACCACGTTGCGGCCCGCGTCGAACTCCACGCCCTCGATCCCGGTGTACTGGATGAACCCCAGCTTCTGGAACCCTGCCATCACCAATTCGCCCATGGCCGCTGTGTCCATCGCATCTCCCACCAGTAACTGAAACGTGTTCTAATTTCATACCGTGTGGCGTGCGGGTTGTCCATGCGGGGGACTCAAGGCCGGGCGTAGGCCTTCGGCAGTTGGTAGCCGCGTTCGGCGAGGATGGTGCGCAACAGGTCTGGGCGGTTGGTGATGAGGCCGTCCACGCCGAGGTCCAGCAGTGCCGCCATGGTGGGCCGATCGTCGACGGTCCACGGCACGACGCGCATTCCGTGCTGGTGGGCGGCTTGGACCAGAGTGCCGGTGGTGAAGGGCTGGTAGCCGGGGTCCTCGACGCTGCCGCCTTGTGGGTCGCCGTGCACCGGTGACACCGCGTCGGCGCCGAAAGAGGCTGCCGCGCTGACGAATTTCTGCTGCAGCGAACCGGGGAAGTCATCGATGTCGATGCCGCCCAACCACGGGGAAGCGCCGGGCCGGCCTTCCTGGAGGAATTGCTGTCCGTTGGTCAAGGCGACGAGGGGCAATTCCGGTGCCACCTCGCGCATGCGCATGAGCGAGCCCCAGTCGAAACTTTGGATGGTGACCTGGTTTTCGAGACGTGCGCGTCGCACTTCCGCGGCGATCACTTGCACGAACTGCTCACGCGGCGCGGTTTGTTCCGGCGCTCCGGCTTCGACCTTGGATTCGACATTCAGCATGACCTCATCGGCGTGATAGGCGTGCACAAGGTCGAAAACCTCGGACAGCAAGGGCATTCGGGCGCCCGGCGCCGTCCGTTGCTCCGGAAAGGCGGCTGATCGCTTCGAACCGCAATCGATGGTGCGCACCTGCGCCAAGGTCAGATCTCTGATGAACCTGGTGCCCGGCACATACGGGAACTTCGGGTCACCCAGGAAGGCGGGCAGCGTATCGACACACTTGTCCGGACTCGGGTCACGGTCATGGGTCACCACCGCGAACCCGTCCTCGGTGATCTGCACGTCCAGTTCCAGCGTGCTGACGCCGAGCTCCAGGGCATTCGCGAAGGCGGGCAACGTGTTCTCCACCACCAGCGCTGCTCCACCACGATGCGCCTGGAGATCGAACGGCGCCGGCGGCCCGTCCGCCGACGCCGCACCCACGTTCAGGACACCGGCCAGCAGGATCGTCGCGACGCCCACCGCATACGTTCGACGCATGCCTCCATTGTGACGGTCGCCGCCGACGTCGCGATGACTCTCGCATGAACCCTCAGCGATGCTTTATCCGCTCCTCGTCGGACTGGCCGGAAGTGTCTTCGCCTCGATCGCGCAGATCATCCCAGGCCGCGAGCACGACGATGCCGATGAGTAGCAGTGCGCCGAGCGCGACCGCGAATGTGTAATGCACGGCCCGGAATCAGGCCAGGCCACCGGGTTTACCTAGTAGGTCGGCTAGCGCGGTGTCGATGAACCGGGTGTCGTCCGGGTTCGTGCCGTGGCCGGCGAAGTGACCCCAGATGCCGGGGATGACCCGGAGTTCGGCGTCGGGGATGTGCGAGACCGCCCAGGCTTCGTCTTCCGGCGGGAAGTAGAGGTCCTTCTCGGCGGGCAGGACCAGGGCGGTCGCCTTGATCGAGGCGAGGGCGGCCTCGGTGTTGCCGTCGAAGCCGGGGGTGCGCCCGACGTCGGCGTTCTGCCAGGTCCAGAGCATGGTCAGCAGGTTGTTGGGGTCGCGGTCGTCGAGGAAGAAGCCTTCCCAGAAACCGATGAGGAAGTCTTCGAGCGAGGTGTAGCCGAGCTTCTCGTACTCGTGCTCCCAGTAGAAGGCCTGGGAGAAGCCCCAGCCCGCGTAAACCCTTGCCAGGGCGCGCAATCCGGTGGTCGGCCAGTTCTCGCCGTACCAGCCGCCGGCGAACGCGGAATCGGCGGTCAGGGCCGCCTTCACGCCCTCCAGGAAGACCTTGTTGTGCACGCTCGTCCGGGCCGAGCCGCAGAACGGGGCGATCCGTTCGACCATCTCCGGATGGCTCACCGCCCACTGATAGGTCTGGCCCGCACCCATCGACCAGCCGGTGACCAGCGCGAGCCGCTCGATGCCGAAATGCTCTGTCACCAAACGATATTGCGCGGCCACCTGGTCGTAGACGGTGATGCCGGGGAAGCGCGCGCGATCGTAGGGTTGCAGGGTGTTGCTCGGCGAGCTGGACAGGCCGTTGCCGAGCATGTTCGGCACGATGATGAAATACTCGGCCGGGTCCAGCGCCAGGCCCGCGCCGATCAACCACTCGTTGTCCCAATGTCGCCCGGAGTACCACGTCGGATAGACGATCGCGTTGCTCTTGTCGGCATTGAGCTCGCCGTAGGTGGCATACGCCAGGAAGGCGCCGCGCAAGGTGGCGCCGTGCTGCGTGGTGAAGTCACCGAGATCGAAGATCTGGTGGTGCTCGGGCATGAAGCGACTCGCTTTCGCAACGGGCGGAACAGGATTCGGCAGGCCGCAGCCGCGCTCACGCACCACCCAACCCCTTCAATTGAAAATATTCTTACAGAAAATATTCCCCCAAAAGTAAATTTCCCATCACTCTTTCGACACCCCGGCCGATCGGCTACCAGAACACAAACGGCCCCCGCTCCGAGGGGAGCGGGGGCCGGATGTGGTTGAGCGGTACCGGGTCAGCGGTAGTCGCTGAAACCGTAGTCGTCGAGCGGGACTGCGGCGCCGGTGGTTTGGCCGAAGCTGTCCGGGCTGTAGTAGGTGTCGTCGTAGGACGGCACCGCGTACGCGGCGGCACGGGCTTCTTCGGTCGGCTGCACCGTGATGTTGCGGTAACGGTTGATACCGGTACCGGCCGGGATCAGCTTGCCGATGATCACGTTCTCCTTGAGGCCGATGAGCTTGTCGGAGCGGCAGTTGATCGCCGCGTCCGTCAGGACTCGAGTGGTCTCCTGGAAGGACGCCGCCGACAGCCACGAATCCGTCGCGAGCGACGCCTTCGTGATACCCATCAGCACCGGGCGACCCGCCGCGGGCTCGTTGCCCTCGGCGACGACGCGACGGTTGGAGGCCTCGAACTCGGACCGCTCGGTGAGCGAACCGGGCAGGAACTCCGTGGCACCCGAATCGATGATCGTCACGCGACGCAGCATCTGGCGCACGATGACCTCGATGTGCTTGTCGTGGATCGACACACCCTGCGAGCGGTAGACCTCCTGGACCTCGTGGACCAGGTGGATCTGCACCTGACGGGGACCCATGATGCGCAGCACCTCGTGCGGATCCGCCGCGCCTTCCAGCAGCTGCTGGCCGACCTCGACGTGGTCACCGTCGGAGAGCAGACGCTCGGTGCCGTCGTCGTGCTTGAAGACACGCAGACGCTGACGCTTCGAGAGCTTGTCGTAGACAACCTCTTCACCACCGTCATCCGGGATGATGGTGATCTTGTAGAAGCGGTCGTCGTCTTCCATCCGCACCCGGCCACTGACCTCGGCGATCGGAGCCTTGCCCTTCGGCACGCGGGCCTCGAACAGCTCCTGCACTCGGGGCAGACCGCCGGTGATGTCATCGCCCGCGACACCACCCTGGTGGAAGGTACGCATGGTCAGCTGGGTACCGGGCTCACCGATGGACTGCGCGGCGACGATGCCGACGGCCTCACCGATATCGACGAGCTTGCCGGTGGCCATGGAACGGCCGTAGCAGGTGGCGCAGACACCGGTGCCGGTGGTGCAGGTCAGCACGGAGCGGACCCGAACCTCGGTGATGCCTGCCCCGAGCAGCGCGTCGATCGCCGGGTCGCCGAGGTCGGCGCCCTTACCGATGACGAGGTTGCCGTCGGCGTCCACCGCGTCCGAAGCGAGCGTGCGAGCGTACGCGGAGGTTTCCACGTGCGCGTCGCGGATGAGCGAGCCATCCGCCTGCTTGTCGGCGATGTGCACGATGATGCCGCGCTCGGTGGCGCAATCGTGCTCGCGCACGATCACGTCCTGCGAGACGTCCACCAGACGACGGGTCAGGTAACCCGAGTCGGCGGTACGCAGCGCGGTGTCGGCCAGACCCTTACGCGCACCGTGGGTGTTGATGAAGTACTCGAGCACGGTCAGGCCCTCACGGAACGAGGACTTGATCGGGCGCGGGATGAACTCACCCTTCGGGTTCGTCACCAGGCCCTTCATACCGGCGAGGGTACGGGTCTGGGTGAAGTTACCCGTGGCGCCCGACTCGACGATCGTGATGATCGGGTTGTCCGGCGGGTAGTGCGCACGCAGTGCCGTACCGACCTCTTCGGTCGCTTCCTGCCAGATCTTGACCAGGGCGTTGTTGCGCTCCTGGTGATCGAGCGCACCACGCTGGTACTTCTTCTCGATCTGATCGGCAAGCGCCTCGTAGCGCTCCATGATCTCGGTCTTCTCCGGCGGCACGAGCACGTCGGACATGGAGACCGTCACGCCGGAACGGGTGGCCCAGTAGAAGCCCGCGTCCTTCAGCTTGTCGACGGTCTGCGCGACCACGATCATCGGGTAGCGCTCGGCCAGATCGTTGATGATCGTCGCCTGACGCTTCTTCGGCATCTGCTCGTTGATGAACGCGTAGTCCGCCGGGAGCAGCTCGTTGAACAGCACGCGACCGAGGGTGGTCTCGGCCAGCCACGCGTCGCCGCGGTTCCAGCCCTCCGGGAACAGCTTCGCCTCGATGTCCTTCGGCGGGCGCTGGTGGGTGAGCCGGACCTTGATCAGCGAACGCACGGTGAGCTCACCGCGGTCCACCGCCATCTGCGCCTCGGCGGGCGAGGAGTAAACGGCGAACTCGGCCTTGTCCTTGCCCGCGGCCTTGTACTCGCCCTTCGCGCCCTCTTCGAGGCGGGTCAGGTAGTACAGGCCGGTCACCATGTCCAGACGCGGCATGGCGAGCGGCCGGCCGGAGGCCGGCGACAGGATGTTGTTCGAGGACAGCATCAGGATGCGGGCCTCGGCCTGCGCCTCCGCGGACAGCGGAAGGTGCACGGCCATCTGGTCACCGTCGAAGTCGGCGTTGAACGCTTCACAGACGAGCGGGTGCAGCTGGATCGCCTTGCCCTCGACGAGCTGCGGCTCGAACGCCTGGATGCCGAGGCGGTGCAGGGTGGGCGCGCGGTTCAGCAGCACCGGGTGCTCGGCGATGACCTCTTCGAGGACATCCCACACCTGGGGACGCTGACGCTCGACCATCCGCTTGGCGGACTTGATGTTCTGCGCGTGGTTCAGGTCGACCAGGCGCTTCATCACGAACGGCTTGAACAGCTCCAGCGCCATCAGCTTGGGCAGACCGCACTGATGCAGCTTGAGCTGCGGGCCGACCACGATGACCGAACGGCCCGAGTAGTCGACGCGCTTGCCGAGCAGGTTCTGACGGAACCGGCCCTGCTTGCCCTTGAGCAGATCGCTCAGCGACTTCAGCGGGCGGTTACCCGGTCCGGTGACCGGACGGCCACGACGGCCGTTGTCGAACAGCGCGTCGACGGACTCCTGCAGCATCCGCTTCTCGTTGTTGACGATGATCTCGGGCGCACCCAGATCGATCAGTCGCTTGAGGCGGTTGTTGCGGTTGATCACGCGGCGGTACAGGTCGTTCAGGTCCGAGGTGGCGAAGCGGCCACCGTCGAGCTGAACCATCGGGCGCAGCTCCGGCGGGATGACCGGAACGGCGTCGAGCACCATGCCCATCGGCGAGTTGCCGTTGGTCTGGAACGCCGCGACGACCTTGAGCCGCTTGAGCGCGCGCAGCTTCTTCTGGCCCTTACCGCTGCGGATGGTCTCCCGCAGGCTCTCGGCCTCGGCGTCGATGTCGAAGTTCTCCATCAGCTTCTGGATGGACTCCGCACCCATGGCGCCGGTGAAGTACTCGCCGTAGCGGTCGATCAGCTCGCGGTAGAGCACCTCATCGACGATGAGCTGCTTGGGCGCCAGCTTGGTGAAGGTGGTCCAGATCTCGTCGAGCCGGTCCAGCTCACGCTGGGACCGATCGCGCAGCTGACGCATCTCGCGCTCGCCGCCGTCCTTGACCTTGCGGCGGACGTCGGACTTGGCACCCTCGGCCTCGAGTTCGGCCAGGTCGGCCTCGAGCTTCTGGGCGCGGGCCTCGAGGTCGGCGTCGCGCTGGTCGGCGACCGCCTTCTTCTCGACCTCCATCTCGGCCTCGAGCGTGCTGAGCTCGTTGTGGCGCAGCTCGTCATCGACGGCGACGATCACGTAGGCGGCGAAGTAGATGATCTTTTCCAGATCCTTCGGCGCCAGGTCGAGCAGGTAGCCCAGGCGCGAGGGCACGCCCTTGAAGTACCAGATGTGGGTGACGGGTGCGGCCAGCTCGATGTGGCCCATCCGCTCACGGCGCACCTTGGCGCGAGTCACCTCGACGCCACAGCGCTCACAGATGATGCCCTTGAACCGGACACGCTTGTACTTGCCGCAGTAGCACTCCCAGTCCCGGGTGGGACCGAAGATCTTCTCGCAGAAGAGCCCGTCCTTCTCCGGCTTGAGCGTGCGGTAGTTGATGGTCTCCGGCTTTTTCACCTCGCCGAAGGACCACTGGCGGATGTCGTCCGCGGTGGCCAGGCCGATCCGGAGTTCATCGAAGAAGTTGACGTCTAGCACGTAACTTCACCTTTCACGGAGCTTGCGGAGTGAAAGTTCAACTTCACTGCCCCTATTCGGGTCGAATTCGAGCAAAAAGTTCACTAGTGGGTGGAACGCGGGGCCGGATGCCGTTCGAAGCGAACGACATCCGGCCGACCGCCTAGTTCGCCAGATCGTCGACGGTGGCCGCTTCGTTCCTGGACAGGTTGATGCCCAGGTTCGCCGCGGCGCGCTCCAGATCCTCGTCGTCGCCGTCGCGCATCTCGATCGCGGCGCCGTCGGAGGACAGCACCTCGACGTTGAGGCACAGCGACTGGAGTTCCTTGAGGAGCACCTTGAACGACTCCGGAATGCCCGGCTCCGGAATGTTCTCGCCCTTGACGATCGCCTCGTAAACCTTGACGCGACCGACGACATCGTCGGACTTGATCGTCAGCAGCTCCTGCAGCGTGTATGCCGCGCCGTAGGCCTGCATGGCCCAGCACTCCATTTCACCGAAGCGCTGGCCACCGAACTGGGCCTTACCGCCGAGCGGCTGCTGGGTGATCATCGAGTACGGGCCGGTCGAGCGGGCGTGGATCTTGTCGTCGACCAGGTGGTGCAGCTTCAGGATGTACATGTAGCCGACCGCGACCGGGTACGGGAACGGCTCGCCGGAGCGACCGTCGAACAGCGTCGCCTTGCCGTTGTCGTCGACCATGCGCTCACCGTCACGGTTCGGCAGGGTCGAGGCGAGCAGACCGGTCAGCTCCTCCTCGCGGGCGCCGTCGAACACCGGGGTGGCGATGTTCGAGTCGGACGGTGCCGCCAGCATCTCCTCCGGCAGCGCCTTGGCCCAGTCGGGACGAGTCCCGTCCTCGCCGACGCCGACATCCCAGCCCGCCTTGCCGATCCACCCGAGGTGGGTCTCCAAGATCTGGCCGATGTTCATACGACGCGGCACACCGTGGGTGTTCAGGATGATGTCGACCGGGGTGCCGTCCGGCATGAACGGCATGTCCTCGGTCGGCAGGATCTTGCCGATGACACCCTTGTTGCCGTGGCGGCCGGCGAGCTTGTCGCCGTCCTGGATCTTGCGCTTCTGCGCCACGTACACGCGCACCAGCTCGTTCACCCCGGGCGGCAGATCGTCGTCGTCCTCGCGCGAGAACACGCGAATGCCGATGACCTTGCCGGACTCGCCGTGCGGCACCTTGAGCGAGGTGTCGCGCACCTCGCGCGCCTTCTCACCGAAGATCGCGCGCAGCAAGCGCTCTTCCGGGGTCAGCTCGGTCTCACCCTTCGGGGTGACCTTGCCGACCAGGATGTCGCCGTCCCGGACCTCGGCGCCGATCCGCACGATGCCACGCTCGTCGAGGTCGGCGAGGACCTCGTCGGAGACGTTCGGGATGTCCCGGGTGATCTCCTCGGCACCGAGCTTGGTGTCGCGGGCGTCGATCTCGTGCTCTTCGATGTGGATCGAGGTGAGCACGTCCTGTTCCACGAGGCGCTGCGACAGGATGATCGCGTCCTCGTAGTTGTGGCCCTCCCACGGCATGATCGCGACGAGCAGGTTCTTGCCCAGCGCCATCTCACCGTTCTCGGTGCACGGACCGTCGGCCAGCACCTGGCCGACCTCGACCCGCTGGCTCTCGTCCACGATCGGCCGCTGGTTCGCGCAGGTGCCCTGGTTGGAACGGGCGAACTTGCGCATCCGGTAGCTCTTGCGGGTGCCGTCGTCGGCCATCACGGTGACGTAGTCGGCCGAAACCTCTTCGACCACGCCGGCCTTCTCGTTCACCACGACGTCACCGGCGTCGACGGCGGCGCGCAGCTCCATGCCGGTGCCCACGACGGGGGCCTCGGAACGGATCAGCGGCACAGCCTGACGCTGCATGTTCGCGCCCATGAGGGCACGGTTGGCGTCGTCGTGCTCGAGGAACGGGATCATGGCCGTCGCGACCGACACCATCTGACGCGGCGAGACATCCATGTAGTCGACCTCGTCGGCGGCGACGAGCTCGTTCTCCTCGTTGCCCCGGCGGCAGAGCACCCGGTCCTCGAGGAAGCGTCCCTCGGCGTCGACCGGCGAGTTGGCCTGCGCGCGAACGTGGCGGTCCTCCTCGTCGGCGGTGAGGTACTTGACCTCATCGGTGACCCGGCCGTCGACCACCTTGCGGTACGGCGTCTCGATGAAGCCGAACGGGTTGACCCGCGCGTACACCGACAGCGAACCGATCAGGCCGATGTTCGGGCCTTCCGGGGTCTCGATCGGGCACATGCGGCCGTAGTGCGAGGTGTGCACGTCGCGGACTTCCAGGCCGGCGCGCTCACGGGACAGACCACCCGGGCCGAGCGCCGACAGGCGGCGCTTGTGGGTCAGACCCGACAGCGGGTTGTTCTGGTCCATGAACTGCGACAGCTGGGACGTTCCGAAGAACTCCTTGATCGCGGCGACCACCGGGCGGATGTTGATCAGGGTCTGCGGCGTGATCGCCTCGACGTCCTGAGTCGTCATCCGCTCGCGGACCACGCGCTCCATCCGGGACAGGCCGACCCGGATCTGGTTCTGGATCAGCTCGCCGACGGTGCGCAGGCGACGGTTACCGAAGTGGTCGATGTCATCGACGTCGACCGGGACCTCTTCGCCGCCGGGCGCGGTCATCACGCGATCACCCGCGTGCAGGCGCACCAGGTACTCGATCGTGGAGACGATGTCTTCCTTGGTGAGCACCGATCCGGTGACCTGCTCGCCGAGGTGGATGCCCAGCTTCTTGTTGATCTTGTAGCGACCGACGCGCGCCAGGTCGTAACGCTTCTCCTTGAAGAACAGGTTCTCCAGCAGGGTCTGCGCGGACTCCTTGGTCGGCGGCTCGCCCGGACGCAACTTGCGGTAGATGTCCAGCAGCGCCTCGTCCTGACCGGCGGTGTTGTCCTTCTCCAGGGTCGACATCATGATCTCGGAGAAGCCGAAACGCTCGACGATCTCCTCGTTCGTCCAACCGAGCGCCTTGAGCAGCACGGTGACCGGCTGGCGACGCTTGCGGTCGATGCGGACACCAACGGTGTCGCGCTTATCGATGTCGAACTCCAGCCAGGCGCCACGCGACGGAATGACGCGCACGCTGTGCAGGTCCTTCTCGGTGGTCTTGTCGACGGAGTGGTCGAAGTAGACACCCGGCGAACGAACCAGCTGCGAGACGACGACGCGCTCGGTGCCGTTGATGATGAACGTGCCCTTGTCGGTCATCATCGGGAAATCTCCCATGAAGACCGTCTGGCTCTTGATCTCACCGGTGTTGTTGTTGATGAACTCCGCGGTGACGAACAACGGCGCCGCGTAGGTCATGTCCTTGTCTTTGCACTCGTCGATGGAGGCCTTGACCTCTTCGAACCGAGGGTCAGAGAAAGACAGGGACATCGAGCCGGAGAAGTCCTCGATCGGCGAAAGCTCCTCGAGCACCTCCTCGAGTCCCCCGACTAGCCCGACATCGCCGCGAAGGGCGACCTTTTCACGCCATGACGGCGAACCGATCAACCATGCAAATGAGTCCGTCTGTAGATCGAGAAGTCCGGGCACCTCCAAGGGTTCACGGATCTTCGCGAAAGACACCCGCAATGGGGCTCCGGGGATTCCGGCAACTGCCTTGGTCTGGGTGGAGACTGCCAAGATGCGTCCTTCCAGCACCTCACGCGCGCCGCGTGGTGGTCCGCGACCGTCGCTTGTCTGCTACGAATTCCGCTGGTTACAACCCGAACGAAACCCGAACAGGCAACAACGGAAGTAACACCGGAAGGGTGGAACTTACGTGTGCAAATCGAGGTATGGACAGGAGGCAGCCAGCGCAACGTCCAACCGTACACCAACCGTCACGGGGGTGTCAACCTACCACCCGTGCGCACATTCACGTGGCTGGCGCGCCGTGTCCGAATCGCTGGCTGCGTCGAGGACGACGGGGCGTAATGGAGCCACTGTGACAGCTGCCGCTGTTGTGAATAGCGTGACGGCTCCAGCGAAACTCGTCAAGTAGGCGGCCTCGCGCAAGCGCTCTCAGCGGCCTCGACCAGGCATGGCGAGATCCCCTGCGCCCCTGCAAGATCACTGGTCGACGATGTCGCTGGCGAGCCAGCGATCCCCCACCTTCTGCATGTGCAGCACGATCGGACCCGCGACGCTCTGCTGGGCGGCGCCGTTCTTGGTGGCACTGACCACCAGGTTGACCAGCAGCTCGGCCCGATCGTCGGTGAGCAAGGTCACAGCGATCGGATCGGCCTTGGCATCGGCGCTGGTCTGGGCCTGTTTTACCGCCGAGATAGTGGTGTCGGCGTACTTGTCCAGATCGGCGAGCATCTTGCCGGTGAGCACCTGTTTGGCGGTCTCGCGGTAGCTGTCGATGTTCTTCACGTCGTAGGCGTAGACGGTCTTCAGCGCGTGATCGGCGGCCGCCCGCACCTCCTCGGTGGCCTTGTTGTCGACGTAGGCCTTGTTCGAGTCGTCGACGCCGGGGCGCGACGCGGCGACGGCCGCGAATCCGCCCAGCAGCAGCGCGGCGATGAGCATCGCGGCGACCAGCGACCAGAACGAGCGACCCGATGTCGAGGCACCGGAACCGCGGGACGGTCGCTTCAGGCCGCTCAGGATCTTCTTCTTCTGCCCGCCCGCCGTCGGCTGCTCGGGACGCTTCGCTTCCTGGACCGGACGTGCGGCGGGCCGGGTGGTGCTCGTCACCCGCGGCTTGCGGACCGGCGTCGTACGCGGCGCGGCGGCCTTGGCCGGCTGCTCACCCGACGGACGGCGCTTGGAGGTGACCCGGTTGATCGGCTTACGAGAGGTCATGACTGGTTCTCCTACGATCCCGGCTTGGGCGCGGCGGGCGGCTGGTCGGCGGGCGGCGCCTGCGGCGACCCGCCTTGGCCGCCGCTCAGCAGCACCGGCTGGCTCAGCGAGGAGATCTGCTCGGCCTTCCAGACGTCGCCGGTCTTGGTCACGTCGACGTTCCAGCTGTAGCGGTACTCGGCCGGCGGCTTGTCCTTGGCCAGCTCGGTCACCTGCAGCACGACCAGCGCGGACGCCTTGTCCTTCTCGCTGTTCAGCGTGGTGAGCGCGGAACCGAGGACCTTGGAGGTCATGCCCGTGTTGGTCTGCTTGGCCAGCGTCTCGGCCTGGTCCTTGTTCTTGTTCGCCGAGTCGAGCAGCGCGCCGGTCATCGAGGAGCGGGCCAGCGCGAGCGAGCCGGGAACGTCGTCGAGGTTCATCGAGGTCATGTTGAGCGCGGCCTGCCGGGCCGCGTCGAGCGCGGTGTCGCGGGCGTCGGCACGCGGGGCGTCGCTGATCGCCGAACGGACCCAGCCGGTGCCGAACCAGATGGCCGCGACCAGGGCGACGACCAGCAGACCCGCCGAGCCGACCAGCGCGACCGTGCGGACGAGCCCGCCGCGGTCCGAGCCGGGCGCCTGCTCGGCCGCAGCGCCGGCAACCACGTCGGAAGGCAGCCCGCCGTCCGCGGGGTCCGGCGATTCCGGCGGCTCGTTCGAATCGAGCCGCTTGGTCAAATCTGAGGTCACGCCAGACACCCTAACGTCGTCGTTCCTGGTCACCGCTTCGGCGTAACCCCCATCAGGGTTGCCATCTGCACGGCGATCGGATTCAGGTTCAATCGATCCGGGTCGGTCTTGGGGGTGGAATCCCAGGGCTGCACGACATTCGGATCGGCCAGATCGGCCTTCGAGCCACCGCGCACGGTGGTCGGGTTACCTTGCGGCACAGTGCACTTCGCGTCCTTGTTGAACGGGAACTCATCGCGGGTGTCGTCGAAGTCCGGGTTCTGCGCCTTCATCTGCTCGAGGATCCGCTGCGTTCCCTCGTAGCCGACGGTACAGGCCGGCGGATTGTTCGCCTCCAGCACGAGACCGAAGTGCGTGGTGCCGTCGCCGGGTGCGGTGGACGAGCCGCCGATGGACAACTGCGGCAGGAACTGCAGCAGCGGGCGGATCGCGTAGAACTTCGGCGAGATGGCCAGCAGCAGCTGGCGCAGGTTGCCGAGGTCCTGGGTGAGCGCACCGCCGCTCTCGCGCAGCAGCGCATCGATCTGCTGGCCCGCGTCGTTGCCGGTGCCGATCAGCCGCCGGATGTCCGGGTCGCTGGAGCGCAGCTGCGCGGTGAGCTTGTCCAGGCCGTCGCTGAACTCACGGATGGCGCCGGACTGCTCGGCCTGGGTGCCCAGCGCGACCCTGCTGTCCCGGATCAGCCGAATGGTCTGCGGCAGCGTCTCGTTGAACGTGGTGGTGAACTTGTTCAGCGAATCGACGAAGACCTGCAGGTCGTCACCCTTGCCGTCGAACGCCTTGCCCAGCTCGCGCACGGTGGTGTTCAGCGCCGCCAGATCGACCGAGCGGGTGAAGGTGTCGACGCTGGCGACCAGCTGCTCCACCGGCACCGGCGTGGTCGCCGAGGTGATCACCGAACCGTCGTGCAGGTAGGGCGAGCCGTCGGTGTCCGGCTGCAGGTCTACGTATTGCTCGCCGATCGCGGAACGGTTGGCCACCACGGCCTTCGCGCTCGCCGGGATCTTCGGCGAACTCGAATCGACGATCAGGTGCAGCACCACACCGTCGCCGGTGAGCTCCAGCTCGCCGACCCGGCCGACCGGCACGCCGCGGTAGGTCACCTCGGCGCCCTTGTAGATGCCGCCGGTCTGCGCGGCCTGCACCTTCACCTCGTACTGACCGAGGCCGACCATGTGGTCAAGCCGGATGTACTTGGCGCCGACGAAGACGACGCCGACCACGGCGACGATGACGAAGGCGATCAACTGCCAACGGACCAGCCTGGTCATCGAGTTCCACCCACTCCCAGTTGCTCGAGAATCGCCCCGACCGGGTTGGGCGGTACGCCCGGCGCGGGCGGCTGCGCCATGTTCGGCGGCAGCGGCAGGATCGACACGGTCGGCCAGCCCGGCCGCGGGCCGTTGCCGTTGTAATACGGGTTCGTCGGATTCACCGGCACCGGCGGGCCGAGCGGCGGGGTGTAGACCGGATCCGGTTTGCCCACACCGAGATTGCTCAGCGTGACGCCGATCTGCTGATCCACCGACAGCCAGGTGTTGACCGACCCGCCGAAGGTGGACTCCAGCGTGGAGTCGGGGAACGGATAGGTCGGGATCAGCGGCAGGGCGGTGATCAGGTCCGGCGCGGCCTTGCCCAGCTCCTGCAGCGTCGGGCGCAGCGAGGTCAGGTCGCGGATCAGGTCGTCCTTGGAGTGCTGGAGCACGTCGAAACCGGCCTGGCCCACGCGATCCAGCTGGGTGAGCAGCCCGACCAGCTGCGGACGCTGCTCCTCCAGGATCCGCACACCCTCCGGCAGCTGGTCCAGGATCTTGCCGATCTGATCGGTCTGCCTGCTCACCCGGCTGCTCAGCACATCGAGCCCGTCGAGGGCCCTGGTGATGTCGTCGACCTGGTCATCGAGGCCCTTGATCAGGATGTTGGCCTGATCGAGCAGCGAACGCACCCGATCCTCCCGACCGCCGATGGTCTTGTTCAGCTCGGTCACGATCGGTTGCAGCTGCGCGACGCCACCGCCGTTGAGCAGCAACGACATCGCGCCGAGCACCTGCTCGATCTCGGTGGCGTGCCGGGTGTGGTCGACCGGGATCACCGAGCCGTCGGTCAGTTTCTTGGTCTCCGGCTCGGCCGCGGGCTTGGACAGCTCGATGAACTTCTCGCCGAGCAGATTCGACTGGCGCACCTCGGCGCGCGCGTTCGCGGGCAGGTCCACCGACGAGTTCACCACGGCCCGCACGGTGGCGGTCCACTGGTCCTTGCCGATCTTGATGTCCTCGACCCGGCCCACCGGCAGGCCCTCGACCTTCACCGCGGACTGCGGCACCAGGTCGAGCACGTCGTCGAACTGGATATCGATGTACATCGGATGGTCGCCCACGTCGGCGCCGCCGGGCAGCGGCACGCTGTAGATGCCGTCGGACGCACACGAGGTGACCAGGGTCGCGGTCACCCCGATGGCCAGCGCGGCACCGAGACCGCGTGTGACGAAACGGATTCGGCTACTCACCGCTCACCTCCCTGCGACGGCGGAAGCCGGTCGGACGGGATGCCGGGCACCGTGCCCGGCACCGGAGCGCGCTGCTCGTTCTCCCCGCTGAGCACGCCGAACGGCAGGATCAGCGTCGGCGTCTGCACGCCGGCGGTGATCTGATCGGAGATCTCCTTGCAGTGCTCGA
Source organism: Nocardia sp. NPDC006044 (assembly GCF_042871115.1). Lineage (NCBI taxonomy): Bacteria > Bacillati > Actinomycetota > Actinomycetes > Mycobacteriales > Nocardiaceae > Nocardia > Nocardia sp. NPDC006044. The sequence continues at coordinate 693,558 of NZ_JBIAID010000002.1, forward strand.
GGATCGGCCGCATCTGCCTGCCCAGCGCCTCGAACTGCGGATCGCCCGGCCGCAGCTTGGACACGTCGATCAGCTTGCACATCACCCCGAACGGATCCTGCAGGTCGGTGAAGTTGGCGCGCATGTCGAGGGTGCCGGACTCGGCGTTGTGGATGTTGATCAGGTTGCTCAGCGCGAGCGGCAGCACCGGCAGCGCGGCGGCCAGGTCGTCGCGCTGATCCGACAGCGTCTTGGTGAGCGTGACCAGGCCCTCGGCATTGCTGGCGATCAGGTCGCGGTTGTTGTCGATGAACCGGGCGACGTCGCCGAGCGCGACCGACAGCAGGTTCAGCGCGGCGCCGAGATCGCTGCGTTCGCTGGCCAGGAAGCTGGACAGGTCGGCGAGCTGGACGTTGAACTGGCGCACCTGCGCGTCGTTGTCGGCCAGCATGGTGACGAAGTTCTGCAGGTTCTTGACCGTGTCGAAGATGTCGCCGCGCGCGTCGGACAGGTACTTGGCCGCCTTGGACAGCTGGGTGAGGCTGTTGGCGAGGGCCTCACCGTTGCCGTCCAGGTTCGCCGCGCCGGTGCGCACCAGCTGGTTGACCGCGCCGTCCTTGTTCGCGCCGTTGGGGCCCAGCGCATCCGAGAGCTCGGTGATGCTCTTGTACAGCTGGTCCACCTCGACCGGGGTGACCGTGCGGTCGCGCGGAATCGTCGCGGTGCGCGGCATCTTGTCCCCGCCGGTGTAGACCGGGGTGAGCTGGATGTAGCGGTCGGACACGATCGACGGCGTGATCTGCGCGGCCCTGGCGTTCGCGGGGATGTCGAAGGAGCGATCGACACTCATCACGATCTTGACCTGATCGCCTTGCGGCTCAACCGAATCCACCCGGCCGACCGGCACGCCGAGCACCCGCACGTCCGAGCCCTCGTAGATGCCGACCGAGCGATCGAAATAGGCGGTGATCTTGGTGGTGGTCAGCCGATCGACCGTCCACCACAGCACGCCGGCGGCGACCACGGCCACCACCAGGACGAGCGCGATGGTGATCTTGGTGCCGCGCCCCGAATTGCGCAGCGCCTGCAACCGGTCCGCCATGTCAGTTACCTCCCATGTTGCGGATCGGCGGACGGGCGCCGGGGATCTCCGGCAGCGCGGGCGGGATCAGGTTGACGATCACCGCGTCGAACCAGCGGCCGGTGCCGAGCACGTTGGCGTAGATCCCGTAGAACGGGGCCGCCAGCTCCAGGGTCTTGGAGATGTTCTGCTGGTTGGCATTCAGCAGATCGATCGAGCCGCGCAGGTTCTTCAGCGCCGGCCCGATCTGCTCCTCGTTGTCGTGCACCAGCGCGGTGAGCTCCGCGGACACCGTCTTGGCGCCGGAGAGCAACTGCGCGATCGATTGCTGCCGAATGTTGAGCTCGGCCAGCAACTGCCCGCCGTTGGCCAGCAGCCGCTCGAACTCCGCGTTGCGATCGGCCAGCACCTTGGTGGTCTGCCTGGTCGCGGCGAACAGCTTCTTCAGCTCCTCGTCCCGCTTGGCCAGCGTCTCCGACAGCCGGGCGACGCCGTCGATCGAGCCGCGCAGCTCCGGCGGCGTGGTGGCGAACGCGTCGGAGAGCACCCGCATGCTGGTGGCCAGCTGGGCGGTGTCGATCTGGTCGATGTTCTTCGCCGCGTCGGTGAACGCGTCCACCACGTCGTACGGAGCGACGGTGCGGGACAACGGAATCCGGCTCGCCGGGTCGGCGGCGCGGGAGCCCTTCGGGTCCAGCGCCAGGTACTTCTGGCCGAGCACGGTCTTGATCTGGATCGAGGCGGTGGTCTCGCTGCCGATCCAGGCGTCCTGGGTGCGGAAGTCGACGAGCACCTTGGGTCCGTCGAGGCGCACATCGGACACCGAGCCGACCTTCACGCCCGCGATGCGGACCTCGTTGCCCTTCTTCAGGCCCGCGGCCTCGGAGAATTCGGCGGTGTACTTGGTGCCGGCACCGATGATCGGCAGCCGGTCCAGGAAGAACGCGGACACCGTCACCAGCAGCACCATGACCAGGCCGAGCACGCCCATGAAGACGGGGCTGCGGCGTCCGAGCAGAATCCGGTCGTCCATCAGCGGGCCTTCCCGGAGCAGCGCGGCGCGGCATTGGTGTAGATGGGCTGGTTGATCGTCGGCAGTCCGGCGGGCAGGTTCAGGTTCGGGGCGTCCGCCGTGCCCGGCCCGACGACGATGTCGATACCGCACAGATAGAACTGGAACCAGGAGCCGTAACTGCCCACCCGGCCGAGCTTTTCCATCTTGATCGGCAGGTTGCGCAGGACGTCGTTCACGTCGTCCTGGCGATCGTTGATGGTGCCGGCCAGCTGATTCAGCCCGGCGATCGAGCCCTGCAGCGTCGGGCGCACCGGCACGAGCAGATCGGCGGTGGCCGAAGCCAGGTTGCCGAGCGAGGTGACCGAGCGGCCGATCGTGTCGCGTTCCGCGGACAGGCCGCTGACCAGCGCCTCGGTGTTGACGATCAACTTGTCGAACTGATCGTCACGCTGGTTGACCGTGTCGAGCACCGCGGTCAGGTTGCGCACCAGTTCACCGATCACCGCGTCCTTGTCCGCGATCTTGTTGGTCAGGCTCGCGGTGGTGGCGACCAGGTCGTGGATGGTGCCCTGCTCGCCCTGGAACACCTGGATGATCTCGAAGGAGAGCTTGTTCACGTCGTCGGCGGTCAGCGTGCGGAACAGCGGACGGAATCCGTTGAACAGTGTGGTCAGGTTGAGCGCGGGATTGGTGCGCTCGAGCGGAATCGTGCCGCCCTCGTTGAGCTTTCGGCCCTGCTCGCCGGTGCCCTGCTCCAGCGCGATGTAGCGCTGGCCGACCAGGTTGCGGTAGCGGATGCTCGCGGTCGTCGAGGCGGGCAGCCAATTGCGGTCGGTGAGTTCGAAACTCACCTCGGCCAGGCGCTTGTCCACGATCGCGATGTTGGTGACCTTGCCGATCCGCACACCGGCGACGCGCACCTCGTCACCCTTGTTCAGCGAGGTGACGTCGGTGAAGCGAGCCTTGAACTTGGTGCCGTTGCCGCTGTAGTTCGCGATGGACAGCGCGAGCACCGTGGTCGCGAACACGGTTACGACGACGAAGATGACCAGCTTGGTGAGCGGGCCACCGAGGCCACGGAGTCGCTGCTTCATCGAACGCTCACCTCGCTACCCCGGAACGCGGGCGCGCCGGCCCTGGTCACCCAGCTCGGCACCTGGTCGGGCGCAACGCCATTGGCGGCGCCGTAGATCGCGCCGAGCGACTGCTGCTCGACCGGCGACCCGGCGATGGTCGGCACGCGACCGGCCGGGTAGACGCCGAACTGCGGCGGCGACATCTTGCCGGTCTCCAGATCGCCGGGATTACGGCTCGGCACCGCGTAGGAGCCGTCGTTGTTCGCGCCGCCGGTGTACTGGCCGGGGTCGACGCCGAGCGGCTTCTCCGGAATACACCACGGGCCGCGGTCGTCGAGCCAGCGCGGCTCGTCCTGATTCGGCAGGTACTTGCCGCGCGGGTTGGTCAGCTCGATGCTCACCCGGGTGCCCGGATTCTTGGTGCCCTTGCCGAGGATCTCGTCGATGCGCGGCTTGAGCTGAGCGAAGTTCGCCATCACGCACGGGAAGGTCGGCGAGTAGGTGGCCAGCTGCTCGAGCAGCGGACGGGAGTCGGCGGACAGGTCGATGATGTTGTCCCGGTTGGCCACCAGGAAATCGGCGCTGTTCGAGGAGGCGGGGGTCAGCACGGCGTACAGCGAGTCGATGTCGAAGCGCCGTTGCACGATGGTCGCGTTGGTGGTGCGCAGGTTGTCCAGCGCGTTCACCAGCTGCGGCGCGGCGTCGGCGTAGGTGGCGGCCACCTCGGCGAAGCTGCGCAGGTCCGCCTGCAGGTCGGGCAGCACGCCGTTGACCTGACGGAAGATGTTGTCCAGCTTGTCCACGCTCTCGCCGAGCGCCAGACCCTGACCGGACAGCGCCTGCGACAGCGCGCCGAGGGTGGCGGCGAGATCCTGCGGCGGGATCGCCTGCAGCAGCGGCATCAGGTCGTCGAGCAGCTTGCTCAGCTCGATGGCGTTGCCGCTCTTGTCCTGCTGCAGGGTCACCCCGTCGGTCAGGTGCTTCGCGCTGCGATCGGCGGGAATCATCAGGTCCACGTATCGCTCGCCGAACAGCGTCTTCGGCAGCAGCCGCGCGGTCGCGTTGGCGGGGATCTGATCGGCCTTGTCCGGGTGGATGGCCAGATGCAGGGTCACCTTGCCGTTCTCGGAATTGCTCGACCGGACGTCGCCGACGGTGATGCCGCGGACCTTCACGTCCGCGTTCTTGGTGAGCGCGTTGCCCACGCTGTCGGTGACCAGGTCGACGTCGACCGTCTTCACGAACTGCTTGTTGTAGATCGCGATGGTGGTCGCGAGAAACAGCGCGACCACCACGAAGAACGCGATGCCGAGCAGCCGGACGCGGAGCTTCTCGGTGGACCGCCAAGCCTGCACACCGCGGGTCATCCGGCCACCCGCACCGTCGTGGTCGTCCCCCAAATAGCCAGGCTGAGGAAGAAATCGAGCACATTGACCAGCACGATCGCCGCGCGCACCGCGCGACCCACCGCGACGCCGACGCCGGCCGGTCCGCCGGTGGCGTGGAAGCCGTAGTAGCAGTGCACCATGATGATCACGAACGCGAACACCAGCACCTTGACGAACGAATAGAGCACGTCCTCAGGTGGCAGGAACAGGCTGAAGTAGTGGTCGTAGGACCCACTGGACTGCCCGTTGAACCAGATGCTGATCATCCGCGAGGCCAGGAACGTGCCGAGCAGGCCGACGATGTAGAGCGGGATCACGGCGAGGAAGCCGGCGATCACCCGGGTGGTGACCAGGAACGGCACGCCGGGCACCGCCATCACCTCGAGCGCGTCGATCTCCTCGGAGATCCGCATGGCGCCGAGCTGCGCGGTGAAACCACAGCCCACCGTCGCCGACAACGCCAAAGCCGCGACCAGCGGGGCGATTTCGCGGGTGTTGATGTAGGCGGTGAGGAAGCCGGTCAGCACCGAGCTGCCGAGCGCGTCCAGCGCCTTGAAGCCCTGCAGGCCGACCACGACGCCGACCGAACCGGACATGAACACGATGACGCCGATGGTGCCGCCGATCACCGCGAGCGCGCCGCTGCCGAAGGTCACCTCGGCGAGCAGCCGCATGACCTCCTTGCGGTAATGCACGGCGGTGCGCGGGATCCAGGCGATGGCACGGGTGTAGAACGACATCTGCTCGCCGGCCCGATCGATCACCTTCAGCGGTGAACGCGCGATACTGCCCGCCCGGCGAAGCGATTTGGCGAGAGCGGGGTTGCGGTACTGGGTGGCCACCGGTCAGGCGCCCTTGGCCGGGACGACCTGCAGGTACACCAGGGTGAGAATGAGGTTCACGAAGAACAGCACCAAGAACGTGATCACCACGGATTGGTTCACCGCTTCACCTACTCCCTTCGGGCCACCCTTGGGGTGCAGACCCTTGTATGCGGCGATCACACCGGCTATCAGACCGAACACCAGCGCCTTGAACTCACCGATCCACAGGTCCGGCAGCTGCGCCAGCGCGGAGAACGAGGCGAGGTACGCGCCGGGCGTGCCGCCTTGCAGCAGCACATTGAAGAAATAACCGCCCGCGATGCCGACCACCGACACCAGGCCGTTGAGCAGCAGCGCCACCACGGTCATGCCGAGCACGCGGGGCACGACCAGCTTGTGCACCGGATCGACGCCGAGCACTTCCAGCGCGTCGATCTCCTCACGGATGGTGCGCGAGCCGAGATCGGCGGCGACCGCCGACCCGGCCGCGCCCGCGATGATCAGCGCCGTGACGATCGGCGCCGCCTGCTGCACGGTGGCGAGCACACTGGTTGCGCCGGTGAAGGATTCGGCACCGAGCTGTTTGATGAGCGAGCCGGTCTGCAGCGCGACGACCGCGCCGAAGGGGATAGCGACGAGTGCGCTGGGCAGGATCGAGACACTCGCGATGAACCACGACTGCTCGATGAACTCCCGCCACTCGAACGGCCGGCGGAACGTCTTGCGCAGCACGTCCACGAACAGCGCAAAGATGTTGCCGGCCTGGCCAAACCCCGACTCCAGAGGAGTCCGCAATCGCGCCAGGGAGGAATTCACGATCGCAGATGTTACCCGTTAGTTGTGTTGTGTCGAGTGGTGGTCTCGTACGCGCCGCCCTGGTAACCACCCAGGTCGCTGTTGTTGTACGCGAGCACCTGCGTCTCGTCGTTCTGATCAAGTGATTCGCGAATCGCGGTTTGCGCCGCGTGCGGCAGGGTGTGCATGATCTCGCGGACCCGCTCCTTGCGGCGGTTGACTGCCTGCCGGACCGGCATGCCGGGGGTGGCCTGCATCTGCGGGATGATGCCCTCGACCTCTTCGGCGCCGCCGTGGTGATGGCCGCCGTCGAACATCGCTTGCTCGCGGGCCATCTGGGCCTCGTCCTTCTCCTCGGACATGCCGATCGGGCCCTGCATTCGTCCGTTGAGGAACTGCTTGACCACGGGCTCGTCGGAGGTCAGCAGGACCTCGCGCGGGCCGAACATGACCAGCTGGCGGCGGAACATCATGCCGATGTTGTCCGGCACGGTGCGGGCCAGGTTGATGTTGTGCGTGACGATCAGGATGGTGGCGTCGATCTGCGCGTTGATATCGATCAGCAGCTGGCTGATGTAGGCGGTGCGCACCGGGTCGAGGCCGGAGTCCGGCTCGTCGACGAGGATGATCTGCGGGTCGAGCACGAGGGCGCGGGCCAGTCCGGCACGCTTGCGCATACCGCCGGAGATCTCGCCGGGTAGCTTGTCTTCGGCCCCGAGCAGACCGGTCAGCTCCAGCTTCTCCATGACGATCTTGCGAATCTCGGATTCCGGCTTCTTCGTGTGCTCACGAAGCGGGAACGCGACATTGTCGAAAAGGTTCATCGAGCCGAACAGCGCGCCGTCCTGGAACAGCACGCCGAAGAGCTTGCGGATCTCGTAGAGGTCCTTGTTCGAGCAGGTGGTGATATCGGTGTCGCCGACGAAGATCGAGCCGCGCTCCGGGCGCAGCAGGCCGATCAGCGACTTGAGGAAGACCGACTTACCGGTACCCGACGGGCCCAGCAGTGCGCTGACCTCACCGGTCGGCAAGGTCAGGGAGACATCCTGCCAAATTCGCTGGGATCCGAAGGACTTGGTAATACCTTCGGTTCTGACCTCGACGCCCACGCCAACCTCCACAATTTCTCAGCGAGCTGCCCACCAGCTAACCGCGTGCTCGGTCTCGCGGTGTGTCACGTCACAGTGGGTCGGGCCACTGTATCTCAAGAGCGAGACGGGGCACACCCCAACCTGACTGAAGAGTAACCCCGTTTCATTCGCTATTTCCGCATTGTTGGCGCAGGTCGCCACAAATAGCAAACGGGCGGCCCCCAAGAGGGGACCGCCCGTCGGCGATGTGGCCTCGAGCATTCGCTTTCGCGAGCGCTCTGAACGGCCGGGAATTACTTGACCGAGACCTTGGCGCCGGCCTCTTCCAGCTTCGCCTTGGCAGCCTCGGCGGCATCCTTGGCGACCTTCTCCAGGATGGCCTTCGGCGCGCCCTCGACGAGGTCCTTGGCTTCCTTCAGGCCCAGGCCGGAGACGATCTCGCGGACCACCTTGATGACCTGGATCTTCTTGTCGCCCGCACCCTCGAGGATGACGTCGAACTCGTCCTGCTCCTCGACGGCGTCCGCAACGGCGCCCGGGCCGGCCGGACCGGCGACGGCGACCGGAGCGGCGGCGGTGACCTCGAACTTCTCTTCGAACTTCTTGACGAAGTCCGACAGCTCGAGCAGGGTCATGTTGCCGAAGGTCTCCAGCAGTTCGTCAACGTTGGCCATGATGTTGTTCCTTTCGGTAGTTGTTGTCTATGAGGGCGACGCGCACGCGAACACCCGCACGGGGGTTATTCCGCGGCAGCGGTTTCGCCACCGGCTTCGGCCTGCTTCTTCTCCACGAGCGCGGCGGCGAGGCGAGCCACCTGCGACGCGGGAGCGTTGAACAGACCGGCGGCCTTCGCCATGTTGCCCTTCATCGCACCGGCCAGCTTGGCCAGCAGGACCTCGCGGGACTCCAGGTCGGCGATTTTCTCGACCTCGGACACGGACAGCGGCGCGCCGTCCATGTAGCCGCCCTTGATGATGAGCGCCTTGTTGTCCTTCGCGAAGGTCTTGAGGGCCTTCGCCGCGGTGACAGGCTCGCCGCTGATGAAGGTGATCGCGGTCGGTCCGACGAACAGATCGTCGAGGCCTTCCACGCCAGCTTCGGCAGCAGCGCGCTTGACCAGGGTGTTCTTGGCGACGGAGTACGTGGCTTCGGCGCCCAGCGCGCGGCGCAGCTCGGTGAGCTTGCCGACCGACAGTCCACGGTATTCCGTGACCACAGTGGCAGTGGAGCTCTTGAACTGCTCCGCGATCTCCTCGACCGCAGTGACCTTCTCGGGTTTTGCCATACTTCGCCTCCTCTCTGATGGTCGGTTCGAAACGGACTACCGATCAGGGGACGGCGACAAAACAAACGCCCCGGACGCAGGGCGTTCCGGGGCGCACAAATAACTCACGGCCTCGGTTCTCCCTGCGTGGGCCGCCGGCAATGTCGCCGGACCTTCGATCGAACCCATGCGGGCTCGACGACCAACGGTCTTCGGTAGAACGGATTGGGTAGGAATCGAACTAGTCGATAACTGTCATCCAATGTACCTGGACCACCCCCCAACTGCCAAAACGGGGTGCGCCCGAACGCAATCGGCACCATTCAGCGACCGAATCGACGTGCCGCTCGTCACATCCGGCCGCGCGATGTGTCCGAGATCGCCGCCCGAAGGTGTTACCAACGGTGACAGTTACTGTTTGACTGCTCAACTATGGCAACCTCCATAGTCGATCCACCGGTGCTGCTGGAACGACGTAACCAGCGCTTTCTCGCCTTGGCCGTGATCTGCCTGGCTGAGCTGCTAGTCGTCCTGGACAACACCATCGTGAACGTGGCACTGCCCTCCATCGGGGTGCAGCTGCACACTGGCGTCAGCGGCCTGCAATGGGTCGTCGACGCGTACACCCTCACCTTCGCGGGCCTGTTGCTCGCGTTCGGCAATCTCGGCGATCGGCTCGGCCGCCGCCGGGTGATGATGGTCGGCCTGGTCGGCGTCGGCGCCATGTCGGTGGCCGGCGCGCTGTCCGGCACGATGGGCGGGGTGATCGCCGCCCGCGCCGCGATGGGCGTGTTCGCCGCGGCCGTGTTCCCCGCGACGCTGGCCCTGATCATCAACATCTTCCACGACAAACGCGAACGGGCCCTGGCCATCGCGGCATGGACCGCGATGGCCGGCTTCGCCATCGCGATCGGCCCGATCTCCGGCGGCTGGCTGCTCGAGCACTTCACCTGGCACTCGGTCTTCTGGATCAATGTGCCGGTGGCACTGATCGCACTGGTGGCGACGCTGCTCTGGGTGCCGGAATCGCGCTCCACCACCGTCGGCCGGCTCGATCTGCCCGGCATCGGATTGTCCATCGCGGGCATCACGCTGGTGGTCTGGTCCATCATCGAGGCGCCGCGCTTCGGCTGGCTGTCCACCACCACGGTGGGCGCCGGCGCGGTCGGCCTCATCCTGCTCGTCGCCTTCGTCGTCTGGGAATTGCGCACTGCCGCACCGATTCTCGATATGACGCTGTTCCGCAATCGGCGATTCTCGATGCCCGCCCTGTCGATTGCGGTCTGCTACTTCTCGATGTTCGGATTCCTTTTCCTCATCACCCAGTATTTCCAAGGGGTGCGCGAATACACGCCGCTCGAATTCGGTATTGCCTCACTGCCTTTCGCGTTTTCGGTGGCAATCGGCGCACCGATCGCCACCTTGCTCGCGCAGCGATTCGGGCCTACTCCGGTGATCGTGATCGGCCTGCTGAGCACCGGGCTCGGTCTGTATCTGGGCGGTCAGGTGACGGTGGACAGCCCGTATGTCACCGACGTGCTGCCCGCGATGGTGTTCATGGCGCTCGGCGTCGGCATCGTCCAGGGACCGGCCACCGAATCGATCATGGGCTCGCTGCCGCTGAACGAGGCGGGCGCCGGATCCGCGGTGAACGACACCACCAGGGAGATCGGCGGCACCCTCGGCGTCGCGGTGCTCGGCTCGATCGTGGCGTCGTATTACACGACCAGGATCGCCCCGCGCATCGACGCGCTGCCGGCCAGCCTGATGAGCGAGAACGAGAAGGGGCTGGTGAAATCAAGCCCGCTCAGCGTGCTGGAGATCCGCAAGCGCCCGCTCTCCCCGTTCTTCGAGAGCCAGCGGGAGAACCTCATCGTCGCCATGAAGACGGCCGCACTGCAGGGCTCGCACACGGCGTCGCTGGTCGCGGCGGCCGCGGTGGTGGTGTGCGCGGTCGTGGTGGCGATCTTCCTGCCGTGGGGCGCGCCGGAGGGTGAGTCGGTGCTGCTCGCCTGGCGGAAAGAAGCGCAACCGCAGGAGGATTCGGCCGGCTGAGGCCGGTTGCGGCGGCCGGGATTCGGCGGATCCCGGCCTTTGCCGTGGATCAGGCAGTCGCCCTGGCGACCAGCCGGTTCAGCGCTGCCGCGGCGCCGGTACGGAATTCGGCGGTGGTGACCAGCCCGTCCGGTCCGACGTCGTCGCGGCCGACCGGCAGCCGGACGCACTCGTCGGGGACCACGTCCGCGCCCACGTAACCCAGGACCAAGGCCAGCGTCGCGACGGCGCCTTCGCCACGGCCGGGCGCGGCCACCGTGATCCAGGCGGTCGGCTTCTCGTACAGATCGGCATTGCCGACGGTCCAGTCGAGCAGGTTCTTCAGGCTCCCCGGCAGCGTCCCCGCGTATTCGGGGGTGCAGAACAGCACCGCGTCGGCCTGCGAAAGCTGTTCGCGCAGTGCGAGAACCGACGGGTGCCCGGTGCCGTCGTCGTCCGGGTCGAAGGCGGGCAGTGCGGCGAGGCCGTCGAACCAGCGCGCGTCCACGTCGCCGGTGGCCAACGTCTGCACCGTGCGCAGGGCAGCGGAATTGGTCGAAGCACCGCGCGTGCTCCCGGAGATGAGCAGGACAACCGTCACGTCAGGGCCAACGACGCCGCGCGCGGAATTAGTCCGCCCCACGAACGCGTCCGAGCGGGAACGCGATTCGCGTTCCCGCCCGGACGGACGTGCTGGGTGCTGCTACTTAAGACGCATCCTCGTCGAGGAGGTTGCGGGTGCGGTTCGGGTCCACCGGGATGCCCGGTCCGGTGTTCGTCGAAACCGTCACCTTCTTGACGTAGCGGCCCTTGGCGGTCGACGGCTTCACGCGGAGGATCTCCTCCAGCGCGGCACCGTAGTTCTCCACCAGCGCGGCATCGGCGAAGGAGGCCTTGCCGATGACGAAGTGCAGGTTGGCCTGCTTGTCGACGCGGAAGTTGATCTTTCCGCCCTTGATGTCGTTGACCGCCTTGGTCACGTCGTTGGTGACCGTGCCCGTCTTCGGGTTCGGCATCAGGCCACGCGGTCCGAGGACACGCGCGATCCGGCCGACCTTGGCCATCTGGTCCGGGGTGGCGATCGCGGCGTCGAAATCGAGCCAGCCGCCCTGGATCCGCTCGATCAGGTCCTCGGCGCCGACGGCGTCCGCACCGGCGGCCTCGGCCTCGGCGGCCTTCTCGCCGGCCGCGAACACGATGACGCGGGCGGTCTTACCGGTGCCGTGCGGCAGGTTGACCGTGCCGCGAACCATCTGGTCCGCCTTTCGGGGATCGACGCCGAGACGGACGGCGACCTCGACGGTCGCGTCGGTCTTGGTGGTCGCGGTCTCCTTGGCCAGCCGCGCCGCGGCGAGCGGGGAGTACAGCGTGTCGCGATCGACCTTCTCGGCCGCGGCGAGATACGCCTTGCTTCGTTTTGCCATGATTCTCTGTCCTCAGTTTCTGGTTTCAGCCGTGGTTATCGGGCCTGGCCGGCCCTCCCACCTTGGAGCGAGTTCGCTCAGCCCTCGACGGTAATCCCCATCGAACGAGCGGTACCCGCGATGATCTTCGCCGCCTGATCGAGATCGTTGGCGTTCAGATCTTCCTGCTTGGTCTTGGCGATCTCGCGCACCTGATCCATGGTCACCTTGGCGACCTTGGTGCGGTGCGGCTCAGCCGAACCCTTCTGCACACCGGCGGCCTTGAGCAGCAGCCGAGCGGCGGGCGGGGTCTTCAGCTTGAAGTCGAACGAGCGATCCTCGTAGACCGAGATCTCGACCGGAATGACGTTGCCACGCTGCGACTCGGTCGCGGCGTTGTACGCCTTGCAGAACTCCATGATGTTGACGCCGTGCTGACCGAGCGCGGGACCCACCGGAGGGGCGGGGTTCGCCTGGCCGGCCTGGATCTGAAGCTTGATGATCCCGGCGAGCTTCTTCTTCTTGGGGGGCATCTTTCTTTCCTAGGTGTCTGTTTTCCTTGCTCTTTGCAAGTCCTGGTGAATCAACCCGTGACCCGGGCCGATTCATTCCGTCGGGGACGGAACGTCTTAGATCTTCGCGACCTGGGTGAAGCCGAGCTCGACCGGGGTCTCGCGGCCGAAGATCGACACGAGCACCTTGAGCTTCTGCTGCTCGGCGTTGACCTCGGAGATGCTGGCGGGCAGCGTCGCGAAGGGGCCGTCCATGACGGTCACCGACTCGCCGACCTCGAAGTCGACCTCGATGGCGGGCTTGGACACCGACTCGGTGGACGACTCGGACGTGCCCGCGCCCGCGGCGGCCGGGGCCTTCTTCTGCTGGGCCGCGGGGACGAGGAACTTCACCACGTCGTCGATGGACAGCGGCGACGGGCGCGAGGTGGCGCCGACGAAACCGGTGACACCGGGGGTGTTGCGCACCGCGCCCCACGATTCGTCGTTGAGTTCCATCCGGACCAGGATGTAGCCGGGCAGCACCTTGCGGTTGACGTTCTTGCGCTGGCCGTTCTTGATCTCGGTGACCTCTTCGGTCGGCACCTCGACCTGGAAGATGTACTCCTCGAGGTCGAGGTTCTGCACGCGGGTCTCGAGGTTGGCCTTCACCTTGTTCTCGTAACCGGCGTACGAGTGGATGACGTACCAGTCACCGGGGGCGCGACGCAGCGCGGACTTCATCTCGGCGACCGGATCGGCGGGTTCGGCATCGATCGGGGCGGCAGCGGCTTCCGCGTCGTCGGTCTCCGGCTCGGAGTCGACGGAGCCCTCGGAGTCCACGTCCTCGGAGTCTTCGACGGTCGCGGCGTCTTCGGTCGTGGGATCCACCACCGCGTCCTCGACCGGGAACTCTTCGTTTGTGTCGTTCTCCGGGGTGCTCACTGGGGCACTCGCTTCCTGTGTCGTCACGTACATCCTCTGCGTGCCGGGGCCGGGCGCGCGGCGGAACCAGTCCGCCCGGGTCTGCCCCGGAGATCGGCCGGCGTCGGCTCGTTCTGCTCTAGCCGAACAGCCAGTTGACACCCTTGATGAACGCCACATCCAACCCGCTGATGAACGCGACCATGAAAATCACGAACACCAGAACAACGCTCGTATAGGTGACCATCTGCTTCCGGTTGGGCCAGATCACCTTGCGCAGTTCCGCGATTACCTCACGCAGGAACTTGATCAAACGCTTGAACGGATTACGCGTTCCGCGTTCGGCCCGATCGGTCTTGGTTGCCTTGCGCGACGTGGGTCGATCCAGAGTGGCGATCGAACCGGTATCGGACGACGCGCTGCGAGTCCGCCGAGCGGTTCGCTTGCCACTAGGACGAGCTACCCCGGCGGTGTCATCGCCGTCGTCGGTCGCATGTGCGCCCAGGCGATCTTCCCGCTCGCTCACGTCGATCCTTTCGTCGCTGGCATCCAGGGCAGGGGCGACAGGACTTGAACCTGCAACCTGCGGTTTTGGAGACCGCTGCTCTGCCAGTTGAGCTACGCCCCTTCGGTTGGATCCGTGTTGGCCGTCCAACCACTGTTCGGTATTCAGTTGTTCTTCTGGTCTCACATAACACGCGCGCTGCTTGGCAGTTGCCGATTCCCTCGGCGAATCCTTGCGAACTCGCCTGGAACCGGCTCTACAGAGCAGCGCGCAACAGCTGGTGACCCCAGAAACCTGAGTGTACGTTACCGCCCGCGTCGTTTGCCAATCAGGGTCAAGCGACCAGGTCAGGCTGTATCCACTTGACCTGATCGGCACCCTTCACGGCCACGCGCGCTACCGCTCCCGGGTCCGACCGCTCAAGCCAGTTGGACGGTTGCCGTCGCGCGCCCGAAGATCTTGCGCCCCGCCGACTTCGCCACGATGGCGATGACCGCGGTCCGCGTCTCCGGGTCCACGGACTTCACCTTACCGGTGTACTCGATCTCGGCGGCCTCATCCGTCCCCACATAGACCGGGCTGGTGAAGCGGACGTTGTACTCCTTGACCGCGCCGGGATCGCCGAGCCAGGAGGTGACGAAGCCGCCGCCGAGGCCCATGGTGAGCATGCCGTGCGCGACCACGTCCTCGAGGTCGACCAGCTTGACCACCTCGTCGCTCCAGTGGATCGGGTTGGCGTCGCCGGAGACGCCGGCGTAGTTCACCAGGTCACCGCGGGTCAGCCGGACGATCCGAGTGGGGAGTTCGTCGCCGGCCGCGATGTCGTCGAAGTTGCGCGCGCGCTTGCCCGGCGCGACCTCGGGCACCGTGGGGGCGACCACGGGGGCGGGCACCCTGGTGCGCGGGCGGTGATCCGGGGCGTCCTCGCCGATGCCGTGCATCAGCACGTTGCGAACGACGTCGTTGAGGTTCGGGTCGATGTCGCCGCCGCTACGGCCGATCAGCGTGGTGTAGGTGGTGAGCACCAGCTCGTCGTTCTGTGCGGTGACGATGTTCTTGGTGACGATGATGTCGCCGCCGAACGCCTGCCGGAACGAGTGCAGGTAGACGTCGCAGACCAGCTGGTCGCCGACCCGGATCGGCCGGTGGAATTCCAGGATCTGGTCGGTCTGCAGGATCTGGCTCAGGTCGTAGCCGGTGACAATCTGCTCGAAGAGCTTGCGCTGGGCCAGAATGCCGACCAGGGAGATGAAGGTCAGCGGCGCGAGCAGGCCGTCGTAGCCGTACTCCTGCGCGAGGTCCTCGTCCCAGTGCACCGGGTGGTAGTCCTGCACGGCGCGCGCGTATTCGCGCACCTTCTCGCGGCCGACCTCGTAGTAGTCGTCGACGCGGTAGTGGTGACCCACCATCGAGGCCGCGTGTGCTGCGGCGTCGAAGGACTCGACCGCCTGAACCGCTTCGTCTGTACCGGTGTTGATTGTCACGGGAGGACTGTACCTATCTGACCCCGAGGCCCGGAGTCGGCGGAGCGTCTACTACCGCGCTACTCGACCGGGAAAATGCGTCAGGGCCGGACAAACGTCCGGCCCTCGCACTGTCACGATCCAGATTGCCGAGAGCGATCAGGCCCTCGACGCCGATCCACGCGGCAGCATCACGCGTGGCGGACTAGCGGGATTCTTTGTGTCCCCGGTGCGTGCCGCAGTTCGGGCAGAACTTCTTCAGTTCCAGCCGATCCGGGTCGTTGCGCCGGTTCTTCTTGGTGATGTAGTTGCGGTGCTTGCACTCTTCGCAGGCCAAGGTGATCTTTGGCCGGACATCGGTGGACTTCGCGGCCACGACATTCCTTCTTTCGGGTCAACCAGTTGGTCTGATCGGTTTTGGTAGCGATGGCCGGACTTGAACCGGCGACACAACGATTATGAGTCGTTTGCTCTACCGACTGAGCTACACCGCCACGGGGTCGCATTGCTGTAGTGCCGCGCCCGGCCCCACGAGTGGGAGCTAGCCCCACCAGAGTGAGAACTATAAGCGATGCCGAGTCGGTCACCACCGGCAATCCGGCGAGCCCCCTAACGGAATCGAACCGTTGACCTTTTCCTTACCATGGAAACGCTCTGCCGACTGAGCTAAGGGGGCATGACTACTTTCGCACCAGGCTCCGAACACCCGACCCCGGCGCGGCGAAGTCTTGAACGAGGTTACACACCTAACGGTCAGAGCTCCAAACCGGGTGGTCAGAAGCCTTTTTCGGCAGGCGATCCGGTTCCCGGCGAGCACCGGAGCCGCGGAGCGGAGGTCCGCAACGAAAAACCCCCGCGGATCGGAACTTCGATCCACGGGGGCTTTCGGTGGCAGATGTAGGATTCGAACCTACGTAGGCTTTCGCCGACGGATTTACAGTCCGCTCCCATTGGCCGCTCGGGCAATCTGCCGTGCACTCAGTGCGGAAAGCAGAATACATCGCACCTCCACCCTGAATGCAAACCGGCTGGCCATCGGCCGTGCGGCGGGACTACCGTCGCCCTCCGGGGTACAACTAACGGTGACCGATCAACCGGTCGAGCGAGCAGTTGGACCGCCAGGACAGGAGCGAAGTGTGGCCGATTCGTCATTCGATGTCGTCAGCAAGGTCGAACGTCAGGAGGTCGACAACGCGCTGCATCAGGCGGAGAAGGAGCTGACCACCCGGTACGACTTCCGCAATACCGGCGCGTCCATCGAGTGGTCCGGCGAGGACAAGATCGTGCTGACCGCCGAGGCCGAGGAGCGGGTCAAGGCGGCGCTGGACGTGTTCAAGGAGAAGCTGATTCGTCGCGACATCTCGCTGAAGGCGTTCGACGCCGGCGAGCCGGTGGCGTCCGGCAAGACCTACAAGATCACCGGAACGCTGGTGCAGGGCATCGACACCGAGCACGCGAAGAAGATCACCAAGAAGATCCGCGACGAGGGTCCCAAGGGCGTGAAGGCGCAGATCCAGGGTGAGGAACTGCGGGTGAGCAGCAAGAAGCGCGACGACCTGCAGGCCGTCATCTCGCTGCTGAAGGGCGAGGATTTCGGCATCGCCCTGCAGTTCGTCAACTACCGATAGCGGGCTCGCGGGCTCCGGCGATGTCGTCCGAACAGCAGCGGGCCGGTCTCGGCGTCGACGAGGGGATCCGCACCCTGCTGCTGCTCATGCCGCGGGTGGTCGGGCGCGCCAAGCGATTACGGGTTCCGGACGAGCTCCGGGAGTTCTCGCTCGCGCCCCGGCACCTGTCGCTGCTGGCGATCTTGGTCTTCGAGGGGCCGAAGACGGTGAACGATCTCGCCGCGCGGCTGGAGGTGGCGCCGACGACGGTGAGCCTGATGGTCGGCGAACTCAGTCGCAGCGGCCTGCTCGAACGCACCGCGGACGAGCGGGACCGTCGCCGCACGTTCGTGGGAATCGTTGCGGCCCATACGGATTCGGTCAACAAATGGCTCGGCGGCAGCGCCCGCGCCTGGCGCAGGGTGCTCGAACCGCTGACGCCGGAACAACGGGGATTGTTCGTCGACACCTTCCGTGCGTTCGAGGCGGAGCTGGCGGTCGAAGACCCTCAGTAATCCCGTCGCCCGCCGGCCATTTCCTCCAGCCGGGCGATGCGCTGGGCCATCGGCGGGTGGGTGGAGAACCAGCGAGCGGCGCGCTCACCCACGCGAAACGGGTTGGCGATCATCAGGTGTGACTGCGCGGTCAATTGCGGCTCAGGGGGCAAGGGGGCGGCTTGCACGCCGCGCTCCAGCTTGCGCAGGGCCGAGGCGAGGGCCAGCGGGTCGCCGGTGAGCTCGGCGCCGGACTGGTCCGCCTGGAATTCGCGGGAGCGCGAGACGGCCAGTTTGATCAGGCTCGCGGCGATCGGGCCGAGCAGCGAGATGAGCAGCACGCCGAGGATGTTCGGCCCCTCGCCGTTGCGGTTGCCGCCGAACGCGGAGGCGAAATAGGCGAGGTTGGCCAGGCCGGAGATGACCGCGGCGAGGGCGCCGGCCACCGAGGAGATCAGGATGTCGCGGTTGTAGACGTGGGATAGCTCATGACCGAGCACCGCGCGTAGCTCTCGTTCGTCGAGGATCTGCAGGATGCCGCTGGTACAGCAGACCGCGGCGTGCCGGGGACTGCGGCCGGTGGCGAAGGCATTGGGCGCGTTGGTCGGGCTGATGTAGAGCCGCGGCATGGGCTGGCGGGCGGTGGTCGCCAGTTCGCGCACGATCCGGTAGATCACCGGCGCCTCCAGCTCGCTGACCGGCTGCGCGTGCATGGCCCGCAACGCGAGTTTGTCGCTGTTGAAGTACGCGTACGCGTTCATGCCGACGGCCAGCACGATGGCGATGATCAGGATCGTCGGGCTGCGGAACAACGCGCCCGCGACCACGATCAGCGCCGACAGCCCGACCATCAACCCGAACGTCTTCAGCCCGTTCGCATACCCGTGCATGTCCGCCTCTCCGCGCCTTCAGGCCAGACTCGACTGCCGCGAGATCAACGTCGGCGTCCGGCGGTAGCAGCTCGTGTCAGTGAGCCCGTACCCGGCGAGTTACCCATGTGCTCACGAAATCAGTAGACACGTGTTCAACGACGAGGGCAGGGCAATGGTTCCTGATCGAAACGTAGCGACTGCTGCGCCGTCGAACTCAGCCGACACGCTCGATCGTGTAGCGAACCAGGTGTTCGAGGGCGTCGTTGGCCGGGCCCGCGGGCAGCTTCGACAGCTCGGCGTAGGCGACGTCGGCGAAGCCCTGCAGCTTCTCCTTCGCCAGCACCATGCCGCGGGAGCGGGACAGCAGGTCCAGGGCCTCGTCCACCTCCGCGTCGGTCTGCAGCGGGTGGGCGAGCAACTTGCGCAGGCGGTCTCCCTCGGCGCCCTCTTCCCGCAGCGCGTAGAGCACCGGCAGCGTGTGCACGCCCTCGCGCAGGTCGGTGCCGGGGGTCTTGCCGGACTGCTCGGCGGCCGAGGAGATGTCGATGATGTCGTCGGAGATCTGGAAGGCGGTGCCGACCGCGTCGCCGAGCCGGGCCAGCCGCTCGACGTGCTCGGTGTCCCCGCCGGAGAAGGTGCCGCCGAAGCGGCCGGACGCGGCGATCAGCGAGCCGGTCTTCTCCCAGACCACGCGCAGGTAGTGCTCGACCGGGTCCTGCGATTCGCGCGCGCCCATGGTCTCGCGCATCTGGCCGGTGACCAGCTCGGCGAAGGTTTCGGCGATGATCCGCACGGCGTCCGGGCCGAGGGTCGAGGTGAGCCGGGAGGCGTGCGCGAACAGGTAGTCGCCGGCCAGGATCGCGATGTTGTTGCCCCAGCGCGAGTTCACGCTCGGGGCGCCGCGGCGCATGGTCGCCTCGTCCATCACGTCGTCGTGGTACAGCGTCGCCAGGTGCACGAGTTCGACCACGGTGCCCGCGGTGATCAGCGCGGGATCGGTCGGGTTCGGGCCGAGCTGACCGGTGAGAATGGTGAACAGCGGACGGAAGCGCTTGCCGCCGGCCTTGGCCAGGTGCAGCGCCGCCTCCTGCAGGAATTCCTCCCCGTCGGACAGCTCGGTGACCAGGAGCTTCTCGACCTCTTCCAGGCCGTTGCGCACGGTCGCCGCGAGTTCGGCGTCGACGAGGTCGACCCCGGCCACCACCGTGCTCTCGTCCTTCACAGCCGATGTGCTCATTTCTTCTCCCACCGATCCGTCCGACCCCACGATAGAGAACCTAGCGTGTCCCCAGCCGATGGCCCATGAACACCATCACTATGCGGTGTATCAGACACTTTTGCACACCGCCGCCCGTGCGCCCGGCGCGCCTGCGTCGCCCGCCGTCGACACGAACAAGATTGCCCTGCAAGTATGGAGCGCATGGGTTCACCGGATGTCATCCCCGCGGGCGGGGACGCACTGCCCGCCAGGGCCGAGGTGCTGGTCGTCGGCGCGGGCCCGGCCGGTTCGGCGTCCGCGGCCTGGGCCGCACGGGCAGGCCGCGAGGTGGTGTTGCTCGACTCCGCCGTCTTCCCCAGGGACAAGACCTGCGGCGATGGGCTGACCCCGCGCGCGACGGCCGAGCTAGAACACCTCGGACTAGGCGACTGGCTGCGCGCGCACACGGTCAACCACGGCCTGCGGATGACCGGCTTCGGCCGGGAGGCGCTGCTGCCGTGGCCCGCCGGTTCCTTCCCGACGTATGGAAGTGCCGTCCCGCGTACCGAACTCGACGACAAGCTGCGCGAGACCGCGATGAAGTCCGGCGCGCGGATGATCGACGGCGCCAAGGTGGTCGATGTCACCCGCGACGGTGACCGGATCACCGGTGTGATCGTGCGGACAGCGGCCGGAAACCACACCATCGAATGCGCGACGCTGATCGTCGCCGACGGGGTGCGCTCGCCGGTCGGCCGGCTGCTCGGGCGCACCTGGCACCGGCAGTACGCGTACGGGACGGCCGCCCGCGCCTACATCAGGTCCGGCCGCAGCGACGATCAGTGGATCACCTCGCATCTGGAACTGCGCGACGCCGACGGCGAGCTGGTCCCCGGCTACGGCTGGGTGTTCCCGCTCGGCAACGGCGAGGTCAATATCGGGGTCGGTTCGCTGGCCACGGAGAAGCGCCCGTCGCACATCGCGCTCAAGCCGCTGCTCGAGCACTACACGAAGCTGCGGTTCGACGAGTGGGAGTTCGAGGGTTCGCTGCGCGCGGTGGCCTCGGCGCTGCTGCCGATGGGTGGCGCGGTGTCGAACGTGGCGGGGCGCAACTGGGTGCTGGTCGGCGACGCCGCGGGGTGCGTGAACCCGCTGAACGGCGAGGGCATCGACTACGGCCTGGAGGGCGGGCACATGCTGGCCGAACTCCTGGACGAGCCGGATCTCACCCGCATCTGGCCCGAGCTGTTGCGCGCGAAGTACGGCCGCACCTTCTCGGTGGCCAGGCGGATCGCCGGGCTGGCCACCCATCCGCGGATGGTGCCGATCGGCGGGCCACCGGTGATGCGGTCGAAGTACTTGCAGCGCACGGCGGTTCGGGTGATGGGCAACCTGGTCACCGACGAGGACGTCGACCTGACCGCGCGGGCCTGGCGAGCGGCCGGGCGGATGTCGATGCGCGCCGACCAGCTCGCTCCCTTCGCCTGACGGCGCGGACCTGCGGTTTCGCCCGCTCGGGCGGTACGCTGACACCGGCCTTGCCGCACGAGGAACAGGTGATCGGCCATGGGCGGACAACAAGCGGATGGACTGCCCGCGTTGTCCTTGCTGCCGCATCTGCGGCGGGCGCGGGATCTCGCGGATCGACGCTACGCCGATCCGCTGCGTCTCGATGAATTAGCCGCTGCGGCAGGGGTTTCCAAGTATCACTTCCTGCGCGCGTTCGCCGCGGTCTACGGGCTGACACCGGCCGCGTATCTGGCGCAGCGGCGGATCGAACGCGCGCAGGATCTGCTGCGGTCGTCCAATGTCACGGTCACCGAGGTGTGCATGCTGGTCGGCTACAGCAGTCTCGGTTCGTTCAGCAGCAAATTCCGCCAGCTCGTCGGGGTCACGCCGTCGGAATATCAGGCCAAGTTCGCCGACGGGGCGCCGCGCATTCCAGGGTGCTACGTGTTCATGCACGGGCTCAGCGATCGCAAGCGAGACGGCTGATCGGATCCCGCAATTTCGGAGAAGCCAGGCGCCGGCGCCCGCCCATAGCCTGATCGCATGACATCGATAACGAACGTCTCCCTGGTCACCGTTTACGTCACCGACCAGGACGAATCGAAGCGGTGGTACCTGGACAAGCTGGGATTTGTCGAGGTCTCCGATATCACCATGGGCGACAACGGGTTCCGCTGGCTGACCGTCGCGCACCCGGACCACCCGGAGCTCGAGGTGACGCTGATGGTGCCCGGCCCGCCGCTGGACGACCACCTGGCCGACGCCATCCGCCGCGCGCTGGCCAACGGCACGCACGGCGCGCTCGGGCTGCGCACGGAGAACTGCCAGAAGACCTTCGAGGAACTCACCGCGAAGGGCGTGGAATTCATTCAGCCGCCCGCGGAACGGCCCTATGGCACCGAGGCGATCATCCGGGACAACTCCGGGAACTGGCTGGTGCTGGTGGAGCAGAAGGAATACTCCCCCGCGGATTTCGCCTGACCGAGGCCCCCGTCGTTCCGGCGGACACCGGAACGACGGGGCGGGACGGGGATCAGGCGGTCGCCTGCGCGGCGACCCACTCCTCGACGAACGTGCGCTCGCTGTTGAGCACCCGGTGATGCAGCTGCTCGGCCAGCGGCTCGATGGCGCCGCCCACCACCGGCACCTTGACCTGCACGGTGCCGACCACCTCGATCTCGGAGCCCTCCGCGGTCGAGCGCATCTCGTAGGTGCCCGACATCTCGGTGCTGATGCCGGTGGTCTCGCCCGCGAAGGTGCCCTTGGCGACCTCGCCGGTCAGGGCCTGCCAGTTGTCCGTGCGGGCGAGCGTGAGCTGGCTCTTGAGCACCTTGCTCACCACGCTGGGAATCTTGTCTTCCGAGGCTTTTTCGGTCATATGGATGCGGATGGTGCCTTCGCCCTCGGGGTGCGAAAGGTCCAGGGTTGCGGTCTCGGCGTCGGCGAAACGCGCCTGCCAGACCCTGTCGTCGGTGAGTGCCCGGTGAAGATCTTCGACCGGGACGGCATAAGGCACGGTGAAGCTGAATTTTCGGGACATGCGCGACACCGTATCGGAGACGGTCAGTAGGCTTGTTGCGGTGTTGGAAACCACGCAGTCTGATCGGCGGTCCATCCGCCTGCGGCGGGCCAGAATCGGCGTGCTCACGGCTGCGACGGTGGTCAGTGTGCTGGTCGTGCTGCTGGTCTTCGCCGCCTGGCGCAACGACTACCTGATCAGCTCCGACAAGGGCGTGACCAGCGCCGAGGTGCTCTCCGCCGGGCGGCTGCGCTCGGCGGTCATGTACGTGACCCCGGACGGGGAGACGCACAACCCGAAGGTCGGCGTGCTGTACCCGACCAATCTCACCGCGGGCGAACGCATCCGGGTCGAGTACAACCGCGCGGATCCCGATCTGGTGCGGGTGGAGGGACGCGATGTGCGCGTTGCCATTCCACCCGCGTTGTCGGTGATCGTCGTGGCCTGGCTGATCGCGCTGCCGACCCTGTACCTGCTGGCCCGGCTCGGCCGGCGCAGGCCGGCATCGAGCTGAGCTACGCGAGGAGTTCGCTCGATCTTTAGGTGTCCTTCACGCTTGTGTGGCGGCACGGCGCGCTGCGGGCGGCACCCTGAGAGGGTGCGTGTAGCGATCGTTGCGGAGTCGTTTCTGCCGAATATGAACGGCGTCGTCAACTCCGTGCTGCGGGTGGTCGAACACCTGGACCGGCACGGCCACGACGCGTTGATCATCGCACCGGACACCCCGCGCGGACTGCCGCCGGCCGCACGCTGGCACGAGCGGTTCCGGGTGCACCGGGTGCCCGCGGTGATGGTGCCGAAGATCAGTTCGCTACCGGTGGGTTTGCCGCAGCCGGGCATCGTCGCGGCGATCGAGAACTTCGACGCGGACGTGGTGCATCTGGCCTCGCCGTTCCTGCTGGGGGCCGGCGGGCTCGGGGCGGCGATGCGGCTCGATCTGCCGACGGTGGCGATCTATCAGACCGATGTCGCCGGGTTCGCCAAGAGTTACGGGCTCGCGCTGGCCAGCCGGGCCGCCTGGGCCTGGACCCGGCGCATCCACGAGGGCGCGACCAGGACCCTCGCACCCTCCACGGCCGCCGCGGAAGACCTGGCCCAGCACGGCATTCCGCGCGTACACCGCTGGGGTCGTGGCGTGGACATCGCCCGGTTCAACCCGGCCGCGCGCCGCACCGAACTGCGGGACACCTGGCGGGCCGGGGACAAGCTGGTGGTCGGCTTCGTCGGGCGGCTCGCGCCGGAGAAGCACGTCGAGCGGCTCGCGGTGCTCGACGGCGACCCGGACATCCAGCTGGTGATCGTCGGCGACGGGCCGGAACGGGATCGGCTCGCGCGCATGATGCCGACCGCGATCTTCACCGGCGAACTCGGCGGCGCCACCCTGGCCGAGGCGTACGCCAGCCTGGACGTGATGGTGCACGCGGGCGAGCACGAAACCTTCTGTCAGGGCGTGCAAGAGGCACTCGCCTCCGGCATCCCGGTGATCGGGCCCGACGCGGGCGGCCCGCGCGACCTGATCGCGCACTGCCGCAACGGATATCTGCTCCCGGTCGACCGTTTCGCCGAACTGCTGCCGAGTGCCGTTGCGGCACTGCATGATCCGGTGCTGCGCGCCCGATTCGCCGGCGCCGCACGCAAATCGGTGCTGCACCGCACCTGGCCGGCGATCTGCACCGAGCTGATGGGGCACTACGCGGACGTGACCGGCACCCGAATGCGGTTACCGCATACCGCGTGACGGGCGCGTCCGCCTGCGCTTCGATGTGACCGGGAATTCCCTGGACCTGACTCGGCACGGCATACCGCGAGCGTTAGGGTCAAGCGTGGCGAAAACAGAAACAACCAGGGCGTCGTTGGACAAGCAGCCGCACGAGGTGGCGACCATGTTCGACGGTGTCGCACGCCGGTACGACCTGACCAACACGGTGATCTCCGGTGGTCAGGATCGCTACTGGCGCTGGGCGGTGCGCAAGGCGCTCGCGCCACGGCCGGGCGAGCGGGTGCTCGACCTCGCCGCGGGCACCGGGGTGTCCACGGTCGACCTGGCGAAGTCCGGCGCCTGGTGCCTGGCCGCCGACTTCTCCCAGGGCATGCTCGCCGCCGGTAAGCACCGGAAGGTGCCGATGGTGGCGGCCGACGCGATGGCGCTGCCGTTCGTCGACGAATCGTTCGACGCGGTGACCATCTCCTACGGCCTGCGCAATGTCGCCGATCCCGACGCCGCGCTGCGCGAGATGCTGCGCGTCACCAAACCGGGCGGCCGGCTGGTCATCGCCGAGTTCTCCACGCCGATCGTGCCGGGTTTCCGCACGGTGTACATGGAATACCTGATGAAAGCGCTGCCCAAGGTGGCGCGCGCGGTCAGCAGCAATCCGGACGCGTATGTCTATCTGGCCGAATCGATCCGGGCCTGGCCGAATCAGCGCCAGCTCGCCCTGCGGATCGCCGACACCGGGTGGTCCTCGGTGAAGTGGCGTAATCTCACCGGCGGGATCGTCGCGCTGCACCGGGCGTACAAGCTCGGCTGAGCAGCGACCCGCATCACACCTCACCGACGGCTTTCCCGCTGATGAGGGTCATTGTCATCTGTCGATAACGCGCGGTAAAGCCGCCGCAACCGGCGATGGCCATGATCGGGGGCATGGTGGACGCAGGCACGAAAACCGCGGTCGGCACCGCGCGGACGGCATGCTCGTACTGTGGCGTCGGGTGCGGCATCACGGTGCAGACCCGCGCGGGCGCCGACGGAGCGCCGGTCATCGCCAAGGTCAGCGGGGACAAGCTGCATCCGGCGAACGCGGGCAGGCTGTGCACCAAGGGTGCCACCCACCTGGAACTGATGCGCACGCCCGGCCGGATGGCGACCGCGTACCGACGGCCCGAGCGCGGTCAGGAGCCGGTGCCGGTGCCGGTCGACGACGCGGTGCGCGAGGCGGCCGACCGGTTGCGCGCGATCCTGGACGAGCACGGACCCGACGCGATCGCGCTGTACGTCTCCGGGCAGCTGTCGCTCGAGGCGCAATACCTGGCCACCAAACTGGCCAAGGGCTATCTGCGGACCGTGCACATCGAGGCCAACTCGCGGCTGTGCATGGCGAGCGCGGGCACCGGATACAAGCAGTCGCTCGGCGCGGACGGGCCGCCCGGCTCCTACGACGACTTCGAGCACGCCGATCTGTTCTTCGTGATCGGCGCGAACCTGGCCGACTGTCATCCGATCCTGTACCTGCGCATGGCCGATCGGCTCAAGGCCGGCGCGAAACTGATCGTCGTCGATCCGCGGCGCACCGACACCGCGACGCGCGCGGATCTGTTCCTGCCCATCGCGCCGGGCACCGATCTGGCGCTGCTGAACGGCCTGCTGCACCTGCTCGTCGAAAACGAGGACATAGACCGGGATTTCATCGCCGAGCACACCGAGGGCTGGGACGGAATGGCCGAGTTCCTCGCCGACTATCCGCCCGCACGAGTCGCCGCGATCACCGGGCTCGCCGAAGCCGATATCCGTACTGCCGCACGGTGGATCGGCGAGGCGGGCGAATGGATGTCGCTGTGGACGATGGGGCTCAATCAGTCCACCCACGGCACCTGGAACACCAACGCGATCTGCAATCTGCACCTGGCCACCGGCGCGATCAGCCGTCCGGGCAGCGGGCCGTTCTCGCTGACCGGACAGCCGAATGCGATGGGCGGGCGGGAAATGGGTTACATGGGACCCGGACTGCCCGGCCAGCGCAGCGTGCTCTCCCCCGCCGACCGCACGTTCGTCGAGACCGCCTGGGGGCTCGCGCCCGGGACCATACGCGACGAAGTGGGGCCGGGCACCATCGAGATGTTCCGCGAACTGGCCGCGAACAAGATCAAGGCCGCATGGATCATCTGCACGAATCCCGTTGCCACCGTGGCCAACCGCAAGACCGTGCTGGACGGGCTGGAGGCCGCCGAGCTGGTGATCGCCCAGGACGCCTATACCGAGACCGCCACCAATGCGTATGCCGATCTGCTGCTGCCCGCCACGCTGTGGGCCGAAGCCGACGCGGTGATGGTGAATTCGGAGCGCAACGTCACGCTGTTGCAGCGGTCCGTGGATCCGGTGGGTGACGCTCGCCCGGATTGGCAGCTGATCGCGGAGGTCGCGACCGCGATGGGGTTCGCCGGATTCGAGTTCGCCTCCAGCGCCGAGGTTTTCGCCGAGATCAAGCAGTTCGCGAATCCGGCGACCGGATACGACCTGCGCGGCATGGATTTCGAGCGGTTGCGGGAAGGGCCGATGCAGTGGCCTTGCCCGGACGGTGCGCGCCCGCGCAATCCGATTCGGTACGTCAACGACGGGGGCAGCCAGCATCCGCACGTCGACGCGGACGGTCACCGGCCGCGGCTGGCGTTCGCCACGCCCAGCCGGCGGGCGGTGTTCTGGCCGCGCCCGCATCTGCCGCCGGCGGAAATGCCCGACGACGATTTTCCGTTCCTGCTCAATACCGGCCGGTTGCAGCATCAATGGCACACCATGACCAAGACCGGCAAGATCGGCAAGCTGACCAAGTTGACCGGGCAGCCGTTCGTCGAGGTGCATCCGGCCGACGCCGAACGGCTCGGGATCCGCGTGGGTGATCAGCTCGAAATCGCCTCGCGGCGTGGACGTGCCGTGCTGCCGGTGCAGATCAGCGATCGGGTGCGGCCGGGTGATTGCTTCGCGCCGTTCCACTGGAACGACGAGCACGGTGAGTATCTGACGATCAACGCGGTCACCAACGACGCGGTCGATCCGGCGTCGTTGCAGCCGGAGTTCAAGGCGTGCGCGGTGTCGCTGCGCCGGGTGGCCGTGCCGGAGACCGAGGCGACGGAATCGCCTGCGGTGCCGACGCCTTCGATGGCGGCCGCGCATCCGCTGGCCGCCGCGTTCGGGTTGGACGCCGTCACGACGCCGATGCTCACCGAGACCGAGCGGATCTACCTCAGCGGGTATCTCGCCGCGCTGCAGTCGATTCCGGTGACTGGGCTGCCGGTGCTGCCCGCCGCCGCACCGATGTCCGCGCAGAGCAGGGTGTGGGTCGACGGCGTGCTGGCGGGGATGTACTCCCGGGCTACGGCCGCTGCCGACGCCGCGCCCGCGCATCCGGTGACCGTGCTGTGGGCGTCGCAGACCGGGTCCGCGGAGGAACTCGCCGCGACGGTCGGCGCGCGGCTGGCCGAATGCGGTTTCGCGCCACGGCTGCTCGACATGGATTCGTGCGCGCTGGACACGCTGACCGGAGACGTGCTGGTGATCAGCAGCACCTTCGGCGACGGCGGGCCGCCGGACAACGGCGCCGACTTCTGGAACCGGCTCGACGGCACCGCGAGGCAACTCACCGGCGTGCGCTACGCGGTGTTCGCGCTCGGCGACTCCGCCTACGACGACTTCTGTGGACACGGACGCAAATTGGACGAGAAGTTCGCCGAATACGGTGCGACGCGGCTGCTTCCGCGGGTCGACAGCGAACCGGATTTTCAGGAGCCCGCCGAACGCTGGCTCGACTCGATCGTGGGCGTGCTCGGCGAGTCGATGGACGGTGTTGTGCCGGAACAGGATCCGACGCCAGGCGCCCCGGACCGGACGGCTCGCACCCGCGGCAACACGCTGACGGCGGTGCTCACCCGGGCCGCCGCCCCCGCGCCGGGGCGGATCCGGCGGGAGATCGCGCCGTTCACCCGGCAGGCGCCGGTGCCGGCGCCGCTGGTGCGCAACGAATCGCTCACCCGTGCCGGATCCTCGAAAGAGGTGCGGCAGTTCGGCTTCGACCTGCGCGGGCTCGAAGCCGATTACGAGGTCGGCGATTCGCTCGGCGTCTGGCCGACCAACGACGCGACGCTGGTGGACGAATGGCTCGCCGGCACCGGTCTCGACGGCCGCCGGATCATCGAGGTGGACGATCGGGAACTGCCGCTGGCCGAGGCGCTGCGCACGCACTACGACATCAGCAAGGTGAGCAACGACCTGCTCGCCTTTATCGCGGAACGCAATCCGAACGTCCGGCTGGCGAAACTGTTGCGGCAGAACAATCGCAACGAGCTCGACAACTACCTGTGGGACCGTCAGGCCGTGGACGTGCTGCGCGATTTCCCGGTGCGCGCCGACCTGGTGGACTGGCTCGGCACGCTGAAAAAGCTGCAACCGCGCCAGTATTCGATCTCATCCAGCCCGCTGGTCAGCCCCGACGAGGTGCAGCTGACCGTCGGCATCGTGCGCTACGGCGATCCCGCGGCCACCGGCGCGGTCGCCCGGCGCGGCGGGGTCTGCTCGACCTTCCTGGCCGACCGAGCCGGAGCCGGCTCCGTGCCGATCTTCCTGCAACGCGCCCCGCACTTCCGCCCGCCCGCCGACCCGGCCGCACCGATGATCATGGTGGGCCCCGGCACCGGCATCGCCCCGTTCCGCGGCTTCCTCCAGGAACGCCGGGAACTCGGCTGCACCGGACGCAACTGGCTGTTCTTCGGCGAACAGCACGCCGCCCGGAACTTCTACTACCGCGCCGAATTGGAAGACATGTTCCGCTCCGGCTTCCTCACCCGGCTGGACCTGGCCTTCTCCCGCGACCAGCGCGAACGGATCTACGTGCAGCACCGCATGATCGAGCACGGCGCCGAACTCTGGTCCTGGCTCGCCGACGGCGCCCACCTCTACATCTGCGGCGACGCCACCAGAATGGCCAAGGACGTAGACGACGTACTCCTGCGCATCGCCCGCGTCCACGGCAACCTCGACGAACCCGGCGCCCAAGCCTTCCGCAAACAACTCATCACCCAGAAACGCTACGTCCGCGACGTCTACTGACCGCCGCCAAGCGACTCCAGCTACACCGCAGGGGGGTTGAGGCGGGTGAAGTCGGGGAGGCGGTGATATGGGTAGTAGGGGTAGGGCGGGGTGGTGGCGCTGGCCTTGTCGAGGAGGGCGATCTGGTCTGGGGTGAGTTCCCAGCCGACGGCGCCGAGGTTTTGGCGGAGTTGGGTTTCGTTGCGGGCGCCGACTATGACGGTGGCGACGGTGGGGCGGCGCAGGAGCCAGTTGAGGGCGATCTGGGGGACGGTTTTGCCGGTTTCGGCGACCAGTTCGTCGAGGACGTCGACCACGTCGTAGAGCTTCTCGTCGTCGACCGGGGGGCCGGCTTCGGCGGTTCGGTGCAGGCGGCTGCCGGCCGGAATGGGTTGGCCGCGGCGGATTTTGCCGGTGAGGCGACCCCAGCCGAGGGGGCTCCAGACGACGGCGCCGACGCCTTGATCCTGGCCGAGCGGCATCAGTTCCCACTCGTAGTCGCGGCCGACCAGGGAGTAGTACACCTGGTGGGCGACGTAGCGGGTCAAGCCGTGCTTGTCCGCCGCGGCAAGGGATTTCATCAGCTGCCAGCCGGCGAAGTTGGACGCGCCGAGGTAGCGGATCTTGCCTGCGCGGACCAGATCGTCCAGCGCGGCAACGACTTCCTCCACGGGGGTGCCCGCGTCGAAGGCGTGCAGCTGGAACAGGTCGATGTAGTCGGTGCCGAGCCGGCGCAGCGCGGCCTCGACCGCGCCGATCAGCCGGGCCCGCCCGGAACCGGCCTGCGCGGGGCCGGGCCCGGTGGGCAGCGAGGCCTTGGTGGAGAGCAGCAGCTGATCGCGGCGGCCCTTGATGGCCGCGCCGAGCACCTCCTCCGAGGCGCCGTCGGAGTAGACGTCGGCGGTGTCGAACATGGTGACGCCCGCCTCCAGGCTGATGTCGACCAACCGCCGCGCCTGCTCGGCATCGGTGTCGCCCCAGGCACTGAACAGTTCTCCCCGCCCGCCGAAGGTGCCCGCGCCGAAGCTCAGGGCCGGGACGAGCAGACCTGATGCGCCGAGCCGCCGGTAGTCCATCGTGACTCCTAAAGGGTCTATAGTTCCGTTAACTCGTCGCACGGTACACCCTATCGGCACTAAATGAAACTGGAGACCCATTATGACCGAAGATGACGCCGCCCCCGGCTCGGTTCGCCCAGGTGGACGCACGGCTCGTGTCCGCGAGGCCGTGCTGCAGGTGACCGGCGATCTCCTCGCCGAGCGCGGCTTCGCCCACCTCGACCTCGCCGAGGTCGCGGCCGCCGCCGAGGTCGGCAAGACCACCGTCTACCGGCGCTGGCGCACGCCGACCGGCCTGGTCACCGATCTGCTGGTCGACATGGCCGAGCAATCGGTGACGCATGCCGACACCGGATCGCTGCTCGGCGATCTCACCGCCAATGCCCGCCTGGTCGCGAAGACCCTGACGGACCCGCGGCAGGGCAAGCTCTTCCAGGCCGTCATCGCCGCCGCCACCTGCGACGAGGCGGCCGCCGCCGCACTGCGGCGGTTCTACGACGTCCGGCTCACCGAATGGTCGCCCTGCGTCGAACGCGCCATCGAACGCGGCGAAGCACCGGCGGGCACCGATGCGCGGGCCGTGCTGTCGGCCGTGGCCGCCCCGCTGTACTACCGCCTGCTGGCCAGCGGCGATCCGATCGACGACCACGCCGCGACCGCGGCCGCCCGCGCCGCCGTCGACGCCGTCATCGCGGGCACGTTCGTCTCCTCGGCATCCACGCACGCCTCCTGATGTCCCGCAGCGGAATTCGCAAGCGATCTCCGTGCGCCGTCGCGGCTACGCGCTCCAGTCGGCGCTGCGTCCGGTGAGCGCGAGCACGCGGTCGAGCGCCGACGCCTCGGCCGGAACCGGAATCACCGGACCGAACAACCCCGGCGTGCCCTCGGGCGGAACACCATCGAGCATGTCGAGCAGCGTCGCGAGGTCATCCGCGGTCGGGCTGAACGGCTGCCCGGTCGCCTTGGCCAGATCCCATCCGTGCACCACCAGTTCGTCCAACGCGATCCTGGCCATCACCGGCGCCGCCTCACTGACCCCGCCCGCCTCGGTCACGCCGTCCCACGCGCTCGGTTCGCGCCACGCCCCGACGAGCGCCTTCAGCTGCGCGGGAATGCGCGTGCGCCAATCGCCGGCCAGCGCACGTTCCGCCCCGATGGACGGCGCGACCGAACCGCCGACCGCCTCCTTCGTCGCGGCCTGCCGGAACGCCTCGGTCAGGTCGACCACGTGCGCGAGCAGGTCACGCACGGTGGTGTCGGCGCACGGCGAGTGCGCGTCGAGCTGATCGTCGGTGATCCGGCAGACCACCGTCTCGAGTGCGGTGGCGGCCGGTTCGAAATCGAAATCCTGATTCATCGGTTCTCCTGGGGGCACGCTGGACGTCTCTGGTTGTGCAGACGACGCGGTGCGTCGGGATTCATCGGTGCCCGCCCGGACCGAGGGCCCGCGCCCGCCCCGGCGCGCTCCGCCGGGCGAATTCACCACCCTGCCGCGGCCGCCCGACGCCGCCCGCGCGACCGCGTCGCGACCAAGTCGTGACAGCGAAAAGCGCTGGAAAAGAGGACAATTGGTAGATGAAGGGTGATCGAGTGGAGATCGTCGTCGACTTCGGCGACGGGTCTCGCAATTACGAAGTGGTCGCTACCCGGGCCGGGCGGCGAGTCGAAGTGCGCATCGCGCGCGGAGTGGTGGAGGTCACCGAGGTGACCCGAACCGGGACACCCGTGCGGACCGCGCGATTCATGGCCGGTCGCACGCTGGCGCTGGTCGAATTCCCGGCCGACGGAAACGGAGCGCGCGCGGGCGAGTAGCCGATACGGCAGGGTTGCTCGCGCACCGGACGTGGCGCATGCTCGGAGGTGCTGGACCGCTGTCCGCCTTGATTGCGGCGTGCCCGCGCGGGTACGCCCTCGACCGAGGCCCCTGCCGAGAGGAGCGCACAATGACCGATCGCAGCACGTCCGACGACCTGTACGCGGTTCCGGAAGCCGACCTCGCCGAGCAGTCGATCCCCGCCTACCCGAACGCCGACGAGTACGCGGACGACCGATCAGACCAGGACGGGCCGGAAGTAGCCGAGACCTGGGAAGCCGATCCGGCAGACGTGATCGAGCAATCGATCACCGTCCCCCTGGACGACGACATCGACCACGCCTGAGGTCAGCGAAAGATCTTGTCAGGGCGCGATCTTCGCGCGCACCGTGGCGTGCAACTCACGCAGGCTGGATCGTTCGGTAGCCACCTCGAGCACCCGCGTCCCGTGCGCGTTCCCGGCCAGCTCGACCGCCAGCCGCGCGGGATCGACCTGCTTGTGCGGAATCCGGTAGGCAGCGCACAACGCGGCAAGATCCATCCCGTGCGGCGTGCCGAAGACCCGCTCGAAGACGCCCGCGTACTGCGGATCGCCCTGCTCGAGCAGCTCGAAGATGCCGCCCCCGTCGTCATTGGCCACCACGATGGTCAGGTCGGCGGGCCGCGGCTCGCCGGGGCCGATCAGCAGCCCGGACGCGTCGTGCAGGAAGGTCAGGTCGCCGATCAGCGCGACGGTCCGGCCCTCGTGCCGCAGCGCGGCCCCGACCGCGGTGGACACCGTGCCGTCGATGCCCGCGACGCCGCGGTTGGACAGCACCCGGATGCCCGGCCGCGGATGCGATACCAGCGCCGCGTCGCGCACCGGATTGGACGCGCCGAGCAGCAGCTGATCGCCGTCGCGCAGCGCGTTCATCACGACCGCGGCCACGTGCAGCCCGGTCGGCTTCGGGTGGGCGTCGAGTTCCTCGCGCACCACCTGCTGTGCCTTCGCGTTCAGCTCACGGCAGTACGCCAGCCACTCCGGCCGGGGCGCGCCGGAGGTGACCGCCCGGGTCCCGGTGCCGAGCACGTTGCCGGAGACATCGGGCCAGCGCGGTCCGGTGGTGAGCGCGTAGACCCGAACCGCCGGGTCGGCAAGGACTTTGGACACCTGACGATGCAGCGTCGGCCGTCCGGTGATGATCGCCTGGCGCGGCCTCAGCAGCGGCAGCGCGAGCGGATGCAGCGCGGGACCGTGCATCGGCGCGGTGGGTTCGGCGACGGTGGGCAGGTCGGCCAGTTCCGGCCGCAGCCCGGCGCCGTGTCCGGAGATCACCACGGTGTCGGGGGTGAGATCGAGGTCGAGCGGCACGTCCAGCGTGGCGTACTGGGTCTTGGTCCACGCCTGATCGTCGGCGCGGCCGGCCGGGGCGAGTTCCCCCGGCGCGAGATTCGGCACCAGCGGCTCGCGCAGCGGGATGTCGAAGTGCACCGGGCCCGCGTTGCCGGAGCGGGTGCCGCGGGCGGCCGCGAGGACTCGGCACACGGCCGAGCGCCACTGGCTGTTCTGATGCCCGTAGGCCGCGCAGTCGGCGGTCACGGCCTCCTCCTCGGCCAGGCCGAGGCTGATGGTGGCGCGGACCTGGCTGCCGAACAGCCCGAGCTGTTCGACGGTCTGGTTCGCGCCGGAACCGAGCATCTCGTACGGCCGGTTGGCGCTGAGCACGACCAGCGGAATGCGGGCGTAGTTGGCCTCCAGCACGGCCGGGCCGAGATTGGCCACCGCGGTACCCGAGGTCATCACGACGGGCACCGGCAGGCGGCTGGCCACCGACAAACCGATGGCGAGGAACCCCGCGGTCCGTTCGTCGATGCGCATGTGCAGCCGGATCCGCCCCGCGGCGTCGGCGGCCTGCAGCGCGAAGGCCAGCGGGGCGTTGCGCGAGCCGGGGCACAGGACGACATCCCGCACCCCGCCGCGCGCGAGTTCGTCCACCACGACCTGCGCTTGTGCTGTAGACGGGTTCACGTCTCCAGCCTCTCAGACAGTGGGCCCCGCGTCTTCGTCGCCCTGCTCACACCGGGCGGGTCGACGGCGGCGGGCCGGACAGCAGAACGCGCCGCACATCGGAAAACCCGGCCGCGGGCGGCCGGTCGATGTGCGACGCGTTCGACGTGCACGAGGTCGATTCAGTTGGCGTGCTTCTGAATCAGGTCGCCGACGCGCGGCAGCGCCTCGATGACATTCTTCTTCGCCGACGAACGCATCGACGAGTAGACCTTCTTCAGCGCGGGCCGGGTGGAGGCTTCGGCGCGGGCGTCGGTGACGGACAGGAGTGCCTCGGCGACCTGGTCGGACTTGGCGACCAGCAGATCACCGAACTTGCCCGACGCTCCCGCCGCGGTGAATTCCTGCCAGAACGGGTCCAACTGCGCAACGAGTTTGGGCGCCAACGACTCCAGGCCGTCGGGCACGATCGACGGGCTGATCTTCTTGACCGCCGCGTAGCCACCCTTCACTGCCAGGCCGGACGCACCACCCTTGTCCGAGACCTCGGCATCAAGAACCTCGACGGCATCGGCAAGGAAAGCCGGGCGCTTGGCGTCGTCGAGCAGGGATTCAGACAGTGCTGCAACCACTTTCAGGTCCTCCGGAATAGGTTTCGATGAACGAGCAGGCGCAACTATACGCATCCCCGCGCGACTGGTCGCGGCACTCACCGGCTCAAGGCTGCCAGGGCAGCAATTGCACCATCAATCCTTCACAATCCGCGAGCAGATTGCCCTGCTCATCGAGCAATTCGCCGGTGATGAAGGTCTTGCGCCCCTCGATCCGATCGACACGGCCGCGCACCGTCAGCGGCGTTTCCAGCGGAGTGATCTTGCGGTAGTTCACATGCAGGAAAGCGGTGCGGCTGATCGGCCGGCCGGCGTAGTGCACGATCATGCCGAGCAGTTCGTCGAACAACAGCGGCAGCACGCCGCCGTGCACCGCGCCGTTGCCGCCGAGGTGGTATCGGCGGAACTCGCCGGTCATCCGGATGCCGTCCGGACCCGCCTCGGCCAGTTGCCACGGCGGCAGCAGAAGGCTTCCGCGGCCGGGCAATTCGACCGCACGGCCGGCCGGGCCCTGGAGTTCGGGTGCGCGGTGCGGCTCGAGCAGCGCGATGAGTTGTTCGGCCTGAGCGAGCGCGGCGCCGAAGACCTCGTCCGGCGCGTCCACGGAAACCGCGAGATCCTGCAGGGTCCGCATGGCCTCGACGAACGGCCCGAAGTGGGGGCCGATCTTCGCGCGGGATGCCTTCGGGAATCCCCCGTGCCGTTCGTACCGGGACTCGTCCACCGCGCTACGGTCGATAACCGGTTTCACTCGATCGTTCATACCTGCACGGTAACCCGTTATTTTACACCGTCAAGTGGCAGATCTTCGCACGCAGCTCGAGCGGATCAGGAGCCGAGGGCAATAATCACTAGGGTGACGTTCAATCCGAAGTTGTGGCGACCCGTCCCCGGGTTCGAGAACCTGACCGACATCACCTATCACCGGCACATCGAACAGGGCACGGTCCGTGTCGCTTTCGATCGTCCCGAGGTGCGTAATGCGTTTCGCCCGCATACGGTCGACGAACTCTATCGGGCCCTGGACCACGCGCGGATGACCTCGGACGTCGGCGCGGTGCTGATCACCGGCAACGGCCCCAGCGAGAAGGACGGCGGCTGGGCCTTCTGTT
Organism: Nocardia sp. NPDC006044; assembly: GCF_042871115.1. Classification (NCBI taxonomy): domain Bacteria; kingdom Bacillati; phylum Actinomycetota; class Actinomycetes; order Mycobacteriales; family Nocardiaceae; genus Nocardia; species Nocardia sp. NPDC006044. The sequence goes on from NZ_JBIAID010000002.1 coordinate 729,464, forward strand.
CCGGCGGTGACCAGCGCATCCGCGGCCGCAACGGTTACCAGTACGCCAGCGGCGACACCGCGGACACCGTCGACCAGGCGCGCGCGGGCCGGCTGCACATCCTCGAGGTGCAGCGGCTGATCCGGTTCATGCCGAAGGTGGTCATCGCGCTGGTGAACGGCTGGGCCGCGGGCGGCGGGCACAGCCTGCACGTGGTCTGCGACCTCACCCTGGCCAGCCGCGAGCACGCCCGGTTCAAGCAGACCGACGCCGACGTGGGCAGCTTCGACGGCGGGTACGGCAGCGCCTATCTGGCGAAAATGGTGGGCCAGAAGTTCGCCCGCGAGATCTTCTTCCTCGGCCGCCCGTACACCGCCGAGGAGATGCACCAGATGGGCGCGGTGAACAAGGTCGTCGATCACGCCGAACTGGAAAACGTCGCGCTGGAATGGACCGCCGACATCAATGGCAAATCCCCACAGGCCCAACGCATGTTGAAGTACGCGTTCAACCTGCTCGACGACGGACTGGTGGGCCAGCAGCTGTTCGCCGGCGAGGCGACCAGGATGGCCTACATGACCGACGAGGCTGTCGAGGGCCGCGACTCGTTCCTGGAGAAGCGCAAGCCCGACTGGACCCCCTACCCCTGGTATTTCTGACATGGACGTGCTCAGCAGCCGAATCATCCTGCGCCCGGCCGACTACGAGCGGACGCTCGGTTTCTACCGCGACGGGCTCGGATTGGCCATCGCGCGAGAGTATCCGGGCGGCACTGTTTTCTTCGCTGGACAGTCGCTGATCGAGGTGGCCGCGCACGGCGGGTCGGACACCCCGTCCTCGTTCGACGGCGCCATCTGGCTCCAGGTTCGCGACGCGGCGGACGCGGCGGCGGAGCTCGCCTTACAGGGCATCGTCATCGATCGGGCGCCGGTGCGGGAGCCGTGGGGACTGATCGAAATGTGGGTGCGCGACCCGGACGGGGTGCCGATCGTCATCGTGGAAGTGCCCGCGGATCACCCGATCCGCCGGGATACGCGCAGGCCGAAGGACTGATATCGCAAGAGCCCGGCCCATAGGACGGCGGAGCCGAGTTGCCAAGGGCCGCTGCGGCGAGGACGATAGCGCTCGGATGGCCCCCGACCGCCGATGTCCGGCCCGGCCACCGTGCGTAACCCGTCCGACGAGTGAATCGCAGTCTCGATGCCTGGCGTACCTGAGCCCCATTTCCCGGGGGTGGCCGTACATGTCTCGCGCCACCCCAGCAAACCGACCACCCGTTCCGCGTTCGGCGACGCGGCCATGACACGATCGCTACCGTGAGCAAGCGCAGTGGGCGAGCCGTAGGCACAGCGCCTCTGGGAACGATGGGGCCGAACGGCGAGGTGAAGTCGTGACTGTTCCGCGAACGGTGGGGGTTGGCGCCGGGGTGAAATCGTGAGCCGTACTTTGCGCACGCTGCCGATGCCGACGGGCTCGGGTGCGGGCGAGGTACTTCCGCATCTGCGCGAAGCGCTGGAGGGCAACGGCCCCGCGTGGCTGCCGATCCCGACCAGCGATCGGCGCGAGGCCCGGCGCCTCAGCGACGCCCTCGCACCCGGCGAGACCATCGATGACGACGTCGCCCTCGTGGTGACCACCTCCGGCACCACCGGCGTGCCCAAGGGCGCGATGCTGAGCGCCGCCGCGTTGCGGGCCAGCGGCACCGCCACGCACGACCGGCTCGGCGGGCCGGGCAGCTGGCTGCTGGCCCTGCCGACGCACCACATCGCGGGCATTCAGGTGCTGCTGCGCAGCATCTTGGCCGGCACCCAGCCCACCATCCTCGACGTCTCCGGTGGCTTCCTGCCGGAGGCGCTGGCCGGCGCCGTGTCCGGCATGCGCGGCGAGCGGCGCTACACCGCGCTGGTGCCGACCCAGCTGATCAAGGCGCTCGACGCACCCGTCGCCGCAGCGGCACTGGCCCAGCTGGACGGCGTCCTGGTCGGCGGCGCGGCCACCCCGCCGCCGGTCTACGAGCGCGCGAAAGCGGCCGGTATCAACGTCGTTCGCACCTACGGCATGAGCGAGACCTGCGGCGGCTGCGTATACGACGGAGTCCCGCTGGACGGCACGCAGGTCCGCATCGAGGACGGCCGGGTGCTGCTCGGCGGCGCGATGATCGCTTCCGGCTACCGCGGCCAACCGGACAATCCCGCCTTCGCCGAGCCCGGCTGGTTCCGCACCGAGGACGCGGGCACCTTCACCGACGGCAGGCTGAGCATCACCGGCCGGCTAGACGAGGCCATCATGACCGGCGGCCTGCTGGTGATCCCACAGGTCGTCGAGGCCGTGCTGATGAACCACCCGGCCATCCGCGAATGCGTGGTGCTCGGTCTGCCGGACGAACGCCTCGGCCAGCGCGTCGCGGTCGTGGTGGTCCCCGCCTCCGGTGCCACCCCCACCCTGGACGAACTGCGCGAACATGTGATCGCCGAACTGGATTCGATCGCCGCCCCGCGCGAACTGACGCTGGTCGACGAGATCCCTATGCGCGGTCCGGGCAAGCCCGACCGCACCCGGCTGCGGGAAAACCTGCTCGCCGATTCGAGCCGCTAGCGCCGTTCGACTCGGTCCGGGAACGGATCGCGGACCGAGATGGCCGGATATCGGCGGAAGTCCCGATCCCGGGTATAGATCGTCGATACGCCGTGCTCGAGCATCAATGCGGCGATCACCGCATCGGGCACGTCGTTGCCGCGCCCGCCACCGATCTGGGTGTAGCAGCGCCAGAAGTTCGCGCCCTCGGCGACCACCCGGATCGACGGCGATTGCAGAACCGCCTCCACCGCCTGGTGGGCGATCGCGATGGGCAGCGGTGACGAGCAGATCGCCGGATGCGTGACGATCCGCAGATAGCTGTGCAGCACCGGCCAGAACACTGTTGTCAGTTCCGGCCCACGCAACAGCTCCTGCATGAGTTCCGACGCTTGCCGATGGACCGGCGATCCGCTGTCCGAGGCGTAGACGAGGATGTTCGTGTCGACGGTTCGCGACATCAGGCATCCGCGTCCAGGGCCGCGTACAAGGCGTGCTTGTCCTCGATATCGACGCGAAGACCGAGGTTCTGGCTCGGCCAGGCGATATCGGCGACGAGCCGAGGCTCGTCGCGCGCCAATTCACGGGCCAGCAGTTCGGAAACCAATTGCCCCAAGGTCTTCCCCTCTCGTTTTTGCCGCCGTCGAAGTTGCTCCAACACGACCGCGTCGATATCGATTGTGGTGCGCATGCATCTGATGCTACTCGCTGGGGCATCTGATGCAATCCCCGTGTCATCGTCGTGCAAGGACCGTGCAAGAAGGGTGCCGCACAGTCATATCCATGACTTCTTTCACACCCACTTCAGCACTCGCCGTCGAGGCGGACGGGCTGGTCAAGGTGTTCGGGGAACAGCGCGCCGTCGATGGTGTGAGCCTGGCGGTGCCGCAAGGCTCGGTGTACGGCGTGCTCGGACCGAACGGCGCGGGCAAGACCACGACCATCAAGATGCTCGCCACCCTGCTCCGCCTGGACGGCGGCAGCGCCCGCATCTTCGGCCACGACGTGGTCGCCGAACCGACGGCCGTGCGGTCGCTGGTCGGCGTCACCGGGCAGTACGCCTCGGTCGACGAGGATCTGTCCGCCACCGAAAACCTGATCCTGTTCTCCCGCCTGCTCGGCCTCAGCCGCTCCGACGCCCGGCGCAAGTCGGTCGAGCTGCTCGAGGAGTTCGATCTGACGGAGGCGGCGACCAAGCCGCTCAAGAACTTCTCCGGCGGCATGCGGCGCCGGCTCGATCTGGCCGCCAGCTTGATCGCGACCCCGCCGCTGCTGTTCCTCGACGAGCCGACCACCGGCCTGGACCCGCGCACCCGCGCCCAGATGTGGGAGACCATCCGCAGGCTGGTCCGCGAGGGTGCCACGGTGCTGCTCACCACCCAGTACCTGGACGAGGCCGACCAGCTCGCGGACCGGATCGCGGTGATCGACCACGGCAAGGTGATCGCCGACGGCACCGCCGACGAACTCAAGGCCTCGGTCGGCGGCTCCTCGCTGCACCTGACCCTGGTCGACCGGGATCAGCTCGACGAGGCGCGCCGCGTCGTCAGCGAGTTCCTGGCCGCCGACGCCGTGATCACGCCGGAGGCCGGCCGGCTGACCGCGCCGCTCCAGGACGCCGGCCTGACCGCCGACCTGCTGATCCGCCTGCGCGAGCGGCAGATCGGCATCGACGAGATCACCGTCAGCAAGCCGAGCCTCGACGAGGTCTTCCTCACCATCACCGGCCGTCCGGCCGACGACACCGACACCGAAAGGAGCGCGGCATGACCACGATCACCGCTCCCGCCCCCGCCCGCCGGGCCGCGCCCGTCAACCTGCCCGAGGTCAGCAATCACATCAGCCTGCGCAGGTCGATCGAGACCTCGTTCACCATGGCCTACCGCGGCCTGCTGAAGATCAAGCACAACCCGGAGCAGCTGTTCGACGTCACCGTGCAGCCGATCCTGTTCACCGCGTTGTTCGCCTTCATCTTCGGCGGCTCGATCGGCGGGTCCGTGCACGACTACCTGCCGACCCTGATTCCCGGCATTCTGGTGCAGACGGTGATCCTGACCTCGGTCGTCACCGGCACCCAGTTGCGCGAGGACATGGACAAGGGCGTGTTCGACCGGTTCAAATCCCTGCCGATCGCCCGCATTTCGGCGCTGGCCGGCGCGCTGATCGCCGACATGGTGCGCTACACCCTCGCCACGGTGCTCACCGTGCTGGTCGGACTGTGCCTCGGCTACCGGCCCGGCGGCGGCTTCGCCGGCGTGGTGGCCGCCGGACTGGTGATCATCGTGTGCTCGTTCGCGGTCAGCTGGATCTGGGCGCTCGTCGGTGTCACCGGCAAGAGTGCCTCCGGGGTGCAAGGCATTTCGATGATGATCATGTTCCCGCTGACCTTCATGTCCGGCGCGCTGGCCCCGGTGAGCAAGATGCCCGGCTGGTTGCAGGGCCTGAACCACGTGAACCCGGTCTACTACATGGTGAACGCGGCCCAGGATCTGATGAACAGCAATATCTACGGCAGCAACCTGGCCTGGTCGTTGATCGGCTCGGCGGTGGTGATCGCGGTCTTCGCCCCGCTGGGGGTGAAGGCGTACATGCGCCGGGCGTGAGCACCGAAACCCGATGAGGGGCAACGCAACGCCGGTCGGCCATGGGCCGGCCGGCGTTGCGTTACCCGGTGCTCAGCGCGCGGCCTGCAACTCACCGAGCAACCGCATGATCCGGTCCACCGAGTCCCGCCGGCGCGTGCGCATCACCTTCGCCCTGGCCTCGGCCAGCGGGCCCCTGCCGAGCCGCCGGTCCATCAATTCGGCCTGCGTGGACCAGCGCATCGACGGAAAGTCCTGACGACAGAAGGCGTTCGGCGCCAATGCGAACAGCTCCAGACCGCGGGCCCGGTCCTGCCCGGTGGCGACCAGATACGCCCCGACCGCGGCGGCGACGGCGCCGATCTGCGGCAGATCCCGGAACTGCGCCATCGTCGGCAGCACGAGATCGATCAAATTCCTGGCCAGTTCGTCCGTGCCGTCCAGCACATCGTGCAGCACGCGCGCGCCCAAGACGGCGGCGCCGAGCATGAGCCCGCCCGGCCCCGGATTCGCGTCGTCTTCCGGCCAGCCGGACAGCTCCAACGCTCGTTGGTAGCGGTCTAGTCCACCCTCGATATCGCCCTCGGCGAGCGACGCCTCGGCCGAACTCTGCATGATCGTGGCGAGCAGATGATTCTTCCCGCCCACGGTGCCGTCGAGATGCGACGACTCGAACGCGAACGCCAGTTCGCGCCGGGCCTCGGCCAGACGCCCGGAGCCGAGCAGCGACGCGACCAGCATGGCGCGGGTCTCGACGGTGTCCTCGTACGCGCCCAGCCGTTGCAGCATGCCGAGTGCGCGGCGGTAGTACGCGACGGCCTCCTCGTACTCGGCGATCTGGCCGTACACCTGGCCGAGGTGCCGGCACACCATGGCCACGCTCCAGACATTGTCACCGCCGAAGACCTCGAGCGCACGGACCGCGTCCACCGTCGAACCACGGACGTCGCCGAGGTTCTCCTTGATGTTCGCGCGCAAAAGCAGGGCCGTAGAACTGGTTTCGGGATCCGTCGAGCGGACGGAGTGCGCTATGAACCGGGCGAGCCCCCGGCCGTCGGAGCGGGTCAGCACGATCTGCCCGACGAATCGGTTGGCCAGGCTGAGATCGGTTCTGTCGCGTAGCAATCGGCGGACCCTGGTGCGCAGCCGCGCGAGGTCCCGCGGGTCGCCGCGGCTGAAGGCCAGGTGCATGAACATCGTCTGATAGCTCATCAGCACCAGGTCGCCGGACGGCGCGTCCGGGCCGGAATCGGCCGGGTGGAGTTCGGCGATCCTGGGCGCCCAGGCGATTACCTCCAGGTGCGAACCGCGCAGCACCCACAGCATGCTGATCACCGGGAAAATCGTGTATGCGGTCCCGGCGTCCCGCCGTTCGAGCGCATAGCGCAGTGCCGCAAGCAAATTGTCCAGTTCGGTCGCCACCGAGAGGGCCAGCTCCACCTGATCGCCGGTGAGGTAGCGCGCCGCGGCATCGGTGCAATAGTTCTTGGCCCACAGCATCAATCGCTCGGCCATCAGGTCGGACTCGGCCGGGCAGCCGGTCAGCTGTTCATCGCCGTACTCGCGCACCGTCTCCAGCATGCGGTAGCGGGTGCCGAGGACCTCGTCGTCGAGCATGGTGAGCAGCGACTGGTTCACCAGCCCGTCGACCGCGGCCGCGACGTCGTCGACCTCGGGCCCGCTGACCACCGCCTCGGCGGCGGACAACGTGAAACCCGCCGGGAATCGGCACAATCGGCGCAGGGCCACCTGCTGCGAGGCGTCCAGCAGGTTCCAGCTCCAGTCGATCACCGCGTGCAACGTGCGGTGCCGCTCCGGCGAACTGCGATCGCCGTGGCGCAGCAGTGTGAACCGGTCGGTCAGCCGCAGATTGATCTCCTCCACGCTCATCACCCGGACCCGCGCGGCGGCGAGTTCGATGGCCAACGGCAGTCCGTCGAGGGTGTGGCACAGATGCGCGACGGTCTCCGGTTCCAGCCGGACGCCGGGACGCACCGACCTGGCCCGCGCCGCGAACAGCTCGGTCGCGGGCGATCCGGCCGCGTCGATGGTCAACGGCGGCAACGGATATACCGCCTCGGCGGTGATCATCAGCGGCGCCCGGCTGGTGGTCAGCACGGTCAGCAGATCCGCGCTGCCGATCAGGTCGGCGACCACGACCGCGACGGCTTCGATCAGATGCTCGCAGTTGTCCAGCACGAGCGTCATCGGACGCGCGCCGACCGCGTTGCGCAGCCGCTGCCGGCTTACCGCCGCTACCTGCCGATTCCGCACGGCGGGTGTCGCGTTGAACGACGTGTCGCTCAGGCCGAGCACCGCGCTGATCGCGGCCTCGATCTCGAGCACGACATCGTTGTCTTCCGCGCGGATCGATGCCAGCTCTACCAGCACCACCGAGCGGGTGCGGGCGATCCGCGCGCCGACCTCGTTCGCGATCCGAGTCTTGCCGGACCCGCCGGGACCGAGCACTGTAACCACCCGCGAGGTGCGCAGCAGTGCGTCGAGCGCGGTCAGATCGGCTTCGCGACCCAGCAGTGGGTTGGGCGCGGCGCGCAGCCCGATCGCCGAGGGCATGGCGAAGTCCGTGGCGCCGTCGGGCTGTTCGATGCCGCTTCCGAAATGGGTTGCCGTGTCTCGGATCCGCAAAGCCGGCGCGGCCGGCCGCCGCGTGCTGTGATCGAGCGGTTCTCCGCGCAGGATCGCGGTGTTCAACTCGACCAGCGCCGCACCGGGATCCGCGCCGAGCTGATCGACCAGCCGAATCCGGAACGCGGCGAACGACTCCAGCGCCTCGTTGGGCCGGCCGGCCAGGGCGAGTAGTCGCATCAGCGTGAGCTGAGCGGGCTCGTCCAGCGGGTGGAGGCCGGCCTGGAATCGGGCGATCCGCAGCGCGCCGTCGAGGTCGCCGGTCGTCTCGCGGGCGGCGAGTTCGAGTGTGTCCAGTTCGGCAAGCCGGCTCGTCGCGACCGCGTTCAGGGCGTCGGCCACTTCGCCCGGCGGCAGATCCGCGCCGGGCTCGCCACGCCACAGCGTCCGCGCCTGCGCGATCGCGTCGAGGCAGCCCGCGTCGTCACCGGCGGTCCGGCACTCGCGAGCCTGGCGGACCAGGGCGGCCACGAGCGCCAGATCCACCTGGTCGGCGCGCAAGGTCAGGCGGTAGCCGGCCGGGCCGATCTCCAGCGCGCCGTCCGGCAGCGCGGACCGCAGGCGCGAGACCTGGGTGTGCAGCGCGTTCATCGGCGCGCGCGGCGGCTGCTCACCCCACACGTCGTCGATCAGCGACTGCGCGCTGCGGCTGCGGCCTGGATGCAGCGCCAAGGCCGCGAGCAGGAGACGGGACCGTGCACCGGGCAGCGCGGTCAGCGCGCCGTCTCGGCGCAGCGCGATCTCGCCCAGCAGGGCGACCACGACCGGTTCACCTGCGGGCGCGCGCACCACTCGACCGCGACCGTCCGGGCCGCCTTGTTCCGACAACATCCCGCGGTAATCGTATGCGAGCAGGGCTGGTCGAGCCGACATGGTTTTTCACCCCATTTCCGGTGGTCGGTCGCCTACGCTGTCCGCATGGCTGAGTTCGAAGTGGTCCGGCAGGCCGTGATCTCGGCCGAGCCGTCGCGCATCCACGGTTTGATCGACAACCTGCACGAATGGACGAAATGGTCCCCCTGGGAGGACCTCGACCCGCAGTTGCGGCGCACGTACACGGGCCCGGACGCCGGCATCGGCGCCAAGTACGCCTGGGTCGGCAACCGCAAGGCCGGTGCGGGCAGCATGGAGGTCGTCGCCAGCGCCGATCGCGAGATCGGCATCCGGCTGGTCTTCGAGAAACCGTGGAAGGCCACCAATCAGGTGCTGTTCGAGCTGAACCCGACCGAGTCCGGCGCCACCGAGGTGGTCTGGCGGATGACCGGGGAGCAGCAGGGCCTGATGAAGGTGCTGTCCAAGATCCTGCCGACCGACAAGCTGGTCGGCAAGGATTTCGAGAAGGGCCTGGCCCGGTTGAAGGCGGTCGCGGAGGCCGACGGGCGCTGAGCGGCCGATGTCGGCCCGCGACACTATGCTGCGGGGATGGCTACAGCAGCGCAATGGATCGAGGGCGCACGTCCACGCACCCTGCCGAACGCAATCGCCCCGGTGCTCGCGGGCACCGGCGCCGCCGCCTCGCTCGACGGCGCCGTGTGGTGGAAAGCCGTTCTCGCGCTGCTGGTTTCGCTGGCCCTGATCATCGGCGTCAACTTCGCCAACGACTACTCCGACGGCATCCGCGGCACCGACGACGTGCGGGTCGGCCCGGTGCGGCTGGTCGGGCAGAAGCTGGCCTCGGCCGCGGCGGTGCGCAATGCCGCGATCCTGAGCCTGGGCATCGCCGCGGTGGTCGGCCTGGTGCTCGCCGCGACGACGGCCTGGTGGTTGCTGCTGGTCGGCGTGGCCTGCCTGGCCGGTGCCTGGTTCTACACCGGCGGCAGTAAGCCCTATGGCTACAGCGGCTTCGGCGAGATCGCGGTGTTCGTGTTCTTCGGCCTGGTCGGCGTGCTCGGCACCGAGTTCGTGCAGGCGGAGCGGATCGACTGGGCCGGGGTGGTGCTGGCGGTGTCGGTCGGCGCGTTCTCCAGCGCGGTGCTGGTGGCGAACAACCTGCGCGACATCCCGACCGACTCGCAGTCCGGAAAGGTCACCCTGGCCGTCAAACTGGGCGACCCGCGCACCAGGACGTTGCAGCTCGCGCTGCTCGCCGTCCCGTTCATCGGCACGCTGCTGCTGGTGGCGCGCACCCCGTTCGCGCTGGTCGGCCTGCTGGCCATTCCGCTCGCGGTGCGGGCCAATGCCCCGGTCCGCTCCGGTAAGGGCGGCCTGGAACTCATTCCGGCACTGCGCGACTCCGGCCTCGCGATGCTCGCCTGGTCGGCACTCACCGCAGTGGCCATCAGCTTGGTCTGAGGTAGCCGCGCGGGCTAGTCGTCGCCGTCGGGGACCAAAATACCGAGCACCCAGTTGACGATCGAGACGATCAGGCCGCCGATCACCGCGGCCCAGAAGCCGTCGACACGCAGGCCGTAATCGGTGGTCTCGGTGATCTTCGCGGTCAGCCACAGCATGAGCGCATTGATCACCAGTAGGAACAGGCCGAGCGTGACGATCACCAGCGGCAGCGACAGCAGCTTGACGATCGGTTTGACCAGCGCGTTCACCACGGTGAACACCGCGGCGACGGCCAGCACGACGAGCACCTTGCCGACATTGCCGTTGTCCGCCGGACTGATGATGTCGATCTTGTCGACCCAGGCGGCGGCCAGCCAGATGGCCACCCCGTTGATGATCAACCGAATCAGAAGCTGCATGCGCCCATGCTAAGGCGGCAGGGCGGACATGTGTCGACTCGAAACGCGATTCGCGGCTGCCCCGCCGACCCATGTCCACCGGCTCAGGCCGCGCGGTCGAGCAGCGCGTGCACCTTGGATCGCAGGTCGTCGACCGACTGCGAGCCGCCGAGCAGACGCACGGTGGTCTGATTGGGCGCGCGCAGGATGCCGAGCAGCACGTGCGCGGATTCGATGGTCTTGTCCTTACGGGCCAAGGCTTCCCGCAGGGACAGTTCGAGCACCTTCTTCGAGTCCCTGGTGAACGGGATGTGGCCGAAATTGCCGCCCCGACCCCAGCCGAACGGGCTGCGCCTGCTCTCGGGGATCGCGCGGTCGAGCGCGTCCTCGCCGAAGCTCGCCTCCAGCGACTCGCGCACGGCGTCGAGGTCGATGCCGATCGACCGCAAGGCCTCGGCGTCCTCCTCCCCCAGCGGTTCGCTGCCGAGCGGATCGCCTGGTCGCTGCGCCGCCAGCGCGCTCATCACCCCCGCGTGCGTGACGCCCGCGTCGGCCAGCAGCGCCTTCAGCTCGTCTTCGCTCTGCGACAGCAGGCCGAGCAGCACGTGCTCGACCTCGATGGTCGACGAGCGCAGTTCCCGCGCGTCTTCCTGGGCCAGCACGATGGCCTTGCGCGCGGTCTTGGTGAACCGTTCGAACATCAGCGGTTCCTGCCTCTCTGATTGTGCTTCTGGTGGGCTGCCTGCTTGCTGACCTCGAGCGCTTCGGCGATCTGCTGCCATGACCAGCCCTGTTCGCGGGCGTTGGCCACCTGGATCGCTTCCAGACGTTCGAGCAGCCGGCGCAGGGCGAGTACCGCGCGCAACCCGACCTTGGGGTCGGGGCTGCCCGCGGCGGCCGCCAGAGTGGTTGCTTCTGTCATGGCGTCAATTTTGATTGACGCAACCGGCAGATGTCAACAAAAATTGACGACGAGGTTGTTCGCGCTCGGCGAAGAAACACGAAGGCCGCCTCCGCCCGGGTGCTACGTCCCGAACGACGGCGGCCTTCGATCGGCCATGCGGCGGGGTGCGGTCAGCCCGCCCACTCGCCGGTGGCGGCGAACTTGTCCAGGATCGCGGTCGGCTCGGCCAGGCTCAGCCCCTGCGACTCGACCCAGGCGTCGTCGAAATACGTTCCGGCATAACGATCTCCGCCGTCACACAGCAGCGTCACCACGCTGCCGCCGCGGCCGGCGGCGAGCATTTCGGCGATGATCGCGAACACGCCCCACAGGTTGGTGCCGGTGGAGCCGCCCACCCGGCGGCCGAGCACCTTGCTCGCATACCGGGCCGCCGCAATGGATCCCGCGTCCGGCACGCCGATCATCCGATCGACCACCTGGCCGACGAACGACGGCTCCACCCGCGGGCGGCCGATTCCCTCGATCCGCGAAGACATTCCGGTCTCGTAGCCCGAGTCGGCGGTCTCGTAGCCGCCGTAGAAGGCCGAGTTCTCCGGATCGACCACGGCCAATTTCGTTGCGTGCCTGCGGTATCGGATGTAGCGGCCGATGGTCGCGCTGGTGCCGCCGGTGCCCGCCCCGACCACCACCCACTCCGGGACCGGATGCGACTCCAAAGTCATTTGCTCGAAGATGGATTCGGCGATGTTGTTGTTGCCCCGCCAGTCGGTGGCGCGCTCGGCATGGGTGAACTGGTCCATGTAGTGCCCGCCGCACTCGGCGGCCAGCTGAGCGGCCTCGGTGTACATGTCGGGTGGGCGCTGGACGAAATGACAACGGCCGCCCTGCGCCTCGATCAGCGCGATCTTCTGCGGCGAGGTGCTGGCCGGCATCACCGCGACGAAATCCAGGCCGAGCAGCTTGGCGAAATACGCCTCGCTGACCGCGGTCGAGCCGGAGGACGCCTCCACCACCGTGGTGCCCTCGGTGACCCAGCCGTTGCAGATCGCGTACAGGAACAGCGACCTGGCCAGCCGGTGCTTGAGGCTGCCGGTGATGTGGGTGGATTCGTCCTTCAGATAGAGCTGGACGTTCCACGCGACGGGCAGCGGGTACCGGATCAGGTGGGTGTCGGCGCTGCGCTGAGCGTCGGCGTCGATCAGCCGCACCGCGTTGTCGACCCAGTCGCGGGGGGTGCTGCGATCACAGGACTTCACGATGCCCCCTGATTGTCCTCAGGCGCCTCGCCGCGCAACCGGGCCCGCAATTGGGCCTTGTCGTGCCTGCGGCGTTCGTCCACCACCGCGATGTCCTCGTTCACCCGCACGCGCAGCCGCTTGAACAGCGTGAGCGAGAGCGGCATGGCGATGATCAGCGCGAACAAAGCGGCCACCACCAGCGGAATGTCCACCTTCACCAGCCGCGCGACCAGCACGATCAGCACGGTGATCAGCACGACCAGGACCAGCCTGGCCAGGGTGTACAGACCGAGGTTGCGGGCGAGCCGACGGCCCGCGCCAGCGGTTTGCTGTCCTGGAACACCATCTGGTGGAGTTGCGTCACTCACGTCGCTCAGCCTATGCGAAGCTGTTGCCCGCCCGCGGCGCGCGCCCGTTGCCGAGGTCGGGAGGATATCCGATTTGTCTATTACTTCCCCTTTACCAACAGTAGGTGGTTCGAGTACCTAGGGGTTTCAGTGCAACGATGTCGCCATCTGATGAGGGAACTGTCGAGAACGGAGAGGTTTGCTATGAGTGCGATCACCGTCGGCGGCCAGGACACCCTGCTGACACCAGGGCAGGTTGCTGCCATGTTCCACGTCGATCCCAAGACGGTCACCCGCTGGGCCCATGCCGGGCGTCTCGGGTCGTTGCGCACACCGGGCGGGCATCGCCGGTTCCGCGAATCAGAGGTAATGCAGCTGCTCAAGTCGCTCACCACCGAGGCGACCGCACGCTGACTGCGGGCCGCGCGGGCCCATCGTGCCGGGGCCCGCGCCCACCCGGCGTACCGATTTCACGTCAGCGGTGTGCGAGAGCTACGCACGGGACTACCCTCGTAACCAGGAGGTGAGCGACGTGACGTACCTGTTGGCACTCATCGCGGTCGTGGCAGTCGCGGTGCTGTGCTGGAAGGCGTTCGGCCCCGAGAGATCTGCCGGACCGACCGCTACCCACACGCGATCACCGCAACGCAAGCGTGTCGTCGGACCGGACGACGATCCAGAGTTCCTCTGGCGGCTATCCCGCCAGCACCGCAACGGAGACTCCGACTCCACCGAGCGCTGAGCGCTCGGCCCGGATCCCGCTCCCGCGGCTCACATCTCACCATCGGCGTAGTTGCGCGCGTGCAGTCCTTCGCTCGCGCGCAGTCGATTCGCGAGCATTGCCAGATAGTGCTGCGCCTCCACGGAGAGCCCGGCCGCCGTCTGCACCAGCTTGCGCAATGCGCCGTTGTTCAGCTGCTCGACCAAGCTTCCGTCCGCGTCGACCACCGCAGCCGGGAGATAGGTGAAGTAATCGGAATCCAAGAGCCCGTCTCCTCAACCGTCTGTGCGCCGGATCGACGCATCGCATATAGACAGGACACGGCGTTTCGCCGAACGGCACGCCGAGAGGCCCGTGATCTGCGCCACTTTCGCGAATCTCGCTATCAGCCGAGAAGTGGAGTGATGCCCGTTACTTTTCCCCGAATCGGCTATTGAGCCGAACTGATTCCGGTGTAGCCGCACTGAACATCCCGCGCGGACAGCGGGTTACGGCCGGCGGTGCGTACCGATGCCGGCGGTAGTGCGTTAGCCGAGCTAACTATCAGTTTGCGGCGGCTCGGAGTTGCTCGCCGTCACCGGCGCACGGCCGGGCCATCGATCGCGGCCGACCGGCTCATCGGCACCCGAGATAATTCCGACCGGTCCGGCCGAAATAGTCGAAACCAAAAGGTATTTTAGAGCAAAGTTTTGCGGCATTTACCGCGCGTCACGCACCCGCACTGTGTAGCCTCTGGAATTCTCGAGCCCCCGGATATGACAAGTGGTGACGCGGTGATCGGTGTGGACGGCTGTCTGGAACGCATCATGAACATTCCCGGCGCGCGCAGCGCGATCCTGGTGGATGGCGCGAGCGGGCTGGCGATCGCCGCGGCGGGCCGGCAGGACGTGGTCGACCAGCACGAGGACGCGGCGGCCACCACCGACGTGATGCGCACCGTGCTCGACTGCAGCGCGCTGAGCACCGGCGACGGCGACGAGGACCTCACCGAGCTGATCGTTTACGGCACCAAGGGATTTCATCTGCTGAATCCGTTACCCGGCGACTTCGACGGCCGGCTTTTCATCCACGCCCTATTCGACGACGCCACCGGGAATTTGGCGATGGCGCGATTCCAGCTCCGTGGAATCATCGCCGAATTCGTCGGGCCGGGTCATGAGCGGTGAACTGACAGAAGAACTTTCGCGGCTCGAAAACGAGAAACGCACCGGCGTACTGTTTCTCGGCGACGGCGCGTTCCAGCTCACCGACGGGGCGATCACCTCGGCGGACTGCCTGCGCACGAGCGGCCTTGCCCGGCTCGTCCTGGAGGCGGGCGTGGCGACGGCGGAGGACTGGCGGCGCGCCGAAGCCGGCGAGGCCGACCGGTTGCTGGCCCGGCCACGGCTGGAAACCCTTGCGCTGCTGTCGGTTTTCGACGCCGCCTACTTTCTGCTCGCGGCCGAATCGGTGCCCGAATTCCGGCCCGCGCCACCGCATTGGCTCGCCGCGATCTGCCGGATCGCGCCGCACGCACTCGTTCAGGAGTGCGTGCGGCGCGGCGATCCCGAGGCCACACCGTGGCCCGCGCGACTGGTCGATCGCGCACCCGTCGTGCCGGTGCGCCGGGGCAGGCGGCGGGTCGTCCTCACCGGCGGGCAGGCCGAGGTGCTCGCCGCCGCCGACGCGCGGCGCAGCGTCAGCGGGATCGGCGACCATCTCGGCCGGACCACCTACGGGTGTCTGGTGGCGGTGCGTGAACTGACCGCGGCCGGACTCATCGAACCGCCCACCGCCGTGGTCCCCGCCGAGCCGCCGGCCACCCCGGTGGCGGCCGGTCCGCCCCGTCGGCGCCGGGCGCGGCCGTCCGCCCCGGTGCCCGCCCCGGACCGCTGGAAACCCGACGCCGACTTACTAGTTCGCCTGCGGGCGGCTTTGGAGGATGCGTGACCGCGCGGAAGAAACTGCTCGGCGAACTGATGGGAAGGTTGACCAAGGTGTCGATATCCGCACCTGAACCGAACGCGGCGGTGCTCGCGGAGCTCAAGGCGCTACGCGCACGCGTCCCCCGGCTGACCGGCACGCTGGTCGCCTCCGGTGACGGCCTGCTGGTCGCGCACGACCTACCCGCGCACATCGAACCCGCCGGGATGGCCGCGCTGGCCGCCGCGCAGCTCTCGCTGTCCTACCGGCTGGTGACCACCGCGAACGGCGGCGGATTCCATGAGGTCGTCGTGCACGGCACCGAGGGGCACGTGGTCGTCTACGCCGCGGGCTGGACCTCGCTGACCGTCCTGGCCGGCCCCGAGGTGAATGTCGGCCGCCTCCATCTGGAATCGCGGCCGGTGGCGCGCGCGATCGCCGAACAGATGGCCACCATCGCGAACCGCGGCAACGACCAGGCAACGAAATCCGAATGAAAGGAACAGACATGTCCAACCTGGATCTGTCACTGAAGGACATGATGGTGATCGACGGCGCGCTCGGCGCCGCCGTCGTCGACTACAACAGCGGTATGGCGCTAGGCACCCTCGGCAGTTCCAAGGCGCTGGACCTGCAGGTCGCCGGCGCGGGCAACACCGAGGTGGTGCGCGCCAAAATGCGCACCATCGAACAGCTCGGGCTCACCGACACCATCGAAGACATCCTTATCACCCTGTCCGGCCAGTACCACATCATCCGTCCGATGACCGGCCGCAAATCCAAGGGCCTGTTCCTCTACCTCGCTCTCGATCGCAACCGCGCGAACCTCGCCCTCGCCCGGCACCGCCTCAAGGGCATCGAGGAGGACCTCGAGGTGTAGTTTGCCCGCGCCGCGTGCCATCGCCTGGGTGGCACCGGCCCGAATTCGGCAGTCCCGCAGCCGGTCTCGATCGCGGGGCGGGGCTGCCGTCGTCGGCTAGCCCCGATGGAGAGTGCCGGTGGCGCCACCTGCGCGGTACCGCATCGAATCGTCCGGCTGGAGCCGGATCACCGAGTTCGCGGCGGCATCGGCGCACTCCGCGCCGCCGACCGGCCGCACGGCCAGCGTCAGCTCGGTCTCATCGACGGTGACCACCCGCCCGACCCTGGTGCACCTGCTCCCCGATGTCTTATCCGTCTGCGCCCACATGACAAGTTCTTCGGAGTTCTTGCCCGGCTTGACCGTCAACTCGACATCGAACACCCGCGCCCCATCTTCGGCCACGCCTTTCCATTGCCCCAGAAAAGCTTTCGGAATGCTCCAGACCGCCGAGACCGGCGTCGTATCCACCGGCCGATCCACCGTGGAGGTCTCCGCGCCGCCACCCGCCCCCCGATTCGATTGCGCAACAACCACAATCGCCACCACGACGATCACCACCGCAGAGACGGCAGCGGCCACCACCAACCACCGGCCCGCCCGACCCGGCGGCGATACGCCACTTCTCTCCGACGATCCCCAACCCATCAATTCCAGAATAGGCCGGGTCTACGCCGCGAGCACCCCGCACCGAACGATCTCGCGGCCGGAGTGCCCCCTGCGCCACGGGGTATCCGCCGGGGTATGGGCAACCATCCACAGCGGACACCGTTCTACGGCATGCTGATGATGCTCACCGCCATGATCACCGGCCTGTGGGTGAGCGACCTACCGTGGCTCGCCCTCCGCATAGCCGCCTACCTCGCACTCCTCGCGATGGCCCTGACCGGATTCGTCATGACCTTCCGCGACTACTCCTGACCGCCCGCGCGATCGGCCGACCGGCTCAGTTGAGTCCGGCGTAGGAGTGCAGGCCGCTGATCACCATGTTGATGATGAACATCGGTCTCGGCGTTTGTGCTGATGGGCCGCCCTTGGCCCAGTGGGCCTGAACTGGCCATTCGTGGTGGCAGCGTTGGGGGGGATAGGGCACCGCTGGGCAGCACTGCGTACTCACTGCGTATCCTTCTTGCGGGCTACTTCGATGTGAACACGCTGCCTTGTTAACCAATCGGCAGCCGACTCAGGGCGATTTCACAGTTACGCGGTGCGCTGGCCAAACCTAGGCCAATAAATTTCTCGCGTGGCTGGTCCTTTCACTGAGAGGGCAGTCATGCAATACCTGATGGACGCAGGATTCCTCGCTGCTATCAGCCTGGCGATCCGGTCAAGTTGGCGCTGGGGAACGGTGCTGGTGCTGGGTCTGTGCGCGATGCGAAAGGCAACGCCCGCGGACAGGGTAAAGGTGCTTACAGCCGCGGCTGAGTTGCTTCGGGAACGAGGTGGCGGCCGTCGAAGGCGCTGACGGGTAATGACTGTGGGGCCTCTTCCTCCGGGAGGAGGCCCCTGCTCTTTGGGACCGGAGGGTCGCAGCTTCAAATCCTGTCACCCCGACAACGATTCGAGCCGAACGGCGCAGGTCAGAGGCAGTGCTCGGCTTGCGGCCGTTCGGGCCGATTACCCGACAGCACCCCATTTTGACCGCTGTTGTCCGGTGCTTGTTGCACGTAGGTTTGCACGCCCTTCACGGATAGGTTGTCTATCCGGCACCTAGAAACCCCGCTTCCTCATACTGGCCGTCCTGTGCTGAGGGAGGGATAGTCAAGGGTGCCGTAGGCATCGCGTAGCGACGCGAAGCGCCCTTTACTCTCCCGGTGCGAAGTCAGATCATGGGGCCATGAGGAGGCGGGCACCCAGCTGGACCACGTCGATCTGTAGACGAGACGTATCTGCCTGAGCTGGCCTGATGGTGCAGGCAGTGCCGGCCGATTGAGGCTGATCAGGATCAGTGGATTTCGGTCCTGCGGGTCGCCGCCGACGCGCCGCCGTGCCGGGTGCCCCGCCAGCGCAGCCAGGGGTGCCCGTTGCGCGTCGTGCGCGCGGCGGCGGCGGCCCGCAGGGCCGCTGCCGCTCTTGATCCTATATAGCCAAATTCGGCAGCAACTCGGTTCGCAGCGCGCGGGCCTGCGTCAACAGTTCGTCGTCGGGTATCTGCGGTTCCGAGCCGTCCTGGGGCAGCAGGGGAAACGGACGCCCTGGCGCAGGGTCTACGACGTACCTCGGCACCAGGTGAGTATGGAGGTGCGGGACCGTGTTCCCGAGCGTCTCATAGTTCATCTTGAGTGGCTGGTAATAGCGCGTGAGGGCCTTCGCGACCTGCATGACTGAGCGCCAGTACTCTGACGATTCTTCCCCGGATAACTCGTAAGGTTCCGTGATGTGCCGACCTCGCCAAATGACAAGCGTGTAACCACGTTGGATATTCGCGCGCTGGAGAACGGCGTCGACGTTTGGCGATCGAAAAATGCGCACACCGTAAGCATCCGATTCAGGACGGGCTGAATCACACATTTCGCAGCCGATTCCTTGAATGAGATCATTCCAGTCGGCAGGCCAATTCTTAGTCATCGGGTGATGTCCTTCTCCGACCATTCGTAGGTAAATTCATGCCGGTCGGCGGCGTAGATGTCATGTGCGACTTGCAACGTCCGACCTTCGGAGTCGTAGTCGACATCCCACATGCGAACGATCGGCACACCCGGCGAAAGTTGAAGTAGCTCAACCTCTTCCGGTGTCGGCATCCGTGCTTGGAACATCTCGATGCCACGTACGAAGGCATGGCCGAGCGACTCGATGAGTTCATCGGGGCCCTCCGGAAGAGCCTCCGGCGATTCGAGGCGCGTGCCAGCAGCAATCCACAAGGGGTAGTAGCTGGTGGAAATTACTGCGGGTTCTCCATCGAGGAGCTGAAGGCGCTGTCGAATAACAACGTCCTCGCCAGGTGGGACTTGCAGCCAGATTGCCGCGTCAGGTGGTGTTGCGATACGACCGATGCGGAGCATTTGCCGTGAGGGTACCTGACCTTGGTCGATCGCCATCGTATCGAAAATCGGCTTGCCCGATGAGCGATGCTCGGCATGTCGTCGTGCAGCTGATACCCGGCGAACGGGAGGGCGCTTGCGAACGAATGTGCCTCTCCCGAATTGCGAGTCGAGCAAGCCTTCGGATCGTAGAAAAGCGATCGCCTTGTTGGCGGTGCTCTTGGAGGTCTTGTACTGCTCGATCAGTTCCCGCTCAGAGGGCAGGAGCGTCCCCGGCGCTCGTTCGCCGGACAGGATCGACTCCCGCAGGTCGGCGGCGATTTTCTTGCTGAGCGGTTGGCGTTCATCGGTCACCGGATGCACCTCCTGGTCTCAGCGTAGCAACCACCCTAGAGAGATCTCCTCAGGGTGATTTTGCCGAACTTCTTGACATACCTCCCCAGGGAGGTTCATTCTAATGCATACCCTAGGGAGGTCACCCCAGGGAGGATGATCCGAAGACCTGGAGGTCAAAGTCATGGCAATGCAACTCGCTTCCCCCGGTTCCGAGTCGGCCAACGCGCTTCGCCCGCCGCGACTGAATTTCGCGGGTTGGTGCATGTATTGCCTTGGGCGGGAATGCCGTTCGGCTCGGTGCATTGAGCAGCATGCCCGTTCGGAGTGGGAGGTGTGCGGTCGGTGCGGTGGCAGTGAGTATGTGAACGGCCATGTCGATCCCGAGACGGCATCGCAGCGGTGCAACTGCCAGGGCGGTGTCAGCGAGGTTGCGACGGCTCAGTGGGTGGCAGAGGTGATTGAGCTTCGGCCCGAGTCCGTCACGGCTCCGGCCCCGGTGGTTTACGAGACTTGGCCGTCCGATGGTGGTTCGCCGGTGCGCTGGAGCGAGGCGAATTCGGCTGCTCGGCTGGCCGGTCTGCGGACGCACGGGGTGATCGGGTGAGCGCTGCGCAGGCCGTGAGCGAGAGCGCTCACCCGATGACGCGGGAGACAGCGGCGGATCGGCGGGCTCGGTTGAACTTCGTGGAACTCGCGGGGTCGTTGGCCGAGAAGCATGGGGTGTGTCGTCGTCCGATTCCGATGCTGGCCGTCACCGATGAGGGCGAGGCGAAATACGTTGGTGCGCCGTGTAAGTCGACGTTGGAGTGCGTGTGCCCGGGGTGTGCCACACGTGCTCTGCGGCTGCGGCAACAGCAGGCCCATGAGGGCTGGCACATCGAGGAGGAACCCGTGATCGAGAAGAACGAACCGACCGAGCATCAGGCCGATCTGCTGGCCTCGCGGGCGGTGTTGGCCGAGGAGTACGCCAAGGCCCGTGACGCCGAGGACGACGAGGCCATGGACGCGATAGCCGAGGTCGTTGACGGCCTGGACGAGGAGCTGCGCGGGTCCGGTATCCGGGGCAAGTTCCCGCCGTTGGAGGCCAAGCCGCGGCTTGCTCGGAAGCGTTCGACGCGTCGTCGCCAGGAGCAACCGGACCTGCCACGCAAGAAGGTTGAGAAGACCACGGTGGGGCGGGTGTATGCGGGCAAGTACCGGCCCTCGATGTTCCTGACCCTCACCCTGCCCTCCTACGGCCGTGTGGGCTCCGATGGTGCCCCGGTCGACCCGGCCACCTACGACTACCGGCAGGCCGCGCGCGACATCATCCACTTCGCGGCGCTCTATGACCGGTTCGTGCAGAACTACCGTCGTGCCTCCGGGCGCGATATCCAGTACTTCGCCACGGTCGAACCGCAACGGCGGGGTGCTCCGCATGTGCACATGGGTGTGCGTGGCACCGACCCGAAAGCACTCATTCGGCAGATCGCTGCCGCGACCTATCACCAGGTGTGGTGGCCGCACTTCGACCAGGAGGTCTACTCCATGGACCGGATGCCGTTCTGGGACTACGCGGCCGGCCGATTCGTGGACCCGGACGCCATTGACCCGGATTCCGGTGAGCGGGTGCCGGTGCCGACATGGGCTGAGGCCCTGGACGCCATGGACGCGGTCGATGACCTGGAACCTGCGCACGTGATCCGCTTCGGTGTCCAGATCGACGCCAAGGGCATCCTGGGCGGCACCGAGGAAGCCTCCCGCCATATCGGCTACCTGACCAAGTACCTGACCAAGTCCATCGGTGACGTGATCGAACCGACCTCCCAAGCGGCGGCTGATCACTACGACCGGTTGCATGCCGAGCTGGCGCTCACTCCGTGCTCGCCCACCTGCGGGATCTGGTTCCGCTACGGCATCGTCCCCAAGGGCGCGAAGGCCAAGACCATTCCGGGTGTGTGCAAGGGCAAGGCGCACCGCCGTTCGACCCTGGGCCTGCGTGGTCGCCGGGTGCTGGTGTCGCGCAAGTGGACCGGTAAGGACCTCGCCGACCATCGGGCCGACCGCACCGAGTTCGTTCGGCAAATGCTGGAAGGGGTCGGCATCGTGCGTGCCGAAGCGCAGGGCGCGACGGTGACCAAGGTCGAACCGGGTGACCCGAACTGCCCGCCGGTTGAGCACCTGATCATGGCGTTGGTGTCGCAGAAGATCACCCAGCGCGCCGAGTACACCATGGCGCAACTCGCAGCGGCGGAAGATCCGGTTCCACGCGAAATCGTTGAGCCGCAACATGATTCAGCAATTCAGGACGTAGCGTAGGAGTAACGGCAATGAGTGAAGATGAGACGTTCCTTCGGGCGAAGGACTGCGAAGCGCTGACCGGGATTCCGGAAGCCACGTGGCGCTGGTGGGCTCATGTCGGGCGCGGGCCCGCCAGCTTCAAACTGGGTGCGCGCCGCCGTGTCTGGCGGAAGTCGGTCGTGTTGGCGTGGATCGCGGAGCAGGAAGCGAGCGCAGCCCTCGGTGATGCCGCATGACCGGGGCTCGCCGGAATCGTCGTGCGAGCGTTGAAGATCTGTGGACCAAGGACGAACGGCAGCCGGACGGCACGGTGCTGCGGGTACCGTCCAAGCTCGATGGCAAGGGAAAGCGTTGGCGCGCAAGGTATGTCGATGACAGTGGCATCGAGCACAGCATGCGATTCGTCCGGAAAGCGGATGCGAAAACGTGGCTCGATGCGCAGGTCGCGACGCTGGTACAAGGCACTCACGTTGCGCCGCGTGACTCACAGCAGACTGTTGAGCAGTGGGCGACCGAATGGCTGAAGGGCTACGCGAACCATCGTGAAACCACTGTCGAGTTGGCGTCCTGGCACGTCAAGAAGATCAACGCGGGGCTCGGGTCGATGCAGCTGGCGGCGGTTCGGCCCTCCACGGTGAAGAAGTGGATGGTGGCCCTCAAGGCTGAAGGTTTGGCGGACAGCTACGTCTATAGCCTGCATTCGCGGCTGGCGCAGATTCTCGGTGACGCGATGCACGATGGGCTGCTGGCACGCAACCCATGTTCGCGCAGGACCTCACCGAACACCGGACAGCAGAAGGTCTATGTGGCGACGCCGGAACAGGTCTGGGCGTTGCATGACGCGATGCCTGCGCACCTTCGAGTTGCGGTGCTGCTCGGCTCGTTCGTGGGCCTGCGCATCTCGGAGGCGGCCGGCCTTCGGACCGACGATGTCGACTTCGGCAACTGCATCGTGCATCCTCGCGTCCAGTGGCCTGCGCGGGACCTCAAGACCGAATCGAGTACCAAGTCGGTGCCGGTGCCTCCGGAACTCGTTGCGATGCTTGAAGAGTCGGCAAAGGCATTTCCCGGCAAGAACTTGGTGTGCGATGTGTTCGGCAAGCCGGTCTCGCCGTGGGTCATCGCGTGGAACTTACGGGCGGCGAAAGCGAAGGTTCCCGGCCTGCCTGAGGAGTTCAGCTTTCAGGACTTCCGCCACTTCTATGCCTCTCTGCTGATCCGTCGTGGTGCTGACATCAAGGCGGTGCAAGCCCGTCTCCGGCACGGAAGCGCGATCACTACTCTGCGCTACTACGCACACTTGTGGCCGGACGCGGACGAGACAACACGCCTCGCGGTCGGTGCCGCTATCCGTGAGTGGCCTGGTTCCACTGCGTACTCACTGCGTACCGAGGCAGACGAGTCGGCGACACAAGACGACGAAGGCGAACCGAACGCGCAGGTAGAAGGTGTTTAGTTGAGTCCGGCGTAGGAGTGCAGGCCGCTGATCACCATGTTGATGATGAAGAGGTTGAAGAGCATTGCTATGAAACCGGCTACGTTGATCCAGGCGGCCTTGGTGTCGCGCCAGCCGGAGGTGGCGCGGGCGTGCAGGTAGGCGGCGTAGAGGACCCAGGCGATGAAGGAGCAGGTTTCCTTGGGGTCCCAGCCCCAGAAGCGGCCCCAAGCGGCCTCGGCCCAGATGGCGCCGAGGATGACGCCGGCGCCGAAGAGGGGGAAGCCGATGATGGTGGCCTTGTAGGCGAGGCGGTCGAGGGTGCGGGCGTCGGGCAGGCGGCGCGCGATCAGGCCGAGGATGGTGCCCGACTCCGCGCCTTCGGGCTGACGCAGGCGGTAGAGGAACAGCAGGCTGGAGACGCCGGCGAAGAGGAAGACGCCGCTGCCGATGCTGACGATGGTGACGTGGATGGGCAGCCAGAACGACTTCAGCGCGGGCACCACGGGGGCGGCATCGGCGTAGAGGATGGTGCCCGCGAGGAACAGCAGGATGAGCACCGGCACGAGCAGGAAGACCCACATGGCGCGGTACTTCTGCTCGCGCAGGAACAGCGCGCCCATCAGCACCGCGGCGGCGGTGGCCATGGTGACGAACTCGTACATGTTGCCGAGCGGGAAGCGGTGGGTGGCGAAGCCGCGCAGCACGATCGAGCCGATGTGCAGCACGATCGCCACGACCAGGACCGAGAACGCCATGTTGCCGAGCCGCTCGGACAGCGACTTCGCCGGCGGCCCTACCACCCGGCCGGGCAGCGCGGGATCGCTGGGACCACCGACCGAGACGAGTTCGCGCTCCGCGACCTGACGGCTGCGCGCGGTGGCGTACTGCCAGATCAGCAGCACGAGCACCAGCGCGTAGACCACGATCGCGGTCTTGAACGAGAAATCGCTGTAGCGCGCGATGGTCTCGTTGATCGGCATCTCTACTCTCCCGTGGTCTTCGTGTCGGCCGCCGAGCCGGGCCGCACGTCGAGCAGGCGCGCGCGTAGCCGGTCGAACTCGGTGCCCCAGCCCGCCTGATCGGTCCGAGCCAGCCCGCCCATTTCTACTACGGTGCGTCGTTGGTCAACGGTACCGGCTGCGTTCTCGGCGGGGTAGACCCGGACCCAGATCCGGCGCCGCTTGATCAGCAGCGACACCAGCAGGCCGAGCATCATGGTCACCGCGCTCACCAGCACCCACTGCTGGGCCGGATCGTGCGAGACCTGCAGGTTGGCGAATTCTTGTGCGCCGTCGAAGGTCACCTTGGTGCCGTTGGGCAGGCTGGTCGACTCGCCGGGGCGCAGGTTCACCCTGGCCTCCTTGCTCAGTCGCCCCTGCTTGACCTGCTCGGGGTCCAGCGCGAACAGCGACTGCGGCTTGCCGGTGTCGAGGCCGGTGTCGCCGCGATAGATGTCGACGGCGACGGCCGGATCCTTCATCGTGGGGAACGACGAGGTCAGCAGGCTGCCGTGGAACAGCGCGGTCGGCGCGAACAGCCCCTCGATGGCGATCTGGTTCTTCCGGCGCTCCTCGTCGGTGGCGTACATGCCGCCGGGCGGGTCGATGCGCAACACGCCGCTGGACAGGAAGGTCCGCGCGTCCTCGGGCCGCCACTGCAATGTCTCGGTGCGGGTCTGCCCGTTCGGGAAGGTGACGGTGAAGGTCGGGGCGTAGCCGTGGCCCTGCAGATAGATCCGGTCGCCGGCCACGCGCAGCGGATGGTTCACCTGGATCCGGGTCGAGCGCCAGGTGTTGCTCTGCAGATCGGCGCCGGACTGATATTCGATGTTCGAGGTGAACATCTCGGCCTGACCGTTCTCCAGGTAATCGCCCTTGAAGTCCTTGACCCGCACGCAGATCGGCGCCATACCGGTGCCGTCGTTGACGTTGCCCGCCTTGAACGAGTCGAAGACCGCGGGCGAGGTGGTGCAGAAGCCGGGGCCGTCGTTCGCGATGACGATGACGTTGCCCTCGTAGCCGAACAGCTTGCCGACCGCGATGGCGACCAGCAGACAGACCAGGGCGAGGTGGAAGACGAGGTTGCCGAGCTCGCGGGTGTAGCCCTTCTCCGCGGCGAGGGTGATCTCGCCGTCGCGGTCGCCCGGCCGGACCTCGGTTCGCCAGCCGCGCAGCTCTTTCCGCACGCCCGCGATCACCTCGCCGGGCGTCTGCTCGGCGCTGCCGGTGTAGTGGTGCGGCAGCCGGGTGAGATTGCGCGGCGCCCGCACGGGCGGGGTGCGCAGGGCGCGGTAGTGATCGAGGCAGCGCGGCAGGATGCAGCCGACCAACGAAATGAACAGCAGCACATAGATGGCGGTGAACCAGAAGCTGCCGAACACGTCGAACAGCTCGAACCGGTCCATCCACGGGCCGAGCGTGGGCCGGTTCTGGATGTACTGGTCGACCTTCTGCGCGTTCAGGCTGCGCTGCGGCAGCAGGGCGCCGGGGATCGCGCCCAGCGCGAGCAGGAACAGCAGCACCAGCGCGGTGCGCATGCTGGTGAGGCCGCGCCAGGTGTTGCGGACGAAGGCCCAGGCTTTGCCGAACGGCGATTGCCGCGGTGGCCGCGCCGGTGCGGTCATCGGCTTTTCGGGCCCACCCGTCGCCCGACCGCCACCCCGCATCGAATCAATGCTGTTGATACTCATATCGGCAGCGTCACCTCGGACACGAACCCGTCACGCACCCAGCCGACGAACTGGTCCCACACCCCCGTGACCAGCGCGATGCCGACCGCGACGAGCAGCAGGCCGCCGATGATCTGAATGGTGCGCGAGTTGCGGCGCAGCCAGCCGACGCCGCGCAGCGCGCCGGCCGACCCGAACGCCAGGATGACGAACGGCAGGCCGAGTCCCAGGCAGTAGGCGACGATGAGCGCGACCCCGCGCGCCGCGGTGGTGCCGTCGGTGCCCGCGGCGACCGCCATCACGCCGGACAGCGTTGGCCCGAGGCAGGGCGTCCAGCCGAGCGCGAACACCCCGCCGAGCAGCGGCGCGCCCGCGATGCTGGTCAGCCTGCGCGGTTCCATCCTGGTGTCGCGCTGCAGCGCCGGGATCAGGCCGATGAAGACCAGGCCCATCAGGATGGTGACCACGCCGCCGATGCGTTGCAGCAGTTCACGATTCACGTTCAGGGTCTGGATGACGCCGAAAACCGTTGCGGTGGCGAGCACGAACACGACGGTGAACCCGGCGACGAACAATCCCGCCGCGCCGGCCACCCGCATCCGCCCGGCTCGCGCGGCCTGCTTCGCCGACGCGACGGCAACCGAATTCGGTTGCGCCCCTTGGGCTTGCGCGACAGTGGCGGGCGGCGCCTCCGCGCCGACCAGCCCGGCGAGGTAGGACAGATAACCCGGCACCAACGGCACCACGCACGGCGAGGCGAAGGACACCAGCCCGGCGAGCAGGCAGGCGCCCAGCGCGAGCAGCAACGGTCCGGTGGCGGCGGTCTGCTGGAACGAATCCCCTACGGCGGCCAGCACCATCACGCGGCCACCGCGATCACGCGGGGATTCACACGCCCTCCCCCTCCGGCGTCTCCGCGGCCGGGTCGGTGTCGCCGCGCAGCACGACGCGCTGTTCCGTGGTCTCGCCCGCCGGGTCGAACAGCACGCCGAAGTCGAGCAGCGAGTCCGCCGCGACGCTGCGTGGCACGGTGGCTATGCCCTTCCATCGGTCGTCCACGGCCCAGGCGCCGCCGATTCGGCGGGCGCCCTGCCGGGGGCGACAGGCACGCAGGCTACGGGTACGACGATCGCGATTCACTGTGCTTCCTCCGAGGCGATTTTTTGAACAATCGGTTGCAGATCGTCGGCCAGCAGGGGGCGCAGGTACACCGCGGCGACGCGGTGCTGACGATCCAGGATCAGGGTGGTGGGAATGACACTGGTCGGGAAATTCCCACCGAGGGCGAGCAGGGTGCGCATGGACGGGTCGTAGATGGACGGATATTCGACCTTGTTGTCTACGACGAAGTCCTGCGCCTTGTCCTGCTGCGGGTCACGGACGTTGATGCCGAGAAAGGCGACGCCGTTGTCTTTCGTTGCCGCATAAACCTTTTCGAGCGCGGGCGACTCCGCGCGGCAAGGTCCGCACCACTGCCCCCACAGGTTGATTACCACGACTTTGCCCGGGTAATCCTCCACCGAGGTGGTTTTCCCCTTGGTCATCAGATCCGGTCCGGACAGCTTGCCGATGGTGCCGCGCGCGCTCGGCGGATCGTAGAAGATCTCGGTTTTGCCGCCGGGCGAGACGAATTCGAAGGTGCCGCCGGAGGCCACCGCGTCGCTACCGCCCGAACAGCCGGCCAGCGCGGCGACCAGGCCGGCACAGGCGAGCAGAACGGCGGCGGCCCGCCTGGCCGAAAAGGCAGGCGGGGCAACGGACGCGGTGCGGTGGATCATGCGCCGTGTACCGAGGGGTCCGAACCGCCGGCGGGCTCGGAGTACACGATGTCCACGAGCGTGTCGCCGTGGTAGACCAGCGAGGTCAGCGACGCGAGCGAGCACTGCCGCTGGCGCGGGTCGTGCCAGAGCCGCTGGCCCTGCAGGAACCGGCGCAGGGTCCAGACCGGCAGCTGATGCGACACCAGCACGGCCTCGCGCCCGGCCGCCTCGACCCGTGCCTTGTTCACCGCGGCCAGCATCCGGTGCGCGATCTGCAGGTACGGCTCGCCCCAGGACGGAGTGAACGGGTCGCGCAGCTTCCACCAGTGCCGCGGCTTGCGCAGCGCGCCGTCGCCGACGGAAACCCGCAGGCCCTCGAAGGTGTTACCGGCCTCGATCAGGTTCTCGTCCGTGCGCACGATCAGCTGATGCTGGGCCGCAATCGGTTCCGCGGTTTCCTGAGCCCGCTGCAGGGGCGAGGCGATGACCACGGCGATGTCGTGATCGGCCAGCGATCGCGCGACCGCGCCGGCCTGCGAGCGGCCGGTCACCGATAGGCTGAAGCCGGGGAGCCTGCCGTAGAGGATCCCGTTCGGGTTGTGCACCTCGCCGTGGCGCAGCACGTGCACGATCGTCTCCACCGGGTCACCGTCCTGCGCCGGCTTCGGCTTCGACTCCGACACCATTGCCGCACCGGCGTTTTCATCGACTGCGGGAATCTGCTCGGCCGGGCCCGACGCGGCGGCGGCGAACTGCGCGCCCGCGTCGATGACGGCGGAATCGGTGGCGGGCTGCGCTAGCTCGCGCGGGTCGGCCTCGGGCTGATCGTGATCGGAGCTCACGCGCGGGATCCTTCGGGAGTGGCGGCCGCGGCCGCGTGTGCGGCGGCGGGCAAGGCGGCGGCGATGCGGTCGAACGCGTCCTCGTCGAGTGCCGCGGAGACGAACCAGGTCTCGAACGCGCTCGGCGGCGCGTACACGCCGCCGTCGAGCAGGGCATGGAAGAACGCGGGGTAGCGCCAGGTCTGGCTGGCCTTGGCGGTGGCGTAGTCGGTGACCGGGCGTTCGGCGAAGAACACGCTCACCATATTGCCTGCGAACTGAACCTGGTGCTCGACGCCTGCGGCACTGAGCGTTTCGCCGAACAGCGCGCCGAGACGCTGCGCGTTGCGGTCCAGCGCGGCGTACACCGCGTCGTCGGCCGCCCGCAGCGTGGCCAGGCCCGCGGCGACCGCCACCGGGTTACCGGAGAGCGTTCCGGCCTGGTAGACCGGGCCGAGCGGGGCCAGGTGATTCATGATCTCGGTGCGGCCGCCGAACGCGGCGGCGGGCAGCCCGCCGCTCATCACCTTGCCGAACGTGTACAGATCCGCGGTGACGCCCGCGTGACCGAACCAGCCCGCGCGACTCACCCGGAAGCCGGTCATCACCTCGTCCATGATGAGCAGCGCCCCGTGGTCTGCGGTCAGCGCGCGCAGACCCTCGTTGAACCCGGGCAGCGGCGCCACCGTGCCCATGTTGCCCGCGGCGGCCTCGGTGATCACGCAGGCGATCGAGTCCGGATGCGCGGCGAACACGGCGGCGACGGCCTCGAGGTCGTTGTAGGGCAGGACGATCGTGTCGGCCGCCTGCGCGCCGGTGACGCCCGGCGAGGTCGGCAGCCCGAGAGTTGCCACGCCGGAGCCCGCGTCGGCCAGCAGCGCGTCGACGTGGCCGTGATAGCAGCCGGAAAACTTGATGATCTTGGCCCGGCCGGTGTAGCCGCGGGCCAGCCGCACCGCGCTCATGGTGGCCTCGGTGCCCGAGTTCACCAGGCGCACCCGCTCGACCGGAGCGACGCGTTCGATGATGGCCTCGGCCAGTTCGATCTCCGCCTCGGTGGGCGCGCCGAAGGACAGGCCGCCGACCGCGGCGCGCTGCACCGCGTCGACCACCGCGGGATGCGCGTGGCCGAGAATCATCGGTCCCCAGGAGCAGACCAGGTCGACGTACTCATTGCCGTCGGCGTCGACGAGGGTGTAGCCGTGGGCGGACGCGATGAATCGCGGTGTCCCGCCGACGGAGTTGAAGGCCCGCACCGGGGAGTTGACACCCCCGGGGATGGCCGAACAAGCCCGGTCGAAGAGCTGAGCGGAAACCGGCACCGATGCGCTGGTCACGCGCGGAGAAGAACTCACGACCTCCAGTGTCTCAGCCCCGCTGAAACGGTTCGACGACAGGGTGTAGTGGGGGTGATCCACACCGCAACACGCCGGGACGCTGTTTACGCCGTATTTGATCGCCACGAGATTGCCGATGCGTAATCTCGGGCGTCACCATTCATCTGCCCCGGAGGATTTCTATGCGGTTTGCCATGGTCAGTGCTGCTGTTTCCACCGCGCTCGTCGGTGCGGCCGTCGCGTTCGGCGCGGGCCCGGCCGCCGCGGTGGAACCGGTCGCGCAGCCCGACCGGATCGGCCTGCAACTGAGTCATGAGGAGACCCAGACGATCGCCGACGGGCCGATCCCGGCCATTGTCACCATGTTCGTGCCGCTCAACCGGATCGGCGTCGGCCTGAAGGCGGACACCGGGATCTACAAGGACGAGAACGGCGGCGTGCACGCGTCGCTGCGGCAGGCGATCATGGAAGCGGCCAATCATTCCGACGGAACGATCACCCTCTTCGTCAATGCCCCTGGCACCCGCAACGGCCGCGTGCTCGACATGTATCAGAACTGGAGCTGAGCCGGGCTCAGCTGTACATGCACGGCGCCTGGGCCGAAATGGTGTGCAGATAGCACATGAACGCGTTGTACGGCCCCGCGGAACCGGAGTCGGGGACCAGCACCGGCGCGTCGACCTGGCCGGTCGATACGTCGACCGCGCCCGCGGGCTCGAGCGGAAGTCCGGGGTTCGCGCCCGCCGGCGCGGCGCCGATCCCGATCGCGGCGGATATCGCCAGTGCGGCACAGACTTTCACAGCAAGCCGGTTCATCAATCCCTATTCCTTGGTCGGCACACGAATACGGCCGAAATACTAACGGCCGCAGAGGTAATCCTGACAACGCACGGACGGCCGCGAGCAGCCCGCCCGGCGCCCCTGCACGCTAGTCGATGCCGGCCCGAACCTGCTCCGCAACAACCGATTTCTAGGTGATGCCGATGCACCACAGGGCGAACCCGGTGGTCACCAGGCAGGCCAGCGGGGCGGGTAGCGCGTGCAGCAGCGGCGACGGTGGTGTCTGCACCAGAACGGGCGTCACCGTGGGTGGCGCCGGGGAAACCTCGGCGGGCGCGGCGACCGCCGGGGCCACCGTTGCCGCGCCGATCATGCCGACGGCTGCGGCACCGAGGAGCGTCCGCTGGAGGGTGACTGTCGGTTTCATGGGTCCGATATTCCCGCGATGGGCGGACCGAAACGGGCGCTGCGTCAGCGATCTCGGCGCACGCGCACGACGCGGCCGGCCGCGTCGATGGCGCACAGACCCGCGATCGCGACCAGGACCGCGGCGAGCAGCAGCCACGGCGTGACGTAGCGGGTCGCGACGAATTCCGGCGCCTGGCCGATAGCGGCGAAGGTGGTCTTCTGGATGCCCTGCTGCCAGCTCAGCACCGCGGCGACGAGCCCGAGCACCACCACGCCGAATTCGGTGGCGGCCACCGTGATCGATCCCCTCATCGGTCGACTCCGTTCTCGCTGTGCCGGTCCTCGGTCCGGGTCTCCGGCTCGTCCGCGGCTGCTGGTTCCGGCGGTTGGCCGATGGCCGTGGTCAATTCGGCGCGCAGGGTGCGATGGTCTTTCGCCCACGCCTGCACCAGGCTGCCGCCGGTCAGGCGCAAGCCGATGCCGGTGCGGCGGCGGGGTACGCCGCTCAGTTCGCCGAGCGCGCGGGCTTGTTCCCAGTCCTCGTCGTCCCAGGCGTCTTCGTCGCGTTCGGGCAGGACTGCGTCGATCGAGCTGAGCGGGAGGGTTTCGGTGCCTTCACGCAGCGTGTCGGCGGTGAGTTCGACGCTGACGTGGCGTCGGCCCGCGATCACTTGCAGCACAACGAACATGGCGATCAGCGAGCCGCAGAACAGCAGCGCGAACCAGTGCACGGAACTACCGGTGGCCAGTTCCACCACGAAGATGATCAAGCACAGAATGGGGCCGTAGGCGACGGTGCGCCAGCGGGCACCGGGCTCGGCGAAGAGGATGCCGGACTCGTCCGGCCGCTCGCTCACGCGACGCCCATGGCGTCGCGAATCGGCAAGGCGGAGCGCGGAATCAGCGAGTGAGACCGGGCAACAGCAACACGGCGACGGTGACGACGCCGAACAGGATCAGCAGGCTCAACACGGCCAATTCCCGCCGAATGCTCTGCGGCTGTTGGATCACCACTCGCATTGATGCCTCCGATTCCCCGGAGCCATTCGACGAGTTCCCGCACGCGAGGTGTGACAACGTCTGACAAGCAACTACCGGTTCCCATGTCCACTGTGACAACCCTCACGATACATGCCTGCGTTGCCCCGACAAATTCGGGCACCAACCGTTCACCGCCGGCTCACCTGGAAATAAGCGGTCGATTCCGGCCGGTGCGACAGGTAGATCGCGCCGCCCGCGAGCACCGCCTGCACGATCGCGGCGCCGCCGGCGAGCAGTGAGGCGGTGCCGGTCACCGAGCCGAACGCGAACAGCGCGCCGACGCCGATCACCACCAGCCACACCCCCGCGATGGTCAGCATGGTGCGCGCCCATAGCTTGCCGCGGGCGAACTGATGCACGATCAGCAGTGCGAGCGCGGCGACGCCGAGCCCGATGAACACCACGACGACGTAGACCAGCGCGACCATCAGCTCGGCGCTGGCCAGGGTGACCTGCGGGTCCTTTTCCCTGGCCTGGTCGAAGACCTGCTTGGCGAAGGTGTGCCGCTGTGGCAGCGCCGCCACCATCGACGCGATCAGCTGCACCACGCCGAATCCGATCACGCCCCACCACAATTGCCGCGCGGTGCCGACGTCCACCGGCATCGGCGCGGGTGCGGGCGCGGCGCCGATCGGTCCCGGCAGGTTCGTCACGACAACCAGTGTGCGGCTTCGGTCGCCCAGTAGGTGAGCACGAAATCCGCACCCGCCCGCCGGATGCCCATGAGCGATTCGAGAATGGCGCCGCGGCGATCGATCCAGCCGCGCTCGGCGGCCGCGGTGATCATCGAGTACTCACCGGAGATCTGATACGCCGCGACCGGGACCGGCGAGCGGTCCGCGACGTCGCGCAGGATGTCCAGGTAGGACATGGCCGGCTTCACCATCACGATGTCCGCGCCCTCGGCCAGGTCCAGCTCGAGTTCGCGGATCGCCTCGCGGCGGTTCGCCGGGTCCTGCTGATAGGTGCGCCGGTCACCCTCCAGCGACGAGGCGACGGCCTCGCGGAACGGGCCGTAGAACGCCGAGGCGTACTTGGCCGCGTAGGCCAGGATGCCGGTGTCGGTGCGGCCGACCGCGTCCAGGCCGCGCCGGATCGCGCCGACCTGGCCGTCCATCATGCCGCTGGTGCCGAGCAGGTCCGCGCCGGAGGCGGCCTGGGCCAGCGCCATCTCGACGTAGCGGTGCAGGGTGGCGTCGTTGTCCACCGAGCCGTCGGCGGCGAGCACGCCGCAGTGGCCGTGATCGGTGAATTCGTCGAGACAGGTGTCGGCCATGATCACGGTCGACTCGCCGACCTCGTCGGCCAGCGCGCGCAGGCCGCGGTTGAGGATGCCGTCCGGGTCGCTGGCCTGGCTGCCGGTGGCGTCCTTGTCCTCGTGGCGGGGCACGCCGAAGAGCATCAGGCCGCCGACGCCCGCGGTCACCGCCTCGACGGCCGCCTTGCGTAGCGAATCCATCGAATGCTGGTAGACGCCGGGCATCGAGCTGATCTCCCGCGCCTCGTCCAAGCCGTCGGCCACGAACATCGGCAACACCAATTGCCGTGGCTCGAGCGTGGTTTCGGCTACGAGACGACGCAATGCGGGGGTACGGCGCAACCGCCGCGGGCGGTCCAATCCGGTCATAACCGCACGATACGCCCGGCGCCGGAGGCTGTCGCGAGCGCCCGCCGCCTGGCCGGCGGGGTGCTTCGGCGCCGCCGCGACGGAGCTGGACGTTTTCGCCGCGCCACCGGCCCGGCATGCACACAACGCGCGGATCGACCCTGGATCGCAGGTAACGGTGTGCGAAATCACACCTGTCGCGCAGGCCGATGGCGCATACTCCGACAGGAGGGCGAGACCCCCTGGGGGACAGCATGACCGAACCGCACACCGAAATTTCGCTGGCCCGAGCCGCCGACTTCGAGTCGTGGATCGCGGTACTGCTTTCGGACTGGTGGCCGGTGCTCACCGGCGGACTCACGGCACCGGCGACGACGCTGCGCGCGTGGCGGGCCGCCGACGGCAGCGGGCAGATCTTCCGCGTCGAGTTCATCGCGCGGCAACTGGCCGAGCCGGAGCTGATGACGGTGGCCCGGCGCGCCTTCGACGATCTGGGCATGACGCCGGACGAGCGCGAGCTGACCCAGAGCCTGGGCCGCCATCTGGTCGGGCACACCGAGGACGCCACCGTGCAGCTGCGTTTCTCCGACACCGCGCACACGATCTTCCTGCGGCTGCAGAGCAGGCCGTGCCAGGTCTCGGTGGCCGCGGGGCGGCAACTGAGCGCGATGCCGGACGCGACGCTGCCGTTCCCGAACACCGCGACCGGGCCGATGGACATCCGGGTCGCGCGCAACAGCGCCCGGCATCTGCTCGCTCAGCACAGCGCGCGCTTCGCCGTTCCGGTCGATCCGTTCCAGCTCGGCCCGCAGGGCCACGTCTCCGATGTCGGCTGGGCGTTCGTTTTTCCGTGGTCGACCACGTCCTGGTACACCGACGGCACCGCACCGGCCCTTTCGCCGGGTACCAAGGGACCGATCGTGGTCGTGAAGGACACTGGGGACACCTGGTTGCTCGACAGCCTGAGCAGCTACGAATCACAACTCGCCGAATACGCCGACACCCACGGCTATCGGCACGGCACACCCGACCCGGCGTGAAAGGCCCGCGATGATCCGCTGTGATGCCCCATGACGCAGCCTGCCCCGGGTGCCCGCCGGCTGTCCGACGGGCGCCTGTTGATTCCGTGGCAGGGCAAGCAGCCGGACGGGACCATCGCCAACGGGATGATCGAGATCGGGCCCGAGGACGAGCGGTTCGCCGAATGGAGCGCGTCGATCGCCAGCCGGGAACGCGGTGAGCTGCCCGACGACGATCATCCGGTGGATCCGTTCGGCCTGCAATTGTTCCGCGACCCGCGCCCGGATCCCGCGCCGACCGCGCACGAGCGCAGGCGTGCCACGCTGCGCGCGATCGCCGAGCGCGGGGACCTCGGCGCAATGGAGCAGCTCGCCCATCTGCTGCGGGACGCGCACGAGTTGACCGAGGCCGAGCACTGGTTCCGCACGGCCGCCGAGCGCGGCAGTGCGAGCGCGATGGCCGATCTCGGCCTGCTGCTCGGCACGCACGGGCGGATCGCCGACGCGGTCCACTGGCTGGAATCCGCGATCGCCGCGGGCTGTGCGGGTGCGGACCTGCAACTCGGACTGCTGCATCTGGAGCGCGGCAACATCGATGCGGCCGAACGCTGGTTGCGCCCCGCCGCCGACGCGGGATCGCCGGAAGCGTTGTGCAACATGGGCGTTGTCGCCAATCGGCGGGGTAGCAACGACGAGGCCGAGGCGTGGTACGAACGCGCGGCCGAAGCCGGAAATCCCACGGCCATGCGAACTCTGGGCCTCTACATGGCCCGGCGCGGCGATACCGGACGAGCCGTCGAGCTGCTCACCGAAGCGGTCCGCCGCGGCCGCACCGACGCCATGGCGATCCTCGGCTCCCTGCACCTCGATCACGGCAATACCGAGGCGGGCGAGCACTGGCTGCGCCGCGGAGCCGAGGCAGGCGACCCCGACTCGATGTTCCACCTGGCCCTGTTCCTGCGCGAACAAGATGCCCTCCCGCTC
Organism: Nocardia sp. NPDC006044; assembly: GCF_042871115.1. NCBI lineage: Bacteria > Bacillati > Actinomycetota > Actinomycetes > Mycobacteriales > Nocardiaceae > Nocardia > Nocardia sp. NPDC006044. Next base: position 765,347 of record NZ_JBIAID010000002.1, read on the forward strand.
GCCGGCGACCTCTCCGAACCCGGCATCCTGCGCGCCGCCGCCGCCATCGCCACCGGCCGCACCCCGGCCCAGCAGGAAGCCAGACACCTACTGGAACGAGCCGCCGCCCTAGGCCATCCGCAGTCACTCAAACTGCTGCACGACATTTGAGCATCACGGTCGCCGAACCCCTTGCTGCCAGGGGTTTTTGTCGGTGGGGGTTGGTATGATCGAAACAGTGTTCGAGGGGATTCGCCGAATCCCCGATCGCAACGGGAGGGAAGCCTGTGCCCGCGACGAAGACCGTCCTCATCGATCGTCCCTACACTCCGCTGGAGAAGCAGCGGCTGCCCGCGGGGCGCCCGCGGTCGTGGTATGTGCGCCACAATCGGAAACTCAAGGCGATGCGGCTGACCATCGCGCTGCTGGACTCGGGGGTGTACAACCCGAGTGCGGCGAACAACAAGTGCATCCGGCACACCGCCGAGGTGATCGGCATCCGCCCGCCGTCCGATCTCACCTGCACGATGGTGCGGACGCTGCTGCGAAAGCGGTACTGAGGCAACGAGATAAAGGCAGGGGCCGATGGCGGACGCCGTCGGCCCCTGGTCGTAATGTGCGCTAAACGGTGCAGATGCTGCCGACTCCGCCGGACATCGTCTTGAGCAGGCAGACGAACCCGCGCGCGACCGCGGGCAAACCCTGCACCGAACCGGTCGAACTACCCGTCGACCCATCGATGTAGGCGGGCGCGGCGGTCGGCGCGGGCGCCGCGAAAGCCGAAGCGCTGCCGGATAATACGATGGCCAGGGTGGCGAAGGTTGCCGCACCGACGTGCACTATCGATCGTTTCATGAAAACCAGCTCTCTCTTGTGATCGCGCTAACACGCCAGGCCAAACTAGCCGCGACCCCGAGAGGTGAGATGCCCATAGTTCCATGGGCACGGTCGTCGATGTGACACGAAATCCATTGCCGCACAGCCGATATCGATACAACCTCGATACCGTGAACGAAATGCACACTGCCCGTACCGAACTCGGTACGGGCAGTGTGGCCGAACGCGATCAGCGGCTGCGGCGGCTCTTCTTCCGCGGCGGCGGCAGCAGCCCCTCGGCGCGCAGCCGGGCCGCGTGCTCGGCCAGCGCCTCGACCAGCGGGCCGACCTGCGCCACCTCGGGCTGCACATCGACGCGCAGACCGAATTCGATGGCCGTCTCGGCGGTCTTCGGGCCGATGCACGCGACGATGGTGCGCGCGTGCGGCTTACCCGCGATGCCGACCAGGTTGCGCACCGTGGAGGACGAGGTGAACAGCACCGCGTCGAAACCGCCGGTCTTGATCATCTCGCGGGTCTCGGCCGGCGGCGGCGAGGCGCGCACCGTGCGGTACGCGGTGACGTCGTCGATCTCCCAGCCGCGGTCGCGCAGGCCCTCGGCCAGCGTCTCGGTGGCGATGTCGGCGCGCGGCAGCAGGACCCGATTGACCGGATCGAAAACGTCGTCGTAGGGCGGGAAGTCGGCGAGCAGGCCCTCGGAGGACTGTTCCCCGCTGGGCACCAGCTCGGGGTTGATGCCGAACGAGCGGACCCGGTCCGCGGTGGCCTCGCCGACGCAGGCGATCTTCACGCCGGAGAAAGCCCGTGCGTCCAAACCGAACTCGGCGAACTTCTCCCACACCGCGCGCACCGCGTTGGTCGAGGTGAACACCACCCACTGGTAGCGGCCGTCGACCAGACCCTTGACCGCGCGCTCCATCTGCGCGGGACTGCGCGGCGGCTCGACCGCGATCGTCGGCACCTCCATCGGGATGGCGCCGTGCGTGACCAGCCGCTCGCTCATCTCGCCCGCCTGGTCCTTGGTGCGCGGCACCAGCACGGTCCAGCCGTACAGCGCGCGCGACTCCCACCAGGACATCTTCGAGCGCGACGCGACCACCTTGCCGATGGTCACCACCAGCGGGCCGACCAGCTCGGAGGCAGCGCTGTTCAACGTGGCCAGGGTGGCCTCGATGGTGCGCTGCTGGCGGGTGGTGCCGCGCACGGTCACCGCGACCGGGGTCTGCGGCGCCATGCCGTGTTCGACCAGGGCGCTCGCGGTCTCGGCCAGGTGCCCGGAGGTGGCGTGCAGCACCAGCGGTCCGGGGGCGGCGGCCAGCGCGGCCCAGTCGACCTCGCCGCGCACGTCGGCCTCGGTATGCCCGGAGCCCAGCGCGATGCCCGCGTAGCTCGGCACGGCCGAACCGTTGGGCAGGCCGGGCAGCACCTCGAACACCATGTGCGAGCGGGTCACCGCATTGACCTCGGCGATCACCGAGTCGGTGGTCAACGGGTCGCCGGCGACGACGCGGACCACGTCGTGGCCGTTACGGGCCTCGGCGATCAGCGTCTTGGCCACCTCGGCGGGCTCGCCGAGGGCCGGGCGCACGTCCACCGGACGCTCCCCGTCCTCGCCGGGCTCGACCGCGGTCCCGATCAGGGCGAGCACACCCTTGTCGACATCGGGATCGGTGAACGCCAGCGTCGCGCGGCCGATCACCTCACGGGCGCGCACGGTGAGCAACGCCGGGTCGCCAGGACCTGACCCGACAAAAAGGATCCGACCTGGCTGCTTCTTGGTAGCTCGACCGCTCATGCCTCCACCTCGCTGGCGCTCGGTTCCGTCATGCGCGGTGCGCACTGTGTCATGAATCGCTCGCTGCGCTCGCTCATTGGCTGTTCTCCATTGGGCTGGGTTGGGTGAAGTCTGTGGCGGGCGCGTTCACCGCCTGGGTGTTCGAACCGGCTTCCGGTTCGGGGCCGCTGGGCCCTGGTTCGACGACGCTGAGTAGTTCGCGCGCGCCCATGTCGAGGAGCTCGCGGGCCAGGGCCCGGCCGAGCCGGTCCGCCTCGGCCGGCGCACCGACGATCGAGGCCCGGACCACATCGGACCCGTCGACGGCCGCGGCGCAACCGCGCAGCGAGAGCTCGTCGAAGATCCGGCCGTCCTCGTCGATCGACTCGACCACCTCGGCGAGCGCGCCGATCGGCGCGGTGCAGCCCGCCTCGAGCTCGGCGAGCAGCGCCCGCTCCGCGCTGATCGACGCGCGCGTCGCGGCGTCGTCCAGCGCGCCGAGCACCTCGATGAGTTCGGCGTCCCCGCTGCGGCATTCGACGGCCAGCGCACCCTGGCCCGGCGCCGGGAGCATCTGCACCGGTTCCAAGGCCTCGGTCACCGCGTCGAGCCGATCGATTCTGGCCAGGCCGGCTCTGGCGACCACGACCGCGTCGAGATCGCCGTCGCTGACCTTGCGCAGCCGGGTGTCCAGGTTGCCGCGCAGCGGGACGATGTCCAGGCCGAGGCCGAGCGCGCGCAGCTGGGAGGCGCGGCGCGGGGCCGAGGTGCCGACCTTGGCCCCGGCGGGTAGTTCGCCGAGCACCAGTCCGTCGCGGGCGACCAGCGCGTCGCGCGGGTCCTGCCGGGGCGGGATGGCCGCGATGGTGAAGCGCGGGTCCTGCGCGGTCGGCAGGTCCTTATAGGAGTGCACCGCGATGTCGATGCTGCCCGCGGCCAGTTCGTCGCGCAGCGCGGAGGTGAAGACGCCGACCCCGATCTGCTGCACGGGCTCGGAGGACAGATCGCCGAGGGTCTTGACCACCACCAGCTCGGCCTCGTGGCCCGCCGCGACCAGCGCGTCGCGGATGGTGCCCGACTGGGTGAGCGCGAGCAGGCTGCCGCGCGTGCCGATCCGCCACGGCGCGCGCGTGCTGCCTGCCGTCACGTTGTCCTCTTCCTGCGCGAGTGTCATGCCCGCACCTCGGGGGTGCGGATCGCGGCCGTACCGTTCCTGGGCGCCGTCATGCCGGCTGCCCCTGTTCGTCGCCCTGCTGGCTCGCGGTGAAGTCGTCGACCAGGGCGATGTCGGCGTCGGTGAGCAGCATGCCCGCGTGGTCGCCGATCGCGCTGATCTCCATCGGGGTGGCCACCGCCTGCGCCGCACCCGGTTTCAGCTCGAACAGCTCGCGCAGCGCCTCGGCGTAGCTGTCGCCGCCCGGGGTGGACGCTAGCTGCTTGACCCGCACCGTCGGCGCGTGCAGCAGCTTGTCCACCACCCGGCGCACCGTGCGGGCCACCTCGTCGCGCTCCGGATCGGCCAGGCTGGGCAGCCGCGAATCCAGCCGCAGCAGTTCGGCTTCGACCACCTCGGCGGCGCGCTGGCGCAGCGCGGCCACGGTCGGGGTGACCTCGGCCATCCGCTGGCCGGTCAGGTATTTGGCCAGCTCGTCGGCGACGATCGCGCGGGCGGCGGCGGTGTCGTCGGCGGCCGCGCCCGCCGCGGGGTCGCGCTGCAGGGTCTCGATGTCGATGACCGTCACGCCGGGCAATCCGGCGACGGCGTGCTCGACGTCACGGGGCAGGCCGAGGTCGCAGAACACCAATGGCCGTTCGGCGGAGGCGGATTCGACGCCGCGCTCGCGCTCGGTCAGCGCGCGGTGGGTGTCGGCCAGGGTCACCACGTTGCCGACGGCGCCGGTACAGGTGATGACCACGTCGGCCGCGGCCATCGCCTCGGGGAGCCGGGACAGTTCCAGCGCCTCGGCGGCCACGCCGTAGGTGCCCGCGGTCTCGGCCAGCCGCGCGGCCCGGCCGATGGTGCGGTTCACCACGATGATCCGGTCGACGCCCGCCCGCGCGAGATGCGCCACCGCGAGGCTGCCCATGGCGCCGGCGCCGACCACGGCGGCGGTCCGCCCGGCCAGCGCGCTGGGTGATCCGGCGGCGGCCCCCGCCGCTGCCGCCCCGAGCACCTGCTGCGCCCGATCCAGCGCGACGGACACGACCGACGCTCCGGCACGGTCGATCCCGGTCTCCGAGTGCACCCGCTTGCCGACCCGCAGCGCGTGCTGGGCCAGCTCGTGCAGGGTCCGCCCGACCGCCTGCTGCGCGTCGGCGGAGGCGTACGCGCCGCGGATCTGGCTGAGCACCTGCTGCTCGCCGATCACCATCGAGTCCAGCCCGCTGGCCACCGCGAACAGGTGCTCGGCGGCAGCCTCGCTGTAGCGCACGTAGGCGTGCTTGGTCAGGTCCGGCAGCGGCAGCCCGGAATGCTTGGTGAGCAGGTCGCCGACCTCGGCGAGACCGCCGTGGAAGGCATCGACTACGGCGTAGACCTCGACCCGGTTGCAGGTCGAGACGATCATCGCCTCGGAGACGTGGCTCGAGGTGAGCATGCGGTCGATCAGCTTGGGCCGGTCGGCATCGGCGATGGCCACCTTCTCCAGCACCGAGACCGGTGCGCTCCGGTGCGAGATCCCGACCAAAAGAACACTCATGGAATAACCACCGATCCCTTGCTGCTTGGCTCCGTTGCCGGGTGCGAGGACGCCGTATGCGCGGCCGCCGAATGCTTGAGGGCCTGATGCACGGCCGAGGTGTGCGCGGTGGGCGCGCGGTGGCTGATCCGGCTGGGCCGCACCACCTCCGGCGTCTTGGCCGGGGATGCGTTGTCCGCGTTGCGCACTCGCTCGAACGACAGCATCTGCAGCTCGACCGCGAGGTCCACCCGGCGCAGCTCGACCGTGCTCGGCGCGATCAGTTCGACCGGCGCGAAGCTCAGGATCGATTGCAGCCCGGCCGCGACCAGCCGGTCGCAGGCGTCCTGCGCGGCGTCGTCGGGCACGGTGATGACCGCGATGGTCGGATCGAGCGCGGCGACCGCCTCGGCCAGTCCGGCGACGTCGCGCACCACCAACCCGGCGACCGGAAGGCCGATCACCTCGGGGTGGTTGTCGAAGATGCCGACCACGGTGAAGCCACGCCGCTGGAATCCGCCGTAACCGACCAGGGCCCGGCCGAGATTCCCGGCGCCGACGAGCACCACGCGGTGTCCCTGCGACAGGCCGAGCACATCCTCGATCCTTGTCCTCAGCCTGGCTACGTCATAGCCGACACCCCGTACGCCATTGGGTCCGAGGAAGGAAAGGTCCTTGCGCAACTTCGCCGAATTGACACCCGCCGCGACAGCGAGTTCCTCACTCGATACGATGGCAACACCCTCGTCGGCCAACGTGGCGAGGACCCGGAGATAGGTCGCCAGACGCGCGACGGTGGCCTGCGGAATATCTTTTTGCAGAGCCCTGCCGGAGACGCCGCTCGGCGCCTCATGCTGCTCTGTCACGTCGTCGGCTCCTCGTTCCGGCCCGATCGGGTTCCGGTTCGTCGCTGGACCTCTGGCCCGGGACGGTCCGGTGCCATGGTCGAAGTGTCGCTGATGCTGGGTGTCTGTACGCGGTGGGCCCGCAGCCTCGGCAAGCGGGTCCGCGTGCCACCACCGTAACTGCTTGTGCAGCCCTTCACAAAGTCGGTGAAATTGGCCTCATTTTCCGTCGCGACCAGCGCTGCGGCGGAAATGGACAGGGATCGCTATCGGTTAGCGGCTCAGGTCCGCCCGCAATCGAGCCTCGTCGACGTCGAAATAGCTGTGCTCACGACCGTTGAGCAGCACGACCGGCAAACGATCGCCGAACTCCGCGCGCAGGCCGGGATCGGTGGCCGCGGCCTCGTCCACATCCACCGTCGCCGGCTCGATGCCGAACTCGGCGCAGATCGTGCGCAACTGGTCCAGCGCGGTGACGCACAGGCCACAGCCGGATCTGGTCAACAGGGTCACCGCATGTGTGGGATTGGTCATGGCGGATATTAAATCCCCTCGCCACGCCCGGATCGGTCTGCCAGGTGCCCTGCCATGCGGGGGACCCCGCACCCCGAAGGCGGAATGAGCGCTGCGCGATTGTGTCTCACGCCGCCTTCTGCGATGACTGTCGGCCCGCCCGGTTACTGTTGACGTGGTTCGCGCGACGGGCGGAGGTATCGGTGCCGGAACGATCGAAGGTGGCAAGGGCCGGATTCATCGCGGGACGATTCGGCGAGTTTCCGGCGCGGTGGAATCTGGGCGCGATCGGCGAGGGTCTGCAGGATCAGCTGGCCCGCATCCCGCGCAGCCCCTTTGGCCCCAGCGAGGAAGAGCTGCGGGCCAACCTGGCCGGCGAGGCCAGCGCCGACGCCGCATTGTCCTTGCATGACGCGGAATTGGCGCTCGCGGAGCCCGGCGACACCTCCCCCGAGGTGCCGCGCGATCTGACCGCCGCGGCGTTCTTCGACGTGGACAACACCATGGTGCAGGGCGCGTCGATCGTGCACTTCGCCCGCGGCCTGGCCGCGCGCAAGTACTTCAAGACCTCCGACCTGGTCGACGTGGCCTGGAAGCAGGTCAAGTTCCGGGTTACCGGGCGGGAGAACAGCTCCGACATGGTCAGCGGCAAGGAGAAGGCGCTGGCGTTCATCGCCGGGCGCCCCACCGCCGAGCTGGCCGAACTGGGCGAGGAGATCTACGACGAGATCATCGCGGACAAGATCTGGCCCGGCACAAGGGCACTCGCGCAGATGCACCTGGACGCGGGACAGCAGGTCTGGCTGGTCACCGCGACGCCGGTCGAGCTGGCCCAGGTGATCGCCAAGCGGCTCGGGCTCACCGGCGCGCTCGGCACGGTGGCCGAGAGCGTGGACGGCAAGTTCACCGGACGACTGGTCGGCGACATCCTGCACGGCCTGGGCAAGGCGCACGCGGTGCGCACGCTGGCGATCCGAGAGGGGTTGAACCTCAAGCGTTGTACCGCGTACTCGGACAGTCACAACGACGTGCCGATGCTCTCGCTGGTCGGCACCGCGGTCGCGATCAACCCGGATTCGGATCTGCGCGAGGTGGCGAAGAACCGGGGCTGGGAGATCCGCGACTTCCGCACCGGGCGCAAGGCGGCCAAGATCGGCGTGCCGACCGCGCTGGCGCTCGGCGCCGCGGGCGGCGCGGTGGCCGCCGCGGTGACCCGCAAGCGCGAGCACTGAGGGCTGAGCGTCAGCGCCGGAGGCGGCAGCGCAGCGTCACCACGCAGGCGCAGCGAAGCCCTCAAATCAGACGCTGAGGGCTGAGCGGCACGAGCGCCGGAAACCAGTGCGGCCGAGGGGTTTACCGACTGGTGCCCGGCGGTCGGGCCACTACCCGGTGAACGGGTTGCGGCGCTTGGTGAGCAGCTTGTAGAGCGTCGACTGGATGGTCTCGCGGACCTGGTCGGTGACCTCGAACATGGTCATCGGGTCGTCGGCGGCCTCCGGCTCGTAGCCGGTGGTGGGGATGGGCGCGCCGAACTCGATGTACCACTTCGACGGCAGCGGCACCGCGCCGAGCGGACCGAGCAGCGGGAACAGCGGCGTCACCGGGAAGTACGGCAGGCCGAGCAGCCGGGCCAGCGGTTGCAGGTCGGCCAGCTTCGGATAGATCTCCTCCGAACCCACGATGGAGCACGGGATGATCGGCACACCGGTGCGCACCGCCGCGGCCACGAATCCGCCGCGGCCGAAGCGTTGCAGCTTGTAGCGGTCGGCGTACTGCTTGCCGACGCCCTTGAAGCCCTCCGGGAAGACGCCGGTGAGTTCGCCGGAGCGCAGCAGACGTTCGGCGTCCTCGCGGCAGGCGAGGGTGTGCCCGGCTTTGCGGGCGAGCGCGCCGAGCAGCGGCGTCTCGAAAATCAGGTCGGCGGCCAGCAGGCGCAGCGCGCGCTGCTTCGGGTGGTGATCGTGGATGGCCAGTTGCAGCATCAACCCGTCCAGCGGCAGGGTGCCCGCGTGATTGGCCACGATCAGCGCGCCACCCGCCTCCGGGATGTTCTCCATCCCGCTGACCTGCACCCGGAACCACAGCTCCGACATCGGGCGCAGCGCGGGCAGGATGACCGACTCGAGCAGGTGCTCGTCGAAGCCGAACTCGTCCACCTGATAGTCGCCGGTGAGCCGGCGCCGGGCGAACTCGGCGGTCTTGCCGATCTGCTTGCCCAGCGCGCCGCGCACCAGGTCCGACAACGATTGCGGCGCAGCGGGTTCGGTGGCGGCCAGCCGGTCGGTGAGCGAGATCACCGGGCTGGGCGCTTCGCTCTGCGCATGCTCCGGCCAGCGCCGGGCGGGCGGGCGCGGGCGCGCGTCGTCCTGCAGGTCGTGGAGTCGGATGACTTTCGCTACGTCGTTCATTGCTGTGCTCCCGTACCGGCCCCGAGCAGGCCGAGCAGTTTGTGTTCTGCGGCATCGATCCACGCGGGATCGATGACGGGCCGCAACGCTGCGCCCCCGATGAAGTCGTCGAAGGCCTGCACCGTGGTCCAGCGCGGGACGAAGCCGAGTTCGGCCCGCATCCGGGTGGTGTCCAGGCCGCAGCCGAAATGGAAGTAATCGAGCTGTTCGCCGGAGAACTCGCGCATGACCGGGCCCATCAGCACCCGGCCCGCCGTGCGGAACAGCGCGAACGGCACCGGCAGTTCGATCCGGCCCGCCCGCCGCACCGCTTGGGACAGCGCGAGCGAGCCGTCACCGGCGATGTTGTAGGTGCCGCCACGGGCACTGAGCGCGGCGTGCGCGAGCGCGGCGACCGCGTCCTCCTGATGCAGCAGCTGGATGCGCGCGTCCCGGCCGAAGACCGTCGGCGTGATCGGCGAACGGAGATACTGCACACCGCGACTCGCCAAACGCGGTCCGACAATTGGTGCCAAACGCAGAATGGCCGTTGCAATATCTGGACGCCGCCGCGCGAGTCCGCGCACGAAACCTTCGATGTCGATCATGTCGCGCGCGAACGCACCGCGCGGCGGCGTGCGCGCACTCATTTCTTCGGTGAATTTCGCCGGGTCCTTCGCGCTGCATCCGTACACCGCCGAGGTGGAGCGCACGACCACCCGGCGCACCGTCGGCGCCTTCTGACATACCGCGAACAACTGCATCGCGCCGAGCACGTTCAGGTCCTTCATCACCGCTCGGCCGGCCCCGGCCGGTGGCTTGGCCAGCATCGCGGCATGCACCACGGTGTCCACCGCGCCACCATCGATCACCTTACGGATCAACGGATTTCGGATATCCGCGCGCACGAACTCGGCGCGGCCCATGCGCCGCTGCAGCTCCCGGCTGGGGGTCATGGTGTCGACCGCGATGACGCGATCGATATCGGGATCCTGGGCGAGACGAGCGACCACGTTACCGCCGAAGAAGCGACTCGCACCGGTCACCAACACGACTTTCGGCGTGTGTCCGTCTCGAGTGTCAGAAGCCACCGGCACCGCATCCCACCTTGGCAAGCCCCCATTTCACTTATTCCCCGGTTCCTAGGGTAGCCGCTGCGTTCCCGGGTTCTGTTGGTATTTACCAGGTTCTAACGATGACTTCTATCACCGGAAACAATAAAGACCCGCCACCTCACGGTGACGGGTCCTCGAGCTGACGCGCAGCGCTTACTTGCCGAGTTTGCGCCGCTGCACACGTGTGCGGCGAAGCAGCTTGCGGTGCTTCTTCTTCGACATGCGCTTGCGGCGCTTCTTGATCACAGAACCCATAGGGTTGTTCCTCGCGTTCTCTCTACTCGGCGCGCACGCTACACACGTACGCCAACTGACCGGTCGTTCGGCAAGCCTCACGTCCAGTGTCCGCGCCGCCGGGTACCACCGGACACCACAGGTGATGCCACCGGCGGGCGAACACGAACCGAGGGTCTATCGTACCGGCACGCCCGGCCGGCCCCGAAACCGCCTGATCCAACGCCGCCGGACCAGGTCCGACGGCGTCCCGCGGACCGGGGGCCACGGATGGATCAGCTGCTCATCCGGCGTCGAAGTAGGACGTCTCGAGATAGTCGTGCACCGCTTTGGCGTGCACCCGGAACGAACGACCCACCCGCACCGCGGGCAACTCACCGGAATGCACCAGCCGGTACACCGTCATCTTGGACACTCGCATCAGGCTCGCCACCTCGGCGACCGTGAGGAACTGAGTGCCGCCGAGCATGGGTTGACCCTGCGACCCGGAACCGCCTTGCGTCCGGGAACCGGCCCGGGCGCCTGAGGGACCTGGGCCACTCGAACTTCCTGAGCTACTTGCAGACATCTTGTTAGACATCATTGCACCATTGACCTCCGGCACGCCCGCGCCGCCGGCTTCCCCACCGGCGGAACAGACACGCACGTGCTGCTTGAAGCTTAGCGGGACCAGTGGTGTTACTGCGACGGGAGTGAGAAATCAGCTTTTCCCATTGGGAACCGACCGGTTGCGTGCTTGCGAACGAGTGATGTCCGGCAGGCTCACATGGCGCTGCCGACGACCGGCCCTTCGCTCGTGCCGCCGACCTCCGCGGAGCGCTGCTTGGCCGCGTGCAGCGCCTCCAGGAAGGCGGAACGCACGCCGCCGCGCTCGAGCTCGCGCACTGCGGCCGCGGTGGTGCCGGCCGGCGAGGTGACCGCGGCGCGTAGCTCCGCCGCCCCCTGGTCGGACTCGTCGAGCAGGGCCGCCGAGCCGAGCATGGTCTGCACCACCAGCTGGGTGGCCACCTCGCGGGTGAGGCCGAGGCCGACACCGCCGTCCACCATGGCCTCGACGATCAGGAAGAAGTAGGCGGGTCCGGAGCCCGAGACCGCGGTCGCCGCGTCCATCTGCGCCTCCGCGACCGTGACCACCTTGCCGACCGCGCCGAGCACCTCGGTCACCAGCTCCAGCTGCGGCGGCCGCGCGTGCCTGCCCGGCGCGATGACGCTCATGCCCTGGCCGACCAGCATCGGCGTGTTCGGCATCACCCGCACCACCGGGAAACCGGCGGGCAGCTTCGCCTCCAGCCGCGCGGTGGGCACGCCGGCCGCCAGCGACACCAGGATCTGGTCGCGATCGGCGTCGACACTGGCGTTGTCGCTCAGCGCGGCCTTGCCCAGCGCGGTCATCACCGCATCGACGTCGGCGGGCTTGACCGCGACGACCAGCAGGTCCGCGCCGACCGCGGCGTCGGCCACCGAGTCGGTCACCCGCACCCCGAATCGCTCGGCGATCTGCGCGGCCCGCTCCGCGAACGTCTCCACGACAACCAGGTCCTTCGCCAGCCGACCGGACTCGAGCAGGCCCGCGATCAGCGCCTCCCCGATGCGCCCGCCACCGATTACCGCAATTCGCATATCCGCCTCTCCGCGCTTTCTGCCGGTCATGAGTACCGCTCTCGTTACCTCGCGGGCCGGCGGTCATGTACTTGGCCGAGATCTGGGGGCACCCCAGGAGTTACCCATGCACTGGCCGCATCAGATGTTACGTTCCGCGACACCGCGCGAACGACGGCCGCCGGTCGAAGTCCTCAGCTGATCGGAATCAGCGCCAGCTGGCGGCTCTGCGCGACCACCGCGCCGGTGGAATCGAGGATGAGCTGGTCCTCGTCGAAGAGCCGAGCGCCGACCTCATGCGTGGTCGCGATGATGCGCAACCAGCCGGGGGCGGGCTCGCGGCGCAGGAAGGTGGTCATCTGGACGGTGGGTGACCAGCCGAAATGGCCGAGGTTGTACGGGACCGGCGGGCTCATGTCCGCGCTCATCATGGCGAAGAACATGGCCACCTCCGGGTCCTGCTGATCGCCGGCGCGCGGGCGCATCCACAGGCGCAGCCGCGGCTCGGCGGTCTCGCCGTCGAGGAAGCGGGCCCACTCCCGATCGATGTAGACCTCGGCGGCCTGGCCCACGTGCACGACCCGGCCCATCGGCGAATCGGGCGCGTAGCCGACCGCGTCGGCGGGCGGCTCGACGGGCATGTCGGCGTGTTCGCGGGCGAACCGCGGCTCGGCGTCGTCGAGGTGGCCGAAGGTGAGCGCGGTGCGGACCAGGGTGCGACCGTTCTGGACCAGGTCGGCGTCGGCCAGGCAGATCTGGCGGCCGATCTTGCGGATGCGCACCTCGTATTCGACCTCGCCGGGGTCGGGTGCGCCGAGGAAGTCGGAGCTCGCGGCGATCGGCGCCATGCCGGCCAGGTCCGGCTCGACGGCGCGCAGCCACTTCAGGCCGGCCGCCGCGCTGGCCGCGACCATGGTGCCGCCGTGCACCTTCTTGCCGATGGTCCAGGTCTTGCCGATATTGCCCAGGTAGCGACCGGTGTCGGGAGCGGTCGAGGGCAGCTCGGTCAAGGCGAGCACCCGGGTGAAGGGTGCCTCGGTCTCGGTGACCGCCGCTAGGTCCAGCTCCGTCGTCATAGTCGCTCCTGTCGTCCACGGTCCGCGCGCCGGCGATCCGGGTTGCTGATACGCGGCGTTCGTACAGCGTAGAACGAAGCGGTTCGGTGGGCGCATTCCCCTCGGCCGGGCGAAGGCGATACGCGTCACATCGGGGCGCGTCGGGTCCGTTGCGCGCCGAGCGATACCTGCTCGACGCGAGCGCTTGCGGTGGTGCAAAACGATTGCGCGGGAAAGCGTTTCCCTCGCCAGGATCAATATGCTTGCGGTACAGGAAGTTTCGGGTCAGGCGTGCTGCGCCGGAGTCGGCGCGGGTGCGGTCTGCCCGTTCAAGTGCAGCCGGGCGAACGCCAGCGTCCGGTGCAGCATGGCCGCACGGTCCTGGGTGGTCCTGGCGTTCTGCGTATTGATCTCGGCGACCGCCTGACCGGTGAAACCGTTGCGGACCAGCGACTCACACACCTCGACGCACGGCTGGGTGCCTTCCCCGGGCACGAGATGCTCGTCGTGCGCGGCGCCGCGGCCGTCGGCCAGATGCAGGTGCGCCAGGCCCTGCCCCATTCGGGCGGCCAGCGCCAACGGGTCGGCGCCCGCGGTCGCGGTGTGCGACAGATCGAGGGTGTAGTGCTCGAACCCGGTATCGGTCGGGTCGTAGGACGGGCTGAACGCGGTGAGTCCGATCCCCGGCCCGCCGCGCCGCTCGAGCCGCTTCACCGAACGCGCGCCGCGGCCGAACAGCGTGTCGGCGCGCATCGGGAACATGTTCTCTACCGCGACGATGACCGGGCTGTGCTCCTCCAGCTCGCCGACCTGGTCGGCGAAGTTCTCGGCGTAGCGGCGCTGCCAGCGGAACGGCGGATGCACCACGACGGTGGTCGCGCCGAGCGCCTCGGCGGTGCGCACGCTGCGCTCCAGCTTCGCCGCCGGGTCCGCGCCCCAGACCCGTTGCGAGATGAGCAGGCACGGCGCGTGGATCGCGATCACCGGCACGTCGTATTTGCGCGAGTAGGCCTGCACCGTGGCGATGCTCTGGCTGGCCGGTTCGGCCCAGACCATCAATTCGACGCCGTCGTAACCGAGTTCGGCCGCGTACCGGAACGCCGCCTCGGTGTTCTGCGGATACACCGACGCGGTGGAGAGTCCGACCAGGATCTGTCGCCGGGTCTCGTCCGTCTGTCCGATTTTCCCCACTGCCGCTCCCTGCCTCAGTTCGTACTGAGCAGAAAGGCTAGCGGTCCCAGCGTGACGAAGACGCCCACGACCACCGCGATCACCGTGCTGAGCACGTCGTCGGTCCGGCGCAGGATCCGCACGAGCGCCACCAGACCGAGAATCACGATCATCGCCAGGGCCAGCGCCACCCAGGGGAGCATCTCCCACATCCGCTCGAAACCCTTGAACAGCAACATGCCCGCGACGGCCGCGCCGGTGCTCTGACCGCCCAGGATCATCCACTGGCGGCGGTTGGCGTCGTCCTCGGCCTTTCTGGCCTTGCGCGCGGAGCGGCGCGGCGACACCGCGCGGTCGGACTGCTCGTCCTCGTCGAAATCATCGAGCTCGTCGTGTTCATCCAGCTCGACGGGCTCGAAGAAATCGGTCTTGCCGTCGTACAGCTCTAGCTCGTCGACCGGGGCGCGGTCCTTCGAACGACCACGCTTACCCCGGCCGGCCGCTCGTTCGGCGTCCGCGCGTTCGGCGCGTTCGACCCCGTCCCGGAGCAGGTCGCCGGCCACCGTCTGGCCGGACACGAGTTGCTGGTCCTGACTGGCCAGCGACCAGGCGGCGGTCGAGATGCCCTCGTCGGGCGGCGGGTCGTTGCGTTGCGGCGCATCGGGTTTGCGTCTTCGGGCCGACCAGGCGGGCAGCGTGCCCTCGGCCGAACCGTTGCGGTGCGGGGCCCGCGGCGGCGGTTCGGGCGCCGGCGCCCAGGGCGCGCCGGGTCTGGACTCCGGCAGCGGCGGCGCGGGCTCGGGGTCGTAGTCCGTCACCGACGGCGACCAGGGCGCGGTCGACGGGGCGAGGTCCTCGGCTTCGGCCTCCGCGGCGCGGCGCCGAGCGGCCCGGCCACCGGTTACTCCGTTGCGGCCGTTGCGTTCCGGCGGCGCGGTGCTCGCTCCCCCGTGCTCGCGCAGGGGTCGCACCTCGGTGGTGGGGTCGTCGTGATCGTCGTGCCTGCGCCGGCGACCCGAGCGCGGCGTCTCGTCCGGTAGCGGATCACTCGCGTACGGATTGGGTGACGGGGCGTAGGGGTTGGGCGAGGGCGCGTACGGGTTCGGCGACGGGGCGTACAGGTCGGCGGCCGGTGTGTGCGACGACAGCGGATCCACGAGCGGGTCGTGCCGCGGCATGTCCCGGCCGGGCATCTCCCGGCCCGGCATCACCCGGTTCGATCGGCCGGGCAACGGATCGGCCTGCTCGGGCTGGGCGTACGCGGCCAGCGGGTCGTACATCGAGATCGGGCCGGACATCGGCGAATAGGCCGACGGGTCCGGCGCGGGTGGCGTGTATGCGACAGGTTCCGGCGCGGGTGATTCGTAGGCGGGCGGTTCGTACACCGGCTCGGGTTCGGCGTCCGGCGCGGCATGCGACGACTGCCCGCTGCCGATCGCGGGCATGTCTCCGGTCAGCTCGGCCACCGAGATCCCGCGACCGCCGCGGCGGCGACGGCCACCACCGGACGAGGCGCCCTGCTGCCCGTTCCTGGCCAGCAGCTCGGCGACCGACAACTGTTTAGAGTCCTCGCTCATGACGACACCGTTCCTATCGGCCCCGGTAGCGCGGCACCGCCGGGCACCGCACGGCCATCAGCGGCCGCAGGGCCCGGCAAGGGTGTCGCTCGGGGTCCGCCATTCATGTCGGTATCCAGTTTGCGCAGGATCAGACCTTCCCGCAGCGCCCAGGGACAAATCTCCAAGGATTCCAGCGATAGTGCCCGCATACTCGCCTCCGCGACCAATGCGCCGGCCACCAATTGCTGTGACCGATCGGAACTCACGCCTTCTAATTCTGCACGGTCGGCCGCCGTCATCCGCGAGATGAACGCAATCAGTTGGCGCAGACCTGAGCTGGTGAGTGTACGACGCACCCGCGGACCCGCCGCCGAGGGTGCCGCTCCGGTCAGCCGGGCCAGCGAGCGGAAGGTCTTCGAGGTGCCGACGGCCAGATCCGGTTTACCGGTGTCCAGCAGCTGTTTCGCGGGCAGCGCGAGCTCCGCGTCGAGCCAGTCGCGCAGCACGTTGACCCGGCGCTTGCCCGGCGGGTCCTCCTTCAGCCACTCCCTGGTCAACCGTCCGGCGCCGAGTTGCAACGACAGCGCGAGATCGGGTTCCTCGTCGCCGCCGCTGGTCATTTCCAGCGAACCGCCGCCGATGTCCAGGTTGAGGATGCGCCCGGCGCTCCAGCCGAACCAGCGGCGCACCGCGAGAAAGGTCAGCCGGGCCTCGTCCACCCCGGAGAGCACCTGCAACGCCACGCCGGTCTGGGCGCGGACACGCGCGAGCACGTCCTCGGAATTGGTGGCCTCGCGCAGCGCGGAGGTGGCGAACGGCATCAGCTCGACGCACTTGGAAGTCTCGGCGATGCTGGCGAATTCGGCGACCGTGGCGATCAACCGCTGCGCGCCCGCCTCGGTGATTCTGCCCTCGTCATCGATGTTTTCCGACAGCCGTAAAGTGGCCTTGGTAGAGCTCATCGGCATGGGGTGACCACCCCGATGCGCGTCCACCACCAGCAGGTGAACGGTATTGCTTCCGACATCGAGTACCCCAAGCCGCACATGAACACGGTACTGGGTGATCCGGTCCTATAGGTTAAGCGACTGAACTGTTAGCGTTCCGAGGTGTGACGGTAGGCGCATCAACCAGCGGCCCGACCCGGCCCCGACCAGCGGGGAAGATCGATCCGAGTCCCGAGGTCGACCTGGATTTCCCCCGAGAATGGATCGAGTTCGTCGATCCAGCAAACGACGAGCATCTGATCGTCGCCGATCTGACCTGGCTGCTGTCGAGCTGGACGTGCGTGTTCGGCACGCCGGCCTGCCAGGGCATCATCGCCGATCGCCCCGACGACGGCTGCTGCTCGCACGGCGCGTTCCTGTCCGACAAGGACGATCGCAAGCGGCTGCAGAACGCTGTGAAAATGCTCACACCCGACGACTGGCAGCTCATGGGCGAGGCGACGGACGCGGCGGGCAAGGTGACCAAGAAGGGCTACCTCGAGCTGGACGAACTCGAGGACGAGCCCGCTTTGCGCACCCGGCGCTTCGACGGGGCCTGCATCTTCCTGAACCGGCCCGGTTTCGCGGGCGGGGTGGGCTGTTCGCTGCACAGCATGGCGTTGCGCCGCGGCATCGAACCGCTGGAGGTGAAGCCGGACGTGTGCTGGCAGCTGCCGATCCGGCGCACCCAGGAGTGGGTGGACCGCCCCGACGGCGTGCAGATCCTGCGCACCACGGTCACCGAATACGACCGGCGCGGCTGGGGCCCCGGCGGCGAGGACCTGGACTGGTACTGCTCCGGCTCACCCGACGCGCATGTCGGCGCCCGCCCGGTCTGGCAGTCCTACGGACCCGAGCTGAAGGAGCTGCTCGGCGCGCCCGCCTACGAGGAACTGTCCAGGCACTGCAAGCGCAGGCAAGGGCTCGGGCTCATCGCGATCCACCCGGCCACGGTGCACGCGGACCGGATGCGCGACAGCGCGGGCCCGGCGTCCGCCTGAGGCCCTCGGAATGCGAGCTTGCACCCCGTTCACCTCGAAGGCATGCGATCTTCACCTGTTTGCGGTTTGATGTGCGGTCATGTCCAAGAAAGTTTTGACCCTGGCCGCCGTCGCGCTCGGCGCCGCACTCTGTCTGCCCGCAGTAGCCAACGCCGAACCGAACGGTGACCCCGCCAAGTACGCCGACTTCACCGCGGACTTCCTGCCCGCCAACACCCCCGAGGCGCCCGGCGCCGCGGCGGCGGGCAAGAATCTGATCATGAGCCCGTACGGCACCTCGCGCACCATCGCGTGCCGCGGCACCAACGCGGCGGACGTGTACGACTGCATGCAGGAAGACGATCTGGGCTGGATCTCGTTGCGCAAGATCGACGTTCCCGGCGTCGGCCCGACGTGGACCTACCTGCCCTGAGCAGTAGACAACTGAGGAACGGCCGAGGGCATCGCAGCGCCCTCGGCCGTTTGTTTTTGCCCGGCAACGTAATTGGCGGTTTTACGCCTCCAGTTTGTAGCCCAGCCCGCGGACCGTGACCAGATGCTCCGGCTTGGCCGGGTCCGCCTCGATCTTCGAGCGCAGCCGCTTCACGTGCACGTCCAGGGTTTTGGTGTCACCGACGTAGTCGGCGCCCCAGACGCGATCGATCAGCTGCCCGCGGGTGAGCACCCGGCCGGAGTTGCGCAGCAGGTACTCGAGCAGGTCGAATTCCTTGAGCGGCAGCGTCACCGGTTTGCCGTTCACCAGCACCGTGTGCCGGTCCACGTCCATCCGGACGGGACCTGCCTCCAGCACGCCGCTCTCGTTGGTGCCGTCCAGCTCGTCGCCCGCGCCGCGGCGCAGCACGGCCCGGATGCGCGCGATCAGCTCGCGCGCCGAGTACGGCTTCGTCACGTAGTCGTCGGCGCCGAGTTCCAGCCCGACCACCTTGTCGATCTCGCTGTCCCTTGCCGTCACCATGATCACCGGCACGCCGCTGCGGGTGCGCAACTGCTTGCACACGTCCGTGCCGCTCATGCCGGGGAGCATGAGATCGAGCAGCACGATGTCCGCACCGGACCGATCGAACTCGGCGAGCGCGGATGGCCCGTCACCGACAACGGTGACCTCGAAACCCTCCTTGCGCAGCAGGAACGCGAGCGGATCGGCCAGCGACTCCTCATCCTCGACGATCAACACACTCGTCATCTGCGTGCCTCCACACCATTGGGTCGGCCCGCCCCCGAGGGGCGCGGGCTTGTTTCTCTCGAGCTCACCATCGGGCCGGCGGAATCCTCTTCTCCGTCGGTCTCGTGGTGGGCAGGTATTCGCAGGGTGAACGTCGAACCGGTGCCCAACTTGCTCCACAGGGTGATCTCACCGTTGTGGTTGGCGGCCACGTGCTTGACGATAGCCAGGCCCAGCCCGGTACCGCCGGTGGCGCGCGAGCGGGCCTTATCCGATCGGAAGAAGCGTTCGAACACCCGCTCTTGGTCTTCTTTGGCGATGCCGATTCCTCGATCGGTCACGGCCATCGCGACATGGTCGCCACGTAATGACCGGCTGACCGACACATGGGAGCCGGCCGGTGAGTACGCTATCGCGTTCTCCACCAGATTTGATAGGGCTGTGACCAGCAAGGTTTCATCGCCGAGCACTTCGAGCCCGCTGGGCCGGTCGGTACTGACGGTGATTCCGGCGGCCTCCGCGGCGGTGCGCGACCGGTCCACCGCCTGCATGACGACGGTGTCCACGTCGACCACCTCGAGCTCGGGCAGCTTCTCCGCGCCCTGCAGCCGGGACAGCGCAATGAGTTCGGTCACCATTTTGCCGAGCCGCCGCGATTCGCCCAGCACGCGCTGTCCGAAATGTCGCACCGCTTCGGGATCTTCCGCGGATTCGAGCATCGCCTCGGCCAGCAGGCTCATCGCGCCGACCGGCGTTTTCAGCTCGTGGCTGACGTTGGCGACGAAGTCGCGCCGGGTGGCCTCCATCCGGGCCTGCTCCGAGTCGTCGTCGGCGAACAGGACGGTGAAGTTGGTGTCCTCGCGGGATAGCTGGCGGGCCACGCCGCGCACCGCGATGCGGCCGCGGCCGGGCACCGGGTTCTTCGCGGTCAGGTCGAACTCGGCGGACTCGCCGGTGGCCAGCACCTTCTCCACCGCCGCCCAGGCGCGCTCGTCGAGCAGCCGGTTGCGGACCAGGCCGAGTTCCTCGGCGCGCGGATTGACCAGCACCACGTCGCGGTATTCGTCGACCACCGCGATGCCGCTCTCGGAGGCGAGCACGATCAGGTCGAGCACCTGCGACATGGTCAGGCCGGAATCCGCTTGCCTGCGGGCCTGCTGCCTGGCATTCATATAGGGGATAAGTAGCCCGCCGACTGCCAGCCCTACGACAGCCGCAAGGACTGCCAGTAGGACGGCTTGCGGAACACTCACACTTGAATCGTACGGTCGCGTAGGACGTATCCAACTCCGGGTACACGATGTTTCGCGCAGGTCATGGCCACTTCCGGTGCCGTTAGCCAGTCGTTTACGTGCCGTTGGGTATGTCTCAGCCGCATTGTTGTGCGTGCTGGTGACGAGCGGATTTCAGCCGTCGCCGGGGTCCGTGCCCGTCAGGCCCGCACCGACGGCGCGGCCGTGCTTGTCCACCCAGTCGCCGAGGGCGTAGATGGGGACGAGTAGGTCGCGGCCGGCGTCGGTCAGTTCGTATTCGACGCGCGGCGGGGCTTCGGCGTAGCGGCGCCGTTCGATCAGGGTCATCCGTTCCATCCGGCGCAGGGTCTGGGTCAGCATCTTCTGGCTGATCCCGCCGATGGCGGCGCGCAGGTCGCTCGGGCGCATCGGACCGTCGCGCAGCAGGTAGACAACGACCGGTAGCCAGGAGTTGCCGAACACGTCGACCCCCATCCGGGCGGGGCAGTCGGATTCGAAATCGCCGTAGGGCGCGAACTCGACCCGTTCGGCGGTGATCGGCTCGGGCACGGCGGTCATGTGTTCCAGCATGCCAGCGCCGTTGCGCACCCGCGGGTGCCTAACGATCTTCCTAGCGTTTGCGCCGAAGACCTTTCGAGCTAGGAGTCGATATGCGAATCGGAATCATCGGTGCGGGCGCGATGGCGCGAGCGCTGGGCGGCGGGTGGGCCGCGGCGGGGCACGAGATCCTCATCGGGGCCAGATCCGCTGCCGCGGCAGGCGAATTGGCGTCGGCGATCGGCGGGCGGGCCGGAGGTATCCGGGACGCCGCCGGTTTCGGCGACGCGGTGGTGCTCGCGCTGCCGGTGACCGCCCTGGACGAGGTGTTGCGGACGGCCGACGGGTTGCTCGCCGGGCGGACGATCATCGACTGCACCAACGCCTTCGCGCCGGACACCGCGGCGGGCGCGGGCGGGACGGCATTCGTGCTTTCGGAAGACGCTGTCGCCGAACGCATTGCGGCGAGGGCGCCGGAGGCACACGTGGTGAAGGCGTTCAATGTGTGCGCGGCCGAGGTGTGGGAGTCGGCGACCCGCGTGTTCGAGGGTCGCAGGCTGGCGGTGCCGCTGTGCGGTGACGACCCGGAGGCCGTGCGGCTGGTCGCGACGCTGGTGGAAGACCTGAAGTTGCAACCGCTTTCGGCCGGTGGACTGCACCCGGCCAAGTATCTGGAGGCGGTGTCGGTGTTCGCCGTCGGGCTGTGGTTCGCCGGACAGGATGCCCGGGCCATCTTCCCGCCGCTGGACGCGGCGTTCGCCGTCGCCGACTGACCAGGAATCCGGCCTGAGCATGCACTATTCGCTCATACCCCGCGAGTTCGAGCTTTGATGCGCGATAAGTGCACGCTCAGACCGGGTTACGGTTTACCAGCCCGAGTTCCCGCGTATCGGGAGATTCACGAAACTTGGCTGGTTCTGGTCGAGCAACAGGTGCTGCGGACGCAGCCCACTGTCCACGAGCAGCGGCATCGGCGGCAGACCGCGCGGGAAGTTGCCGGCGTAGACATCGACCCGCAACCGGTGCCCCGGCTGCAGCACCGCCTCGATCCCGGGCACCGAAATGTCCAGCGCCGCCGGCTGTCCCGGCACCACGGGCTGCCTGCTGTCCAGCGACAGGTCCGGCACCGGATCGGTGTAGTCGCCGTTCGGCAGGCGGGTGCTGCGGCCCTCGTCGATGGCACGCAGCGAGGAGACCAGCTGCCCCGAGGACAGCACCGACGATCGCCCGTCCGGCGCGACGTCGTTCACCGTGACGGTCCAGTAACCGTCGGTGGCGTCGTGGACGGTGTTGAGCCGCACCGCGATCGGGCCGGAGATGGTGGTCGGCTCGGGTACCGGCGCGCTGGTGAAGGTCAGTCCGCCGAGTTCCTGGATCCGCGCGTCCTTGCTGCACCCGTCGATGATCGAGGTGACGCCGGCCGACTCCTGCGCCATGTCCCGCGAGCACACCCCGGTCAGCCCCGGTGCGACGGTGAGCTGGTCGAGGGCCGGGCTCGGCGCGCCGAACAGCGAACCGTCGTGCACGCTGGTCGCGGTCCCGCTCGGCGCGGCGGACAGATACATCCGCCGATAGTCGACGCCGGGCTGCGGGAAGGACGGCGAGCTGATCCAGCCGCCGCCCTGCTGACGCAGGGTCACCGGACCGTACTCGTCGATGCCGTTGTCGATTCCCTTGAGCCACTTGTCGAACCAGGCGCGCTGCAACACGTCCATCCGCGGCGGCAGGCCGGGCCGGCCGGACTCGTTGCCGTTGCTGATGTGGTAGCCGTCACCGACGAAGAGCTGTTTCTGCCCGGGCGGCAACGGAATCTGCCGGTACACGTCGGCCTGCGAGTTGACGAACACGTCGTGCCAGCCGCCGGTCACGAAGGTGGGCACGGTGATTCGGCTCGGATCGGTCTCCCAGGACTGCCGGAACGGGCTGTCCGCCTGCAACAGCGCCTGCACCTTGGGATCGAGCTGGTCGATCTGCGGGGTGACGAGCACGTTCAGCAGCGCGTCGACGAAGGTGAACGGATCGGCGAGCCGGTCCTTCAACCACTGCATGTCGAACTGCCCCCGGGCCAGCGCCGTGAGATCGGGCATCAGCTTCGCGCCGTTGACCGCGAGCAGCCAGGCGGGCATGAAGGTGACGCCGATGGCGCCGCCGGGTGCGACCAAGTCGCGGAACGGATTCCGGCTCGGCACCACCGGGAAGATCGCCTTCAGCGCGGGCGGGTTCTTCGCGGCGACCTGTAATTGGTTCAGGCCCGAATAGGAGACGCCGTTCATCCCGATGTTCCCGGTCGACCACGGCTGGTGCGCGGTCCAGTCGATCACCTCGACGGTGTCCTGCTGTTCCCGGTAGCGCAGCAGATCCCAATCCCCCTGGGAGAAGCCGGTTCCGCGGACATCGACGACAACCTGGGTGTAGCCGCTCTTGATCAGCTGCCGGTCCACGGTGAAGTTCCGCAGCAGGCCGCCGCCGAGCGCCCGGGTGAGATCGGTGATGCCGGAGAACGGGGTGCCGGACAGGTCGACGTCGCGGGCCACCTGCATCACCGCGTCGGACAACCACGGAACCGAGATCAAACTGTCCGCGATCATCGAGCCCAGCTTGGTGTAGGGCGTCATGTTCACGATGGTCGGCGTCGGCGTCGAAACCGGTTGTCCCGCAGCGTCTGCGGGGTGATAGACGTTGCCCTTGAGCACGGTGCCGTCGCTCATGGTGATCGGCACGTCCCAGTCGATGAAGACGTTCGGGTACTGCTGCGGGCCGTCCTCGGTCGCGGCCCACGCGGCGCCGCCGGCGCCCCCGTCCGGGCTCGCGACGGCGGAGGGTGAAAGGAAGGGGGACAAGGCCACCGCCGCGACGCAGAGCGCCGCGGTCCGGAGCGCATACCTCATTGGATCCACTCTCTTCGGGAACAGATGCTCTCTAACCGTAGGGAGGGAACCGGGAACTGTCTCAGATTCGCGGCAGAACAGCGAAAACTCGTGCAGGTTCACAAATATCCGCGCACAGAACTGATCCGGCGCCAGAAACGCGCAAGGGCGCCTTCGCTCGAAACGAAGGCGCCCTTCCGGATATTCGGGCTGAAATCACCAACCGGGATTTCCGCGCACCGGCACATTGACGAAGCTCGGCCGGTTCGGATCCAGTTGCACGTGTTGCGGTTTGAGGCCGGTGTCGATCAGCATCGGCAGGATCGGCAGCCCCTTCGGGAAGTTGCCCGCGTAGACGTCGACGCGCAGTCGGTGTCCCGGTTGCAGGATCGCCTCGGTGGCGGGCAGCGCGATGTCCAGGGTCGTCGCCTCGCCGGGCACCGTCGGTTGCCGGTGATCCAGCGAGGTGAACGCCCGCGGGTCGGTGTAGTCGCCGTTGGCCGACCGGCTGCTGTTGGCCTCGTCCACCTCGCGCAGCGACGCCATGATCTGCCCGGAGGACAGCACGGTCGACTGGCCGTCCGGCGCGACGTCATTCACCGTGGTCACCCAGTAACCGTCCGGCGCGTCCTGAACGGTGTTGAGCCGCACCGCGATCCGGCCGGAGATGGTGGTCGGCTCGGCGACCGGCGCACTGGTGAAGGTCAGGCCGTTGGACTCCTCGATCCGCGAGTCCTTCGCGCAGCCATCGATGATCGACAGGATGCCCGCGCTGCCCTGTGCCGCGTCGTTGGAGCACAGGCTGGTCAGTCCGGGCGCGACGGTCAGCCGCGCGGTGTCACCGTTGGCGTCCCCGGTGAGCGATCCGTCGTACACGCTGTTCGCGGTGCCGCTTCGGTTGGCGGACAGGTACATCCGCCGATGGGCCGGCTCCTGCGCGCCCGCGTTCTCGGTCGGCTCGGCGAACGAGTCGGTGGTGATCCAGCCACCGCCCTGCTGGCGCAACGTGATCGGACCGTACCGATCGATGCCGTTGTCGATGCCCTTGAGCCACTTGTCGAACCACGCGCGCTGCAACACGTCCAGGCGCGGCGGCAGGCCGGGCTTGGCGTACTCGTTGCCGGAATTGACGTGGTAGGTATTGCCCATCAGCAACTGCTTCTGCCCGGCGGGCAGCGGAATCTCGTTGTAGATCTTGGATTCCGAGTAGGTGAACAGGTCGTGCCAGCCGCCGGTGACGAAGGTCGGCACCTGCACCTTGGACGGATCACCCAACCAGCCCTGACGCGGGGTGGAGTTGCCGGTGAGCAGTTCCTTGGCCCGCGGGTCCAGGTCGTCGATGCGGGCGGTGGTGTAGACGTTGAGCAGAACGTCCATGAAGGTCAACGGATCTCGCACCCGGTCGGCCAGCCACTGGGTGTCGAACTGCCCGTTGAGCACCGAGGCCAGGTCGGGCACCAGCTTGAGCCCGTTGATCGCGGTCAGCCACAGCGGGATGAAGTTGAAGCCGAAGCCGCCGCCGGGGGCGAGCACGTCGTTCATCAGGTCGCTGCCCGGCACCACGGGGAAGATCGTCTGCAGCGCCGCCGGGTGTTTCTCCGCGGCCTGCACCTGGTTGATGCCGGAGTAGGAGATGCCGTTCATGCCGATGCGGCCGTTGGACCAGGGCTGCCGCGCGGCCCAGTCGATCACCTCGACGGTGTCCTGCTGCTCGCGCTGGCGCAGCATGTCCCAGACGCCCTGGGAGAAGCCGGTGCCGCGCACGTCGACGACCACCTGCGAGTAGCCGCTCTTGATCAGCTGGCGGTCCACGGTGAAGTTGCGCAACTCGCCGCCGGCGAAGCCCTTGGTCAGGTCGGTGACGCCGGACAGCGGGGTGCCGCTGAGGTCGATCTGGCGGAGCAAGCCGAACAGCGCGTCGGACAGGCCAGGGATGGCCTGCGCGTGGTCGGCCAGGTTCGACACCAGTTTGGTGTACGGGGTGAGGTTCACGACGGTCGGTGTCGGCGTATCGATCGGCCGGCCGGACGCGTCCGCGGGGCGATAGACGTTGCCCTTCAGGACAGTTCCGTCACTCATCGTGATCGGGACATCCCACTGGATGTTGATGTTCGGGTACTGCTGCGGACCGTCCTGGGTCGCCTGCCACGCCGCGCCCGCGGCACCGCCGTCGGGACCGGTGGGGACCGGTGCGGCGGACGCGCCGCTGGTGAGGAAGGGGACGAGCATCGCGGCGGCAACTGCCGCGACTGTAGCGCGCAACACGTGCTTCATCAGGCGTGATCTTCCTCTCGGACTGGTCGAACGCCCAAAGTGTACATACCTACTTGTCGGTAAGGACAAGGGGTAACACGTATCGATTTCGAATAGGGGTTCACATATAGCAACCGATGAGATCATGCCACGCCCAAAGCGCAGGTAACAGGCGTTCAGCGGAGATGCCCACCGGAGAACCAGCGCTCACTGTGCACTCGAACGAATCCGCCATTCACCACTGGCGCTCAGCCCGGCGCTGTGTCGGAGAACACGTCCGACCAGCGCGGATCGCGGCCAACCGGCGCACCCTGGCAACCCGGTAGCAGACCCATGACCACGCCCGCAGCTATGCGCAGGCCAGCGCGAGAATCACGAGAGATGTTGGGGCACAGAGAAAGAACGCAGTCCGCTCGCTACGGCGGCACAGTGCGCGGGAAATCCGCTCACGCGCAGTTACATTCGATACTTCCGTACCGAAAACCTAACGCGCCGTGCCCCATTCAGGACACGGCGCGCTCGGTTCCGGCGGAAAAGTCTACTTACCACCCTGGTTGGCAACAGCGGCGGCACCAGCGGCGGCTGCCTCCGGGTCCAGGTACTCACGCGGACGCACCGGGCGCAGGTTCTCGTCCAGCTCGTATCGCAGCGGGATGCCGGTCGGAATGTTCAGGCCCGCGATGTCCTCGTCGGAGATCTGATCGAGGTGCTTGACCAGCGCGCGCAGCGAGTTGCCGTGCGCGGCGACCAGCACGGTCTTACCGGTCAGCAAGTCCTTGGAGATGGTGTCCTCCCAGTACGGGACCATGCGCTTGACCACGTCGAGCAGGCACTCGGACTTCGGCACCTCGATGCCGGCGTAGCGCGGGTCGCCCTCCTGGCTGTACTCGTCGCCCGGGTCGATGGCCGGCGGCGGGGTGTCGTAGCTGCGCCGCCAGAGCATGAACTGGTCGTCGCCGTACTTGTCCCGCACCTGGGCTTTGTTCTTACCCTGCAACGCGCCGTAGTGGCGCTCGTTGAGCCGCCAGTCCCGTACCACCGGGATCCAGTGCCGGTCGGCGGCGTCCAGCGCGAGGTTGGCGGTGCTGATCGCGCGGCGCAGCAGCGAGGTGTAGACGACGTCGGGCAAGATGCCGTGCTCGGCCAGCAGTTCCCCCGCGCGCTTGCCCTCGGCGATGCCCTTGTCGGTCAGATGCACGTCCACCCAGCCGGTGAACAGATTCAGGGCATTCCATTCGCTCTCGCCGTGGCGCAGCAGCACGAGGGTGTAGGTCATGCGGGCCATTGTTCCATTCGGGTCTCAGCCGATCTCGTCGGCGGTGGCCTGCCCCGTGGCGAGCACACCGGCGCCGACCAGGGTGGCGCCGTTGCTGATCCGGGACAGTTCGACCCGCAGGTCGCGGGTGAAGTCGAGGCGGGCGTGCTCGGCCAGCGCCGCGCGCATCGGTTTCCACAGTGGCTCACCGGATTGCGCGAAACCGCCGCCGATGACGCAGATGTCCACGTCGAGCAGCGCGGCGGCCGAGGCGATCGCCTGACCGAGCGCGGTGCCGGCCCGGTGCAGCGCGGCCAGGGCGATCTCGTCGCCGGCGTGCGCGGCCTCGGACAGTTGCTTGCCGGTCGTGCCTTCCCACCCCTGCTGGGTCGCCCAGCGCACCGAGGACATGCCGCTGGCCACCGCCTCGACACAGCCGACCCCGCCGCACAGGCACGGGGTGTCCCAGCCGGGCACCACGATATGCCCGATGTGCCCGGCATTGCCGGTCCGTCCGACGACCACCCGGCCGTCGGCGATGATCCCGCCGCCGATCCCGGACGAGACGGTCATGGCCAGCCCGTTCGGGATCCCGCGCAGCGCGCCCACATGATGCTCGGCCAGCGCCAGGCAGGCACCGTCGATAGCGAAACTGATTGCCGCCGTGGGGAACAGCTTCTGCACGGCGGCCACGATCTCGAAGCCGGACTTCCACTCGGGAATGTTCAGCGGGGCGGTGACCCCGGTGCGCACGTCGACCGGACCGGCCGAGCCGATGCCGATCGCGGTGATCGGCTCGTCCCCGGCGACCTCGAGCAACAGACCGCGGCAAGCCTCCCAGACCGCCGCGGGCGGCACGACGATCTGCCGCACGTCGTGCACGTTCGTGCCGTCGTGCACCAGGCCTGCCGCGAACTTCGAGGCGCCGATGTCCAGCGCGAGAACCGTCATCGCAGAGAATTTACGGCTTGTCGGCCGCGTCTACCAGGTGTTCGAAGGCGCGCAGGTTCTTCAGCGATTCCCCGCGCGAGACCCGCCATTTCCATTCCTTGCGAATGGATTCGGCGAAACCGAGTTCGAGCAGCACGTTGAAATCGGCGTCCACGGCCTCGAGCACCTGCCCGAAGACCCGGTCGAGTTCGTCGGCGGTGAGGGCGTGCGTGGCGATCTGGCCGACCAGGTAGATGTCGCCGACCCGGTCCAGGGTGTAGGCCACGCCGTAGAGCCTGCGGTTGCGGCGGAGCAGGAATTTGTAGACGCCCTCGAAGTTCTCGTCCGGCTTGCGGCAGACGAACGACTCGATGCGGACCCCGTGCTTGCCGACGGTGAGCATGACGCTGGTCTTCAGTTTGCGTTCACCGGGCAGGACGACGACGAAGGTCTCCGCGCCGGACCGGTCGTGCTCGATCTCCCGGTCCCGCAGGGTTTCCTCGATCAGCTGAGCGCTTGCCTGCACCTCGTTCACCGGCGTGCTCCCATCCGGCGCCGCCACAGCGCCCGCGACCTGGCCTGACTGGATTCCAGGCTAATGCGTTCACCGGGTACCCGTTCGCGCACGTCGTCACGCAGCGCGCCGCTCATCCGGCCGGCGCCGAGGGCGGCGCGCTCGGCCCGGAAATCGGTGAGTGCCGCGGAGTAGCTGGCGAGCAATCCGTCGGCGGTGTGCTCCCAGGAGAAGTTGGCGGCGTGCTCGACCGCGCGCCCGCTCATCCGGCGCAGCCGGCCGGGGTCGTCGAGCAGATAGCCCAGGGCGCCGGCCCAATCCGGGGTCCGGTGACCGGGCACCAGCAGGCCGGTTTCGCCGTGCCGCACGGCCGTGCCCAGCCCGCCGACGTCGGCCGCCAGCACCGGGGTGCCGCTGGCCTGGGCCTCGATCGCGACCAGCCCGAAGGATTCGTTGTAGCTCGGCACCGCGACCAGATCGGCTGCGCGATAGACCAGGACGAGCTGGTCCGGCGGTTGCGGCGGCAGGAAGGTGACGCGGTCGGCGATGCCGAGGGCGGCGGCCAGTTCGATGAGCGCGTCCGGGCGTTCCAGTCCGCTGCCGGATGGACCGCCGACGATCAGCACGCGAAGCGCGTGGGCCGGATCGGCGCGCAGCACCTCGGCCGCGGCGCGGACCAGTACATCCGGCGCCTTCAACGGCTGGATCCGGCCGACGAACGCGACGATCTGTTCGTCGGCGGCCAGGCCGAGCGCCGCGCGAGCCGCGGCCTTGTCGCCCGGTTGATACCGGGTCAGGTCCGCGCCGGGCGGCACCACGTCGATGCGCTCGGGATCGGCGCTGTACAGCTCGACCAGCTGACGGGCCTCGTCCGCGGTGTTGGCGACCAGTCGATCCGCCTCGCCGATCACCTGCTTCTCGCCGATCTCGCGGGTCAGCGGCTCCGGACAGTCACCTTCGGCGAGCGCGGCGTTCTTCACCGCGGCCAGCGTGTGCGCGGTGTGCACCAGCGGCACCCGCCAGCGGTCCCGGGCCAGCCAGCCGACCTGGCCGGACAGCCAGTAGTGCGAGTGCACGAGGTCGTAGTAGCCGGGCAGATGCCGTGCCTCCTGACGCAGCACTTCCGCGGTGAACGGGCAGAGCTGGGTGGGCAGGTCGTGTTTGTCGAGTCCCTCGAACGGACCGGCGACCACGTTGCGCACCAGCACGCCGGGGCCCGCTTCTTGCACGGGCGGCAGATTGGAGGCGGTGGCCCGGGTGAAGATCTCCACCTCGGTGCCGCGCCGGGCCAGCTGAAGTGCGGTTTGCAGCACGTAGACGTTCATGCCGCCCGCGTCGCCGGTGCCCGGCTGAGCCAGTGGTGAGGTATGCACCGATAGCACGGCGACACGGTTCGGCCGTAGGTCCGGGCGTTGACTCACACTATCCATAGTGCACGTTGGATTCCCGGCCTCCACACCGTCACGCGCTCGAGTGAGAGCTATCACAGGGGCGCAGTGAACTCCCTGACAGACGGCAAACGCCCTATTTTCCGGAATGCCCAGGAGAAAGGGCGCACATGGCCGGAAATCAGAGGCTGTCGGCAAACATGCCGATCTCGCCGGCGAAGCGAGCCGGGTCTTCGATGAACAGCCCGTGCTGACTGCCCTCCCAGAACGACGCGCGCGCGTCCGGGACCGCCTCGTAGACGTAGCGGCCGTTCTCGATCGGCACCACCGGGTCATCGGTGCCGTGCAGCACCAGCGCCGGAATATCCAGTGTGCGAAGGGTTTCGGTGTTGTCGGTGGTGCGATAGAACAGCGCCTTGCGCACCGACGGCAAGGTGGCGAGGCTCGTGCCGAACAGGCGCTGCGCATCGACGCCCCTGTCCGCGCCGGGGCCGGTGTTGGCGTTGCCGAAGGCGCCGAACGCCCGCACCGCGCGACCCGCGCTCTCCTCGAAGACGCCGGGCATCGCGGCCTGCATGGCCGGACCGGCCGCCGCGCCGGGCACCCCGCGGCCGATATTGGCCTGCGAACTGCTGAAGACGATGCCCGCGATCGCGTCGGTGCCGTAGGCGGTCAGGTAGTCGCTGAGCACGATGCCGCCGTAGGACCAGCCGAGCAGGATCGCGCCGGACTCGATACCCTCGCCCGCCAGCACGGCCGCGACGTCGGCGGCCCAGTTCTTCGGGTCGTCGTAGCCCGCGGCCGGCACATCGGAATAGCCGTGGCCGCGCAGGTCGACGGCGAGCACCCGGAACCGGGCGGCGAGCTCGTCGGCGGCACGTCCCCAGCAGCGCAGATTCGCCGACCAGCCGTGCAACAGCACCAGCGGACGCGCGCCGGCCGGGCCACTCACCCGGTAGACGATGTTGGTGCCGTCCGCGCTCACCGCGTCCCGAATAGCCATACCGCTCAGGCTAACGGTGATCCCCGCAACAGCGCTCCTGCCCGCAAACGACCGGCACCTAGGATCGCTTATATGAGCACTCGCACCGCTGTCGTCACCGGAGCCAGCTCCGGCATCGGCGAGGCCACCGCCCGCGAACTGGCCAAACAGGGCTATCACGTCTACGTCGGCGCGCGCAGGCTCGATCGCCTGCAGCGGGTCGCCGACGAGATCGGCGGCACCGCACTGGAACTCGACGTCACCTCGGACGAGTCGGTGGCTTCCTTCACCGCCGCGATCGAGCGGGCCGACGTGCTGGTCAACAACGCGGGCGGCGCCAAGGGCCTGGCCACCGTCGCCGACGCCGACCTGGACGACTGGCGCTGGATGTGGGAGACCAACGTGCTCGGCACGCTGCGGCTCACGAAGGCCTTGCTGCCCAAGCTCATTGCCTCCGGCGACGGCCTCATCGTCACCATCACCTCGGTTGCCGCGTTCGTCGCCTACGACAACGGCGCCGGCTACACCACGGCCAAGCACGCCCAGGCCGTGCTGCACCGCACCCTGCGCGGCGAGCTGCTCGGCCAGCCGGTGCGGCTCACCGAAATCGCGCCCGGCGCAGTGGAAACCGAGTTCTCGCTGGTCCGCTTCGACGGCGACGAGGAGCGCGCCGCCAAGGTGTACGAGGGGATCGATCCGCTGGTCGCGCAGGACATCGCGGAGATCGTCGGCTTCGTCGCGTCCCGGCCGTCGCACGTGAACCTGGACCAGATCATCGTCAAGCCGCGCGATCAGGCCGACGCCGGACGCTTCGCCCGGCGCAGCTGAACACTGATAGCCGAATCGAATTACCCACTACCGGCCGAAGGTTAGCGGAAGGTTTGCCGAATCTTCGGCGGTTACCTCCGGCCGTTAGCATCTGATGCTTTGACGTCGTCTACATCAGATTGGGGTTTTGTGCTCATGTTCAAGGGCTTCAAAGAGTTCCTGATGCGAGGGAACGTCCTCGATCTCGCAGTTGCTGTCGTAATGGGCACCGCGTTCACCGCGGTGGTCACCTCGGTGACCAAGGGCGTGATCAATCCCCTGCTGGCGGTGTTCGGCAGCCAGAACGAGCTGGGACTCGGCGTTCAGCTGATCGCGGACAAACCCGCGACCTTCATCCAGATCGGCCCGATCCTGACCGCGTTCATCAACTTCTTCGTGGTCGCCGCCGTGCTGTATTTCGTGCTGATGCTGCCGATGAAGACGATCAAGAACCGCTTCGGCACGACGAAGGCGGCCGAGCCGACCGAGACCGAACTGCTCATCGAGATCCGCGACCTGCTGGCCGAGCGGCACGATGCGGTGCGCGCCCAGCGGGCGGCCGACCGGGAGGTCGAGAACGACCCCGATCTCGACACCTCGCTGCGGCGCTAGTCAGCGCCAGACCGCGCGCACCTCGTCGGCCGCGGCCCTGCCCTGGCGCAGGCCCGCGGTGAACACGACGGGCCAGCTCGACCGATCGTCGAGGCTCGGGCCGAAGGCGCGCAGCGCGGCGGCGTCCGGGATGATCCGGGCGACCCGCTGCGCGCTCGACGGCACCGTGGTCGGGAACGCGTGGGCCAGCGGCTCGATCAGGATCAGCGTCGAATAGCCTTCGGCCAGATCGGCATTCGAGCCGTTGCGCAGCGCGCCGTCGATGTGGCGGTGCGCGCCGATGGTGACCGGCGCGGCCAGGCCGGGCATCGCGGTGCTCGCCGTGATGACCTGGTGCACCGGTACGCCGTCGGTGGCCCGCCAGACCCTCGGCTCGCCGCAATCTATGTCCACGGTGGGGATGAGCAGCTGGGGATGCGGCCAATCGCCTTCGCCCACCATAACTTTCATCCGTTCGATGCGCTCCCGCTCCGGGCTGGTGTTCGCGCGCAACGCCAGCTTGCCGACGCGATGCAGTTTGCTGGACGAACTGCCCGTGCCGCGCAGCACCTCGAACACCTCCGCCGTCACCGCGGGATCCACGATCAGCGGGGCGCCGTCGTCGGGCGGAAGTTCGGCGTAGGCGTTCAGATCCCGGCCGTCGGCCAGCCCGGCCGCGGCGATCGCGCCGGCCGAGGTGCCGACCAGCAGATCGGCATCCGCGAGCTCGATGCGGTTGCGGCGCAAGCCTTCCACGACGCCGAGCAACCAGGCGGTGCCGACCACTCCACCGGGACCGAGCACCGCTGCACGACCACTCACCCTGTCACCCTCCGAACCTCACACCGCGATCTCGATCGAGCTCGAGCCTAGCGGGGCGGGCCGGGTGCGACCGGGGTCGCGGAAACGACCGAGGTGGAGCCGTCCTCGGCGGACATGGTTTTCCAGGTGGCCCAGTCGATGGTCCAGTCGTAGAGATCGCCGTCGGCGGCGGACAGCGGAATGGAGGTACCGGTCACCTCCACCGGATCGCCGTAGAGCGCGGTCGGGAAGTACGCCTGGGCGTCGCTGGGCGAGAGATTGATGCAGCCGTTGGTGACATTCGAAGACCCTTGAGCGCCCACGGATTCCGGGTTCGCGTGGATGAATTCGCCGTTGTTGGAGATGCGTACGGCCCAGCGCTCGCGAACGTTGGTGTAGAACGGCGGATTCGACATCAGGAAGTCTTCGTACTTCTCGGTGACCACGTGCAGCCCGGAGCGGGTCACGTTGCGCGGCTCGTTGCCCTCGCCGTAGCTGACCGCGAAATCGAACACGGTCTTGCCGTCCCGGACCACCTGCATCCGGTGGCTCGGCGCGTTGGCCTTGACGATCTGGCTGCGGCCGATGCGGAAATCGGTGGTGAGATCGGTGTATCCGTAATTGCCGCCGCCGAGATCGAGTCCGTAGAGCTTGGCCGAGACGTGCACGGTGGTGCCGGGGACCCAGTAATCCTTGGGGCGCCAATGCACCCGGGAGCCGTTGTCGTCCGGGAACCAGGCCCACGCGCCCTCGGTGGGCGGGTCGGTGGTGATGGTCAGCGCCTTCTCCACCGCGGCCTTGTTCTGCACGGAAGCCTTGAACTGCAGGATGATCGGCGCGGCGATGCCGACCTCTTGGTTGTCCGCGATGTTGATGGTCGCCGGGACGGTGTTCTTCGGCGCGAGCGTACTGAACTTGCCCTCGATCGGCACCGGCTTGCGATCGGTGCCGATCGCGGTGCCGGACCAGGTGTAGGTGGCGTCGTAGCCGAGCGCCTCGCTGATCTTGTAACTGCGCTTGTCCGGGCTGAATTCGCCGGCCACCTGCTTGCCGGCGGCGTTGGTCAGCGCGATTTGATCGATGGTGCCGTTCGCGACGGTGACCGAGACCGGCGCGGCCGGATTGACCTTCGTGGCGTTGTTCTCCGGCGCGAAGGTCACCTTGGCCACCGGGCCGGGATCGCGGGGCGTGCTGTTGTCGCCACCGCTACCACTGCCGCATCCGGCGACCAAGGCGATCACGACGAGTAGCACGGCCGAGACAGCGGCGACCGGTCTGCGGATCCCTGGACGGTTGCTCACGCCATCGAATTTACGCGGGCAAACTCGTTCAATTGGCTAGCGAAAGGTGTGGTGTCCGTTTCACCCGGTTACAGCGGCACATCGACCGTGACGGGTTCCGGCTCCAATCGGATGCCGAATCTCGCGACCACCCCATCGCGCACCGTCCTGGCCAGATCGGCCAGATCCGCGGCGGTCGCCGCACCGCGATTCGTGAGCGCAAGGGTGTGTTTGGTGGACAGCCGGGCCGGGGCGTCTTCGCCGGGAAAACCTTTGGCGAAGCCGGCCCGTTCGATCAGCCAGCCCGCGGAGAATTTGACCCCGTCCGGCGCCGGATAGGTCGGCACCGTGACATCTCCCACATATGCCGCGATCGCGGCGCGCACCTCTGCCACTCGGTCCTCGGGCACCACCGGATTGGTGAAGAAGGAACCCGCGCTCCAGGTGTCGTGGTCGGCCGGATCGAGCACCATGCCCTTGCCCGCGCGCAGGCGCAGCACCGCCGCCCGGACCTCGGCGGCAGGCCGGGATTCGCCGTCGGCGGCGCCGAGCGTGGTGGCGAGCTCGCCGTAGCGCAGCGGGGCGCTCGCGCCGGTCGGGTCGAGCGCGAATTCGACGGCGAGCACCACGGCGTCGTCGCGGTGCTTGAGCACGCTGGTGCGGTAACCGAAACCGAGCTCGCCGGGCTCGACCCAGCGGATCGCGCCGGTGTGCCGATCGAACAGTCGCACCCGGCGCAGCAGGGTCGCCACCTCCGCGCCGTACGCGCCGACGTTCTGCACCGGCGTCGCCCCGGCCGAACCCGGGATGCCGGACAGGCATTCGAGGCCGCCCAGACCCGCCTCGACCGTCGCCGCGACGACCGCGTCCCAGTTCGCGCCCGCCTCGGCCAGCACGCCGTCCGCGCCGAGCTCGACACCCTCGGTCGCCACCCGGACCACCACGCCGTCGAACCCGTCGTCGCTGATCAGCAGGTTGGAACCGCCCGCGATGAGCAGCACCGGAATGCTCGCCGCGTCCAGCGCGCGCACCGTCGCCACCAGCGATTCGGTGGTGGCGCACTCGGCGACCGTGGCGGGTCCGCCGACCCGCAGCGTGGTCAACTCGGCCAGCGGCACCGATTCGCGTATCCGGGCGCCGGTGGCGGCCAGCACATCCGACGGCACCACACGTGAAGTTCGCACAGGCAGACGGTAGCGTGTCCGACCATGGCTACACCGCTGGCGTACACGGCCCGCTACTCGCATCCCGCTGCCGCCGTGCGCGCGGCGTTCGCGAACGATCAGTACTGGAAAGACCGCGTCGCCGAGGTCGGCGGGCCGAACGCCCGGCTCGACTCCGTCCAGGTCGCCGGCGACCAGATCCGGGTGCAGCTCGTGCAGGCCATCGCCGCCGAGCTGCTGCCCGCCGCGATCACCGCGGTGCGCCCCGGCGACCTCATCATCCCCCGGGTGGAGACCTGGAACGGCGACTCGGCCACCTTCCAGGCGACCGTCGACGGCGCGCCCGCCGAGGTGCGCGGCACCATCACGCTGACCGACGACGGCGCGGGCTCCACCGCCGCCGCCAACGGCACCATCGAGGTGAAGATCCCGCTGTTCGGCGGCAAGATCGAGTCCGCGATCGCCGAACACCTGACCGAGGTGCTGAAGAACGAGGAAGAGTTCACCAACACCTGGCTCGACTCGCACTGACACGCGGAACCGAGCGGGAAGTTGTTGCGGCAGCACACTTCCCGCTCGTTCACTGGGTGAACCACACCGCCGAGCGCGGCCGGGGCAACCCCACCCAGTAATCTCTCGAATCATGGCCCGTCGACTCGATTACTCTGCGCGCTACCCGCTGCACACCACCAAAGAGCTGTACTCGGCGCTGTCGAGCCGCGACTACTGGGACGCGCGGATGGCCGAGATGCGGAAGTACTCGCCGGGCAACGAGGTCGCGCAGCTGACGGCCGGCGACAGCGGCATCGACGTCGAACTACACCACGTCCTGCCGCGCGAGATGCTGCCGGAGATCGCGCAGGCGGTGATGCGCAAGGACATGATCATCACCCGCAAGGAGAGCTACGGGCCGTTCGGCGCCGACGAGATCGCCGGCAAGTATTCGGCCTCCATCCCGGCCGGGCCGGGCAGCCTGGGCGGCACCATCCGCCTGTTCCCCACCGACACCGGCTGCACCATGCGCTTCTCCTCCGAGGCCAAGGTGTTCATCCCGATGGTCGGTCCCCGGCTGGAGCAGCTGATGCTGGTGAACCTGGTCGACCTGTTCCGGGCCGAGGCGGAATTCACGGTGCAGTGGCTGGACGACCATCACTCAACCAGCTGACCAAACCGGTCGGCACCATCACCCGCGGTACCACCGGTGTCAACCGGCTACGGCGCAGTGATCGCTGGCTGATCCACGACGAACTGGTGGCCGGGCGGCTGCGAGCGGCCGCCGACCCGCTGGTCGTCGATCTCGGGTACGGCGCGAGCCCGTGGACGACACTGGAATTGGCGGGACGGCTGCGCACCGTGCGCCCGGATGTGCGCGTCGTCGGGCTGGAGATCGATCCGGAACGCGTGGTGCCCGGCCGGGACGGCGTGCGCTTCGCCCGGGGTGGATTCGAATTGGCCGGTCTGCGACCGGTCTTGGTGCGCGCGTTCAACGTCCTGCGCCAGTATCCGGAATCCGCTGTGCCCGAAGCCTGGTCGACCATCCTGTCCGGTCTGGCACCCGACGGTCTGCTGATCGACGGCACCTGCGACGAACTGGGCCGCCGCTGCGCCTGGGTCCTGCTCGACCGGTCCGGCCCGCGATCACTCACCCTCGCCTGGGACCCGTTCACCGTCGAGCAGCCCTCCGACATCGCCGAACGACTACCGAAAGCCTTGATCCACCGCAACATTCCGGGCGAGCCCATCCACGCCCTGCTCACCGCCGCCGACCGCGCCTGGGCCCGCGCCGCTCCCCTGGCCCCCTTCGGCCCCCGCGTCCGCTGGCGCGCCACCGCCGAATCCCTGCGCCACGAAGGCTTCCCGCTCCGCCCCTACCGCCGCCGCATGCGCGACTGCGTGCTGTCGGTGCCCTGGGTCACGGTCGCCCCGAATCCCGAACCGCCCCGGGCGGATTCGGCTTAGCTCGCGCCCGGCTCAGGCGCCGGTCAGTGCGCGGTAGACGCGCGCGGCCGCGCGGGGGCTGAGAGCGGCTGCGGCGGTGCGGATTTCGTCGCTGGTGCAGCGGTTGATGGCGATCGCGTCGGCGACCACCTCGTCCAACGCGGACTGGCCGATGTCCCCCTCGGCCAGGTCGAGCACGGTGCGCAGCGGGGTCGTCACCAGGAACGGGCCCGCCGACTCGATCTCGGTGCCGATCAGTGAGCGCCGCAGCACCACTAGTCGCGGGGTCACCGGCGGGCGGCCGGAGCCCACGGATAGGTGCAGGAAGCGGGGGCGTAGCCGGCCGATGCCGTGTAGCTCGGCCGCGCTGTGGTGCGAGACCGCCGCGGCGCCGTCGAACCAGGCCGCCCACATGGCGTATTCGTCGAGCGGACCGGCCGGCCACTCGGATAGTCGGAGCAGGCCGACCCCGGCCCTGGTCACCGAGCCGTCGCCGAGCCCGATCCGCACCCGCGCCTCGCAGTGGGTGCGCAAGACCTGCCGGGTGGTGAAGAAACCCGCGTGGCGACCGGCCAATCGGCGCAGCACGCGCCATCCGTGGTCCGCGGAACCGAGGGCGCGGCCCGCCGCATCGCCAGCCATGGTCATCAGGCTACGCTCGATTCCTGTGTCAGATGTCACATTCGAACCCCTCAATGGGCCCTCAGAGACGGCACAGAAACGTGGGGAAGAATCAGCCGCATGAGTACGAAGCCTCCGTCCACCATGACGATCAACCGGCGGGCCCTGCTGATCGCCCTGATCGTGGTAGCGATATTGCTCGCCACGGCCTTGGTCGGCGGCGAGGCGTACGCCAGACATACCGTGTCTCGCTGCATCAGTACGCAATTCGAGAAGGAAATGGGTTCGAAGATCGACGTGAGTTTCGGCGCCAAGCCGATGCTGATCACCTGGTTCGACGGCAAGGTGCCGACGGTGAAGGTGGACAGCGACGACACCAAGTTCGGCCCCGCGGTCGGCATGGTGGTGCACGCCGAGTTCCACGACGTCGAGGTCACCGACAACGGGCGCGGCGGCGGCGTGATCGGTAGCTCCTCGGCCGATGTCACCTGGAACAACGACGGCATCCGGCAGACGCTCGGCGGCCTGGTCAGCGGCGTGAAATCGTCCGCGAGCTCGAACCTGCTGAACCTGGACGTGCTCGGCGGCCTGGCGCAGTTGCAGGTGAAGCCGGTGATCAAGGGCGGGGTCATCGAGGTGGAGACCATGTCGGCACAGCTGCTCGGCATGGGTCTGCCCACCGACCTGGTGCAGGGCATCGTCGAGGTGTTCACCAAGAGCCTGCAAAGCTACCCGTACAACATGCGACCGACCGACGTGAAGGTCACCGACGACGGCATCGCGGTCAAGCTCGCGGGCACTCGCTCCGAACTGCCCGCGGCCGATCAGAACGCCGGCGCGACCTGCTCGTAGCCCGGAAGTAGTGAACCCCGGCCGGATTCGCTCACTGAAGCGCGAAACCGGCCGGGGTTCAAGCTTTTTCGAAGGTCAGGCGGGAAACCCGTCGAGCACCTCGCGCGACTTCGACAATCCGAGTCGCGTCGCCCCCGCCGCGATCAGCTCGGCCGCGGCCTCGGCGGTACGGATACCGCCGCTCGCCTTGACCCCCAGCCGTCCGCCGACGGTCGCGGCCATCAGCTCGACCGCGTGCACGCTGGCGCCGCCCGCGGGGTGAAAACCCGTGGAGGTCTTCACGAAATTCGCGCCCGCGCGTTCGGCGACCCGGCAGACCTCGACGATCGCCTCGTCCGGCAACGCGGCCGCCTCGATGATCACCTTGAGCACGGCGCGATCCCCCATCGCCTCGCGCACCGTGACGATGTCGGAGAGCACCGCGTTGTAGTCGCCCGCGAGCGCCGCGCCGACATCGATGACCATGTCCACCTCGGCCGCGCCCTGGTCCACCGCGAGCCGCGCCTCGGCGCCCTTGACGAGCGAATGATGTTTGCCGGACGGGAATCCGGCGACCGTCGCCACCACCAGCCCCGGCGCCTGCACCGGCAGCATCGACGGCGATACGCAGACGGCCAGCACCCCCAGTTCGCGGGCTTCGTAGATCAGCGCGGCGACGTCGTCGGGGGTCGCCCCCGGCGCCAGCAGTGTGTGATCGATCATGGCGGCCACTTCGGCCCTGGTCGGAGACGCGGAACTTGCCATGAGCCGAGAGTCTGGCACACCTGTGGCGAATTCCGTTGCGCGCCTGGTAACCCTTCCCGCACACTCGTACCTGGTGCCAGATCGCCGGTAGTGACGAAGCGGTCGACTGATTACCGTGTGCCGGATGGACCCCTACTTGGTTCGGGAGGAGACGACACCGTGCTGATCCGTCGCGAGCTCGCCGACGACATCGCCGCGATCGCGGCGGTACATCGCAGCGCGTTCGGTCCGCACCAACCCGACGGCGACCTGACCGAACTCACCGGTGAACCGCAGGCCGACGACGGCGCCGATCCGCCGGAGGTCGATCTGGTGGCCCGGTTGCGCAGCGACCCCGGCTGGATCCCGACCCTGTCGATGGTCGCGGTGGAGTACGACACGGTGATCGGCCACGTGTGCCTGACCAGAGCGAGCATCGGCCCGTTCCCGGTGCTGGCGCTCGGCCCGATCGGCGTGCTCGCCGAACATCAGGGCACCGGTGCCGGCTCGGCGCTCATGCACGCCGTCCTCGGCGCCGCCGACGCGCTCGACGAGCCGCTGGTCTGCCTGCTCGGTCACCTCGACTACTACCCCCGGTTCGGCTTCGTCCCCGCCGCCCGCCTCGGCATCGCCCCGGACGACCCGGCCTGGGCACCGCACTTCCAGGTCCGCACGCTCAGCGCCTACGACCCGCGCATCACCGGCGAATTCCGCTACCCCGAACCGTTTTACGAACTCTGACTCCCCCGTCTCTCCGAGAATTCAGGCCGGGCCGGGGTGCGCAGCGGGCAGCGTCGGCGACCGGCGGTAGCGCCGCGGCCGAGGTAGCTCGTACCCGGCGAGTCACCGATCGCGTCGGCGAGATCAGTCGTCCCTTGCTCAATCGTCCAGGGATGACCTGGAAGGATGAGCTTATGAGTGCCGCTCTACCCGCCCTGGACGACCGACGTTTCGTGCTGACCCTCGGCTGTCCCGACCGGCCGGGCATCATCGCCCGGATCACCTCGTTCATCGCCGAATTCGGCGGCTCGATCGTGGAGGCGGGTTATCACTCCGACGCCGACAGCGGCTGGTTCTTCACCCGGCAGGCGATCAAGGCCGCCACCGTGCCGTTCGGGCTGGCCGAACTGCGCGACCGATTCGCCGGCGTGGCTGCCGAGCTGGGGCCGGAGACGGAGTGGCAGCTGCTCGATTCCGGCGCCCGCCGCCGGGCCGTGCTGCTGGTCAGCAAGGACGGGCACTGCCTGCACGATCTGCTCGGCCGCGCGGGCAGCGGCGAGCTGCCCGCGACCATCGAGGCGGTGATCGGCAACCACCCCGATCTGGCCGAGATGACCGAGGCGCACGGCGTGAAGTTCCACCACGTGCGGTTCCCGAAGGACCCGGCCGAGCGCGGGCCCGCCTTCGCCGAGGTCCGTTCGCTGGTCGACGCGCACAACCCGGACGCCGTGGTGCTCGCCCGATTCATGCAGGTGCTGCCGCCGGAGCTGTGCGCGCACTGGACCGGCCGCGCCATCAACATCCACCACAGCTTCCTGCCGTCGTTCGTCGGCGCCCGCCCCTACCACCAGGCCTTCGCCCGCGGTGTGAAACTGATCGGCGCCACCTGCCACTACGTCACGGCGGAACTGGACGCCGGCCCGATCATCGAACAGGACGTCTCCCGCATCGACCACGCCGACGACGTGCGCGACATGGTCCGTCAGGGCCGCGACATCGAACGCGTAGTCCTGGCCCGCGGCCTCCGCTGGCACCTCGAAGGCCGGGTCCTAGTCCACGGCCGCCGCACAGTCGTCTTCACCTGAGCGAAAATCGAGTCGAGTCAAAAGGTCGCCAAATGATCTTGAACAACGACCCTTTGACTCGACTCGATGAAAGGGGCGGACAATTTGCCCCACCCCGGCCGCCAAACGACCGCGCGACCCACGGCGATCGCCGGCCCGCTCACACGACGCCCTCGTTTCCCAAGCCTCTTTGAACCGGACCACAAGCCGACGACCACGCTGGAACCCGAGCGTTGCCCATACCAACCGCGTAAGTAAGTCGGGGACCTGTCCCAGGTTTTCCCTGGGCAGTGCTGAGCACGTTTCCAGCCGTACCCGACCTGCGGTCGCCTGGGCCGAGGGTCAGCCGGCGATCTCGGTGCGCAGGCGCACCGATTCGAGCACGTGGCCCAGTTCCTCGTTGAACTGCTCGTACGCCTCGGTGTTGCCGAGGTGGCCGGTCGGGAGGGTGGTGAAACGCGCGAGACTGCCGGTTTCCCTGAGCATTTGGGCGATTCGCTCGGAATGCACGACGGGGGTCATGTCATCGAATTGGCCGGCGATCACCGTGGTGGGCACCACCAGGTTGCGGGCGGCCTCGCCGACGTTCATGTCGGCGAGCAGCCGGCCGAACTCCGCCCGCACCACCGCGGGACACGAGCGCACGATGGCCATGCTGTAGTCGAGCAGGTCGCCCTTGGCCTTGGTGGTCATGATCGAGCGGGCGAACAACCACCGCACGGGCGCGATGGGCGGGAAGACCAGCGGCGCGCCGAGTCCGAACCGGCCGAACAGGAACGGCAGCGGAACCTTCAGCTCCAGCAGCCGCATCGGCCGGTTCAGCAGCGGGATCACGGTGGTCTCGAAGACCAGCCGATCGGGTGCGGTGTTGGTCAGCAGGACCGCGAGCGCCTGTGCGGCGACGTGGTCGGGATAGCGCCCGGCCCACGCCTGCAAGGTCATGCCGCCGAGGCTGTGACCGACCAGCACGGCCCGTTTGCCGGGGCGCAGCGTCGCGTCGAGCACAGCGGCCAGGTCATCGGCGAGCAGGTCCATGCTCAGCGGGCTGCCGCCTCGCTCGCTCTCGCCGTGGCCGCGCTGGTCGTAGGCGACCACGCGATACTCGCCGGCGAAGGCGTTGATCTGCGCGTTCCAGTATTCGATGCAGCAACTCCAGCCGTGCACCAGCACGATCACCGGCCGATCGGCAGGTCCGTAGGCGTGCACGCGCAGTCGGGCGCCGTCCCTGGTGATCACCGGAATCACCTCCGGGGCGATCGCGGGCGGGTTGAACGCGGTGGTCGCGTAGGTACGCGAGCGCAGGTTCGCGCGGTGTGCGTCGAGCTTCCCGCGAAGCTGTTCCGGGAAGTTCACCAACGCAGTCGGCAGCAGGGCACGCATCGGACACTCCTTTGTGTTACTGCTAGATACAGTAACCTCGATGCGCGCTGCTAGCTAGTGCTAGCACTCGAAAAGTTATCGAGTATTCGACGTCCGGCGCCTGGGACCGGACCAGATCCGCCCGCCCACCGCGCCGGGATGCGACACGCCTACCAGCGCGGACCCCGCTGAATCTCGTCCACCTTCGGCCGCACGTCGGCCAGATAGATGCCGGTGGCGATGATCGCGATGAACGAGAGCAGCCCGAGGCCGGCCGGCGAGAGCAGCAGGAGCACCACCGCGACCCCGAGGATGGCCAGCCAGATCTGCTTGGTCAGCTTGTCCACCGCGGTGAACGCGTCCGGACGCTGCCGCACGGCGTGGATCAGCGCGAAGATCGTCGCGCCGAGCGCGGCCAGCCACAGCACGAGCAGGATCATCCCGGTCAATCCGTGCACCATATTCACCTGTCCCATCATACGAGCAACGCCCCTGCACACCAGGGTGTGCAGGGGCGTTGGGCGGCAGAACTCCGATACCGTTGCGGCCCTTGGAAAATCAGCTACCGGGCGGACCGGCGAACCGGGTGGATCAAGCCTTCTTCGGCGCGGCCTTCTTGGCCGGAGCCTTCTTGGCCGGGGCCTTCTTCGGGGCCGGGGCGACATCCTCGACCGGGGCGCCGTTGGCCTCGGGGGCCGGGGTGGTCTCGGTGGTCACCGTGACGACCTCGGCGTCGACGACCGGCGCGGCCGGCGCTGCCTCGACCTTGGCCGGGCGGCCGAGCAGGCCGTTGACCCGGCCCAGCACGTCTTCGGCGCGGGTCGCGGCATCCTTGTACAGGCCCTCGACGCGCTCGATCTGCTCCTCGACGAGGTGGTTGGCGCGCAGCCGCTCCACCGTCTCCTCGCCGCGCACGGCCAAATCGGCGTAGATGTCGAGCACCTGGTGGTAGTACTTGTCGGCCAGCGTGCGCAGTTCCTCGGGGGTGAACTTCTCGCGCAGCTCGGCGAGGTCCTCCGGCAGTTCCGAGGGCAGTCCGGCCAGCCGCTCGCGCAGCGTCTCGAACTGGGCCTGCACGTCGGCGGGCACGTTGGCGAAGCGCTCACGGGCCTCTTCGACCCGGGCGGAGACGTCGGTCGACGCGGCGCGCTCACGCACCTGGGTGACGACATCGGTGACGGCGGCGTAGATGGCATCGCCGGCGCCGACGGTCGCGAGCAGCGGCTTGGTCACGGTCGGGTTGGTCTTCTCGGTCATGGTATTTCGTTCTCCTGGCGTGGCGGAGTTTCGGTTGTGGTGCGCGGAACGACGCTGTCCCCATCCCCCCTGTGTTCATTTGCGATGTTCGTGGTGCCCTTCGTGGTTACGCTCGCTGCCGCCTCCGGGCCCGTCACTCGCATCGCGGGCTCGTTCCCTCCGTTTTCCCGGCGAAACGATTCGTAGATTTCGAGCAGTACCTGCTTCTGCCGTTCGCTGACAGACGTATCGGCAAGCAGGGCATCCCGGACCGGGCTGTGGGGCCGCTGTT
This sequence comes from Nocardia sp. NPDC006044, assembly GCF_042871115.1. NCBI lineage: Bacteria > Bacillati > Actinomycetota > Actinomycetes > Mycobacteriales > Nocardiaceae > Nocardia > Nocardia sp. NPDC006044. The sequence continues at coordinate 809,667 of NZ_JBIAID010000002.1, forward strand.
CGAGATAACCGGCTCGGACGTACAACACCTCCGACGACACCCGCAGTGCCTTGGCGATCTGCGCGAGTACCTCGGCGGACGGATTGCGCAATCCGCGCTCGATCTGGCTGAGGTACGGATTGCTCACTCCCGCAAGGGTGGCGAGCTGACGCAGCGAGACTTGCGCGGCCTCCCGCTGTGCCCTGATGAAGCCTCCGATGTCGTGCGCCGCGTCTAACACGCGGGCCGCTTTTTCTCCGACGCCGGTCGATTGCTCGGCCGAACTATCGGTGTACTCGGCGGAAACCTCGGGCTGGTCTGCCATCACTCACCTTCTGGCGGTTGTACGAGTTCAATTCTAGGGCAGGGTGCTAACTATTGCAAGCAGTCTGCTAGCACCCTCTCGGCAAACATTCGGCGCGCTGCGGCTCAGCCGCCGAACATCAGTTGCGAAATTGTGTAAATCACCAGGCCCGCAAGCGAACCGACGACCGTTCCGTTGATGCGGATGAATTGCAGGTCACGCCCGACCTGCAATTCGATCTTCTTGCTTGCCTCGTCCGCATCCCACCTGGCAACCGTATCGGTGACCAGTGTGCTGATCTCCCCGGCATAGTTTCCGACCAGATACCTTGCCCCCCGGTCGATCCAGCCGTCCACCTTCGCGCGCATATCCGCGTCATCACGCAACCGCTCGCCGAGTTGCTGCACGTTCTCGCCGACCTTACGCCGCAACGTGCTGTTCGGATCGTCGGCCGATTCCAAGATCAATCGTTTGGCCGCGCGCCAGGTCGCCGAGGCCATGCCGGTGATTTCGTCGCGGCCCATGATCTGCGCCTTGATCCGCTCCGCCTTCTTGATCATGGCGTCGTCGTGTTGCAGATCGTCGGCGAATTCCTCGAGAAAACGATTCGCGGCCAGCCGCACCTCGTGCTCGGGGTTCGACCGGACCTTCCAGGTGAACTCGACGAGTTCGCGGTAGATCCGTTCGGAAAGCAAAATGTTGACGAATTTCGGCGCCCATTGCGGTGCGTCGCGCAAGACGATCCGGTCGATCGTCTCCTGCGAACCGAGCGCCCACTGGTGCGCCCGCTCGGCGAGCAGGTCCAGCAGCACCAGTTGCCGGTTGTCGGCGAGCAACTCCGAGAGCACCCGGCCGATCGGCGGACCCCACAGCGGCTCGGCGATCCGTTTGACGATCGTCTGGTCGATGATCTGCTCGACGTCCTCGTCGCGCAGCACGTCGACCGCCGCGCGCAGCAGCGTCGAACTCTCCTCGGCCACCCGCGCGGCGTGACCGGGATCGGCCATCCACTTGCCGACCCGCCAGGAGATCTGCGCCGAGGTCACCTTCGCCGAAACCACCTCGGGGGACAGGAAGTTGGTGCCGACGAAGGTGCCGAGACTCTCGCCGAGCTGGTCCTTCTTCTTCCGGATGATCGCGGTGTGCGGAATCGGCAGGCCGAGCGGATGCCGGAACAGCGCCGTGACGGCGAACCAGTCGGCCAGCGCGCCGACCATGCCCGCCTCCGACGCCGCGCGCACATAGTCCACCCAGCCGCCACCGCTGCCGCGCGATTCCAGCCAGCGACAGAACAGATAGATCGCCGTTGCCACCGCGAGTAGCCCGGTAGCCAGCGCCTTCATCCGCCAGAGGTCGCGACGCTTGCTGTCCTCGTCGAGCACGGCGGCGAAGCCGAGGGGCGCGGCGGCCGCGGGTGCCGGGGGCGTTTCCAGGACCGCGATGTTGCCGGGAGCTTTCTCCATGCCTCCATTCTGCTGTGCCGGAGCGGCTGCCCGCCTGAGGCGCGGAAGATGTGCAACCCGTCGCATCCGTGCCCAAACGCGCATATGACCAGCGACCGGGACCTAAGCTGGTGGTCCGAGGAGAAACCGACCAATCTAAGGAGCTCACGCTGTCCACCGATGACCTTGTCGACGTCGGCGAGCTCGCCGACCGACCGGCGGCGGTGCGCACCGGCCGAACCGATGGCCGCAAACGCCGTTGGCGCCAGCACAAGATCGACCGCCGCGAGGAACTCGTCGACGGCACGCTCGCCGCGGTCCGGGCGCGCGGCTCCAATGCCGGGATGGACGAGATCGCCGCCGAGATCGGCGTCTCCAAAACCGTCCTGTACCGGTACTTCTCCGATAAGAACGACCTGGTCCACGCGACCATGCAGCGGTTCATCGAGACCACCCTGATGCCGAGGGTCTACGGCGCGATCAGCCTGGACGCGGACGAGTATCAGCTGGTCCGTTCGGCGCTGGCCGAGTACGTCGGCACGGTCGACGAGGACCCCGAGGTCTATCGCTTCATCATGGGCAACGGCTCGGCCGACCAGTCCTCGCTGGCCGAATTCGAGAAGCTGTTCGCCGAGGTGGTGGCCGCGGTCATCATCGACCGCGCGACCGAGAAGGGCATCCAGACCGACGGCGCCATGCTGTGGTCCTACGTCCTGGTCGGCGGAATCCAGTTGGCCACGCACTGGTGGACCACGAACAAGACCATGTCCCGCGAAGAAGTGATCGACTACCTGACCATGATGGCCTGGAGCGCGATCGACGGGATGGCGCGTGCTAACGGCTCCGCCGAGGTGTTCAACGCGCAGCCGCATGTGCTGCCCGCACCCGGCGCGAACTCGGCTAACTGATCAAACGCCCGACTCCCCGGGTGCTAGCTGGGGTGCTAGCAAAAGTGTGACGAGGGGCTCGACTTTGCCGCGCGGTTGGCTACTCTGAACCCGAGCGGTGTGCCCGAGTGGGCTGCGTCACCGCCCCGCGCACTGGCACCAATGGAGGTACCTCGATGGCGAAGCAAGTACCGACCTCCCGGCTTGCTCGTGGCACCAAGCTCGGTGCCGTCGCGGCCAGCTCGGTTATCCGGACGCAGCGCGCACGGCTGTCGATGCGGGGCCGATCCGACGCGGTGCGCGCGAAGATGGCCGAGGAGTCCATGATTCGCACCACCGAGCAGGTGGTGATGGTGCTGGGCACCATGAAGGGCGTGGCCATGAAGCTCGGGCAGATGATGTCCGTGCTGGACATGGACCTGGTGCCGGAGGCGCATCGGGAGCGGTTCCAGAAGCGGCTCGCGGTGTTGCGCAATGCCGCGCCGTCGGTGTCGTTCGAGTCGATGCGTCAGGTGATCGAGGACGATTTCGGCCAGCCGCTCGGCGCGATCTTCGCCGAGTTCGAGGCCGAGCCGATCGCGGCCGCCTCGATCGGGCAGGTCTACCGGGGCACGCTGCACGACGGCCGGCGGGTCGCGGTCAAGGTGCAGTACCCGGGCATCGACGCCGCGGTGCGCGCGGATCTGAAGAACCTGGCCATGTTTCGCCGGGTGCTGCAATCGGCCATGCCGTGGGTGACCCCGGCCGTGCTGGACGAGCTGCGGCTCAACATGGAGAGCGAGCTCGACTACCAGGCCGAGGCCAATACCCAGCTCCAGATCGCCGAGCTCTACGCCGGGCATCCGTTCATCGTGGTGCCGCGGTCGATGCCCGAGCTCAGCACCACCCGGGTACTGGTCAGTGAGTACGTGCCGGGCAAGGGTTTCGAGGAGATCCGCCAGTTGCCCGACGCCGAGCGCGACCGGATCGGCGAGATCATCTACCGCTTCTACGTCGGTTCGCTGTTCACCTTCAACGAGTTCTGCGGCGACCCGCATCCGGGCAATGTGCTGCTCGCCGACGACGGCAAGGTCGCCTTCCTCGACTTCGGGCTGTTCAACCGGATGGACCCGGAGCACGTGCAGTTCGAGCTGACCTGCCTGCGCGCGGCCGCCGAGGACCGCGCGGAAGACCTGCGCGAGTTGATGATCCAGCGCGGCGTGATCGATTCACCGGAGGAGATCGGCGCCGAGGAGTGTCTCGAGTACGTGCTCGCCGCGTCCGAGTGGTGTCTGATCGACGAGGAGCTGACCATTACTCCCGAGCTGGCCAGCGGCGCGTTCCTGCTCGCGGTCGACCCGCGGGCCAGCGAGTTCACCGGGATGAAGCAGCAGAACCTGCCGCCGGAGCATCTGTTTTCCCGCCGCGCCGACTTCCTCACCTTCGGCATGCTCGGTCAGCTCGGCTGCACCGCGAACTGGCATCAGATCTCCCGGGAATGGCTCTACGGCGAGCCGCCCGTCACCGAGCTCGGCAAGGTCCACCACGGGTGGCTGGCCGAGCATCCGCCCGTCGCACCGAAGAAGCCGCGCGTGCGGGCCAAGAAAACGACCAAACCGAGCACCGACGCGTAACCGCAGAAACGGAAGACCATGGCAGACAATCGCGAGTTCGACCTAGTCCTTTTCGGTGCCACGGGTTTCGTAGGCAAGCTGACCGCCGAGTACCTGCTCACCGCCGCGCCGGAGTCCGCGCGCATCGCGCTGGCCGGGCGCTCGCTGGACAAGCTCACCAAGGTCCGCACCGAGCTCGGCCCGGCCGCCGCCGACTGGGGACTGGTGGTGGCCGACTCCACCGACGAGGCCGCGCTCGCGTCGCTCGCCGCACGGACCAAGGTCGTGGTCACCACGGTCGGCCCGTACCTGCGCTACGGCCTGCCGCTGGTCGCCGCCTGTGCCAAGGCGGGCACGCACTACGCCGACCTCACCGGCGAGCCGCTGTTCATCCGGGACGCGATCGACCGGTACCACGAGCAGGCCGTCGCGACCGGCGCGAAGATCGTGAATTCGGCAGGCTACGACTCGATTCCGTCGGATCTGAGCGTGTATCAGCTGTACAAGCGCTCGCTGGAGGACAACACCGGCGAGCTGGAGGAGACCACGCTGATCGCGTCGCTGAAGGGCGGCGTCAGCGGCGGCACCATCGATTCCGGCCGGGCGATGATGGAGGCGATCGCCGCCGATCCGAGCAAGGGATCGGTGCTGTCGCACCCGTATTCGCTGAGTCCGGACAAGTCCATGGACCCGGAGGTCGGGCGTCAGTCCGATCAGGCGTTGTCCCGGGCCAGCTCCATCGACCCGAGCCTGGACGGCTGGGTGAGCACGTTCGTCATGGCCGCGCACAACACCAAGATCGTGCGCCGGACCAACGGCCTGCTCGGCTGGGTGTACGGCAAGAACTTCCGCTACCGCGAGGTGATGAGCGCGGGCAAGTCGCCCGCCGCGCCGCTGGTGGCCGCGGGCATGGCGGGCGGCATCGTCGCGGGCCTGGCGGCGGGCGCGCTGCTGTCACGGGTGTCGGCCGGGCGCAAGCTGCTCGACCGGGTGCTGCCCAAGCCGGGCACCGGCCCGAGCGAAAAGGCCCGCGACAGTGGGTGGTTCGCGATGAAGACGTTCACCCGGACCTCCTCGGGCGCCAAGTACGTGGCGACCTTCTCCGGCCAGGGCGATCCCGGCTACAAGGCGACCGCGGTGCTGCTCGGCGAGAGCGGGCTGTCACTGGCCTTCGACACCGGCAAGCAGCCCGAGCTGGCCGGCATCCTCACGCCCGCGGCGGCGATGGGTGACGCGCTCACCGAGCGGTTGCGCGCGGCGGGGATGACGATCGAAGTCGCGCGAGTCTGAATACATTGCGGCGGGCGGTATTCGGCAGACATCCACCGAATACCGCCCGCGCGCAAGAGGAACGAGGAGCACCCCGATGAACCTGGCGCGACGCACGATGAACCATCCCGCGCTGGCCGCGGTGTACGAGCGCGCGTGGCGGCCCGCGCTGTTCTATCTGGCCAGTGGGCGCACGACGGAGTCGGACCGCCGCGACGCGATCAGCACGCTACGCCTGGGCGGGGCGCAGAAGGTGCTCGATATCGCTTGCGGGCCGGGCAATTTCACCCGTCATCTGAGTACCGCGCTGACCGGTGACGGGTTCGCCGTCGGCCTCGACTACTCGGAACCGATGCTCGCCCGTGCGGTCGCCGACAATGCGGGTCCGCGCGTCGGGTATCTGCGCGGCGATGCCCGCGTGCTGCCGTTCGCGGACGGGACGTTCGACGCGGTGTGCTGCTTCGGCGCGCTCTATCTGATCCCCGACCCGATCGGCGCGACCCGCGAGATGCTGCGCGTGCTCGCGCCCGGCGGACGGATCGCCATCACCACCAGTTACCGGGCGGACAATCCGTTCGGCGACGTCAGCCGGGTCGTCGGCGGGTGGAGCGGGCTGCGGGTCTTCGACACCAGGACGTTCCCCGAGCTGTTCGCCGCGGCGGGCCTGGTCGATATCGAGCAGAACGTGCACCGGCTGCTGCAATACGTCAGCGCGACCCGGCCCGAATAGCGCGGATCGGAAACGATCTTCGCCTGGCCGGGGATAACCCTACTGTCCAGCCAGATCGTGCTTGTGCCACCGACATTCGCCGCGGTGTCACTCTCGCATGCCCTTTTCCGCTCAGTTCGGGCCGCGTGGAAAGCAGGCGACGCAAAGGGGAGAACCGGTGCGGCAATTCTTGATGACCGCGGTCCTTGCTGTGACAGCGGCGATGTCGATTTCCACCGGCGCCTCGATATCGGTCGCCGAACCGGACCCCGGGCTGCTGCAAGCGGATCTCGATGAACTCGTCCGGCGCGTCGGCGTTCCCGGGGCGCAGCTGGTGGTCACCGGGGACGGCCTCAACGCTCAACTCGACAGCGGTATCGGGGATCTCGGCACCGGCGGCGCGTTCCCGGACAACGCGCAAGTCCGGATCGCCAGCAACACCAAGACATTCGTGGCGGCGGTCGTCCTGCAGCTGGTCGCGGAGCAACGCATCGACCTGGATGCCGCTGTGGAGCAGTATCTTCCCGGCGTGGTCAACGGTCCGGGTGGCGACGGAAACCTGATCACTGTGCGAGATCTGTTGCGGCACAGCAGCGGAATACCCGACTATCTGGCGTACCTGAATCTCGCCTCCGTCGCCGATCTACAGCGGCCGCGTCCGGCAACGGAATTGATCCGGCTCGGCCTCGATCAACCCGCCACCTTCGCGCCGGGAACCAGTACCGGCTACTCGAACACCGACTTTCTGCTGGCCGGTGAGTTGATCCAGCGGGTCACGGGTCAGCCGGTCGGCCTGGAGGTCACCCGCCGGATCATCCTCCCGCTCGGGCTACAAGACACCTATTGGCCGTTGTTCCCGCTGGAGCACATCATTCGGTTACCGCACCCACGCGGCTACCACGAATTCGACGGCGCCCTGGTCGACATCACCGACATCGATCCGGGCTGGGGCCTCGCCGACGGCGCCATGGTGTCGACCGGCGCCGACCTGAATCGCTTCTTCATGGCGCTGCTGTCCGGCGAACTCCTGCCACCGGCCCAGCTGTCCGACATGAAACACGTTGTCCCGTCGGGTGATCCGTTGCGCAGCGATGATTTCGGCCTCGGCCTGTTCCATCGGACCACTGCCTGCGGACTGGAGGTCTGGAGCCACGGCGGCGCCATGAACGGCTTCGTCGTGATCAACGCCGCCACCCCGGACCGGGCCGTCACCATCACCCTGAACCAACTCCCCGACCCGATCACCACCGTGCTGCATCAGGCCGACATGAGCGCCGTCGCCGATGCGGCACTCTGCCGCGCTCGCGCTTGATCAGCGGCCGGCGCTGCCGGTGGACGGGCGGGCTCGGCGGAGTTCACAGGCGGCGCGGTCGGCGTCGGGGCGGTCCTCACCGGAGCGGGCGCAGCCTTGGGATGTGTAGCCCTGACGGTCGTAGCCTTGGCGGTCGTAGCCCCATTTGTCGTATCCGAATCGGTCGTAACCGAACCGGTCGTAGCCCCAGTCGTCGTAGCCGTCGTGGTTGTAGGGATCGTCCGGCTCGGCGGGCTTCGGGAGCGCGGTCGTTTCCGGCGGGGTGATGATCGGCGGGGTGGTGGTGACCGGAGGTGTGGTCGTCACAGGCGGGGCGGTCGTCACCGGCGGGGCGGTCGTCACCGGCGGAGCGGTAGTGACCGGGGGAACCGTGGTCACCGGGGGCACGGTCACGGGCGGGGCGGTGGTGACCGGCGCCGCGGTGGGTGTATCGGTGGGTGCGGCAGAGGTATCGGGGAAGGCGAAGGCGGGCACGATGAGTGCCGCGGGAGCGAGCACCAATGCCCCGGCTGCGGCGGAGAGCAGGATTGCCTTGCGCGCCCTGTGTCTACGGGTGTTCGACTGCGACATGTTCGATCTCCATCTCGACCGGAGCGCGTGCACCACGCCCCGGTCGGCGTATCGGCTGGATGTCCGAATCCGATACACCGCAATGATTTTGCGTACATATTGTTCACGCGTGCCCCTCGTTTACGGGGCATGAATTTCCGGCGCTGGCTATTCACAGCCAGGACGGCTTGTCGCCACCGCCGTGGCGATCGATGGTCGCGGAGATCTGCGCGACGAGTTGGGTCGGCCGCTGCGTGTCGGTGGTCGCCTTGCCACTGGTCAGGATGGCACCGGACAGGCCACGGGTCGGGTCGGCCCAGCCGTACTGCGTGGTCAGTCCGCTGCGGCCGAAGTGGGACCGGGTATTGCGCCCGAACTTCGATCGCCGCCCGCCCAATTCGAACCCGGCGCGGCTGACCCGCCCGGCCAGCCCCGGCAGCCACGGCGCGGGCTGTATCGCCGAACGCAGCGTGTCCGGCCGCATGATCCGCACGCCGTCCAGTTCCCCACCGCAGGTGAGGATTTCGTAGAAGCGGGACAGTTCGGCCGCGGTGGTGACGAGGTTGCCCGACGGGAGTTCCGCGGTGAGAAAGGCTCGGGTCGCGGCGTCGGAGACCGCGCCGCCCATCCCGCCGCCGAGCGCCTTGCGCGCCAGGTATTTCGAGATGCGCGACGGTCCGGGTCCGGTCTTCACCCCGGCCACGACGCGGTCGACGTCCTGGGGCCGGACCCCGAAATTGGTCCAGCGGAAGCCCAATGGCGTGAGCACCTGTTCGGCGAGGTGTTCGCGCATCCGTTTTCCGGTAGCCCGCTGCACCAGCAGTCGTTGAATCAGGCCGCTGGTCATCGCGTGATAAATGCGGAACCGGCCCGGCGGCCAACTGGGCACCAGGTCGGCGAGAGCGCGCACGGCCAATTCCTCGTCCACGACCAATTCGAACCCTTTGTACGGCGGCGTCACGAATGGCACGCCCGCCGAATGGTTCAGCACGTGACCGATGGTGATCCGCTCCTTGCCGTTGGCCGCGAATTCCGGAATGTAGCGGCACACCGGATCGTCGTACCCGAATGCGCCCTGCTCGATCAGCATGCACATCAGTGCCGCGGAAACTCCTTTCGCCGTGGAGAATCCGCAGAACGGGGTCTCCGGCGTGGCCGGCACCTTCACCGCGTCCGCGCCGTCGCCCGGCGCATTGCCCCAGCCGTGTCCGATGGCCCGGTTCACCACGATCTTCCGGTTACGCCGCACACACACCTGGATCGCCGGGGTCGTCCCGAGCCGATACCAGGCCCGCACCGATTCCCACAGCGCGTCGACCGCGCCCGCCGTCAACCCGGCCGCCGCCGGATCGTCCTCGGCGCCGATCGTGGTCACCGAGTCCAGATCTTCGGGCACCGCCACCAACGTGTCCGGGAGTGTGCTCATTTGCCCAGCATATCGACGGGTAGCTGAGATCCCGGTGAGAGAAATGCCTTCTCGCCGTGCATTCCGGCGCACCGCGAGAAGGCGCGCGACGGACCGGATCCTCGCGAATCAGTCCGGATCGTCGTCCTCGGGCGGCGGCCCGGTACTGAGTTCGACCATCCGCTGTAGTATCTGCGGCGCCAGCGCGAGTTCGAATTCGTTTCCGCCGCTTTCGAAGACGTAGGTCAGGTGGTCGTCCATCTGCATGGGCGTGCGCCGGACCGTGCAGCGCTCGCTGACGATCACCCAGCTACCGATGGTCAACTGCTCGAACATCGCACCTCCCACCCTTTGGCCTATGCCACTTCCGATATCCGCGACTATGCCATCCGTCACACCGGGGTGTCAATCCGAAAAAGGGCCTATGACCTGCTGGAATATTCCTTTTGGAACATCCACTTCGCGGGCGGGTTGACCATTTCGTCGAGCTGGATCACGGCGCCGTCGGCGGCGTGCAGCGTCAGCTGGTACACCAGCACGGCGGCCGGGCGGGCCAACCCGAGGCGTCGGCGCTCGTCGGCGGTGGCGAGCCGGGCGGTGACCCGGTCGCGCAGATAGGAAACCCGAAGGGCGGTAACGGATTCGAGATAGCGCAGGGTGCCGCCGGCCAGCCGCTCGGCGCGCAGCAGCCGGGGCGCGAGCTCGGCGAGCTCGCTGCCGAACCAGGAGGTGGCCAGCTCGGTGGCGTGAGTCTCGTTGCCGGTCAACCGTTTCCGCATGAGCACCGCGCTACCCCTCGGCACCCCGAGCACCTCGGCGACATGATCGGGTGCGGCGACGACCGCGGCCTCCAGCACGATCCCGGTGACCCCCTCCGCGTACGCGGAGCCGTAGTGCGGCGCCCGCTCCCGCAGCACCGGACCGTCGGCCACATAGGTGCCGGAACCCCGTCGTGATTCCACGATTCCCTGCTGCCGCAACGTATTCAACGCCTTCGCCGCGGTGGGCCGCGCCACTTTCCATTGCGCGGCGAGTTCGCGTTCGGACGGAACCTCGGCGCCGGGCGCGAGTTCACCGCGCTCTATTCGATCGCGCAAATGCCCCGAAATCCGCAGATACTTCGGCAGCACTTCGTCGAATTCGGGCACCGGTCGCCTTTCTGCGCAGACACCGCCTCAGGCCACTGTGAAGTCTAACAATCGTGCCCCACATCACAGCGGGACCGCACCGCCAAGCAGGTCCCGGCGAGCGTTACCGCCCGGTAGAGTGCCCGTTCAAGTACGGCGCTACGGAGTGGACCAACAGAGGGGGGTTTCCCAGATGGCGGTACCCGACACCGGACAGGGAACGGCAAGACAACTCTACGCGGCGGCCACCGGGGCAGGCACGGGTCAGCCGTTCGAGTTGGCGCCCGACGTCGCCGAAAACCTCGCCGCCGCTTGCGACAAGCTGGTCGAGGACCTGCAGCACGCCATGCTCGACGGACATCTCGTCACCGACGTGACCGGTTTCCCGAATCTGCCGAGCGGGCAACAACTTACCCGCGGCTTCGGCGACAAGGGCAGGCAATACCTGGACACCCTCGCCGCTTTCCAGGAGACCGCACTGCTGTTCAAGGCCGCGTATCTGGCGGCGGGCAAGAAGTTCGCCGATGCCGAGGCCGCGAACAAGGCGGCCATCGAACTGGTCACCGAGCACCTAGAGGCCCGATGACCCAGCACCGAGTCGGCTGAGGCAGTCATGGCAGATTCCGCCGCCCGCGCCGCCGCCGAGAGCATCCGCCAGGAATTGGCCGGATTACCTACCGGGGCAACCGATCCCGCTTACGCACCGGACCGCGAACGCTTCGGTTCCTATAGCCATCAGGAGATCTGGGACCTCGTGCGCGAGGCGCTCGACCCGGCGGCGCTCGGCCAGGCCTCGGCCGCGTGGCAGGCGAACGCGGACGCGCTCGCCGAGGCCTTCCAAGCCTTCGCCGACGCCACCAACCGGGAGTTCGCCCGCTGGTCGGGCCGCGCCGCCGACGCCGCCTCCCGGGCCACCAGGGAGTTCATCCTGGCCGGCACCGCGGCACACGACGTGTGCCGGGCCGTCGCGCGCCTGATGGAGCTGAATTGCGATGCCGCGCAAACCATCCGGACCGCGATCCCGGCGCCGCTACCGTATCGGCCGCTGGCCGACCCGGCCGCCGAGGCGGTCTACGGCGGTCAGCGGCGGATGGCGCACGACAGCGCGGCCGCCGACGTCGAGGCCGACGTCCGGGACACGATGACCTACGTCTACGCGCCGACCATGCCCGCCTCCGGCAATCACGTGCCCCGCTTCATCCCACCTCCCGACGGACCACGGCCGGCGGGCGACGGGAGCGCCGCGCGGTGAAATGGGTGCTCACCCCGGACGAGTTCTCCCACGTCTGGGAAAACGAAACCAGCCTCGACCGCAGGCCGTACCCGGTCAACATGGTGCCCGCCGCCACCGTGCGCACCGAATCCGAGTACGCCGCACTGCGTTTGCCGCAACGCTTCGCCCGGCAGGCCGACCCGGATCTGGCCGCGGCGCTCATGCTGTGCGGGCGCACCGACGCGACCACCCTCACCGTCTCCGGCGAGCGCAGCACACCCCCGCGCAACGGCAGCGGCGCGGACACCGAGCGCATCCTGGCCTTCGCCGCGGTGGTGCACAATCACGCGGGCATCCTGGTCGCCACCCCGGACAAGGTGACGGTGCTGATGTGTCACGCCCGTCAGGTCGGCGAGCGCCTGGTGCAGATCATCGGCTCGGCGCAGCCTGGCAAGCTCGGCACCATGCGTGAACCGCAGGACGCGGTGCTCGGCCCGGACCGGGACGAGCAGTTCCTCACCAACGGGCACCGCGCCGCCGCCCGGTTCCGCCAGACCCTGCGCAAACCGGTCGACGGACGCGGCTTCCTGACCGTCACGGTGGAGCCGGACAACCCGATGTCGCCGCCCACCCGGCACCGCACCTGGCTCGATTTCACCGGAGACGGCCGCTACCTGCTGACCACGTCGCAGGACCTCATCCTCACCCCGGTCTCCGACGAGGACTTCGCGGCCCAGCTGATCGGTCTCGCGCACATCCGCTGAGCCGGGCCCCCGCTGTGGTAGGTGTGGGAGATGGCGAAGAAGAAGTGGTCCGTTCCGGCGACCGAGGCCCTGAAAGCCGATGGTTTACAGATCGCCGACCTGGACACCGACGGCACGCCCGGATTCAAGGGCGACAAGGCGGCAGGCCAGGAACTGCAGGCCGAGCGCACCGAAGTGCTCTCGGCGTTGCAGGAACGCCTCTACGCCAATGGCCGGTCCGGTGATTCGCGCAGCGTGCTGCTGGTGTTGCAGGGCATGGACACCGCGGGCAAGGGCGGCATCGTCCGGCACGTGATCGGCTCGGTCGACCCGCAGGGCGTCGACCACCACGCGTTCGGCGTGCCGACCGAGGAGGAGAAGCGGCACCACTACCTGTGGCGCATCCGCAAGGCGCTGCCACGCGGCGGGCAGCTGGGCGTGTTCGACCGCTCGCACTACGAGGACGTGCTGGTGGTCCGCGTGCACAACCTGGTCCCGAAGGACGAGTGGGAACCGCGCTACGACGAGATCAACGCGTTCGAGCGGGAACTCGTGAACGAGGGCACCACGCTGGTGAAGGTCGCCATGTTCGTTTCGCTCGACGAGCAGAAGAAGCGGCTGATGGAGCGCCTGGAACGGCCGGACAAGTATTGGAAGTTCAATCCGTCCGACATCGACGAGCGCGCCTACTGGCCCGCCTATCACGAGGCCTATCAGGCCATGCTCGATCGGACGAACACCGAGTACGCGCCGTGGCACGTGATCCCGGCCGACCGGAAGTGGTTCTCCCGCTTGGCGATCACCGAACTGCTCATCGAGGCGCTCGAACGCCTCGACCTCGAATGGCCCCCGGCGAAATTCGACGTCGAGGAACAGAAGCGCCGCCTCGCCGACGCCTGATCCCGGAGGCCGAGCCGGTGGTGGCAGCGCGGTGCCCGTTCAGACCAGCGCGCGGACTTCCTCCGCGACGAAGCGAACGAAGGCCTCGGGATCCGGCTCGTCCGCCGTCGGCTGGATGATGACGGTGTCCGCGCCTGCGTCGACCAACCGGTGCACCGCGTCGGCCACCACCTGCGCGCCGCCCGCGACGCCCGCACCCGGCGCGTGCCTGGGCGTTCGTTCGGCGGCCAGCCGTGCCTCGGCATCCGGCCCGGTGACCGCGAGCAGGCTGGCGACGACCGGATGCGGATCGGTGCGCCCGGCGGCCGTCCGCCCCTCGTCGATCAGCGTCCGCGCGGCCCGGACCCCGTCGGCGTCGGTGATCGAATCCAGCAGCGTTCCGTCGGCGTGTGAGCCGCACAGGCGAATCGAACGCGGTCCCTGGGCGCCTGCGTAGATCTTCGGCGGCGCGAACGGCGGCCAGTCGAGTGCCACGCCGTCGAGCCGCACATAGCGCCCGGAAGTGGTGACCCGCTCGCCGGCCAGCAACGCGCGCAACGCGTCCAAATATTCGCCGAGCAACGTGACTGGGGATTCGACCCGCGCGCCGACCTGACCCATCCAGTCCTGCACGCCGTGGCCGACGCCGAGCAGCACCCGATCGGGGAACAACCGGTCCAGCGTGGCGGCCTCCATCGCGGTGAGCGCCACGTTGCGCAGCGGCACCGGCAGCAGGCCGATGCCGACGTGCAGCCGCTCGGTCCAGCCCAATACCGCTGCGGCACTGGCTATCCCGCTCTCCAGGAAGCAGTCCTCCCAGAGCCACAGCTGCTCGAGCCCCGACTCCTCGGCGACTCGGGCCACGGCCCGCAACCGCTCCGGTGGATTCTGTGGACGAAATACCGCGCCGAGGACCGTCATCTGACAATTCCTACCCGGCAGGTATGACAACAACGGATACCCATCGCCGCGTCGGTGCCCGATATTTCGGAATCTCTCAGGTTCACCGATGATGATGTGGCCGTGGCCCGGTTGGAGCGGGGAGCGGTTTCCAGCTCTACCATCGTGGCGGCAGGTACCGGCAGTCTCGAGCGAAAGGCGTGGTGAACGCACGGTGAGCAAGAACCCGGGTGGGAAGAAGAACCCGTTGCTGGCGGCGGATCGCAACGAACGCAACCGCAAGATCTTCATCCAGGTGGGCGTCGCCGCCGTCCTGATCGCGCTCATCGCGGCGATCGGCATCGGTGTCGCGGTGAAGAAGGCGCGCAAGGACGATCCTGGGCCGAGCCCGGCCATCGCGGCCGCCGCGAACGCGGATCCGGCGGGCATCACCGGCACGATCACCGACAACGGCGCGATCCGCATCGGCAAGCCCGGCGCGAAGGTCACCGTCCGGGTCGTCGCCGACCTGCAGTGCCCCGCGTGCAAGGGCTTCGAGGCGGCCAACTCCCAGGTGCTCGACGACAACGTGAAGAACGGCACCGTCGCGGTCGAATACAACGTGATCGCGTTCCTGGACAAGGCGTCCAGCACCCGCTACTCGACCCGCGCGGCGAACGCGTCGTACTGCGTCGCCGAGGCCGATCCGACGAAGTACATGGCCTGGCTGACCTCGATGTTCGCCCAGCAGCCCGCCGAGGGCGGCGCCGGCCTGCCGAACGACAAGCTGGTCCAGATCGCCAAGGACGCGGGCTACCCGGACTCGGTGGCGAACTGCATCACGGATGTGAAGTACGACAAGTACATCCAGGCCCGCACCGATGAGGTGCTCAAGAGCGGCATCCAGTCGACGCCGTCGGTCTTCGTCAACGGCAAGCAGATCCAGTCGAGCCAGGAGCTGATGGGCCCCGGCGGCCTCGCACCGGCGATCGCTGCCGCCGCGGCGCAGTGAGCACCGCCCCACCCCGGGCCGCCTGGATCCTTCTGCTGGGCGGGCTGGCGGGCTGGCTGGCCGCGGTGGCACTGACCATCGAACGGTTCAAGCTGTTCACCGACCCGGGTTACACCCCCTCGTGCAGCATCAACCCGATCCTGTCCTGCGGATCGGTGATGGTGACCAAGCAGGCCGCGGTGTTCGGATTCCCGAATCCGATCATCGGCATCGTCGGCTTCTCCGTGCTGGTCACCCTCGCGGTGCTGTCGGTGGCCGGGGTGGGGTTTCCGACCTGGATCTGGGGCGGGCTGTGGCTCGGCCTGCTGCTCGGCGTCGGCTTCGTCGGCTGGCTGATCTTCCAGAGCCTGTACCGGATCAACGCGCTGTGCCCGTACTGCATGGTGGTGTGGGCGATCATCACCCCGCTGCTCGCGGTCGTCACCGATCAGCTCTGGGGCGGGTCACGAGGCCCGCTGCGCATCCTCGCGGAATGGCGCTGGACCATCGTCGCGCTGTTCTACGCGGTGGTGCTGGTGCTGATCTTCCTGCGGTTCCAGGACTACTGGCTGTCGCTGGTCTAGTTCGGCGTGCCGAGCGCGAGCACCAGGGCGACCGTGCGCCGGGCGCCCGCGGTGTCCAGGATGTCGAGCTGGATCGAGTCGCCGGGCTTGTGCACGTTGATCGCCGCGTGCAGCGTCCGGGCCGAGATGATCTCGCGGCCGTCCACGGCGACGATCACCTCACCGTGCGTCAGCCCGGCCGCGTAGGCGGGTAGCCCGTAGAGCGCGAGGTCGATGCGGGCGCCGCTGGGTTTCGCGTCGGTGGTCAGCACGCCGAGCGTCGCGGTCGGCCCGACGTGCACGGTGTCGGTCGGCGTGCCGGAGCGGATCTGCTGTACCACCCGCATCGCGGTATCGATCGGCACCGCGTAACCGTTCGGCGGCCTGCTCACCGCGCGGGCCGGATCGCCGGACGCCGCGGCGATCACCCCGATCACCGCGCCCTCCCGATCGGCCAGCGCACCCCCGGACTGCCCGGAGGTGACCGCGGCGGCGACCTCGAGCATCCCGGTGAGCGGTTTGCGGGACAGGTCTGCGGAATTCAGCGCGACGATCGTGCTGTCCAGATCGGTGAGCACCCCCTGGATCGCGGTCGGGGTGCCGCCGACGCCGCCCGCGTTGCCGATCGCCAGCACCTCGTCGCGCACCCGCGCGTCGGCCGAACTGCCGATCCGCGCGGTCGGCAGATCGGTCGCCCCGGTCAGCGCGAGCAACGCGATATCGGCGTCGGAGTCGTACCCGAGCACCACCGCGTCGTACTCGCGGCCGTTGCCGACATCGGTGACGGTGACCGTGTCCGCGCCCTTGACCACGTGATGGCTGGTCAGCACCTGACCGTCCGAGGTGAGCACGATGCCCGAACCGGCCGCGCCGAGCCCGAACGGCCTGGTCGACGCGGTGATATCGACCAGCGCCGGGTCCACCACGGCAGCGACCGCCAGCGGGTCGAGCGGCGGCGGGGGCGGCGCCGGCACCGGCGCGGCGATCTCGGTCGTTCCGCCGGACCAGCTGGGCAGCTCGCCCCGGTAACCGAGGAACGCGGCCACGGCCAGCAGCGCGGCGACGATCATCGCCGGCGCGCGGCCGCCGAACCGTTTCTCATTCATCGTTTCTCCGCCTCGATACCTGCGAATTCCATTGTGGCCGGAGATCTTCACCGTAGATCAGAAAATGGCGCGGTCCGTCGTTGATCACCGCCGATAGTGCCGCGTGTCGCTAATTAAGGCCTGCCCGATTTGTGTCGTGTTTGGCAAGGAGGCGCATGCGGCGGTAGGCATGTATGCATGACAACTGCTGCCGCGTACGCCCTATCCGCATCCGATGGCGCATTCGAGAAGGTGACGATCGAGCGCAGGGACCTCGGTCCCCGCGATGTGCTGATCGATATCAAATACGCGGGCATCTGCCATTCCGACATTCACACCGCGCGCGACGAGTGGGGCGGCACCAAATACCCGGTGGTGCCCGGTCACGAGATCGCGGGCCTGGTCGCCGCGGTCGGGTCCGAGGTGAGCAAGTATCAGGTCGGCGACCGGGTCGGCGTCGGCTGCATGGTGAACTCCTGCGGCAAGTGCGGACCGTGCCTGGCCAACGAGGAGCAGTACTGCCACCGCGGCGCGACCATGACCTACAACACGACGGTCGATCCGTCGGTCCAGGTCGACGGATACACGATGGGCGGCTACTCGACCCAGATCGTGGTCACCGAGAGCTTCGTCGTCGGCATCCCGGAGGGCATCGGGCTCGACCAGGCCGCACCGCTGCTGTGCGCGGGCGTCACCCTGTTCTCCCCGCTGCGGCACTGGAACGCGGGGCCGGGCAAGAAGGTGGCCATCATCGGCATGGGCGGGCTCGGTCACGTCGGGGTGAAGATCGCGGCCGCGCTCGGCGCCGAGGTCACCGTGCTCAGCCACTCGCTGAGCAAGCAGGAGGACGGCAAGCTGTTCGGCGCGAGCCACTACTACGCGACCAGCGACCGGCAGACCTTCCGCGAGCTGCGCGGCAAGTTCGACCTCATCCTCAACACCGTCTCGGCGGACCTGCCGATCGATGACTACCTGAAGCTGCTGAACCTCGACGGCACCCTGGTGATCCTCGGCCTGCCGGAAAACCCGATGACGATCAAGCCGTTCACCATCGCCGGCTACCGGCGCTCGCTGGCCGGCTCGATGATCGGCGGCATCGCCCAGACCCAGGAGATGCTGAACTTCTGCGCCCAGCACGGCATCGGCCCGGAGATCGAGGTGATCTCCGCCGACGAGATCGACGGCGCCTACGACCGCGTGGTCGCCAGCGACGTCCGCTACCGCTTCGTCATCGACGTCTCGACCATGTGATCACCGAGTAGTTCCAGGACTACAGGGATCGGGTCCGTTCACCGAACCACCCGGCGCGACGAGCACACCGAGGACGTCCTGCGGCAACGACGTCCGATGCCTGCCGCCGGTTAGATCGAGATCTGAGCAGGCGGGTGAGCCCGCGCCCGCCTGTTGCGGGCGCGGGCTCCGGCGATCGTGGGTACGTTGGCGGTGTGCCCGCGGATGACGACGAAACGACGCCTCCCGCCGCGACCCCGGCAGCAGTCGGCGAGGCGGTGGTCACCGCGGAGATGACCACCGGGCCGCCGCCGTGGCTGTTGCGCGCGTTCCTGCTCGCCGCGGCGACGGTGGCCGGTTTGTTCGCCGGCTTCTGGGCGCTGACCCGGCTACAAGGTCTGCTCACCATCCTGCTGGTCTCGCTGTTCCTCGCGTTCGCCATCGAGCCCGCGGTGAACTGGCTGGCCCGGCGCGGGATGAAACGCGGACTCGCCACCGGGGTGGTGTTTCTCGTCCTGACCGCGGTCGTCTTCGCCTTCTTCTGGACGCTCGGATCGTTGCTGATCGATCAGGTCACCACCCTGGTCAACAACGCCCCGCAGTACGCCGACCAGGGCATCGACTGGGTCAACCGCACCTTCAATACCCACCTGGCCGGCGCCGACCTGGAGAAATACACCAGCAACTGGAGTAAATATCTCGAAGGCGCGGCGGGTAACGCCTGGGACATCGGCACGCGGACGGTCGGGGTGGTCTTCCAATCCCTCGGCGTGCTGCTGTTCACCTACTACTTCGCCGCCGACGGGCCGCGCTTCCGCAACGCCGTCTGCTCGCTGCTACCACCGCGCAAGCAGCGACATGTGTTGCGCGCCTGGGACATCGCGGTGGAGAAGACCGGCGGCTACATCTACTCGCGTGGATTGCTCGCGCTCGCTTCGACCTTGGCGCACTACGTCGCGTTGCGCGTGCTCGACGTGCCGTCGGCGTTCGCGCTCGCGCTGTGGGTCGGCGTTGTGTCGCAGTTCATCCCGACCGTGGGCACCTATCTGGCCGGGGCGCTGCCGATCATCGTCGCGCTGGTGCACGGCCCCTCGGACGCGCTGTGGATCCTCGGCTTCATCGTGATCTATCAGCAGTTCGAGAACTATGTGCTGCAACCGCGAATCACCGCGACCACGCTGGACATGCACCCGGCCGTCGCGTTCGGCGCGGTGCTGGCTGGCGCGGCCCTGCTCGGCGCGACCGGCGCCCTGCTGGCGATTCCGGTCACCGCGACCGTGCAGGCGTTCTCCGGGGCCTACATTCGGCGCTACGAGGTGCAGACCGACGTGGACCACGACGCGCCGTTGCCGCCCCCGCCGCCGAAGCCGCACCGGAAGTGGGCTCGCCAGTTGACCATTCGGTTCACCGGAGCGGACCGGCCGAAGTAGTCGCGCACCGTCGCAGCTGCTCGAGCAGCGCCTGTGCGATCGCGCTCATCTGCGCGCGGCTGTGCTCCGCGGTGTCGTGCTCGACCTGGATGGTGAGCCGGTCACCGACGGTGAACACGGTGAGCTTGGGCGGCATGCCCGGGCCCATCGCGAAAACGTCGTCGCGGATGTGCTGGACGCCCGCGGGGGTCGAATGTGCGGGCAGGCAGCCGATATTGGACATGGCGAGGGTCGGCGGCGCGGCGAACGCGGCGGCCGTCGCGGGGTCCGTCACCCGCTGTGCGGCCAGCAGGAATCGGCCCGCGTCCCGGCGTTCGGCGGCGGCCCGCATGCCCGCCGTCACCAGCAGGCCGAGCGCGATCGGGCTGTGGTCCGGCCCGACCTCGACGACGGTGCCGACGCCGGACGCGGCATTCAGCATCGTGCGCGCGGGCAGCGGCGGCCGTAGCTCGCCGCGCACGTCCACGGCGTGCCCGCAGATCATCGGCAGCGCACCGGTATTCGGCTCCAGTTGCACCCGGAACGCGGCCAGCGCGGCGCCGGCGAGCATGCTGTTCACCGAGATACCGTGCGCCCGCGCGGAATCGACCAGCGCGGCGGTCTCGCGGGTGTCCAATTCGATGCGGCGCACCGCGAATCGTCCGAGCGGATCGTCGGCGACGCCGTCGCAGGGCAATTGACGCGGTGCCGCCGCCGGATCGATCATCGTCACACCTGCGGCGGCAAGCTCGAGGAACTCGGTCACCTCGGCCTCGGAAAACACCTCCGCGAGCCGGATGTCCACCGCCTCAGGCAACGCCTCGTCCGAATCATCCACCGGCAGCGGGCTTCCCGCGACATGGGCGGTGTAGCGCTGCCACAGCTCGGCGAGCAACGCGAAAGCCGAACGGCCATCGGAGATTCCGTGATGAACGACCAGGACGAGCTGCTGGCGCCGGTCGGCGCGGAACAGCTGGGCACGGAACAACCCGCCGGTCCAATCCCGCGGGCCGTTCACCAGCCGCAGGTAGTCGGCCTCATCACCGTCGGCGACGTCCAGGCGCGGGACATAGTCGTCGTCGCGGCGCAGGTGCGGCGTGCCGTCGGCCGCGGTCACCACCTCGCTGCGCAGCAGTGGATGACCGGCGGCCAGCTCGCCGAGTACCCGGCGCAGGAGTTCGGGCTCGAGCGCGCCGTGCACAGTCGAGCCGATGAACAGCGGCATACCGCCGGTGGGGACGCTACCGAGCTTGGTACCGGTGCCGAAGAACGTGGATTCGAACGGAGAAATAGGGCGCTGAGCGGTCATGTTCCCGACCATACGCACGTTTCAAACATTTGTCACAAACATATGTTTGAAACACTCGTCACAAACACACGTATGCCCGACTGCTATCGTGCGGAGGTGGGAACCCGAGACGATCTGCTCGCCGCGGCCAAGCAATGCCTGGCCGAACGCGGCTACGCGCGCACCACCGTGCGCGACATCGTGGCCGCCTCCGGCACCAACCTCGCGGCGATCAACTACCACTTCGGCACCAGGGACAAGCTGCTCACCCAGGCGATGATGGAGACCACCGCGAGCGCGGTGCAGCAGATCCTCGACGCACCGCCCGCCGACGATCCCGGCGACCCGGCCGTGCGGCTGCACGCCTTCCTGCAACGCCTGATCGACTCGTTCACCGCGGACCGGCCGCTGTGGTCGGCCAATGCCGAGAGCTTCGCCCAGGCGTTGCACTCCGCCGAGCTCCGCACCGAGTTCGGCGTCGCGCAAGCCCAAGCGCGCGAGGGACTTTCGCACTTCTTCGCCGACGACTCGACCGATCCCGCGGTCGGTGCCGTGTTGCAGACCCTGATCGGCGGACTGCTCATCCAGTGGCTGGTCGACCCGGACAACGCGCCGACGGCCGAGACCCTGACCGCGGGCCTGCGCACACTGAGCGCGGCCGTGCGCCCGGACTGACCGGTACCGGGCGACCGGCCGGTGAACTCACCGGCCCGTGCTAACGTTCCCGCCCGTGCCGATCACCCACGCTGGAACGATGGCGATTCTGCTGGGGCTGGTGTCGATGTGCGCGACACTGGTCGGCGGCCTCGTCGCGGTGCGCATCGGCGACCGCAAACACCTGGTACTCGGCCTGGCCGCGGGCGTGATGCTCGGCGTCGTCTTCTTCGACCTGTTGCCCGAGGCGCTGGAACAGTCCGGCCGGCACGTGCTCGGCGTGCCCGCCGCGCTGATCGCCGCGGTAGGCGGATTCCTGACCATCCACGTGATCGAGCGCGCGGTCGCCATCCACACCGGGCACGAGCAGGAATTCGGCACGCACACACACGGTTTCGAATCCGTCGGCCTGCTCGCCGCCGCGGGCTTGATCTTCCACAGCCTCTTGGACGGCTTCGGCATCGGGCTCGGCTACCAGGCCGGCGCCACCGTCGGCGCCGCCGTCGCCATCGCGGTCATCTCGCACGACTTCGCCGACGGCTTCAACACTTTCACCATCTCGACCCTCTACGGCAACGCACGCAAACGCGCGCTGACCCTGCTCGCGCTCGATGCCGTCGCCCCGGTCGTCGGGGCGATCCTCGGCTCGCTGATCCACGTGCCGCACGGCGTCGTGGGCCTCTATCTCGGCTATTTCGCCGGCTTCCTGCTCTACCTGGCGACCGCGGACATCCTCCCGGAGGCACACGCCGTGCACCCGTCCCGCCTCACCCTCGCCTGCACCGTGGCGGGCGCGGGCCTCATGCTCGGCGTCGCCGCGCTCAACCACTGACCCGTCAGAACACCGGCCGCGGCATCAACACCACCCGCCAGCCGTCCGGATCGGGAAAGGTCAAGCCGCCGTTGGCCGTCCAGTACGGGTTCGCCGCCTCGACCGGTTCGGCACCGAACTCCGTCAGCCGCCGCGCGGCCTCGGACATCTGCGCCGCATCGGTGAAATACAGCACCAGCAGGTTCTCCGCACTCGGTGCGGCACCGGGACTGCCGTCCACATGCGTCGTGAACTCCAGGTGATAACCGGCCCCCGGCAACCCGACCATCACCCCGTCATAGCCGTCGTGGTTCGCGAACCGAAACAGCTCGCGTAACCCCAACCCTTCGACATAGAACCGCACCACCGCGTCGAGCCGATCCGTCGGCCGGGCGATCCGCACCTGTGCCACCGGCCAGGTGTCGTTGTCTGCTCCCACACTCCAACGATACGAATCCCCGGCTCCGGCGGCCCCGTCGACCGGCTCGCGGCCGCGCAGCGATAAAGGCCGCCTTCCCGTAATGGGAAGACGGCCTTGACCTTTCAGCTGGTGAACTCAGGAACGCCCGGCCCGGGCGGCAGGCGCCTGCTCACGGGTCGCGCGGGTGCGCGGCGCCCCGCCCCGCGCGGAGCGAGTCGCGGTACGTCCGGCGGCATCGAAGTTGTGCGCGGCAGAGCCGTTGGCGCCATGCCCATTACGGTTGCGCGGCTGGCCACCGGCAACGTCGCCGGTGCCACGTCCGCCACGACGCGGCCGGCCGGCGGCACCGCGCGATGCGTCATCGGTGTCCCGGGCGGTGCGGGTGCGCGGCTGGCCACCGGAGGTGGCACCGTCGCGCGGTCCACGCTCGCCACGACTACGCGACTGCCCGGCAGGCGCGCCGTACCGGCGATCGCCGCCGCCACGCCGATTCCGGTTGCCCTGACTGTCATTCGACGGCACGGGAATCGCGCTCGGCGCGACCCGCGGTGCGAGGGTGCCGACCAACGCCGTGACCGGCGCCGAATCGGCGGTCACCCGCTGGGACGCGACCGTGATGTTCGCCTTACGCAGCAGGGCCGCGACGTCGCGGCGCTGCTCGGGCAGCACGACGGTGACGACATCGCCGGCGCTGCCCGCGCGCGCGGTACGACCGGAGCGGTGCAGGTAAGCCTTGTGCTCGGCCGGCGGGTCGACGTGCACGACCAGCTCGACGTCGTCGACGTGCACGCCGCGCGCCGCGATGTCGGTCGCGACGAGCACCCGGGCCGTGCCGTTGCTGAACGCGGCCAGGTTGCGGTCGCGGGCGACCTGGGACAGGTTGCCGTGCAGGTCGGTCGCGGGGATACCCGCGGTGGTCAGCTGCTTGGCCAGCTTGCGCGCCTGGTGCTTGGTGCGCATGAACAGGATCCGGCGCCCGGATCCGGCGGCCAGGGTCTCGACCAGGACCCGCTTGGCCTCGGCGCCGCCGACCTCGAACACGTGGTGGGTCATCGCGGCCACCGGCGAGTCCGCCGTGTCCACGGAGTGCGTCGCCGGATTGCGCATGAACTGCTTGACCAGCTTGTTCACGCCGTTGTCCAGCGTCGCGGAGAACAGCAGCCGCTGACCGCCGCTCGGGGTGGCCGCGAGGATGCGGGTCACCGCGGGCAGGAAGCCGAGGTCGGCCATGTGATCGGCCTCGTCCAGCACGGTGATCTGCACGTCCTGCAGCGAGACCACGCGCTGACGCATCAGGTCCTCCAGCCGGCCGGGGCAGGCGACGACGATGTCGACGCCGGCGGAGAAGGCCTTGGCCTGCCGGTGCTGGGAGACCCCGCCCATGATGGTGGTCACCGCCAGCCCGGCGGCGGTGGCCATCGGCTCCAGCGCGGCGGCGATCTGGGTGGCCAGCTCGCGGGTCGGCGCGAGGATCAGGCCGCGCGGCCTGCGGCCGGGGCGCCGATCGCCGCCGGCCAGGCGGTCGACCATGGGAATGGAGAAGGCGAGCGTCTTGCCGCTACCCGTCTTGCCGCGGGCGAGCACGTCGCGACCGGCGAGGGTGTCGGGCAGCGTGGCCGACTGGATGGGGAACGGAGCCGTGATGCCGCTCGCGGTGAGGGCGCCGACCAGCTTCGCGCCGACGCCGAGGGCGGCGAACGACGTGGTGGAGGCAGGGCTCGAAACAACAGGGGTGGTCATATGTGGTGGGTGTGCCTTCCAGGCATCGGGGGTGTACCCCAGCGCTGCGCAGGATTGTGGTCCGTGCGTTCGGTGTTATGACACCCAGCTGAGGCGCCGACGCGAAAGGTAAGACATCCACGACGGATCGAGAGGGAGCGTGAAGATCAACGCTTGCCTTTGGTAACTCTACCGCAACCTCGCGTATTCCTCGCCTTCGGACCGCGAGGTCTGTAGTGGGTTACGTCACGGCCCGCAGGATCAGGGTATGACCGCCGACACCCCGGATCCGACTCGCGAAAGCCGCCCCCTGCGAAAACAGGGGGCGGCCAACGTAGTTCGGCTACTCGCCGGCCAGCGCGCGCCTGCGCACCCGGCGCGCCGCGGCGACCAGATTGCGCAGCGACGGCTCCAGCTGCCAGTAGTGCCGCGTCTTCAGGCCACCGTCCGGATTCGCCCATAGTCGTTCCGGGGTGATGGCTTCCGCTGCGGCGGTGAGCAATTCGTCCAGCTCATCGATGTCCGGGATGCGCGCCGAGCGGCTCTCGTACACA
This sequence comes from Nocardia sp. NPDC006044, assembly GCF_042871115.1. NCBI lineage: Bacteria > Bacillati > Actinomycetota > Actinomycetes > Mycobacteriales > Nocardiaceae > Nocardia > Nocardia sp. NPDC006044. The sequence goes on from NZ_JBIAID010000002.1 coordinate 834,681, forward strand.
CCGGGGCCGACGCCGTGCGTGAGTCCGTGATCGGTGCCGCTGTCCGCCGCGAGCGCCTTCACCACCCAGTCGATCGAGCGGGTCGCCACGATCGCGGTGACGTCGCAGTCCAGCTCCTCGATCGCCTCGACCACCTCGGCTCGCCCGGAATACCCGATGTGCGTGTGGATCTGGGTTTCCGGCTTGACCCCGGAGGTCGCCAGCCGGAACGCACCGACCGCCCAGCGCAGGTACTCCGCCCGCCCCGCGGGCCGCAGCGGCAGCATCTCCCGCAGCGCCGGCTCGTCGACCTGGATGATCGCGATGCCCGCCTTCTCCAGGTCGGCCAGCTCGTCGCGGATGGCCAGGGCCACCTGATCCGCGGTCTCGTGCAGCGGCTGGTCCTGCCGGACGAACGAGCGGGCCAGCATGGTGACCGGCCCGGTGACCATGCCCTTGACCGGCTTGTCGGTCAGCGACTGGGCGTAGCTGATCCACTCCACCGACATCGGCGCGGGCCGGGACACGTCGCCGTAGATGATCGGCGGCCGCACGCACCGGGACCCGTACACCTGCACCCAGCCGAAGTGCGTGGTGGCGAAGCCGTCCAGCAGCTCGGCGAAGTACTGGATCATGTCGTTGCGCTCGTGCTCGCCGTGCACCAGCACGTCGAGGCCGATGTCTTCTTGCAGCCGGATGGTCGCCTCGATCTCGGCTTCGATCCGCTTCTTGTAGTCGTCGAAGGACAGCCGGCCCTGCCCGAGCTCGTAGCGCGCCTGCCGGATCTTGCCGGTCTGCGGGAACGAGCCGAGCGTGGTCGCCGGGACCGGCGGCAGGTTCAGCCTGGCCTGCTGGGCCGCGCGACGCACCGAATACGGTTCGCGCTCACGCATCTTCGGCGTGACCGCGTAAACCCGTTGCCGCACCGCGTGCTTCTGCTTGAAGTGCACCTCGGTCGGCCGCTTGCGCCAGCTCTCCGACGGGCCGTCGGTGAGCGCCTTGGCGAGCGAAACCACCTCGCCGACCTTCTGTTTCGCGAAGGCGAGCCGGTCGGCGACGTTACCGGGGATGTCGTATTCGATGAGCAGGTCGTAGGGCACGTGCAGCAGCGTGGTGCCGGTGGAGACCACCAGGTCCGGGCACACCTGCGCGAGCCGGTTCAGGTACTCGAGCGTGACGTACCGATCGGCGCGCCAGACGTTCTGGCCGCTGATCACCCCGGCGTAGAGCCGCTTGCGGCGAATCCCCGGGATCTCGGCCAGGTCCTCCGGGGAGATCCGGTAGCTGGCCAGGTCGAGGCCGATGGCCTCCACGTTGCTGGCCGCCAGGATCCGCAGCGCCTCGCCGAAATCGCCGTACTGCCCGGTCACGAGCATCCGCGGTCGCAGCGGCGCCTTCGAAAGCCGTTGGTAGGCAGCCTCGAACGCGGCCAGCTCGGCGGGCGTGCGCTCGCTGGTGAACGCGGGCTCGTCCAGCTGCACGCAGGTCGAGCCGCGCTTGGCCAGGATCTCGAACAGCTGCTCATACGCGGGGAGCAGCTTGTCGAGCAGCTTCAGCGTGTCGAACTCGTCCTGGCCGGGCACCTGCCCCGCCTTGGACAGCAGCAGCAGGGACAGCGGACCGAGCACCACCGGGCGCAGCTCGATGCCGCGCTCCTTGGCCCGGTCGAATTCGTCCAGCAGCGCATCGGGGTGCAGCGAGAATTCGGTGTCGGCATCCAATTCCGGCTGCCGGTAGTGATAGTTGGTGCCGAAGAACCGCACCAGTTCCAGCGGCGGCACGTCCGGATTGCCGCGCGCCATCAGGAAATAGAAGTCGAGTGGATCCAGCTCGTCGCGGTACTGCTCGAACCGCTTGGGCACCGCGCCGAACAGCAGCGCGTTGTCGAGCACGTGGTCGTAGAAGGAGAAGGTATTGCCGGGGACCTGGGTCAACCCGGTGGCGGCGAGTTCGTTGAACTGCCGGTCTTGAATGTCGCGGCCCACCGCGAGCAATTCGGCGCGGGGAATCGCACCGCGCCAATAGGCCTCGAGGGCCCGCTTGAGTTCTCGATGCGGCCCGATCCGCGGGTAGCCGAGGATGCTCGACCCGTAGCCGTCGGTCACGTTCACCATGAGCGCGCTGCTCCCTTCGATGGCTGTGCGGCGCCCACCGGAACCAATGGACGCCGCACGCTATAGCGCCTGGGGTTGAATCGAAACGAGCTCAGGCCCGGTTGTACTGGTAGAAACCCGCGCCGGTCTTCTTGCCGAGCAATCCGGCCTCGACCATCCGCATGAGCAGCGGCGGGGCGGAGTACAGCGGCTCCTTGAACTCCTGGTACATCGAGTCGGCGATCGACTTGACCGTATCCAGGCCGACCAGGTCGGTGAGCGCGAGCGGACCCATCGGGTGGGCGCAGCCCAGGACCATCGCCTTGTCGACGTCGTCCTTGGTGGCGAAGCCGGACTCGACCATCCGGATGGCCGAGAGCAGGTAGGGCACCAGCAGCGCGTTGACCACGAAACCGGAGCGGTCGGCCGATCGGACGACCTGCTTGTCCAGCACATCGCCGGCGAACGCCTCGGCCCGCTTGGACACGGCCTCGCTGGTCTTCAGCGTGGTGACCAGCTCGACCAGCGGCAGCACCGGCACCGGGTTGAAGAAGTGCATGCCGACCACGCGCTCGGGCTGCGTGGTGGCGACCGCGATCTTCATGATCGGGATGGAGGAGGTGTTGGAGGCCAGCACGGCCTCGGGGTCGGTGACGACCTTGTCCAGCTCGGCGAAGATGGCGGTCTTCACCTTCTCGTCCTCGAGCACCGCCTCGACCACCAGCTGGCGGTCGGCGAAGTCGTTGAGGTCGGAGGTGAACCGCAGCCGCCACGCGGCCTGCTCGCGTTCCCGCTCGGTGATCTTGCCGCTGCTGACGCCGCGATCGAGCGAGCGAAGAATGCGCGAGCGGCCTGCCGCGGCCAGCTCCCTGGTCTGCTCGAAAACAAGCACGTCGACGTGTGCCCGCGCACACACCTCCGCGATGCCGGCGCCCATCTGTCCGGCACCGATGATGCCGACGCGTTGAATCTTCTCGCTGCTCACGTCCCGCTCCTGCTGTTGGTGTGGCTAAGTCGGTGGCTGGAGGGGGTGTGCTCTGATGTGAGCGGCCCCTCGATGGTCCAAGGTATAGGGATGCCCTCCCCGCTGGGGCTGTTCAGCGGGGAGGGCGGTACACCCCTACTGGGGGCTATCGGTATTCACGTCGGGAACCTCATTCCCTTGGCGAATCACACGTCGCTCAGTGGAACTGGCCCTCTTCGGTCGAGCCCTTCAGTGCTGCGGTCGAGGTGTTCGGGTCGACGGTGGTGGCGATGGTGTCGAAGTAGCCGGCACCGACCTCACGCTGGTGCTTGATCGCGGTGAAGCCACGCTCGGAAGCGGCCTTGAACTCGCGCTCCTGCAGGTCGACGAAGGCGGTCATGCCCTCGCGGGCGTAGCCGTAGGCCAGGTCGAACATGCCGTAGTTGAGCGAGTGGAAGCCGGCCAGCGTGATGAACTGGAACTTGAAGCCCATCGCGCCGAGCTCACGCTGGAACTTCGCGATGGTCGCGTCGTCCAGGTGGGCCTTCCAGTTGAAGGACGGCGAGCAGTTGTAGGCCAGCAGCTGGTCCGGGAACTCGCTGCGCACCGACTCGGCGAACTTGCGCGCGACCTCGAGGTCCGGCACGCCGGTCTCCATCCAGATCAGGTCGGCGTAGGGGGCGTAGGCCTTGGCCCGCGCGATGCAGGGCTCGATGCCGTTCTTCACACCGAAGAAGCCCTCGGCGGTGCGGGTGCCGTCCAGGAACTCCCGGTCGCGCTCGTCCACGTCCGAGGTGATCAGGGTGGCGGCCTCGGCATCGGTGCGGGCGATGATCACCGACGGCACGTCGGCGACATCGGCGGCCAGACGCGCGGAGGTCAGCGTGCGGATGTGCTGCTGGGTCGGGATCAGCACCTTGCCACCGAGGTGGCCGCACTTCTTCTCCGAGGCGAGCTGGTCTTCCCAGTGCACGCCCGCGGCGCCGGCCGCGATCATGGCCTTCTGCAGCTCGTAGGCGTTCAGCGCGCCACCGAAGCCGGCCTCGGCGTCGGCGACGATCGGGGCGAGCCAGTTCTTGACCGAGTCGTCACCCTCGACCTTGGCGATCTCGTCGGCGCGCAGCAGCGCGTTGTTGATCCGGCGCACGACGCTCGGGACCGAGTTGGCCGGGTAGAGGCTCTGGTCCGGGTAGGTGTGGCCGGACAGGTTCGCGTCGCCGGCGACCTGCCAGCCGGACAGGTAGATGGCCTTCAGGCCGGCGCGGACCTGCTGGACCGCCTGGTTGCCGGTGAGGGCGCCCAGGGAGTTGATGTAGTCCTCGTTGTTCACCAGATCCCAGAGGATCTCCGAACCGCGGCGAGCGAGAGTGGCCTCTTCGACGACGGTGCCCTGGAGCTTCGACACCTGCTCGGCGGTGTAGTTACGGGTGACGCCCTTCCAGCGGGGGTTGGTGTCCCAGTCCTGCTGGATTTCCGCAGCGGTCTTCGGGGTGCCGGCGTTCGACATCTCTGACTCCACTTCCTCGTTTTAAGTCGATTGCCCCACGGCCGAGCAGTGAAACAGCTCGAACTGCTGGAGCGGCAATTTGCAGGCTTGCTAGGCCCATGGGGTGTACTTCCACACGATTGCACAATGCGAAATGGCCGTCTACCTGTTGCTAATGTGAATCTAAGCTAGGTTTCGATCCCCGTTTGCTAACTCTGCGAAATTTGCCTGCAAATTGCAAAGATGGAACCTACCGGCAAGTAGCCCTGACATGCGGTTTTAGCGTAACGCCCGTACTGTTAGAGCTCGGCCGCGCGCCGGCCGCCGGCTCGGCCATCCATTCCGGGTTGTGAGGACGTTCACAAGTACGGGCGGGTGCCGACTGTGTGGGCCACGCCACCCGCGCATGGGCGGCGGACGGCGGTTCGGGCAGACTGGGTCGAATCCGAAATTGGACGTGCGTCCGTCTTCCGCTGGGGAAGCATCCGGCGCCACCCGCACCCGGACAGGAGATCCACCCATGCGGAAATCGGTCATCGCCGCCGCGTTCGCCCTCGCCTGCACCGCCGCCCTGCTGAATCTCCCCGTCGCGTCGGGCGCGCCCGCGGGCACCGTCGAGTCGGTCGCGCCGCTGGCCCCGGCCGCGACGCCGCCCGGCTCGGTGAATTCGTCCCGCATGCTGTACGCCTCGACCACGGCGAACGACGTGCCGACGACGGCAAGCGCGGCGGTCTATTTCCCGCCGGGCGTGCCGCCCGCGGGTGGCTGGCCGGTCATCGCCTGGGCGCACGGCACGGTCGGCCTCGGCGACGACTGCGCGTACAGCATCGCCGGGCCGGGCGCGGTCGAACGGGACTGGGCCTACCTCGGCACGTGGCTACAGCAGGGTTACGCCATCGTGGCCGCCGATTACGCCGGGCTAGGCACACCGGGCGAGCATCCGTACCTCAACGGCGTCGTGGAGGCGCACAACGTCGTCGACGCGGTCAAGGCGGCGACCGAGCAGTATCCGTCGCTGTCGAAGAAATGGGCGGTCGTCGGGCAGTCGCAGGGCGCGGGGGCCGCGGTCTTCACCGCGCGCTACGCCACCGAGTTCGGCGGTTCGGCCCTTGACTACCGCGGCGCGGTCGGCACCGGCACACCGGCCTATATCGAGGACATCCTGGTGCCGCTCGGTCCGGGCGTGCCGCCGGTGAAGCTCAGCCCGCACACGACCGGCTATGTGCTCTACATCCTGAACGGATTGCGCACCACATACCCCGAACTGAACATCGAGTCCTACCTGACCGACGCGGGCCGCACCTGGCTGGCGAAGGCGCGGGAGCAGTGCCTGGTTCCGCTGGGCGACGAGCTCGCGGCGCAGGGCGTGATCGTCGGCAATCTGTTCAGCAAGCCGCTCGCCCAGATCCCCGACCTGCACGGACTGCTGACCCGCTACCTCGGGCTGCCCGAATCGGGTTACGACAAGCCGCTTTTCCTCGGCCAGGGACTGCGCGACACCGACGTCATCACGCCGGAGACGCTGCGGTTCGCCGCGGTGCTGAAGGCGAACGGGCAACCGGTACAGCTGCACACCTACCCCGAGGACCACAGCGGCACGGTGAACGCGTCACTGCCGGACTCGGTGCCGTTCGTGCGCAATTTGTTCGGCTGACCCCGAGTCCGCGCGGCCGGCCCTCGCCGACCGGCCGCGATCCGCTCTAGCCGGACAGGCTGCTGAGCGTGCAGGTCAGCTGGGCGAGGGGGTGGATCACCCCGGTGCAATCCTTGGCGACCGGCTCGGCAGCTGGGGCGGCGGGCTCGAGCCGAATCGTGTCCGCCATGGCGGCTCCGGAGCCGACCAGGGTTGCGGCGCCGATCAGCGCGGCGGCGACCACTCCACGTACTGCGAACATTCGGAACTCCTCGCGCTTCGGGTAGACGGCCGAACCTAGTCGGCGAGCACGCGCGTCGCATGACCCGAATTATGTTGTCGCTCAACCGAGTCGATCGAGGCTCAGACGCGCGGTGCCGGATGGACCGTGCGCCAGTGTTCGGCGATGTCGATGCGGCGGGTGATCCAGACCTGGTCGTGGGACTGGATGTGGTCCAGGAAGCGTTCCAGCGCGGCGATTCTGGCCGGGCGGCCGACGATGCGGCAGTGCAGGCCGATCGACAGCATCTTCGGACTGCCTTCCGCGCCTTCGCGATACAGCACGTCGAAGGCGTCACGCAGGTGCGCGAAGAACTGCTCGCCGGTGGGGAATCCGGCGGACGACGCGAACCGCATGTCGTTGGTGTCCAGGGTGTAGGGCACCACCAGGTGGTCCCGGCCCCGCACGGTGACCCAGTAGGGCAGGTCGTCGGCGTAGGAGTCGGAATCGTAGACGAAGCCGCCGTGCTCGACCACCAGATCGCGGGTGTTCGGGGAGTCCCGGCCGGTGTACCAGCCGAGCGGCGCGGCGCCGGTGAGCTCGGTGAGCAGGCGCACCGCCTCGGCCATGTCCGCGCGCTCGGTGTCCCGGTCGGTCAGCTGGTAGGACTTCCAGCGCAGGCCGTGGCTGGCGATCTCGTGGCCGAGTTCGCGAAAAGCCGCCACCGCCTCCGGGTTTCGCTGCATCGCGTGCGCGACGGCGAAGATGGTCAGCGGCAGGCCGCGGCGTTCGAAGGCACGCAGCACGCGCCACAGGCCGGCGCGGGAGCCGTACTCGTAGAGCGACTCCATGCTCATGTGCCGGTTCGGAAACGCCTCGGCCGGCGTCATTTCCGAGAGAAAGGTCTCCGAGGCCGGGTCGCCGTCGAGGACGTTGTTCTCGCCGCCCTCCTCGTAGTTCAGCACGAACTGCACGGCGATCCGCGCGCCGCCCGGCCACTGGGGGTCGGGCGGCGTGCGGCCGTAACCGATGAATTCGCGGGCGGGCTCGTAAGGTCCGCTCATCCGCCGAGCTCTCCATAGAGGCGCAACCGGGCCAGGCCGCCGTCGGGATAGATGTCCAGACGCACCTCCTCCACCGAGGCCGCCATCGGCGCGATCGCGAACTGATGCCTGGTATCGGGCAAAAGCTCGGTGCGCGGCAGCAATTCGAGTTCGGTGCCGTCGTTGGTGCGGCCGGTGAGCCGCGCGGCGCCCGGGCTGTTGCCGAGGAAGTAGGAGGTGTCGATCTCGGCCAGCCGGATCAGGCCGGGCCCGGCGAGCCGGACCCGCACCCAGTCGTTGCCGTCGTCGCGGCGGCGGGCGGTCTCCCAGCCGTCGCCCATCTTCCGGGCCAGTCCGGGATACAGCAGCTGATTCGGCGAGCTGTAGAAGCGGTTGGAGCAATCGATCACCAGCGCACCGTTTTCCAGCGCGGCCAGGTCGAGCGGGCCGAGGCCGAGCAGGCGGGGATCGGGGCTGCCCTCGCCGTGCACGCGAAGCCGGGCCACCCCGCCGTCGGGATGCATGGTCAGCTTGACGTGGGTCCACCGGCGTTCGCTGGCGACGGCGAACGGGTTGCGGCTGTCGCCTTCGACCGGCGCCCGATCGATCAGGGTCTCCCAGTCATCGCGTGCGGCAATGCTTTCCGCACTCGGATAGTCGTCGATCTCCAGTGCGGCAACGGAGACCGCCGGCGGGTAGTTGCCTTTGAACCAGGCGGTGTCCACCACGACACCGCGGATCACGCCGGGCACTCCCAGGCGCACGATGGCCGAGTCGTCACCGGGCCGGCCGCGATGCCTGCGGGTCTCCCAGCCGTCGTAGACCTGACCCTTGTGCCCGAAGGTCGACGGCTGATATTCGGCCGGACCCGGGTTGATCAAATTCTCCTTCTCCGCGAAAAATTCGTCGTTCGCCCAGATCACCGAGCCGCCGAGCGGGCGGACGGCGAGGTCGGGCAGCAGGGTGAACTCTTCCCGGTCGCTCACGACCGCACCTCCTGGGGAATCGGCGAACGCGTGACCAGCGCACGCAATACCGCCGGTGACAATTCGGGCGCGCGGGCGGCGAGCTCCTCGGCGGTCCGCGCACCGCACTCGATGCCGCGTAACACGGTGGCCGCCAAGGCTTCCGCGGTGGCGGGCTCGTCCATGACGCCGCCGGAACGACGGTCGAGGTAGGCCTGCAAGCGCGGCACGGCCACGTCGATGGCCTGGCGGAAGAAGTCGTAGGTCGCCAGCCAGCGGGTGATCAGATGACCGGGATGCATGTCCCAGCCCTGGTAGTAGCCGCGTCGCAGCGACCGGCCGACCAGACGGTGGTGATTGCGCAGCGCGGCTTCCGGATCGGTGTCGGGCACGATCTGGGTCGAGCCGTCGCACACCCAGACGCCGGTCTGCGCCGCGGCGACCTGCATGACCGCCTTCGCGTAATCCGCGGCCGGATGGTCGAGGGCCTGGTCCGGCGCGGCGACCCCGCACGCGGCGGTGTAGTCGTAGGTGCCGAAATGCAAAGCGCTGCACCGGCCGTCGGCCAGCCCGATCATCCGGGCGATCGGTACGGTGCCGTCCGCGGCGATGATCGCCTGCGGGCTCTCGATCTGCAATTCGAAGCGCAACGTGCCCGCGGGCAGGCCGTAGCCGCTCTCCAGTCCCTCGCACAGCGCGACCAGCGGCGGAACCTGTTCGGCCGCACGGATCTTGGGCACGGTGAAGACGAATCCCGGTGGCACGTCGACCATCGCGGCCAGCACCAGTTCGAGGGTGCGCAGCGTGCGGTTGCGCTCGCCGACCGCAAGGCCCTTCGTCCGGATGCCGTAGCTCTGCGGACGGTAGGGCGTGTATGCCCACGTCGCCAGCACGGCACCGGCCGCCCGGGCCGCCGCGTCCTCTTCCGCGTCGGAACGGAAGCCGTAGCCGTCCTCGAAGTCGATCCGGAGATCCTGGATCGGGTCGCGCTCCAGCCGCCGGCGCACCTCGGGCAGCGATCCGGTCGTGTCCAGCTCGGCGAGCAAATCCGCGTGCCGGTCCAGCAGTTCGATCGCGGCGGCGCCCCAGACCTGGGGCGTGTCCTCGGCGATCCGGTCGGCAGGCACATACGCGGTGTGAATCGGCTGCGCCCGCCCGTCCGGTCCCGGGTAGTTCACCCGCAACTGGGCGTCGACGGCGTCGAGCATGGCATCGATGCGCGCCCGGACATGCTCCGGCAGATGCGTCCGATCAGCGTCGTTCGCCGGACCTCCGTGGTTACGCAAGCTGATTCCTCCGGTCCTGAGGCTCGCGACGCTGGGTCACCTGTGATCTCCTTCCTGCATGGCCCGCCAGATTCGGTCGGCGGTCATCGGCAGCCGATCCGGCCGCACTCCGACAGCATCCCGTATCGCGTTCGCCAGCGCGGGGGCGACCGGGTTGTACGGGGATTCACTCATCGACTTCGCGCCGAGCGGGCCGAACGCGTCGGCGGTGTCGGCGAAGTACACCTCGGTGCGCGGAACGTCGGCAAACTGCGGAATGTGATAGTGCCGCAGCGACTGCGTGGTGACCACGCCCGCTTCGCTGCGCATGTCCTCGTACAGCGCCGTCCCGATGGCCTGCGCGACGCCACCCTCCACCTGCCCGCGGCACTGCACCGGATTGAGCACGGTCCCGGCATCGGCGGCCTGGATCGACTGCAGGATGCGGAGCGAGCCGGTATCGAGGTGCACGGCGACCCGGAACGCGTGCACGTTGAAGCTCACCGAGCGCGGGGTGCCCGAATGCTCGCCGTGCGCGATCAGGCCGCCGTCGGCCAGCAGTTCGGTGACGCCGAAAACCTGGTCACCACACCGAACTCCGCGCGGGTGAAGCACGGCGTCGCGCTCGGGCAGTCCGGCCAGCTTCGCCGCGCGGGCCAGCAGCAGCCTGCGCAGTTCGAGCGCGGCCGCGTAGGTCGCCTTGCCCGCCACCACGATTCCGGTAGAGCCGAACGCGCCCGTGTCGTGGCCGATCAGGTCGGTGTCGGACTGGCGGACCACGACGCGCGCCGCGTCGGTCTCCAGGGCCGAGGCCGCTAGCTGAGCGTGCACCGTAGTGGTGCCGTTGCCGAATTCGGCGGTGCCGACCCGGAGTTCATACCGCCCGTCGGGCAGCAGGGCGATCGTGGCGTCCGCGGCATGCCCGCGCGGCGGGATGGTCGCGATCATCGCCACCGCCATGCCGGTGCCGACCCGCCACTCGGCTCCCGGGTGCGGTATCTCGTTGCCGCGCAACAACGCTCGTTCGGCGAGGTCGATGCACTGGTCGAGGCCGTAGCTGCCGAACGACAGGTCGCTCTCGTCCACCTCGGCACCGACGAACTCGTCGCCCGGCACCACCACGTTGCGCCGCCGGAATTCGAACGGGTCGAGGCCGAGCTCGCGCGCCAGATCGTCGAGCGCGGACTCGATCCCGAAGATCACCTGCCCGAGACCGTAGCCGCGGAACGCGCCGGAGGGGATGTTGTTGGTGTAGACCGCTTGCGCGTCTACCCGCTTGTTCGCGCAACGGTAGACGCCGACCGATTCCCCGACGCCGTGGAACATCACGCCGGCGCTGTGGTTTCCGTACGCGCCCGCGTCGGCCAGCACATCGATCGCCAGCGCGGTCAGCACGCCGTTCGCGTCGGCCCCGGCGGTCACCTCGACCCGCATCGGATGACGGCAGGTGGCCGAGGCGAATTCGTCGGCGCGGGTGAATTCGTAGTGCACCGGCCGCCCGGTCCGCAGCACCGCCAGCGCGATCAGGTCCTCGGCCAGCATTTCCTGCTTGGCGCCGAATCCGCCGCCGACCCGGGTGGCGAACACCCGCACCCGATCGCGCCGCAGCCCGAACACGTGGCACAGCTCGTCCCGCACCAGGAACGGCACCTGGGTGCTGCACCGGATGACCAGCCGGCCGTCCGCGTCGAGCCAGCCGATGCCGCCGTGGGTTTCCAGGTGCACGTGCTGTCCGCGCGGCGAATACCACACGCCGCGAACCACTTTCGCCGCCACGGCGAGACCGGCGGTGACATCGCCGACCTCGCCGTGCACCTCGGCGATCAGATTGCGATCGACGTCGGCGATGCGCGCCGAATCCGGCTTCCCACCGTGCAGTTTCGGCGCGGCCGGCGTCAACGCCTCGGCCGGATCGAACACGGCGGGCAACACCTCGTACTCGACGCGCAAAGCACGGCAGCCCGCCCGCGCGGCCGCCGCACTGTCCGCGACCACCGCCGCGACTCGCTGTCCGACGAACCGCATCGTCCGATCGAGCACGTAGGTGTCGTCCGGGTCGTCGGCCCGCAATTCGTGCCGCGCGGTGGAAAACGCCACGTCGGGCGCATCGGCGTAGGTGAGCACCGCGTGCACGCCGGGCAGCGCCTCGGCGGCCGCCGTATCGATGGACACGACGCGTGCGTGCGCGTGCGGACTCGGCAGCACCGCGACGTGCAGCGGTGCGGTAGGCGGCGAAACCTCCGGCGCTTCAGGTGAACTCGCATGCGAGCCGGCCGGACCGCCGGCACCCGATCGAACGTCGAAAGTGAACGGCTCGATGCCGCGCACGAGCCGCGGTCCGGCGGGCGCACCCACGCCGCCACCGGCTCGGCCCTCGATCACCGCACCCGATCCGCCACTGCCCGAGCGGGTTTCGGCGGCAACCACGCCGCGCCGCTCGGCACCGTCGGCCGGTCCCGAGGCCAGCGCCTCGGCGATCGACCGATACCCGGTGCAACGGCACAGGTTTCCCTTCATCAACTCGGCCAGCTCGGCAACGGAGCGACCGTTCTCCGGCACCGCGGTCGCTTCGCCCCCTGAGTGCGCGGCCGCACTACACGGCACCACCGAGGAGTCCTGCGCGGACTCTCCGCAGCCGAGCCCGGCTGCGGTCACCACCATTCCCGCTGTACAGAACCCGCATTGGAAGGCGGCGTTCTCGACGAATCGGCGTTGCACCGGATGCGGTTCGTCACCGGTACCGAGTCCGGCGGCGGTGGTGATCGCCCGATCGGCCGCGCGATGGGCGGGAATCAGACAGGAGTGCACGGTCATCCCGTCGACCTGCACCGAGCAGGCGCCACAATCCCCTGTGTCACAACCCTTTTTGACCGAAAAGGTCCCTTGCTCACGGAGCAGAGTACGTAAGCATTGTCCTGGGCGCGGATCGGCTTCTACGGGTCTGCCGTCGACCTCGAACTTCATAGTCGCTCCCGCTCCGCGGCCCGCAACTCAGCGGCCACTTCACGAGCGAGGACACCGGTGACGTGGCCACGCCAGTCGGGCGTACCGTGCGGGTCGTCGAACCACAGCGCCGGATCTATCCCGCCGACCGCCATATCGATTTCGGCATCACTCGGCGCCCCAGCGAAATCCAGCACAACGGGCCGCTCGGTGGCTGCGGTGACGGTGACCACGCATCGGCCATCCGGGTCGCGCCGCCCCATCACCACGGATCCGGATCGTCCCAGTGGCGCCAGCGCTATCTTCCGGAAACCGGTGCGGGCCAGCAGACTCGACGTCGGCACGGTGATCGAGCGCAGCACTTCACCGGGCAGCAGCACAGTGCGACCGGGTCCGCACACGAAGTCCCGCAACGGAATCCGGCGATCCACGCCGTCCGCACCCCACACCAGCGCGACCCCGTCGAGCGCGGCCAGCGCGGCGAGCACCCCGCCGGCCGGCAGGGCCATGCAGATGTTGCCGCCGACCGTCGCGGTCCGCCAGATCTTGTGCGACGCCAGCAATGCCCGGCAGCCCTGCGCGAACAACCTTGTCCCCGGCCACTCTTCGCGCAACACCGGGGCGCCGAGTTCGCGCCCCGGCACCGAACCCGCGAACTCGGCCAGCGTGCAGGTCGCCGCGATCTCCAGTCCGTCCGGCACCTCGGTGAACGCGGGCCAGCCCAGCGCGGTGATGTCGACCAGCCGGTCCAGGTGCTGCTGCGGTTCGGAGAAGAGGAAGGTCCCGCCGGCGAGCACCGCGCATGAACCGCCGATCGCACTCAGGTCCGCCCGTTCCCGGGCCGGCACCACCTCCCGGATCGTGTCCAGGTCCACGTCTCACCTCACTCCACTGCCGTGTCCGGCCACCCTAGGAGCGAGGAGTTGCCGCGATGTTGCGCAACTCCCGCCCAGATTGCGCCGCCGTTACCTGGCTGCGTCCGGCCTGCCTCTTCCACTCCCGCGCGCCTGTCGGCGCTCGACGTACGGTCCCTGCGCCTCCGACAGTCAGAGGCGACCTCGTTCCACTATTCCGCATAGGCCCTGAACTGGCCTAATGCCTATTAAATACCTGCCGGTCTATTTATGCTCGGCTCCTGCGCAGCGGCATGGAACCGGCGCGAATACCCACCGCGAACGCCGGCTCGGCGCAACCCACCGACCCCCCGGTCCGCGGCGCGCTATCGACACGCGGGATCGAGCACCGCACACACTCGACAACCGGGCGGCTGCCGGATTAATCTCCATCGCGGCCCGGTCTGTGTGACATTTCCCACGCACACGCGGGCCGTCCCCTTACTGATGTGTGCCACCGACGGCCTCCCTGTCGGCAGCGCATGTCCCGACGCGGAAGGGCCACCGATAAACGCCAACCAGCGGGCGGCGACCGCCGGCCACGAGTTGCCGGCGCCCCGCGCCGAGGACGCACCGTCCGCCTGGATGATGACGGCCACCGACTTCCCCCTCACCGACCGCGACCTGCACGTCCTGCGCCGCACGTTCCGCGACTACACCGAGCTCGACCACTGGCTGCCCGGCGGCGAGCAGTACCGGCGGCGGGCCTACCAGTGCTTCGACCTCGAGCTGGCCCGGCTGGCCGACTACGGCGCCAACGCGCTCACCGCGATCGCCGACCCACCGCCCTATATGCAGTCCAGGCAGGTCAACCCGGTGGCGGGCGATATCGAACGCGCCTTCAAACTGATCGCGCCCGACCACCCCGCGACCGAGCCGACCAGGCAGATCGCCACTGCGGTGGCCCGGCTGCTCGCGGCCAACGGGGTGCTGGCCGCGGACACCACCCCGCGCTGCCTGGTCGACGCTCACTACATGCGGCTGATCGCGCCGGGCCACCCGGCGCCGGAGGGCAAGCATCGCGACGGCCTCATCGCCGGCTCCGCGCACCTCATCCAGCGGACCAACATCACCGGCGGCAGCTCCGCCCTCTACGACCGTTACGAACCGGAGCGGGAGCTGTGTAGCTTCGTCCTCGAGCAACCGCTCGACTCCTACGTGTTCGACGACGAGCGAGTCCTGCACTACACGACGACAATCACGGTGACCGATCCCGCCGAGGGCGCCGGGTTACGCGATGTCCTGCTGATCGGATTCAGAAAGCGTGAATAGCTCCACAACGACCTTCGCCGACCAGCTGCCCGACGACGAACTCGTCCAGCTCGCCGCCGGGCTCACCGCGGTCCCGTCCTTCACCGGGCAGGAGACGCCGCTGGCCTTCCACGTCCGGAACACCCTTGCCCGCAATGACATTCATGCCTACCACCAGGAGGTGGCGCCGGGCCGATTGCAGACCGTCGCGCGCCTGGGCCCCGAACACGGCACTCCGGCCCTGCTGCTGAACGGCCACCTCGACATGGATCCGCTCGGCCGGGACTTCCCGGGCGAGCCGTTCGCCGCCCGCCGCGACGGCGACCGGCTCTACGGCGCGGGCCTGCACAACATGAAGAGCGGTCTGGCGGCGATCCTCGGCGCGGCGATCGCGGTGCGCCGCAGCGGCATTGCGCTGCACCGGCCGTTGCTGCTCGAGTTCGTCGTCGGCGAGTTACAAGGCGGGATCGGCACCCGGCATGCCTTGCGCAGCGGCCTCACCGCGGACGCCGCCGTGGTCCCCGAGCCGTATTCGGTCCGCCGGGTGATCACCCGCACCGCCGGCGTGCACAAGTTCGCCGTCGTCGTGCGCGGCGCCACCGCGCACACCAGCAGGCACCACGAAGGCGTCGACGCGATAGCGATCCTGCGTCGCGTGCTCGATCTGCTCGACTCCGCCGATCTCGGCCTGCACAATCACGAATTCCCGCCGCTGCCAAGGCTCCAGGTGGCCAGCCTGATCGCGGGCCGCGGCGAGGGCCACGACCTGTCCGGGGTGAGTTACTGCTCGGACAAAGCCACCGCGCTCGTCGACCTGCGCTATCCACCCCCGTATGAGCCGCATCAGGTCGGCAAGGCCATCGACGTCGTGCTGGATCACGCCCGCGACGCCTTCCCGGAAGCGCAGATCACGATGGAGCATCCGGTCGATCCGCAATTCCGGGTCGGCGGCGCCGATATGCCGCCGATGGACATGCCCGCCGACTGCTCGGTGGTCCGCGACATCGCCGAATTGCTGCCGCAGGTCTCGGATTTCCGGGTCGAGGAGACCGGACTGGCGCTGCCCTACTCCTATTGCGGCAACGACACCACCCACCTGAGCCGGGCCGGGATCGAATGCGCGCTGTTCGGACCGCGTGGCGCCACCCCCGACACCGAACACCACGTCTTGATCAGCGAAATGCGTGCCTGCGCAGACACTCTGGCCCTGCTGGCGGCGCGCCGCTGCGGCTGACCTACGCCCCGGCGCCGGGCCGTAGATCCGCGCGCACCTGAGTCGCGAGTTGCAGGCCGATGCCGTCGTACAGCGCGAGCGCCCGCGCCAGCAGCGCGTCGGCCTGCGCCGGCGAGCCCGTCGCCGTCTCGACGCCGGCCAGGCTGCGCAGCGCGTCCGCCTGCCCGAGCGGATCACAGATTCGGTGTGCCACATCCATCGACGCGAGGTAATACCGACGCGCGGCGTCGAACCGGCCGAAGTGCCGGTCGATGTGCCCCAGCCCGCGCAACGCATCGACCTGCCCGAGTGGATCATTGATCTCCACCGCGATGTCATAGGCCAGCTGGAACAGGCCGAGCGCCTCAGCGTGATCCCCCGCCTTGCGCGCGAGATTGCCGAGCCCCCACAGGGTCCAGCCCTCGCCGTAGCGATCACGGATGCGGCGGGCGATCTCGAGTGCGTCGTCGAAGTAGCGACGCGCGGTCTCGTGCTCGCCGACCAGCCGTTCGATATGCCCGAGCCCGCGCAGCGCATCCCCCTCCAGTTTCTGATGATTCAATCCCCTGGCGATCTCCAGCGCCTCGGCATACCTGCGCTCGGCGCCCTCCGGATCGCCGAGCCGCCGGATCACCTCCGCGAACCCCCACTGCGCGCTGGCCACCCGCACCGGATCGTCGATGGCCTCCGCGATTGCCAGCGCCTGTGCCGAACAGTTCCAGGCCGCACGGTATTCGGACGAGGCGCGCTCGACGTGCGCGAGCCCGTCCAGCGCATCGCATTCGGTCGGCTGATCGTCGATGTCCCGCGCGATGCCGAGGGCCTCGCTGAAATAGCCCCGCGCCGCCGCGTGATCGCCGGTGACCCGGGCCGTCTGACCCAGCTCACACAGCACGGCCGCCTGACATTGCCGATCCCGTAATTCGATGGCGATCTTGCGCGCCAGCCGAAAGCCGTTGCACGCCTGCTCATGCTGACCGATCAGCCGATCGACACGCCCCTTGCCGACCAGCACCCAGGCTTGTGCGCGCCGGTCGCCGACCTTGGTGGTGATCTCCGATGCGCGCGTGTAGAGCCGCAGTGCCAGCGACCAGTGCCCGACGCCGGACAGATGCGAGGCCAGCCGGGTAGCCAATTCCGCGGCGGCCGAGCTGGGTTCGGCGTCACGCAGGCAGCCGACGAGCAGTTCGCGCTCCCTGGTGAGCCAGGCTCGCGCGCGGGCCGCGTCCGCCGAGGGATTCGAAAGGTGCTCGCTGCCCGCGGGATCGAAGACCTGGTTGGTATTGGCGCGGCGGGCCACCGCGAGACCGTCGGCGACGAGCCGATCGATCACCGCGGCGTACTCTGCCGGTGAGTCTTCCCGCTCCGCGTGCAGGCGCGCACACAGCCGGGTCAGATCGTGCATCCGATAGCGCGGCCCGCCGGGGCCGCCGGGTGAGGGATCGAGAAATCCCGCCTCGAACAGCCTGCGCACCAACATTTTTCCTTCTCGCAGCGGCACCGCGGCCATGGTCGCCATCGCCTCGGCGGTGATCTCCGGGCCGGGAAACTAGCCGAGCAACCGGACGGCGCGCTGCTGCCCCGCCTCCGGCAATCGCTGATAGGACAGCTCGAACGCCGCCCGCAACGATTCGTCCTCGGCCGCGAATCGATCCAGAAGATGTTCGGCCGCCGAACCATTCGTGCGGTCCGCGGGCGCGCGTTTGATTCGTTCGGTCAGCTGCGCGATATCGGCCGCGCTGTCGGCCAGCATGGCCTCGCCGTGATGCGCGATCTGCCCACCGATCAGCCGGATCGCCAGCGGCAATCGGCCCGCCGTGTGCAGGATCTGGCGCACCGCGTCCCGGTCGTACCCCGCGCGCAGGTTACCGAGCTTGACCAGCAGTTCCTCGGCCTCGGCCCACTCCATCACATCCAGACGCAACGGTACGGCCTCGGCCAGCCCGGTGAGCTTGCTGCGGCTGGTGATCAGCACGAAGCAGCCGGGCGCCTGCGGCAGTAGCTGTTTCACCTGCGCGCTGTCGAGCGCGTTGTCGAACACGATCAGCATCCGGCGCTGACGGGTCGCGGCGCGCCAGCGGGCCGCCCGCCCGGCCAGGTCCGTTTCGATGGTCTCGCGCGGCACGCCGATCTGCAGCAGCAGCTGTTCGAGCACGTCGACCGGCTCGCGGGGCTCGCGGCCGAGCGTGTAACCGTGCAGGTCGACCCACACGGTGCCGTCGGGATAATGCCTGCCGAACACCGCGACCGCGTATCTGGCCAGCGCGGTCTTGCCGATCCCGGCGAGCCCGGCGATGACGTGCACGGCCGCCGCCGTGCTGCTCAGATGCGCGGTAACCCGCTCGCGCAGTTGCGCTTTCGGACCCTCGCGGCCGGTGAAATGCGGCACTTCCGCGGGCAGGTCGTGACCCGCGCGGACCGGCTGCCTGCCGATGGATCGCCGCGCCACCGCCTCGTGGTACTCCATCCGTTCGGTATGCGGCATGTACGCCAGATCCGCGACATCGACCAGCTGGTCCCAGGCCGTACCGTAAATGGCGGCAAGGTTTTTCAGCACCCGGATGGTCGGGCGGGCGCCGCTGGGCCGGTGGTGTTCATCGTCGGGGTCGGCGCCGTCCCTGGCGAACGGCCACGCCTCGTATTCGGAGATCCGGCTGGCCTTCATCGCGGCCCTGGCGCTGTCGGTCACCTCGTTGTAGCGCTCGGCGACCGCGGCCTGGGTCAGTCCGTTGGCGTAGCGCCAGGCCGCCCGCGGCCGGTAGCCGCGCTGGCGCAGCTCCGCGGCCAGCGGTTCGAGCAGTTGCACTTCGGTCAACCCCAGATCGGCCAGCCGATCCCGCAGCCGCCGCCGTTGCTCGGCGGTCAAATTGCCGCCGGGACGCCATCGTTCGGTCCGGCCGGATCGATCCATCCCGCCACCCTCCCGCGCGCGATGGGCCCGGCAGGGTGCGCCGGAACCGGAGAATCGAGACGCTGATTGTGATTAATTCCTTGGTAGCAGTGCCGTTTTCCCAGGTCAAGTAATTCGGCCGACCCGATAAACCGCCGCGTCCGCTGGGATCGCGGCGCGCCGAAAAGAACTGGCACCCTAAAGGGCGTCACGTGAACATTGTGACGAAGGCGGACGAAAGGGGTCCCGCGATGGCGATCAGCGCCACCGACTGGCTCATCACGAGCGATGTCGCGCACGAGGCCGCATTCCGGGTCGACCTGCCGGAGCAGGACCGGGGCAAGTGGATCCTGTCCTACCTGCCGACCCACCGGCGGCTCACCAGGAATCAGGCGATGGCCGGCATGGTGCTCGCCGAGATGATCGTGCTCGGCGGCCTGTACCCGGCCGGCTTGAATCATGAAGTCGCGCAGCTGCATGCGGCCGAACTCGGCAGCACCCTGCCCGACATCATGAGCCTGCTCGCCTTGCGGGCTCCCGCCGATTCGCCGGAGCCGGACGTGGACTGGTGCCCGGCCGATGACCGAACGCGGTCCGCGGCGGCGCTGTTGCACGGCACGCGGTGCTTCGCCGCGTAGCGCGTCAACCCGCCTTGGCCACCAGCGCGGCCTGAGCCCCGGCCACTCGGCGTCCGACGGTCTCCTCGTCGACGGTGCGCAGCCTGCCGTCACGAACAACCTCGCGCCCGTTCACGATCAGCGCCGCGAGGGGCGGCGCCGAGCCGAGGACGAGCGCGGTCACCGGATCGTCGATGCCAGCGTGCGCCGGGGTGTCCAGCCGCCAGAGCGCCAGATCGGCCAGCTTGCCCGGTTCGATCGAGCCGATCTCGGCGTCCCGGCCGAGCACCCGCGCGCCGCCGATGGTGGCCAGCGCCAACGACGTTCGCACGGTCATCGCCCGCGGGCCACCCTGGTTGCGCGCGAAGAACAGGGCATTGCGCGGCTCCTCGATCATCGAGCCGGCCTCGTTGCTCGCCGCGCCGTCCACCCCGAGACCGACCGGCACGCCGGCCCGCACCAGATCCGCGGTGCGCGCGATGCCCGCGCCGATCCGCGCGTTCGAGGTGGGGCAATGCGCCACGCCGGTACCGGTTTTCGCCATCGTCTCGATCGCCGAGTCGTCCAGGTGGATCGCGTGCGCCCACCAGACGTCGGCGCCCACCCAGCCCAGCCGCTCCATGTACTGCGCAGGCGTACAGCCGAATGTTTCCGCGCAATAGTCTTGTTCGTCGATCGTCTCGGCGACATGGGTGTGCAAACGCACCCCGGCCTCGCGCGCCAGTGCCGCCGATTCGCGCAGGAGTTCGGGCGTCACCGAGAACGGCGAGCACGGGGCGAGCGCGATGCGCAGCATCGAATCGAACGACGAATCATGGTGCCGGGCAATGGCCGCCGCGCTGTCGGCCAGGATGTCGTCCAGCGCCTGCACCACGTGATCGGGCGGCAGGCCACCGGAGCTCGCGCCCAGGTCCATCGAGCCGCGACACGGATGGAAACGCAGGCCCACCTCGGCGGCCGCGGCGATCTCGGCGCCGAGCAGATCCCCGCCCTCGCGCGGGAACACGTAGTGATGATCGGTCGTAGTGGTGCAGCCGGTCCTGGCCAACGCGGCCAGCCCACCGGTCGCCGCGATCCGCACCGCCTCCTCGTCGATGCCCGCCCAGATGGGGTAGAGCGTGGTGAGCCACTCGAACAGCGTGTTGTCCGCGGCGAGGCCGCGGGTGATCCACTGATAGAGGTGGTGGTGGGTGTTCACCAGACCGGGCGTCAGCAGACAGCCGCGGCCGTCGATACGCCGCACCTCTGCGTCCGGCGCGGGCGCCGTGCCCGCGCCGACGGCCTCGATCCGGTTGCCGCGCACCACCACATAGCCGTCGCGGTATTCGGTGCCTGCGGCGTCGACGGTCGCGACGGCACAACCCTCGATGATGGTCACTGAGTCCATGCGGGTCCTGCCTCCGGTGCGTCGGCCCGCCGCACAGTCGCGTGGATCAGACCGTAGGGACGATCAGCGGCGTGGTAGACCTCGCCGTTGTTCTCGATACCGAAGCGTGCCAGGTCGTAGTCGAAATGGTGCTTGTTCGGCGCGGCGAGCCGGATCTCGGCCAGCACCGGATACGCCTCGAGCGCGGCCTTGCCCATCTCGAACAGCGTCTGCTGCAACGCCTTCGAATGCCGCGTCGCGAACGTCTCGACCAATCGCGCCCGGATGCCGGCGTACACCTCGTCCCAGGCGATGCCGGTGGTCCCCGCGAAACGCCATTCCACGACCAGCGACGTCGCCAGCATCCGGTCGTGCGTCGGCGCCAGCACGGTGAATTCGTCGGTCAGGAAGTCGGCGAACTCCGAACCGGTCGACTTCAGAATGGTCAGATCCTTCACCCCGCCGACCACCCAGGCCCGCCGGTCCGCACCCGTTCCCGCCACCGTCACCGCCGCGGTGCGCACCTCCGGACCTTGCCGGACCCAGGTGTGATCGTGTTCCTTGCCGTCGACCGAAACCCGTTGCCAGGCATACTCGTCGACCTCGATCCGGGCACTGGTCACCGGCTCGACGTCGTCGACGAAATGCCCCGCCAGGGCTAGCGCGTAGTCCTCGATCGTCTGTAGTCCAGGCTGTTTCGCGTAGACGTAGGCGGTCTGCTTCTGCGTATCGGTCGGCAATACCTTGCGCTGATCACCGGCGGTGTAGGCCTCGGCGAAATCGCCACGCAGCACGGTGGACACGTTCACGTCGCGGATCTCGTGGCGGGAATGCTGCCGCCAGATCCGGACGATCCGGTTCTCCGCCTTGCCGTATCGGTGGTCGGACAGCACGATCGGCCCGGTCAATTCCATGCTCGGTTCAGCTCCCTCGATAGGTGGAAAAGGCAAACGGCGACAGCAGCAACGGGACGTGGTAGTGCCGCTCCTCGGTGACCTCGAAGCTCACCGAGACCTCGGGGTAGAAGGTGTCGACCTGTTGTGCGGTGAAATAGGGTCCGGTCGCGAACACCAGGCGATAGACGCCCGCCGGAAGCGCGCCGCCCAGTGCGCCGATCCGTCCGTCGGCGTCGGTCGCGCCCGAATCCAGCTGCTCGGCACCGCGATACAGCGTCACCGCGACGTCCCGGGCGGGCGCGCCGCGCATCGCGTCGAGCACATGCGTGCTCAGCGAGCTCATCGGGTCGCCGCCAGCAACGCGCGCAACCGGATTCGATTGATCTTCGCCAGTTCGGTTCGCATGACCCGCCTTTCGGTCTCGGCATCGTTGCCCAATCGCGCCTCCAGGATCGCGAGCAGCTCACCGCCCGATCTGCCGCTCGCACAGACCAGATAGATGTGCCCGAACCGCGCCTCGTAGGCCCGGTTCCCGCCCGCGAGCGCCGACCGTACCGCGTCATCGGCGGTGGCGACCCCCGCCTGCTCGCGCGCCGAGGCCGCCGTGTCCGCTCGCTCGCCGATCCGCGGATGCCCGGCGAGCGCTCGATCGATCTCCGGCTCGGGCAGTCCGGCCAGAGCGGCGTCCGCGGCGGCGAGCAGGGCATCGACGCTCGGATACGGCCGCCCCGCGACCAGCACCCGCGCCCATTCGGGCGAAGAGCAACACGCGAGCAATGCCTCGGTGGCGGCCCCTTCGGGCAGCGCGTGGAACCCGGCGAGGCCCGCCTCGTCGTCTGTCATCGGACCAGCATCGAATACGACCCGCCCGGCCGCCACCCGAAAGAGATAGATCACCCTCGGCGTGTCGCCGCAATGAATGCGGCCGCGCAGGTCCCCGAGCAGCACTGTTCCGGCACGCGCGCACCGCGGTTCCGGACTAACGTCGTAGCCATGGCTGTACCCGATCGCCCGGCCGCCCCGCCCGCCTGCGCGGGCATCGTGCTCGCCGCGGGCGCAGGCACCCGGTACGGACGGCCGAAGGCGCTGGCCGAGGGCGGCGCCTGGCTGCGCGGCGCGGTGGCCGCGCTGCGCGACGGCGGCTGCGATCCGGTGATCGTGGTGCTCGGCGCCACCGGACCCGATCCGCGCCCGCTCCACCTTCCGCCGGGCGTCCAGCACGTCTGGGCCGCGGACTGGGCCACCGGGCTCGGCGCGTCCGTGCGGGCCGGGCTGATCGCCGCCGCGCGCACCCCGGCGCGCTTCGCCGCGATCATGCCGGTGGATACTCCGGACGTCGGCGCGGATGTCGTCGCCCGGGTCACCGCCGCCGCCTTCGTCTCCTCGAGCGGCCTCGCGCGGGCTGTGTTCCACAACACGCCGGGGCATCCGGTTGTGCTCGCGCACAAGCACTGGACCTCGATATGTCAGGAGGCCGTAGGAGATTCAGGCGCGCGCACCTATTTGTCCCGCAAGGCAGATATGGTGTGCGTCACGTGCGACGATTTGGCGACGGGCGTCGATCGTGACTACCCGGCCTCGTCCGCACGGTGATCGGAGCGAGCAGATGCGGGACATCATCGATGACCTCTTGCGGGTGTGGCATTCCGGGCGTACCGGCGGGCTGGCCACCATCGTGCGCACGATGGGCTCCGCGACGTTACCGATCGGGTCCGCGATGCTGGTCGATCCGGACGGCGGCGTCTACGGCGCGGTGACCGACGGCGGGCTGGAGGAGATCGCCTACGAGGCGGTGCTGCAGGCCGCCCGCACGGGACGGCGCGCGCTGCACCGCTATGGCGTGGCTACCATCGCCGACCGGGACAGCACGATGGACGTGTTCACCGAACCGTTCTCGCGCAGGCACTTTCCCGAGTTTCCGCTCGTCGCCGCGGAGATCGCCGCGCACCGGCGGATCACCGTGTTCACCGTGGTGTGGAACTCCGACGCGGACCTGATCGGCCAGCACCTGGTCACCGACAAGAAGCACGGCACCGAGCTGCTCGCCCTGCCGGATTCGGATGTGTTCGTCGCGTCGTTCGCCCCGCCGCCGCGGCTGATCATCTTCGGCGCCAACTCTTTTGC
The DNA here is from genome assembly GCF_042871115.1 of Nocardia sp. NPDC006044. NCBI lineage: Bacteria > Bacillati > Actinomycetota > Actinomycetes > Mycobacteriales > Nocardiaceae > Nocardia > Nocardia sp. NPDC006044. The sequence continues at coordinate 858,522 of NZ_JBIAID010000002.1, forward strand.
CGCCGCGCTGACCGTGCAGGCCCGGCTGCTCGGCTACCGGGTCACCATCTGCGACTCCAGGGAGAACTTCGCCAAACCGGAGAAGTTCCCCGGCGCGGAGGTGGTCGTCGACTGGCCGCACCGCTACCTGAACACGCTGTCCTCCGCGGGCGAAATCGACGGCAGCACCGGCATTGTCGTCACCTCGCACGACCCCAAGTTCGAGATCCCGCTGCTCACCGTCGCGCTCCGACTACCCGAGCTCGGCTACCTCGGCGCCATGGGCGCACACACCGTGCACACCCAGCGCATGGAAGACCTACGCGCGGGCGGCTTCACCGAGGCGACCCTGGCCCGCCTGCATTCCCCCGCCGGACTCGACCTCGGCGCCCGCACCGCCACCGAGATGGCCATCGCGATCGCCGCCGAGCTGATTGCCGCCAGGACCGAACAGTCCGGGCGGCACTCGCTCGATCACTCCAACACCCAGGCGCCGCTGAAAACAGTTGTCGGACTGAGTAGTTAAGCCTTCAGCCCCGGGTTCTCCGCATACACCTCACGCAGCACCGAGAGATCGAACAACTCCTCGGCCTTGATATCGAGATCGGCCGCCCGCAACGCGGTGATGTTCTGCTCGATCAGCTTGTCGGTCATGGTCAGCAGCCCGTTCGCGGTCGCGTCCGCGGAGGTGACCAGATCGTTCTGCGCCACTGCCTCTTTCGTCTGCTCGGCCAGGTCGAGCTTCTGATCCTTGCCGTACACCTCGACCGCGAGCCGGGCCGACTCGGCCGGATTGGCCACCGCGTCCTTCCACCCCTTGATCTCGGCGACCAGGAACGCCTTCAGCTTCTCCCGCTCCTTGTCGATGGTGGACTGCTTGACCGTGAGCGTCTCGGCCACCAGCGGCAGGTTGTAGTCGGCGAACAGGAAGTGCGTGTTCGCGAATCCCTTGGCGGTCAAGGTGATCGGCTCGTTGGTCACGTAACTGACCCAGCCGTCGACCTCGCCGTTGGCCAGCGGGGACGGATCGAACTGCGCCGGCACGATGGTGACGTCGTTCGGCTTGAGGCCGTTGGCGGTGAGCAGCGCCTTGAAGATCAGCTGGTTGGTGTCCTGCACGCCGATCTTCTTGCCGCGCATGTCCTCCGGCGTCTTGATCGGCTTGGCCGCCGAACTGACGATCGCGAACGGGTTCTTCTGGTAGGTGGTCGCGATGATCTTGCCCGGCAGGCCCTCCAGCACCGCCTTGGCGGTGGTCTGCGGGGCGGACAGGCCGAGCCAGATCTTCCCGGTGTCCAGCCCGGCCTCCACCGAGGTGCTGGCCGCGCCGCCCGCGATGAGATTGACCGAGCCGAAACCGGCCTCCTTGAAATAACCCTTGCTGTCCGCGAAGTACTCGCCGGCGAATTCGATGTTTTTCAGCCAGGACAGTTGCACCGCGACGGTGCCGTATTTGGAGCCGTCCGCGGTGGAACCGCCCGAGGAGTCGGCGGCATTGTCGCCGCACGCGGCGAGCAGGCCCGCACCGCCGAGGGCGGCGCCCGCCATGGCGGAGTAACGAAACAGAGACCGTCGGTTCAGTGAAGGCCCGAACGAAGAGCGTTGCACGGGTGTCATGGAGCGAATCTAGGTCGATTGCGTTTCATTTTCTTTACTTTGACGTTCCGAGCGGTGATTTGCTCGAATTTCACCGGGATTCAGGACCTCCCGGCGTCCGCGCCGAAGCGGGCCAGCACCAGATTCTCGATGACGCCCACCACCGCGTAGAGCAGCACGGAGACGATCGTGACGATGACGATCGACGACCACAGCTGGTTGTACTGGAACGTCGGAATGGCGCGAATCAGGCTGGCGCCCAATCCCGTTCCGCTGCCCAGCCACTCGCCGAGCAACGCACCGATCAGCGCGCCGGGCACCGAGATCCGGGCCGCGGCGAACACCGAGGGCAGCGCCGCGGGCACCGCGACCATCCGCAGACCGGTCCATTTGGACCCGCCGTACGCGGCCACCAGGTCCATCGCCTGCCGGGGCGCGTTGCGCAGCCCCGCCATGATCATCACCAGTGCCGGGAAGAACACCACGATGGCGGCCAGCACCGTGACCCCGCCCAGCCCGCGGCCGAACACCAGCACGATGATCGGGGCGAGCACCACCAGCGGCACCGAGCGCAGCAGCATCGCCACCGGCAGGAAGGTCTGCTCCACCGCGGCGAACGACACGAACAGCGCGGCCACCACCAGCGCGGCCAGCATGCCGAGGGCGAACCCGATCGCCGCGTCCCGCAGAGTGATCTGCAGGTCGTCGATGATCACCGCGCGCGCCGCACTCGCGCCGCGCGAGGTCACCAGGTAGCGCCAGATGTCTTCCGGCGACTTGCCCACCCGCGGCCCGACCTGCGGAAACGTCTTCAGGAAGACGTACCAGATGGCCAGCATCAACAGCAGCGAGGTGAACAGCGGGAACAGGAACTTCCCGATCCGCAGGACAACCTTCATCGCCCCTCCCTCTTTCGTGGTCATCGCGCCTCCCGAGCGGTCCACGGGGCGACCACGCGGGCGGCCAGCGCGACCACCGCGTAGCCGAGTCCGGCCAGCGCCGCCGCGGCCAGCGCCATGCCCCAGGTGCGGGGCACGTTGTAGGCCGTCTGCGCGGCGGTCAACGCGACCCCGATGCCGCTGTCGACGCCGCCGAGGTACTCGCCGATGATCGCGCCCAGCACGGCCGACGGGGCGGCAATCTTCAACGCGGCGAACGTATTCGGCAACGCCGAGATCAGCTGCACCCGGTACAGCTGCTGCCAGCGCCCGCCGCCGTAGGCCCGCACCAGGTCTAGGCTCGTTCGATCCGCCGACCGCAACCCGGTCACGGTGCCGACCATGGTGGTGAAGAAGCAGTACATCGCGGCCAGGAACACCGTCGGGGTGCGCCCGCCGAACACCACCAGGATGATCGGCCCGAGCGCGAGCAGCGGCGTGCAGTAGCTCAGGATCGCCAGCTGCGTGGCCAGCGATTCGATCTGCGGAATCAGCATGATGAGGATCGCCAGCGCGATGGCCATCCCGTTGCCCCACACGAATCCCTTCAACGCGCCGAGCGCGGTGATCCGGAAGTTCGGGCCGTAGAGCCCCCACCCGTCGGTGTACATCGTGTGCACGACCGTCCACGGGCTCGGCACGGTGCCGCCCGCCACCCCGAGCGCGGCGAGCAGCCACCACACCCCGATCAGCCCGGCGACGCCGAGCAATCCGCCGATCCGCTTCATCCCCGGCCTCCCTGACCACGCCGGACGCACAGCGCGGCCGACCGCCTGGGCTGCCCGTACGAGCGCACCCGATGCCACCCCGGCCTCGCCTGCCACCGACAGCGTGCCTGTCGTTGTCTGTCGTCGCTCATGCCTGCACCGCGCCTGTGCTGGACTTCCCCGCGTCGGTGCCCAGCGCGCCGCCGGTGCCGGACTTCCCGAACAGCAGCTCAGACAGGTAGTCGTGCAGCTTGTGGAATTCGGGGGTGCGCATCATCTCCGGGGTGCGCGGGCGCGGCAGGTCGATCTCCACCAGTTCCAGCACCCGGCCCGGTCGCGGGCTCATCACCGCGACCACGTCGGAGAGGAACACCGCCTCGGCGATGCCGTGCGTGACCATCAGCGTGGTCGCGGGCTTCTCCGTCCAGATCCGCAGCAGTTCCAGGTTGAGCCGCTGCCTGGTCATGTCGTCCAAGGCGCCGAACGGTTCGTCGAGCAGGAGTACGGTCGGCTTCACCACCAGCGCCCTGGCGATCGACACGCGCTGGCGCATGCCGCCGGACAGCTGCGCCGGCTTGGCCTTCTCGAAGCCGTCCAGCCCGACCAGCTGGATCAGGTCGGCGATCTGCGCCGGGTCCGGGGTCAGGCCCGCCACCTGCAAGGGCAGCTTGATGTTCGACTCCACCGTGCGCCACGGCAGCAGCGCCGAGTCCTGGAACGCGATGCCGAGTTCGTGCCTGCGGACCAGCTCGGCGGGCGTCTGGCCATCGATGAGCGTCTTGCCCGCGCTCGGTGTCTCCAGGCCGGCGAGGATGCGCAGAACGGTCGACTTGCCGCAGCCGGACGGACCGAGCAACGACAGGAACGTGCCCTGTTCGGTGTGCAGGTCGACCGAGTCGAGGGCCGCCACCGTCTTGCGCCCCACCCTGAAGGTTTTGGTCAACCCACTGATGTGAATTCCGGTCCCCCCGGCACTGCTTTCCACGCTCATGAAAGTCACCCTAGAAGCAGCCCGTTGCACAGATATTGCGAATCGCGACCCCAGATTTCGCGATCGTTACGCGAACCCGCGTGCACACCGGATTTCCGATCGGCACGAGCCGATATCCCGCACGTGGATGACATCCGCGCGTGCGCTGGTTGCAGTACAGGTGAACCCGATCTACGCGCTGCTCGACGCCAAGCTGCACATCGCCGGCTCGGAGATTCTCTGGCGCGAGGTGATCGGCAACGGTTTCGGCCTGGCCTCGGCGCTCGGCGGCATGCGCAGGCGGGTCTGGGCCTGGCCGATCGGCATCGCCGGGAACGCGCTGCTGTTCACCGTTTTCGTCGGCGGCGTGTTCAATACTCCGCAGCATCTGAACATGGCCGGGCAGGCGGGACGTCAGCTGATGTTCATCGCGGTCAGCGTCTACGGCTGGTGGAGCTGGCATCGGCACGCCAACGAGACCGGTCTCGAGCATCGCGGCGTCGAACCGCGCTGGGCGAGCAATCGCGAACGGCTCGTGCTCGTCGTCGCCATGCTCGCCGGGACGGCCGCCTTCGCCCAGCTCTTCGAGCTGATCGGTTCCTACGGGCCGTGGGCCGAGGCGTGGATCTTCACCGGTTCCGTGCTGGCCACCTACGGGATGGCGCGTGGTCTCGCCGAGTTCTGGCTCATCTGGATCGCGGTCGACATCGTCGGCATTCCGCTGCTGGTCAAGGCGGGTTACTACCCGTCGGCGACGCTGTACTTCGTCTACGCGGGGTTCGTGGCGTGGGGATTCCTGGTCTGGATGCGCAACATTCGCGCGGAGGCCGTGCCGGCGGCCGTGCCGGTGGCTTCGGCGCCCTGATCTTTCGCACCGAAATGGTTGCGGCTCAGTCTTTCTGGGCCGCGGCGTCGGCGAAGAGTTTGGCGAGGACCTCCGCGATGGTGGCGGACCGGTCGAAGTGGTAGCCGAGATCGGCGGCGTGGCCGGCGAAGAGGTGCCAGGCGGAGGCCGTGAGCATGCGGGCAATGGTTTCCTGGTCCGGGCGCTCCGGTCCGGCGGGCGTACTCAGGTACTGGGTGACGATGCCCTCCACCAAGCCGACCAGCCCGTAGGCCAGCGGCCGATACGGTTCGACATCGATGGCGAGCATGCCGGTCCAGGACGAAAACTGTTGCCACAGCGTCTCGGCGACCCGGTGCCTGCCGATGGTGAGGCTGGTCTCCCCCGACGAGCGCCCCGGGCCGTTCTGCGCGAACTGGTAGAGATGGGGATGCGCCGTGGCCCAGCTCACCACCCGGCAGATCACCTCGTAAAAGATCTCTTCCCCGGTCTTGGCCGGGTCGAGCACGAGCAACGACTCCACCTCGGACACATAGTGATCCATGATGTACTCGCGGACCCGGGCGTCCAGGTCCTCACGGTTGTCGAACTGCCGGTAGACCACCGAGCGGGCCAGGCCGGCGCGCTCGGCGATCTGCTGGATCGACACCTCGGCCGTGGGCCCGAGCTCCTCGATCAGCGCGACGGCCGCCTCGAGGATCTGCGCCTGCCGGGTCGAGTTGTGCTCGTCCCAGCGATGACCGCCCGAGCGCCTGCGATGGGTACGCATGTGGGCGGGCGGTTTCACGGATCCGACTATACGGCGGTGTCCGCGCGCTCCAGCTCCGGCAGGAACCGGGCGCGCATCGGCAGCGGGCCGTCCGGGCCGCCGGTGAACGAGATCTGCCGGCGCACGCGCTGATCCGACACCGCGTCGAATTGCAGCTGCTGGGCGAAGGTGGCGACCACGAGCGCGGCCTCCATGTTCGCGAATCCCGAAGCGACACACATTCTTTTGCCCGCACCGAACGGCATGGTGGCTCGCTTGTGTTCGCGGGCAACGTTTTCCGGCAGGTAGCGGCTCGGGTCGAACTCGTCCGGGCGCTCCCACACCCGCCGGTTGTGGTGCGATCCGTGGATCAGCGTGATCACCGTGGTACCCGGCTTGATCCGGTAACCGCCCAGCGCGTCTTCCGCTTTCGCCGTTCTGGCCAGGCCGACCACCGGCGGCAGCACGCGCATGGTCTCGGCGACCACGGCCTGGGTCCACGGCAGGCGGTCGAGGTCGGCGGCGGTGGCCGGGCGGGAGCCGAGCACCGAGGCCACCTCGTCGCGCAGGCGGTCGCGGGCCTCCGGGTGTTCGGCGAGCAGCTGCCACACCCAGGTCAGGGCGGTCGCGGTGGTTTCCATGCCGGCGCCGATGAACGTCATCAGCTCGTCGTGGATCTCCTGATCGGTGTACTGGTAGCCGGTTTCGGGGTCGGAGGCGTCGATCAGCGCGGCGAGCAGGTTGTCCTTGCGGGTGATCCGGCCCGCCCGGTGATCGGCGATCAGGCCGTCGACCACGTGCTCGGCGTGCCGCAGGTCGCGCATGCTGCGCGGCTCGACCACCCAGCCCGCGGCCCGCATGATCCGCATCGGCAGCCGTGAATTGCCGGCGTCGTCGCGGTGGCGTCCGCGCTTGTGCAGCCAGGTCGCGGCGTGATGCAGCGGATGGCTGAGGTTCGTCATGAACCCGCGGCCGAAGAAGCGCAGCAGCCGGTACAGCACCACCTCCGACATCGGCCCGGTGATATCGGTGCCGAACATCGTCCGCGACGTGACATCCAAAGTGAGCCGGTTCATTTCGGCGTTGACGTCGACGGCCGCGCCGTCCGCCGACAGCTCCCGGATCCGGGCGACGGCGTCGCGCGCCGCCTCGACCATCACCGGTGCGAACCCATCCACGTTGCGCTTGGCGAAGATCGGCTGCACGAGCCGCCGATTGCGCTGCCACAGTTCATCGTTCAGATCGGTGACCAGCCCGCGCCCGAACGCCACCGCGAGCATGTCGTAGTCCGGGCTCTTGGTGTAGTTGTTCTGGTTGGTCACCAGCACGTGCCGGGCCAGCTCCGGGCTCCGCACGATGACGAACTTCGCGAACGGCACCCGGGCGACGATCACGTCGTCCTGTCCCGGGAAGTTCGTCACGTAATCCAGCACCGTGTGATCGCGCACCCGCGGCAGGATCCCGACCGACAGTTTCACCGACTCCCACCAGGTCACCGGCGTGCCGTGCCAGCGAATGAACGTCGGCGCCCACCGGGGCGGATGCAATTTCGAATTAACGACGGAAGCAACGGACTCGACATCGGCCATAGCCGGCTCACCTTGCCTTACACACTCACATGGGACGTGCTGTCCCACTCAGAGTATTGAGACACCGTGACCCAGTCAATGGCTGAACCCGCTCGATCTACCACTCCCGGCACAGCACAGCCCGGCAAGCCATCCAAGGCCTACCGGGCTGGGTCATCGACGGTCCCGAGCGGAACTACGCGTGGCGGCGCGAAAGAGCAGATCTCATCGATAAATCGGTGCTGCGCGAACCGGATCCCTAGTTGGGCGTATCGCCCTCATAATCCATATCCGCCGCCTGATCCTCCGTGGTCGCCGCGGCATCCTCGGTCGAATCCGGCTGATCAACGTCGTCGCGGTCCACCTCGGTGTCGTCCGAGCGTTCTGTACCGGGTTCAGTGGTCATGATCACCGACTTGCCCAGACCGGCACCCGTCAAACAGGGCGGCGATCAGACGACGTCGACTCGGACGCCGGTGGCCCGGATGGCGGCTACCGCGGACGGGTCGGCGTCGGTGTCGGTGACCAGGACCTGGACCTGTTCGATGGTGCAGATTCGGGCCAAGGCGGTGCGTTCGAGTTTGTCGGCGGTGGCGACGACCATGACGTGGCGGGAGCGGCGGACCATCTCGGTGGTGACGCCGGCCTCATCGATGTGACGGCATTGGGCGCCGCCCTCCGCCGAGATGGCGTTGACGCCGAGGATCAGCTCGTCGAGCCGAAGTTCGGCGAGGGCGCGTTCGGCCAGGGGGCCGTGCAGTTCGTAGGACTCGCGGCGGGCCACGCCGCCGAGTACGACGGTGCGCATGTGCGGGCGCAGCACCATTTCGCCGGCGATATTGAGCGCGTTGGTGACGAGGGTCAGTTGCTCGTCACCGGTCATGCCGAGGTCGGTGCGGCCGGCCAGGGCGCGCGCCACCGCGGTGGTGGTCGTGCCGCCGTTCATCGCGATGACCTTGTGCGGATCCACCAGGGACGCGGCGTGTTCCGCGATCCGCTGCTTCGCCTCGCCGCCGGTCTGCCGGTAACGGGCGGGCAGATCGTAGGCGACGGAGGTCGCGACGACACCGCCGTGGGTTCTGGTCGCCAGCTGCTGTTCGGCGAGCGCGGTGAAGTCGCGGCGGACCGTCGCGGAGGACACGCCGAGTCGCTCGGCGGCCTCCTCCACGGACAGCCGCCCGGATTCGGCGAGCAGTTCGAGCAGCCGGTTCCACCGCTGCGGACGGTCGGTCGGTCCGGTCATATCACACCGCCCCGGACCCGACCTGCTGTTTTTCTAGGCACGCGCACAATCTGACCATAGGCACGCTGCCGACCGTAGAGATTTCCGGTGCGGCGATGCCAAGCGGCTGCGGCAACACCGAGCGCCGCCGCCTCAGCGGTGCATCCCGGCGGCGGCCAGCGGCACGGTGAGGAACGAGGCCGCGCCTTCGGTGCGCTGAACGTCGTAGACGCCGCCGAGCAGCGCCGGATAGTCCTTCGGGTTGACGATATGGGTGGGCGCGTCGCCGGAGCCGATGGTGATCTGCAAACGGTGCCCCGGTTCGAAGACGTGGAAGGCCGGGCGGATCTTGACGTTGTACTCGGTCACCTGGCCGGGAATGACCGGCAGCATCGACTCTCGCGTGCCGGGATGGAACGCGCCGAGCACGCTGCCGTCCGGGGCGCGCCACGTCCGATCCGCGTCCAGCGCGCGGAAGTTGCCGGCGAGCTGGCCGTCGGTCAGCGCGCGGGCCGTGCCGTCGGGCGCGATGTCCTGCACGGTCACGCTGAACGCCGAGGCGGGCGTGTTCGAGACGGCGAACAGGGTGGCGCCGATCGGGCCGCCGAGCACCGTCGGCTCGGTGAACGGGTCGGTCGTGTACTGCGGATTATCCAGCAGCCCAGGCACATCCGGGTGCGCGGGGAACTGCGCGCAGGGGTCATCGAGGCCGGCCATCGTGGTGAGCAGTTCGTAGACACCGGAGAAGTTCCGGGAGAACGACGCATTGCAGATGGTGCCGCCGTTGACCGGACTGAAGGTCACGCGGTCCGAGCCTGTCGGAACCACCGGACGATCCGGGGTCAACCGGCCGCCTGCTGCCAAATACAAGTTCCGCGTCGGTGTTTCCCGCATGGGGTAGGTAGCGCTCTCGATCACGTTGCCGTTGATGTCGATCGCGTGCAGCGGCGTCTTCGTCTCGTCGATGCCGTTGCGGTCGTTCTTCAACCACCGGTCGAACCAGGCCAGCTGGATGGAGTGCAGGTCGATGTCGGTATTGCGCTGCTCACCCGGCTGCACGTGGAACCAAGGGCCGGTGAGCATCTGGAAGCGACCGCTGGACGAGGCGTCCGCCGGCATCGGGCCGTTGTGCGAGCGTCCGGCGTAGGCGTTCTGCAAACCGGCGAAGGTACGCGGTGTCCCGTCTTGGAGCAGGTCGTATTGACCGCCGACCAGATAGGTCGGAATGTCGTTCGCCGCAATCCGTTCCACCACATTGTCGATCGCGCGCGATTCCCAGTACGGGCCGTTGTACGCCTTGTCGCCGTCGAGCAGCGCGTCGAACACCGAGGGCCAGGTGCCGTCCGACCGGAAGTGCGCGAGCAGGTGGTCAACGAAGACACTCGCCATCTTGTCCGGCTCCCGGTACAGCCCGAGGATCGGGTCGAGCTGCGGCAGCAGGGTGATCGGGAATTGCAGCATGGAGGCCAGGAACGCGGTGTTGTAGAACCCGTCGTGGTCCAGCAGGTCCTGGAACGCGTGGTTGCCGGGCATCAGCGGAAACAGCGCCTTGACCGGCGAATCCGGTTCCAGCACACCGGCGGTGAAGAGTTCACTCATCCCGAGATACGACAGCCCCCACAGCCCGATCTCCCCGGTCGAATGGGGTAGCCCTGCGGCCCAATGGATTACCCGCTCGGAGTCCTCTCGCTCCTGCGGTTGCAGGATGCTCCACTGCCCGCCGGACGATCCGGTGCCGCGAATGTCCACGATGACGCTGATGTACCCGCGCTTGACGAAGTAGTCGCCGTAGCCCGCCGCGTCGCTGATCTGCTCGGCCACATCGATGACGCTGGGCAGCGCGTTCCGCAGAAGCGGCCCGAGCCCCTCGTAGGACAGCAGCCGCATGAACCCGCCGCTGTCCTTGCCATATGCCGTCTGGGTCAACACGATCGGGAACGGGCCGGATGCGGGCGCGCCGGACGCGTCGGTCGGATACCGCACGTCCGCCCGCAGCACCACGCCGTCCGCCATCGGCAGTTCGACATTTTTCTGCTCACCGACGCCGTAGCGTTCGGGCCCCGGATTCCACCCCTCAGGCAATCCGGTGCGCGCGTCGGCCTTCGGAAAACCGTTGGCAGGAAACGAATCCGCGAATGCGGACGGCGCGGCGATCGATAGCACCAAGGCAACCGTGAGAAGGCCGACCGCGATTCGAACCGCGATCGCCGCGGTGAAGCGGCGGCGCGCGGTGCGCCGCCTCGGTTGGCTATCGGTCATCATCATTGATCACCCATTCGATCCGCGAGCGAAGGCCGCCGGCCGCAGCACGCTCCTGGACTCCCCGGAACAAGGGAACCGACTCGACTGTAGGAGATTTCCAGACATTCGGCAATACATCTTTTCAGATGCGTTGCACAGGTGCGCCTGCCACTGGTCGCGCTGATTTCAGATCAGGTGAGCGCAAGCCCCGAGTTCACGAAATACGCGATCTCCTCGCAAATTTCGTCCACGCTGATCACCGAATCGGGCAGCGTGCTCTGCACCAATTCCTGAGCGAGCGAGTTCACCGCGCCGATCACCGCGAGGGCGAAAAGATCGAACCGCCGAGGCTTGGCCTCACCGCGCTCGACTCCGCGTTCCGCCTCACTGATGATCAACGCGGAAAGCAAGCGCCGCTGCTCTCGTCGCCACTCCTCGACTTTGTGGCTGGCGCCGACCACTTCGACATAACAGACCCGAGCCGAGCGATGATCGGCACAGGTCACCGAGAGATAGGCGCGGAAGCTTTCGACCACGCGGGTCGAGAGCGGGTCGTTCTCGGTTTTCGCCAGCGCTTCCAACGCTCGTTCGACCGCGTGCGAGGTGGTCCGGTTGACCAGCGCGATGAGCAAAGCCTCACGGCTGCCCATATCTTCGTAGAAACTGCGCGTGGACACATTCGCGACCGCGCACAGACGCTCGATGGAAGTGGCTGCGTAACCCTGGGTTCCGAATAATTCGAGGGCGGCATCGATCAACCGGGTCTGCCGCTGCGCCACTCGTTGTTCCCGCGACAGCCCGCCGTAGCTGCGACCGTCCTTCGATTCCGCTTCCCGCCGTGCCACCGTTCGATGCTACCCGCTGGCTCGCCCCGATCCCGGCACGGACAGTGGTCCGAGCCGGGGCAACGACTAGTTGTGCTGGCCGATGGCATATCCGACGAGGGCCTGTGCCATGGGCGGCAGAATCTCCGCCAATGCCTGGCCGAACTGCGGCTCGCCGACGGTGCTGACCGGGCTGGTAATCGAGCAACCCTGCGGTGCCGGGACACCGTTGAGCCGATCTTTCAGCCAATAGAACGCGCCGGGCAGATGCGAGAGCACACCGGAGAGATGCTCGGCGGCGAATTCCCGCACATAAGTCACGCTCGGCGCGCCCTCGGCACAGTATTTCCGCACGGTCGAATCGGTGCCGGCAATCGGAATCAGCTCGTCGTTCTGCGCGTGATAAAAGTAGATCGGCACGGTCGGCTGCTGTTGTCCGAGTGAGTTGTCCGCGATCGCTTCCCGAATCTCGGGCAAGGCGAGCGGATCACCGCCTTGGAATGTGCCGAAATAGTTGAAGCCGGGGAACAGGACGGCGCCCTGCGGATGGCACAGCACCTTCTTCGAGGCCATGACGAATTGCCCGAGCAGATCTACTCTTTCCCGCATCACCCGCTGCATATCCGGGTATTCGGTCGAGATGCCGACGATCGCGGCCGAGATGAGCCCGGCGTACACGCCGCCGTTGTTGTGCCGCACCACCCCCGCGTAGTCGCCCGCCGCGACCCCACCCGCGGCAATACCGACGATATTCAGCTCGGGCGCGTAGCTCGCTTTGATCTCCGGGACGAAGGCCGAGGGAATCGTGCCGCCCGAGTAACCCCACAGGGCCGCCGGCGTTTCCGGCCCGCTCAACTGCGCGGGCGCGAAATTCTCCGCGGCCCGGATGCCGTCCAGGGTTGCCTGGGCATTCATTCGCGACGCGCCGTACGCCGAATTCGGCCCCTGATAGTCGGGCATCGCGATCGTCCAGCCCTGTCCGAGACCCGCGGCGATCGGAATCAGCGTCTCCGCCGCGTTCACATAATCGACCGGGATGGCGCCGGATTGGGCCACATAGGACGGCGCGCAATACTGCGCGCCGCTGTCCTCGGCGATCTGATACGACAGCAACTTGGACCCACCGGCGGGGGCGGGACCGCGCGGCTTCAGGATCGTGGTGACCGTCGAGATCGGCTCACCGCGACTGTCGGTGGTGCGGTAAAGCAACTGCCACGCATCGACATTAAGCTGCACGATGCCCATGAACGCCGGATAGATCGCCCGGGCGCGCAGGATCTCGCCGGGCTGTGCCGCTGCGACCACCCCTGCCGCCGGCCGGTAGAAGTCGTCGAGCTCGGGCGGCAAGGTGAGCGCGGGCGCCGGCTCGATCCGGACCCCCTGCTGCTCCCCCGGCGCCGCCTGCCCCGAACCGAGTGCCGTCCATGCCGCCATCAACGCGATGACGCCGAGGACTACCACGCGCCCGCCATTGCGCACGTTCATCGAAGTGCCTTCCCGTTACCGATCGTTACCGATACTGGTAAGGGATGTTTTCAGATAGTGGGCAAGAAGTCCAGACTCAGACAGTGATTCAGCTCATGACATGCCGGAAGCGGGTGGCGAACCGCACCACCCGCTTCGGCGGAACTACTTGACGCTGCCCGCGGTAAGCCCCGCTACCAAGCGCTTTTCGATGAACGCGAACAGGATCACGACCGGGATGATGCCGACCGTGGAAATAGCGAACACGTATTGCCAGGAGGTGTCGTACTGGCCGACGAACTTGGTCAGCGCGACCGAGAGCGGCTGATTCTCCGGGGTGGTCAGCACCACCAGGCTGGCGGCGAATTCGTTCCAGCAGGAGACGATGACGAAGATCGTCGCCGTGACGATGCCCGGCCAGACCAGCGGCAGGCTCACCCGGACCAGGATCTGCCAGCGGCTCAGGCCGTCCAGCATCGCGGCCTCCTCGATCTCCACCGGAATGGAGGCGAAGAAGCTGTGCAGGATCCACACCGCGAACGACAGGTTGAACGCGGCGTTCACCAGGATCATCGCCAGCCAGGTGTCGTTGATGCCGACCGCGAAGAACTCCCGGATCAAACCGGTGACCAGCACCGTCGGCTGCAACATCTGCGTTACCAGCACCAGGCCGAGGAACACCGCGCGCCCCGGAAACTTGTGCCGCGCCGTGTAATACGCCGCCGGGATGGCGACCAGCAGCACGAGCACCGTGGCGAACACCGAAATGATCACCGTGCTGGCCAGATTGAACGGCAACGGCGTTTCCGGGGTATCCCACATGGTGGAGTAGTTGTCCGGATGCCACGTCTCCGGAAGGTAAGTCGGTGGGATACGCAGGATTTCGGCCCGGCTCTTCAGCGAGCCGAGCACCATCACGATGAACGGCAGCAGGAACAGCGCGGCCAGCACCACGCCGACCGCGGTCAGCTCCCAGCGCCGCCGCTTCGCCCGGACCCCGGGCCGCGGGTCCGAATCGGCCACCGCCACTGCGCCCGTGACCTTTTCGATGTGCGTCAAATCCGCCGCCGTCACCCGTCGACCTCCTGTGTAGGCCGGACCACCTTCACATAGATCGCGATGATGACGATGATCAGCACGAAGTTCAGCACGCTCATCGCCGCCGCCGTGTCGACCTGCTGATTCTGCCGAATCAGCTTGAACATCAACGTGGTTGTGGTGTCGGCCTGGAAACCCGCGATGCTGCCGGTGATCACCTGCAGAATCGGCAGCGAGTTGAACGAGTTGATGATGTTGATGATCGTCGCCACCGCGATGGCCGGACGCAGTTGCGGCAGCGTGAGAAAGCGGTAACGCTGCCACGCGCTGGCGCCGTCGACCCGCCCCGCCTCGTTGACCTCGGCCGGAATCGCTTGCAGCCCGGCCAGAATCGTATAGGTGGTGAACGGGATGGAGACGAACACCGCGACCCCGATCGCGACCAGGAAGGCCGGCGTCGGCTGCTTGGTGAAGCCGTAACCCCGATCCAGCAGGCCGATATCGACCAGGAACCGGTTGGCGATGCCGACGTCGGGATCGAGCATGTAGTAGAAGATCGTCGTCGTCATCACGACGGAGGCGGCCCACGGCACCAGGATCGCCATCCGCACCGCGGTGCGGCCGGGGAAATCCTTATTGAGGAACTGGGCGAGCCCCGCCGAGATCACCAGGGTGATCAGCACAACGGCGACAACCCAGATCACCGTGTGCGCGAGAACGGATCCCAGCTCCGAAATCCCGAACAGCGTGCGGAAGTTCTCCAGGCCCGCCGCGCCCCGGTCTTGACCGTAGGCGCTGAGATCCCGGGTACTGGTCCACAGCATGTAGCAGGCGGGAAAGGCGACGATAGCCGCGATCAAGACCAGCGAGGGCCCGATCCACGGTATCGCCGCCAGAGTTCCTTTCCGTCGCACGCTATTTCGCGGCTTCCTGTATGCGCTGCAACACCTGGGCCGGGTCGGTGCCCTGTGCGATGGTGCCCATCTGCTGCCGGATGGCGCCCTGTGCCGCAGCCCATTTCGGGTTGTTGCTCGGGTAGAACTGTGCCACCGCCAGGGTGGAGCCGAACGCCTTGGTCACCGGGTCGGCGGCGAGCTTGGCGGCCGCGGTGTTGGTGATCGGGATGAAGCCCTCGGTGGAGACGAACTTCGAGTAGACATCGGCGCCGTAGAAGAAGTCGAGGAACTTCTTGATCGACTCGGTCTTCTTGCCGTCCTTCTTGAACGCCATCAGGTGGTCGGCCACGCCGAGGGTCACCGGGGTGCCGGACTTGGTCGGCGTCGGCGCGGTCGCGTACTTCAGCGCCGGGTTCTTCGAGGCGATCTGGCTGATGGTCGGGGGCAGGCCCTCGATCATGCCGATCTTGCCCTGGATGAACGCGTTGATCACGTCCTTGCGGTCGGTCGCACCTGGGTTCGGCTGGGTGACACCGGCATCGGCGATCTCGCGCATCGCGCGCACGCCCTCCAGGTTGGCCGGGGTGTCCACGGTGACCTTGTCCCCGTCGGCCCACTTGCCGCCCGCGCCGAAGGTCCAGATGGAGGTCTCGCCCTGGGCTTCCTCGCTGCCGAGCGGCAGGCCGTAGCCGGAGACCCCACCGCCGAGCGCCTGGATCTTCTTCGCCGTGTCGGTGAGCTCGGCCCACGTCTTCGGCGGCGCGGTGACGCCGGCCTCGGTGAACAGGTCGGTGTTGTAGAACAGGGTGCGCGTGGAGGCGAACAGCGGCAGCGCGTACTGCGTGCCGTTCAGCGACGCGTTCTTCGCGAAGCCGGGCTGGATATCCGAAAGCACCTGCGGCGAAACGACTTCCGAGGCCGGGTACAGCTGGCCGTCACTGGCGAAGCTGGCGTAGGCGTCGATGTTGAGGATGTCCGGGGTGGTCGACTTCGACTGCAGCTTGGTGCGCACCACGTCGTTGATCGAGTTCCAGGACTCGATCTGCAGGTTCACCTTGATGTCGGGGTTCGACTTCTGGAAGTCCGCGATGATCCCGTCCCACAGCGCCTTCGTACCGTTGGCCCCGTCGCTGTAGGCCGGGGCTAAAAAGTTGATCGTGTTGTCGGAATCGGCGTTATCTTTCGAGCCGAACCCACAGGACGAGATCGCCAGCGCGAGGCCGGTGAACATCGCGACCCCAGCAAGCACGCCGTGGAGTGGTCTTTTCACGAGTAGAACCTTTCAAATTTGCACACCGGGCGCCACTGGACAGCCGATGATGGGATCGAACTGATCGACCGACTATCAACATAGACCCAAGCTTGATCATATGTGACCGATTCGCTCGTAAATTTGACATGAACGATCACCGGGCGGATTCTGTTGTTGTGCCGATCTCCGCCGAACCCACCCCCGTCACCCATCTGGCCAACGAGGTCGCCACCCAGCCTGACGACTGGGCGCGCGCCGAAACGATCGCTGCCGAGCATCGCGACATCCTCCCCCACAAGGGCGAGCGAGTCGCCGTGATCGGTTGCGGCACTTCCCTGTTCATGTCCAAAGCGATCGCGGCGCTGCGCGAGGGCGCAGGCCACGGGCTGACCGACGCCTGGCCCGCCAGCGAGGTCCGCTACGGCCGCGACTACGACCGCTACCTGGTGATATGCCGGTCAGGCACGACCACCGAGGTGGTCAATGCCATGCGGGACATCCCAGCACACATTCCGCGCACCGTCATCTGCTCCAGTCCGGGTACCCCGGTGCTCGAGCTGGGCGACCCGATCCTGATCGACGAGGTCGACGAGCAATCGGTGGTGCAGACCCGCTTCGCCACCACCGCGCTGGCGATCCTGCGCTGGCACCTCGGCGAAGACCTCGCCCCGGTGATCGAGCAGGGGCGCAAGGTGCTCGCCGAGGATCCGGCGGTCTCGCTCGCCGACGTCCGTCACGCCGAGGAGATCAGCTTCGTCGGCATGGGCTTCGCCGCCGCCATCGCCGAGGAATCCGGGCTCAAGCTGCGCGAATCCTGCCAGTCCTGGACCGAGTCCTACCTGGCCACCGAGTACCGCCACGGCCCGGTCGCCATCTCGGCGCCCGGTCGCGCGGTCTGGGCCTTCGGTCCGCTGGTGCCGAACTTCGCCAGGGACATCGCGAGCACCGGAGCGCATTTCGAGCACCGTGACATCGACCCGATGGCCGACCTGCTCCGCGTGCACCAGCTCTGCGTGCTGCGCGCGGCCGACCTCGGCCTCGACCCCGACCACCCGCGTGGGCTCAATCGCTCGGTCGTCCTCGACCAGTGATCGGACCGGCCCGGTGAAACCCGACCAAGCTGGAGCCACCCCGCCCGACGCACCGGGAACTACTGTGCCAAGCATGGGAGTGGCGAACGAGACGTCCTCGACGAGTGCCGCCCGGCCCGCGGCCGGGACTGCCGGGTCGGCCGCGGCTCACCGCGGCGGCACTGCGACGCGTTCGGCTGCGGTATCGCCGCAGCCGGACGCGTTGGCCCAGGACGCGCTGGTGCTCGGCCTCGATGTCGGCGGCACCACGATCAAGGGCGAGATCACCGATGCCGCGGGCACCGTGCTCGCGGTCGGTACCGTCGCTACACCGCAGGGTGAAGCGGCGTTCGAGGTGATGGGGGCGCTCGGCGATCGGCTGCTCGGTGAGTTGAGCGAGGAGCAGCGGGGTCGAGTCGGCCGGGCGGCCGTCGTGCTGCCGGGCATTGTGGACACCGTTCGATCGATCGCGGTGTTCAGCAGCAATGTCGGGTGGCGGGACTTCGCGGTCGGTGACCGGTTCATCGATCGCTGGGGCATTCCGGTGTTGATCGAACACGATGTGGCCGTTGCGGGTTGGGCCGAGTGGCGGTTCGGGGCCGGGCGTGGGTACGACAACGTGTGCGTGGTCATTCTCGGGACCGGGATTTCCGGGACCCTGTCGGTCGGCGGGCGGTTGTTGCGTAGTACATATGGTCAGGTCGGCGAGTACGGGCACATCCCGGTTCGCCCGGATGGGCTGCCGTGTCCGTGCGGCAACACCGGATGCGTGGAAACCGTCGCCTCCGGTGCGTCGATCGCCCGCGCTTACACCCGTCGCACCGGTCGTCAAATCAGCGGTGCCGCTGAAGTATTCGCGCTGGTGGACACCGATGCCGACGCCAAAGCGGTGCTGGTGGACGCGGTCGACGCGCTGGCCGACGGACTCATCGGGATCGTGCACGCCGCGTGCCCCGAGCTGATCATCCTCGGCGGCGGACTGGCCGGCGCCGGCGCCGCGCTCACCGATCCGTTGCATCAAGCCATCGCCGATCGACTCCGGCTGGTTCCGGCACCGCAGGTCGTGCTCGGTGAATTCGGCGCGCGCGCCGGGCTGACCGGGGCGGCGCTCTTCGCCCGGCAAGGGGCGCTCGCGTGATCGGGCCCGCACGTGCCGCGGACCGCGCCGGCGAGGAGCACGACACCACGGCTGCCGCGCCGTACCGAGACGAGCACGGCCCGATGCTCGTCCAGGAGGTGACCGGATGCCGACGGAAGTAGTACGCGGCCGAGTCGTTTCGGCGACCGCGCAGTTCGGCGACGGCGTGGTCACCATCGCGGGCGACCGGATCGATTCCGTACTGCCGTTCGCGGAGTGGGTTGCGGCGCATCCGGATTCGCCGGAGCCGCCGTTCGCCGGGACGCTGCTGCCGGGCCTGGTGGACATCCATAATCACGGCGGTTTCGGGCACCGGTTCGACACCGTCGATGGCGCGGAAGCGCGGGCGGCGGCGGAGTTTCATCATGCGCGTGGATCCACGACGGTGATCGCGAGCATTGTCACCGCGGCCGCGCCGGACATGGTCGCGCAGACCGCCGTGTTGCGCGAGCTGGCTGCGGACGGGGTGATCGGCGGGATTCATGCCGAGGGGCCGTTTCTGTCCGAGGCGCGGTGCGGGGCGCAGGATCCGCGGTTCCTGCGCGATCCGGATCTCGAGCTGACCGATCAGCTGCTCACGGCCGGTGGCGGGCATCTGCGGATGATGACGGTCGCGCCGGAGCGATCCGGTTATGACGCTGTCGCGCAACGGCTTACCGAACACGATGTGGTTGTTGCACTGGGGCACAGCAATGCCGACTACGCTTCGTTCTCGAAGGCCCTGCGGCCCACCGGGTTCGGCGCTGTGGTGACGCATCTGGCGAATGGGATGCCACCGCTGCATCACCGCGATCCCGGACCGGTCGGAGCCGGTCTGGTTGCCGCGTCGGCCGGGCAGGCGACGGTCGAGCTGATCGGGGACGGTGTGCATGTCGACCCCGGTTTCGCCGCGCTCGTCTTCGCGGCGGCGCCCGGCCGGGTCGCGCTGATCACCGACGCGATGCAGGCGGCCGGGTTGTCGGACGGCGAGTATCAGCTCGGCCCGCAGTCCGTGACGGTGCGGCAGGGCGTGGCCCGGATCGCGAACGGGTCGATCGCGGGCGGCGTCAGCACGCTGCTCGACAATGTGGCGCGCGCGGTACGCGAGTCCGGCGTGTCGCTGACCGACGCCGTGCTCGCGGCTACGTCCACCCCCGCGGCGGCGCTGCGCCTACCCGACGTCGGTGACCTGCGGAGGGGATACTTCGCCGACCTACTGATCGTTGAGCAGAGCCTGCGGTTGCGCCGGGTGCTCAGGCGAGGAGAGTGGTTGTCGTGATCCTCACCGTGACGATGAATCCCGCCTACGACATGACCTATCGCGTCGAGCACTTCGAACGAGGCCAGGCTCATCGGGTCCGCTCGGTCGAACAACGCATCGGCGGTAAGGGCATCAACGTCACGCGGGTGCTGAATCAACTCGGAAAGTACGCCAGGGCAACCGGTTTCTCCGATCACGCCTTCGCGGCCGCCGCCGAGCTGGAGATGCCGGTCGACTTCGTGCACGCGCTCCCCTGGGTCCGCCGCACCGTGGTGATCAGCGAATCCGAGGACGGCACCGCGACGGCCCTGTGGGAGCCCGGCGCCCGCGTCTCCAACCCGCACGCCGCCGAACAGCTGGCGGTCCGGGTCGCGGGCATGCTGCCCGACGTCGACGGCTTGGTCATCTCCGGGTCGCTGCCCGGCGGCATCGCGCCGTCGCTGCCCGCCGAGATCGCCCGCACCGCGATCGCCGCCGACGTGCCCACCATCTGCGATGTCGACGGCGAGGCGCTGCGGCTGGCCGCCCAAATCCCCGGCATCATCCTCATGCCCAACAGCGACGAGCTGCACCGGCTCACCGGCATCAAGCCGGCCACCGCCGACGAGGTCGTCACCGCCGCCTATCCGCTCATCGAGAGCGGTGTCCGCGCCGTCGTCGCGACTCGCGGCGCCGACGGCATGGTCGCCGTCACCGCCGAGGGCGCGTGGTACGCCACGCTCCCCGAGCCGTTGTCCGGAAACCCCACCGGCGCGGGCGATTCCGCCACCGCCGCGGTGATCGCCGCGCTCACCGCGGACGAAGTCCCCGACTGGCCTGCCATTCTCACCGACGCCGTGGCCACCTCCGCCGCCGCCGTGGTGGTCCCGGTCGCCGGCGAGATCGACCGCTGCCTGCGCACCCGGATCGCCCCCACCGTCCGCGTCACCCGACTGGACCTACCGACCCGCCAAGAAACCGCCCCGTGAATCCTCCGTCGGCGGATGTACTGAGTTCTCAGGAGATGTACCCATGCCGTTGACGCCCGTATCCGACTTGATCACCGCCGCGCGACCGGGTGGGCTCGGCGCGTTCAACGTGATCACCTTGGAGCATGCCGAGGCCATCGCGGCGGCGGCGGAATCGGCGAAACGGCCTGTCGTGCTGCAGCTTTCGGAGAACACGGCGGCCTATCACGGTAGTCTCGCGCCGCTGGCCCTGGCCTGCCTGCGGATCGCGGCGGACAGCACCGCCGACCTCGCCGTCCATCTCGATCATGCGACCTCGCCCGAATTGATCCGGGCCGCAGTCGAACTCGGTATCCGCTCGGTCATGTACGACGGCTCCACCCTCGACTACGCCGCCAACGTCGCCACCACCGCCGAGATCACCCGCTGGTGCCATGAGCGGGACGTGCACGTCGAAGCCGAACTCGGCGAGGTGGGCGGCAAGGACGGCGCGCATGCCCCCGGAGTCCACACCGACCCCGACGAAGCCGTCGAATTCGTCGCCGGCACCGGCGTGGACGCCCTGGCCGTCGCCGTCGGTTCCTCGCACGCCATGCATACCCGCACCGCGACCCTCGACAACGACCTCATCGCGCACCTGGCCGCCAAGGTCCCGGTCCCGCTGGTCCTGCACGGTTCCAGCGGCGTCCCCGACGACGGTCTGCGCGCCGCGGTCGAGCACGGCATCACCAAGGTCAATATCGCCACCCGCCTCAACGTCCTGATGACCGAGGCCATCCGCACCACACTCGCCGACGCCCCCACCCTTTCCGACCCCCGCAAATACCTCACCCCCGCCCGAGCGGCCGTCCAAGCCGAGGTCGAACACTTCCTCCAGCTACTGGCCTGAGCCCGACAGAAGTATGCGGTCGGCGACGCCAGGAGTAACGCCGCCGACCGCGGGGATGGGTGAACCGGGGCAGCCGATCCACCAAAGCTCACCCCCAACCCTGCCCACCCCACCTGAGCACTTCCCCCCGCAACACCTGAGAGTCCCCTTCGAAAACCCCGCACCCGCGGCATGAAGCGGGCTCCCCGGGACGGGTTGTGGATAACCGAAGTCCTGGGGAGAACTGGGGATAACTCGCGCAGGTAGCGGATTCGCGTAAGGGGCGGCCGGGCAGGATCGCCGACATGGGTGTACTCGACGAACCGTTTCCAGGTAGTTGGGCGATGCGGGCTGGGCAGCTGAGTCGATGGGAGCTGCGTAAGAACTTCGATCGAGTACATCCAGACGTCTACATCCGCAAAGGCGTTCAGCTCGACGCGCGAGGCAGAGCGCAAGCAGCCGGGCATTGGGCGAAGGGCGAGGGAATCCTGGTCGGCTACTCGGCGGCCGCGATGCACGGTACCCGGTGGCTGGATGACAAACCGGCCGAGATCAACCTGCCACGTCGCGCCCGCCCGCCAACGGGTGTTCGGGCGTATCGCGACGCAATCCCCGCGAACCAGGTGTGCGATATCGGCGGCTTTCGGTGCACCGTACCCGCGCGCACCGCGTTCGACCTGGGTCGTCGCCTCGATTTCGATGAAGCGGTCGAGATGATCGACGCTCTCTGCAACGCGACCCGACTCACTCCAGGAGATATCGAACGATTCACCGAATGCCAGCACCACGCTCGCGGTAGCGCCAGCCTGCTTGCGGTGCTGCCCTTCGTCGACGGTGGCGCCGAATCGATCCCGGAAACCCGCACCCGTCTCCTGCTTCGGCAGGCGGGCCTGCCCGCGCCGGAAACCCAGATCCGGGTCACCGCGCCCGACGGCTTCATCGTCGCCCGTCTCGACCTCGGTTGGCGGGAGTGGCAAGTCGGTGTCGAATACGACGGGGCCCACCACTGGACCGATCGCCACCAGCGCACCCGCGACATCGATCGCACCGCCGCTCTCGAAGCCCTCGGCTGGACTCTGATCCGAGTAAGCGCCACCCTCCTCACCGATCACCCCCACAAAATAGTCGCCCGAGTCCGCCACGCCCTCCGCGCGCACGGCACCAACATGTGACGAGTGGCCCACCGCGATAAGCCTTCTCGCGTTTTGCCGCGCCCTGCACCACTACCCGAACAGGGTGGTGGGGGGGGGGGGGGGGGGGGGGGGGGGGGGGGGCGGGCCCGCCGCGGGGGGGGGGGGGGGGGGGGGGGGGCCCCCCCCAAGCGCGCCCCCCCCCCCCCCCCC